>CAVOQI010000001.1:0-157832 GCA_963698305.1 uncultured beta proteobacterium
CTACAACTTCCGCTGCTACTTCTGCCACGGCTACTCCGGCGACGCGCGGACGGTGGCGGCTGGCATGCTGGGCGGTGAAGCCCGGGACTTCACGCGCGTCGAGCCCGGCGTTCTCACGCGTGAGAATGTGCTCCATGCGCTGCGGCACGGGCGCGCCGGCACCGCGATGGCGTCCTTGAACGTAGCATCCTCGACCAGCGCGAGATGGAGGGCGGTCGCCGCCTTCGTGGTCGAGGAGTTCGTCACCGCGCGCCGGCCCAACACGCGCTACCACTCCGCGGAAAGCGGCTGGCCGGACCACGAGCGCTTCAGCAACGCGTTCCGCTTCGTCCGCGATCCGTCGGCCCTCGGCCTGCCGCTCGACCAACTGGACGAGGCGGGCCAGCGTGGCCGCATGCTGTATCTGGCTACGTGCGTCAGCTGCCACGACGCCCCGCACGAGACCGGCGAGGTGGCCTGGGACGCGCGGCCCATGTCGTACCCCCTGGACGGCCACGACTGCGTCAGCTGCCACGACCGGGTGCGCTATCCGGAACGCGGACTGGTGGCCGCACCGCCGCCCGCCTCCTACCATGGCGCCTCGCGGGTGGCCGGCCTGGCGGGACCACCCCCGCACCGGACGACTCGCCCTACTCCGCGCACGACCAGCCGGTCGTTCTGAAGTCCCCGACCGCGGAGCAGCGCCGCGGCGAAGCGCTGTACCTGAAGAACTGCGCCTTCTGCCACGCGGCGGACGGAACGGCGCGCCACTGGATCGGCCGCTTCCTGGAGCCGCACCCGCGCGACCTCACCGAGGCGACGTTCCGCGCGCGGTTCGACCGGGACGGGCTGGTGCAACGCATCGAGGAAGGGTTGCCCGGGACGGCGATGCCGACCTGGCGGAACATTCTGAAGCGCAACGAGATCCGCGCGATCGCCGTCTATATGGAGGTCGCGTTCGGGCCGCTCGGTCGCGTCCGCTAGGAGTAAACGACCAACAGGCTCTTTCGCAGGCCCGAGCCTGCATTGAGCGAAGTGCGCGCGTTTCCTCGGACTCGATCGAACGCCGAGGCATTGACTCCTGCGCCTGAACAGGCTGCGGCGTGCCTCGACTCCGCGCCCGTCGCGGCGGGCGTCATTCAGCCTATGGAGGTCATTGCGGGCCAGCAGATGTCTGGATGGCGTCCGCGCCGATCTGGCGACGGCGGGTTGCGGTCAGGCCCTCCCGGCCCGCCGCACTTGCGCGCATGGCACGCCCGCCGCCCCGACGGTCGCTCCGCGAGGCACACCACAGCCTGCCCATGCGCCGCGCGCTGTGGCTACGGGGGATGGGAGCCGATGTAGGCGTGGCGGATACATGCTTGGCCAGCGCGGCAATGTCACCGGTCGCCGGCAAAGCGGACACGCGGCGTGCCCACAACGCTCGGCGCGTCGACCGTGATGCGGGGAGCCTCTGCGGAGCGCGGCGCGTTGCGGCGGGCGTAGCAGTCCAGCGGCTGCGGCGGGCCGATACGAGCGCCGGCCGGAAGGCACGACCGCGGGAATCGGAAGATCTCACTCCGAAAGCCGCCGGCCCGCAGGGAGTTCCCTGGATCCAGTGACGCCCGCCGCGCGTCGCGCGGAGCGAGGCCCCGCAGCGCGGGCCGGCGCGCAGGCGTCTCACAGCGGCGTCTCGCAGAGTCGGCGCGCAGGCGGCGCGCAAGCGAATCGAAAGTCAGCCCACCGAGGACTCCCGGCCCAGGCTCGGGGACTGTCGCCACGGCGCCTCAGTGGGCGACCGGGCGCTTGCCGAGCTTGCGCTGCAGGGTGCGTCGATGCATGCCGAGCGCGCGCGCCGCGGCCGAGATGTTGCCCTGGTGGTCGGTCAGCACCGTCTGGATGTGTTCCCACTCGAGTCGGTCCACCGACAACGGGTTCTCGCTCGCGGACACGCTGGCGTCGCCCTGCACGCGCTTGAACGCCGCTTCGATGTCCGTCGCATCGGCCGGCTTGACCAGGTAGTGAACGGCGCCGAGCTTGATCGCCTCGACCGCGGTGGCGACGCTGCTGTAGCCCGTGACCACGACGATCAGGACCTTGGGGTCGACTTCCTTCATCCGCGGGATGAGCGGCAGTCCGGACGCCTGCTCCATGCGCAGGTCGAGCACCACGTACTGGGGACGAAAGCGGGCGAACGTCGCCATCGCCGTTTCCGGACAATGGGAACAGCTCACTTCGTAGCCGCGCCGTTCGAAGGCGCGCATCAGCGCGAAGCAGAGGTTCTCGCTGTCATCCACCAGCAGGATGCGGGGCCGGTGCTCCAGCTGCAAGGTTGCGTCCATGTACTCCTCCCGACGTGTTGCGGTATTTCAGCGGCATGGTCACGAGCACGGAGGTTCCCCCGCCCGCGCGCTCGAACATCATGACCTCGCCGCCAAACGATTCGATCGTTCGATTCGTGATGAAAAGTCCAACTCCGTTGCCCTTCCCCGCTGCCTTGCCCTTCGTGGTGAAGAAGGGCCGGCCGATCTGTTCACGTATGGAGCGCGGTATCCCGGCCCCGCGGTCGCGGATGGCGACCGTCAACACCCCGCCCTCGCTGGAGGCCATGACCTCGACCTCGTGCGGCGATGCATCCGCCGCGTTGTTGATGAGGTTGATCAGCGAGTGCTGCAGCGTCTTGTCGGCGACGACCGTGTCGCTTTGATCCAGCCGCTCGTAGCTGAACGCAAGTTGCACGCCAGGTCGCAGGAACCGGAAGCGGTCGAGCGCCTCGTCCAGGAACTGCACCACGCGGACCTCGCGCGCGCCCTCGAAGTGGTCGGCGCTCGCCGCCACCACCATGTCCTTCAGTGCGATGCGGCAGGCCTCGATCTGGCCCGACAGCATGCCCACCTGCTCGCGGTACGCCGGGGTCTGGTTCTCGGCGTAGCGCATCTCGTCGACCACCACGGCCATGGTCGACAGCGGGGTATTCAGTTCGTGGGCGGTGCCGGCAGCCAGCGAAGCGAGGCTGATCAGCGCCTCGTCCCGGTGGCTCTTCTCGGACGCGATCTGCTCGCGCTTCTGCTGTTCGCGCGCGATCTGGCTCAACCGGTTCACGAACACGGCGATGAAGCACACGACCATCGACAGCGCCATCCAGGTGCCCACTTCCACCGCGCGGTGGTCGGGGTTCATCTCGTCGACCCACCACTCGTGGTGATACAGCATCAGCAGGCCGTAGCTGCCGATGCAGGCGACCACGACGATCGCCAGCAGCAGGTCGCGCAAGAGTCGCCGCGGCCACCACCACCAGCGGCAGGTACAGGATCGCGAACGGGTTCGTCGTCCCCGACGCCGTGAACAGCAGCAGTCCGAGCACGACGAGATCCACCATCAGGTGCCCCGTCATCTGCACGTCCGACAGCGGGCGGCCCGACTGCAGGTGCAGGTAGATGATCCAGGTGGAGATATAGAACAGCAGCACCGCCGTGACGAGGATCGGCACAGAGAAGTGCTCGTGGGTCGCGACGATCTGATAGGCGACGAGCGCGATCGCGCCGGCCGCTTCCGCGGCACGCAGCACGAGCATTTCGCGCAGATACGCACGGACAGGCCAGCTGTCCGCGCGGTCATTTGTCGCACCCACCACACCAACCGCCATTCTTGTTGTTGGGAATCCCTGCGAGAGCCCAGCTTTCCCCTCTCACAGGAACACCACGACCCAGCTGTCAAGCCCCTGCACGCACCCCGCGACAATCTGCCGCGCGACACTGTGACCCGTTTAACTACCGTAAAGCCGCGGGTAGTTTGTCGCCAAGCGGACAGGTAGGGCAAGTACCCAACACGACCTCCTGTCGGCCAATCGACGCCATGTTGACTCAAACCAACAGGCATCGGGGAACAAACGTGAGTGCCGCGGGGATTGGATTCCGCAGCGCCACGGAGGGTGGCTCCCGGGAGGGGAGAGAGGGACGCGCGACGCAGAGACCGAGGGGTTCTGCCAGCAGCGTCCCTAATGTCGTGGCTCGACTCCCGTGGCGCCTCAACAGTGCAGGTGCGGCATTGCGGAGGAAGTCCATGAGTAACTTGAGAGTCGGGAAACCCGCGGCCACGGTCGGCCGTCACGATCCCCGGTGGTACACCCATGCGTTGATCGCTGTCCTGGCGACGTTCGCGAGCTTCTCTGCCTTTGCGCAGACCTGCGCGCGCACGCTGACCGCGGACGTCATCGCGTTCGACCAGCCCATCATGTACAACCGGCTCGGCGCGTCGAACATCAACGGCATGATGTTCGCGCTGCGGCGCGACGTCGTCGAGAAGACGAACAAGAATGTGCTGGGCCCCAATGACGGGGTGCCGGGCAACGTCGAACTGCGGCCGGACAAGCGTCCCCGGCCTCTCGTGCTCCGCATCGCGGCGGGCGACTGCCTGCAGGTCAAGGTCACGAACCTGCTGACGCCGAACCCGAATCCGTTCAGCGTCGCCCTGCCCGGCGAGCCGCCCTTCACGTGCAAGAAGATCGATCCGGTCACGTTCGCACCCGTGGACGGTTGTATCGACGAACAGGTGGCCGAGCGCACCGTCGGCTTCCACGTCAGCGGCATGCAGCTCGTCGGCGGCATCGACTCCGACAGCAGCTACGCCGGCAGGAACGCCAACAGCCAGGTTCCGCAGGGACAAACGCGCACGTACACGCTGTACGGCGAGAAGGAAGGCGTGTTCCTGGTCCAGAGTCTCGCCGCCACGTTCGGCGGCGATGCCAACCAGGGCAACTCGACCAACGGCCTGTTCGGCCAGGTCATCGTCGAGCCGAAGGACGCCAGGATCTATCGCAGCCTGCTGACCGACGAGGAAATGCGGCTGGCCAGCACGGTCGACGGCGTGCAGCAGCGTACGTCGACGGGCCATCCGAAGATCAACTACGAAGCGATGTACCCGAACGTCGAGCCGTGGATCAGCGAAGGCAAGGCCGGCCTGCCGATCCTGAACATGATCCAGGGCAACGCCATCGTGCATTCCGAGATCGAGATGATGATCGTCGGCCCGCTGGCCGACGGTTCGTTCCCGCCGAGCACGTATCCGCTCGAGAGCACCACCCGCCGCAACCCGACGGTCCCGAACCGGCTGGAGCCGTTCCGCGATCTCGCGCAGGTGTGGCACGACGAGCCGTCGACCACGCAGGCGTTCCCGGGCTTCTACAACCACCCGGTGTTCAAGTACGTCCTGGCCGGCGTCAAGGACGGCTTCATGATCAACTTCGGCTCGGGCGGCATCGGCAGCGAGATCATCGCCAACCGCCTGGGCGTCGGCCCGATGCATGACTGCCTGAACTGCACGTACGAAGAGTTCTTCCTGACCTCGTTCACGGTCGGCGATCCGGCCCTGCTGGTCGACGTGCCCGCCAACGTCGGACTCGAGACGCTGCTCCCCGGCGCGCAGCCCGCAGCTGGCACCACCGGGCCGAAGGCGAACAAGGCGTTGTACCCGAGCGACCCGGTCAACGTGCACCACGCGTACATCGGTGACTTCGTCAAGTTCCGCAACACGCACATCGGCAAGGAACAGCACGTCTTCCACCTGCACAACCACCAGTGGCTGTACAACCCGAACGACGACAACGCCAACTACCTGGACGCACAGGGCGTCGGCCCCGGCATCGGCTACACGTACGAGATCAACTTCGGCGGCTCGGGCAACCGCAACAAGAGCGCGGGCGACGCGATCTTCCATTGCCACTTCTATCCGCACTTCGCGCAGGGCATGTGGTACCACCTGCGCAACTACGACACGTTCGAGGAAGGCACGCGGCTGCAGGTGTCGGAGGCCGGGAACGGATTCCACGCGCACGAAGTGGGCCCTGAAGGACGGCACGCCCGCCCCCGGCTCGCGCGCGCTGCCTGACGGCGAGATCGTCGCCGGCGTGCCGCTGGTGGCGATCGTTCCGCTGCCCGGCAAGGCGCTGGCGCCGCTGCCGGCGAAGGTCGAAGTCGTGGCGAACCCGTGATCAACCGACTGGCCCGGGTCGGCCGCCCGGTCGGCACTCCGGTCGCGACAGATCAAGAACCCCGGTCATCGATCCGGATCACGGGCAAAGTCAAGAATCCGGGCTATCCGTTCTGGATCGCGCGGCATCGAGAACATCGTCGGCCAGCGTCCGCCCACGCCGGTGCTGGACATGGTCACGCCGACGCAAGCCACGGCGCTGCGCACGCGACGACCCGCGTCCTGTTCGCCACCCTGAACCCGGCGCAGGCCGACGGCTGGGACGGCGGCCTGCCGCGCCATGCGCTGCTCGGCTACGCCGCGGGCGGCAAGACCGAGCCAACGTGGTCAGCGCGCGCGACTTCACGAAGATCGTCGGCGTCGGCCGAGCCGGTGTACTATCCCGGAGGGCGGCACCGACGTCGAGAAGGGCGCGATGGCGTTCCACAAGAAGGGCATGCACCCGACCGCGAAGCTCGATCCTGGCCGGCAACGACGCCGCGGCGCGACGTTCGTCACGAACGGCGTCGGTCCGGTGGTCGGCGCGCCGTACCACGAGCCCTGCCGCGACGACAACGGGCAGGCAGATGAAGGCCGGCGTCACCGGCAACTTCTTCAGCGGCGGCCCGGGCAGCGCGAGCGCGGCGACCAACTACGCGCTGGAGACCGACGCACAAGCAGGTGACGGGCAGGAGCGCGTTCAACGCCGACACGCCCGCGCATCTACAAGGGCGTGAACATCCAGTTCGACGCGATCCTGAACAAGGTCGGCTACCACTACCCGCAGCAGCGCATCATCGCGCTGTGGGAGGACGCCGTCCCGGTGATCAACAAGCAGCAGCCGCCCGAGCCGCTGGTGATGCGTCTCAACACCTTCGACTGCGCGGTGTATCTCGCACTCGAACCTGGTGCCCGAGTACTACGAGATGGACGACTACCAGGTGCGCACGCCGACCGACATCATCGGCCAGCACATCCACCTGCCGAAGTGGGACCTGACGACGACCGACGGCGCCGCCAACGGCTGGAACTACGAGGACGGCACGCTGTCCCCGGGCGCCGTGCGCGAGCGCATCCACGCGATCAACGAGTGGAACATCGAGCACGTGTGCATGGCCACGGCGATCGTTCCGCCGACGGCCGACGCGACGCAACGGCGCGGTCGCTGCACGAGTCACGTCTGCCCGCCGGCACGCTCGCGGCAGCAAACGGTGGCGGTGCCGGACGCTGACGGCCGCCGCGCACCCGTACTTCGGCCACGTTCGGGCGCGCCGACTGGGTCGGCGCGCGCACGACGATGCAGCGCTGGTTCGCCGACCCGGTGGTCAACACCGACGGCGTCGATCGCGGCCTGGGCATCATCTTCACGCACGACCACTACGGTCCGTCGACGCACCAGCAGATCGGCCTGTACGCCACGGTGCTGGCGCAGCCCGCCGGCTCGACCTGGAAGCACAACGAGACCGGCGCGCAGCTCGGCGCCGGCCCGGCGGCACGACGTCGCATGCTTGGCGGACGACGCCGGCAGACGACGGCGGCCCGACCTCGTGGCAGGCGGCGATTCTTCCGCCCACCGCCGCGCCGGCCGGCACCAACGTCGCAGCCGGAGAAGGTCGGCGACGTTCCGCGAGTTCTACTTCGAGTTCTCGGACTTCCAGCACGCGTACGAGAAGGGTCATCTACGTCGGCGCGAACGGCCTGGGTCAGCGCCGATCACCCAGTACACGCCGCCGCCGGCCGGCTTCAATCCGATCGCCTGGATCCCGAACGCGACCAACGTGCTCCGGCGGCACGGACGATCACGGACACGTTCCGCGTGGCGATCAACCCGCCGGCGCGCTACCAGATCAACCCGATCTATCCGGACCTCGTCGTCGAGGCGAAGGACTGCGTGAAGGACGCAGCCGGCACCGTGGTCGCTGACGCGTCCCTGCCCGCAGGCGATCGACGTCCAGGACCCGGGCATGTTCGTGGTCAACTACCGCAACGAGCCGATCGCGCTGCGCATCTTCGATCCCGCGACGATCCGAAGCGTCGGACCTGCACGGCAGCGACCGCACGTCTGCGGCATGCAGGCCGACGGCGATCGCCGGCGACCTCGCGTTCGCGATGGCCACCTACAAGAAGGACAAGGACGGCGCGATCACGCCGATCACGCCGCAAGATCCCGGAGCTGAACCAGTCCGGAGCAGCAGCTGATGCCCTGGGGCGCAACGACGCTGAACGCGCCGACGGCGATCCATCCGAACGACCCGTTCACGCCGATGATCCGCACCTACATGGGTGACACCATCCGCGTGAAGATCCAGGCCGGCGGCCACGAGGAGGAGCACAACGCCTCGATCTCCGGCATGAAGTGGCTGCAGGGCGGTTCGGGCCACGGCCGGCAGCCGAACTCCGGCTGGCGCTCGTCGCAGGCGGCGGGCATCTCCGAGCAGTTCACGCTCGCGATCCCGATCGTTCCGCCCGGCAGACACGCCGACCGCCCTGGGCGCCATCACGCATCGCGACTACCTGTACAACGTCGACTCGTCGATGGACGGCTGGTGGAGCGGCACGTGGGGCCTGGTGCGCGCCTACGAGAACGCTGCGCACCGACCTGTACGCGCTGCCGAACAACCAGGATCCGAAGACGGCGAAGAACGATCGCGAACAAGGTCGACTTCGTCGGCGTCTGCCCGGTCAACGCGCAAGCCGCGCTCGATCAACGTGGTCGCGATCCTGGCCAACGACCTGCTGCCGAAACCGGCTGGCGTCACCATCCTGCCGACCGGCACCGACAACCAGCACGTCGGCGCGCAGCTCAAGCCGACCGGCGGCACGCTGGTCTACAACCCGCGCACCACGCAGGTGGGCGGCCAGATCATCGGCGAAGGCGCGCGAAGTCATCGCCTTGCCGACGCACTCCGGTCCGATCCACGATCCGACGGCGATGATGTGGGTGCGCCTGGAGGACCTGACGCCGCGCGAATGCCGACGACTGGCGCGCTGCAAGGACAGCAACGGCACGCCGGGCGTGGCCAATGCCGACCTGCCCGGTGCAAGCTGAAGGCCGGGCTACAAGGCCGAGCCGCTGATCCTGCGTGGCAACGCCGGCGACTGCGTGACGCTCGACGCGTGTACAACCGGCTGCCGTCACGGCGCCGGACCTGCCGACGCTCGCCACCCTGCATCGGCGTCGTCAAGCGCGACCGCAACCGGCTGGAAGGGCTCGATTCCGTTCGACAACAACCTGATCCGTGCCTCGAGCCACGTCGGCCATCAGCCCGCAGCTGGTCGCGCTGGACCCGTTCATGGACCTGGGCGTCAACCTCGGCCAGAACCTGACGCAGACGGTGCCGCCGGCGATCCCTGGTCAGACGGCAAGCCGAAGACCGAACAGCGGCGACCTTCCGGTGGTACCTGGGCGACCTCGACTTCCCGCAGGGCAACAGCGGCGTCGATCGCCAAGGCCACCCCGGTCGAGTTCGGCGGCTTCGGGCTGTCGCCGGCGGACAAGGTCAAGCAGGGCCAGAAGTCGCTGGTGGGCGGCATGGTCGTGCTGCCGCAGGGCGCGACGATCGACGGAGGACGCTGGCCAGCACGCGCAGGCCACGGTCACCACGGCGGACGGCACCAAGTTCCGCGACTTCATGCTGGTGATGACGAAGGACCTGAACCACCGCTACGCGGACGGCGAGGCCGTCGAGCACATGAACGGCGAAGGCGTCGGCATTCCGGAGGACAGCCAGGAGAACAGCAACATGGCGCTGAACTACGGCATCGAGCCGCTGTGGTTCCGGTTCGGCATCGTGCCGCAGGCGCCGTTCGGCGGCGCCGGCTGCGGTGCGGGCTGCTACGGCGGCGTGCCGAACGCGCATGAGGCGTACAGCAACAACCTGGCGGGCGGAACGGCGACCCGGCCACTCCGGTGTTCAAGGTCGCGCCCGGGCACGGAAGCGCGGGTCCACTCGGCGGTGCCGCACGGCACGTCGCGCGGCACCACCCTGACCTTCCACGGTCACGTGTGGCAGCGCGATCCGTACGTCTGCCCGGGCGAAGCGCGCAACGACCTGCCCGGCGCCTGCACCATGGGCGACGGCAACGTCGGCGTCGCGGGCGATCGGCGACAACCCCTATGGCTTTGCCCAGGGGGCGCAGGAGAGCATCACGCCGTACTCGCACTTCACCTTCCGCTTCCCGAAAGCGGGCGGAGCGAACAGCGTCGCGGGCGACTACCTGTTCCGCGACGTCGGTTCGTTCGGCAACGCGAGCGGCCTGTGGGGTCTCCTGAGGGTCGACCCGACGGCGCCGCAGTAAGCGAGGCGCAGTTCGGTAGGTCGAGGGGTGCGGCAATACTGCACCCTTCTTTTTTTCCGCCGCGGATACCATTCGCAGGCGGGGTTGGACGGGCAAGAGGGGTTGCAGATGTCAGCAGTCGAAGGGCTTGGTCGCCGCGGTCGCGGCGGCAATCGCATCGGTCGCGCTCGCGGCCGGCGAGGCCGAGGGCGAGGCGAGCCGCCTCGTGCGCCAGGGGCTGGTGGTCGAGTTCAGCGCCGCGGCCGCTGGCGGGCAGCGGCGCGCTGATGGAGGACGCGTTCGCGGACGTGCGCTTCCGCATCACGGACGAGGCGACCGGCAAGCCGGTGCAGCGCCTGGCGCCCGGCGCGTGGATGGACATGGGCGAGAACATCGCGCGACCGCGCAGGCGCCGAGCAGAAGTCCTGCAAGGACAAGATCGCGCTGTACCTGAAGGGCGTCGTCGGCATCCGGCCGATGATCGACCTCAACAGCTACTACGTCGTGGTGATGAACCGCGACGCCGTCGGTGTCGATCCTCGATCCGACCGTGTCGATGGTCGGGCCGCACCAGCACGCTGGCGCAGATCCAGCTGCCGGCGCCGGGCATGGACTGGGCGCGCAGCAGCGACGGCAAGCGGCTGTACGTCGCCATGCCGACCGTCGGCAAGGTCGCGGTCGATCGAGACCGACACCTTCAAGCTCGGCGGCGTCGTGCCCGCCGGCGTCGACGCCGACGCGCATCGTGACGCAGCCGGACGGCCGCTACCTCTGGATCGGCAACGACACGCGCAACGCCGCCAGCGGCGTCACGGTGCTCGACGCGGACTCGCTGCGAGACGGTCGGCGACGCCTGACCACCGGCCGCGGCCACCACGAGATCGCGCTGTCGGCCGACAGCCGCCACGCGCTGGTCACCAACCGCGACGACGCCACCGTCAGCCTGATCGACGTGCGCACGCTGAAGCCCGTGCGCACGCTCAAGCTCGGCGACGTGCCGATGTCGGCGGCCTACTCGACGCTGTCGAAGGCCTTCTACGTGGCCGACGGCAAGGGCGGCGCGGTGCACGTGCTCCGGCCCGAGGCGGCGAAGGCCGAGCGGCGCATCGCGCTCAAGCCCGGCATCGGGCCGATGCGCTTCACGCCGGACGGCCGCTTCCTGTTGGCGCTCAACACGCCGGAAGACCTGGTCCACGTGATCGACGTGGCGACCAACACGGCCGTGCACGCGATCCCGATCCAGGCGCAGCCCTTCCAGGTCGAGTTCACGCGCGATTTCGCCTACGTGCGCGCGCTCGGCTCCGAGCGCGTCAGCATGATCAACCTCGGCACGCTCGGCCGCGGCAAGGAGCCGCGCGTGCAGAGCTTCGCCGCCGGCGCCGTGCCGCCCAAGGCCGCCGGCAGCCTGGTGCTCGCCAACTCGATGGCGCCGGCCGCCGGCGAGGCCGGCATGCTGGTCGTCAACCCCGCCGACAACACGACCTACTTCTACATGGAAGGCATGAACGCGGCGTCGAGCAACTACCAGGCGTACGGCGTCGAGCGCGCGCGCCGTGACGGTGGTCGACCGCAGCCTGAAGGAGATCGAGCCGGGCGTGTACGCGGCCAAGGTGAAGATCCCCGCCGCGGGCCGCTACGACGTCGCCTTCTCGCTCGACTCGCCCAAGCTGCTGCATTGCTTCTCGACCGAGGTGGCCGAGAACCCGCAACTCGCCGAAGGACGCAAGGGCGTCGAGGTGCAGTACCTGTTCGAGGAGCGCGAGGTCGAGGCCGGGTCGACCGCCGCCCTTCCGCTTCCGCCTCGTCGACAAGTCGAGCGGCCAGCCGGTCACCGGCCTGAAGGACGTGCGCGTGATGTCGTTCCGCGCCCCGGGGCATGACCGCGTCGAGATCGCCGCGACCGAGGTCGGCGACGGCGTGTACGAGGCCAGCGTCAGGTTCGGCAGCGACGGCGCGTACTACGTGCACGTCGGCGTCGGCCGACGCTGAAGAAAGACCTTCCGCGACCTGCCCTATTACTCGGTCGCGGCCACGGCCGCGGCGCCCTCCGAACCCCGTCCGCTGAGGTATCCGCAATGCCGCTCGCCCGTCGCCGAGTGCTGGCCCTGGCCGCCCTGCTCCCCGCCGTCGCCTGCGCGCACGGCGACCACAAGACCCACACCCCTCCGAAGGACGAGACGCCGAAGTCGGTGAAGATCACGCTGCCCGACGCGCCGCTCGTCGACCAGGACGGCCGCAAGGTGCGGCTGCGCTCGGACGTCATGGCAGGCCGCGTGGTCGTCGTCGACTTCATCTACACGACCTGCACCACCATCTGCCCGATCTTCACGGCCACGATGGCGAGCGTGCAGGAGACGCTCGGCCGACGTCGTCGGCCGCGACGTGCAGCTGATCACGGTGACCGTCGACCCGCTGCGCGACACGCCGCGCCGGCTGAAGGAGTACGCCGGCAAGCACCACGCGCAGCTTCGACGGGCTGGTCGTTCCTGACCGGCAGCAAGGCGGACGTCGACGCGCGTCAACAAGGCGTTCGGCACGTACACGCCGAACATCGACGACCACCCGCCGATGGTGCTGGTCGGCGACACGGCGTCGGGCCAGTGGACCCGCTTCTTCGGTTTTCCCGCCGCCGCCGACCTCGAGACGCGCGTGCGGCAGTTGCTGGCGGCGCGCAAGGGTGGTTCATGAGGCGTGCGGTTCGCGCGCAGACGCTGGCCGCGGTGGGCTTGCTGCTGGCGGTCGTCGCCGACCAGCGCGGCCCGCACGCCCGAGCAGCGCCTGGGCGAGCGCCTGTACCGCGAAGGAGTGAACGCGCCGCGGCGAACCGATCCGCGCGCTGGTCGGCTTGCCGCCGACGCCGCTCACCGGCGACGCCGGCCGCGTGCATGCGCCTGCCATGCCCTGAAGCGGGAGCCGCGGCAGCCGCGGCCGACGCCGCGCCGGACCTGCGCTGGTCCGCGCTGATCAAGGCCGCGGCGGGCCGGGGCGGCGCGAAGCCGTACACCGAGCAGTCGTTCGGCGCGCGCGGTCAACGAAGGGCTACGCGCCGTCCGGCAGCCCGGTCAGCGCGGCGATGCCGCGCTACTCGCTGTCACGCAGCGAGATCGCCGCGCTCGTCGCCTTCCTGAAGTCGCAGCCTGCCGAAGAAGAAATAACTTGAAGAGGATCGTTCCATGAGATTCGCCGCGCTGTCTGCCCAGTTGTTCGCCGCTCCCCTCGCCCTGCTGCTGGCCACGTCGGCCGGGGCGCACACCGAGCATGCCGCGCCCGCCAAGGGCCCGGCCGCGCAGGCCGCGCCCTCGCCGGCCGGCAACGCGCGACCCGCGCGCCTACTTCACGGATCTCGAACTGCGCACCCACGACGACCAGCCGGTGCGCTTCTACACCGACACGATGGAAGGCCGCACGGTCGTCATCAACTTCATCTACACGAACTGCAAGGACGCCTGCCCGCTGATCACGCAGAAGATGCTGCAGGTGCGCGACCTGCTCGGCGACCGTTCAACAAGGAGGTCTTCTTCATCACGATCTCCACCGATCCGGCGCGCGACACGCCGGCCGAACTGAAGAAGTACGCGCAGAAGCAGTCGGCCGACATGCCAGGGTGGCTGTTCCTCACCGGCAGCAAGGAAAACATCGGCACCATCCTGAAGAAGTTCGGCTCGTACTCGCAGAACGTCGAGGAGCACTCGACGCTGCTGATGGCCGGCAACGTGCCGGTCAAGCGCTGGGCGAAGATGCGGCCGGACGCGCCGGCGCAGCTGATCGCCGAGCGGATCGTGACCGTGGCCACCAACGCGGGCCGCCGGGCAAGCCGGAGTGACATGCGGGCGCTGATCGCCCTGCTCCTCGGCCTCGCGTTTCTCGGCGCCGGCGCAGGGCCAGAGCGCTGACGGCGGCCGAGCAGATCGGCAGGCGCATCTATCACGACGGCATCGACCGCGCGGGACGGCCGATCGCGGGCAAGGTCGCCGGTTCCACCACGCCGCTGAAGGGCAAGGCGATGTCCTGCGGCAACTGCCACGGCGAGGACGGCCGTGGCCGGCCGGAGTCCGGCGTCGACCCGGGCGACGTGACCTGGACTCGACATGACGAAGCCGTACGGACACGTGCACGCCAACAACCGGCGGCATGGCCCGTACGACGCGCGCTCGTTCCGCCGCGCGATGCGCGACGGCCTCGATCCGGCCGGCAACGTGCTCGAGCCCGCGATGCCGCGCTACGACCTCGACGACGCCGATCTCGACGCGCTCATCGCCTATCTGAAGCGGCTCGATGCGCAGCGCGACCCGGGCATCACCGACACCACCATCCGCATCGGCACCGTGCTGCCGACCTCCGGCCGGCTCGCGGACACCGGCCGCGCGGTGCAGCGCGTGCTGCAGGGCTACTTCGACGGCATCAACCAGAAAGGCGGCGTGCACGGCCGTCGCCTGCAGTTGTCCGTCGCCGGGATGGGCGACGAAGCGAGCAACGCACGCACGGCGGTCGAGCGCCTGCTGAAGCACGAGCCGGTGCTCGCGCTGCTGGCGCCGCTGACCGCGCGCAGCGAGGTCGACTTCACCGCCGCGGCCGAAGCGGCGCAGGTGCCGGTGGTGGGGCCGCTGACGCTGTTCCCGGAGAGCGCGTCGGCGTCGAGCACCGTATGTCTTCCACCTGCTGCCCGGCGTGTCCGAACTCGCCGAGGCGCTGGCGGTGCAGATGCATCCCGTGCTGGCCCTCAGCGGCCGACCGGTCGTGCTGCTGCACGGAGCCGGCGACGGCGGGCCGCGGCACCGCGGAAGCGCTCGAAGCGCGGCTGCGCGCGCGCGGCTACTCCGCGCTGTTCCTCGAGCCCGCGGGGGACGCGGCGAGCGTCGCCGCGCGCCTGAAGGAGCGCAACGCCGCCGCGGTCATCGTGCTGTCGCCGGGTGCCGGACTCAGCGGGATCGCCAGGGCGGCGGTGCGTGCGGCGCGTGCAGCCGTACTGGCTGGTGCCGGCGCCCTTCGTTCCATCCGACATCCTCGACTGGCCGCGCGAACTCGACGGCCGCATCGTGCTCGGCTACCCCACCCTGCCCGCCGACCGCACGCCGGCCGGCCTGGCGCGCCATCGAAAGCGCCAGCGGCGGCGGGTTCGCGCGCGGCCACCAGGCCATGCAGGTCGCCGCGCTGGGTTCGGCGATGGTGCTGGTCGAAGGGCTCAGCCGCGCCGGACGCGACCTGTCGCGGCAGAAGCTGCTCGCCGCGCTCGAAAGCCTGCAGGGCTTCGAGACCGGCCTGATGCCGCGACTGAGCTACAACGCCGACCGCCGCATCGGTTCGTACGGCGCCTATGTCGTCAAGGTCGATCTCGCCCAGCGCGCCTTCCAGCCCATGCCCGATTTCATCCGCCTGCAATGAAGACCGCCAACGTCCTCCATCGCCTCGTCCTCGTCGCCCTCGTCGCGCTGCTCGCCTGCGCCGCGCCGGTCACGGCGCAGGTGGTCGCACGCGTCAACGGCGCGCCGATCACCAACGAGCAGCTCGACCGCGCGTTCAACGACGTCCTGCGCGAGCGCAAGCTGAACCTCACGCGCATGCAGCGGCCCGGCGCTGGCGCGCGAGCTGAAGCTGGTGGCGCTGGATCGGCTGATCCGCGAGGAGCTGTTCTGGCAGCAGGCGCAGAAGGAGAACCTGGTCGTCAGCGATGCGGAGGTCGACAAGTCGTTCGCCGAGACGGTCGCGCGCTTTCCGTCGAAGCAGGCGTTCGAGCTGCAGCTGATGCGCCAGGGCACCGATGAAAAGGGCTTCCGCGCCAGCATCCGTCGCCTGCTGTCGGCCGACCGCTACGCGGACCGGGTCGTCAGCGAGCGCGTGAAGGTGACGGACGCCGACATCGAGGGCTACTACAAGCTCAATGCGCAGCTGTTCGACAAGCCGGAGCAGTGGAAGGTGCGGACCATCGCGATCGCCGCGCCGGCCGCGCAGGGCGTCGACGCGCGGCGCGGCGCCCGCGTTCGCGCCGAGAGCCTGCGGCAGGAGCTGGCGCAAGGCGCGAGCTTCGACCAGCTCGCGCGCCAGCACTCCGACGATCCGACTCGACAGTGGGGCGGCGAGCTCGATCCGGCGCCGCTGGCCGGCCTGCCCGAGTGGATGCGGTCTCCGGTCGCGAAGCTGAAGCCCGGCCAGGTGTCGCCGGTGATCGAGACGGCCGGACGGCTATCACCTGCTGAAGCTCGATGAGCGCGTGCCGGCCGTCAAGGTGCCGCTCGTGGAGGCGCGCCAGGGCATCTACGACAGCCTCTACAACTCGCGTGCGCGCGAGGCGCTCGAGGCAGCGGGCAAGGAACTGCGGGCAGCGGCGAAGGTGGAGATGCTGGTGACGCTCTGAGGCGGCTCGCCGGCCCGCTCTTCCAGTGGGGCGCAGTCGCGATGCGGGCGAAAAAAAGGGCGGGGAACCACCCCGCCCTTCAGCCTTGCCAGGAGAACCTACTTGCCGATGTTGGCTATGCAATACAGAAGCCCGTTGGCACCATTCGTCAGTTCCGAATATCCGGTCGATTCCAGAATCTTGTTCTGCGAGTTCAACTGGTTCAGCTTGGTCTTGTAGTCACCGATCTTCTGGTTGGCGTCGTCGGTCTTCATCACATCCAGCTTCAGGGATGACTCCTTCAGCTTGGCGACAAGGCCGTCTTCGTCCTTCTGAGTCTTGAAGTCCACTCCCTTCGTCGCGTAGACGAGAGCCTCGATCTGGCTGCGACAGTCGGTGATCGTCGTAGCGCTCGCTGGGGGCGCGGCAAACAACACCGCTGCCGAGAGCAGGGCGACCGGAACCAAAGTCTGCTTCATGTCGAAGCTCCTATGCGAGAAGAGAGGTCGCACTACGGCATGTACTGAATGCACGTGACCGCTTTACTGACCGCCGCGTTGATCGCCGCGGCCGCCTGCGGGTCCACTTTGACGTTTGCGCTCAGCTTGCTCTGGCAAGTTGTGAGCGAGGAGATAGCGTCCGCCTTCTTGTTCGCTTGAATCTTTTGATCCGCTGCAGCAAGCGTGCTGAAGGCGCTGCACTGATCAGTGGTGATGTCGAACGGTGCATCGACGGTTGCTTCAACTGAGACGTTGCCCCGCTTTGTGCTGTTCTTCGGAATGGGACAGTTGCCGCTCGGCATGGTCTTGTTGCTCTTGAAGCCGGCGCTCTGGTTCATCACCTCCTGAAAGGCTCCGGAGCTCATATCGCCAGGTCTGACCATTGGTCTTGAATGTGCTGTAGCCAAGCAGGAACTGACACTGACCCAAATCAGTTGCCATTTGGGCAGCTGCATTCCCTGCGAACGCGGCGGCCACTGCGAAAACTGCGATGCTCCCCTTCAACTTCATGATCGTCTTCCTTTGGTTATCGCACTTGTCGTGCAGAGGCCCCCGCCTCGTTCCAGCGAAGGGAAACGCCCCTGCATCGCTGTTGGTCGGACATTACCTACCCAGTGCGAAATGTGAAACACCGGAATGGCGGCTGAATTCATGTTAAGCCATTGATTCAGAAGGAAATGTGCGGATTGGCTGCGACAATGCGCCACGCTTTTGCCGACGAGCGGCATGGGAAACGGTCCCACGCGGCGCACCAAAAGATGCGCCTAAGCAACGGCTTAGCGACGTTGGACCGGCGGCGTGACCGGTGCCGCCCCGAAGACCCAGTCGCGATAGGTCGCGGCGGTCTCGAACGTGGAGAACTGGCGCGGAAAATTGCCGACCTTCATCGGCGATCCGGCGTGCCGGCTGTGCACGGCGACGATGCCGCCGTCGGGGCTGCGCACCGTCTCCCAGTCGGCCTTGCCAGTGAGCGGATCGGGATACAGCTGCCGCAGGTGGCGGCGTGTCACCGGGTGACGCTTGTCGTCGAGCAGGTCTTCGAGATCGCGCGGATAGCGCGGCTTGCCGGCGGGCGTCAACGCGGAGTAACTGAGGATGGCCGCGCGGTACTGGTCGCCGACGAAGAGCAGTTCACGTTCGCGCTCGCGCTGCGCCTGCACGCTCCAGACCTGGCCAAGGCCCGCGAGACCGACGCCGATGACCGCGCTGGCGATCAGCACGCCGATGAAGGTGAAACCGCGCTGACGCGGTTCTGCGCGCCCCGGGCGCCGGTTCCGCGGCATGGCTACAGTTCGCCGTACGGCCGGCCGTCGCGCGTCTTGCCCTCGGCGCCGCTGCGGATGTCGTACACCGCGCCGAGCTTGGGGTCGGCCGGCGCCACCACCACCCACGACTCGACGCTCTCGGTGATCGGGTCCACGGGCAGCTTGCGAATGTAGCGGCGCGAGACGAGTTCGTTCAGCGATTCCGGATAGCGCCCGGTGTCGGAGTAGAACTTGTCGACGGCGTCGCGCATCGTCGCGAGATCGCTCTTCAGCACCGTCTCGCGCGTGCGGTCGAGGTGCTGGAAGTAGCGCGGCACGGCGAGCGTGAGCAGGCCCGCGATGATGGTCATCACGACCAGCAGTTCGATCAGCGTGAAGCCGCGGCGGCGCATCGCTGCTCCTACCATTCCCGGTACGGGCGGCCGTTGATGCCGACGCCGTCGGCGCGCGAGTACACGTCGAACACGTCGTCGCCCTCCTCCGGCCGCTCGCGCGGGCTGGCGTACGCGCGCTTGCCCCAGGCGTCGAGCGGGTCCTTGATCTCCGGCTGCATCGGGTCGGGCGGCAGGCGGCGCAGGAAGTAGATCTTCTTCTTGTCGGGCGTCTTGGCGTCGACCACGCCGTCGACCAGCACCGCGAGCGTCGGCGGGTAGCCGGTGTCCTTGATCGTCTTCACGATGCGGCCGTCGTCGCTGGCGCGCTTGTAGGCGTCGATGGCCGTGCGGATCTCGCGCAGCGCGGCGCGCAGGTCCTGCTCGCGGTTGCGCTGCACGGTCATCTCCACCACCGGCAGCGCGACCGAGGCGAGCAGCGCCACGATCGCCACCGTGATGACGAGTTCGATCAGCGTGAAGCCGCGGGACCGCGCGGACCGTCATTGCACTGTCCTATTTCGGCTCCGGCCTTGAACTCGTGCTTCGCGCCGCTGGCGGCCGTCAGCGCGCGACCGCCGGGGCCGACCGGCGAGACGCCGATCACTTCGACTGGCGACTTCGGCGCGACGCCCGTGGGCTTCAGCTTCAGTTCGAGCAGCGGTCCGTCACCGGTCGCGCCGCCGAGCCCGGCACGGCTCGAGGTTGACCAGCACCCGGCCGCGCGCGGCGTCGACCTTGTGGCTCACGAACGCGCGCGCGCTGCCCGACGACAGCAGTCCGCCGTCCTTGACCTCCGCGACCGTGAACGCCTCGGGATCGAACGCGATCTGCAGCGACGCGCTGACCAGCGGCTCGGCGAGACGCGCGTTGAGCTGCAGCGTGACGTCCTCGCCCGCGCGGACCTGCGTCGGACCGGTCCAGCGCAGTTCCAGGCTGTTCGCGGCCGCGGGGCCGATGGCGCCGGCGGTCGTCGCCGCGCGCCGCCGCGGCGGCGACATCCGTCGCGGGCGGCAGCGCGCCAGCGGCGGCCGTCGTTGCGGCACCGAGGGCGGCCGGTGCGGCCGTCGCGGCGGCAGGAGCGGTCGCCGCCGCCTTCAGCGCGATCGGCTGCGTGCGCAGCGCGGCCTCGGTCCCGGACCAGAATTCCGCCGTCTGGGCCGAGGCGCGCTGCACGTTGCGGACGACGCGCGGCGTGATCGACAGCATGATCTCCGTCTTCTGGCGGTCGTCGAGGTTGTTCGAGAACAGGCGGCCGAGCATCGGCAGCTCGCTGATGCCCGGCACCTTGTTGGCCGCGCGGCGGTCGTCGTCGCGGATCAGGCCCATCAGCACCTGGGTCTCGCCGTCCTTCAGCCGCAGCTGCGTGGTGGCGTTGCGCGTGCCGATGTCGTAGACCGTGGTGCCGTTGCGCGTGGTCTGCCGGTTCGACGCGTTGCTGACCTCGAGGTTGATCTTGATGCCGACGTCGCCGTCGAGGAACACGTTCGGCTCGACGTCGAGCTTCAGGCCGACGTCGAGGTAGCTGACCGACTCCGAGGTCACCGCCGCGCCGGTGGACGGCGTGACGATGGCGGACACCACCGGCAGGCGGTCGCCGACGAGGATGCGCGCCTTCTCGCGGTTCTTCACGCGGATGCGCGGGTTCGACAGCAGGTTGGTGTAGCCGTCGAGCTGCTTCAGGTTGACGGTCACGCTCGGCAGCGGCGAGAAGCCGATGCGGTCGCGGTTGATGCCCGACAGGTCGCCGACCGTCGTCGGCGCGCCGTTGGTGTCGAGCAGCGTCAGCGTGGCGGTGTCCGGGTACTTGATGCCGATCTCGCTCAGGCGGCCGCGGTTGACCTCGAGGATCTCCACTTCCAGCACGACCTCGGGTTCGGCCAGGTCGTTGGCGGCGACGAGCTTCTCGGCCAGGCGGACCGCCTCCGGCGTGTCGCGGATCATCACGAGGTTCAGCTTCTCGTCGATGAAGATGTCCTTCGTCTTCAGCATCGTCTTGAACAGCGCCATCACGTTCTTGGCGTCGGCGTTCTCGAGGTAGAAGCTCTTGACGACGAGGTCCTGGTACTCGCGCAGCTTGGCCGGCGTCGCCGGGAAGACGAGCACCGTGTTGTCGGACATGACCTTCTTCTCGAGCTGGTTCGGCAGCAGGATGAGGTCGATGGCGTCCTCCACCGCGACGTTGCGCGCGTAGATGGTCGCCTTGAGGTCGGCGCGGACTTCGCGGTCGAAGATGAAGTTGATGCCGGTCGAGCGCGACAGCGCGTCGAACACCATCTTCAGGTTGGCGTCGCGGAACTGCACGGTCACGGGCTTGGTGAGGCGCGAGCGCAGCACCGGGCCGGCCTGCTGCTCCTTGATGCGGGCCTCCTCCATCTGGCGCTGCAGCGCGAGCGCGCCCCTGTGCGACGGCACCTCCATCGTCACCAGGCGCAGCCGCTCGCGCGGCGGCGTCGAGGTCGCCGCGCTTGAGCGCCTCCTGCGCCTGCGCGAGGCTGATCTGGCGGCGGCGCTCGGCGTTCGAGCTGCTCGAGGCCGTTGCGGCTGCGCGGATCGTCGGGATGCAGCGCCAGCGCGCGGTTGAAGTCCTCGGCCGCTTCGCCGAGCCGGCCCGCCGCGAGGTTCTGCTCGCCGCTGCGGCGGAGCGCGTCGACGCCGATCTCGCGCACGCGTGCGATCTCCGCGCGGAACACCTTGTCGTCCGGCCGCGCGGCCGACAGCGCCTGCAGCTCGGCGATCGCGCGCCTCGTAGTTGCCGGCGCTGACGAGCTGCGGCACCTGCGGCGGCACGACCGGCTGCAGCGCGCAGCCGGCGCCGAGGACGGCGGCGAGCGCGAGGCTCGACAGGGCGAAACGCAGACGCGGTCGCATCAGGACTCTCCTCCGACGCTCAGCGTCTGCTTGATGCCCAGGGGCAGGTAGGTCAGTTCCATCACGTTCTTCTCGACGCCTTCGATCTTGTACGTCCCGTTGATCGTGTCGCCGACCAGCACCGCGTGCACGCGGTCGCCTTCCTGCAGGTAGAACACGGTGGGCTCGCCCTGCGTCTCGAGCTTGCCCATCGACTGGAAGGGCAGCGTCGGCGCGACCGGCTTCGGCGGCGGCGGCGGCGGCGGTGGGGGCGGCGGCGGCGGGGGCGGCGGCGTGGTCGAGGCGAAGAGATCGCGCGCCGGTTCGCTCGCGCGCCTCGCGCTTCAGCAGGTCGAGGCGCACGGATTCCGTGCGCGCGGCGCTTCTTCGCCTCCTTCTGCGGCGCCGTCGGCCGCCGGCGCCGCCCGCGGCGTGTCCTCGCTCGCGCTCAGCAGTTCCACGACGACGAGGCAGGACACCGCCGCGATCGCCACCACCCGCATCCGCTTCTTCCACTCGCTCATCGCTTGACCTCCGCGCGCGCGAGGACGCCCTCGCCCGCTTCGGCTTCCTGCCGGAACGAACCTTCTTCGCGCGGCGCGGCCGGCGTCCGGTCCGCGCTCTCGCGCAGGTGCAACGTGAAGACAACCTTGGCGTCGACCGCGCCGTCGGCCGAGCGCTCGCGCTGGAAGGCAATGCTCTCCAGCGACGCCGCCGGGACGTCGGTCAGCACCTGGCCGATGAAGCGGCGGATCTGGGGATACGCGCCGCGCACCGGCAGCGTCACCTGGTAGGCCATCAGTGCCGCATCGCTCTCGCCGCGCACCTTGTAGGTGCCCTGCGCGAGCTGGATGCCTTCCTTTCCGCGGCGGCGTAGACGAGCCCCAGCCAGTGCGAGGTCGTGTCGGCGGTCGGGAAGAACGCCATGAACTCGTTCAGTTGCGATGCGCTGTCGACGGTCCGCCGGCCGGCGCGGCGCGCGAGATCCTCGGCCATGCGCTGCTCCTGCAGCGCGGCGAGTTCGTCCTCCACGGGAGTGACGGCGCTGAAGAAGAACACCGCGCAGCCGAACAGCAGCGCGAAGCCGAGGCCGCCCACCGGCCCGAGCTTCTCGACGAAGCGCGCGCAGGCGCCAGGAGGCGCGGTCGAGCGATGCGTGCATCGTCTTCATCGCGCGCTCCTCCACTGCGCCAGCAGCGTGAAGCGGATCGGCCGGCCGGGGTCGTCCATGCGCACTTCGTGCTGCTGCAGGGCGACCTGGCCGAACGTGGACTGGGCGCGCAGCTTGTCCAGGTAGCCGAGCATGTCGGCCAGGGTCCTGGACTCCGCCGTGATGCGCAGTTCGTCGCGGCGCGGATCGGGATCGATCGCCAGCACGGCGACGCCCGGCTGGTCGGCGGCTTCGAGCGCCGCGAAGGTGCGGTCCCACGGGCGCGCCAGTTCGAGCGCGACGACGTTGGCCCGCTGCAGCACCTCGCTCATCCGCCGCGGGTCGATGCCCGGACGCTCCCGATGGCTCGCCAGCGACTCGGCCTGCGCGCGCGCGAGGCGGCCCAGCGTCACCTGGTAGTGGCCGACGACGACGGAAGCGCACACCACGCCGACGAGCAGCATGCCCATCGCCGCGCGCGTGACGCGCGGACGCGGCTGGAAGCCGAGGTCGAGGCGACGGACGGACATCAGGCCGCCTCCCGCAGGTCGGCGTCGCCGGCGGCGCTGATCACGTGCATCGCGAAGTCCATGCCTTCGGCTTCGTCGGCCCAGCCGAACAGCGCCACCTGGCAGTAGCGCTCGCCCTCGCCGTCGACCCACGGCAGCTCGCGCCGGATCAGGCCCTGGATGGTGTGGCGCCAGTGGCCGTCGCAGCGCGCGGTGGCGATGCGGTGCCACTGGCCGTCGACCGTGCGGGCGAGCACGACCTTCCCGGGCTCGACGACGGCGAACCAGCCGGTGGCCAGCAGGTGCTCGCGCGCCGCGTTGAAGCCGGTCATCAGCAGCGGCTCGATGGCGGCGACGTGGACGTGCGCGGCCCGCGCGGCGTCCAGCAGCCCCTGCCGCAGCGTGCCGTCGATCGCGGCGGCCACGCGCATGGTGCCCGGCGCGCCCTCGGTCACGCTGACGTCCCAGCCGTCGGCCACGGCGCCGTGCACGTGCCGGAACACCTGCCGGGCCACGGCCTGCGTGGCAGCGACGCCGACGACGGCGGCGTTGAACGGCACCAGCGCATAGCGCACGAGGTGGTTCGAGAGGTGGAAATGCACCGGCGTGCGCGGCGGCAGGCGGCGCAGCTCGTCGCCCACGACCTCGAGCAGCGGGCGGCCGTCCGCCACGCCGCTCCAGCGGTGCGTCACGCGCCCGTGGCGGCCGCGGTGCGCCAGCCGCACGCCGACGCCGTCGGCGTTGACGCGGACGTCGGCCACGTCACTCCACCGCGGTAACACGGTTGATCTCCTCGAGCGTGGTCTGGCCGTCGCGCACCATCTGCAGGGCGACGACGCGCATCGTGCGCAGGCCGGCGCGGACGGCGGCCGCGCGCAACGCCGGACCGGTGGCGCGCGCGGCGATCATCTCGGACAGCTCGTCGTTCATGCGCAGCACCTCGCCGATCGCGCGGCGGCCCTTGTAGCCGGTGCCGCGGCACGCGCCGCAGCCCTTGCCGTGCATGAAGTTGAAGCCCGCGGCCTGCTGCAGCGAAATGCCGGACGCCTCCAGCAGTTCGTCCGACGGCGGCTGCGGCACCGAGCATGCGGGCAGTTGAGGCGCACCAGGCGCTGCGCGACGATGCCGTTCAGCGCCGACACGAAGTTGTACGGGTCGACGCCCATGTGCAGGAAGCGGCCGATGACGTCGAACACGTTGTTCGCGTGCACGGTCGTGAACACGAGGTGGCCGGTCAGCGCCGACTGCACGGCGATCTGCGCGGTCTCCGGGTCGCGGATCTCGCCGACCATGATGCGGTCCGGATCGTGGCGCAGGATCGAGCGCAGGCCGCGCGCGAAGGTCAGCCCCTTCTTCTCGTTGACCGGGATCTGCAGCACGCCCGGCAGCTGGTACTCGACCGGGTCCTCGATGGTGACGATCTTGTCCTCGCCGCGGTTGATCTCGCTGATCGCGGCGTAGAGCGTCGTCGTCTTGCCGCTGCCGGTCGGGCCGGTGACGAGCAGCATGCCGTAGGGCTCGCGCGACAGGCGGCGGATGGCGACGATGGTGTCGTTGTCGAAGCCGAGCGACGTCGAGCGTCAGGCCCTGCAGGTGGTCGGACAGCGCCTGCTTGTCGAGGATCCGCAGCACGGCGTCCTCGCCGAAGATGCTCGGCATCACCGACACGCGCACGTCGATCTCGCGCCCGCGCGAGCGCACCTTGAAGCGGCCGTCCTGCGGCACGCGGCGCTCGGCGATGTCGAGCTCGGCCATCACCTTGATGCGCGAGATCACCTGGTCGCTGTGCTCGCGCCCGTCGACCGTGCGCACGTGGTTCAGCACGCCGTCGATGCGGTACTTGATGGCGAGGTCGCGCGCGCGGGACTCGACGTGGATGTCGCTCGCGCCGACCTTCAGCGCGTCGTAGAGCGTCGAGTTGACGATCTTGACGACCGGGCTGTCGTCCTCGCTGATGGCGACCAGCGACAGGTCCTCGGCGCCTTCGGTGGCGACCGACAGTTCGTCCTCGGGCCGGACCTCGTCGAGCGCGCGCAGCGACTCCTCGTGGCGCCGCAGGAAGACCGCGAGTTCCTCGTGATGCACCAGGCGCCACTCGAACACCGCGTCGATGCGGTGGTCGGCCCACGCCTGCAGGTCCGCCTGGAAGGGATCGGCGAACGCCAGCAGCACCGGGCCGTCGCCGACCCGCAGCGCCGCGCATTCGCGCCGCGCGGCTTCCGGATACGGCAGCACGTCGAAGTCGGGCTGCGCGTTTCCGAGGTCGGCGGCGGACAGGGTGGCGTAGCCGAGCGTCGCGCCGAGCCGAGTGATGAACTCGGCCGGCGCGAGCCCGCTCGCCTCCTCCAGCGTGGAAATGGCACGCTGGCCGGCCGCCTCGGCCATTGCGCGCGCCTCCCGCAATTGCGCGGCGGTGAAGCGCGCAACACGGGCTCCGATGGGCACTACGGCGGCGCTCATCGGAGGCTCCCCGCCAAATCGAAGATCGGCAGGTACATCAGCAGCACGATGCCGCCGATCAACCCGCCGATCACCAGCATCAGGATCGGTTCGAACAAGCGCGTGAACCACTCGATCGACCGCGCCGTGTCCTCTTCGTAGTACGCGGCGATCCGCTCCATCAGTTCGTGCATGCGGCCGGTGCGCTCGCCGACGCGCAGCATGCGCAGGGCGACCGGCGTGGTCAGCCCGGCCGCGTCCAGCGCGTCGGACATCGCGCGGCCGCGCTCGACGCTCGCCTGCGCCTGCGCGAGGCGTTCGCGCAGTTCAGGGCGCAGCAGCGGCGCGGCGCTGCGCATCGCCTGCATCGCCGGCATGCCGCCGCGCAGCAGCATGCCGAGGGTGCGATACAGGCGCGCCAGCTGATAGATGCGCATGCGCTCGCCGACGCGCGGGATCGCCAGCACGCGCCGCTCGAGCGCCGTGCGGACCGACTGCAGGCTGAACGAATAGGTCGCCATCGCGACGGCGGCCACGGCGGCGAGCACGACGGTCAGCGCGTGCTGGTCGAGGAAGCGGCCCCACGCGAGCATCAGCGCCGACATCCACGGCAGGTCGCGGCCGGTGTCCTCGTAGACGGACGCGAAGCGCGGCACCACGTAGACCAGCAGGAACAGCGCGACCAGCAGGCCGACGCCGATCAGGATCGCCGGGTAGACCGACGCGCCGACGACCTTCTTGCGCACGGCGTCGGTCTGCTGCTCGTAGGCGAGGTAACGCGCGAGGGCTTCGGGCAGGTCGCCGGTCCGCTCGCTGGCGCGGATCGAGGCGACGTAGAGCGGCGGAAACGCCGCCTCCTGCGTGGCCAGCGCCGCCGAGAAGCTCGCGCCCTGCATCAGCGACGTGTGCACGCCTTCGAGCACGCGACGCACCGCCGGTCGCGCCTCCTTCTCGACCAGCGACTGCATCGCCTCCGGCAGCGTCAGGCCGGCTTCGAGCAGCGAACGCAGTTCATGGCTGAAGAGCGCGAGCGGAAAGCGGCGTTCGCGCGCGCTCCACTTCAGCGTGGGCAGCGCGCCGCTGACCTTGATGACCGCGTAGCCCTGCTGGCGCACGGCCGCTTCCGCCGCCTTCGCGTTGTCGGCGTCGATGGGCAGCGTGACCAGGCTCTGGCCATCCTGCGTGGCGAGGATGCGGAAGCGCATGGCTCACCAGTTCTTGATGTCCTCGGCCTCGCCCGCGCCGCCCGGCTGGCCGTCCTTGCCGAACGAAATGAGGTCGAAGTCGCCGTGATCGCCGGGCGACTTGTATTGATAGGCGCGTCCCCAGGGATCGAGCGGCACGGCCTTCTTCAGGTACGGGCCGGACCACTTCGCCTCGCTCGACGGCTTGGTGACGAGCGCCTTGAGGCCGATCTCGGTGCTCGGGTAGTGGCCGGTGTCGAGCCGATACTGGTCGAGCGCCTTCTCGAGCGAGTCGAGCTGCGCCCTGGCCACCTTGGCCTCCGACTTTCCGATCTGCCCGAAATAGCGGGGTGCGACATAGCCGGCCAGCAGGCCGATGATGACCATCACCACCAACAGCTCGAGCAGGGTGAAGCCGCGCGCGATGGCGGCTTGCCTGCACTTTTCCGTTCGCATCCTTACCCCTCACCGCGATGCATGGGCATGCTCCACCGCGTGCTGCACGATCGGTCTTGAAGCCGTCTTGAGTCACGCGATTGAGCGATTGCAGTGTAGGAGCGGGCGCAAGGCGATTTGTGCGGCGCGTTGTCGCACCTCGATGGGGCGCGCCGAGGGCGGCGATGCCGCCGCGACAATTTGTCGCCGGGTTTCCGCGGGCTGCGCGCGCATGGCCGCGCTATACACCGGCCATGTGTTCGTCCCTGTTCCGGGCCGCCGGCTTCGCCGTGCTCGCGTGCTGCGCGCTGTCCGCGCTCGCGCGCGACACCGTGTTCGCCTACCGCGACGGCGACGACTCGGTCCTGCTGACCAATCTGCCGGAGACCGGCCGGACGGCGCTCTTCACCGTCGCCCTCTTCCGCGACGACGA
This sequence comes from uncultured beta proteobacterium, assembly GCA_963698305.1. Lineage (GTDB taxonomy): Bacteria > Pseudomonadota > Gammaproteobacteria > Burkholderiales > Burkholderiaceae_F > JAOUJD01. The sequence goes on from CAVOQI010000001.1 coordinate 27,671, forward strand.
CGCGCCGGCGCGGCTGCAGAGTACCGGACCGCGGATGGCGCCGCCGGACGTCGCGCGCCTGGTCGACGCGGTGGCGCCGTCGTCCGGACTGGAGCCGCAGCTGCTGCTGGCCGTGATCTCGGCCGAGTCGGGGTTCCGGGCGAAGGCGGTGTCACCGAAGGGCGCGCAGGGACTGATGCAACTGATGCCGGCGACGGCCCGTCGGCTCGGCGTGACGGATCCCTTCGATCCGGAACAGAACGTGCGCGGCGGCGCGCGCTACCTGAACGAGTTGATGCGGATGTTCAACGACGACCTGCGGCTGGCGCTGGCGGCCTACAACGCCGGCGAAGGCGCGGTGATGCGTTACGGACGCGCGATCCCGCCGTATCCGGAGACGCGCCAGTACGTGACGCGCGTGATGGAGCGCTATCAGGCGCTGCGGTCGCTGCAGTAGCAGGGTGCGGTCAGGCGGGGCGCGACGCACGCGCGCGGCGGAAGCGGCTTCGGCCGGGCGCTTCGCCCGGCCGAGCCTGGGCCGACTATCTCGAAACCTTGATGATCTTCGAGGCCGATCGCCGACGCGCCGGCGGCGTCCGTCACCGTGAAGACGACCTTGTAGCCCTTCTTGCTGGCCGCGGCGTAGGCGTGCGAGGCGTTGACGGTTCCCGCTGCCGTGGCCGAGCCGGTCATCTTCTGCCCGTCGCCCCAGTCGATCGTGTAGGTCCACGGGCCCTGGTCCGGATCCTTGAAGGAGCCGGCGACGTTCAGCGTGGCGCCGATCTTGAGCGACGTCGTGTTCACGGCGATGGTCGCCGTCGGGGCCGTGTTCGTCGTGGTGCTCACGACCGGCGGCGGCGGCGTGGTGGTCGTTCCGGACGGTCACCGTCCACAGCATCGCTTCGTTGCGGCCGTCGCCGTTGGCGTCGCCTTCGCCCACGATCTGGCCGGCGTTGTTGATGCCGAACGCCTTGCTGTTGAAGGTGGCGAGCGGGATCAGCTGGCCATTGCGCCAGAGCACGGCGCGGGTGCCGCCGTAGTTCGAGGTCCACGCGCTGCCGACGACATCGCCGTTGTCGTTGATCGCGGCCGGTGCCGGCAGCACGAGGTCACTGGACAGCGGGAGCTTCGCCAGGCTCGGCGTGCTGCTCGGATTCGCCGGGTCGTATGACCACACCACGGCGATCGTGTCGCCGTCGCTCGTTCCGGCGATCTTGCCGGTGTTGTTGATCGCGACCGCCCGCGCCGAGGTGCTCGAGCCGCCGGCCGCGCCGAGGTCGATGGCCTTGCCGTCGCGCCACAGGAAGGGCCGCGCGCAGCGAGGATTCGCTCGTGTAGACGCCGACGACGTGGCCGGGCGTCGTTGACGCCGAATGCTTCGCCGATCAGGCCCAGCGACAGTCGGGCGCCGCGGTGCGGTTCCAGATCGACGGCGTTCACGAGCCCGTGCCGCCGTCCTGTGCTCGATCCGACGATGACGCCGTCCTTGTTGATGTCGCGCGCGGTGATCTGGACGCGGGAGCCGTTGTTCAGCGGCGCAGACCGATCGCGCTGTAGGTGCCGCGGTCGCGCCAGCGCCCAGTAGACGCCCTCGCGCAGGCTGCGCTGATGCGCTCGGTGCCGGCGACCTCGCCGGCGTCGTTGATCGACGCCGGCTCCGCGGTGCTCGACGGATCGAAGTTCGGCAACTGCGCGACGATCGCGTTCGACTTGTTCAGGTCCCACATCACGCGCTGGATCGCCGTACGCGAATCGGTCGCCGTGCCGACCGACCTGTGCCGGCGTCGTTGATCGCGCGCGCGCTGGCCGTGGTGCCGCCGGGGAGCAGGCGCGAGGTCGGTCGACTGTGACCTTCCACGAGCCGACCGTGGTCGTGCCCATGGCTTTCGCCATCGTCGAATCCGTCGCCGTGGCGTTCGAGCCTGTCCCCGCGAGGTCGGGTTCACTGCCTCCGCACGCCGCAAGCAGCAGCGCCGAGACGGTGATCAGGAAGAGTGTTCGGAGGTGGAGCATTGATCTGCCTTTCCGGAATGATCGGCGCTCCGCCCGTTGATCGCGGGGCGCGCAATGGGAACTTTTCCCATTGGTTAACTATGGTCTTTTCGGCGCCGTTTTGGGGGCGTTGGAGGGCCCTCTTTGCGGTAGGTTGAATGACGCGAAGTTTCTACAAATCGAGAAACTCTTCAGACAAAAAAAGGGCCGCCGCACGGGAGGAAGAGTGTGCGGCGGCCGCGGGGCCGAATCAGGCGCCGTGAGGGGCGGCGCCTACTGCGCAATTCGGCCTGGATCAGTTCTCCAGTTCGGCTTCGGATGCCACCAGCGGGCTCGCGCTGGCGTTGGTGCCCTTGGTCTTGACGACGGTGCCGGCCGTGGCGCCCGTGAAGAAGGCGGCGCGGGTGATGGTGGCGTCGTTCGTGTCGCGGAACTGCGCGGCATTCACGTTCACCACGCTGCCCAGCAGCGTCACGGTGCCGGCCGCGCTGTCGGCGCTTTCGACCGGCGCGCGGAGTATCCAGTCGCAGCCGCCGCTGCTCTGTTCCTTGACCTCGTCGGCGACGATCGACGTTCCGACCAGCGACGCGCGCACTTCCACGCAGTCGGTGTTCGCCAGGATGTCGGCCAGCGATGTCGAGTTGCCGGCGGCGCTGCGGGCGTCGATGCGCGTCAGCGTCGTCACCTGGACCGACTTGCCCAGCACCGTCAGCGTGTTGCCGCCGGCGTTCACGGCGGTCGGCACGGCCTGGAGGATGACGCGCCGCTGCTTGAACTGGATCTTCTTCGCGACCAGCACGCTGTTCACGACGTTGCCCTCGGCCTCGACGCGGGCGTCGTTGGCCAGGTCGGCCGACGTGCCGCCCTCGTAGATCGTTGCGCTGGTGACCGACACGGTGCGCGTGCCGACCTTGAACGTCGAGCCCAGTCCGGTGAAGCCGCTGACGTAGCCCTCGACCTCGGCGTTGTCGGTGCCGCTCGGCGACAGCGAACTGTCCTCGCTGTCCTCGAAGTCGATGCGCGTGGCGGCGAACGTGGTCGTCGCGCCGGCGAAATTGCCGTGGATTTCGACGAGCGTGCCGACCTGCAGGTTGGCCGATGTCGATCCGGCCGGCGTGAAGGTCGTCGCGCCGGTGTAGGTCACCGTGACGGCGTTCGGCGCCGACCCGAGCGTGAAGCTGTTGGTGCCCAGCGCCGTCACCGTTCCGCGGATCTCGTCGACGAGGCCCGCCGCAGCGTTCGGCGTCTGCGCCTCGACCCGCGTGGCGCGGATCGCCCCGGTGGAGTCGCGCAGCCCGTGCACCTCGACGTAGGAGACGCCCTGCCACCAGCGCGCCGAAGTTCGCCAGGTTGGCGTACACGGTCTGGCCATCGACGAACACCGTCTGGCCATTCACCGTGAACCGCTGCGGGACGAGGCTTGCCTGCGACGCGCCTGCACCAGGCCGCGCACCTCGTTCTCGATCTCGATGGTGTCGGCCGTGCCCGTGAGGCCGTCGTCGCTGACGCGCCCGCGCACCTTGCCGGTCATGCCGTCCTTCACTTCGCCGACCGTCTTCGGGTTGTCGTCGACCTTGACGACCGTCGTGGCGGACGTGGCCACGGCGATGCCGTTGATCGACAGCGCGGTCGCGCCGACGGTGATCGTGCCCGACGCGGACAATGGCGAGCCGGTGCCGGAGATTCCGCCGCCGGGTGCCGGACCCGGTGCTACCGGCGTCGTCGATCCGCCACCTCCGCCGCCTCCGCACCCCGCGAGGCCCACCGCAACCGCCAGAACCAGCGCCGCGCCGGCGCGAGTGATCGTGTTTTTCATTTCGTTTCCCCTGCTCCAGTAATCGTGATTTCTTCTTCAAAAAAGTACATGCCGACGCCGGCGCGGACGCGCCCGGTGCCCGCGGTCGAACCATTGAGGTCGCGGTCGTGCTTCGCGAGCCAGCGGTCGAATTCCTCCAGCACCTGCTGGGAGCGCTCTGCCGAGAGCCGGCGGAACTCCGCCACCGCCTCGCGCGACAGATTGTCGTACATCACCTTGCGCTGGAAGCGGCGCCGGCTCGGCTCGACCTGCAGGTTGTAGGCGACCGTGTCGACCAGATCGCTGACATCGGTGCCCAGCAGCGCCAGCTTGCCGCTCTCGTCGGTGGACGGCAGGCCGCGGTCGGAAAGACGCACGGCGCTGTCGGTCACTGTGACACTGCCGTTGCGCAGGAGTTCGTCGAGGACGGCGCGCACCGGGATGTCGCCGCTGTACCGGCGCACGAGTTCGGCGAACGACGGCGCTTCGCCGTCGAGCCGCAGAACCGCCGGCACGCCCGCTTCGCCGTGGAAATCCGGGTCGCGCCGCCAGCCCGCGATCACCCGCACCGCGCGATTGACGCGGGCCAGGGTGCGCTCGTCGCTCGGCGCGCGGTCGGCGTTCAGGCGCTGCACGTCCTTGCGCGTCAGCCCGGTCACCAGGGCGAGCCGCGACCCGGTCATCTTGCGCGTCGGCAGCGTGAAGTCGCACTGGGCGGCGCCGATGTACGCCCGTTTCGCCAGGTCGATGAACGCCTGCACCGACACGCCATAGCGCAGCAGCACCCGCGCGAGCGAACGCAGCACGCGTCCGGCGGCGGCTTCGAGCACGGGCTGGGTTTGAGTGGCGGCGTTCATGTCGGGAACCATTTGGGAAGAATTTCCCAAAAAACAGCCTCCGAGTCAACCACTGATTGCAACGAAGGGGTGCGACAGAACGCCGCACTTTCCGCCTGGCTCCCCCCAAATCCGCGGCATAAGGTCGCGCTCCCCTTCCAAAATCGGGAGCGCCGGCTAGTCTGCATCCATACCAAGAACAGGCGATCCGATCGAGGGAAAGGATCGCGGGGCGCGGGGGCGCCCTCAACGCCGTTGGGAAGAAAAGTTCGTTTCGCGGGGCCGAAGTCCCGGAGGAAGGCGGTTCATGGAACGGCTCGATGCGGCGCAGTCCGCCTCGAGCATCGGCGCGGCCCTTGTGGCCGCGCTTCTTTTTGGCGCGCGCCCGTTGTGTAATCCGGCCGTCCCGGCACGCCGCGTGCCGCCTCCCTACGACCCTTCAGGAGCCACCATGCTCGAACGGATAGCCGCCGCGCTCGGCGCGCTCTGCCTGGCCGGATGCGCATCGACGCAGATCGACGCCCAGTGGACCAACCCCGACTACCGCGGGCGCAGCCTGCGCGGCGCGCCCGGTGCTCGTCGCCTGCGAGGCGCAGGAACCGACGCTGCAGCGGATCTGCGAGGACCAGGTGGCGAACCAGGTCGCGGCGATGGGCGGGGTGCCGACCCGCGCCTCGCAACTGGCCGCGTCCGAGCGCCCCGGCCGCCGCGGGGGCGGATCCGTATCTCGCGGCCGCGCGGAGCATCGGCGCGCGCGCGATCGTGCGCACCACGCTCGACCACGGGCGCCGTCGTCGCCGCGCCCGCCGGTCCGACCATCGGGATCGGCATCGGGGGCGGCGGCGGCAGTGTCGGCGGCTTCGGCGGCCTGTCCTTCCCGGTCGGTGGCACCCGCGTCAACAGCGCGTACGCGACCGAGACCGCGATCATCGATCCGGCCAACGGCGCGATCATGTGGTCGGCCCGCGGCAGCAGTTCGGCCTCGCAGGACACGACATCGCAGATCGCCGAACTCGCCCAGACCGCGGCCGGCGCGATGAAGCAGGCCGGCTTCTTCTAGGAGCGCCGCACGCGGCGCGAGGCGCCGCCGCGCGCGAGGTCGCCCTCGCCTGGCGGCGTTCGGGCGAGGCGACGAGAACCTACAATGCGCCCCTTTCGGTTTCCCGGACCATGCGCGCCGACATCACGACCAGCGACTGGCGAGCGACCGCAAGCGAAGTCGCGCTGGCGGCCTGCGCGCTCGCGGCTCGCGGCTGGGCGCCGGCGACCGCCGGCAATTTCTCCGGCCGCATCGACGAGCGCCACGCGACCATCACGGTGTCGGGCCGCGACAAGGGCCGGCTGACCGAGCGCGACTTCCTGCTGGTGGACCTCGACGGCCGGATCGTCGACGGTCAGGGCAAGCCCTCGGCCGAGACGCCGCTGCACCTGCAGTTGTACCGGCACGCACCCTCGATCGGCGCGGTGCTGCACACCCACTCGCCCAACCAGACCGTCGCCGGCCGCGTGCTTGCGCACGAAGGTTCGATCCGCTTCGAAGGCTACGAACTGCTGAAGGCGTTCGCCGGGGTCGGCACGCACGAGACCAGCGTCGAACTGCCGGTGTTCGCGAACACGCAGGACATGGACGAACTGGCGCGGATCGTCGACGCGCGCCTGCGGCGCGGCGACAGGCTCTTCGGCTACCTGATCGAGGGCCACGGGATCTACGCCTGGGGCACCGACCTCGCGGACGCGCTGCGCCACCTCGAGGCCTTCGACTTCCTGCTGGGCTGTGAAATGGAACTGAGGAGATTCAACCGATGAGCCGACTGCGGATCTACGCCGAGGCCGATGGCAGCGCGCCACTGCTGGAAACCGGCGAGCACGAACGCATCGCCGACGAGCTCGGCGAGCGGGGCGTGCGCTTCGAGCGCTGGAGCGACGCGCACGCTCTCGGCTGCGCCGACGCCCGACGAAGTGCTCGCCGCCTACCGGCCCGAGATCGACATGCTGAAGATCGACGGCGGCTACACCACGTGCGACGTCATCAGCCTGAAGCCCGACCATCCGGACAAGGACACGCTGCGCCAGAAGTTCCTGAACGAGCACACGCACAGCGAGGACGAGGTGCGCTTCTTCGTCGCCGGCAGCGGCCTGTTCACGCTGCACATCGGCGACCGCGTCTACGAGGTGCTGTGCGAGCAGGGCGACCTGATCGGCGTGCCGGACGGCACGCCGCACTGGTTCGACATGGGTCCTGCGCCCTCCTTCACCGCGATCCGGCTGTTCACCAATCCGGCCGGCTGGGTGGCCGACTTCACCGGGTCCGACATCGCCGCGCGCTTCCCGCGCTACGTCCGTTGAGCGACGCGGACTTGCGCGCCCCGGCCGCGATCGTCGTCGACATCGAAGGCACGGTCGGCTCGATCCGCTACGTCAAGGACGTCCTCTTTCCCTTTGCGCGCGCGCGCCTGCGCTCCTTCGTGCTGGCGAACCGCACGCGGACCGACGTCGCCCAGCAGCTGGCGACCGTGGCGCGCGCAGACCGGACTGACCGAGCCGCAGAGCCAGGTCGAGCAGCTGCTGCGATGGAGCGACGAGGACCGCAAGGTCACGCCGCTGAAGGCGCTCCAGGGAATGATCTGGGAAGGCGGCTACGCGTCGGGCGAACTGGTCGCGCACCTGTACGACGATGCCGTGACCGCCCTGCAGCGCTGGTCACGGCGCGGCGTGCCGGTCTACGTGTATTCGTCGGGCTCGGTGCCGGCGCAGAAGCTCTACTTCGCGCACACGGCGGCCGGCGATCTGACGCCGCTGCTGGCCGGCTACTTCGACACCACCACCGGGACAGAAGCAGGAGCCGGCCTCGTACCGGCGGATTGCGGAGGCGATCGGGCGTCCGCCGGCCGAACTGCTGTTCCTCTCCGACGTCGCCGCGGAACTCGTGGCCGCCCAGGCCGCCGGCTTCCAGGCGGTGCAGGTGCGGCGCGAGCCGCCCGTCGCGGGCCGCTTCGAGCCGTCGATCGCCTCGTTCGACGAGCTTCCGATCTGAAGGACTTTCTTCAAAGCGAAGCCGCAGGTTTCGCTCGCAACCGGCTGACCGGACGGGCGTTTCAAGCCGATTGAACAGGCGGCCGGCTGCGCCCGAGCGGGTGAGCGAAGCTCATGTGAATTCTCGAAACGGTTCCTTCTCAGTATCAAGAAAATGCTATAAGACTTGAAAAGACGACGAAAATTCTCGGAGGTCCGGGCCGCGACGAGCGCATCCTCAGTGCCGTGGAGTTCGGCGATCTTTGCCGCGACGTGCGGGACGAACGACGGCTCGTTGCGGCGGCCCCGGTGGGGCACCGGCGCCAGGTAGGGCGCGTCGGTTTCGATCAGCATGCGGTCGAGCGGAACCGCCTGCGCGACGGCCTGCAGCTCCCGCGCGTTCTTGAACGTCACGATGCCCGAGAAGGAGATGTAGAAGCCCATCGCCATCGCGGCCTGGGCCACCGCGAGCGACTCGGTGAAGCAGTGCATGACGCCGCCCGCCTGCGCCGCGCCCTCCTCCTGCATCAGCCGGATCGTGTCGTCGGCCGCCGCCCGCGTGTGGATGATCAGCGGCTTGCCCGCCGCCCGCGCCGCGCGGATGTGGACGCGGAACCGCTCCCGTTGCCACTCGAGCGGTTCCTGCAGGCGGAAGTAGTCGAGGCCGGTCTCGCCGATGGCCACCACCTTCGGGTGCCGCGCCAGTTCGACGAGTTGCTCGACGGTGGGCTCGGCCGTCTCCGTGTAATCCGGGTGAACGCCGACCGACGCGTAGATGTTGGCTTCGCGCTCGGCCACGGCCAGCACGGCGGGGAACTCCGGCAGCGTGGTGCAGACGTTGAGCGCCGTGCCGACCCGCGCGTCGCGCATCCGCGCCAGCACGCCCGGCAGGTCTTCCGTCAGTTCGGGGAACGACAAATGGCAGTGCGAGTCGACGTACATCGGCTGGGAAAGCGGGCAGGCAGGATGAGACGCCGCGCTGCTGCGCGGCGGGCCGGAGAGACTACAGCGTGTGGGTCGGGCGCGCCGACTTCAAGGCGGCGCCGAGGGCGTCCTCGATGCGCTTGCGGGCGGTCTGCCCGCTTTCGTCGGCAGGAAAGTGAACGCCGATGCCGGGCGTCTTGTTGCCGCCGGCCGCCGGGCTCATCCACACGACCTTGCCCGCCACCGGGATCTTGGTGGGATCGTCGAGCAGCGTCAGGATCAGGTAGACGTCGTCGCCGAGCTGGTACTGGCGCGTGGTCGGCACGAAGATGCCGCCGTTCTTCAGGTACGGCATGTAGGCGGCGTACAGCGCCGCCTTCTCCTTGATGGACAGCGACAGCACGGATGGACGCGCCCCCGCCCCGGCGGCTGCCTGGACGTTCCCCGCTCTCGTGCCGTCGTTCATCGCCTTGTCGTTCCCGTGGTTCTACAACTCGGTCAGCGGCTCGGAGCCGCCGGCTGCATCGCGTGGAGGTAGCCGAGCAGGGCCTGCTCGACCGCGAGGCGCGCGTTCAGCGGATGCTCGCTGACCGCCTGCGCTTCCGCCAGGGCCGTCAGCCAGCCCGGCCAGCCGCGTCGGTTCGACCGCCCGCGCCAGCGTGGCCAGGGCCTGCTTCTGCCCCGGATGATATCGAACGCGCTGGGCGGTCCTTTCCGCCAATAAGTCCCATCCCCAGCGCTGAAACAGACGGATCGCCGGCCCGACGGCGATCTCCTTCGGAACCACGGCGACGACATCGGCCGGCGTCGCCGAGGTTCCCCGGGCCAGCAACGACAGGAGCGCCGCGCGCAGCGCCGGGTCCAGCCGCCGGCGCTCGTCGAGGCTGTCCTCGGCCAGGATGCCCATCGGCGCGCCGCCGGCTTCGGCCAGCCGCGCCTCCGCGTCCTCGACGCCCTGGTCGCGCAGCCAGCGCAGCGCCTCGGCCCACGGCGGCCCGGCGACCCGGATCAGCACGCAGCGCGAGCGGATCGTCGGCAGGACGGCGTCGATTTCATGGGACACCCCGAGGAAGACGGCGTCGGCGGGCGGCTCCTCGAGCATCTTCAGCAGCGCGTTGGCGGCCGGGCCGTTCAGCGACTCGGCGGGCGCGAGCAACACGACGCGCCGGCCGGCGCGATGCGAGGAGACGCCGAAGAAGTCGGCGAGCCTGCGGACCTGGTCGATCACGATCTCGCGGCTCGGCGGCTTCTTCGACCTGCCGGTCGTCGCCGCGTCGGCCGCTTCCGCGCCCTCCTCCGGCTCGCCCTCGTCGTCGTCGCGGGCGGGCATGTCGGCCGCGGGCATGAGCCAGCGGAAGTCCGGGTGGTTGTCGGCGGCCAGCAGCCGACAACTCGCGCAGGCTCCGCACGGCTGCGCCGCGCGCGGCGTTTCGCACAGCAGCAGCTGCGCGAACGCGGTCGCGAGGTGGCGCTTGCCGATGCCGCGGGCGCCGTGCAGCAGCACCGCATGCGGCAGACGCTCGCGCCAGCCGACCAGCTGTTCCCACAGCGGGCCCTGCCACGGCAAGGGGCCTAGCCGTTCCATCGCTGCATCAGGGTGGACAGGCGCGCGCCGATCACGTCAGCCGGCTGCGTGCCGTCGATGACGACGAAGCGCTGCGGCTGCTCGCTCGCCCGGTCGAGGTAAGCGCGGCGGACCCGGTCGAAGAAATCGACCTGCTCGGATTCGAAGCGGTCGGCGCTGCGCGCGAGCGCCAGGCGCTGCGCGGCGACCTCGGGCGGCACGTCGAACAGCAGCGTGAGGTCGGGCTGCAGGTCGGGATGGACCCACTGCTCGAGCTCGCCGATGCGTTCGGCCGACATGCCGCGCCCGCCGGCCTGGTAGGCATAGGTCGCATCGGTGAAGCGATCGCACAGCACCCAGGTGCCGGCCTCGAGCGCCGGCCGGATCACGCGTTCGAGATGCTCGGCACGGGCGGCGAACATCAGCAGCGTCTCGGCGGCGATCGACATCGGCTGATGCAGGATCACCTCGCGCAGCGCTTCCCCGAGCGGCGTGCCGCCGGGTTCGCGGGTGATCGCGAGCGGCAGCGCGCGCGCGCGCAGCGCGTTGGCGACGACCTCGATCTGCGTGCTCTTGCCCGCGCCGTCGATGCCTTCGAACGTGATGAAGCGACCGCGGGCGGTCATCGCATGCCCCGCTGATACCTGTCCACCGCGCGATTGTGCTCGCCGAGCGTGCTGGAGAACTGCGAGGTGCCGTCGCCCTTCGCGACGAAGTACAGCGCGTTGGTCTTCGCCGGCTTCAATGCCGCCTCGATCGACGCGCGGCCCGGCAGCGCGATGGGTGTCGGCGGCAGGCCGGCGCGCGTGTACGAGTTGTACGGCGTGTCGGTGACCAGGTCGCGCTTGCGCAGGTTGCCGTCGAACTTCTCGCCCAGGCCGTAGATCACCGTCGGGTCGGTCTGCAGCAGCATGCCGAGCCTCAGGCGGTTCACGAACACGCCCGCGATCTGCTCGCGCTCCGACGGCTGGCCCGTCTCCTTCTCGACGATCGACGCCATGATCAGCGCTTCGTACGGCGTCTTGTACGGCAGTTCCGGGTCGCGCGCGTCCCACGCGTCCTGCAGCCAGCTTCATCTGGCGCCGATAGGCCTGGCGCAGCACGTCGAGGTCGCTGGTGCCCGGGTCGTAGACGTAGGTGTCCGGCGCGAAGAGTCCTTCGGGATGCGGTTCGGTCGCGCCGACGGCCTTGAGGAGTTCCGCGTTCGACAGCTTCGCGGACTCCGGTTTCAGTTCGGACGACGACGCGAGCAGCGCGCGCAGTTCGCGGAAGGTGATGCCTTCGACGACGGTGAGCTTCTCGCGCAGCACGTCGCCCGCCTTCAGCTTGGCGAGGAGCCCGGCCAGCGTGATGCCGCGCTCGACCGCATAGCGCCCGGCGCGCAGGTCGGACGCGGTGCCGGTGATCCGCGCCGCCGCGACCATCGCGTCCGGCTGCACGCCCACGCCCGCGGACTGCGCGATCTGCGCGATCGACCGGACGCCGGCTCCCGCGGGCACGCGGAACTCGACGCGGTCGGAAGCCATCGGCAGCGGGCGCTGCTGCACGTACCAGCGCGCGCCGAGCGCCGCGGCCACGGCGACGCCGAGCACGGCCAGTGCGATCCAGAGGATCGCGCCGCCGCGCTGCGGGCGCCGATAACTGCGAAGGGAACGAAGGCAAATCACGCGATGGCTAGTTTAATCTTGGCGCTTCTGTGTCCGCGACTCCAATGCCGAACGATACCGATCCTGATGTTCCCGCCAGCGCCACCGCGGAGGCGGCGCGCGCGCTGCGCGAACCGGTGCTGGTGCCGCTGCCCGAACTCGGCGTGATCGCCGTCAGCGGCGCCGACGCCGTCACGTTCCTGCAGGCGCAACTCACCAGCGACGTCGCCCACCTGGCGCCCGGGCAGATGCAGCTGAACGGCTACTGCACCGCCAAGGGTCGACTGCTGGCGACCTTCCATCAGTGGCGGCACGGCGACGATGTGATGCTGCGGCTGCCGCGCGAGATCCTGCCGGCGGTGATGAAGCGGCTCGTCGATGTTCGTGCTGCGCGCCAAGGTGAAGCTCGCCGACGCCAGCGAGGCGTGGAGCACGGCCGGGGTCCTCGGTCCGCGGCGTCGCCGATCTCCTTCAGCGCAACGGCGTCGACGTGCCCGCGGCACCGTGGACGGGCACGGTCGACGGCCCGGTGCGCATCGACCGCGTGCCCGATGCGGACGCCGTGATCAACCGCTTCCTGATCACTGCGCCGATCGCGGCACCCCTGCCCGGCTGGTGCGCCGGGTTGCCGCGCGCGCCGGCCGAAGCCTGGTGGTGGAGCGAGATCGAGGCGGCGGTGCCGACGGTCTTCGCGGCCACGCAGGAAAAGTTCGTGCCGCAGATGATCAACTTCGAGGTGCTGGGCGGCGTGAACTTCCGGAAGGGCTGCTATCCCGGCCAGGAGGTCGTCGCGCGCAGCCAGTACCTCGGCAAGCTGAAGCGGCGCATGCAGCGCGCGCACGTCGAACTCGCCGGCGTCGCCGCGGGAGCCGACGTGTATCGATCGGGCGAGGAGCAGCCGGTCGGCACGGTCGTGATGGCGGCGCCGTCGCCGCGCGGCGGAACCGATCTGCTGTTCGAGGTTCCAATCGATCGGCTGCACGCCGGCACGCTGCACCTTGTCTTCGCCGACGGCCCCGCGCTCGCGTTGCGCGGCCTGCCGTACGAACTGTTCGATCCGACGGCGTAAGCGACGACGTGCAGCACTGGTACGTCTACTACAAGGTCGAGCGCGGCGAGCGCGACGCGACCATCGAGCGGGTGCGGCGTGCGCAGGAGCAGATCGCTGGATCGACGAACGTGCGGGTGCGCCTGCTGGAACGAACGGATCAGGTCGGAGACGATGACGGTCATGGAGGTCTACGAAGACATCGACGAGCCCGGGCGCTTCGGCGCCACGCTCGATGCCGTCGTCCGCGCCTCCGGCCTGCCCGCCTCGCTCATCGCGGCCCGGCGCATCGAGCGCTTCCAGGACGCCTGAGATGTGCCTGCTCGTCTTCGCCTGGCGCTCGCACCCCGACTATCCGCTGGTCCTCGTCGGCAATCGCGACGAGTTCTACACGCGGCGCACGCGCCCGGCGTCGTGGTGGGGCCACGCGGTGTCGCTGCTCGCCGGTCACGACGAGGAAGCGGGCGGCACCTGGCTCGGCATCACGCGGCGCGGTCGTTTCGCGGCGCTGACCAACGTCCGGGCGCCGACCGAGCGCAATCCGCACGCGCCGTCGCGCGGCGCGCTGGTGCTGTCGGCGCTGCAGGCACCGCAACCCAGCGGCGAGTGGCTCGCGACGCACGCGCCGAAGACCGCCGCGTTCAACGGCTTCAACCTGCTGGTGGGCGACGTGCTGGCGACTGACGGCGGCGCCGACGGCTCGGCCCTGCACTACTACAGCAATCGCCTCGAACAGCAGCCGCAGCCGCTGGCGCCCGGCATCTACGGGCTGTCGAACGGCTTTCTCGACACTCCGTGGCCGAAGGTGACGCGCGCGGTCGGCGCGTTCGCCTGCACCATCGCCGGCGGGGTCGCGCTCGAGCCCCTGATCCGCCTGATGGAGCCGCGCGACGAAGCGCGCGACGCGGAACTGCCGGCCACCGGCGTGCCGCTCGACTGGGAGCGCGCGCTGTCCGCGATCCAGATCCGCGCCAACGGCTACGGCACCCGGACGACGACCGTGATCACGGTGCGCAACGACGCGCTGGTCACGTACTTCGAGCGCACCTTCGACGCCGGCGATCCGGAACGCTGGACCGACCGCCACTTCGAGTTCATGGTCGACAGCGAGACGCGGCCCTCGCTGCGCGCGCGAGCCTCCGACTCCGACTGATCAGCGTTCTGGCGCGGGCGATCGCTAGGTCGCACGTCATGTCGACGTGCGGGATGCCGCAGTCCAGGTATTCGCCGCTGACGACCGTGTAGCCGTGACGGCGATAGAAGGCAATGGCGTGCGTCTGCGCGCTCAGCACCGCGTTCGCGTGACCGCGCCGTCGCGCTTCCTCCATCAGCGCGGTCAGCAAGGCGCTGCCGACGCCGAGGTGGCGAGCCTCCCTGAGCACCGCCATGCGGCCGATGTGACCGTCGGGCAGCAGCCGGCCGGTGCCCACCGTCCGTGCCGGCCGCGTCGCACGCCAGCGCATGCACGCAGCGGGGATCCCAGGCGTCGATCTCCGACTCCGCGGGAACGTGCTGCTCCTCGACGAAGACGGCGTGGCGGATCGGCGCGGCCCGGGGCCGCGCCGACTCCCAGTCGAGGAGCTCGATGCGCACGTCAGCGCGCGGCGACGATCGCTTCATCCGGTGCCCTCACCTCGAATGCGCGGACCTTCTCCCGCAGTGCCTGATCGACCGGGCGCGGCGCCTTCGACGCAGCGTCGACGTACACGTAGACGAGGTCGACCGTGGCCAGCGGCGTGTCGGGCTGGCCACGACGAAACATCTCAACCGTGAACTGCAGGCTGCTGGTGCCGATGCGCGCGACGCGTCCGCAGACCTCGAGTTCGTCGTCGTACACGGCGGCAGCGCGGTAATCGACCGTCGCCTTGCGCACGTACAGGTCGGATGCGAACGGCGCGAAGTCCTCCGGATAGCGCATGCCGATCGCGCGCCAGTACTCGGTCACGCAGACGTCGGCGTACAGCAGGTAGTGCGCGTTGAAGACCACGCCCTGCCGGTCGACTTCCGCCCAGCGCACCCGCAGCGGGCAGCCGATGGCGGAAGTCGGCATGCGCCATTACTTGATCCCCTTCTTCGCGTCGCCGGCGATGACGAAGGTCAGCTTGTCGGGGTCGATGTACTTGCGGAACGCGGCGTTCACCTGGTCGGCCGTCAGCGCCTGCAGCCGGTCCTCGAACTGCTTCGAGAACTCGAAGGTGCGGCCGAGGTCGAGATTGTTCGCCCAGGCACCGGCGACGATCCCGTCCTGCGAGCGGTTGACCGCGCGCTCCTGCAGGATGCCTTTCTTCGCGTCCTCCACTTCCTTGACGGTGAAGCCGTCGCGGCGCGCCCGTTCCAGTTCCTCGCGCATCGCCTGCTCGGCGCGCGCGGCGTTCTGGGGCGCGACGATGGCCGCCATGCTCCAGCTTCCCGCCGGGTTGCGCGAGCTGATGCTCAGGCCCGACCCAGCGCCGTAGCTCAGGCCGTCCTTCTGCCGCAGGCGTTCGATCAGCCGGTTCGAGAGCCCCGCGCCGCCGCCGAAGATGTCGTTCGCCAGCGTCAGCGCCGCAGCGTCCGGGTGGTCGTCGCGCAGCGCGAAGTCGAGCCGCGCGCGGATCGTCGCGTTCTCCTTGTCCGGCGTGTCGAGGACGATGCGGGCAGGCTTGACCTCGCGGTACTCGCGATCGACGCGCGCGTACGGCGCCTTCGAGGCGTAGCCCGTGAAGAGTTCCTTCAACAGCCCCGTGACCTGGCTCGCGTCGAAGTCCCCGACCACCGCGATCTCGCCGCGCGCCGTGCCGTAGAAGTCGGAGTGAAAGCCGCGCACCGCATCGAGCGGAAGCTTCGACACCGCCTCGATGCGGTCCTTCAGCGCGATGTAGTGGCGCGGATCGCCCGGCGGATAGGTGTTGAAGTGCCGCGCGAGCGCATCGCGCGACAGCGAGTCCGGATTGTCGAGCTGCGACGACAGGCCCGTGGTCACCTGGCGCTGCAGCTGCGCGAACTCGTCGGCGGGGAACGACGCTTCCTTCATGACATGCGCGAGCAGCTTCAGCGCATCGGGCAGGTGCTGGCGCTTCGTCTGGAAGCTGAGCAGTCCACCGGTCATCTGCAGGCGCGTCATCTCGTCGGCGATCTGCTGGCGCGTCATCTTCGAGGTGCCGCGCGCCAGCATGCTGCCGGCCAGTTCACCGGCCACCGTTCGGCCATTCAGTGTCTTTTCATCGCCCCAGCGGAAGTTGGTCTGCACATTCACGGTCTCGCCGCGCGTCTGTTTCGGCAGCAGGGCGACCTTCAGGTCGCCGAAGGCGAGCCGCTGCGTGCGCTTGTCGATGTTGGCCTGCGACGGATCGAAGGCTTCGGCGGCGACGTTCTTCGTCGTCGGCTTGAAGTCCGCGAGCCGGTCAGCCGCCGTCGGGGCGGCCGCGATTTCGGCGCGGCGAGGCGCGTCGTCCGGGATGTAGTAGCCCACCGCGCGGTTGTCGCGCACGAAGTAGCGCTGCGCCGCCTCGTCGACCCCCGTGGTCTTGAGTTTCTCCAGCTGGTCGCGGAACAGGAAGAACAGCCGCCAGTCGCCGAGCGCGATGTACTCGGACAGCCCCACGCCGAACGACTGCGGGTCGGACAGGGCGCGATCGAACGCGGTGAGCTGCTGCTGGATCTGGCGCTTCATCTCCTCCTCGGTCGCGGGCGTCTTCGCGAACGTGCTCTCGACCGTCTCGATCAGCGTCTGCGCGACCGGCTCGAGCGGCTCGCCCTTCTTCACCACCGCGCCGAACAGCACGAAGGCGGGATCGCTGCCTTCGATCGTGAAGGCGAAGACCTGCGCGGCCTTGCCCGGCTCGACCAGCGCCTTGTGGAGCCGCCCCGCCGGGGTGTCGCCGAGGATGTCGGCGGCCATCGCGGCGGCGCTGAAATCGGGGTGCAGCGTGGACGGCAGCCGGTAGCCCACCACCACCATCTGGATCTCGCCCTTGCGGCGGACCGCGACGGTGCGCTCGCCGTCGTGCGTCGGCTCCACGGTCCACAGCGTCGGCAGCGTCCGCTTCGGCTTCGGGATCTTGCCGAAGGACTGCGCCACCCAGTTCAGCACCTTGCGCTCGTCGAACTTGCCGGCCACGGTCAGCACGGCGTTGTCGGGCTGGTAGTAGGTGCGATAGAACGCCTGCAGGTTCTCGATGCGCACGTTCTCGATGTCCGAGCGGTTGCCGATCGTCGAGTTGCCGTAGTTGTGCCAGTCGAACATCATCGACTGCATCCGCTTCAGCATGACGCGCGTCGGGTCGTTTTCGCCCATCTCGTACTCGTTGCGCACGACCGTCATCTCGCTGTCGAGGTCCTTCTTCGCGATGAAGGAGTTGACCATCGCGTCGGCGGACCAGTCGATCGCCCACTTGATGTTGTCGTCGCTCGCCTGGAAGGTCGAGTAGTAGTTGGTGCGGTCGAGCCAGGTGGTGCCGTTGTTCTGGAAGCCGCGCCGGCTGAACTCCACGTCGGGTTTCGGGAAGTTCTTCGAGCCCTTGAACAGCAGATGCTCGAGCAGGTGCGCCATGCCGGTCTCGCCGTAGTTCTCGTGGCGCGAGCCGACCAGGTAGGTGATGTTGACCGTCGCCGTCGGCTTGGACTGATCGGGATAGAGGATCACGCGCAGCCCGTTCGGCAGGCGGTATTCGGTGATGCCGTCGATCGACGGCCCGCGCGTCATGCCGCCGGGCAGCGCCACGTTGGTCTGGGCGGACACGAATCCCGCCGTCGCGAGAAGCGCGGCGGAAATGACCCAGCGGAGTATGCGTAACGGCATGGTGGCCCTTGATGTGCGAAAGGAGTGATTCGTCGAAAATTCTGCCATGCGGCGCCCGCAGGCACGTGAAGCGAGGGTTAAGCCGGCTGGGAGACGTCCGCTTGGTGAAGTCCGGTCAGCGGGCGATGAACGCGCGGATCAGGCGGACGACTTCGCCCGGCTCTTCGTGCGCCAGCCAGTGCGTCGCATCCGGCAGCCGGCAGACCGTCAGGTCGTCCACAAGTTCATCCAGACCCTGGAGCAAGGCGACGGGCAGCGCGGTGTCGGCCTCGCCCCAGATCACCAGGGTCGGCACCCGGACCCGGAACTCCTCCGGCCGCAGGCGCAGCGCGGCCGGTCCCGGCTCCGTCCGGCGTCGGCGGATACAAGGGCGACGCCCGGTAGTAGTTGATCCCGCCGGCGAGCCCGCGGTTCCAGACCTCGTGGTAGCGGGCCGCGCGCTCGGCCGTGTACCAGTGCGCTTCGCGGCCGATCCATCTGCAGGAAGAAGTCGTCGAGCCGGCGATAGCCATCCCTCGCGAGCGCATCCTCCGAGCCTGGCTTGCGCAGCCAGTTCATGTAGGCGCTGGCCTGCTGCTGCGCGGGGTCCGACACCAGCGCGCGCGCGAACGGAATCGGGTGCGGAGAGTTCAGCACGATCAGCTTGCTGATCCGCTCCGGCTTCGCGATCGCCCACTGCCACGCGACCGCGCCGCCCCAGTCGTGCGCGACGACGATCGCGCGGTCCTCGCCGAAGTGCGCGACGAGGCGCTCGAGGTCGCCGACGATCTCCCGGGCACGATAGGCGTCCACCGCGGCCGGCTGGGTCGAAAGGTTGAAGCCGCGCAGGTCGGGGGCGACCGCGTGGTGCGTGCCGCCGAACGACGGCAGCACTTCCTCCCACGCGCCCCAGTACTCGGGGAAGCCATGGAGAAAGATCATCAACGGCCGGCCGCGCTCGCCGCAGCTCGCGTAGTGCAGGCGGATACCGTTCCCGAGTTCCGCGTACTGCCCGGTGGCGATCATTCCGCCGGCGCCGGCGGCCTGGCCGCGGGCTTCGTCGCGAACGGGTCGGCGGGCGGATCGCCGCGCAGCGCGGCGTCGACACGCGCCTGCACGGTCGGCAGGATCTGCGGATGCGTGAAGACGTAGAAGCGGTTCTCGCGCACCGCGTCGAACGTCATGCGCGCCACCTGCTCGGCGGTCATGCGGCCGCTCGACACGGCCTTTTCGGACGCGGCCTGGGCCATGCGCTGCGACGTCGTCGGCGGCGCCGGATTGGCGAGGTTGCGCGGGCGGTTGCGATGCGAGTCGGCGATCCCGGTGGGCACGAAGGCCGGACAGAGCGCGGTCACGCCGATCGTCGATTCCGCCAGCTTCAGGTCGTGGTGCAGCGTCTCCGACAGCGCCACCACCGCATGCTTGGACACGTTGTAGACGCCCATCAGCGGCGCGCAGAGCCAGCCGGCCATCGAGGCGGTGTTGACGATGTGGCCCGGCGTGCCGCGACGGTTCGCCTCCAGCATGCGCGGGACGAAATGCTGGATGCCGTGCACCACGCCCATCAGGTTGACGCCGAGCACCCAGTTCCAGTCCTTGTCGGTGTTCTCCCACAGATAGCCGCCACCGCCGACCCCGGCGTTGTTCATCAGCAGATGCACCGGCCCGTAGGCCTGGAACGCGCGGTCGGCCAGCCGCGCGACCTGGCCGCTGTCGGCGACATCGACGATCTCGCCGATCGCCTCGGCGCCTGCCGTCCGCAGCTCGGCCAGCGTCGCATCGAGCGCGTCGCGCTGCACGTCGGCCAGCACCAGTTTCATGCCCTCGCGCGCGCCCAGCCGCGCGAACTCGCGGCCGAAGCCGCTGCCCGCGCCGGTGATCACCGCGACCTTGCCTGCCAGTTCGTTCATCACGCGAGCTTCACCAGTTGCTTGCCGAAATTGGCGCCCTTCAACAGGCCGAGAAAGGCCTGCGGCGCGTTCTCGATGCCGTGGGCGACCGTCTCCCGGTACTTGACGCGGCCGGTGGCGACATGGCCGCCGAGTTCCTTCAGCGCGGCGGGCCAGGCGTCCATGTGCTCGGTGACGATGAATCCCTTCAGCAGCAGGCGGCTGATCAGGAACCAGCTCGGGTTGCTGATCGGAATCGGCTTGCCGTCGTAGCCCGCGATCAGGCCGCACAGCGCGATGCGTCCGAACGCGTTCATCCGCGGCAGCACCGCGTTCATGATCTCGCCGCCGACGTTCTCGAAGTAGCCGTCGACGCCGTCGGGCGCCACTTCCTTCAGCCGCTTGCCGACGTCCTCCGACTTGTAGTCGATGCAGGCGTCGAACTTCAGTTCCTTCGTGACGTACTCGCACTTCTGCGCGCCGCCCGCGATGCCGATGGCGCGGCAGCCGCCGATCTTGGCGAGCTGGCCGACCACGCTGCCCACCGCGCCGCTGGCCGCCGACACGACGATGGTCTCGCCGTGCTTCGGCTCGATGATCCGGTTCAGCCCGTACCACGCGGTGACGCCCGGCATGCCGACCGGGCCCAGGTACGCCGACAGCGGCACCTGGCGCGTGTCGACCTTGAACACGCCGGTGCCGTCGGACACGCCGTACTCCTGCCAGCCCAGATAGGCGACCACCTTGTCGCCGGCCGCGAACCCCGGGTGGCGCGACTCGACCACCTCGCCGGCGGTGCCGCCGACCATCACGTCGTCGAGCGCCTGGGCCACGGCATACGACCGGCCTTCGTTCATGCGCCCGCGCATGTACGGGTCGAGCGACAGCCAGTGATTGCGCACGAGGATCTGGCCCGGGCAGCAGCGCCGGCACCGGCACTTCCTCGAGCCGGAAGTTGGAGGTCGTCGCCGCGCCTTGCGGGCGCGAGGCGAGGACGATGCGGCGATTGGTGGCCATGCGCGTTCCTTCTCAGTAGGCCGATGCCCCGCCGTCGACGGCGAGGATCTGGCCGGTGATGTGCCTGCCGGCGTCCGACGCGAACAGCAGCGCGGCGCCCTTGAGGTCTTCGTCGCCGCCGATGCGCCCGAGCGGCGCGTAGCCCGCCAGGGTGTCGGCGCCGACGTGGTCGATGAGGCCCTTGGTCATCTTCGACGGGAAGAAGCCGGGCGCGAGCGCGTTGACGTTGATGTCGTGGCGTCCCCACTCGGTCGCCAGCGCGCGCGTGAAGTTCACCAGCGCGCCCTTGCTCGTGTTGTAGGCGATCGTCGCCATCGTTCCGGGCGGATTGCCGAACAGCCCGGCGATCGAGGCGACGTTGATGACGCGGCCCGACCGGCGCGGAATCATCGACGCGCGGCCGATCGCCTGGGTCAGCAGGAACACGGCCCGGATGTTCAGGTTCATCACCTTGTCCCAGGCCTCGGCCGGATAGTCCTCGGCCGGCGCGCCCCAGGTGGCGCCGGCGTTGTTCACGAGGATGTCGACGTGGCCCAGGCGCGCGATCGACTGTTCGGCCAGCCGGGCGACGGCGGCGGGGTCCGACGAATCGGCCGCGATCCAGCTCGCCGGCCCGAACCGGGACAGATGCTCCACCGCGGCCTCGAGTTCGTCGGCCTTGCGCGCCGACACGACGACCCGCGCGCCCATCTCGAGGAATCCCTCGGCGATCTGGCGGCCGAGGCCGCGCGAGCCGCCGGTGATCAGCGCCGTGCGGCCGGTCAGGTCGAGCAGTTGCTTCAGTGGCATCGAGTTCCTTTCAGGTCCATCAGAACCACGCGTCCTTCATGTCGAGGGTGGTCGTGTCGAGCGCGGCGACGAGGTCGAGCCAGGCGTCGACCTTCGGCAGCTCGTGCACGAAGAAGTAGCGGCACGCCTGCCACTTGCCGTGATAGAAGTCGCCGTCGTCCGCGCGGAAGTTCTGCGTCGCCGCCAGCGACTGGTCGAGCCAGATCCACGCCATCACGACGTGGCCGAAGGCCTCCAGGTACGCCGTCGCGTTCGCCAGCGTCCGCGCCGGATCGCCCGCGGACCACGCCTTGCGCGTCACCTCGCTGACCTTGCGCACGCGCTCGGTCAGCATGCCGGCCCAGCGCCGTGTGTCCTCGTGCTCCGCCTGCCCGGCCTGCCGGATCGTCTGCTCCATCCACGAGCCGAGCAGCGTCAGCGCCGCCCCGTCCTGCATCACCACCTTGCGCCCGAGCAGGTCGAGCGCCTGGATGCCGTGCGTGCCTTCGTGGATCGCGTTCAGGCGATTGTCCCGATAGAACTGCTCGACCGCGTAGTCGCGCGTGTAGCCGTAGCCGCCCAGCACCTGGATCGCGAGCGAGTTGCCCTCGACGCACCACTGCGACGGCCAGCTCTTGGCGACCGGGGTGAGGATGTCGAGCAGCAGCTTCGCATTGCGGCGCTCGTCGTCCGAGGCCGCGGTGTGCTCGTCGTCGATCAGGCTGGCGCACAGCAGGTTCAGGGCCAGCGCGCCTTCGGCGTACGCCTTCTGCGCGAGCAGCATGCGCTTGACGTCGGCGTGCTCGATGATCGGGATCTGCGGCTGCGCCGGGTCCTTGCCGGCCGGACCGATCGGCCGGCCCTGCGGACGGCTGCGCGCGTAGTCGAGCGAGTGCAGGTAGGCGCCGTAGCCGAGCATCGCCGCGCCCAGACCGACGCCGATGCGCGCCTCGTTCATCATGTGGAACATCGCGGCCAGACCGCGGCCCGGCTCCCCGACCAGGTAGCCGATCGCGCCGCGCTTGCCTTCAGGCTTGAACCTGCCCTCGCCGAAGTTCAGCAGGCAGTTGGTCGTGCCGCGGTAGCCCATCTTGTGATTGAGGCCCGCCAGCACGACGTCGTTGCGCTCGCCGACCGTCACCGTCGCGTCCGCGCCCGCGCCCTCGACGGATACGAGGAACTTCGGAACCGCGAACAGCGAGATGCCCTTGACGCCCGGGACCGGCTTGCCGTCCGGCCCCGGGATCTTGGCGAGCACGAGGTGAACGATGTTCTCCGCCATGTCGTGCTCGCCGGCCGAGATCCACATCTTGTTGCCGGTCAGCCGGTACTGCGGCCCGAGCGGCGACTCGCCCTCGTCCTCGGCGCGCGTGGAGATGTCGGACAGCGACGAGCCGGCCTGCGGCTCGGACAGGCACATCGTGCCGAAGAAGCGCCCGGCCAGCGCCGGCCGCACGAAGGCGTCGACCTGCGCCGGCGTGCCGTGCGCCAGCAGCAGGTTGGCGTTGCCGACGGTGAGCATCGCGTAGCTCGCGGTGGCGACGTTCGCGCCCTTGAACCACGCGAACATGGCCTTGGCGACAACGACGGGCAACTGCATGCCGCCCATCGCTTCGTCGTGCTCCGCGGCCATCAGGCCCGCGTCGCGGAAGGCGTCGAGCGCCTGCCCGATCTCCGGGATCAGATGGACGCGTTCGCCGTCGAACGTCGGCTCGTTGAGGTCGCTCTTGCGGTTGTGCGGGGCGAAGAGCTCCGTGGCGATCCGCTCGCCGATGTCGAGCGCGGCGTCGAACGTCTCGCGCGAATGCTCGGCGTAGCGCGGGCGCTCGGTCAGGCCTTCGACCCGCAGCCACTCGTAGAGCAGGAAGGCGATGTCGCGGCGGGAACAGATGAGTTCGGGCATCGCGCTACTTCGGCCAGCGTCCGCTCTTCGCGGCCTCGACCAGCAGCGGCGCGGGCTGCCAGAACGCCGGGTCGGCGTGCGGGTTGTCCGCGAACGCCTTCATCGCCGCCACCACCTTGTCGAGCCCGACCTGCTGCGCGTGGAACATCGGACCGCCGGTGCGCACCGGGAACCCGTAGCCGGTCAGGTAGACGATGTCGATGTCGCTGGCGCGCAGGGCGATGCCCTCCTCCAGGATCTTCGCGCCCTCGTTGACCAGCGCGTACACGCAGCGCTGGACGATCTCGTCGTCGGCGATGTCGCGTGGCCGCACCTTGATCTCCGACCGGTAGGCGGCGATCAGCGCGTCGATCTCGGGGTCGGGCAGCGGCGCGCGGTTGCCCGGCTCGTAGCGGTACCAGCCCTTGCCGGTCTTCTGCCCGAAGCGGCCGAGCTCGACGACGCGGTCGGCGATGCGCGAGTACGTGATGTGCGGCTTCTCGACGTAGCGGCGCTGGCGGATCGCGTAGCCGATGTCCATTCCGGCCATGTCGTACATCGTGAACGGCCCCATCGCCATGCCGAACCGCGCGAGCGCGGCGTCGACCTGCTGCGGCGAGGCGCCCTCGTCGAGGAGGAAGAGCGACTGCCGGATGTACTGCTCGAGCATGCGGTTGCCGATGAAGCCGTCGCACACGCCGGAGACCACCGCGACCTTCTTCAGCCGCTTGCCGAGCTGCATCACGGTGGCCAGCACGTCCTTGCCCGTCTTCGCGCCGCGCACGACCTCGAGCAGGCGCATCACGTTGGCCGGGCTGAAGAAGTGCGTGCCGATGACGTCGTGCGGGCGCGAGGTGGCGGCGGCGATCTGGTCGACATCGAGCGTCGACGTGTTGGTCGCGAGGATCGCGCCGCGCTTCATCGTCGAGTCGAGGCGCGAGAAGAGGTCCTGCTTGACGATCATGTCCTCGTAGGCCGCCTCGATGACGATGTCGGCGTCGCGCAGCGCGGAGAAGTCGAGCGTGGGCTTCAGCAGGGCCACGCGCTTCTCGACCTCGTCCGCCGTCATGCGGCCTTTCTTCGCGGTCGCCTCCCAGTTCCTGCGGCAGGTGGCGAGGCCGCGGTCCAGTGCCGCTTGCTCCTTCTCGTACACCGTCACCGGAATCCCGGCGTTGGCGAAGCTCATCGCGATGCCGCCGCCCATCGTGCCGAAGCCGATGATGGCCGCCGCGCGGATCGGCCGCGTCGGCGTGTCGTCCGGCACGTCCGGAATCTTGGCGGCCGCCCGCTCCGCGAAGAACGTGTGACGCAGCGCCTTCGACTCGGGCGACTGCACCAGCTCGATGAACAGGCCGCGCTCGAAGCCGAGACCTTCGTCGAACGGCCGCGTCACGGCGGCCTCGACGGCGTCGACGCACTTGACGGGCGCCGGCAGTCCGCGCGCCTGCTTCGCCACCTCGGCCCGCGCGGCGGCGAACATCGCGGCCGGATCGGCGCCCGCGGGCACCGGCACCGGACGGTCACGCAGCTTCGGGTGCGAGGGGCGGCCCGCGACGTCCTTCGCGAACGCGAGCACGCCGTCGAACGAGGCGCGATCGACGATCTTCTCGACCAGACCGCTCTTCGAGCGCGTCGTCGGCCCGGATCGGGTCGCCGGTGGTGATCATCCGCAAGGCCTTCTCGGCACCGACCGCGCGCGGCAGACGCTGGGTGCCGCCGGCGCCCGGCAGCAGGCCGATCTTCACTTCCGGCAGGCCCATCGATGCGTCCGGCGTGGCGATGCGGTAGTTGCACCCGAGCGAGAGCTCGAGCCCACCGCCCATGCAGACGCCGTTGATCGCCGCAATGACCGGCTTCGGCGACGACTCGACCTGCTCGATCAGCTGCAGCAGGTTGGGCTCCGCCAGCGCCGCCGGGGTGTTGAACTCCCGGATGTCGGCGCCACCGGAGAACACCTTGTCGGTGCCGGTGATGACGATCGCCTTGACCGCGGCATCGTCGAGCGCGCGCTCGAGTCCCTCGGCCAGGGTCCGCCGCGTGGTGTGCCCGAGGCCGTTGACGGGCGGGTTGTCGATCTGCAGCACGGCGACGGCGCCGCGCCGTTCATAGTGGGTGGTCATTGCATGTCTCCGGGTAGGAATCCGGCGTAACTCAGACTTCGAGCCACTCCTGCCGGATCAGACGGTTGGCCTTCAGCTCGTCCGGGGTGCCGTGGAAGACCATGTGTCCATGGCCCATCACGTAGACGCGTTGCGAGATCTGCATCGCGATGGTGAGTTTCTGCTCGATCAGCAGGATCGACAGTCCGCGCTCCTTCAGCTCGCGCAGGAACTTGCCGACCAGCTCGACGATCATCGGAGCCAGTCCCTCGGTCGGTTCGTCGATGATGACGAGTTCGGGATCGCCCATCATGGTACGCGCCAGCGTGAGCATCTGCTGCTCGCCGCCCGAGAGCACCCCGGCTTCCGTGCGGGCGCGCTCCCGCAGCCGGGGGAACAGCCGGTACATGTCGTCGTAGCTCCAGCGACCGGCCTTCCGGCCCTTGACGCCGAGCTTCAGGTTCTCCTCCACGGTCAGCGTCGGAAAGATGTCGCGGTTCTCGGGCACGTAGCCGACGCCGAGGTGCGCGATCTCGTAGGTCTTCAATCGCGTCAGGTCGCGGCCCTTGAAGTCGACCGTGCCGGTGCAGTCGACCAGGCCCATGATCGCCTTCGCGGTGGTCGAGCGGCCCACCCCGTTGCGGCCGAGCAGGCTGACGATCTCGCCGCGGCCCACGGTCAGGTCGACGCCGTGCAGCACGTGGCTCTTGCCGTAGTAGGCCTGCAGGTTCTCGACGCGGAGCAAGGTGTCGGCGGTCATGGCAGGGGCGGTTGGCGGAGTCATGCGTGCTCCGCCTGCGTCCCGAGATACGCTTCCTTCACCGCCGCGTTGCCGCGGATCTCGGCCGGCGTGCCGGTGGCGATGACCTGTCCGTACACCACCACCGAAATGCGGTCCGCCAGTCCGAACACCACGCCCATGTCGTGTTCGACCATCAGCAGCGTCTTGCCGACGGTCACTTCGCGGATCAGTTCGACGGCGCGCTTGCTCTCGGCGCGGCTCATGCCGGCGGTCGGCTCGTCGAGCAGGATCACGGTGGCGCCGCCGGCGATCGTGATGCCGATCTCGAGCGCGCGCTGCTCCGCGTAGGTGAGGAGTCCGGCCTGGATGTCACGGCGGCGCTTCAGCCCGACCCGCTGCAGGATCGCCTCGGCGCGCTCTTCGGCATCCGCGAGCTTGTTCAGGTTCTTCCAGAAGGCGTAGCGGTGACCCAGCGACCACAGCACCGCGCAGCGCAGGTTCTCGAACACGCTCAGGCGGTGGAACAGGTTGGTGATCTGGAAGCTGCGCGACAGCCCGAGCCGGTTGATCTCGAACGGCTTGCGGCGGGTGATGTCGATGCCGTTCAGCCGGATGCGGCCCGCCGTGGGGGAAAAGCGGCCGCTGATCAGATTGAACAGCGTCGACTTGCCGGCGCCGTTCGGTCCGATGATCGCGTGCCGCTCGCCCGGCGGAACCGCGAGCGTCACCCCGCGGATGATCTCCGTCTTGTCGAAGCGCTTGGTGACGCCGTCGAGCGCCAGCGCGGGAGTGGCCGGACTGCTCACGGGTTCTCCCGGATCCAGTCCTCGATCTCGACCTGCACCGCGTCCCACTGCTCCTTGAAGCGGCGGCGGTAGTACTCGAACGCGAGGCCGGAGGCGAGGAACACCGAGGTCGCGAAGACCCACGTGGTGGCCCGCGTCGTGTCGAACAGGAAACCGAAGAGCCGGACGCTCGCGCCCTGCCCCACGTTGAGCGTCACGTGGTAGACGAGTTCGATCAGCAGCACGGCGCCGAAGGCCAGCGCGAGCGCGGCGACCAGCACGCCGAAGTACGGGTCGCGCAGCCGCCCGAACTTCCTGAACTTCATCACCCGCAGGTTCATCAGGATCAGGCTCGACAGCCCGCCCGGCGCGAACATCACCAGCAGCACGAAGAACACGCCGAGGTAGAGCTGCCACGCCTTGGTGAACTCGGACAGCGCCACGGAAAAGACGACGAACACGATGGCGCCGAGGATCGGCCCGAAGAAGAAGGTCACGCCGCCGATGAAGGCCGCCAGCAGCACGCCGCCGGAGCGGATCGCGTGGACGTTCTCCGCGCTCACGATCTCGAAGTTGATGGCCGTCAGGCCGCCGGCGATGCCCGCGAAGAAGCTCGACAGGATCAGCATCAGCCAGCGCACGCGCTGCGTGTTGTAGCCGATGAACTCGGCCCGCTCGGGGTTGTCGCGCACGGCGTTGGCGATGCGGCCGAGCGGCGTGTGGGTCAGCGCGAACATCGCCACCATGCAGACGAAGCACCAGACCGCGATCAGGTAGTAGACCTGGATCGCCGGGCCGAAGCTGAGGCCGGCAATGCCGAGGAAGGCGCCGCCCGCCGCGCGGTCGCCGGTGATGCCGCCCTCGCCGCCGAAGAAGCCGGGGAACATCAGCGACGCGGCGAACACCATCTCGCCGATGCCGAGCGTGATCATCGCGAACGGCGTCCCCGCCTTCTTCGTCGTCAGGTAGCCGAACACGATGCCGAAGAACGCGCCCGCGAGGCCGCCGATCAGCGGCAGCAGCGAGATCGGCCAGGCGAGCGTGCCGGCGCCGATCGACTTCATCGCGTGCATCGCGAAGAAGGCCCCGAGACCCGAGTAGACCGCGTGGCCGAACGACAGCATCCCGCTCTGGCCGAGCAGCATGTTGTAGGACAGCGCGAAGATGATCATGATGCCCATCTGCGACATCAGCGTCAGGGCAAAGCCCTTGCTGAAGAAGAGCGGCATCACGATGAACACGAACGCCGTGAAGCCCCAGACGACCCAGCGGCCGAAGTTCAGCGGCCGGTAGGCGATCTGGCCCAGCATGCGGCGGGAAGGTCGAGTCCGACGTCACATCAGTCCTCGCGCGTCCCGAGCAGGCCCTTGGGCCGCACGATCAGGATCAGCACCAGCAGCAGGTACGGCAGCACCGGCGCCACCTGCGCCAGCGTCAGCTTCATCACCTCGTAGCCGGGCGTGCCGGGGCCGACGCCGGCGCCGACCGCGTTGAGTCCCGTCGCCAGCGACCAGTCGGAGACCTTGCCGAAGCTTTCGAGCAGGCCGATCAACAGGGCCGCGACGAAGGCTCCGGCCAGCGACCCCATGCCACCGACCACGATGACGACGAACACGATCGCGCCCACGGTGCCCGCCATCGCCGGCTCGGTCACGAACGCGTTGCCGCCGACCACGCCGGCGAGGCCGGCGAGCGCCGAGCCGGCGCCGAAGACCAGCATGAAGACACGCGGCACGTTGTGGCCGAGGGCCTCGACCTGCTGCGGGTGCGAGAGCGCGGCCTGGATCACGAGGCCGATGCGGGTGCGCGTCAGCACCAGCCAGATCGCGATCAGCATGCCGATGGCCACCGCCATCATGAACATCCGGTACTGCGGGAACGTGACGCCGAAGGACTGCAGCCAGGTCACGGGGCCGTCGAGTTCCGCGGGCACGCGGTACGCGACCGCGGCGCGGCCCCAGATCACCTGCACCAGTTCGACGATGATGTACGACAGGCCGAACGTGAACAGCAGTTCCGGGACGTGCCCCCACTTGTGGACGCGCCGCAGGCCCCAGCGCTCCACCAGCGCGCCGATCGCGAACAGCGCGAGCGGAGCCAGCACCAGGGCCGGCCAGAACCCGATCCACGCGCTGATCTGGTAGGCGATGTACGCGCCCAGCATGTAGAAGCTGGCGTGCGCGAAGTTGAGCACGCCCATCATCGAGAAGATGAGCGTGAGGCCGGCGGCCAGCATGAACAGCAGCAGCCCGTAGCTGACGCCGATCAGGGCCTGGCTGATGACCGATTCCATCGCGATCGCTTGTTGGGCGGGCCTGAACGCAAAACCGGCCCGGGGATACCGGGCCGGACGTGCTCAGCGCATCGGCGGGCTACGGCCGCGCCGGGCGCTTCATGTTGCAGCTGGTGGGCTGCGACGCGACGTAGGTCGGGAACGCAGCCTCGGTCTTCCACGTGTAGCCGGTCTTCTCGATGTCGTGCCGGTTGGGGCCGCCGACCTTGGTCCACGACGAGACCCACAACGGCTGCAGGAGCTGGTGGTCGGCGGCCCGCATCTCGACCTCGCCGTGCGGCGCGGACCACTTGGCGCCTTCCATCGCGTAGGCGACCTTGAGCGGCTCGGTCGACCTGGTCCGCTTCATGGCGTCGGCGAGCAGCGTCAGCGACGTGTAGGTCGCCATCGCGTACCACTCCTCGTTGAACCTCTTCTTGAAGTCCAGGTACATCTGCTCGGCCGGATAGTTCGGCGCGATGTTGGGATGCCAGTAGGCGACCTGCCGCATCCGGTTCTCGCCGGCCGGACCGACCGCCGTCGGCGTGCCGATGACGCCGGCGTAGTAGGTGTAGAAGTTCGCGTTCAGGCCGGCGTCGCGCGCGGCGCGCAGCAGCAGCGCGAGGTCCGGGCCCCAGTTGCCGGTGATCACGGTGTCCGCGTTCGCCGCGCGCATCTTCGCGATGTACGGCGCGAAGTCGCGCACCTGGCCGAGCGGGTGCAGGTCGTCGCCGACGATCTTGATGTCCGGCCGCTTCTTGCCCAGCAGATCCTTGGCGACGCGCGAGACCTGGTGTCCGTGCGAGTAGTTCTGGTTGATGAGGAAGACGTTCTTCGCCTCCGAACGGTCCTTGACGTAGGTCGTCAGGGCTTCCATCTTCATGTCGGTGTTGGCGTCGAAGCGAAAGTGCCAGAAGCTGCACTTGCTGTTCGTGAGGTCCGGATCGACCGCCGCGTAGTTCAGGAGCACGATCGCCTGGTTCGGATTGCGCTCGTTGTGCTTCTCGATCGCGTCGATCAGCGCCAGCGCGGCCCCCGATCCCTGGCCCTGCACGACGTAGCGGATGCCCTGGTCGATCACCTGCTTCAGCACCGTCAGCGTCTCCTGCGGCGAGGCCTTGTTGTCGAACTGGGCCATCTCGAACTTGATGCCCGGCCCGGCCAGCTGCTGGGCGTTGATCGCGTCGACCGTGAACTGGAAGTGCTTCAGCAGATTCGAGCCGACCCCTGCAAACGGGCCGGACAGCGGGTCGACGTAGGCGATCTTGACGGTCTGCGCGGGGGCGGCGGCCGGAGCGGCCCCCTTGGCCGCCGCGCCACCTTTGGCCTGGGCCAGCGCCCCGGTGGCAACGAGGCTGCCGGCGGCGCCGATGATCAACGCGCTGATCCAGCGCAGGGCGAAGCGACGGTTCATCAGTGGTCTCCTTGTCTTCTTTCGTGTCTTGTTCGACGGTTCTTCGATCGCTGCGTATGGCGATACCGCCGGTCAGAATACTTCAGGCGCTCATTCCGAACAAAGCCTGGCGGGCGGGTCAAACCCTGCCGTTGCGCGACGCGCACGGCGACCGGACGGTCGCTAGGCGGTCGGCAGCCGGTAGTCCTTGAACTGCTCGCGCAGCTTCGCCTTCAGCATCTTCCCGGTGGCCCCCAGCGGGATGGCCTCGACGAACACGACGTCGTCCGGCACCTGCCACTTGGCCACCTTGCCTTCGTAGTGCGCCAGCAGGTCTTCCTTCGTCACGTCCATGTTCGGCTTCTTCATCACCACCAGCAGCGGCCGCTCGTCCCACTTCGGGATGACGCGCCGCGATGCAGGCGGCCATCGCCACCGCGGGGTGGGCCACGGCGATGTTCTCGATCTCGATCGAGCTGATCCACTCGCCGCCGGACTTGATGACGTCCTTGCTGCGGTCGGTGATGTGCATGTAGCCGTCCGGGTCGATGGTCGCGACATCGCCGGTCGGGAACCAGGTGTGCCCGTCGGCTTCGGTCTGAGCGGGTTGCCGCCCTCGCCCTTGAAGTACTCGCGCAGGACCCAGGGTCCGCGGACCAGCAGGTCGCCGAACGAGGTGCCGTCCCACGGCAGGTCGCCGCCGTCGTCACCGACGATCTTCATGTCGACGCCGTACAGGACGCGGCCCTGCTTGGTCTGGATGCCTGAACTGCTCCTCGGCCGACTGGCCGAGATGCCTGGCCTTGAAGGTGCAGGCCGTGCCGAGCGGGCTCATCTCGGTCATGCCCCAGGCATGCAGCACGTGGACACCGTACTTCTGCTCGAACAGCTTGATCATCGCCGGCGGGCAGGCCGAGCCGCCGATCACCGTGCGGTTCATGGTCGAGAACTTCAGGTTGTTGGCCTCGGTGTGGGCGAGCAGCCCCTGCCAGACCGTCGGCACGCCGGCCGAGCAGGTGACCTTCTCGGCCTCGAACAGCTCGTAGAGCGACTTGCCGTCCAGGTTGGGGCCCGGGAACACCATCTTGCAGCCCACCATCGCGCGCGACGTAGGGCAGTCCCCACGCGTTGACGTGGAACATCGGCACGACCGGCAGGATGACATCGCGCGCCGACACATTGAGCGCGTCCGGCAGCGCCGCCGCCAGCGTGTGCAGCACGGTCGAGCGGTGGCTGTACAGCACGCCCTTGGGATTGCCGGTGGTGCCGGACGTGTAGCACATGGACGACGCCGTGTTCTCGTCGAACTCCGGCCACGTGTACTTGTCGGAATGGCTGCCGACCAGCTCCTCGTAGCACGCCAGGTTCGGGATCCTGCGTCGCCGCCGGCATGTGGGCGCGGTCCGTCATCAGGACCCAGTGGCGCACCGTCTTGCAGTGGGGGGCGACCGCCTCCACCAGCGGAAGGAAAGTGAGGTCGAAGAACAGCGCGCTGTCCTCGGCGTGGTTGACGATCCAGGCGATCTGCTCGGGATGCAGGCGCGGGTTGATCGTGTGCAGGACGCTGCCGCTGCCGGACACCGCGAAGTAGAGCTCCATGTGCCGGTAGCCGTTCCAGGCGATCGTCGCCACCCGCTCGCCCATCCGGATGCCGCTGCCGCCCAGCGCATTGGCCAACTGCCGGGACCGACGATGCAGGTCGCGGTAGGTGGTGCGGTGGATGTCTCCCTCGACGCGACGCGAGACGATCTCGGCGTCGCCGTGATGCCGGTCCGCGTGCACGATCAACGACGAGATCGTCAGCGGCATCTGCATCATCAGTCCTGGCAGCATGTTCCTGTCTCCTTGTGTGTGATCCGGTGTGGGTCCCGCCGGTCTTCGCGGCTGCCCGCGCGCTCGCGTTACTGTCGCTTGCATCGCGCTGCCTCGACCCAACATGCTCCGGAGTCGCCGCGGCGGCGTCAAGTCGCAGTTGCGCTGCGTCCGCCCATGCGTCGCCGGGCACCCCCTTAGAATGCGCTTCCTCTCGGAGAGCCTGTTGGACGCTCCTGTCGTTTCACCGCCGATCCCATCCGATGCGATGGATCCCGCCGAACCTGTCGATCTGGGCCTGCGCTTCGACAACACGTTCGCGCGGCTGCCGGCCGCGTTCCACACCCGCCTCGCGCCTACGCCGCTGCCCGATCCCTACCCGATCGCCTGGTCGAGCGCAGCCGCCGACCTGATCGGACTCGAGCCGAACCTCCTCGCATCGCCGCCAGCAGTCGAGGCGTTCATCGGCAACCGGCCGATCGCGGGGTCCGAACCGCTCGCCGCCGTGTACTCGGGCCACCAGTTCGGCGTCTATGTGCCGAGGCTGGGCGACGGCCGCGCCATCCTGCTCGGCGAGGCCGTCGGTCCGGACGGGCGGCGCTGGGAGCTGCAGCTCAAGGGAGCGGGCAAGACGCCGTACTCCAGGATGGGCGATGGCCGCGCCGTGCTGCGCTCGTCGATCCGCGAGTTTCTGGGTTCGGAAGCGCTGCACCATCTGGGCGTTCCGTCGACGCGCGCGCTGGCGGTGATCGGCTCGGATACCCCGGTGGTCCGCGAGACGGTCGAGACCGCCGCCGTCGCCACGCGGATGGCGCCCAGCTTCGTCCGCTTCGGCTCCTTCGAGTACTTCTACTGGACCCAGCAGCACGACGCGCTGAGGCAGCTCGCCGACTACGTCATCGACCGCCACTACCCGGAAAGCCGGGAGGCGCCGCAGCCCTACCTGCACCTCCTCGAGCAGGTGGCGCGCCGCACCGCGCGCCTGTTCGCGCAATGGCAGGGCGTGGGGTTCTGCCATGGCGTGCTCAACACCGACAACATGTCGATCCTCGGCCTGACGATCGACTACGGGCCGTTCGGCTTCATGGACGCCTTCGACGCCGGCTACATCTGCAACCACAGCGACTCGCACGGGCGCTACGCATACAACATGCAGCCGCAGATCGCGCACTGGAACCTGTACGCGCTCGGGCAGGCGCTGGTGCCGCTGACCGAAGACCTCGACGCGACCAAGGCGGCGATCGACACCTTCGTCGACGAATACGCCGAGGCGATCGACGGGGTGTTCCGCGCGAAGCTCGGGCTGACTACCCGCCGCGCGGACGATGAAGCGCTGGTCAACTCGCTGATCGAACTGCTGAACGCCAACCACACCGATTGGACGCGCTTCTGGCGACGGCTGTCGCGGCTGCGCTCTGGCACGCGAGCGCGCCGGAGCAGGACGCGCCGGTGCGCGACCTGGTGATCGACCGGCCCGGCTTCGACGCCTGGGCCGTCGCGTACCGGGCGCGCCTGCGCGCCGAGGGAAGCGATGACGACGGACCGGCGGGCCCGCATGGACCGCGTGAACCCCAAGTACGTGCTGCGCAACCACCTGGCCGAAGTGGCGATCCGCAAGGCGCGCGGAGACGACGGCGAGCGCGATTTCGGCGAAGTCGCGCGGCTGCTGAAAGTTCTCGAGCGCCCCTACGACGAACAACCGGAGTTCGAAGCGTATGCGGACGAGCCGCCCGACTGGGCCCGCACGCTCGAACTGTCCTGTTCGTCCTGACGGAGACACCGATGGAGAAAGTGAAGAAGCCCGAAGCCGAGTGGCGCCGGCAGCTGTCACCGATGGAATATTCGGTCACGCGCGAGAAGGCGACCGAGCGCGCCTTCACCGGCCGCTACTGGGACCACCATGAGGACGGCATCTACCGCTGCGTGTGCTGCGGCACCGCGCTGTTCGCGTCGGACACCAAGTTCGATTCGGGATGCGGCTGGCCGAGCTACTTCACGGCGCTGGACCCCGCCAACGTGCGCGAGGAGCGCGACACCAGCCACGGGATGATGCGCACCGAGATCCTGTGCAACGTCTGCGACGCGCACCTGGGGCACGTGTTCCCGGACGGGCCGCCGCCGACCGGCCTGCGCTACTGCATCAACTCGGCGTCGCTGAAGTTCGAACCGGCCACGCCCGCCCCCACCCCCAAAGGCCCCTGATGAAGCTGCTGTTCGACCTGTTTCCGGTCATCCTGTTCTTCGCGACCTTCAAGCTGGCGTCATCCTTCCCGACGCAGTCGCTGGCGCTGGCGACCAGCGCGCTGGGCGGCATCGTTGGCGATGGTCGTGTGCCGCCGGACCAGGCACCGATCCTCCTCGCCACCGCCATCGCGATCATCGCGACGATCGGCCAGGTCGGCTGGCTGCTCGCGCGCGGCCGCCGCGTCGAGCCGATGCTGTGGATCAGCCTTGCGGTGATCGTGATCTTCGGCGGCGCGACGATCTGGTTCCACGACGAGACCTTCATCAAGTGGAAACCGACGATCCTGTACTGGCTGTTCGCGGGCGCGCTGCTCGCCGGGCGGGTGATCTGGAAGAAGAACCTCGTGAAATCGCTGCTTTCGGAGCAGATCGACGTCCCCGATCCGGTCTGGGACCGCCTGATGGTGGCCTGGGTCGGGTTCTTCGGCGCGATGGGCGTGGTGAACCTGGCCGTGGCTTTCTCGGTGTCCACCGAGGTCTGGGTCAACTTCAAGCTCTTCGGCCTGTTCGGCCTCACGCTGGCCTTCATGCTTGGGCTGGGGCTGTACCTGTCGCGCCACCTGAAAGAGGGTACGACCGATGCCTGACGGGACCGTCGAGCGCATGCGGGCACGACTCGCTGCCCTCGCCCCGCTCGAACTGCTCATCGAGGACGACAGCGCCCGGCACGCCGGTCACCCCGGCGCCGCGAGTGGCGGCGGGCACTACAACCTTCGGATGATCAGCCCTCGTTTCGAGGGAAAGTCGAGGGTCGAGCGGCACCGCCTCGTGTATGATGCCGTGGCTGATCTGATGCAGCGCGAAGTCCATGCGCTCGCAATGGTCCTCCTGGCGCCGGGCGAAACAGAGCGCCGCGCCGGAGCGCCCCACCCCACCACTCCTGGACATTGAGCACCGCTATGCACCGTACCGCCCTTTTCGCGACCCTGGCCCTTGCCAGCGGCCTGGCCCTGGCGCAGAACGTCGCCACCGTGAACGGCAAGCCCATCCCCAAGGCGCGCGAGGACGCGTGGGTCAAGGAACTGACCAAGCAGGGCCAGGCTGACTCGCCGGATCTGCGCAAGATGGTCAAGGAGCGCCTGATCCAGAACGAAGTCCTGCTTCAGGAAGCCACCAAGCGTGGCATCGCCGACAAGGCGGACGTCAAGTTCATGCTCGACGTGCAGCGCCAGAACACGCTGATCCAGGCCCTGCTGCGCGACGAGGTCGAGAAGAAGCCGATCTCCGACGCCGACATCAAGGCCGCCTACGAACAGCAGAAAGCCAAGGTCGGCGGCAAGGAGTACCGCGCCCGTCACATCCTGGTCGAGAAGGAAGACGAGGCCAAAGCCATCGTCGCCGACCTGAAGAAAGGCGCCAAGTTCGAGGAACTGGCGAAGAAGTCGAAGGACACCGGTTCCGCGGCCAACGGCGGCGACCTCGACTGGGCGGCTCCGGATTCGTTCGTCAAGCCCTTCTCGGACGCGATGACCAAGCTCAACAAGGGCCAGTTCACCGAAGTGCCGGTGCAGTCGCAGTTCGG
Organism: uncultured beta proteobacterium; assembly: GCA_963698305.1. Taxonomy (GTDB): domain Bacteria; phylum Pseudomonadota; class Gammaproteobacteria; order Burkholderiales; family Burkholderiaceae_F; genus JAOUJD01. The sequence continues at coordinate 63,651 of CAVOQI010000001.1, forward strand.
CTGGCACGTGATCCGTCTCGACGACGTCCGCGACACCCAGTTCCCGCCGATGGAACAGGTCGCGCCCCAGATCCGCGAGAGCCTGCAGCAGCAGCGCGTTCAGGCGTACGTCGAGGGCCTGCGGAAGAACGCGAAGATCCAGTAGTCGCCGGTTTCGCTTCGACGAAAAGGGCGCCGCGGCGCCCTTTTTCTTTGTCCGGCACGGTCCGGCCGCGGCGTTGCGTCCCGTCGCATTCGTGCGCGCCGGTCACTTCGCATTTGATCTGGGCGGCTTGCATTCCCTTGGCCACGCCGTACCCTTGACCGCCGCAACACAGAGCGGCGGCCGCGAGGGGCGGCACGCATCGCTCGCACAAACAAGGGAGACGCCATGTCCGACAACCTCCGCGACGCCGCACTCGAGTACCACCGTGCACCGACCTACGGAAAGATCTCCGTGGTGCCGACCAAGGCGATGGTCACCCAGCGCGACCTGTCGCTGGCCTACTCGCCCGGCGTGGCCGAGGCCTGCAACGAGATCGTGCGCGACCCGCGCGAGGCGCACACGCTGACGGCGCGAGGCAACCTGGTCGCGGTCGTCACCAACGGCACGGCGGTTCTCGGGCTGGGCAACATCGGGCCGCTGGCCGGCAAGCCGGTGATGGAGGGCAAGGGCTGCCTCTTCAAGAAGTTCGCCGGCATCGACGTCTTCGACATCGAACTGAACGAGCTCGACCCGGACAAGCTGGTCGACATCATCGCTTCGCTGGAGCCGACCTTCGGCGGCATCAATCTGGAGGACATCAAGGCGCCCGAGTGCTTCTACATCGAGCGCAAGCTGCGCGAGCGGCTGAAGATTCCCGTCTTTCACGACGACCAGCACGGCACGGCCATCGTCGCCGCCGCCGCGGTCCTCAACGGCCTGCGCTGCGTCGGCAAGGACATCGGCCAGGCGCGCCTCGTGTGCTCCGGCGCGGGCGCGGCGGCGATCGCCTGCCTCGACCTGCTGGTGTGCCTCGGTCTGAAACGCGAGAACACGCTGGTCGCCGACAGCAAGGGCATCCTGCACTCGGAACGGACCGGGCTCGACGCGAGCAAGGCCCGCTATGCGCGGGAGACGAGCGCGCGGAAGCTGGCGGACGCGATGCCGGGCGCCGACATCTTCCTGGGCCTGTCCACGGCCGGCGCGCTGACGCCGGCGATGGTGAAGACGATGGGACCCAGTCCCATCATCCTCGCGATGGCGAACCCGAACCCGGAGATCATGCCGGAGGACGCCAAGGCGGTGCGGCCGGACTGCATCATCGGGACGGGTCGCTCGGACTATCCGAACCAGGTCAACAACGTCCTGTGCTTCCCCTTCATCTTCCGCGGCGCGCTGGACGTCGGCGCGACGACGATCAACGAGGAAATGAAGCTCGCCACGGTCCGCGCGATCGCCGACCTGACGCACGCCGAGATTCCCGACGAGGTCGCGAGCGCCTACGGCGCCGAGGGCCTGCGCTTCGGGCCGGAGTACCTGATCCCCAAGCCCTTCGATCCACGGTTGATCGACCGCATCGCGCCGGCCGTCGCGCAGGCGGCGATGGACAGCGGCGTGGCCACGCGCCCCATCACCGACATCGAGGCCTACCGGGCGCGGCTGCGGCGCTTCGTCTATCACTCCGGCAGCACGATGGAACCGGTGTTCGCCGCGGCGAAGAAGGCGATGAAGCGCCTGATCTACGCCGAAGGCGAAGAGGAACGGGTCCTGCGCGCCGCGCAGGTCGTGGTCGACGAGGGCATCGCCCGGCCGATCCTGATCGGCCGGCCCGACGTCATCGAGATGCGCCTCGAGCGCTTCGGCCTGCGGCTCAAGCTCGGCAAGGACGTCGACTGCGTCAACGTGCTCGACGACCCGCGCTACCGCGACACGTGGAGCGAGTACTACCAGCTCGCACGCCGCAAAGGCGTGTCGAAGTCACTGGCGCAGGCGGAAGTCCGCACCCGCACGACGCTGATCGGCGCCGTCCTCGTGCGCAAGGGCGACGCCGACGCCATGCTGTGCGGCACGGTCGGCGGCTACGCGGATCACCTGAAATACGTCCGCACCGTCATCGGGCTGCGGCCCGGCGTGCATACGTTCGCGGCGATGCAGCTGCTGATCCTGCCGAACCGCCAGCTCTTCATCTGCGACACGCACGTCAACGCGGACCCGACCGCCGAGCAGATCGCCGAGATGACGATGCTCGCCGCCGACGCGGTGCGCCGCTTCGGCATCGCGCCGAGCGCCGCGCTGCTGTCGCACTCCAACTTCGGCAGTTCGGACCTGCCGTCCGCGGTGAAGATGCGCGAGGCGCTCGCAGCTGATCCTCGCGCGCAATCCGGACTTCGACGTCGACGGCGAGATGCAGGCGGACACGGCGCTGTCGCACGCGATCCTCGAGAACTCGATGCCGGACTCGCCGCTGGCGCGCGAAGCGAACCTGCTGATCATGCCGAACGTCGACGCCGCCAACATCACCTACAACGCACTGCGGGTGACGGCCGGCGCGGGCATCACGATCGGAGCCATCCTGCTGGGCGCTGCGCAGCCGGTGCACATCCTGACGCCCGCCTCGACGGTGCGGCGGATCGTCAACATGTCGGCGGTCGCCGCGGTGGATGCGGCCGGCCTCTGAGGGCTCGACCGCGGGGGACGTGCGGCAGGATCAGCGGCGGACGGTCGGCCAGGCTGGGCGCTCGCCGCGCAGCCACGGCCGCCCGCGCTCGCGCAGAGCGATCTCGGCGGCGAGGTTGACCACGGCCGCGCCGTGCTCGATGCGAATGCGCCGTTCGGCGGCGTTCCAGCTGCCCGATTCGCGGATCACGCGGGACAGGATTTCATCCAGGCTGCGCTGCATGGTGCGCTCCGGCGTCGTGCTTTCCTGAGGGAGCGCATCGTGCCTCCGCCGGCCGCCTGACGAGCCGCGGGATAGCGGCGCAAAGCGCCGCTTTTTCGGGTTCAACTTCAGCCCACCCAGCGCCGTGCGTTGCGGAACATCCGCATCCACGGGGAGTCCTCGCCGAGACCGGGCGGCTGCCACGACATCTGCACGGTGCGGAACACCCGTTCCGGGTGCGGCATCACGATCGTGAAGCGGCCGTCCGCCGTGGTGACGCCGGTCACGCCGCCGGCCGACCCGTTCGGGTTGTACGGGTAGGTTTCGGTCGGACGACCATGGGAATCGACGTAGCGCATGGCGACGACCACCCCCGCCTGCTGCTCGGCCGTGTCGAACACTGCCCGGCCCTCGCCATGCGCATTGGCGATCGGCACGCGACTGCCGGCCATGCCGGCGAAGAAGAGCGACGGCGACTCGGGAATCTCGACCTGCACCAGCCGCCCCTCGAACTGCTCCGACGCGTTGCGTTCGAAGCGCGGCCAGTGCCGCGCGCCGGGAATGATCACGCGCAGGTGGCTCATCATCTGGCAGCCGTTGCACACGCCGAGGGCGAACGTGTCATCGCGGCCGAAGAACGCCGCGAACATCGCGGCCAGACGCGGGTTGTGCAGGACGGTCTTGGCCCAGCCGCCGCCGGCGCCGAGCACGTCGCCGTACGAGAAGCCGCCGCAGGCGACGACGCCCTTGAAGTCGGCGAGATCGGCCCGTCCGTCGATCAGGTCGGTCATGTGCACGTCGACCGCAGCGAAGCCCGCCCGATGGAAGGCATACGCCATTTCGGTCTGGCTGTTGACGCCCTGCTCGCGCAGGATCGCCATGCGGGGGCGCGCGCCGGTCGCGATGAAAGGCGCGGCCACGTCTTCGGCCGGATCGAAGGTCAGCGCCATGGACAGGCCGCGGTCGTCCGCATCGGTCGCGCGCGCGTGCTCCTGGTCCGCGCAGACCGGGTTGTCGCGCAGCCGCGCGATGCGCCACGACGTCTCGCCCCACAGCGTCTGGAGTTCAGTCCGCGGTCGCGAGAACACCGGCTTCGCGTCGCACCAGAACTCGACGATGTCCCGGGCGTTCGTCTTGCCGATGATCTGGCTCACCGCGCCGAGCCCCGCCGCGCGCAGCGCCTCCATCACCGCGCTCTTGTCGCCGGCGCGGATCTGCAGCACGGCGCCGAGTTCCTCGGAGAACAGCGCCTTCAGGATGAGTTCGTTGCGGCGCACGTCGACCTGCGCCGGTCGGATCTTGTAGTCGCCCCAGTCCGCCGCCACCGGGTCGACCGCGAGAACATCGAGATTGACGGTGATGCCGACGTGGCCCGCGAACGCCATCTCGACCAGCGTCGCGTAGAGCCCGCCATCGGACCGGTCGTGATACGCCAGCACGCGGCCGGCGGCCTCCAGTCCGCGCAGCGCGGCCACGAACGACTTCAGCCGTTCGGGATCGTCGAGATCGGGGGCTTCGTTGCCGATCTGCTGCGTCACCTGCGCCAGGATCGATCCGCCCATGCGATTGCGGCCGGCGCCGAGGTCGACCAGCACCAGCAGCGTGTCGGCATCGGCGGCGAGCTGCGGCGTGAGCGAGCGCCGGACGTCGCCGACCGGCGCCGCGGCGCTGGCGATGAGCGACACCGGCGCGGCGATCGTCTTCTCGACGCCGCCGTCGCGCCACGCTGTCTTCATCGACAACGAGTCCTTGCCGACCGGCACGCTGATGCCCAGCGCCTGGCAGACCGCGCTCGCGGCCTGGACCGCGTCGAAGAGCTTCGCGTCCTCGCCCGGCTGGCCGCACGCCGCCATCCAGTTCGCCGAGAGCTTCACGCGGTCGAGCGCGATGTCGGCGGCGGCGATGTTGGTGATCGCCTCGCCGATGGCCATCCGCGACGCCGCCGCCGCGTCGATGACGGCGAGCGGCGTGCGCTCGCCGATGGCCATCGCCTCGCCGGCGTAGCCCTCGAAGCTCATGGTGGTCACTGCGCAGTCCGCCACCGGGACCTGCCACGGACCGACCATCGGGTCGCGCACGTTCATGCCGCCCACCGTGCGGTCGCCGATCGTGATCAGGAAGCTCTTGCTGGCGACCGTCGGATGGCGCAGCACGTCGAGCGCGCAACGCTCGATCGACAGCCCGGCCGTCTCGAAGGGCGGCAGGTCGATGCGGACCCGCTTGACGTCGCGATGCATGCGCGGCGGCTTGCCGAGCAGCACGTCCATCGGCATGTCGACCGCGGGCGAGGCGTCGGGCCGGCCGACGACGAGATTGCCGTCTTCCGCCACCTCGCCGATCACCGAGTACGGGCAGCGCTCGCGACGGCACATCCACTCGAAGGCCGGCAGCCGGTTCCGGTCGATCGCCAGCGCGTAGCGTTCCTGCGACTCGTTGCACCAGATCTCGAGCGGGCTCATGCCGCTCTCCTCGACCGGGATGCGGTCGAGCGCGATCCGCGCGCCGCGGTGCGACTGGTCGGCGAGTTCCGGAAAGGCGTTCGACAGCCCGCCCGCGCCCACGTCGTGGATCGACAGCACGGGGTTGCCGTCGCCGAGCGCCCAGCAGCGGTCGATGACCTCCTGCGCGCGCCGTTCGATCTCGGGATTGCCGCGCTGGACCGAGTCGAAGTCCAGTTGCTCGGTGTTGGTGCCGGCGCCCATGCTCGACGCGGCACCGCCGCCCAGGCCGATGCGCATCCCGGGCCCGCCGAGTTGCACCAGCAGCGTGCCGGGCGGCAGGTCGTGCTTGCGCACCTGGTCGTCGCGGATGTTGCCGACGCCGCCGGCGATCATGATCGGCTTGTGGTACCCGTAGCGCCGTCCGCCGACGTTCTGTTCGTAGGCGCGGAAGTAGCCGAGCAGGTTGGGCCGGCCGAACTCGTTGTTGAACGCCGCCGCGCCGATGGGGCCGTCGATCATGATCGACAGCGCGTCGGCGATGCGGCCCGGGAAACCGAAGTCCGCCGTGCTCGCATCGCCCGGCCGGGTGACGTCCTTGTCGTTCTCCCACGGCAATCGCAGGTCGGGCAGCCGCAGGTTCGACACCGAGAAGCCGCACAGGCCGGCCTTCGGCTTCGCTCCGCGCCCCGTCGCGCCTTCGTCGCGGATCTCGCCGCCGGCGCCGGTCGAGGCGCCCGGAAACGGCGATATCGCGGTCGGGTGGTTGTGCGTTTCGACCTTGAAGACCGTGTGGGTCAGCTCGTCGCGCAGCGTGTAATCGACAGCGACCGCGCCGCTCGGGTGATCGCTGCGCGGATAGAAGCGGGGCACCACCCTGCCCTCCAGCACCGCCGCATTGTCGCTGTAGGCGACGATCGTTCCCTGCGGAGCGGCCCGGTGCGTCGCCTTGATCATCCCGAACAGCGTCTCGCCGAGCGGCTCGCCGTCGATGGTCCAGCTGGCGTTGAAGATCTTGTGCCGGCAATGCTCGGAGTTCGCCTGCGCGAACATCATCAGTTCGACGTCGGTGGGGTCGCGCGCGAGCCGCGTGAAGGCGTCCACCAGGTAATCGACCTCGTCGTCGGACAGTGCGAGGCCCATCTCCGTGTTGGCGCGCGCCAGCGCCGCGCGACCGTTCGCGAGCACGGCGACGGTCTGCATGGGCTTGCCCGGCAGTTCGACGAACAGGCGTGCCGGATCGGTGGCGGGATCGATGACGCTTTCGGTCATCCGGTCGTGCAGGACCGCGGCGACGGCATCCACCTTGTCGCCCTTCAACTTCGACGTGCCGAGCAGCGGCTGCGTCAGCAGGACGCTGAACAGCGTGCCGCGCTCGACGCGCAGCACGGCGGCGAGTCCGGTGTTGTGCGCGATGTCGGTGGCCTTGCTCGCCCACGGGGAAATCGTGCCGAGACGCGGCACGACGAGAAACTGCGCGGCGTCCGCCCGCTCGGCGGGAGCGGGATCGCCGTACGTCAGCAGCGCGGCGAGGCGCGCCTCCTCATGGTCCTCGAGCGGACGCGCCACATGGACGAAGTGAACGTGCCGCGCCTCCACCGCCCGGGCCCCGGGTTCGACGCCGCGGATGCGGGCGAGCAGACGCTCGGCGCGAAATGAGGACAGCGCGCTCGGCCCGGCGAGCGCGAAGAACATGCCGTGAGAGGTCATTGAGGACAGGGGAGCGTGCGTCGCTGACGCACGGCGGCTGGATGGCGCGCGAAATTATAGCGGGGCAGCCCCCCGCTCCCGACCCCGCCGACGGTCAGGCCGCGGCCAGTTGGCCGTCGCCCTGTTCGGTGGGCGCCGCCGCAAGGGCCCGCAGCAGCGCGAGATTGCAGTCCAGCGCCGCGATTCCGAGCGATTCGCGGTGCTTGCGGCTGTTGATCGGGTCGCTGCGCTCGATGGCTTCCACCAGCGCCAGGTACGGCGCACAGGGTCCCGCGCGCTCGATCAAGGCCTGTCCGACCTCGGACGGCAAGGTGGCCGTCTCCAGCAGGCGCGTGAACGACGTTCCCGTCGTCCGGTCCAGCAGCGAGAACGCGCCGGTCAGGTAGAGCGATTCGCGCAGTTCGCCGCCGCGCGGCGTGCAGCCGGCGAGGCGTTCGAGGAACAGCGCGCGTCGCACGGCGGTGTGCATCAGCGGCGCGGCGCTGCCTTCCGCGCTCGCCATGCGCAGGACGCGCGACAGCCAGCGGGTCAGGCCCGCGTGGCCGAGCACCATCAGCGCGCGCTTCACCGACGCCACCGGCATCGGCACGGCAAAGGCCGAGGTGCCGACGAATCGCAGCAGCTCGAACATCAGCGGCGCGTCGCGCTTGACCGCGAGCTCCATGCGCTCGATGTCCGCGCCGTCGTGGGCGAGGCGCAGCAGTTCCAGCACGGCCGCCTGCGATGGCTGGGTCGGCCGCTCGACGGTCGCGCTGTCCTCGTCGAGCGGAACGCCGACGCTGCCCATCGCGCCGCGCTCGTAGGCGGCGTCGAGCTCCGCCCGGCGGAAGGCGCCGGTGATGATGAAGGGCATCTTGCGCGTGACCCCGGGCGGCGGCGGGACGTTCGTGCCGTCCGCGCGCCGCCGGCGGTCCTCGGTCACGTGAATCATCGCGAAGTCGAAGCAGGCGCGCAGCGCAGGCGGCAGCGGAACGTCCGGCCGGCCGCGCATCGCCAGGCGGATGCCCCGCCGGCGCGCCCGCTGCACCAGTCCCTGCACGTTCGGATCGCGCAGCGCGATGGATGGAATTTCGAGGACGGCGTTGGCCGGCGCGTCCCAGGCGAGCAGCGACTCGTCGAACTCGGCGTCGAGCGGAGCGACCAGCACCGGCGCGGTCGCTTCCGGCCACAGCATGCCGAGCTGGTCGAGCATCAGGCCTACCGGCAGCCGATCCTGCGGCTTCACCGACAGCATCGTCAGGCGGATGCCGAACGCGCGACGCGCACGGTCGATCAGCGGCGAGTAGCTCATCGAGAGAGCTCCCAGCACACTGTTGAAGGCGAGGCGATCGGGGGCGTTCATGGGACTCGGGCGGTCGACCGCATTATTCGCGGTCGCCCCGCCGCCGCTTGCCGCGAATTCGGCAGGGCGGGCCGCCCATTTGGGCAGTTCCCCCGCCTCAAGGGCGGGGGGCGCGTCCAGCGGCTACGGCGTTCCGAAGCCGCCGCCGCCCGGGGTCTGGATCACGTAGACGTCGCCGGGGTCCATCTCGGCCGAGCCGATGTGCCCCATTTCCTCGATCCGCCCGTCGGTCCGTTCCACCCAGTTTCGGCCCGCCTCGCCCGGCTCCCCGCCGGCCATGCCGAACGGGGCAATCGAGCGGTTGTTTGCCAGGATCGAGGCGGTCATGGCCTCGAGGAAGCGCACGCGCCGCGTCCCGCCGCTGCCGCCATGCCAGCGGCCTCGCCCGCCCGAGCCCGCGCGGATCTCGTAGCTCTCGAGACGGACCGGGTAGCGGAACTCCAGCACCTCCGGGTCGGTGAGCCGCGAGTTGGTCATGTGCGTCTGCACGACGTCGGTGCCGTCGAAGCCGGCCGCGCCGGTGCCCGATCCGACATCTTCGAGGCCGGCGCCGGACCCCCCGGAGATGGTCTCGTAATACTGGTAGCGCGCGTTGCCGAAGGTGAAGTTGTTCATCGTGCCCTGCGCCGAGGCCATGACGCCGAGCGCGCCATACAGCGCGTTGGTGATGCACGACGAGGTTTCGACGTTGCCCGCCACGACGGCCGACGGATAACGCGGATTCAGCATCGAGCCTTCCGGAATGATGATCTCGAGCGGCTTCAGGCAGCCGGCGTTCAGCGGGATGTCGTCATCGACCAGGGTGCGGAAGACATAGAGCACCGCGGCCACGCACACCGCGCTCGGCGCATTGAAGTTGTTCGGCAGCTGCGGCGAGGTGCCGGTGAAGTCGATGGTTGCGCCGCGGCGCTCGCGGTGCACGGTGATGCGCACCCTGATCAGCGCGCCGTTGTCGAGCCGGTAGTCGAAGGCGCCGTCCTTCAGGCGCGTGACGACACGCCGCACCGACTCCTCGGCGTTGTCCTGCACGTGCTTCATGTACGCGCGCACCACCTCGAGCGTGAACTGCTCGACCATCTTCAGCAGTTCCTCGCGGCCCTTCTCGTTGGCGGCGATCTGCGCGCGCAGGTCGGCGAGGTTCTGCGCCGGGTTGCGCGCCGGGTACTTCCCGGACGTCAGCAGTTCCATCAGCTCGGCTTCGCGCAGGCGGCCCGGACGGCCCGGCCCCTGGCCTTCGACCAGCTTGAAGTTGATGAACCGGGCGCCCTCCTCGTCGAGCGAGGTCGAGAACGGCGGCATCGATCCCGGCGTGCTGCCGCCGATATCCGCGTGATGCCCGCGCGAGCCGACGTAGAACAGGATGTCGCGGCCGTCGCGGTCGAATACGGGCGTGATCACCGTGACGTCAGGAAGGTGCGTGCCGCCGTGGTACGGGTCGTTGATGACGTAGGCGTCGCCGGACTGCATGCGGCCGGCGTTCTCCCGGATCACCGTCTTGATGGACTCGCTCATCGATCCGAGATGCACGGGCATGTGCGGCGCGTTGGCGATCAGGTTGCCCTCGGCGTCGAAGAGCGCGCACGAGAAGTCGAGCCGCTCCTTGATGTTGACCGAGTAGGCCGTGTTCTGCAGTCGCACGCCCATCTGCTCGGCGATCGACATGAAGAGGTTGTTGAACACTTCCAGCATGACCGGGTCGACGTCGGTGCCGATCGCCTGGCGTTTCGGCCGCGGCCGGATGCGCGTCAGCACCAGGTGGTCGAGTTCGGTGACACGCGCCTGCCAGCCCGGCTCGACGACCGTCGTCGCGTTGGCCTCCGCGATGATGGCCGGACCGTCGATGCTGTCGCCGGGCCGCGTGTCGTCGCGGCGAAACACCGGGGTGCCGTGCCACTCGTTCTCGCTGAACATCCGCACGCGCTCGGCGGCCGGCAGGGCGCCCGGCCGCGCCGCGCGCACCGCGGCCTGCTCGGCGGCCGCGTCGCCGCCGCCGATCGCCTCGACCGACGCGGCTTCGATCACCAGCACGCGCCCCTCCATCAGGAAGGAATAGCGCTTGAGGTATTCCGCATCGAAGGCGGCCTGCATGGAGTCCCGGGGGCCGGCCGGCACGATCAACGCCGTGTCCGTGCCCTCGTAGCGCAGGTGCGCGCGGCGAACGACGCGGATGCGATCGGGCGGCACACCCTGGGCCTGCAGGTCGACGACAGCGTCCGCGGCGAGGCGTTCGAGCGTGGCAGCGAGCCCGTCCATCGCCTCGGCTGCGAGGCGCTGTTCCACGGACTCCTCGCGCATGGCGGTCTGGTCGGCGAGCCCCATGCCGTATGCCGACAGCACGCCCGCCAGCGGATGAGCAAAAATCCGCGTCATGCCGAGCGCGTCGGCCACCCGGCAGGCGTGCTGACCGCCGGCGCCGCCGAACACCGACAGCGTGTACCGGGTGACGTCGTGGCCGCGCTGCACGGAGATCCGCTTGATCGCTTCGGCCATGTTGCCGACCGCAATGTCGATGTAACCCTCCGCCACCTGCTCCGGCGTCAGATCGCGACCGGTATCCGCGCGTATGCGCTGCGCCAGTTCGACGAAGCGCTCGCGCACCACCTGCGCGTCCAGCGCCTGGTTGCCGTGCGGACCGAACACGTGCGGGAAGAACGCGGGCTGGATCTTGCCGACCATCACGTTGCAGTCGGTCACCGCGAGCGGTCCGCCGCGCCGGTAGCAGGCCGGGCCGGGATTGGCGCCGGCGGAGTCCGGTCCCACCCGCAGCCGCGCGCCATCGAAGTGCAGGATCGAGCCGCCGCCCGCCGCGACGGTATGAATGCTCATCATCGGCGCGCGCATCCGCACACCGGCGACCTGCGTCTCGAAGGCCCGTTCGCAGTCGCTGACGTCCCGGCCGGCGAAGTGCGACACGTCGGTCGACGTGCCGCCCATGTCGAAGCCGATCACGCGGTCGAATCCGGCCGCGAGGCTGGTGCGCACCATGCCGACGATGCCGCCTGCCGGACCGGAGAGGATCGAATCCTTGCCCTGGAAACGCCGCGCGTCGGTCAGGCCGCCGCTCGACTGCATGAACAGGAGCCGCGCGTCGGGCAGATCGCCGGCGACCTGCTCCACATAGCGTCGCAGGATGGGCGACAGGTACGCGTCGACGACCGTGGTGTCGCCGCGTGCCACGAACTTCATCAAGGGGCTGACCTTGTGCGACACCGAAATCTGCGGATAGCCGATCGCGCGCGCAATGCCTTCGAGCGCGGCTTCATGCTGCCGGTAGCGGTAGCCGTGCATCAGCACGATCGCGACGGAGCGGTAGCCGGCGTCGAAGGCGCGCTGCAGGTCCGCGCGGGCGGCCTTCTCGTCGAGCGGCATGACGATGTCGCCATGCGCGCCGATGCGCTCGTCTGCCTCGATCACCTGTGCGTAGAGAAGTTCGGGCAGGACGATGTGCCGGTCGAAGAGGCGGGGGCGATTCTGGTACGCGATGCGCAGCGCGTCGCGGAAACCGCGGGTCACCACCACCACGGTGCGCTCGCCCTTGCGCTCCAGCAGGGCGTTGGTCGCGACCGTCGTGCCCATTTTCACGGCCGCCAGGCTTTCCGCCGGGACGTCCTGCCCGGGCGGCACGCCAAGGAGATGGCGGATGCCGGCGACGGCGGCATCCCGATACTGCTCGGGGTTCTCCGACAGCAGCTTGTGCGTGAGCAGCGAGCCGTCGGGGCGCTTCGCCACGACATCCGTGAACGTGCCGCCGCGATCGATCCAGAATTCCCACGCAGACGACGAGCCGGCGGCGGTCATGGCGCCGTCCGGATCATCGCCGGTCCTTGTATGCTGTGCGCCGCGCCGCGCGCCGTGTGAAGGGACGAAGTTGGCTGCCGAGGACTTCCCATCGCGCGCTGTAAGAGTTGAAGAGACACGTTTGTCTGAGTTGCTCGGGTCGGCGCTATGTTGACATACCGTCAGGAGCGCCCCGCCCCGCCCGGTTCATCGATGAGGAGACCATGAAACAACGTTCCCTGCTTCTCGGTGCCGCCTTCGCGGCTACCGCCCTGTCGTTCGCAGTGCCAGCGCTGGCCCAGACCAAATGGGATCTGCCAGCGGGCTACCCGGCCGGCAATCCGCACACCCAGAACCTGAACCAGTTTGCCGCCGACGTGCAGAAGGCCACGAACGGGAAACTCAACATCACCGTTCACCCGAACGGCGCCCTGTTCAAGGCGCCGGAGATCAAGCGTTCGGTGCAGACGGGCCAGGCGCAGATCGGCGAAGTGCTGATGAGCCTGCTGGAGAACGAGAATGCCGTGTTCGGCGCGGATGCGGTGCCCTTCGTCGCGACCGGCTTCGATGCGTCGTTCAAGCTGTGGCAGGCCCAGCGCCCGGTGGTCGAGAAGATCCTTGCCGGCCAGGGCATCAAGCTCCTGTACGCAGTGGCCTGGCCGCCGCAGGGCATCTACACGAAGAAGCCGCTCAATTCGGTGGCGGACATGAAGGGACTGAAGTGGCGCGCCTACAACCCGGCGACGACGCGCATCGCGCAAATCGTCGGCGCACAGCCGCTCACCATCCAGGCTGCCGAACTGTCGCAGGCGCTGTCGACCGGCGTGGTCGATTCGTTCATGTCGTCGGGCGCCACCGGCGTCGATTCGAAGGTCTGGGAAAGCCTGACTCACTTCGCCACGGTGGACGCGTGGTTGCCGAAGAACATGGTGATCATCAACCAGAAGGAGTTCGACAAGCTCGACAAGGCCACGCAGGACGCCGTGCTGGCTGCCGGCAAGGCTGCCGAGGAGCGCGGCTGGAAGCGCATGCGCGACTACACCACCGAGTCGCTGGCCACGCTGCGCAACAACAAGATGACGGTGTACGAGCCGAACGCCGCGTTCAAGGCCGAGCTGACGAAGATGGGCGAGACGATGCTCACCGAGTGGCTGCAGAAGGCCGGGCCAGACGGCCAGGCCATCATCGGCGCGTTCCGCAAGTAAGCGCTTCGACAAGGCCGCCGCGAGGCGGCCTTGTTCTTCCAGGCCTCCTCTGCACGCCATCGTTCCTGCCATGCGTTCGGTCCTCGATCCCTTCTACACCGGGCTGGGCGTCCTCGCCGCGCTGTTCATCCTGGCGACGCTGGTGGTCGAAGTCGTCGGCATCGCGGGGCGCGAGCTCGGCTTCTCGATGGCGGGGCTGGACGCCTATGCCGGTTATTTCCTCGCGGCCGGTTCCTTCCTGGCGATGCCCTATGCGCTGCGGCGCGGGGATCACATCCGGGTCACGCTGATCCTGATGCGCCTGAAGAAGCGGCCCCGGTACTGGATGGAAGTCCTCTGCCTGGTCGTGGCCACGCTGCTGTCCGCGTACTTCGCGTGGTTCTCGGCAAAGCTCGTCTGGGGCTCGTACACCTTCAACGACGTGTCGCAGAACGTCGACGCCACGCCGCTGTGGATTCCGCAACTGTCGATGGCCCTCGGCCTGTTCGGACTCGCCGTTGCGTTTGCCGAACAACTGGTCCTCACCCTGAAGACCGGAACTTTCACGCCGGGCACCGACGAAGCCGCGCACGTGGAGTAGCCGATGGGAACCCTCATCGCCCTGCTGATGATCGTCGCGCTCTTCGTCATCCTCGGCGCCGGCGTCTGGATCGGCATTGCCGTGCTCGGCGTCGCCTGGATCGGCATGGAACTCTTCACGACGCGACCGGGGGGCGACGCGCTCGCGCTCACCGTCTGGGGATCGCTGTCGAGCTGGACGCTGACCGCGCTGCCGCTGTTCATCTGGATGGGCGAGATCCTGCTCAAGAGCCGACTGTCGGAAGGAATGTTCCGCGGGCTGGCGCCGTGGCTGCAATGGCTGCCGGGACGACTGCTGCATACGAACATCATCGGCTGCACGATTTTCGCGGCCGTGTCCGGGTCGTCGGCGGCGACCTGCGCGACGATCGGGAAGATCACGCTTCCCGAACTGTCGAAGCGCGGCTACCCGGACCAGATCGCCATCGGCTCGCTGGCCGGCGCCGGAACCCTCGGGCTGCTGATTCCGCCGTCGATCATCATGATCGTGTACGGGGTCGCGGCCGATGTGTCGATCGGCAAATTCTTCATCGCCGGTGTCATTCCGGGCCTCATGCTGGCCGGGCTCTTCATGGGTTACACCATGTTCTGGGCGCTGCGAAATGCCGCCCAGGTGCCGCCGGCCGACATCTCGCCTGACCTTCTGGGAGAAGGTCGTCGAGTCGCGCCACCTGCTGCCGGTGGTCGGCCTGATCGCCGTGGTGCTCGGCTCGATCTACGCCGGGATCGCGACGGCGACCGAAGCCGCCGCGCTCGGCGTCGTCGGCGCCCTGATCCTGTCCGCCGCGCAGCGCACGCTGACGTGGACCGCGTTCTGGGATGCGCTGATGGCGGCGACGCGCCTGTACTGCATGATCGCGCTGATCCTCGCCGGCTCCGCCTTCCTCTCGCTGTCGATGGGGTTCATCGGCCTGCCGCGACAGCTCGCCGAGACCATCGGCGCGATGAACCTCAGTCCGTTCGCGCTGATCATGCTGCTGATGGTGTTCTTCATCGTCCTCGGCTGCTTCCTGGACGGCATCTCCATGGTCGTGCTGACGATGGCCGTGCTGCTGCCGACGCTGCAGACTGCCGGCATCGACCTCCTGTGGTTCGGGATCTTCGTCGTGGTCGTGGTCGAGATGGCGCAGATCACTCCCCCGGTCGGCTTCAACCTGTTCGTGCTGCAGGGCATGACCCGACGCCAGATCAACTACATCGCGGTGGCTGCCTTCCCCTACTTCGTGATGATGGTGGTCGCGGTGCTCGCCATCTGGTTCTTCCCTGCGCTCGTCACCTACCTTCCCGGCCAGATGAGGCTGTAGCGCCGCCGGTGGGCCGCTACAATGCGCGCCGCTCCCACCGACGAAGAAAAAGAAGACTCCATGCACGTCATCGTGGTCGGCGCCGGCATCATCGGCGTATGCACCGGCTACTTCCTGCGCCGGGCCGGCATGGACGTCACCGTCGTCGAGCGCCGCACCGGGCGTGGCGCAGGAGACGAGCTTCGCCAATGCCGGGGTGATGGCGCCGTCCTACGTGGCGCCGTGGGCGCAACCCGGGATGCCGGGCAAGGTGGCGGCGTATCTCTTCAAGCCCGAGGCCCCCATCGTGTTCCGGCCCGCCGCGGACCTCGCGCTGTGGAACTGGATCCGCCGCTGGCTCGCCGAGTGCGCGCCGGATCGCTTCAGCCGCAACAAGGCGCGCATGCAGCGGCTGGCCTTCTACAGCCAGGCGCAGATCCGCGCCCTGCGCGAGCTGCATACGCTCGACTACGAGCAGGCGACCGGCTATCTGCAGCTGTTCCGCACGGAGCAGGAGGTCGAGCGCTCGGAGGCTACGCGCAGGATGCTGACCGAACTCGGGGTCGCTCACAAGCTCGTCACCGGCGAACAGGCGCGCGCCATCGAGTCCACGCTGCACCCGGTCACCCCCCTCGCGGGCGCGCTGCACCTGCCGGACGACGAGACCGGCAACTGCGCCTTCTTCGCGCATCAGCTGAAGGACATCGCGGCGCGCGACGGCGTGCGGTTCCGCTTCGGCGTGACGGCACAGGGCTTCGGTCTTGCGCTCGGTCGCATCGAGTGCCTCCGGACCGACGTCGGCGAACTGCGCGGCGACGCCTACGTGGTGGCGGGCGGCGTCGACAGTCTCGCCCTGCTCCGGCCGCTCGGCATCCGGCTGCCGCTCATGGCGGTCAAGGGATACTCGGCGACGGTTCCCATCACGGCGCTCGACCAGGCGCCGATGACGAGCGTGATGGATGAAACCTACAAGGTCGCGATCACGCGCATGGGCAACCGGCTGCGCATCGCCGGCACGGCGGAGGTCGGCACCGGCGGCATGAAGCTGCGCGAGAGCGCGCTCAGCACGCTGATGAAGGTCGCGACCGACTGGTTCCCGGGCGCGGCTTCGTACCGCAAGGCCCAGTTCTGGGTCGGTGCGCGGCCGATGCTGCCCGATGGGCCTCCCGTCCTCGGCCCCAGCCCGTTCCCGAACCTCTACCTGAACACCGGGCACGGCTCGACCGGGTGGGTGATGGCGTGCGGTTCCGGCAAGGTGCTTGCCGATGTCATCGCGGGCCGCACACCGGAAATCGATCTCGACGGATTGACCATCGACAGATACGACCGGCGGCGCGCTGCCTAACCTGTCCCCATGGGCTCGCCGCTCTACACGGTCAATGCGCTGCGCGCCATCGAGCAGGCCGCGCAGGCCGGATTGCCTGCCCGGCGAACTGATGGCACGCGCGGGGCGCGGCGCTGCACGGCGGATCGACGAGCTCGCCGGCGAACGCCGCGCCACCGTCTGCGTCGTCGCCGGACCCGGAAACAATGGCGGCGATGGCTTCGTCGTTGCGCGTGAGCTGGCGGCCCGCGGCCACGAGGTCAGCGTCGTCCTGCTCGGCGCCGGCCAGCCGACCGCGGCCGATGCGCTGGCCGCGTTCCGGCGCTGGCGCGACAGCCGGTGGCGCCCGTGCTCTCCGCCCTGCCCGACCGCCGTTTCGACATCGTGGTCGATGCGCTGTTCGGCATCGGCCTGGCGCGTCCGCTGCAGGGCGCCTTTCTCGACGCCGTGCGCTGGATCAACGCGCACGGCGCGCGCGTGGTTGCGCTCGACGTCCCGAGCGGGCTCGACTCCGATCGCGGCGCCTGGGTCGGCGGCGTTGCCGGCGTGCTCGCCGATGTCACCGTCACGTTTCTCGGCGACAAGCCCGGCCTGCACACGGGCGCGGGGATCGACGCCGCAGGGAAGGTCCACGTGGATGGCCTCGGCATCGTCGCGCCCGCAGGCGACCTGCAACTTGTGGCGCCCGGCGACTTTGCCGACATCGCCCGACCGCGCCGGCGCGACACACACAAGGGAAGTTTCGGCAGCGTGCTGGTGATCGGCGGCGGCCCGGGAATGGTCGGCGCACCGCTGCTGGCGGCACGGGCGGCCCTGAGGCTGGGTGGCGGCCGTGTCTACGTCGACTGCATCGGCGCGCCCGAGGTGCGGCTCGATCCGCTCCAGCCGGAATTGATGTTCCGGCCGTACGCAACCCTGGAGGGCATCGAATGCGCGGTCGTGGGCTGCGGACTGGGCACCGATGCCGGCGCCCGCGCCGCGCTTGCGTGGGCGATCGCGCCGCGTCGTCCGCTGGTCATCGATGCGGATGCGCTCAATCTGCTCGCGGCCGACGCCAGCCTGCGCGAATCGCTACTGCAGCGCGCGGCGGTCACGGTGCTGACGCCGCACCCCCTCGAGGCCGCGCGCCTGCTCGCGATCTCCGCGAACGAGGTGCAGGCGGACCGCATCGGCGCCGCGCGCCGGCTCGCCCGGGAGTACCGCGCAATCGCGGTGCTGAAGGGCGCCGGCAGCGTCCTGGCCGCGCCGGACGGTCGTGTGGCGATCAACCCCACAGGCTCGCCCGCGCTGGCGACGGCCGGCACGGGCGACGTGCTCGCCGGGATGCTCGGTGCGCTGCTCGCCCAGGGCTTCGACGCCTGGCAGTCGGCGCTGGCCGCCACGTGGCTGCACGGCGCCGCCGCCGATGGCATGGGAGACATCGGCCTCGTCGCGGGTGACGTCGCACCCCGCGCCGCCGATGCGCTGCGCGCGCTACGCGAGCGCGGCTGAGGACGCGGCGGGTCGCACGATCCGCCCCGCGGAAAGTTCGACCTGCCTGCCACACTGGCGCGCGATGTCCGGGTCGTGCGTGACCATCACCAGCGTCGAGCCGCGCTCGCGATTCAGTTCGAACATCAGGTCGATCACGGCCTCGCCCGTCCGGGCGTCGAGGCTCCCCGTCGGCTCGTCGGCCAGCAGCAGCGGCGGATGCATGACGAAGGCGCGCGCCAGCGCGACGCGCTGCTGCTCGCCGCCGCTCAGGTACTTGGGATAGTGCGACAGCCGCTCGCCGAGTCCGACGCGGCCGAGCAGTTCGCGGGCGGCCTCGACTGCGTTACGGCCATCGGGGACTCGACCGCTCAGTTCGAGGGGCAGCAGGACGTTCTCGAGGGCGTTGAGGTGCGGCAGCAGCTGGAACGACTGGAAGACGAATCCGACACGCTGCGCGCGCAGGGCGGCCCGGCCATCCTCGTCGCGCGCGAACAGATCCTCGCCGAACAGGCGCACCGAGCCCGCGGTGGGAACGTCGAGCCCCGCCAGGAGCCCCAGCAAGGTCGACTTGCCCGAACCGGAGGCGCCGACGATCGCGACCGTCTCGCCGGACGCGATCCTCAGGTTGATATCATCGAGAATCGTGAGGCTTCCCGTCGCGTCCTGCACGATCTTGCTGAGGCCGCGTGCCTCTACCGCGGCCTCGACTGCAACGTCAGTCACGTCCATCGCTCCGTGCGCAGAAACTTCCTGATCCGATCCGGCCTCGCATCGCTGGCCGCACTGCTCGCTGGCATTGCGCCCGCCGCCTCGACTTCGGCGGCGACCACAGACACGGGGGAAGCGGCCCCGTGCTGCTCGTGGTCGGCGACAGCCTGTCGGCCGAATACGGACTGGCGCGCGGAACGGGCTGGGTGCAGTTGCTCTCTGACCGCCTGCGCGCCAATGGCAGCGATTATAGGGTCGTGAACGTGAGCATCAGCGGCGAAACCACGAGTGGTGGACGCTCTCGTTTGCCCGCATTGCTGAAGCAGCACCGGCCGAAGATCGTCGTGCTGGAACTCGGCGCCAACGACGGACTGCGTGGTCTGCCGCTCAACGTCATGCAGGACAACCTGCGGGCGATGATCAAGCAGAGCCAGGCCGCCGGCGCGAAGGTGCTGCTGGTCGGCGTGCGGGTGCCGCCGAATTACGGGCGCGATTACGCGGAACGCTTCGCCGCGGCCTATGCCGCCCTCGCTCGCGAGCACAAGGTCGCTCTCGTGCCCTTCCTTCTCGAAGGTTTTGCCGAGCAGTTGGAGCTCTTCCAGCCCGACCGCATTCACCCCACCGCGGAGGCGCAGCCGCGCATGCTCGACAACGTCTGGCCTGCGCTGCACCCGCTCGTCGGCGGCAAGCCGAGACGATGAACGAGGATCGCTCGGTCGTCGCGGTCGACGAGGCGCTCGCAGACCTCGCGCGCTTTGATGCCATCATCGACGTCCGCAGCGAGAGCGAATATGCCGAGGACCATGTCCCGGGGGCGATCAGCTGCCCGGTGCTGACCGACGCGGAGCGTGCCGAGGTCGGCACGATGGACCGCCAGCAATCCTCTTTCGAGGCGAAGCGGCGCGGGGCTGCCTACGTTGCACGCAACATCGCCACGCACCTGGAGCGCACGTTCGCCGACAAGCCGCGTTCGTGGAAACCGCTGGTCTATTGCTGGCGCGGCGGCAACCGCAGCGGTTCGATGACGCACATCCTCGGGCGCGTCGGCTGGCAGGCGCGCCAGCTCGACGGCGGCTACCGGGCGTTCCGCCGCGCCGTGCTGGCCGAGCTCGATCGCCTGCCTGCGCGCTTTACGTTCCGAGTGGTGTGCGGCACGACGGGCAGCGGCAAGAGCCGCCTGCTGCAGCAACTCGCGGCGGCCGGCGCCCAGGTGCTCGACCTCGAAGCGCTCGCGCGTCATCGCGGCTCGCTCCTCGGCAGCCTGCCGGCGCTGCCGCAACCCTCCCAGAAACAGTTCGAGACGCAGGTCTGGCATGCGCTGCGGGGGTACGATCCGGCGCGTCCCGTCTTCGTCGAATCGGAGAGCCGCAAGATCGGCGACCTGCGGGTCCCGGACCAGCTGTTGCTGACGATGCGCGCATCCGACTGCATCCGCCTCGAGTTGCCCCTCGCCGCGCGCGTGCGCCTGCTGCGGGACGAGTACGTGCACTTCGAATCGGATGCGCGGGCATTGCGCGAGAAGCTCGATTGCCTGGCGCCCTTGCACGGGCACGAGCGGGTCGATCGATGGAAGCAGCTCGTGAACGCGGGCGACTGGGACGCGCTGGTCGAATGCCTGCTGGTCGAGCACTACGACCCGGCATATCTGCGCTCGATCGGGCGCAATTTCACCCGTTCGACCGAAGCCAGGGCGCTCGCCCTCCCGAGCGACGACCTGGCAACGTTCCGCGAAGCGGCCCGCGCCCTGGCGGGCTGAGCCTTACTTCGCCGCGCCGCCGGGCGCCGCTTTGCCGTCGGCCGCCGGCCTGGCAGCGGGCTTCTGGAACTCCGGCTTCAGGATCGTGACGTTGTGCCGGGCCTTCAGGCCTTCGGCGTAGGCGATCTCGTCGGCGGCTGCAGCCTGCTGGGCGAGGACCCGATCCTGCGCGTTGCGCTGTTCCGGGCTGCCCGCGTCGCCGACTTTCGACGAGACGATCTGGGCGACAAGGTAGCCGATGTCTTCGGCCCCTGTCCCCACATACGCCGGCAGCTTGTCGGCAGGGGCGCGCATGATCGCGATCACGGCGCTGGGCGGCAGACCTTCGGGCTTGCTGCGCGAAATCGTGCGGGCCGGGGAGAACCCGGCGTCGTTCGGCTGCTTGCGCAACTCGGCGAGTTTCGCCTCGCCGGCCTCCTTCGCCAGGCGGGCCGCCTCGCGGCGCTCCACCAGCTGGCGGACCTGCCCCTTCACTTCGTCCAGCGGCTTCACCGCGGCCGGCTTGTACTCGACGATCCGCGCCGACACCATCGTGTTGGTGCCGACCTCGATCGCCTGCGTGTTCTTCTTCGTCTTCAGGGACTCCTCGGCGAAGAGGGCATCCACGACCCGCGCGTTGATGAAGGGCGCGAGGCCGCGGCGTGTCAGCGCATCGACTTTCTGCACCTTGAGCTTCAGCGCGTCCGCCGCCGGCTGCAGCGAGTCGCCCTGCTCGTAGACGAGGTTGGTGAACTGGTCGGCCGCCTTCGCGAATTCCTTCTGCGCCTGCTGCGTCTTCAGGTCGCGCTCGATGTCAGCCCGGACCTGTTCGAAGGGCCGGACATCCGCCGGCTTGACTTCCGTCAGCTTGATGATGTGGAAGCCGAAGTCGCTCTCCACGATGTCGCTGATCTCGCCCGGCTTCAGCTTGAAGACCGCCTCTTCGAACGGCTTCACCATCATTCCCTTGCCGAAAAACCCGAGGTCGCCGCCCTGCGCCGCCGAGCCCGGATCCTTCGAGTTCTCGCGCGCAAGCTTCTCGAAGTCGGCCGGCTTGGCCCTGACCTGCCCCAGCAACTGCTCCGCCTTCGTGCGAGCCGCGGCCTTGTCGCTGCCTTCGGCCGTGATCAGGATATGGCTGGCGCGGCGCTGCTCGTCGGTGCCGTAGCGCGCCTTGTTCTGCTCGTAGTACGCCTTGACCTCGGCCTCGGGAACAGTGCCTGCTCCGGCGATCGCTTCCGGCGACAGCACGAGGTACTCGACCCGCGCGGACTCGGGTGTCTCGAACAGCGCGCGGTTCTTCTCGTAGTACTCGGCCACCTGCTCGTCGGTCACCTTCACCTTCGGCAGGAACTGCTCGACCGTGAAGCGCATTTCGCGCACTTCGCGCTGCTCGCGCAGCATCGAGTCGAGGCGCGTGGCGACGGCCTTCGGCACGGTGGCGGAATCGACCACGGCCTGCACGAGCGCCTGCTTGCGCAGGTCTTCGCGGACGCGCTGCTCGAACATCGGCTCGGTCAGGCCCTGCGATGCGACGTACGCCTTGTACTTGTCGTAGCTGAACTTGCCGTCGTCCTGGAAGCCGGGGACGCCGGCGATGATCTCGCGCAGGCGCTCGGTGGTGATCACGATGCCCGACTTGTTGGCCTCGCTGGTCAGCGCGCGGTTCAGCACGAGACCGTCGAGGATCGAGGCGCGCGCCTCCTGGGTCTCGAGCAGTCGCGCGTCGAAATCCGGCCCGAACTGCTGACGCAGCCGCTCGATGCGCTCGCGCTGCGCCTGGTCGAATTCCTGCTGGGTGACCGGCGAGCCGTCCACCTTCGCGATCGCGTTCTCGCCGCCGATGAAGCTGTTGTAGCCCTGGATCCCGAAGAAGACGAACGACGGGAAGATCAGGACCAGCATGAAGAGCATCATCCAGCGACGATGCGTACGGACCGATTCGAACATGGCGCAGGCCCCTGTGGAGCGTTCAGTGCTGCACACCGCGTGCAGCAACAAAAAAGGCGAACAATGTTCGCCTTTTGGTGTAGTGGCGGAGTGGACGGGACTCGAACCCGCGACCCCCGGCGTGACAGGCCGGTATTCTAACCAACTGAACTACCACTCCGCGCGCTGATACTTCACGTTCCGACGCCACTGCCAGGTGGTGGGTGCTGAGAGGCTCGAACTCCCGACCTACGCCTTGTAAGGGCGCCGCTCTACCAACTGAGCTAAGCACCCCGGGCCGGACGCCAGCGACGAAGCCGACGACCAACAGCAGTTGGCTACGAAAGACCGCTAGTTTAGCGAATCTTTCAGTGCCTTGCCAGGACGGAACTTGGGAACGCGCGCAGCCTTGATCTTGATGGGCTGATTGGTGCGCGGATTGCGGCCCGTGCGAGCCGCGCGCTTGCCGACCATGAACGTGCCGAAACCGACCAGTGTCACCGAGTTGCCCTTCTTCAAGCTCGTGCGGATGCCGGCGACGATGGCTTCAAGGGCTCGACCCGCCGCGGCCTTGGAAATGTCAGCCTGCTTGGCGATGTGGTCGATCAGTTCGGTCTTGTTCACTTACACCCCCTCTTGTCGAATCTGTTCACGCAGCTGCGCGAGTCCGGTAGTTCTTGTTGAAAGACGTCGGAGGGCAAGCGTGCGAGCGGAAGAATCTGGACGGCAATTTCACCGCGCTGCCATGGGAGTGTCAAGGGAAAGCGGCGTGAAATTTCGAGAGCAACGCCTTCCTTGACGAGAATGAAAAACGGCGCGAGTCGATGACTCGCGCCGCTTCGTTCGCTCAGTGCTTCACGACCTCGGTGGTCGCCGGCGCCTCGCCCGACTTGACCGGGCTCGCCGCTGCGTCCTCGTCGGTCAGCGGAACCGGCTGTCTCTCGAGCGCGACTTCGAGCACCTTGTCGATCCACTTGACCGGAACGATCTCAAGCCGGTTCTTCACGTTGTCCGGGATCTCCGCGAGATCCTTGACGTTTTCTTCGGGGATCAGCACCGTCTTGATGCCGCCGCGGTGCGCCGCGAGCAGCTTCTCCTTCAGGCCGCCGATCGCCAGCACCTCGCCGCGCAGCGTGATCTCGCCCGTCATCGCGACATCGGCGCGGACCGGAATCCCGGACATCGCCGAGACGATGGAGGTGGTGATCGCGATGCCGGCGGACGGACCGTCCTTCGGTGTCGCGCCTTCCGGGAAGTGCACGTGCAGGTCGGTCTTCTCGAAGACCTCGTCGCGAATGCCGAGCCGGCGAGCCCGCGCGCGAACGACGGTGCGCGCCGCCTCGACCGATTCCTTCATCACGTCGCCCAGCGATCCGGTGCGCTGCACGTTGCCCTTGCCGGGCATCGTCGCCACCTCGATCGTCAGCAGGTCGCCGCCGACCTCGGTCCATGCGAGGCCGGTGACCTGGCCCACCTGGTTCTGCTTCTCGGCGACGCCGAACGTGTAGCGGCGCACGCCGAGGAACTTGTCGAGGTTCTTCGCCGACACCTGGATCTTCTTGTCCTGGCTCTTCAGCAGCAGTTGCTTGACCACCTTGCGGCAGACCTTGCTGATCTCCCGCTCGAGCGAGCGCACGCCAGCCTCGCGCGTGTAGTAGCGGATGATGTCGCGGATCGCGCTCTCGGTGATGTTGAGCTCACCGTCCTTCAGGCCGTTGGTCTTCATCTGCTTCGGCAACAGGTGCTGCAGGCCGATGTGGACCTTCTCTTCCTCGGTGTAGCCCGACAGGCGGATCACCTCCATCCGGTCGAGCAGCGCCGGCGGGATGTTCATCGTGTTGCTGGTGGCGACGAACATCACGTCGGACAGGTCGAAATCGACCTCGACGTAGTGATCCTGGAACGTGTGGTTCTGCTCGGGATCGAGCACCTCCAGCAGCGCCGAGGCCGGGTCGCCGCGGAAGTCCATGCCCATCTTGTCGACCTCGTCGAGCAGGAACAGCGGATTGCGCACGCCCACCTTGCCGAGGTTCTGCAGGATCTTGCCCGGCATCGAGCCGATGTAGGTCCGGCGGTGACCGCGGATCTCGGCCTCGTCACGCACGCCGCCGAGCGCCATCCGGATGAACTTGCGGTTCGTCGCGCGCGCCACCGACTGGCCGAGCGAGGTCTTGCCGACGCCCGGGGGCCCCACCAGGCACAGGATCGGCGCCTTCACCTTGTCGACCCGCTGCTGCACCGCGAGGTACTCGAGGATGCGGTCCTTGACCTTCTCGAGTCCGTAATGGTCGTCGTTCAACACCTTCTCGGCATTGCCGAGATCGTTGTTGATCTTGCTGCGCTTCTTCCAGGGCAGCCCGACCAGCGTGTCGAGGTAGTTGCGCACGACGGTG
Organism: uncultured beta proteobacterium; assembly: GCA_963698305.1. Lineage (GTDB taxonomy): Bacteria > Pseudomonadota > Gammaproteobacteria > Burkholderiales > Burkholderiaceae_F > JAOUJD01. The sequence continues at coordinate 88,387 of CAVOQI010000001.1, forward strand.
GCTTCGGCCGACATCGGCGACATGAGCTTGAGCTTCTTGAGCTCCGACTGCGCCTTGTCGCGCGCGGCCTTCGGCATGCGGGCGGCCTTGATCTTCTTCTCGAGTTCCTCGAGATCCGCGCCCTCCTCGCCCTCGCCGAGCTCCTTCTGGATCGCCTTGACCTGCTCATTCAGGTAGTACTCGCGCTGGCTCTTCTCCATCTGCCGCTTCACGCGGCCGCGGATGCGCTTTTCGACCTGCAGGATGTCGATCTCGGTCTCGAGCTGCGCGAGAAGGTGCTCCAGGCGCTCGTTGAGGCCGGGCATTTCGAGGATCTTCTGCTTCTGCTCGAGCTTCAGCGGCAGGTGCGCCGCGATCGTGTCGGCGAGGCGGCCCGCTTCGTCGATGCCGGCGATCGAGGTCAGGATCTCGGCCGGGATCTTCTTGTTCAGCTTCACGTACTGGTCGAACTGGCTGACGATGGCGCGGCGCAGCGCCTCGACTTCCGCCGTCGGCGTCGTCTCGGGCACGATCGGGAGGACATCGGCCGTGAAGTGCGTGGCACCGTCCTCGATCTTCTCGATGCGGGCGCGCTGCGCACCCTCGACCAGCACCTTCACGGTGCCGTCGGGCAGTTTCAGCATCTGCAGGATGCTGGCGACGCAGCCGATCTCGTAGATGTCTTCGGCGGCGGGCTCATCCTTGGCGGCGTTCTTCTGCGCCACCAGCATGATGCTCTTGCCGGCCTCCATCGCCGCCTCGAGCGCGCGAATCGACTTCGGGCGCCCGACGAACAGCGGAATGACCATGTGCGGGAAGACGACCACGTCGCGCAGCGGCAGCAGCGGCAGCGTGATGCGTTCCGGCGGCAGGATTTGTGTGGACATTCGGAATTCTTCCCTTCAAATGGACTTTCGACGCATATGCGCCCGGGCATGGGGAATGCAAGGGCGCGCGAAATCCGCCTGCAAACCAATCTAGCACGTGAAAGACCCTCGGGCGGGCCCGGTCCGGCGGACGGCGGAGCGCCGGTAAAGGGCCGGTCGCGAGAACTAGCGCGGAGCGCCGGCGACCTTCGGCTGGTCGGAGTAGATCATCAGCGGCTTGCCGCCGCCGATGGTGTTCTCGTCGACGACGACCTTGACGACGTTCTTGGTGCTCGGCAGGTCGTACATGACGTCGAGCAGGACTCCTTCGACGATGGAGCGCAGGCCCCGTGCGCCCGTCTTCCGCTTGATGGCCTTGCGCGCAATGGCGCGCAGGCCGTCCGGACGCACTTCGAGTTCCACGCCCTCCATCTGGAACAGCCGCTGGAACTGCTTCGCCAGGGCGTTCTTCGGCTGGACGAGGATTTCGACCAGCGCTTCTTCGCTGAGTTCGTCGAGCGTCGCGATGACCGGCAGACGGCCGACGAGTTCCGGGATGAGGCCGAACTTGATGAGGTCTTCGGGCTCGACGTCGCGCAGCAGGTCGCCGACCGAGCGGTCGCTCTGGCTCGTCACCGACGCCGCGAATCCGATGCCGCTCTTCTCGGAGCGGCTGCGGATGATCTTCTCGAGGCCGTCGAACGCGCCGCCGCAGACGAACAGGATGTTCGTGGTGTCGATCTGCACGAAGTCCTGGTTCGGGTGCTTGCGCCCGCCCTGCGGGGGCACCGACGCGATGGTCCCCTCGATCAGCTTCAGCAGGGCCTGCTGCACGCCCTCGCCCGAAACGTCGCGCGTGATGGACGGGTTGTCGCTCTTGCGCGAGATCTTGTCGATCTCGTCGATGTAGACGATGCCGCGCTGGGCCTTCTCGACCTCGTAATTGCAGTTCTGCAGCAGCTTCTGGATGATGTTCTCGACGTCCTCGCCGACGTAGCCCGCCTCGGTCAGCGTGGTGGCGTCGGCGATCACGAAGGGCACGTTCAGCAGCCGCGCCAGGGTCTGCGCCAGCAGGGTCTTGCCGGAACCGGTCGGGCCGATCAGCAGGATGTTGCTCTTGGCGAGCTCGACGTCATCCTTGCTGCCCATGTGCTTCAGGCGCTTGTAGTGGTTGTAGACCGCTACGGACAGGATCCGCTTGGCCTTGTCCTGGCCGATGACGTACTGGTCGAGGATCGAACCGATCTCGTGCGGCGTCGGCAGGTCCGAGCGCGTGCCGCTCGCGGCGGTGTCCGCCGTGGTCTCGTCCCGGATGATGTCGTTGCAGAGGTCGATGCACTCGTCGCAGATGAACACCGACGGACCGGCGATCAGCTTCTTGACTTCGTGCTGGCTCTTGCCGCAGAAGGAGCAGTAAAGGAGCTTTTCGCTCGAACCCTTTTTGTCCGACATAAAGGAGTGCGCGGGACCTCGTTATGTAGACGCCTGAAGATTACGGCTGTTCGCCACGTTTGACAAAAATCTTGTCGACGAGTCCGTAGCTTACGGCATCCTCTCCGGACATGAAGTTGTCGCGGTCCGTGTCCTTGGCGATCTTCTCGACCGACTGGCCGGTGCGCTCCGCCAGGATCTGCGTTGAGGCGCTCCCGCAGATACAGGATCTCCTTGGCGTGGATCTCGATGTCCGCCGCCTGGCCCTGCACGCCGCCGAGCGGCTGGTGAATCATGATGCGCGAGTTGGGCAGCGTGTAGCGCTTGCCCTTCTGGCCGGCCGCGAGCAGGAATGCGCCCATGCTGGCCGCCATCCCGATGCAGATGGTGGACACGTCGGGCTTGATGAACTGCATCGTGTCGAAGATCGCCAGGCCGGCGCTCACCGAGCCGCCGGGCGAGTTGATGTAGAGCGAGATGTCCTTGTCCGGGTTCTCCGACTCCAGGAAGAGCAGCTGGGCCACCACCAGGTTGGCCGTCTGCTCGTTGATCGGGCCGACGATGAACACCACCCGGTCGCGCAGCAGCCGCGAGTAGATGTCGTACGCCCGCTCGCCGCGGCCGCTCTGCTCGATGACGATCGGCACCATGCCGAGGCCTCTGCACGTCCTGCGCCGCTGCCGTCATGTCCGGTTTGATCATTGTCCCCTCGTCCTCAGCGGCCGGCGTATGGCCCATCAATTCGTCGAACGCCACCGGCGTGTCGACGGCCTTCGCTCGCTCCAGCACCCAGGTGGTCACGTTGTCCTCGAGCGCGAGGTTCTCGAGCTCGCCGAGGCGTTTGCGATCCGACAGGTACCAGTTGATCACCTCCTGCGGACGCTCGTAGCTCTGCGCCATCTCCTCGACCAGCTTGCGGATCTGGTCGGGACGCGGCTGCAGCCCGTTCGTGCGCACGAGTTCGCCCAGCAGCAGCCCGAGCCGCACCCTGCGCTCGGCCTGCGGCGCGAAGAGGTCCATCGGCAGCGGCGCGTCCTGCGCAGCGACGCCGCGGGACACCATGTCGTTCCGCGCCATCTCCGCCAGTCGCTGCTTTTCGGACTCGACCAGCGCTTTCGGCACCTCGAACGACGCGACGGTCAACAGGCCGCTCATCACGCTGTCCTTGGTCCGCGCGCGCAGGCGCGAAGCGACTTCACGCTCGAGGTTGCTGCGGATCTCCGCGCGCATCTTCCCGAGGTCGCCGTCGGCGATGCCGAGCGACCTGGCGAACTGCGCGTCGAGCGGCGGCAGCACGGGCTGCTGCACCTTCTTCAGGCTCGACTTCGAACTGCACGGTCTTGCCGGCCAGTTCCTTGGCGGTGTAATCCGCCGGGAAGGTCAGCGGGAACGTCCTCGTCTCGCCCGGCGTCATGCCGGGGATCGCGGCTTCGAACTCGGGAAGCATCCGTCCCTGCCCCAGGGCAAACGGAAAATCGGAAGCCGAACCGCCATCGAACGGCGTGCCGTCCTGCGTGCCCTTGAAGTCGACGGTCACGACATCACCGACCGCCGCCGGACGGATGACGTCCTCGTACGTCGCGCGCTGCTTGCGCATGATCTCCAGCGTGCGGTCGATCTCGGCGTCGCCGACCGGGCACACGGCGCGCTGTGACCTCGACGCCGCTCAGGTCGCCGAGCGTGATCTCGGGATAGATCTCGAAGGTCGCCGAGAACGTGAGGTCCTGGGTACCTTCGACCGCACGCGGCTCCAGCCGCGGCGCCCCGGCGACCCGCAGGTTGTTCGCCGTCACGGCGGAACTGAAGGCCTCGCCGACCTTGTCGTTCATGACCTCGGCGTGCACCTGGGCGCCGTAGGTCTGCGCCACCATCTTGAGCGGCACCTTGCCCGGCCGGAAGCCGGGCATCTTCACGGTGCGGGCGAGCTTGTTCAGTCGCGTCTGCACTTCCTTGTCGATCGCCTCGGCCGGCACGGTCAGGTCGATCCGGCGCTCAAGCGCGCCGAGGGACTCCACGGTCTGTTGCATTGTCTTCGGTTCTTTTCGATTGGCCGCCCTATGGTCTCTGCAGTGACGTTCTGCACTGAGCGGCGGCAAGGCGTCAAAGTGCTGGTGCGAAGGGGGGGACTCGAACCCCCACGCCGGTGAAGGCGTCAGGACCTAAACCTGGTGCGTCTACCAATTTCGCCACCTTCGCGCCGCGACCGCGTGTAACGGCACCACCCCATCGCGGAACGAAGCGCCGATTCTAGCGGAAGCACCTGCGCCTCGCGGGCGCCGGAGCCCGCTGTGATAGCTTCGTCGACATGGGGGTCGGTCACTACGAGAATTTTCCGGTCGCGTCGCTGCTGCTGCCGGCGGCGCTCCGTCCGGCCGTCCGTGCCATTTACCGGTTTGCACGAACGGCGGACGACATCGCCGACGAGGGCGACGCCGACGCCGCGACCCGGCTGGCGCAGCTCGCGCGCTGCGGTCGCGACGTCGACACGCTGGGCCAGCCGGCCGATCGCTGGCCGGACCTGGCGGCCGCCGTCGAACGAGCACCGGCTCGACCGCGCCCTGTTCCACGATCTCCTGTCCGCGTTCGCGCAGGACGTCACGACCACCCGCTACGCGGACTTCCCGTCGCTGCTCGACTATTGCCGCCGCTCTGCGAACCCGATCGGACGACTGCTGCTCGCGCTGTACCGGCGGTCCGAACCCACGCTACTGGACATGTCGGACGCGATCTGCAGCGGGCTGCAACTCACCAACTTCTGGCAGGACGTGGCGATCGACTGGGCGAAAGGCCGGGTCTATGTGCCGCAGGAGGACCTGCGGCGTTTCGCCGTGACCGAGCGGCAGATCGCCGACCAGCAGGTGGACGACCGCTGGCGCGCCCTGATGGCGTTCGAGGTCGCGCGTACGCGCGACATGCTTGCCTTCGGCGCACCGCTGGCGTCGGCCCTCGGAGGACGGATCGGTCTCGAACTGCGACTGGTGGTGCACGGCGGGCTGCGCATCCTCGAACTGATCGACGCGGTCGGCGGCGACGTGTTCCGTCGTCGACCCGTCCTGAGCGCCCGCGACTGGACCATGATGAGCTGGCGGGCGCTGCGCCCGGTGTCGGTCGCCGCATGACTCCCGACGAGTACTGCCAGCCCAAGCGAAGCGCTCGCGCTTCGCGCTCCCTTGGAGCCGCGGCGGCACTTCGTGCCGCTCGGCTTTCTGCTGGCACGTGAAGTAGTCCCTATGACTCCCGACGCCTACTGCCAGCCCAAGCGAAGCGCTCGCGCTTCGCGCTCCCTTGGAGCCGCGGCGGCACATGCGTGCCGCCCGGCTTTCTGCTGGCACGTGAAGTAGTTCCCATGACTCCCGACGCCTACTGCCAGCAGAAAGCCGCCGCCAGCGGGTCGAGCTTCTATTACTCGTTCCTGTTCCTGCCGCCCGAACGGCGCCGGGCTATCACCGCCGTCTACGCGTACTGCCGTGAAGTCGACGACGCGGTGGACGAGGTCAGCGACGCCTCGGTGGCGGAGGCGAAGCTCGCCTGGTGGAGTGGCGAGGTCGCGGCACTGTTCAACCGACAGCCCACCCATCCGGTCACGCAGGCCCTGCTGCCCTTCATCGACGGTCCCTTCGGCATCACCCGACCGCGTCTGGACGCGATCCTGGAAGGGATGGCGATGGACCTGCGGCAGAACCGCTATCTCGACTTCCCCGCCCTCAAGCGTTACGCGCATCTGGTCGCCGGCGTGGTCGGCGAAATTTCAGCGGGCGTGTTCGGCTACACGGACCCGCGCACCGTGCAGTACGCCGACCGGCTCGGCCTCGCCCTGCAGCTGATCAACGTCATCCGGGACGTCGGCGACGATGCCCGCCGCGGTCGCGTGTACATCCCGGTGGACGAGTTGCAGCGCTTCGAGGTGCGCGCGGCCGACCTGCTCGCCGGCCGTTACGTCGACGGCTTCGTGCCGCTGATGCGCTTGCAGGCCGAGCGCGCCCGCGCCACCTACCGCGAAGCGCTCGAACTGCTGCCGGCGGCCGACCGCCGCGCGCAGCGCCCGGGCCTGATCATGGGCGCGATCTACGCCACGCTGCTCGACGAGATCGAACGCGAGAACTTCCAGGTCCTGCACCAGCGCATCGCGCTGACCCCGCTGCGCAAGTTGTGGATCGCCTGGCGCACGTGGATCGGTCGGTGAGCCAGCGCGTCTCGGTCGCCGTCATCGGGGGCGGCTGGGCCGGATGCGCGGCCGCCGCGACTCTCGCAGCCGCCGGCGCCGACGTGACCCTCTTCGAGGCCGCCGCGGAACTCGGGGGACGCGGCCGCCGCGTGAGGCTCGAACTGGACGGCGTCGCGCACACGGTCGACAACGGGCAGCACCTGATGATCGGTGCGTACACCGCCATCGACGAGTTGCTCGCGACGGTCGGCGCCGGCATCGCCGGCGCAGTCGAGCGGCGCCCGTTCGAACTGGCGTATCCGGATGGGTTTCACCTGCGCGCGTCACGCCTGCCGGCGCCGTGGCATCTCGCCACCGCGCTGCTCACTGCGCAAGGCCTGCCGTGGCGCGACCGCGTGGCGATGGTGCGCTTCCTGCGAACGCCTGAAGTCCGCCGGCTGGCAGGTGAGCCCGGATCGCAACGTCTCTACCTGGCTGGCCGAACACGGGCAAGGCGAGCGGCTCGTGACCCGCGTCTGGCGGCCGCTCGGCATCGCCGCGCTGAACACGCCGCTCCACGAAGCCTCGGCGCAGATGTTCGCCAACGTGCTGCGCGACAGCCTGGGCGCCGGCAGCGCGGCGTCGATGCTGTGGCTGCCGCGCGTCGACCTGTCCGCCCTGCTGCCGGAGGCCGTCGAGCGCTTCGTCCTCGCGCGCGGCGGCGACGGTGCGACGCGCGACGCGGGTGGAAGCCGTGCGCCCGACGAAGCCGGCTTTCGGCTCGACGACATCGACCGTCGTCGACGCCGTCATCTTCGCCGCCCCGCCGCTGCAACTCGGCCGCATCGCAGGCCCCCTGGCTCCCCGGCTGGCGGCCGAGCTGGATGCCGTCGCACAGTTCCGCTACGAGCCCATCTGCACCGTGTACCTGAAGTACGACGCGACGGTCTCCGTTCCCGGCGGCTTCGTCACCCTGCTCGACGACCCGGCGCGGAAAGCCTATGGACAGTGGGTCTTCGACCGCGGCGCGCTCGACCCCGCCAACCGCGGCGTGCTCGCCGTCGTCGTCAGCGCGAGCGGCGCGCACGATGACGAGCCCCTGCCGTCGCTGTGCGACGCCGTCGCCAGCCAGCTGACGCGCGACCTCGGCCTGCCGGCGCCGCGCGCCGCGCGCGCCATCGTCGAGAAACGCGCGACCCTGGCCGCACGGCCGGGACTGCGTCGACCGCAGAACGTCACGGCCGTGCCGCGTTTCCTGCTCGCGGGGGACTGGACTCACAGCGACTACCCGTCGACGCTCGAGTCCGCCGTGCGCAGCGGCGTGGCCGCCGCGCGGCACCTGCTGCGCTAGGGATCAGCGATCGGACCGCAGGCGCGCGAGCGCCTGGTCGAGGCGATCGACGGCGATCACTTCCAGTCCCTCGATCGCATGCTTGGGCGCGTTCGACTTCGGGATCAGCGCCATCGAGAAGCCGAGCTTGGCGGCTTCCTTGAGCCGCTCCTGGCCGCGCGGCGCCGGGCGGATTTCGCCCGCGAGCCCGATCTCGCCGAAGGCGACGAGTCCGCGCGGCAGGGGCTTGTCGCGCATCGACGAGACGATCGCCAGCAGCACCGGCAGGTCGGACGCCGGCTCGGTGATCCGCACGCCGCCGACCGCGTTGACGAACACGTCCTGGTCGAACGCCGCGATGCCGGCATGCCGGTGCAGGACGGCCAGCAGCATGGCGAGGCGCTGCGGATCGAGGCCGACCGACAGTCGCCGCGGGTTGGGCACGTGCGCGGTGTCGACGAGCGCCTGGATCTCGACCAGCAGCGGGCGGGTGCCTTCCTGGGTCACCATCACGCACGAGCCGGCCACCTGGGCATCGTGCTGCGACAGGAACAGCGCCGACGGGTTCGACACGCCCTTGAGCCCGCGGTCGGTCATCGCGAACACCCCGAGTTCGTTCACCGCGCCGAAACGGTTCTTGAAGGCCCGGATCAGGCGGAACGACGAATGCGTGTCGCCTTCGAAATACAGCACGGAGTCGACCATGTGCTCGAGCACGCGCGGCCCCGCCAGCGACCCGTCCTTGGTCACATGGCCCACCATGATGAGCGTGAGCCCGGCCTGCTTGGCCATGCGCGTGAGCTGCGCCGCGCATTCGCGCACCTGCGCCACCGAGCCGGGCGCCGACTGCAACTGGTCGGAATAGACCGTCTGGATCGAATCGACGACCACGACGGCGGGCTTCTGCTCCAGCACGGTGCCGATGATCCGCTCGAGCGAGATTTCCGCGAGCAGGCGCACGCCGTCGGCCTCGAGGCCAAGGCGGCGCGCGCGCAGCGCGATCTGCGGCGCCGACTCCTCGCCGCTGATGTAGAGCACCGACGTCGACGCGGACAGCGCGGCGAGCGACTGCAGCAGCAGCGTCGACTTGCCGATGCCCGGGTCGCCGCCGATCAGCACCACCCCGCCCGCCACCAGCCCGCCGCCGAGCACGCGGTCGAACTCGTCGATGCCGGACGGCAGGCGCGGCACTTCCTTCGCCTGCACCTGCTTCAGGGACTGCACGGCCGCCGTCGGCGCCAGCGGGGCGTAGCGGTGTTCCGTGGCCGGCCTCGACGCGCGCCTCGGTCAGCGTGTTCCATGCGCTGCAGTGCGGGCACTGGCCCTGCCACTTCGGGCTCGCGCCACCGCACTCGGAGCAGACGTACTGGGTCTTGGCCTTGGCCATCAATCGACCTCGACCACCGGGACGCGTCGCGCGAGCGCGCACATCAGTTCGTAGCCCACCGTCCCCGCCGCGTTGGCGACCTCGTCGATCGGCAGTTGCGCGCCCCACAGTTCGACAGGCGTGCCGACGCCGGCATGCGGCACGTCGGTCAGGTCCACGGTGATCATGTCCATCGAAACGCGGCCGGCCAGCGGCACGCGGCTGCCGCCGACGATCACGGGCGTGCCGTCGGGCGCATGGCGCGGGTACCCGTCCGCGTACCCGCAGGCCACCACGCCGATGCGCGAGCGGCGCTGCGCGACGAAGCGCGATCCGTAGCCGACCGCCGCCCCGCGCTCGGCGCTCTGCACGCCGATGATGCGCGAGGTCAGCGTCATGCCGGCCTTCAGCCCGAGGTCCGCGGCCGGATGATGCTCATCGGTCGCACCGCCGTACAGGGCGATCCCGGGACGCACGGAGTCCCCGCCGATCTCCGGGCAGCAGGAACAGCGCCGCCGAGTTGGCGAGGCTGCGCGGCTCCGGCCACTCGGCGGTGATGTTCGTGAACTCCTCGATCTGTTCAAGAGCGGAGACGGGCCCGGTGGCGCCGCGCGGCCGGTCGGCGTTGGCGAAGTGCATCATCAGCGTCAGTTCGCGGATCGTCGGCAGCCCGCGCAGCCGTTCATACGCCTGCACGGCGCCCTGCGGCCGGAAACCGAGCCGGTTCATGCCGGTGTTGAGCTTGAGGTGCACGGACACCGGACGCGCGGGCCGGTGGTGCTCGATCATCTCGAGTTGTTCCCCGCAGTGAACCACCGTGGTGAGATCGAGCTCGGAGCAGACGGCAAGGTCGCCCGCCTCCCAGCACCCCTCGAGCAGCAGGATCGGCTTGCGCCATCCCGCGACGCGCGCGCGCCGGGCTTCGTCAAGATCCAGCAACGCCAGTCCGTCCGCTTCGCCGAAAGCGCGCATGGCGCGCTCCAGGCCGTGCCCGTACGCGTTCGCCTTGACGACCGCCCACAGGAATCGGCCGCGCGCTTCCTCGCGGGCCCGTGCGAGGTTATGGCGCAGCGCGCCGAGATGGATGGTGGCGAGAATTGGACGAGGCACGATGAGCGGCAACGGAGCGAGCGCATAGCATAGCGACGCCGTCACCCCGTCGCGACGCAAGGCTGCGTGCTATAACGCCGCGCGGGTAAACGCGCCATGAATGATGAAGAGCTCGGCCCCCGACTGCCGCCGCACCGGCTGCCATACTGGAGACCACTCGCCTTGCCCGCATCGCTCCACGCTGCGGCACCGCTACCCGCATGAACCGCGGCTTCTACACCATCATGGCCGCGCAGTTCTTCTCGTCGCTGGCCGACAACGCACTGCTGATTTCCGCGATCGCCCTGCTGCGCGAGATCGACGCGCCGGCGTGGATGACGCCGATGCTGAAGCTGTTCTTCGTCGTCTCCTACGTGGCCCTGGCGGCATTCGTCGGCGCTTTCGCGGACTCCTTCCCCAAGGGCCGCGTCATGTTCATCACGAACCTGATCAAGATCGGCGGCTGCCTGTTGATGCTGTTCTCGGTCCATCCGCTGCTCGCCTATGCGGTGGTCGGCTTCGGCGCCGCGGCGTACTCGCCCGCGAAGTACGGGATCCTCACGGAACTGCTGCCGCCCGAGAAACTGGTCGTCGCGAACGGCTGGATCGAGGGCCTGACCGTGTCCTCGATCATCGTCGGCTTCCTGCTCGGGGGCATCCTGATCAGTCCGCGGGTTTCGCAGTGGCTGCTCGGGTTCGACATGCCGATGTTCGACGTCGGCATCGACCTGCCGGCCGAGGCGTCGATCGCCGTGATCGCTTTCGTCTACGTGGTGGCCTCCCTCTTCAATCTCGGCATCCCGGACACGGGGGCTCGCTACGCCAAGCAGCACGTGCACCCCTGGAAGCTGATGATCGGCTTCGCGCATTGCTGCAGCGTGCTCTGGCGCGACAAGCTGGGGCAGATCTCGCTCGCCGTCACCACCCTCTTCTGGGGCGCCGGGGCGACGCTGCAGTTCATCGTGCTGAAGTGGGCCGAGCAGGTGCTCGGGCTCGACCTGTCGCGCGCCGCGATCCTGCAGGCGGTGGTGGCCGTCGGCATCGCCATCGGCGCGGTCTACGCGGCGTCCACCGTGGCGCTGAAGCAGTCCATGCGCGTGCTGCCGATCGGCGTGGCGATGGGCGTCATCGTCGCGCTGGCCGCCTTCTATACCCGGACGATCGCCCCAGCGGGCGATGTCAGCTTCGGCTTCGCGTCGATCAGCTGGTTCCTGCTCATCGCCTGCGTGATCCTCGTGCTGATCGGCTCCCTCGCCGGCTATTTCGTCGTGCCGATGAACGCCCTGCTGCAGCACCGCGGCCACGTGCTGCTCTCCGCCGGGCACTCGATCGCCGTGCAGAACTTCAACGAGAACCTCAGCATCCTCGTGATGCTGGGTCTGTACGCGGTGCTGGTGTGGTTCGACCTGTCGATCCGGTCGGTGATGCTGCTGTTCGGCCTGTTCGTGGCGATTTCGATGGTGCTGGTCATGCTGCGGCACCGCTACAACCAGCGCCAGTTCGATTCGATTGCCCTGATCGGCCAGTTGAAGCACTGAGCGCCGCGGGTCAGCCGGCCACCGCCTTCGCGTGGACTTCGCGCGCGAAGCACAGGTCGGCCCACGACTTCGCCTTGTCGCCAAGATTCCGCAGCAGGTAGGCCGGGTGATAGGTGACGACCACCGGCACCCGCCGGCCGGCGACTTCGATGTGGTGAACCTGGCCGCGCAGACTCGCAATGCTCGCGTCCGTGCCCAGCAGTGCCTGCGCCGCGAACCGCCCCATGACGAGCACGAGCCTCGGCGCAATCAGCTCCACCTGCCGGCGCAGGAAGGGCTCGCACTGCGCGACCTCGGCGGGTTCGGGGTTGCGATTGCCGGGTGGCCGGCACTTGAGCACATTGGCGATGAAGACCGACTGCGGGGTCTCGCCCGCGCGCGTCAGTCCGATGGACGCCAGCATGTTGTCGAGCAGCTTGCCCGCCTGGCCCACGAAGGGTTCGCCACGCGCGTCCTCTTCGGCGCCCGGCGCCTCGCCGACCAGCATCCATTCGGCGTGCCGGTAGCCGACGCCGAACACGCTCTGCTTGCGCTGCTCGCCGAGCGGGCACGAACGGCACAGCGCGGTCTCGGCGACCAGCGCGTCCCAGTCCAGTTGCCCGATACGTGCCGCGCGCGGGTCCGCCAGCGCCGCCGGTCACGGCTTCGCGCCGCTGCCAGACCGGGCCGAGCCCCATCGCCTGCCAGAGCTGATGACGACGCGCATCGAGCGTCACAGGGAAATCCTCATCACGATCGCATCCTCGCGCCCGCCGTCCGCCGGGTAATAGCCGCGGCGCACGCCGATGCGGTCGAACCCATAGCGCTGGTAGAGGCGGATGGCGGCCTCGTTGCTGGGCCGCACCTCGAGCAGCATCGTCCGTCCGCCGTAGCCGCGGGCGACGTCGGCCATCCAGTCGAGAGTGCGCCAGCCGAGACCGGTGCGCTGCATGTGCAGCGCAACGCTGAGGTTGAGCAGGTGCGCTTCGTCGAGCGCCATCATCATCACGGCGTAGGCAGCAACCTTGCCGGAGGCGTTGCGGAGCAGCCACGCGCTGTACCCGGCCTGCAGGGCATCCAGGAAGTTGCCGCGCGTCCACGGAAACGGATAGATCTCCTTCTCGGCCGCGACGACCTCGTCGAGATCCTTCTCGGCCATCGGCGCGTAGCGGTCGTCTTCCGGTCGCGGCAAGGCACTCATGTGACTACCCTCAGCACTGCGCGCTCGCTGCGCCCACCTTTCGACGGCGCTCGTCGATCGTGAGGGCAACGCGGTCACGCACATAGGCCGGCATGGCGTCGGCGGCGCGCACCGCGCGACCGCGCAGCAAGTCGATCCGCGCCAGGCGCGCGATCTCCGCCGCGCTGCCGCGACAGACCGGAGCGCGCTCGACGGCGAGCCCGACCCAGACCTCGGCGAACGTGGACAGCGCGTCGCCGGCGACCAATGCGACGCCCGCTTCGCGGGCGATCTCCGGCAGCGCGCCGGGCGCTTCGAGCGCCGGCGCCCGGACTTCCGAAACTTCGTCGTCGTTGCGATAGACGGCGCAGTACGCCTCCTGCATGCGGGCATCGATGGCGGCGAGCGCGATCCCGGCGCGCGAGTGCTCGGCAAAGGCACGGGCCGCGAGCGCCCGCAGGCTGCCGACGGCCACCACCGGGCGGCCCGAGGCGTACGCAAGTCCCTGAATGACACCGCACGCGATGCGCAGTCCGGTGAACGAACCGGGGCCAGCGCCGAACGCAAAGGCGTCGATCTCGTTCAGGTGCAGTCCGGCCTGGCCGAGCATGGCGTCGACGAGAGGCAGGACCCGATCCGAGTGCTTCTGTCCGACGTTCTCGGTCTGCGCGATCGTACGGTCGCCGTGCAGCACCGCTACCGAGCACAGTTCGGTAGCGGTATCGATCGCGAGAATGACGGGAGTGGCCATGCGGGGCCGCCGCGCGTGCGCGCCGGGCCGGGAAACGGGAGCCGATTCTAGCGAACGGGCCGCGGGGAATCGCCGCTAGAGGCTTCCGCTCGACCGTGGACGATCACGGCAACGGCGTTCACGCGCCGACACCCTCCTCGCCCGCGTTGTCGCGCGGGCCACGGCCATCGCACGTCACCGCCGGCCGCCCTTCTCCCCTCTCTCGCCCCTCTCGCCCCTCTCGCCCATCCCCCGGCCGCGGTAGACCTCGCGCTGCGCCTCGCGGATCTGCTCGCGCAGGCGCTGCCGTTCCTCGGGCGACATCTGGTGCATCGGGCGCGGCGGGGGGCCGCCCGCCTGTGCCCCGGGACCGGGAGGAGCCTGCTCGAGGAACCGGTGCCGCATCGCCTGCCGCTCCTCGGGAGACATGTGGCGCCGCATGTCCTGCCGCTGCTCCGGCGGCAAGCGGCGCAGCATCATCTCCCGCTGCTCGGGCGACAGGCCTTCCCACATGCCACGGCGCTGCTCGGGCGAGAGGCCCTGCCAGGCGCGCTGGCGCTCGTCCTGTGAACGGGCGTTGCGCCACGCGTCGCGCTGCTCCGGCGACATGCGTTCCCACATGTCGCGACGCTGTTCGGGTGTCAGCCGCAGGCGCTGGCCGGGATCGAGGCCCGGGCTGGCGCCCGACGCCGCGGCGGCGAGCGCGAGCAGCGCGACGCACGCGAACGCGCGCAGCGCGACGCCAGCACGGTGAACGACAGGCAACGGAGTCATGGCAATCAATGCGATTTCGCCGCTCGGCGAACGAGAGGAATTGTCCGCGCAACGGATGGGATCGCCACGGAAATTCTGTAACACTTTGTGTTGCCGCAGCCGCGCCGCCGGGCGGCCCCCTAGCATCCCGCCATCCGCTCAGGCCAGGTACCCATGACCCGCAACGGTCCCCACAAGATCCTCGTCGTCGACGACGACCCGCGACTGCGCGATCTCCTGCGCCGCTATCTCGGCGAAAACGGCTTCGCGGTCGTCACGGCCGACGGCGCCCAGTCGATGAACCGGCTGTGGATGCGGGAGCGATTCGACCTGCTCGTCCTCGATCTCATGATGCCCGGCGAGGATGGACTGTCGATCATGCGGCGGCTGCGCGGTGGCAACGACTCGACTCCCATCGTGATGCTGACGGCCAAGGGGGAGGACGTCGATCGCATCGTCGGCCTGGAGATGGGCGCGGACGATTACCTGCCCAAGCCTTTCAATCCCCGCGAACTGCTCGCGCGCATCCATGCAGTCCTGCGGCGCAGGGCGCCGGACGACGCGCCCGGGGCGCCGACGAGCGACAGCGCGCCGGTCGAGTTCGGCGAGTTCGTTCTCGACCTCGCCACCCGCACGTTGAAGAAGAGCGGCGCGGACGTGCCATTGACCACCGGCGAGTTCGCCGTGCTGAAGGCGTTCGCGCGCCATCCGCGCGTGCCGCTGTCGCGCGAGAAGCTGATGGAGATGGCGCGCGGGCGCGAGTACGAGGCGTTCGACCGCAGCCTCGACGTCCAGATTTCCCGCCTGCGCAAGCTCGTGGAGCCCGACCCGTCGAAGCCCCGCTACATCCAGACAGTGTGGGGACTCGGCTACGTGTTCATCCCCGACGGCCAGGGCTAGCTGCCGGATGGCCACGCGACTGCGCTCGCCTTCGCTCTTCTGGCGGACGCTGCTGCTCGTCCTGCTGCTGATCGTCGCCAGTCTCGGCGCCTGGATCCAGAGCTTCCGCGTCTTCGAACGCACGCCGCGCGCGCAGACCATCGCGCAACAGGTGGTGTCGGTCGTGAACATCACCCGCGCCGCGCTGGTGTACTCCGACCCGTTCGTGCGCCGCGACCTGCTGGCCGAACTCGCGGCCAACGAAGGGGTGCGGATCTACCCCCTGGAGGCAGATGACAAGGTCCAGCCGCTGCCCGACGGACCGCTGATCAAGATGGCCGAACGGCACATCGTCGACAAGCTGGGACCCGGAACGCAGGTGGCGGCGGAGGTGAACGGCACGCGCGGACTGTGGGTGAGCCTGGCGCTCGAGGACGACCGCTACTGGGTCTTCATCGATCGAGACCCCGCCGCGCGCACGTACGGCACGCAGTGGACCGGGTGGGCCGCCGTCGCCCTGCTGCTGTCCCTGATCGGCGCCGTGCTGATCACGCGCCTGATCAACCGTCCGCTCGCGCAACTGTCGCGCGCCGCCGCCGACCTCGGCAGCGGCCGACAGCCGACGCCGCTGCCGGAAACCGGGCCGGTCGAGATCCGCACGGTCAACCAGAACTTCAACCGCATGGTGACGGACCTCGGCAAGCTCGAAGCCGATCGCGCCGTCCTGCTCGCGGGAATTTCGCACGACCTGCGCACGCCGTTGACGCGACTGCGGCTCGAACTCGAAATGGCGCACATCCCGCAGGACAGCCGGGACGCGATGGTGGGCGACATCGAGCAGATCGACGACATCGTGCGCCAGTTCCTCGATTACGCGCGCAAGGCCCCCCAGGCGCCCGCCGAGGACATCGATCTCGCCGCGCTGGTGGAATCCGCCGTGCGCCGCCTGCGCATCGACGCCCAGCCGAAGGCGCGCGTCGAATTGCGGCTCGCCCGGAACCTGAAGGCGCGCGGCCACCGCACCGAACTCGACCGGGCCATCGACAACCTGCTGACGAACGCCGTGCGCTACGGGCGCGACCCGGCCTCGGGAACGCTCGACCTCACCGTGAGCCTGATGCGCAGCGACGACCTCGCGATCGTCGGCGTGGCGGATTCGGGACCCGGAGTTCCCGTCGACCAGATCGAGCGCCTCATGCGCCCCTTCGAGCGGGGCGAGGAAGCGCGCTCAGGCGGCGGCGGTGCCGGCCTGGGCTTGCCGATCGTGGATCGCATCGCGCGCATGCACGGCGGCAGCCTGCGCCTGCTGGCCAACCCGCCGCACGGATTGCGCGCGGAACTGGCGTTGCCGGCGCTGTAGCGGCGCGCCGTTGCACCCGTTGTCGCGTCGGCTGCTGCGTCCGTCAATCGCCGAGGAGCAGCACGACCGCCTGCGCGGCGATTCCTTCTCCGCGCCCGGCGTAGCCGAGCTTCTCGCTGGTCTTGCCCTTGATGTTCACGGCGCCCGCGTCGACGCGGCAGTCGGCGGCGATGCTCGCGCGCATCGCGTCCACGTGCGGCGCGATCTTCGGCCGCTCGGCGATCACGGTGGCGTCGACATTGCCGATCCTCCAGCCGGCGCTGGCAGCGCGCTCCACCGCCGCGCGCAGCAGCACCCGGCTGTCCGCGTCCTTGTAGCGCGCATCGGTGTCCGGAAACAGGTGGCCGATGTCGCCGAGCCCGGCCGCCCCGAGGACGGCATCGGTGATCGCGTGCAGCAGCACGTCGGCGTCCGAATGTCCCAGCAGGCCGCGCTCGTGCGGAATCTCGACGCCGCCGATGACCAGGCGGCGCCCGGGCACCAGCGCATGGATGTCGAAGCCCTGGCCGACGCGGATCTTCATTGCCGTCATCCCATCCTAGAAACGTCCCTGCGACTTCAGGACGGCGCCCGCGAGGACGAGGTCCTCGGGCGTGGTGACCTTCAGGTTCGCCGATGCACCGGTTACCAGCCGCGGCGCGTGGCCGGCGCGCTCCATGGCGCTCGACTCGTCGGTGATGCCGGCAAGCGCCGGCGATGACAACGCCGCGCGCAGCGACGCGACGCGGAAGAGTTGCGGCGTCTGCGCACACCACAGCGATGAACGGTCCAGCGTGACGCCGACCCGGCCGTCCTCGCCCCGCTTCAGGGTGTCGGACAGAGGCACGGCGAGCAGCCCGCCGCCGTCCTCGGGGCCCGCCTCGTCGATCAGCTTCGCGAGCAGCGGCTCCGACAGACATGGCCGCGCGGCGTCGTGCACCAGCACGCGGTCGTCGTCGTCGTAGCGCCCGGCGACCGCGAACAGTCCGTTGCGCACGCTTTCGGCGCGCGACGCGCCGCCGACCGGCAGGAACTCGACGCGTCCCGCGTCCACGCGGATCGCCTGCCAGCGCTGGTCGCTCGTCGCGACGACCACGAACACGCGCTCGACGCGCGCGTCGCCCAGCATCGCATCGATCGAATGTTCGAGCATCGACTTGCGCCCCAGCGGCAGGTACTGCTTGGGTCCGGCGTCCGCGCCCATGCGCAAGCCCGCGCCGGCGGCAGGGATGAGCCCGAAGTAACGAACGGTATGACGCAACGCGGGTCCGGGTCGGCGAGTCGGGAGCGGAGTGCGGGAAGAGGTCCTTCGTATAATAACGACCGAGTTCGGCAGCTCTTGAGCGTTGCTCGGCTGCCGATGTTTTTTTGTGAGCCACGAAGTCTCCACCGCCGCGCCCGCGAACCGCCTGTCGGGCACCTCCTCGCTGACACTTCCGTCGGCAGGGAAGCGTTTTGCCATCGCCCGTCCGCCGGGCTCGGGCGACGCCCTGCTCCTCGCGGAAACCGCGGCCGAAGCACGCCGCGCGCAGCGCCTGCTCGTCGTCGTCGCCGCGGACGCGCTCGACGCCCAGCGGCTCGTCGAGGAGATCCGCTACTTCGATCCGACGCTCACGGTGCGGCCGCTTCCCGACTGGGAGACGCTGCCGTACGACACGCTGTCGCCGCACCAGGACCTCGTCTCCGAACGACTGGAAACGCTGTACCGGCTGAGCCAGCCCGACGCGGGCGACATGGACGTCCTGGTGGTGCCGGCGACCACCGCGCTGCACCGGCTCGCGCCGCCGCAGTACGTGGCCGGTCACACGTTCTTCTTCCGTCAGGGCCAGAAGGTCGACGGCGAGGCGCTGCGCTCACAACTCGTGTTCGCCGGCTACCAGCACGTATCGCAGGTCGTCGCGCCGGGTGAGTTCGCGATCCGCGGCGGCCTGCTCGATCTCTTCCCGATGGGATCGTCGCTGCCTTACCGGCTGGACCTGCTCGACGACCAGCTCGAGACGATCCGCGCGTTCGATCCGGACACGCAGCGGGGCCTGTATCCGGTGCCGGACATCAGGCTGCTGCCCGGCCGGGAGTTCCCGATCGACGAGGCCGCGCGCCAGGCGTTCCGGCGCCGCTGGCGTGACCGCATCGAAGGCGACCCGAGCCGCTCGAGCGTCTACAAGGACGTCGGCAACGGCATCGCCTCGCAGGGCATCGAGTACTACCTCCCGCTCTTCTTCGACGACACCGCGACGCTGTTCGACTACCTGCCGGGGTCGGCGATCGTCGTGATGCATGGCGCCATCGAAGCGGCGATCCAGCGTTTCTGGAATGAAACCAGCGAGCGACACCGCTTCCTCGTGCGCGACACCACCCGCCCGATCCTGCCGCCGTCCGAACTCTTCCTGAACGCCGAGCAGTTCTTCACCCACGCCACGCCGCACGGACGCCTCGCGCTGGGCGAAGGCGCGCAGGAGGACTTCGAGGCGCTGCCGACCCTGGCCGTCGAGCGGCGCGCCGAGGATCCCGTGCAGAGGCTGCGCGAGTACGCCGCCCGCTTCGACGGACGCGTGCTGGTCGTCGCCGACTCGGCGGGCCGGCGCGAAACGATCGGCCAGATGTTCGCGGAGTACGCGCTGCCCTTCAGCGACAACGCGGACTTCTCTGGCTTCGTCGCGGCCGACGCGCCGCTCGCGCTCGGCGTCGCCCCCCTGCACGAAGGGTTCGTGCTGCGGAGGCGCGGCCTGGCGGTCGTGACCGAGACCGAGCTCTACGCCTCGAGCCCGCGGCGATTGCGCGGCAAGCAGCGCGAGCGCGCCTCGAACGTCGAGGCGATGATCCGCGACCTCGCCGAGCTGCGCATCGGCGATCCCGTGGTGCACGTCGAGCACGGCATCGGCCGCTATCTCGGCCTGCAGACGATGGACCTCGGCGAAGGGTCCACCGAGTTCCTGCACCTGGAGTACGCCAACGCAAGCAGCCTGTACGTTCCCGTGGCGCAGCTGCACCTGATCGGCCGCTACAGCGGGGCCGACCCCGCCGCCGCGCCCCTGCACCAGCTCGGCGGCGCCGACTGGGACAAGGCGCGCAGGAAGGCGGCCAGGCAGGTGCGCGACACGGCCGCCGAACTGCTCAACCTGTACGCGCTACGGGCCGCGCGCAAGGGCCATGCGTTCGAGTTCGGCGCCCACGACTACGAGGCGTTCGCCGAGGGCTTCGGCTTCGAGGAAACACCGGACCAGCAGGCCGCCATCGACGCGGTGCTGAAGGACATGAGCGCCGGCTTCCCGATGGACCGGCTCGTCTGCGGCGACGTCGGCTTCGGCAAGACCGAGGTGGCGCTGCGGGCCGCGTTCGCGGCGGTCGCCGGCGGCATGCAGGTCGCCGTGCTCTGCCCCACCACGCTGCTCGCCGAGCAGCACGTCCAGACCTTCCGCGACCGGTTCGCCGATTGGCCGGTCAAGGTGGTTGAACTGTCGCGCTTCCGCTCGCCGAAGGAAGTCGAGGAAGCGGTGGCGGGCATCGCCGCCGGCAGCGCGGACATCGTGATCGGCACCCACAAGCTGCTGTCGAACGACATCCGATTCGCGCGCCTCGGCCTGGTCATCATCGACGAGGAGCATCGGTTCGGCGTGCGGCAGAAGGAACGCTTCAAGGCGCTGCGGGCCGAAGTGGACGTCCTCACGCTGACGGCGACGCCGATTCCCCGCACGCTCGCGCTGTCGCTCGAGGGAATCCGGGATTTTTCGGTGATCGCCACGGCGCCCCAGCGCCGGCTCGCGATCAAGACCTTCGTCCGCAAGGAATCGGCAAGTCTGGTGCGCGAGGCGGTGCTGCGCGAGCTGAAGCGCGGCGGCCAGGTCTACTTCCTGCACAACGAGGTCGAGACGATCGAAAACCGGCGGGCGCGGCTCAGGGAACTGCTGCCCGAAGCGCAGATCGAGGTGGCCCACGGCCAGATGGGGGAACGCGAGCTCGAGCGGGTGATGCGCGATTTCTACCATCAGCGCTTCAACGTCCTGCTGTGCTCGACGATCATCGAGACCGGCATCGACGTCCCGACCGCCAACACGATCGTCATCCACCGCGCCGACAAGTTCGGCCTCGCGCAGCTGCACCAGCTGCGCGGCCGCGTGGGCCGGTCGCACCACCAGGCGTACGCCTACCTGATGGTGCCCGACGAAGGCGGACTGACGAAGAACGCCGAGAAGCGGCTGGAGGCGATCCAGAACCTGGAGGAACTCGGCAGCGGGTTTTACCTCGCGATGCACGACCTCGAGATCCGCGGCGCGGGCGAAGTGCTCGGCGAAAACCAGAGCGGCAACATGCAGGAGGTCGGCTTCGATCTCTATACACAGATGCTGAATGCCGCGGTGCGCGCGCTGCGGTCCGGCCGCGAACCGGATCTCCTCGCGCCGTTCGCCGCCGTGACCGAGATCAACCTGCACGTGCCGGCGCTGCTGCCGCCCGACTACGTCAACGATGTCCACCAGCGACTGTCGATGTACAAGAAGCTGGCGAGTTGCAGCGAGGAAGACGACCTGATCCGGCTGCAGGAAGAACTGGTCGACCGCTACGGCAAGCTGCCGGAGGCCGGCAAGGCGCTGATCGAGACGCACCGTCTCCGCCTGCTCGCCGAGCCGCTCGGGGTGAAGAAGATCGACGCGTCGGGCGATGCCATCGTCATCCATTTCGTGCCTGAGCCGACCTTCGACACGGCCCGGTTGATCGCGCTGCTGCAGAGGTCGCGCACCATGCGTCTTGCCGGACCGACCAAGCTGCGGATCGACGAGAAGACTGCGACGCTCGACGCGCGCCTCGCCCGCTTGCGCGAAGTCTTCCGCGCACTTCTCTGAACGCGCCCGGCCCCGCACGCGCGTCGCGACCCGGCGCGTCCCGAGGTTCTCTACACTTCCGGCCTCATGAAAGATCTAGTCCTGCAGGGTCCCCAGGTTTCCGCCGAGGCACTCGACACATTCAAGGTCGTGTGCGCGCCGGAGCGCATCACGACGGCGCCGCGATCGGCACGCTGCGTCGGCGTGCGCGACGACGCCGAGACGCGCAAGGCTGTGACCGGCCTCGCCAGCTACTGGAAACTCGACGCCGCCTTCGTCGATCCCCGCGCGAGCCTGTCCGACTTCCGCCTGCTGGCCATGGACATGGACTCGACGCTGATCGACATCGAGAGCCTGGACGAGGTCGCGGCCTACGCCGGCAAGGGCGCCGAGGTGGCGGCGATCACGGAGGCGGCGATGCGCGGCGAGATCGCCGACTACAAGGACAGCCTCCGGCGGCGCGTCGCGATGCTCGAGGGCACCGACGCTGCCCTGCTGCAGCGGGTGCTCGACGAGAAGCTGCAGCTCAACCCCGGCGCGACGGAACTGATCCGCGCCTGCCAGCGCGCCGGCTTGAAGACGCTGCTGGTGACCGGCGGCTTCACGTTCTTCACCGAGCGGATGCGCGAGCGTCTCGGCTTCGATTTCACGCGGTCGAACGAACTCGAGGTCATCAACGGCCGGCTGACGGGACGGGTGACCGGCCCGAACGGCGGCGAGATCGTCGATGCGGATGGCAAGGCGCGCGCGCTGGCCGAGGCCTGCGAACAACTCGGATGCTCCACCGGCCGCGCCATTGCGATCGGCGACGGCGCGAACGACCTGAAGATGATGCGGCTCGCGGGGATTGTCGGTGGCGTACCGCGCCAAGCCCGTCGTCCAGCAGCAGGCGACCTTCGCGCTCAACTACGCCCGCCTCGACGGCGTGCTGAACTGGTTCGCGGCGTCGCCGGCTGTCGCTCAGCCAGCCTTCGGCGGGCTGACCCACACCCGTTCGTCACCGGTGTCGATGTGGACGAAGTTGCGTCCCGGATAGAACCCGGTGCCGCCGCGTCCGAGCACACTCGCCATGCCGGCGAGCTTCACGTTCCTGACGCCGGGCACGGTGACGTCGGCCGCCTTGCCGAGCAGGTGCCGTGAATTGAGGGCCGAGCCCTCGAGCTTCTGGTTGGTCGACCGCGTCCGGTAACCGGAGTGGATCTCGAGCGGGGCACGCACACCGCTCTTCGCCAGCCACGCCTGCAGGCCGGCCAGCACGTCGAGCAGCCCGTGATCGATCGGAAACACGCGGTCGGCCTGGATGTCGCGCAGGGCCCAGCACAGTTGCAGGTACTGGTCGCGGTCGTAGCCGCGTTCCGCGCTCCAGTACGTTGCCTCCACCTGCTCGCGCGCCCCGCACCAGCCAGATCGAGCGACGTTCCGCCAGCAGGCCTCTTCAGCACCTCGTCGGCGGCCGACTGCGGCGGCGGCGCGGCGAGCGCCGGGGCGGCCACGGCACATCCTCCCGCGATCAGCAGGCGACGGCGCACACTGGAAGAAAGCGTCAGGACTCATGAGGCGAGAGGGATACGGCGGTCAAGGCCGTGCAGCAATGCAAGGCGGAAGCCCACCCCGCGAGCACCGTCGGTGCTCCGCGCGGTGAGCGACGGAAAGCTTACATCCGCTCGAATATGGCCGCGATGCCCTGCCCGCCGCCGATGCACATCGTCACCAGCGCGTACCGCCCGCCGGTGCGCTGCAGCTCGTACAGCGCCTTGACGGTGATGATCGCGCCCGTCGCGCCGATCGGGTGACCCAGCGAGATGCCGCTGCCGTTCGGGTTGACCTTGTCCGCCGGGAAACCAAGATCCTTGGCCACCGCGCACGCCTGCGCGGCGAACGCCTCGTTGGCTTCGATGACGTCCATCTGGCTGACCGACAGTCCGGCCCGCTCGAGCGCCTTGCGCGACGCCGGGACCGGGCCGATCCCCATGTACTTCGGATCGACGCCCGCGTGACCGTAGCTCACCAGCCGCGCCATCGGTTTCAGGCCGCGCTTCTCGGCGACCGAGCGCTCCATCATCACGACCGCTCCCGCGCCGTCGTTGATGCCGCTCGCATTGCCCGCCGTCACGGTGCCGTTTTCCTTGACGAACACGGGCTTGAGCTTCGCCATGTCAGCCATCGAGGTGCCTTCACGGAAGTGCTCGTCGGTGTCGAACACCGTCGGGCCCTTCTTTCCCTTGACTTCCACGGGAACGATCTGGCTCTTGAAGCGACCCTCCTTGGTCGCGTTCGCAGCGCGCCGATGGCTTTCGACGGCCAGCTGGTCCTGCTCGTCGCGCGTGATGCCCCATTTGGCGGCGACGTTTTCCGCGGTCACGCCCATGTGGATGACGTCGAACGGGTCGTGCAGGGCGCCGACCATCATGTCGATGGCCTTGAAGTCGCCCATCCGCTGTCCCCACCGCCCGCTCGGCATGATGTACGGTCCGCGCGACATGTTCTCCGCACCGCCGCCGATCGCGACGTCGGCGTCGCCGAGCATGATGGTCTGCGCGGCCGAGATGATGGCCTGCAGGCCGCTGCCGCACAGGCGGTTCAGCGTCAGGCACGGGGTCTCCTTGGCGACGCCGCCGTTCACGGCGGCGACGCGGCCGAGGTACATGTCCTTGGGCTCGGTGTTGAGCACATGCCCGAACACGACGTGGCCGACCTCCGAGCCCTGCACGGCGGCGCGCTTCATCGCCTCCGCCACGACGGTGGCGCCGAGCTGGGTCGGTGGCACGTCCTTCAGGCTTCCGCCGAAGGTTCCGATGGCGGTACGGACTCCGCTGACGACAACGACCTCGCGCATGCTGTTCTCCCGGATTCTCAGCTCTGAGACGAATGGTGAAGGACGACCGCCCGATGGGCGATCCGACTGGCTCGGCATTTTGGCACGCGGCGCCGCGCCTCGACCGACCAGCGTTGACCGACGGCCGGCATGCGGCAAACCTCAGAACCGGGCCATCAGCCCGATCTTCGCCTCGTATTGCGTCACCGCCTCGCTCTCCAGGACGGCGACGCACCCACCCGAGCACATGAACCCGCCGGAGCTGTTGACCAGCGTGAAATACCCGCGCGCCTCGGCCCGCAGTGCGAAGCGGTCACCGAGCGGCAGGAAGTAACCGAAGCCGAGGTTGATCGACGGCTTGACCTCGTCGCTGTAGCCGCCGGTGCCGGGGCTGAAGTGCGTGATGCCCACGCCGCCGACCGCGTAGATGCCCTGGGCCGATCGGGCGATCGATGAACAGCGTGCCGCCGACGTGCAGGTAACGCAGCGTGAGGTCGAACGGCGCCGCGCCGCCGCCGGGCGACAGCGTGGTCGACTGCTGGTTGTAGTAGAGCTGCAGTTCGCGCGACGCATCGAGCGGCATGCCGAGCGCGATGCCGTACGTCGCCGCGCTCTTCATGTCGGCGTTCGTGTTGGTCGACACGTTTTCGACGCCATTGCTGCCGGCATAGCCGGCGAACAGAGTGACGGAGGTCTGGGCGGACGCGGGCGCCGTGGACATCACGAGCGTCGCGACGAGGGTGGACGCGACCAGGAGGGAGGTTTTCATGACCAGTGACGTTGCCAGACTGGAGCGACTTCGGGAAGTCCGTCGACGCGCTCCATCGCGTCGCAGAACACGGGATGACGCGCACGCAGGTAGTCGCGCATCGTCCACCACTTCGAGAGGTTGGCGAGGTACACGTCGCAGACGTACGGCCGGTCGCCCAGGAAGA
Organism: uncultured beta proteobacterium; assembly: GCA_963698305.1. Classification (GTDB taxonomy): domain Bacteria; phylum Pseudomonadota; class Gammaproteobacteria; order Burkholderiales; family Burkholderiaceae_F; genus JAOUJD01. Next base: position 113,557 of record CAVOQI010000001.1, read on the forward strand.
ACCGGGCGCCGCCGTGCGCGCCGGCGACGACGTCCCAGCCGAGCTTCATGCGCGCGACCGCGGCGTCCTTCACCGCGTCGCGCGACGCCGGTCGGTGGCGGTGGTCCAGCGCTCGGGGTAGTCGGCGATGCCGACCGCGGTATAGATGGTCGACGCCGCGAACTGCATCCAGCGCAGGCAGGCCGCGCGGTCGCGGGTCGACGGCGCCGGCACCCAGTCGCTCGGGTGACGCTCCAGCAGCGTCCAGAGGATCGCCACGCTTTCGGTCAGGATCTCGCCGCCCGGCGTGACCAGTGTCGGCAACTGCGCGAGCGGATTGACGGTCTGCAGTTCCTCGTAGAACGCGCCAACCGGCTCGGTCCACGGCGCCGCCTCGCGCAGTTCGACCTCGAGTCCGAGGGCGCCCATCAGGACCTCGACGCTCGCCGCGCCCGACCGCTTGCCCGTGTACAGCGTGTACGCCGCCGTCATGCCGGTTTCCCGTGCAGGTCGTGCTCCTCGGCGCGAGCGATCTTCACGTCGACGAAGTCGCCGACGTTCACCTTGCGGCGTCCCGTCTTCACGTACACGACGCCGTCGATCTCCGGCGCGTCGGCTGCCGTCCGGCCGATCGCCACCGTCGGCCCCACTTCGTCCACCAGCACTCGCTGCGTGGTGCCGACCTTGCGCGCCAGCCGCGGCTGCGGAGATCGCCTGCTGGACCTCCATGAAGCGCGCGCGGCGCGCCTCCCGCACCTCATCCGGCAGCATGCCGGGCAGCGCGTTGGCCGCCGCGCCCTCGACCGGCGAGTAGGCGAAGCAGCCGACGCGGTCGAGTTGCGCCTCGCGCAGGAAGTCCAGCAGTTCCTCGAACTCCGCCTCGGTCTCGCCGGGAAAGCCGACGATGAAGGTCGAGCGGATGGTGATGTCCGGGCACACCTCGCGCCAGGCGCGGATGCGCTCGATGTTCTTCTCGCCGCGACGCCGGCCGCTTCATCAGCTTCAGGATGCGCGGACTGGCGTGCTGGAACGGGCACGTCGAGGTAGGGCAGCACCTTGCCCTCGGCCATCAGCGGAATGACGTCGTCGACGTGCGGATACGGATAGACGTAGTGCAGCCGCACCCAGATGCCGAGTTGCCCCAGCTCCCGGACCAGTTCGTGCATCCGTGTCCTGACGGCGCGTCCGCCGACGAAGTCGAGCTTGTAGCGCAGGTCCACGCCGTAGGCGCTGGTGTCCTGCGAGATCACCAGCAGTTCCTTGACGCCCTGCCCGGCGAGGTTCTCGGCCTCGCGCATCACCTCGCCGATCGGCCGGCTGACCAGGTCGCCGCGCATCGACGGGATGATGCAGAAGCTGCAGCGGTGGTTGCAGCCCTCGGAAATCTTCAGGTAGGCGTAGTGCTTCGGCGTCAGCTTGATCCCGGCCGGCGGCACCAGGTCGCTGAACGGATCGTGCGGCTTCGGCAGATGGCGGTGCACGTGATCGAGCACCTCGCCCGCCGCGTGCGGGCCGCGTGACCGCCAGCACCTTCGGGATGCACCTTCGCGATCAGGTTCTCGCCGCCGCGCTCCTTGCCCCGAGGCAGCCGGTGACGATGACCTTGCCGTTCTCGGCCAGCGCTTCGCCGATCGCGTCGAGCGATTCCTGCACGGCGGCATCGATGAAGCCGCAGGTGTTGACGATGACGAGGTCGGCGTCCTCGTAGGTCGCGCTGGTGGCGTAACCCTCGGCGCGCAGCTGCGTGAGGATGCGTTCGGAGTCGACCAGCGCCTTCGGACAGCCGAGCGATGACGAAGCCGACGGACGGTGCGGCCGCGGAGGACGTCTGGCGAGGCCGCCGCGCGGCCGACGGGGCGGCCATCGGTGCAGCGGAGGCGTTACTTCTTGTTCTCGGGCGGGAAACCCGGGAAGCCGCTGAACATGGAGCGCGTCTGGTTCTGCATGTTCTCCTGCATCTGCACGAACATGTTCTTCGACTGCTCGAGGTAAGTCGACATCATCGACTGGATCATGGGCGACTGCATGTTGACGAACTGGTTCCACATGTCCGGCCCGATCTTGTTCGTGTCGTAGAACGCCTTGCTCTGCTCCTGCAGCTTGCTCTGGATGTCGATGAAGGCCTGGATGTTCTTCTCGAGGTACGAGCCCATCATGCCCTGCATCGCGTTGCCGTAGAAACGGATCACGTGCGCGAGCATCGGCGCGCTGAACATCGGCATGCCGCCCGCTTCTTCCTCGAGGATGATCTGCAGCAGGATCTGGCGCGTCAGGTCCTCGCCGCTCTTGGCGTCGACGACCTGGAACTCTTCCTGGTCGACCACGAGCTGCTTGACGTCCGCGAGCGTGATGTAGGTGCTCGTCTGGGTGTCGTACAGCCGACGATTCGGATACTTCTTGATCAATCGAACGGCAGCCATGGTCTCCTCGTTTCTCGTCGGCGCGATCGCCTGGTTGTCCCGCTCGGCAGTCGCTGCTGCGCTTGGCCGGAACTCCTGCTTGCAGGTCAATGCATTCTAACCAAAATGACGCAGCGCAACGGAGCCGTTCCGATCTCGCCGACCGCCGGCGTCGGCGACCCGCCCGCGCGAGCTGCCTTCACCGACCCTGCGGAAGGCCGCGCATGCTGCGTCACGCTGCAGCGAGCGCGACACGCGTGTCGCGATCAGCCGCGCCGCTCGAGGTCAGCGATGATCTTCTCGCAGCGCTGCCGGTCGCGCGGGTTCGCCACGCCCGGCAACGCGCACCACTTCAGCAGCAGGTCCGGGGCGCTGGAGGCGCCCCCGGAGGCCGTGCGCTTGAAGCGGTCCCGAAGTTCCTTCACCTGCACCGCGAGGCGCTGCGCCTGCAGGTCGGCCGGGCTGGGAATGCCGAGCATCAATTCGAGTTCGAGCAGCGCATCGCGTCGCTCGGCGGCGCACTCGCCGATGCGTTCGGCGAGGTCGTAGCGCGCGTCCTCGTCAGCGAGGGCCCGCAGCGCGGCATCGCGCCGTCCGGCCAGCCTGCCCTCCCAGTCCGCGGACAGCGGCGACAGTCCGGACCACCGCTGCTGGACGCTCTCTGCCGCGGCCGCGTCCACATCGCCTTCGCGCAGGACGAGGGCATCGAGTTCCTCGCACAGTCGTTCCTTCGCCAGGCGCGCCTGCCAGACCGCCGCTTCGAGGCGCCGGCTGCGGCCACGCAGCAACGCCTCGACTCCTGTGCGCGCGGCCTTGAACCGTGCCTCGAGCCCCGCCGGCACGGGACCGCTCTCGGCCGCCGCCTTGCGCCACTGGTCCTGAACTTCGCGCTGGGCGCGACGCACCTCCGCGTCCTCCGCGTCGGTCATGTGCGCGAGCGTCTCCAGTTGCTGGCACAGGTCCTCCAGCGCCTTGCGCTGTCCCTGCCGGCGTTCGTCTTCGACCTTGCGGGAGCCGGAGCGGGCATCGAACGCGGTCTTGCACGCCGTGCGGAATCGCTCCCACAGCGCCCGTTCATCTCGCTGCAGGAGCACGACGGTCTTGGCGTGCGCCTGCCAGCGCGCCTGCAGGTCCTTGACCCGGGACGGCAGATCGCGCTCGGAGCCCTTCGCTGCCAGCGCTTCGGCGTCCGCGATCAGTGTTTCGCGCTCCTGCCTCGCCTGCTTGCGCGCGGCCGACAGCCCCTCGTGCAGCGGTGCCAGCGCCGCCTTCAGGCGCGCATCCAGTTTCTTCCACGTCCCGGGTTCGACGCTCCCCAGCGTCGAGCCGCGCCACGCCGCTTCGGTCTCACGCAGCCAGCGTTCGACGACACGCCAGTCGAGCGGCTCGCCGAGCAGCGTCGGCGCATGCGCTGCGGCTGCCTCGATGAACTCCTCCCGCTGCTTGCGCGCCTGCTTGTGCAGCGCCGCCTGCTCGGCGAAGTGCCGCGCCGCCGGCGCATACGCGCGCTCGCAGGCGCTGTCGAAGCGCTCCCACAGGGCCTTCGGCACGCCCGCGTGCTGCTCGTCGAGTTTCTTCCACTCGGCGCGCAGCTGCTGCACGTCGCGCGCCAGAGCGGCGGGGGCGAGCGTGGCCTGCGCGAGCGCTTCAGCCCGCTCGCACAACTGGACCCGCGCGTTCTGCTGCCCGAATTTCTCCCATCGCTCGAGTTCGGTCAGCTGCTGCACGACGCGACTCAGCCGCTGGACCGAGGGCTTCGGCAGCAGACCCGCATGGGCCTTCAGCGCCCGCGCGCGGTCGGCGGCCACACGGGCCTCGTGCAACTGCCCTGCGGTCAGCGCCTGCTCGGCGTCGTGCAGTGCGGCGTGCAGCTGGTGCCGCGCCACGACCTGCTCCTGCTGATTCGCGCGAACGTAGGCATCGCGCCGGTGCTCGATCACGAGCATTGCCGCTTCGAAGCGCCGTGACAGCGCCGGCGCGCGCCCGGCCGAGTCGAGCGCCTGCCAGCGCGCGCGCAACTGCGCATCGTCGATGGTCGTGTCGGCGGCCAACTGCTCGGCCTCCGCGACGAGTGCCTCTGCGGCCGCCAGCGCCGGTGCAGCCTGCTCCCACCGTGCGATCTGCTGCTCGGCCTGCTCCAGCCGCGTCATGGCCAGGCCTTCGCCCGCCCGCTCGGCCTCGCTGCGCAGGGCGGCGAGTTCGCCGCGCAGCGCGGGCAGGCCGCCGGTCGAGGCCGACGCCTCCAGCGCCTGCAGCCAGTGCGCGAGCCGTTGTTCGAACTGCGTGTGCGCGCGCTGTTCGTCGAGTTCCCGGTCGAAGCGCTCCTTCATCTGGCGACCGATCTCTTCCCACCGTGCGCGACGTTCGGTGTCGTCGCCGAGCGACAGGGCGCTCCACCGTCGGTCGAGTTCCACGGCGGCCATCACGATCGTGCCGGGCTGCGCGACCAGCGCCTCGGCCTCGCTCAGGAGCGCGTCGGCGGCGCTGGCGTGCTCGATGCGCCGCTGGATCGCGTCGAGCCGTTCGCGCGCGAGACGGGCCACCCCGCGGTCCTTGTCCATCGCGCCCTTCAGCAGGCGTCGCAGCGGCTCGGCGCCATGCACGCGCTCCGCAGCGCCGAGCCGCACGGAGGCCCGCTCGGCGTCGAGCGCCACACGCACCAGCACGTCCTCGTCGCCGATTCCCGCGAGCGCCGTCTGCCGGCGCTTCTCATCCTGCGTGTGCAGCGCAACCTCGGCGCGCACCGCATCCGGACAGTCTTGCGCGCCGAGCACCTCGTCCGGGAGCTGGGCGTCCGCCGTCGTCGCCAGCACGCCGCCCAGCGCTGCCGAGACGGCGGCGCGTACCTGAGGATCGCGCTCCACCTTCAAGGCGGCAAGGAGCGCCGTCGCATCGCCGCAGCGGGTGGCCGCGGCCGCCCGCACTTCGGCCGACGGATCAGCGCCGAGCAACGCCACGAGTGCCGGCGCATCGGGCGCCAGGGCCGAGACGCCGAGCACGCGCTGCGCCGGGTCGGCGTGCTCGTGCAGGCGGCTACCGAAGAAGAGTTTGTCGAGCAAGGGTCGGGGATTCCGGAAGTGGGGTCGGGCGGGTGCGACGGGCGTTCGAGGGAGATGGTACCGGCATGCGCGGTGGCGCGGCCCTTGAAACGACAGGGCGCCCGCGGAGGCGCCCTGTCTCGTTCGGCGTGAGACCGTCTCAGCCCATGTGCAGACCGCCGTTGCAGGAGAACTCGGCGCCTGTGGTGAAACCCGAATCCTCCGTCGCCAGCCAGCCGCAGATCGACCCGATCTCCTCGGCCTTGCCGAGACGCTTCACGGGAATCGTCTGGATGATCTTGTCGCGCACGTCCTCGCGCACGGCCATCACCATGTCGGTCGCGATGTAGCCCGGGGCCACGGTGTTCACCGTGACACCCTTGCTCGCGACCTCGAGCGCCAGCGCCATCGAGAAGCCGTGCATGCCGGCCTTCGCCGCCGAGTAGTTGGTCTGGCCGAACTGGCCCTTCTCACCATTGACCGACGAAATATTGATGATGCGGCCCCAGCCCTTGTCCATCATTCCATCGATCACCTGCTTGGTGACGTTGAACAGGCTGTTCAGGTTGGTGTCGATCACCGCGCGCCAGTCCTCGAGGGACATCTTGCGGAACACGCCGTCGCGCGTGATGCCGGCGTTGTTCACGAGGATGTCCGGGTTGCCGTGCTCGGCCTTGACCTTGTCGAACGCATCCTTGGTCGATTGCCAGTCGGCAACGTTGCCCACCGACGTATAGAACGTGTAGCCGGCCGCCTTCTGCTCGGCGATCCACTTCTCGTAGTCGCGCGTCGGGCCGCAACCCGCGATCACCTTGAAGCCCATCGTGTGGAACTTCTGGCAGATGGCCGTGCCGATTCCGCCCATTCCACCTGTCACGTATGCAACCTTGGTCATCTTGTCGCCTCCAGATCCTTGTCGTTGGTCTTGTTCGGGTGAAGTGTCCGCCTCACCCGGTCATTGCTCGGTGGCGCGGGCGACGAGGGGTCCGCCAGCGCCACCAATTCATCGTTCGACAGCGAGCGCAACGCCCATTCCGCCGCCGATGCAGAGCGACGCCAGGCCTTTCTTCGCTTCGCGCCGCTTCATTTCGTGCAACAGCGTCACGAGGATGCGACAGCCCGACGCGCCGATCGGGTGACCGAGCGCGATCGCGCCGCCGTTCACGTTGATCTTCGCGGTATCCCAGCCCATGTCCTTGTTGACCGCGCAGGCCTGCGCGGCGAAGGCCTCGTTGATCTCCATCAGGTCCACCTGGTCGGCGGTCCAGCCCGCCTTCTTCAGCGCCTTGCGCGAGGCTGGCGCCGGGCCCATGCCCATCACCTTCGGATCGACGCCGGCCGAGGCGAAAGCCTTGATGCGCGCCAGCGGCGTCAGCCCGAGTTCCTTCGCCTTCGCTTCCGACATCACCAGCACCGCGGCGGCGCCGTCGTTGATGCCAGACGCGTTGCCGGCCGTCACCGTGCCCTGCTTGTCGAAGGCCGGCTTCAACCCGCCGAGCGTTTCCTCGTTGGTCTTGCGGTTCACGAACTCGTCCGTGTCGAACACGATCGGGTCGCCCTTGCGCTGCGGGATCAGCACCGGAACGATCTCGTCCTTGAAGCGGCCCGCGTCCTGCGCGGCCGCCGCCTTCTGCTGCGACGCATACGCGAACTTGTCCTGCTGCGGGCGATCGATGCCGTGCTCCTTCGCGACGTTCTCGGCCGTGATGCCCATGTGGTACTGGTTGTAGACGTCCCACAGGCCGTCGACGATCATGCTGTCGATGATCTTGGCGTCGCCCATGCGGAAGCCGTCGCGCGAGCCCTGCATCACGTGCGGCGAGGCGCTCATGTTCTCCTGACCGCCGGCGACGACGATCTCGGCATCGCCGTTGGCGATGGCCTGTGCAGCCAGCATGACCGCCTTCAGGCCGGAGCCGCACACCTTGTTGATCGTCATGGCGGGCACGGTCACCGGCAGGCCGGCCTTGATCACCGCCTGGCGCGCCGGGTTCTGGCCGACGCCGGCCGTGAGCACCTGGCCCATGATCACCTCGTCCACCTGGTCGGGCTTCACCCCGGCACGCGCGAGCACTTCCTTGATGACGAGCGCGCCGAGTTCCGACGCCGGAATCTTGGCCAGCGAACCGCCGAACTTGCCGATGGCGGTGCGCGCCGCGGCCACAATCACTGCGTTGGACATCTTCTTCTCCTCAGGCCTTCTCTTTGACGTAGCGACCGGGCGCGGGCTCGATCACCTTGTATTTCGCGCTGCCGTACTGCTTCGGCGCCGGCTGCATCGGTCCGCCGTAGTTCGCGAGCCACTTGCTCCAGTCGGTCCACCAGCTGCCCGGATGCTCCGTCGCGTCGTGCAACCAGGCTTCGGAGTTGGCCGGCAACTGGTTCTCGATGCCCGTCCAGTAGCTGCGCTTGTTCTTCGACGCGGGATTGATGCTGCCGGCGATGTGCCCGCTCGCGCCCAGCACGTAGCGCACGCCGCCCGCCTTGCCGCCGCCGGGCATCAGCCGCGCCGACGCGTAGGCCGCCTTCCACGGGACGATGTGGTCCTCGCGCGCCGCGAAGACGTAGGTCGGCACCTTGACCCGGTTGAGGTCGACCGGCTGGCCGCAGCACGTCAGCTTGTTCGGCACCCGCAGGTTGTTCTCCAGGTACATGTTGCGCAGGTACCAGGTGTACATGGGCCCGGGCAGGTTGGTGCTGTCGCCGTTCCAGTACAGCAGATCGAACACCGGCGGCTGCTTGCCCTCGAGGTAGTTGTTGACGACGTAGTTCCAGATCAGGTCGTTCGGTCGCAGGCTGTTGAACGTGATCGCGAGTTCGCGGCCCGGCATCAGGCCACCCTTCGCCAATTGCTGCTCGCGCCTGTGCACCTGCTGCTCGTCGATGAAGACGTCGAGCGCGCCGGTGTCCTCGAAATCGAGCAGCGCGGTCATCAGCGTCAGGCTCGCGACCGGCTCCTCGCCGCGCGCGTACATGACGGCCAGCGCGTTGGCGATGATCGTGCCGCCGACGCAGAAGCCGAGTCCGTTGATCTGTTTCTGCCCGCTGATTTCCTGCACCACGCGGATCGCGCGGATCGCGCCTTCCTCGAGGTAGTCGTCCCACGTCACGCCAGCCTCGGCCTCGTGCGGGATTCTTCCAGGACACCACGAACACGGTGTGGCCCTGCTCCGCCGCGTAGCGGATGAACGAGTTTTCAGGCTGCAGGTCGAGGATGTAGTACTTGTTGATGCACGGCGGGATCAGCAGGAAGGGCCGCGTGTAGACCTTCGCCGTCAGCGGCTTGTACTGGATCAGCTGGAACAGCCGGTTCTCGTAGACGATCGCGCCTTCGCTGGTGGCGACGTTCGTGCCGACCTCGAACGCGCCCTCGTCCGTCTGCGTGATCTTGCCCCGCTGCAGGTCGCCCAGCAGGTTCTCCAGGCCGGCCTTCAGGCTTTCGCCACCGGTATCGAGCAGGGTCTGCTGGGCCTTCGGATTCGTCGCCAGGAAGTTCGACGGCGACGACGCCTCGACCCACTGCTGCACGGCGAACTTGACCCGCTTCTTGGTCTTGCGGTCGACGTCGACCGAATCGGCCATCCGGTTCAGGAACTCGGCGTTGACCAGGTACGCGCGCGCGTACAGCGAGGCCAGCGAGTTCTTCTGCCAGGCCGGATCCGAGAAGCGCGGGTCCTTGATCGGCTCGGCCGCGGACTCGGGGTGCTCGAAGAAGTTCTGCCACAGCGAGCCCATCCGCTTCAGGTAATCCTGCTGCAGGTCCATCAGGCGCTGCGGCGACAGAGGCATCATCGGATGCGCCGTGCCTCCGTCCGCACCGCCACCGGCGAACCACGGCAACGGAAAACCGAAAGGCTCGGAGCCGTCCATCGTCTTACGAGAGGCGTTCGCCTGCGCGTGGCCGACCCGGCCCGCCGGACCCGCCCGGCGGAACTTCGGCATGCGCGACGGCCGCCGCCCGGGCGACGGGTGCGTCGGTGGGTTGTGCGGGAGCCTTCGGCCGGGTGCGTCGCACCGGCGTTGCGGCCTTGCGGGACCGAGGGGACGTTCCCGCTGCCTTGCGTGTTGCCATCTCCATACCTCCGTGGGTGTCGCGCTCGTCAGAACCGGCGCGACTGGCGCCCGATTCTCCACAGGCAACTGTCAAGGGTCAAACGCTGTTTCCGCCGACTTGATGCGCATCATCAGAAAGGTCATTCGCGGGTCGATCCAGACCAGCGCGGCGTGCCGTCCGGTGACGCCGTCCCGTCGGAAGCTGTAGTAGCGCGCAGGATCGCTGAACGTGCAGTCCTGCCCGCCGAAGACGCGGCTCACGCCGACCTCGTGCAGCGCCTGCCGCCCAAGCGCGAACAGGTCGGCCATGTATTTCTCGCCTCGGGGAAAAAAAGCCTCCTTCGCGCGCGGCAGGTCGCGAGCCATTGCCTGCAGGACTTCAGGCCCGACCTCGAAATGCGACGGGGCCGATGGCCGGGCCCAGGTACGCGATCAGTTCGGCCGCCGGGTCTCCGAGTGCGTCCCGCATCGCGCCCGCCGTCGCCTGGATCACGCCCGCCGCCAGTCCGCGCCACCCGGCGTGCGCCACACCGACGCAGCGTCCGTCGGCAGCGGCCAGCAGAACCGGCAGGCAGTCGGCCACCATCACGGCGGCGACGACCCCCGGCGTCGAAGTGTGAGACGCATCGGCTGGCACCGGGGTTGTCACGCTGTCCGCACACACGACGGTCGCGCCATGCACCTGCTTCAGCCAACGCGGCTCGGCGGGCAGGGCCGAACGCAGCCGGGCGCGGTTCTCCCGCACGGCCTCGGGCGCGTCACCGGACAGCAACCCCAGATTCAGGCCGCCCTCGCCCAGCGGCGGCACGCCCCACGGTCCTTTCGACACGCCGCCCGCCCGGGTCGTGATGACCGCGCGCACGCGGGCCGGCGCGGGCCAGTCGGGTTCGAGCCACCGGGCGTCGAATCCGGTCATGCCGCCGCCTCGAACGCGCGCGCCGGTTCATCCAGCGGACCGAACCCGAGGCCGCGCATCAGCTCCGCGAGATCCGCCGGCGGCGACCGGAACCAGGCCATCGCCTGCCCGGTTGTCGGGTGGATCAGCCCCAGGCGGCTCGCATGCAAGGCCTGCCGTGCGAAACCGCGCCAGGCGTGGCCCTCGCCATCCCGCCCCGGGAGGCCGCGGCGGTAGACGGGGTCGCCGACCAAGGGGTGTCCGACATGTTCCATATGGACGCGGATCTGATGCGTGCGCCCGGTCTCGAGGCGGCACGCCAGCCAGGACAGCGAGGCGCCGCCGTCGCGCGCCGTGTCGATCACGGCGAAGCGCGTTCGCGCCGGCTTTGCGCTGGCCGCGTGACTGACCCGGAATCGCAGCGGGTTGCGGGGATCGCGTCCGATCGGCGCGTCGACCGTGCCGCCGGGCGGCGGCACTCCGAGCACGACCGCCCAGTACTCCCGCGTCACCGAGCGCTCCTGCAGCTGGCGCACGAGGTGCGTCTGCGCCGCCAGGGTCTTCGCGACCACCATCAGGCCGGAGGTGTCGGCATCCAGCCGATGCACGATGCCGGCGCGCGGCACGCCAGTGAGTTGCGGCGCGTGGGCCAGCAGCCCGTTGAGCAGGGTTCCGCTCCAATGGCCCGCGGCGGGATGCACGACCAGCCCGGGAGGCTTGTCGAGCACGATGATGGCGTCGTCTTCGTGCACGATCGCAAGCGCCATCGGCTCGGCAGTGAATGCCGCCGCGTCCGGCGCCGGCTGCGGCTCGACCTCGATCAGGTCACCGAGCACCAGTTCGTGGCGCTGCCGAACCTGGGCGCCGTTCACGCGCACCGCGGCGTCGGCCACCCACTGCTGCAAGCGGCTACGCGACACATCGGGCATCAGCTCGGCGAGGGCCTTGTCGAGGCGCGCGCCCGCGTGGCGCGCATCGACGCTGAAGCGCAGCGCGACGTCGGCCGCATCCGCGTCGGCGTCGTCGATGTCCTCGGGAGTGATGACCATAGCGGACGATATACTGCGCGGACTCAGGAGGATCCGGATTCGATGGTTGCCACACAGGACAGTCGCCTGGCGCGCTGGTGGGTTCGACTCGCGACGATGATCGCAGTCGCGACCCTGGCCGGCTGCAGCTGGTTCAACATCGAAATGGGCCAGAAGGACCAGACGGCCAACTGGGACGCGGACAAATTGTACGCAGAGGCCCGCATCGAACTGAGCAACGGCAACTGGGCTCGATCGCGCGAGCTGTTCCAGAAGCTTGAGTCGCGTTTTCCGTTCGGGCGCCACGCGCAGCAGGCGTTGATGGAGATCGCCTACACCTATTACAAGGAAGGCGAGTCGGCCCAGGCGGTGCAGGCCGCCGACCGCTTCATCCGCCAGTACCCCAACCACCCGAACGTCGACTACGTCTACTACCTGAAGGGACTGGCGTCGTTCAATGAAGACCTGGGCTTTCTCGGGCGCCTGCTGAACCAGGACATCTCAGAGCGCGACGCGAAGGCCGCGCGCGAAGCGTTCGACGCCTTCAAGGATCTCGTGACGCGTTACCCGGACAGCCGCTACGCCGAAGACGCGCGTGCCCGCATGCGCTATCTCGTGAATGCGCAGGCGCAGGCCGAAGTGAACGTCGCGCGTTTCTATTTCGCGCGCAAGGCCTATCTGGCGGCGATCCAGCGGTCGCAGACCGTGGTGCGCGACTTCCAGCGCACGCCGGCCGTCGAGGAAGCGCTGTACCTGATGGTTCGCTCGTACGACGAACTGAACCTGCGCGACCTGCGGGCAGACACCGAGCGCGTCCTCGCGCTGAACTACCCGAACAGCCGCTACCTGCAGCAACTGAAGAAGTAGTCAGGCCACTGTCTCGCCGTCCTTCCGCCGCGTGGTCAGGAAGGCGATTGCATCGGCTTCGCTGCGCGTCCGTGCGAAGGCCGGCAGGCTCGCCAGAACCGTGCGGCCATAGGATTTCGTCACCAGCCGCTCGTCGAGGATCATCAGTACGCCCCGGTCGTGCTCGTCGCGGATCAGCCGGCCGGCGCCCTGCTTCATCAGCATGACGGCCTCCGGCAACTGGAACTCGCTGAAGGCGTTGCGGCCGCCCCGCTTCAGGTGCCGGATCTTGGCCTCCACGACCGGATCGTCCGGCGGCGCGAAAGGCAGCTTGTCGATCACGACGAGCGACAGGGCTTCGCCGCGGATGTCGATGCCCTCCCAGAAACTGACGCTGCCGACCAGCACCGCGTTGCCCGCGGAGCGAAAGGCGTCGATCAGCGCGCGCCGGGTGCTCGCGCCCTGCACCAGCAGCGACAGGTCCAGGGACTCGGCGTCGATCAGTTCACGGAGGCGCTGCGCAACCCGATCGACCGCGCGCAAGGTCGTGCACAGCACGAAGGCCCGTCCGCCGTTGGCGCGGATCAGCGGCCAGGCCGTTTCCGCCACGTGTTCCGCGAAACCGGGATCGGATGGCGTCGGCAGGTTCTTCGGCAGGTAAAACAGGCCCTGCCGCTGGAAATCGAACGGGCTGTCCCAGCGTGCCGTGACGCAATCGGCGATGCCGAGCTCCGCCAGGAAGTGATCGAACCGGCCCGCCGTGGTGAGCGTCGCCGAAGTCAGGATCCATGGCTGGTGCTGCGTCTCGCGGACGCGCGCGAGCGCCTGCCCCGGCGCAAGCGGAGTCCTGTTGAACTGCGCGCCGTGCTGCGACACCGCCACCCAGCGCACCGAAGGATCCTCGTCCGGGCCGTCGTCGTCCTCGCGCGGCGCTTCGCCGAGCGCACGGCTCCAGTCCTGGAGCTGCCGGCGCAGATCGGCAAAACGATTCGCGAGGAGATCGATCTCGCCGTCGCGCGCCCGATTGATCTCCAGCGCGCGCGCCACTTCGCCCGCCGCGACGTCCAGGTCCTGCATGCCGTCCCGCATGGCGTCGCGACGCCGGATGCGGTCGAGCGGCGTGCGCGACCCGGCCGTCAGCCCGCAGTCGGCCAGCGTGAGCCGCAGGTCGCGCACCGCGCGTTCGTAGCGGCTGGTGAGCAGCGTCCACGACGCCCCGTCGGGCGCGCGGGACAAGCCGAGCGTTCGCGCATCGCGGCCCGCCTCCAGCAACTGCCCGAGCGAGAGCGTCACGCCGAAGAAGTCGGCCGCGATCGACGGCAACTGATGCGCCTCGTCGAGCACCACGGTATCGACCGTCGGCAGGAAGTCGCGGATCGAATCCTCGCGCATGGCAAGGTCCGCGAGGAACAGGTGGTGGTTGACGACGACGACGTCGGCCGCCTGCGCCTCGCGCCGCGCCTTGAACAGGAAGCAGTCGGTGAAGCGCGGGCACTCGGCCCCGAGGCAGTTGTCGCGCGTCGAAGTGACCAGCGGCCACACGCCGGCGTTCTCCGGCACGGTCGGGAGTTCCGCGCGGTCGCCGGTGCCGGTCTCGGAAGCGAAGCGACGGATCGCGCGCAGGTGCATCGCATCCTCGCGCGTGGGCAGCAGGCCCTCCGCTTCGGCGCGGTCGAGTCGATGCAGGCAGAGGTAGTTCGCGCGGCCCTTGAGCAGAGCGGTCGCGACGGTGAGCTTCAGCGACGCGAGCACCGCCGGCAGGTCCTTGCGGAACAACTGGTCCTGGAGCGGCTTGGTCCCGGTCGAGATCAGGACTTTGCCGCCGGCAAGCAGGACGGGAACCAGGTACGCGAAGGTCTTGCCGGTGCCGGTCCCGGCTTCCGCCACCAGCGTGGCGCCGCTGTGGATGGCGTCGTACACCGTCGACGCCATCTCGGCCTGCGACGCGCGAGGCACGAATCCGTCCACGGTGCGGGCCAGGGCGCCGCCCTGGCCGAAGACTTCGATGACGCGCTCGCGCGTCGGGTCCGGACCTTCAGACCGGACGGCGCGGCGGTCGGTCACGCGGGAATGTCAGGCACCAGCCCCATCTCGAGCCGCGACACCGAGTCCCTGATCTGGAGTTTTCGCTTCTTCATTCGTCGCAGCGCGAGATCGTCGACGGCGGTGTCGTTCAGTCTGTCGATGGCTTCGTCGAGGTCGCGGTGCTCGATCTGCAGTTCGATGATGCGCCGCTTGATTTCTTCCTGTTCCATGTGCGCGCGAACCGTAAAAGTGAAGGTGAAAATGTGCTGTCCTTGGCCTGCCACAGCACGGTCAGGGCCCGATGATAGACTCCTCGAAACCTCTATTTCCATCGTGTCCAGCTTCAAAGTCAATGCCTGTGTCGCGACGCACATCGGCGACCGCCACGACCAGCAGGACCGGGTAGGGATCATCACCAGCCCCCGGAACCCTGGGGCTCTCCTGGCGATCGTGGCCGATGGCATGGGAGGCCGGACGGGGGGGCGGCAGGCTGCCGACCAGGTCATATCGACCGCCGAGAACCTCTTTCGCGACATGTCGGACCGGGACGCGACGTTTCGCGACCTGCTGCTGCACCTGGCCGCCGAAGCGCACACCGTCATCCGGCTGACAGCGATCTCCGCCGAGAAAGAGCCGCACAGCACGCTGTGCGCCCTGATCATCAAGAAGCGCTACGCGATCTGGGCCCATGCCGGCGACAGCCGGCTGTACTTCTTCCGCGGCGGCAGGCTGGTGCATCGCACGGAGGACCACACGTACGCGCAGCAATTGCGCGAGGAAGGTCGCTTCGAGGACGCGGAAGTGGCCAGCCAGCGCTACAAGAACATCCTCGTCAGCGCGCTCGGCATCAACAAGAAACCGAAAGTTGAAATCGGCGAGGACCACATCCTGACAGTGGGCGACGCCTTCCTGCTCGCCAGCGATGGGTTGTGGGCCTACTTCACCGACGAGGAACTCGCGGACATCCTGACCACGATGGCGCCCCGGGAGGCTTCGGAACAACTGATTTCCCTCGCCCGGGAACGCGCCGAAGGGCGTGGCGACAACCTGTCCCTCGCCATCGTGAAGCTCGATCCGCCGGAGCCGACGGCGCGCCAGTAGACCGGCGCCCTAGGGCTTCGCCGCGGCCTTTGCCGCTTCTTCGGCCTTGCGCCGCACTTCGGCACGCTGCGCTTCCTGTGCCTCGATCTGCTTGCGCCGCTCGGCGCGCCGCTCCTCGCTCTTCTTCCGCTCCGCTTCCTTCTGCCGCGCGCGCTCGGCGGCTTCGGCCTGCTTGTCGCGGTACTGGCGGGCGTTCTCCGCGCGCTCCGGAGCCCGGGCCGCCTCGTCGGCCGCTTCCTTTCGTTTCTCCTCGACGCGCTTGTCGTAGGCCTCGCGGTTGCGGGCCGCTTCCTCCGGGCTGATGGCGGCTGCGGCCGGCGTCTCGCGTTTCGTGGCCTCCGGCGTGCGCGGCGCGCGAGTCGCCTTCGGAGCCGCCGCGTCCGGCACTTCGTCCGCCCGCGCAGCCGCCTCGGCCCGCTTCTTCGCGCCCTCCTGCGCCTCGATCTTCCGCTGCAGGTCGTGCGCCTCGACACGCACGCGCCGCAGTTCGCGCTCGGCCTCGATCCTGTCGCGCCGTGCTTCCTCGCGACACCGGTTCACCAGGAAACTCTTCAGACACTCGGAATCGCGCGACCGGGTCTCTCGCTCGATGCGTTCGGCCTCGGCCTCCGCCTCACGCAGCGCCTGCTCGGCGCGCGGCGGGTCCTTGATCGAACCCGCGGGATAGCGGTCGCCGAACTGCGAGGCGAAAGCAGGTAGCGCAGCAGTCAACAGCGCGCCGACGACGACGAGTCTCATCCTTCCTCTAACGTTCCGATTGCCGCGCGGGCTGACGGCAGCATCACACACGCTGGACGACATCGCGCCGTGGCGTGTCGAGGTACTCCCGCGACTGCATTTCCACGAGGCGCGACGCCGTGCGGGCGAACTCGTTCGACAGGACTCCTGCCGTGTAGAGCTGGTCGGGCGGCGCCTCGGCGGACGCGAGCAGCTTCACGCGGTGGTCATACAGCACGTCGACGAGCCAGGTGAAGCGACGTGCCTCCGACGCCTGGCCGGCCGACATGCACGGGATGTTGGACAGCAGCACCGTGTGAAACTGCGAAGCGATCTCCAGATAGTCGGCATGCGAGCGCGGGCCGCCGCACAGCACCGCGAAATCGAACCACACCACGCCGCCCGCCCGGCGCCGGGCGCGAATCCGTCGCGACTCGATCTCGAGCACCGGGTCGTCATCGTCCATTTCGGCAATGCGCCCGAACGCAGCCGCCAGCCTCTCTTCGGCGCCGCCACCCCAGGGCGTCAGGTAGGCCTCGATGTGTTCCATCGCGCGCTGCCGGTAGTCGACACCGCCATCGACCTGCACGACGTCCAGGCGCGCCTTCAGCAGTTCGATCGCCGGCAACAGGCGATCCCGGTGCAGGCCATCCGGATACAGGTCGTCCGGGGCGTAGTTCGACGTCATCACGAGGCCGACGTTGAGTTCGAACAGCTTGACGAGCAGCCGGTGCAGGATCATCGCGTCGGCGATGTCCGAGACGTGGAACTCGTCAAAGCAGATCAGCCGGTGGCGCCGGGCAATGCGGCGCGCCACTTCATCGAGCGGATCCGGCGTGCCTTTCACCTCGTCCAGCTCGCGGTGAACGCTGCGCATGAACTCGTGGAAGTGCAGTCGGGTCTTGCGCAGCACCGGCACGGCGGCATAGAAGGCGTCCATCAGGAAGCTCTTGCCGCGGCCGACCCCTCCCCACAGGTACACGCCGCGCGGCGCCGGCGGCCGGGCGATGAGTTTCTTCAGCGCGTTCGACCGCTGCGCCTTGTAGGCGCGCCAGTCGCCGTCGAGGCGCTGCAGGCGCTCGAGCGCAGCCAGTTGCGAGGAGTCCGCGCGGTAGCCGCGCGCCGCCAGGTGGGTGTTGAAGACGTCGCGGACGTTCATCCGCGGCCGTCAGAAGTTCAGCGCGCGCTTGTCGACCGCGAGCGCCGCTTCCTTCGTCACCTCCGACAGCGACGGATGAGCGTGGCAGATGCGGGCGATGTCCTCGCTCGACGCGCGAAACTCCATCGCGACGACGGCTTCGGCGATCAGCTCCGACGCCATCGGCCCGACGATGTGCACGCCGAGGATCTCGTCGGTCTTCGCATCGGCGAGGAACTTCACCATGCCGGTCGTGTCGCCGAGCGCGCGCGCCCGGCCGTTCGCCGCGAACGGAAACGTGCCGGCCCGGTAGGCGCGTCCCGCGGCCTTCAGCTGCTGCTCCGTCTCGCCGACCCACGCGATTTCCGGCGATGTGTAGATGACCCAGGGAATCGTGTTGAAGTTGACGTGCCCGTGCTGGCCGGCGATCCGCTCGGCCACGGCCACGCCCTCCTCCTCGGCCTTGTGCGCGAGCATCGGGCCGCGCACGACATCGCCGACCGCCCAGACGTTCGGAAGATTGGTGCGGCAGTCGTCATCGACCGCGACGAACCCGCGTTCGTCGAGTTGCAGGCCGACGGCTTCCGCGTTCAGGCCGGTCGTGTTCGGCACGCGACCGATCGACACGATCAGCTTGTCGACCGCGAGCGTCTGCGCCTCGCCTTTCGCGTCGGCGTAGCTCACGGTCACGCCCTTCTTGTCGGCCTTGACGCCGGCGATCGTCACCCCGAGGTGGATCTTCAGGCCTTGCCGGCTGAACGCCTTGGCGGCTTCCTTCGCGATCTGCTCGTCGACGGCGCCGAGAAACGCCGGCAGCGCCTCGAGGATCGTGACTTCCGCGCCCAGTCGGCGCCACACCGAACCCATCTCCAGTCCGATCACGCCGGCGCCGATCACACCGAGGCGCTTCGGCACCTCCGGGATGGCAAGCGCGCCGTCGTTCGACAGGATCTGCTTCTCGTCGAAGGGAGCTCCCGGCAGCGGGCGCGCATTGGAGCCGGTGGCCACGATCACGTGCCTGGCGACCAGCGTCTCGGCGGCAGCGCCGGCCACTGTCACCTCATAGCCCGCCTCGCTCCTGGCGGCGAAGCTGCCGCGGCCATGGAAGAACGCGACCTTGTTCTTCTTGAAGAGGTACAGGATGCCGTCGTTGTTCTGCTTCACGACGGTGTCCTTGCGCGACAGCATCTTCGCCAGGTCCAGCCCCAGGCCCTGGACCTGGATGCCGTGATCCTTGAAGTGGTGCCCGGCATGCTCGAAATGCTCGGACGACTGCAGCAGCGCCTTCGACGGAATGCAGCCGATGTTGGTGCAGGTCCCACCGGGCGCCGGCCCGCCCTGCGCGTTCTTCCACTCGTCGATGCAGGCGGTGGCGAAGCCGAGCTGGGCCGCCCGGATCGCCGCGATGTACCCGCCGGGTCCGCCGCCGATCACGACGACGTCGAAATTCTTGGCCATGGTTGTCTTTCGAGAGGTCCGGCGCGCCGCGCTATCGCCCTTCGCGCGGCACGAAGATCCAGAGAATGATGTAGAGCACCACGGTGAAGCCGCCGGCCAGCAGGCCGAGGACGAAGATCAGGCGCCAGATCCACGCTTCCACGCCGGTGACCGTGGCCACGCCGCCGCACACGCCGGCGATCCACTTGTCGCTGTCGGAGAGCCGCAGCCGGTTGATCGCCAGCGATGAGTCGGAGCCGCCCGCATCGCCTGCCAGCAGCCGCGCCTTCGCCGACTCGTACTCCGCCGGCGTCAGCGCACCGTTCTGCACCAGGCGGTGCAGCTTCTCCAGTTCGTCGGCCATCGTCATGGGCAGTTCTTCCCGCTCAGACTTCGAGCAGCAGGCGCGCAGGATCCTCCAGCGCTTCCTTCATCGCGACCAGCGCCAGCACCGCCTCGCGGCCGTCGATGATCCGGTGGTCGTACGAGAGCGCCAAGTAGTTCATCGGCCGGACGACGACCTGTCCGTCCTCGACGACCGGCCGATCCTTGGTGGCGTGGATGCCCAGGATGGCGCTTTGCGGCGGGTTGATGATCGGCGTCGACAGCATCGAGCCGAACACGCCGCCGTTGGAGATCGAGAACGTGCCGCCCGTGAGTTCCTCGAGACCGAGCTTGCCCTCGCCGGCACGCTTGCCGAAGTCGGCGATCTTCTTCTCGATGTCGGCGAACGTCATCTGGTCCGCATCGCGCAGGATCGGCACGACGAGGCCGCGCGGCGAACCGACGGCGATGCCGATGTCGAAATAGCCGTGATAGACGATGTCGCTTCCGTCGACCGAGGCGTTGACGACCGGATAACGCTTCAGCGCCGCCACGGCGGCCTTCACGAAGAAGGACATGAAGCCGAGCTTCGCGCCGTGCTCCTTCTCGAACTTGTCCTTGTACCGCCCGCGCAGCTCCATCAGCGGCTGCATGTTCACTTCGTTGAACGTGGTCAGGATGGCCGCGGTCGACTGCGACTGGACCAGCCGCTCGGCCACGCGCTGGCGCAGCCGCGACATCGGCACGCGCTGCTCGGGGCGATCGGCGAGGACCGAAAGGTCGATGGGCGCCTTCACCTCCGGCAGCGCCGGACGTGCGGCGGGAGCCGGCGCGGGAGCAGGAGCACGGGCCACCGCACCCTCGGCGGCGGCGATCACGTCGCCCTTGGTGATGCGTCCGTCGCGGCCGGTTCCCGGCACTTGCGCGGCCGACAGGCCCTTGTCGGCCATCATCTTGGCGGCGGCCGGCATCGCCACCCCGCCCATCGCACCGCCCGCCGCCGGCGCGGGGGCTGGCCTGGGAGCCGCCGCGGCCGGCTGCGGTGCCGCGGCAGCGCCGGCAGCGGCGCCCTTGCCTTCGGTGTCGAGACGCGCGATCAACTCTCCGGCGACGACGGTGCTGCCGTCGCCCCGGACGATCTCCGCCAGCACACCGGCGGCCGGCGCCGGCACCTCGAGCACCACCTTGTCGGTCTCGACTTCGATCAGGATCTCGTCGATCGCCACGGCGTCGCCGGGCTTCTTCTTCCATTGCAGCAGCGTCGCCTCGGCAACCGACTCGGACAACTGCGGGACCTTCACTTCCACGATAGCCATCAAAGAACTCCGAACGAACGAAAGTCGCCGGGCTGCGGAACGCAGGCCGGCGCCCCCGGGTTATTTGTTGAGGACGAGGCCCTTGAGCTTGCTGAAGGCGGTGTCGAGCAGCGCTTTCTGCTGCTCGACGTGCTTGGCGTAGTAGCCGACCGCGGGCGAAGCCGATGGCGCGCGACCCGCGTAGGCGAGCTTCTGGCCGTCGGCCATGTTCTCGAGCAGGTGGTGCTGCACGTAGAACCAGGGACCCTGATTGGCCGGCTCGTCCTGGCACCACACGACCTCGTTGGCCGCCGGGTACTTCTTCAGCTCGGCCTGCAGCGCCTTGTGCGGGAACGGATAGAGCTGCTCGACGCGGATGATCGCCGCGGTGTGTCCTCGCGGTCCCGCCGGGTGTGGAGGAGGTCGTAGTACACCTTGCCGGAGCAGGCGATGACGCGCTTCACCTTCTTCGCCTCGATGGCCGGATCGCGCTCGCTGATCACCGTCTGGAATTCGCCCTTCGCGAGTTCCGACAGGTCGGAGGCCGCATCCTTCGCGCGCAGCAGCGACTTCGGCGTCATGATGACCAGCGGCTTGCGGAACAGGCGAATCATCTGGCGCCGCAGCAGATGGAAGATCTGCGCGGCCGTCGTCGGCTGCGCGATCTGCATGTTGTTGTCGGCCGCGAGTTGCAGGAAGCGTTCGATGCGCGCCGACGAGTGCTCCGGACCCTGCCCTTCGTAGCCGTGCGGCAGCATCAGCGTCAGCCCGGACTGCCGGCCCCACTTGACCTCGCCCGACGACAGGAACTGGTCGATGACGACCTGCGCGCCGTTGACGAAGTCGCCGAACTGCGCCTCCCAGATCACCAGGGCGTTGGGTTCGGCGCTCGCATAGCCGTATTCGAAGCCGAGCACGGCTTCTTCCGACAGCACCGAATCGATCACCGTGAACGGCGCCTGCTTGTCGGACAGGTGCTGCAGCGGAACGTAGATGCCCTCGTCCCACTTCTCGCGGTTCTGGTCGTGCAGCACGGCGTGGCGGTGCGTGAACGTTCCGCGCCCGGAGTCCTGGCCGGTGATGCGAACCGGATAACCACTGGCTACCAGCGAGGCGAACGCCAGGTGCTCGGCCATGCCCCAGTCGAGCGGCGCCTTGCCCTCGCCCATCGCGCGACGGTCGGCGATGACCTTTTCCACCAGCGGATGCAGCTTGAAGGTCGACGGGATCGTCGTCAGCCGCTCGGCGAGGCGCTTCAGTTCCGCCACCGGCACGGCGGTGTCGGCGTGGTCGGTCCACTTGCGGTTCAGGAACGGCGACCAGTCCACGGCGAACTTGCTCTTGTAGTTCGTCAGCACCGGGTCGGAGGTGGTTCGGCCCTCGTCCATGGCGGCGCGGAAGTCCTTGACGAACTGGTCCGGTTCGTCGGCCGCGATCGTCCCTTGCGTGACGAGCTTTTCGGCGTACAGCTTGCGCGTGCCGGCGTGCTGGCCGATCTTCTTGTACATCAGCGGCTGCGTCACCGCCGGCGTGTCCTGCTCGTTATGGCCGAGCCGGCGGAAGCAGATGATGTCGATCACGACATCCCGGTTGAACTCCTGCCGGTAGTCCAGCGCCAGCTGCGTGGTGAAGACGACCGCTTCGGGATCGTCGCCGTTCACGTGGAAGACCGGCGCCTCGATCATCTTGACGACGTCGGTGGCATACATCGTCGAACGCGTGTCGCGCGGATCAGAGGTCGTGAAGCCGATCTGGTTGTTGATGACGATGTGGACCGTGCCGCCGGTGCCGTAGCCGCGCGTCTCAGCCAGGTTCAGCGTCTCCATGACGACTCCCTGGCCGGCGAAGGCGGCGTCGCCGTGCACCAGGACCGGCAGCACGGTGTCGCCGTTCTTGTCGCCGCGCCGCTCCTGCCGCGCCCGCACCGAGCCCTCGACAACCGGGTTCACGATCTCCAGGTGCGACGGATTGAACGCGAGCGACAGGTGCACCGGGCCGCCGGCCGTCGTGATGTCGCTCGAGAAACCGTTGTGGTACTTGACGTCGCCTGCCGGCAGGTCCGACGCGGCCTTGCCTTCGAATTCGGCGAACAGTTCCTTGGGCATCTTGCCCAGGGTGTTCACCAGCACGTTCAGGCGACCTCGGTGCGCCATGCCGATGACGATTTCCTGCACGCCCGTGGCGCCCGCGCGCTGAACGAGTTCGTCCATCGCCGCGATGAAACTCTCGCCGCCTTCCAGCGAGAAGCGCTTCTGGCCGACGTATTTCGTGTGCAGGTAGCGCTCGAGTCCTTCGGCGGCGGTCAGCCGCTCGAGGATGTGCCGCTTCTGTTCAACCGTGAACGTGGGGGTGGAGCGGATCGACTCGAGGCGCTGCTGGATCCAGCGCTTCTGCGCCGGATCGGAGATGTACATGAACTCGACGCCGACGTTGCAGCAGTATGTGTCGCGCAGCGCCTTGATCAGGTCGCGCAGCGTCATGTTCTCCTGTCCGAAGTACGTGTTCGCCGCGGCGAACACCGTATCCATGTCGGCTTCGGTCAGGTCATAGAACGCGGGCTCCAGTTCCGGGATGACCTGGCGCTCCTGGCGCTGCAGCGGATCGAGATTCGCCCATCGGTTTCCGAGGAAACGGTAGGCCGCGATGATCGACTGGACGTGGACCTGCTTGCGGGCCACCGTGAGGTCGCTCTGCGCGACCTTGGGGACGAACGCGTTCGCCTTGGCGCGCTGGGCGAAGGACTCGACGATGGGAGCATGGGCGATGTCGCGCGTGTCCGGCGAGCCGTCCGCCCCCGGGACCAGTTGCATCTGGTCGAAGTACGCGCGCCACTTTTCGGGCACCGAGCCCGGGTTGTCGAGGTAGCGCTCGTAAAGCTCCTCGACGTACGGCGCATTGCCGCCAAACAGGTACGAGTTGACCTGGAACTGTCTCATCATCGGCTTCACCTGAAAAAACGAGTTTCTCGTTCGAGATGCCCGGAAAGCCCATAAACGAGACGTGGACTTTTCGGCGACAGCGCTTCCGGATTCCGGTCCTGCTGCCGAGTCATTCCGCGCGCAGAAACCCTGACGGCCCGCGGCGAAACGCGGATGCTACCACCGGCCTCTCGCTTGCCATCCGTCTGTCGCATGGATGCCGCGGGGCCATCCTCGATGGACCTCCCCGGGGTACCCCGGCATACACTGCGCCCACTCGAAAAAAGCCGCGTCCGCCATGACGGTCACGGCAAGGAGACATGCGTGCAACCGACGGACATCCGTAACCCGGACTATTTCCATCACGTCGTGGATTGCCAGTGGGCGTGCCCGGCCCACACCCCGGTCCCCGAGTACATACGTCTCATCGCGTCCGGCCGCTACAGCGACGCGTACATGGTCAACTGGAAGTCCAACGTCTTCCCCGGCATCCTCGGCCGCACGTGCGACCGCCCGTGCGAGCCGGCATGCCGGCGCGGCCGGGTCGAGCAGCAGCAGGCAGAACGGCCCGAACCGGTCGCGATCTGCCGATTGAAACGGGTTGCTGCGGACTTCAAGGACGACATCCGCGCGCGCCTGCCCAAGCGCCTGCCGCTGAACGGACGGCGCGTCGCGTGCATCGGCGCGGGGCCGGCCTCGCTCACGGTCGCGCGCGACCTCGTACCGCTCGGCTACCACGTGACCCTGTTCGACCAGGACCCGAAGGCCGGGGGAATGATCCGCACGCAGATCCCCCGGTTCCGCCTCCCGGAAGAAGTGATCGACGAGGAGACCGGCTACGTGCTCGGGCTCGGCGCCGAATTCCGTGGCGGCGTGCGCATCGAGTCGATGAAGTCGCTGCTCGCGGAAAAGTTCGATGCGATCTTCGTCGGCTCCGGCGCGCCGCGCGGGCGCGACCTCGACGTGCCGGGTCGCCGGGAGGCCGGGAAGAAGATCCATGTCGGCATCGACTGGCTGGCCTCGGTGTCCTTCGGTCATGTCACGTCGGTGGGCCAGCGCGTCATCGTGCTCGGCGGAGGCAACACGGCGATGGACTGCTGCCGGACCGCGAAGCGGCTCGGCGGCGCGGACGTCAAGGTGATCGTGCGATCGGGCTTTGACGAGATGAAAGCCTCGCCCTGGGAGAAGGAAGATGCGATGCACGAGGGCATCCCCATCCTGAACTACCTCGTCCCGAAGGCGTTCCTGCACGAGAACGGCAAGCTGACCGGCATGAAGTTCGAGAAGGTCAAGGCGGTGTACGACGCGAAGGGACGCCGCGCGCTGGTCGCCACCGGCGAGCCCGATCCGATCTTCGCGTGCGACGAAGTGCTCGTCGCGGTGGGACAGGAAAACGCCTTCCCGTGGATCGAGCGCGACGCCGGCATCGAGTTCGACCAGTGGGGCATGCCGGTGCTCGACAGGACGACGCTGCAGTCAACCAACCCCCGGGTGTTCTTCGGCGGCGATGCAGCCCTGGGGCCGAAAAACATCATCTGGGCAGTGGCCCAGGGCCACGACGCAGCCATCTCGATCGACAGCTTCCTGCACGGCGAGGACGTGAATGTGCGCCCCGCGCCCGGAGTCACCCTGATCTCGCAGAAGATGGGCATACACGAGTGGAGCTACGACAACGAGGTCGCGCCGGACGCGCGCTTCAAGGTGCCGTGGCGCGATGTCAACCAGGCGCTCGCGAGCATCCGGGTGGAGGTCGAACTCGGCTTCGATCCCGCCACCGCGTGGAAGGAAGCGCAGCGCTGCCTGAACTGCGATGTGCAGACCGTGTTCACGGCCCAGCAGTGCATCGAATGCGACGCCTGCGTCGACATCTGTCCCACCGACTGCATCAACTTCACGGCCAACGGGGACGAGGCGGACCTGCGGCCACGGCTGCGGGCGCCGGCTCTCAACACCAGCCAGGCGCTGTACGTGTCCGGCGAACTGAAGACCGGCCGGGTGATGGTCAAGGACGAGGACGTGTGCCTGCACTGCGGCCTGTGCGCCGAGCGGTGCCCGACCGGCGCGTGGGACATGCAGAAGTTCCTGCTCGAGATGACGCACGCCGGCCGCGCCGGTCGCACACGGCAACGGGAGGCAGCATGAGCGTTCCCGACGAAGGTCGGCCAGGCCCGCGCACCAGCGGCGCGGTGGTCCGGCACCGGGGAATCACCGCGACGAACGACTTCGTCGTCAAGTTCGCCAACGTCAACGGCTCCGGATCGGCCAGCGCCAACGAGCTGTTCGCGCGCAGCATCCTGCGGATGGGCGTGCCGGTGTCGCCGCGCAACATCTTCCCGTCGAACATCCAGGGCCTGCCGACCTGGTACGAAGTGCGGGTGACCGAGCAGGGGCATCTCGGCCGCCGGGGCGGCGTCGACCTGATGGTCGCGATGAATCCGCAGACCTGGGACCGCGACCTCGAAGAGATCGAGCCGGACGGCTACCTGCTGTACGACAGCACCAGACCGATCCCGCCGTCGCGCTTCCGGCCCGACGTGCACGTGATCGGGGTGCCGCTGTCCGACATCGCCGCCGCCAAGTTCGCCGATCCGAAGGAACGCCAGCTCCTGAAGAACATCATGTACGTCGGCGTGCTCGCGGCATTGCTCGGCATCGAGTCGGAAGTGATCGCGCAACTGCTCGGCGAGCAGTACAAGGGCAAGGACAAGCTGATCAAGCCGAACCTCGACGCGTTCGAAACCGGGCGCTCGTATGCCGAGGAGCACCTGGGCGGCGTTCTCGGATTGAAGGTCGAGCGCCGCAACTGCGTCGGCGACCGCATCTTCATGGAAGGCAACGCCGCGGCCGCGCTGGGCGCCGTGTACGGCGGCGCCACGGTGTGCGCCTGGTATCCGATCACGCCATCGTCGTCCGTCGCCGAAGCCTTCCAGAAGTACTGCAGCCGCTTCCGCGTCGACAAGGCCACCGGCCGGAACAAGTACGCCATCGTGCAGGCGGAGGACGAACTCGCGTCGATCGGCATGGTGATCGGAGCGGGCTGGAACGGCGCGCGGGCGTTCACCGCGACTTCCGGACCAGGCGTGTCGCTGATGACCGAGTTCATCGGGCTGGCGTACTTCGCCGAGATCCCGGCCACCATCATCAACGTGCAGCGCGGCGGACCGTCCACCGGCATGCCGACCCGCACGCAGCAGTCGGACCTGCTCGCGTGCGCCTACGCGTCGCACGGGGACACCAAGCACGTGCTGCTGTTCCCGGAAGACCCGCACGAGTGCTTCGAATTCACCGCCGCGGCCCTCGATCTCGCGGAGCGGCTGCAGACGCCGATCTTCGTCATGACCGACCTCGACATCGGCATGAACCACCGCCTGTGCGCGCCGCTGGCGTGGGACGACAGCCGACGCTACGACCGCGGCAAGGTGATGAGCGCGGCCGACCTCGACTCCGGCAAGGACTTTGGTCGCTACCTGGATGCCGACGGCGACGGCGTCCCGTTCCGGACGCTGCCCGGCACGCACGCGACGCGCGGCGCCTACTTCACGCGGGGCACCACCAAGGACGCGTACGCACGCTACTCGGAAGCGGGGCCCGACTATGTGTACAACATGGAGCGGCTGCTGCGGAAGTTCGACACCGCGAAACACCTGGTGCCGCAGCCGATCGTGCGCAGGACGAGCCACAAGACCGCGCACGGCGTGATCTATTTCGGCTCGACGACGCCGTCGATGAACGAGGCCCTGGGCGAACTCGAGCGGTCCGGCGTGCATCTCGACCGGATGCGGGTGCGGGCCTTTCCGTTCCCGGACTCGGTCAAGGCCTTCATCGACCAGCACGAACGCGTGTTCGTCGTCGAGCAGAACCGCGACGCCCAGTTGCGGTCGATGCTGGTCAACGAACTCGAGATCGACCCGGCCCGACTGGTGCCGATCCTGCATTTCGACGGCACGCCGATCACCGCGCGCTACATCGTCAAGGCGATCAAGGACCGCATGCCCGGCGCCAACGTCCGCCCGCTCAAGGGCGGCAAGGCCGCCTGAGGAGAGCATCCAAGTGACCTATCTCGCGAAACCGAAGCTGCATCACCCCACCCTGCCCGCCAACCGTCTCGGCTACACGCGCCGCGACTACGAGGGCAAGATCTCGACGCTGTGCGCGGGATGCGGCCACGATTCGATCTCGGCCGGGATCATCCAGGCGTGCTGGGAACTGGCGATCGAACCGCACCGCGTGGCGAAGCTCTCGGGCATCGGCTGTTCGTCGAAGACGCCGGACTATTTCCTCGGCAACTCGCACGGATTCAACTCGGTGCACGGCCGCATGCCGTCGGTGCTGACCGGCGCCAACCTCGCCAACCGCGACCTCATCTACCTCGGCGTCTCGGGCGACGGCGACTCGGCCTCGATCGGCCTCGGGCAGTTCGCGCACCTGATCCGGCGCGGCGTGAACATGACCTACATCTGCGAGAACAACGGGGTCTACGGCCTGACCAAGGGGCAGTTCTCCGCCACCGCCGACCAGGGATCGAAATCCAAGCGCGGCGCGGTCAATCGCGACGCGCCGATCGACATGGTGTCGCTCGCCCTGCAGCTCGGCGTCACCTACGTGGCCCGCAGTTTCTCCGGCGACAAGGAGCAACTGGTGCCGCTGATCAAGGGCGCGCTCAACCACCGCGGGTCCGCGCTGATCGACGTGATCAGCCCGTGCGTCGCCTTCAATAACCACACGGGCAGCACGAAGAGCTACGACTACATCCGTGCGCAC
The DNA here is from genome assembly GCA_963698305.1 of uncultured beta proteobacterium. Classification (GTDB taxonomy): domain Bacteria; phylum Pseudomonadota; class Gammaproteobacteria; order Burkholderiales; family Burkholderiaceae_F; genus JAOUJD01. Next base: position 141,511 of record CAVOQI010000001.1, read on the forward strand.
AACGACGCGGTCAACCGGCTCGACTTCATGCCGAAGCACAACCCGATCACCGCCGACTACGCGCCGGGCGAAGTGATCGAGATCACCCAGCACGACGGCAGCCGCCTGCGCCTGCGCAAGCTCGCCGACGGCTACGATCCGGGCGATCGCCTCGCCGCGATCAGCCACATCACCTCCCACCAGGCCCGCGGAGAAGTCGTCACCGGCCTGCTCTTCGTCGACCCCTCGGCCGACGACCTGCACGATCACCTGAACACGGTCGGCACTCCACTCAACCGCCTTTCCGAGTCGGATCTCTGCCCCGGCGCCGGCGCGCTCGAAGCCCTCAACGCCGAACTCATCTAGGCGGCGTCCCGGCCACTGTCGCCCGCGGGTTTTTTGCCCGCTGGAACGCCTTCCCACGGAGTGGGAGGCGGTTGCGACAGATCAATGACACGGGGTCCGTTGCAATCGAAGCTCTCGCCTACGTGAGGTAGTTCGCCTCAAGTCCGCGATGCCCCGCGCCAGTCGGGCTCGCTGAAACCCACAGCGCACGGGGAGACAAACCATGGCGCAGGCGAACGCGGGATCCGGTTTCCGGATCGTTGCGCGCGAGGATTACTCGGACGTCACCTACATGCTGGAGGTGGCCCATCCGCAGATGGCCCAGGCGGCCAAGCCCGGGCAGTTCGTCATCGTGATGGAGCATGAGCATGGCGAGCGCATACCGCTCACCATCGCCGACTTCAGCCGCGAGCGCGGCACCATCACGCTGGTGATCCAGGCGGTCGGCAAGACCACCAAGGAGATGCAGGCCGGCTGCAAGGTCGGCGACTCGCTCTTCGCGATGGTCGGACCGATGGGCATCCCGAGCCACATCGACAAGGCGAAGAAGGTCGTGTGCGTCGGCGGCGGCCTGGGCGTGGCGCCGGTGTACCCGCAGGCGCGCGCCTACAAGGAAAGCGGCGCCTACGTGATCGGCGTGATCGGCTTCCGCAACAAGGACCTCATGTTCTGGCAGGACAAGTTCGCCGCGGTATGCGACGAGCTGATCGTCTGCACCGACGACGGCTCCGCCGGCATCAAGGGCCTGGTCACGGAAGGCATCAAGCAGGCCGCCGCGAAGCATTCGGACATCGACGAAGTCGTCGCCATCGGCCCGCCGATCATGATGAAGGGCTGTTCGGAAGCGACCCGCCCGCTGGGCATCAAGACGATCGTCAGCCTCAACCCGGTGATGGTCGACGGTACCGGGATGTGCGGCGGCTGCCGCGTCAAGATCGGCGACCAGGTGAAGTTCGCCTGCGTCGACGGACCGGATTTCGACGGCCACCAGGTCGACTTCGACGACCTGATGTCGCGCCTCGGCCGCTACAAGACGACGGAGCGCGAGGCGATGGAGCGGTGGACCGAGTCCTGCCGCATCCGCGGCGACGACAAGATCGACCTCAAGGCCGCGGTGCTGTCGCGCCCGGCCACCGACGCCTAGGAGCCTCCCATGGCGACCGCGAAGAAAAAGACGATCCGCACCATTCCCCAGGAGCGGACGCCGATGCCCGAGCAGGACCCCAAGGTCCGCGCCAGGAATTTCGAGGAGGTCGCCTGCGGCTATCGCCTCGAGGACGCGCTGCGCGAAGCGGAGCGCTGCCTGCAGTGCCCCGACGAGCCGTGCGTGCGCGGTTGCCCGGTCAGCATCGACATCCCCGCGTTCATCCAGAAGATCACCGAGAAGCACTACCACGGCGCGTACGAGATCATCACCGATACCAACCTGCTGCCGTCGATCTGCGGCCGGGTGTGCCCGCAGGAGAACCAGTGCGAAGGCGTCTGCACGGTCGGTGACAATCTGGAGCCGGTGGCCATCGGCCGCCTCGAGCGCTTCGTCGGCGACATGGCGATCGCCGAGGGCTGGGAGAACGTGCCCTACATCGAGCCGTCCGGATACAAGGTCGGCATCGTCGGCGCGGGCCCGGCCGGACTGGCTTGCGCGGCCGACATGGCGAAGGCGGGCTGCGAAGTCATCGTCTACGAGGCCTTCCATACGCCGGGCGGCGTGCTGAAGTACGGCATTCCCGATTTCCGCCTGCCGAACGACACGATCGACGCCGAGATCCAGAAGGTGCGCAACCTGGGCGTCAAGTTCGAGTGCAACACCCTGGTCGGCCGCCTGTTCACCATCGAGCAGATGGTCTCCGAGATGGGCTTCCACGCGGTGTTCATCGGCACGGGCGCCGGCTACCCGAGCTTCATGGGCATCCCGGGCGAGTCGCTGAACGGCGTGCTGTCGGCCAACGAACTGCTCACGCGCTGCAACCTGATGCGGGCGCGGGACTTTCCAAATTTCGACACGCCGCTGCAGCCGGGCAAGCACGTCGCCGTCATCGGCGCCGGCAACACCGCCATGGACGCGCTGCGCGTTTCGCTGCGACTCGGCGCCGAGTCGGTCCACTGCATTTACCGCCGTTCCAAGAAGGAAGCGCCGGCACGCGTCGAGGAGATCCATCACGCCGAGGAAGAAGGGGTCGACTTCAACTGGCTGACGAGCCCGGTCGAAATCCTCGCTGGCGCCAACAACACCGTGCGCGCGCTGCGTTGCGTGAAGATGGAACTCGGCGAGCCCGACGAGTCCGGCCGACGGCGTCCGGTCGTCGTGCCGGGCAGCGAGTTCGAGTTCGAGGCCGACATGGTCGTGTTCGCGATCGGCACGAACGCCAACCCGATCCTCGGGCAGACCTCGAAGCTGAAGCTGAACAAGTGGGGCTACATCGCCGCGGACGACACCCTCGCCACGTCGATCGCCGGCGTGTGGGCCGGCGGCGACATCGTGACGGGCGCCGCCACCGTCATCCAGGCGATGGGCGCGGGCCGCAAGGCCGCGCGCGCGATGAAGGCCTACCTCGGCCTGCGCGACAGCAGTTCCGTGTACGACGCCGGCGCCGAGGGTTCGCTCTTCGGCATTCCGCGCGCCGAGCACGGCTTCGCGCGAATCAGGGTCGCCTGACGCATTCGACAAGAAGGAACGAGCATGAACGCAGCAGTCCTTGCTCCCAAGGGCACCACCGGAACCAAGCGGGCCGTGAAGCTGCCCGAGCACATCGTCGAGGTCATCAGCGACTCCGGCGAAGGCGCGCAGCGCTGCGGCCAGGCGTTCGCGTCGATCGCCGCGCGCAGCGGCAACGGCATCTGGACGGTCGAGATCATCCCGGCCGAGATCCAGCCGCCCGCGCGCAGCATCGCCGGCGCCAGCGGCATCCGCATCCGCGTCGGCTCGAAGTACATGAACAACGGCGGCGACGAGACCGACCTGGTCGTCGCGTTCAACGAGCAGGTGCTGCTCGGCCGCGTGCGCGCCGGCGAACTGAAGCAGGGCGCCACGATCCTGCTCGAGAACATGTGGGGCGAGCACCGCGACCCGGCGACGGCCAAGGCGTACAAGGACACGCTGAAATCCCTCAAGGACGCGGGCTTCCGCGTCATCGACCTGCCGCTCGAGAAGGAGTGCCGGGCCCTGATGAGCGATGCGCGGCGCGGCAAGAACATGTTCGTGCTCGGCGTGCTGTGCAGCATCTACAGCCTGGACCTGCAGCTCGCGCGCGACCAGATCGCCCTCACCTTCGGCAAGAAGGACCAGAAGGTCATCGACTCCAACGTGCGGCTGATGGAAGCCGGGCTGGCGTGGGCCGACGCCAACCTCGACTTCAAGTACGAGATCCCTGCCGAGCGGGCGAAGGTTCCGCAGATCGTCGTCAACGGCAACACGGCCATTGCCCTGGGCGTGATCGCCTCCGGCATGGACATCTGCGCGATGTACCCCATCACGCCGGCGACGTCGGCGTCGCACTACCTGTCGGAGTGCTTCGAGCGCGTGGGCGGCATCGTGCACCAGGCGGAGGACGAGATCGCGGCGTGCGCGTTCGCGATCGGCGCCTCGTACGCGGGCCGCTGCGCCGTGACGATCACGTCCGGCCCCGGCTACTCGCTGAAGCAGGAAGGCATCGGCCTGGCGGTGATGGCCGAGATCCCGCTGGTCGTCGTCAACGTCCAGCGCGGCGGTCCCTCGACCGGCCAGCCGACGAAGGTGGAACAGGCTGACCTGCTGACCTCGATCTACGGCAGCCACGGCGACGCGCCGAAGGTCGTCCTCGCGGTGACGAGCATCGAGGACTGCTTCTACTCGATGATCACCGCGCGCAAGATCGCCGAGACGTTCAACATGGTGGTCGTCGTCCTGACCGACGCCAGCCTGGCGACCGCGCAGCAGCCGTTCACGCGGCCGGCGTTCAACGAGGAGTGGCTGGCGCCTCCGCTCGACCAGTCGCCGCTGCCCGAAGGCGCGAAGCCGTACGACTGGGACAAGGTCACGGGCATCGCCCGTCGCTTCTCGCCGGGCCAGCCGAACGGCATGCACACCGTCACCGGCCTTGCCCATGACCGCCTGAGCAAGGTCGCCTACGACCCGATCATCAACGAGGAAGGGCTGCGCATGCGCAGCCTCAAGCTCGCTACCCTGCAGAAGACGCTGAAGACGCCGCCGGTCTACGGGGACCCCGAGGGCGACCTGCTCGTGGTCGGCTGGGGCAGCACGCAAGGCGTGATCGAGGAAGCGGTGGACCGCCTGCGTGATGAGGGCCTCAAGGTCTCCGCGCTGCAGATGCGCTTCATCCAGCCGATGCCGTCCGGCATCAAGGACATCTTCAAGCGCTTCAAGAAGGTCATGACGGTCGAGGGCACCTGGGCCGACCGCCCGGATGAGGACGAAGTGATCGACGAGGAAAACCGCCGCTACGCGCCGCTCGCGATGATGCTGCGGGCCCGGACCCTCGTCGATGTCGACTGCTGGACCGAAGCGCGCGGGACAGCCGATCAAGCCGGGCCTGGTGACCAAGGCCCTCCGCGCCAAGCTGGCCGAATGAATTCGAGCAAAGGGACGTAGACGATGGGCTCCGCACTCAGCCAGTACATCATCAAGCTGCACGAGGAACACCACACCCTCGAGGACTACCAGGGCGGCGTGCCCCGCTGGTGCAGCGGATGCGGCGACAACGCGATACTCACGGCGGTCCAGCGCCTGTGCCGCGACGAGAACCTGGCTCCAGAGCGGACCGTGTTCGTCTCCGGGATCGGCTGCTCGAGCCGCTTTCCGCACTACATGAAGACCTACGGCTTCCACGGCATCCACGGCCGCGCGTTCCCGCTCGCCGAGGGCGTGAAGATGGCGCGGCCGGACCTCGACGTGTTCGTCAACACGGGCGACGGCGACTGCTGCTCGATCGGCGCCGCGCACTGGATCCACGCGATCCGGTACAACATGAACCTGACGGTGATCCTGCACGACAACCAGATCTACGGCCTGACGAAGAAGCAGGCGTCGCCGACCTCCGCGATCGGCACCAGGAGCAACACGACCCCCAAGGGAAGCGTGCTCGAAGCGCTGAACCCGCTGCTGGTCACCCTCGGCGTGCAGAACGCGTCGTTCGTGGCGCAGGGCGTCGACTGGATGCCGGAGATGCTGTACGACATCATCTCCAAGGCCTACAAGCACCGCGGCTTCTCGTTCGTCCGCATCATCCAGCGCTGCCCGGAGTGGCTGCCGACGATCTTCGAGCCGTGGCTGCACGACCCGGGCAAGACGCTGCTGCTGACGCACAAGAACGGGCTGCAGCCGAGCGCGGAGACGAGCCGGATCTACAAGAACCAGCGCGAGCACGACCCGCTGAACATCCACCAGGCGCGCGAAATCGCGTCGACGATCGACCCGATCCCGGTGGGCATCCTCTACCACGACCCGAACGTGCCCTGCTACGAGGACCTGCGCGGCGCGGGCGCGCCGCGCACGGCCGAAGCGATTCGTGCCGGGCTCGACAAGGAATTCGACAAGTTCACGATCTGGCCGGACGAGGAGCGCGCGCAGCGCGCCGCCTGATCGGCACCGACACTCGAGAGTCGCCGCAAATGGACATGGCTGCAAAGTTCCAGGACCAGACGGTCTTTCACATGACCGGCAAGCGCTCGGGCGACGGGCTCGCCGCGCTGACCGCTGGATTCCGCCCCGCCCTGCTCGCGCCCTACCGCGACCTGACCAGGCTCCGGTATGACTATCCGGTCGTGCTCCTCGCCGGCGACGCCGGAGAGCAGTACGCCGAGTCCCTGTCGTCCGTGATCGGACGCCTGATCGACCAGCTCGCTCCGCGCGGCATCGAGGGCGAGCGCCTGCGCAAGCAACTGCTGCGGCTCGAGCGCGAGCTTCGCGTGATGATCGCCGACGGCGCCGCCGGAACCCTGAGGACGTTGTGGCCGCACGCCGCCGCCCGTGCGGCAGGGCGCGACGCCACCACGCTCGACACGCTGAAGCGCGCCGCGGCCGGGCTGGACGTCGACGGCGACCTGGTCGACTGCGGCCGCGCGTTGACCGAGCGATTCGTGACGCGTGCTTGGCAGAGCGTGAATGCGGAGAAGGCGAAGGCCTTCCGCAAGCTCGCCGACCACCTCGTCAGGAGACTCTCCGACATCCTGCGCGCGGCGTTCGTGCATTCGCCGGCGGGCCAGCAGCCGCTGGCGCTGCAGTCGGGCTTCGGGTCGCTGCACACCGACGTGTTCGATTTTTCCGCCATGTCGAAGCTGGTGCTGCGCAGCGTTGCCGAAGGACGAGCTGCCGGCGGCGCGCCGCGAGCGCATCGAATGGGCGCTGTCGGTGCTGCGCGGCCAGCCCTTCTATCCGGGCCCTGCCGGCACCGGAGCCGGCGTCGAACCGTACGGCTTCGCGTTCGACAACTGCGCGGCCGCCATCGCGGCGCACCGCGCCCGCCTTCCGGGCGTGGTGGAACTGGTGAAGGCGATCGCCATCGCCGAACTGGAGGCACGCGGCGGCTATGTCGAGGCGGACCACGATCCGTTCTTCGAGCGCTACGACGAGAGCGCGCTGACCGCGGACGATCTCGCGCAGTTCCCCGATTACCTGGTCTGCATCCCCGCGGATCGCAACAACGCGCCGGAAAACGCCGCCCTGATGGAAATGCTGTCGGCCGGCATGCCGGTCAAGGTGCTCGTGCAGCACGACGACCTGCTCGAGGATGGCGCAATCGGCCAGGGGCACTTCGCGTTCGGCGTGCGCAGCGCGCGCCTCGCCACCACGGCCATGGGCCTGGGCGGCCTGTTCGTCATGCAGTCGACCAGTTCGAACCTCTACGCCCTGCGCGACCGCGTTCGCCGCGGCATGGCGTGCCGCGGCCCGTCGCTCTTCAGCGTCTTCTCCGGCTCGCCGGACAGCGCAAGCGAGCTGCCGCCGTACCTCGCGGCGGCCGCCGCGATGAAGTCGCGCGCGTATCCGGCGTTCACGTACGACGCCAACGCCGGCACCAACTGGGCGACCCGCTTCTCGCTGGAGAACAATCGCAATCCGGACGTCGACTGGCCGGTCGAGGAATTCGAGTACGCCGACGAGAACGTGCAGCGCGTGCGCGAGCAGGTGCGCTTCACGTACGCCGATTTCGCGCTGGGCGACCAGCGCCACGCGCACCACTTCGCCGTGGTGCCGCGCGAGCGCTGGAGCGGCCGCGATGGTCCCCGTGGCCGACTGGCTGGCTCTCGCTGACGCCGACGCCGCCGAACGCGTGCCCGTACGTGCTCGCGGTCGACGAGAACGACCGGCTTCACCGCGTCATCGTCGATGCGAAGCTGATCCAGGCGACACGCCGTTGCCTGTTGCTGTGGCATCGCCTGCAGGAGCACGGTGGCATCAACAACTCGCATGCCGAACAGGCGCTGGCCCGGGAAAAGGCGGCATGGGACGCGCAGAAGCAGCAGGAGCTCGATGCGCTGAAGCAGGCGACCGCTGGCGACGGCCGTTCCCGCGGCGGCGGCAGCGGCCGTGGAAGCGGCCCTGCCGCCGTCGAAGCGCCGGCCGCGGCTCCGGAGGCCGCTCCCGCGCCGTCGCCGGACGAAGCCTGGATCGAGACCTCGCGCTGCTCGAGCTGCAACGAGTGCCAGAACATCAACGACCGGCTGTTCGGCTACAACGAGAACAAGCAGGCGTACATCAAGGACATCAACGCCGGCACGTACCGCGAGATGGTCGAGGCCGCCGAGGCCTGCCAGGTGGCCATCATCCACCCCGGCAAGCCGAAGAACCCGAACGAGCCGGGCCTCGAAGAACTGCTGGAGCGCGCAAAGCCCTTCATGGCCTAGCGCCACGCGGCGCGCGTCGCGATGGAAATCCGGCGCTCGGACCTCGCCCACGGCCACGAGCTCGAGGGCCTGGTCGTCGTCGTCGATGTCCTGCGCGCCTTCTCGACCTCGGCCTATGCCTTCGCGGCCGGCGCGCGCGCCGTCGATCGTGGCGCATTCGCTCGAGGAGATCGAGCCACTCAAGCGGCGGCACGCGCCGGCCATCACGGTCGGCGCGCAGCCGGGCGGGTTTCCGGTCCCGGGTCTCGACTTCGGCAACTCGCCCGCCAGCATCGCGCCGCTCGACCTGACCGGAATGACAGCTGATCGAGTACAGCGCGGGCGGCGTCCGCGGCCTGATCGACTGCGACCACGCCTCCGACGTGCTGGCCGGCAGCCTCGTCTGCGCCCGCGCCACGGCGCAGTACATCCGCGCGCTCGAGCCGGAGGTCGTGACGTTCGTCATCACCGGCCTGTGGACAGACCGGGACGGCGACGAGGACCACGCGTGCGCGGACCTCATCGAGTCCTATCTGCTGGGGAGGCCGCCGGCACTTGCAGTCTTCGAGGAGCGCGTTCGACAGTCCGACTTCGGTCGTCGCTTCGGGCACCCGGACTACGCCCACTTGCCCGCGGCTGACCTCGACCTGTGCGCTCGCGCCGACCGCTTCGCGTTCGCGATGCCGATGCGGCACGACGGCGACCGGCTGGTCATCGAAGCCGCGCCGACGGCGCGAATCGCGGCAGCCGCGCGCGGGCGCATCGCGCGCTGAAAGGAAAACGGCGCCCGCAGGCGCCGCTTTCTTCCCCGCCCGAGCAGTCAGCGCTGCGCGATGGGCACCACGTCGCGCGGCTTGGCGCCGACGAAGAGCTGCCGCGGACGGCCGATCTTGTACTCCGGATCCGCGATCATCTCGTTCAGTTGCGCGATCCAGCCGACGGTGCGGGCCAGCGCGAAGATGGCGGTGAACAGCGGCACCGGAATGCCGATCGCCTTCTGCACGATGCCGGAGTAGTAGTCGACGTTCGGATACAGCTTGCGGCTGACGAAGTAGTCGTCTTCCAGGGCGATCTTCTCGAGCGCCATCGCCAGCTTGAACAGCGGGTCGTCGTGCAGGCCGAGTTCGGTCAGCACCTCGTGGCAGGTCTCGCGCATCAGCTTCGCCCGCGGGTCGTAGTTCTTGTAGACCCGGTGGCCGAAGCCCATCAGCTTCACGTTGCTGTTCTTGTCCTTCACCTTGGCGATGAACTCGCCGATCTTCTCGACGCCGCCCTGGCGCTGGATGTCGTACAGCATGTTCAGGCAGGCCTCGTTGGCGCCGCCGTGCGCCGGGCCCCAGAGGCAGGCGACCCCGGCCGCGATCGCCGCGAACGGGTTGGTGCCCGACGATGCGCACAGGCGCACCGTCGACGTCGACGCGTTCTGCTCATGGTCGGCGTGCAGGATGAAGATCCGGTCCATGGCGCGGACCAGCACGTCGTTCGACTTGTACTCCTCGCACGGCGTGGCGAACATCATGCGCATGAAGTTGCCCGCGTACGACAGGTTGTTCTGCGGGTACATGTACGGCTGCCCGACCGTGTACTTGTACGCCATGGCGACCAGCGTCGGCATCTTGGCGATCAGCCGGATCGCCGACACCTCGCGCTGCCACGGGTCGTTCAGGTTCATCGAGTCGGGATAGAACGCCGACAGCGCGCCCACCAGGCCGGTCATGACGGCCATCGGATGCGCGTCGCGCCGGAAGCCGCGCATGAAGAACTGCATCTGCTCGTTGACCATCGTGTGATTGGTCACGCGCTTGCACGAAGTCGGCCTTCTGCTTCGCGTTCGGCAGTTCGCCGTACAGCAGCAGGTAGCAGGTCTCGAGGAAGTCGCACTTGGTGGCGAGCTGCTCGATCGGGTAGCCGCGGTACAGCAGCTCGCCCTTGTCGCCGTCGATGTAGGTGATCGTGGAATTGCACGACGCGGTCGACAGGAAACCGGGGTCGTACGTGAACTTGCCGGTCTTGCCGTACAGGGCGCGGATGTCGATGACGTCCGGTCCCACGGAGCCCTTGTAGATCGGCAGCTCCATGGGAGCCGTGCCGTCAGAGAAAGTCAGTGTCGCCTTTTCGGTCGAAGGAGTAAGCGCCATTTCTTGTCGTCCCCGGTTGACGTGGTCTCAAGTCGTCCGCATCCGCTCCAGCAGGCTGCGCACGGCATTGTTGTCCAGCGCACCCTGTGGGTCTTTGCGCGCCAGCAAAAGGTCGATCAATTCGTTGTCCGGAAGGTCCAGCAGCGCCTCGAGGGCAAGGATCTCGGTGATGTCCAGCACATCGCCTTCCCGGTCGAGGAAGCGGCTGATGATCAGGTCGTTCTCCAGCATGCCGCGCCGGGCACGCCAGCGCAGCCGCCGGCGTTCCAGCTCGCCGATGACCGGCGCCTCCGCCATGGCCGCTCCCTAGACCGCCCGCCGCACCAGCATGTCGCGGATCTTGCTGATCGCGCGGGTCGGGTTCAGGCCCTTCGGGCACACGTCCACGCAGTTCATGATCGTGTGGCAGCGGAACAGCCGGTACGGGTCGTGCAGGTTGTCCAGCCGGTCGTTGGTCGCCTGGTCCCGGCTGTCCGCGATGAAACGGTAGGCCTGCAGCAGGCCGGCCGGGCCGACGAACTTGTCCGGGTTCCACCAGAAGCTGGGGCAGCTGGTGGAGCAGCACGCGCACAGGATGCACTCGTACAGCCCGTTCAGCTCCTCGCGCTCCTCGGGCGACTGCAGCCGCTCGGTCTCGGGCGGCGGGGTGTCGTTGATCAGGTAGGGCTTGATCGAGTGGTACTGCTTGAAGAACTGGGACATGTCCACGATGAGATCGCGGATCACCGGCAGGCCCGGCAGCGGCTTCAGGACGATCGGCTCCTTCAGGTCGCGCAGGTTCGTGATGCACGCCAGCCCGTTCTTGCCGTTGATGTTCATCGCGTCCGAGCCGCACACGCCCTCGCGGCAGCTGCGGCGGAACGAGACGCTGTCGTCGAAGTCGCTCTTGATGCGCATCAGCGCGTCCAGCAGCATCTTGTCGTTCGGGTCCAGCTTCACCTCGAGCGTCTGCATGTACGGCCGCGCGTCCTTGTCCGGGTCGTAGCGATAGATCTCGAACCGGACCGTCCGCGCGCCGGCGGCCGTCCCGGCCACCGCGCTGCTCTCGTCTTTGGTATTCGCCGTCATGCCTTGTCCTCGATCGACTTCGATTGCGCCACGCTAGAACGTCCGCTTCTTGGGTTCGAACGTCGGAACCGTCAGCGGTTTCATGTTCACGGGCTTGTAGTCCAGCCGGCTGCCCTCGGAGTAGAACAGCGAGTGCCGCAGCCACTTGCCGTCGTCCCGCTCGGGGAAGTCGTCGCGCGCATGCGCCCCCCGGCTCTCCGTGCGCGCGGCCGCCGACACGACCGTGGCCCGCGCCGTCTCGACCAGGTTCTCCAGCTCGAGGGCCTCGATGCGCGCGGTGTTGAACACCTTCGACTTGTCGGCGATCGCCACGCGCCTTCGCGCGCTCGGCAAGTTCGTCTGATCTTGCGCACGCCCTCGTCGAGCAGCGCCGCCGTCCGGAACACCCCGCAGTGCGCCTGCATCGCCTTGCGGATGCCATTGGCCACGTCCTGCACCCGCTCGCCCTTGTCGCGCGCGTCGAGCGCCGCCAGGCGTCCCAGCGTCCGGTCGCCGCCGTCGGCGGGGAACGTCCGGTGGCCCTGCTTCTGGAAACCCTGATCGACGATATGGTTGCCGGCGGCGCGGCCGAACACGAGCAGGTCCAGCAGCGAGTTGGTGCCGAGGCGGTTGGCGCCGTGCACCGACACGCACGCGCATTCGCCGATCGCGTACAGGCCGTTCACGACCGTGTTCGGATTGCCGTCCTTCGGCGCCACCACCTGGCCGTGATAGTTCGAGGGGATGCCGCCCATCTGGTAATGGATCGTCGGCACCACCGGTATCGGCTCGCGGATCGGGTCGACGTTCGAGAACGTGATCGCGATCTCGCGGATCGACGGCAGGCGCTTCATGATCGTCTCGGCGCCGAGGTGGTCGAGCTTCAGCAGCACGTGGTCCTTGTTCGGACCGCAGCCCCGCCCTTCCTTGATCTCCTGGTCCATCGAGCGCGAGACGAAGTCGCGCGGCGCCAGGTCCTTCAGCGTCGGCGCGTAGCGCTCCATGAAGCGCTCGCCCTTCGAGTTGAGCAGGATGCCGCCCTCGCCGCGCACGCCTTCGGTGATCAGCACGCCGGCACCGGCGACGCCGGTCGGGTGGAACTGCCAGAACTCCATGTCCTCGAGCGGAATGCCCGCGCGGGCCACCAGCCCCAGTCCGTCGCCGGTGTTGATGTAGGCGTTGGTCGAGGCGTCGAAGATGCGCCCGGCCCCGCCGGTGGCGAGCACGGTGACCTTCGCCTCGAAGATCATCGGTTCGCCCGTCTCCATCTCGATGGCGATCACGCCGACGACGTCGCCGTCGGCATTGCGGATCAGGTCGAGCGCCATCCACTCGACGAAGAACTGCGTGCGCGACGCCACGTTGCGCTGGTACAGGGTGTGCAGCAGCGCGTGGCCGGTGCGGTCGGCCGCCGCGCACGCGCGCGGCACCGGCTTCTCGCCGAAGTTGGCGGAATGACCGCCGAACGGACGCTGGTAGATCGTGCCGTCGGGATTGCGGTCGAACGGCATGCCGAAGTGCTCGAGCTCGTACACGACCTTCGGCGCCTCGCGGCACATGAATTCGATCGCGTCCTGGTCCCCGAGATAGTCGGAGCCCTTGACGGTGTCGAACATGTGCCACAGCCAGTTGTCCTCGGTCATGTTGCCGAGGGACGCGCCGATGCCGCCCTGGGCGGCCACCGTGTGCGAACGGGTCGGGAACACCTTGGACAGCACGGCCACGTTGAGCCCGGCGTTGGCCAGCTGCAGCGAGCAGCGCATGCCCGATCCGCCGGCACCCACGATGACGGCGTCGAAGCGACGGCGCGCGACTTTCGAAGCAGCCATGCTCACACTCTCCACAGAATCTGCACCGACCATACGGCGCAGGCCAGCAGCCACAGGGCGGTGAGTGTCTGCAGCGTCAACCGCACCCACACCGGCTTCACGTAGTCCATCCAGATGTCCTTCACCCCGATCCACGCGTGATACAGCAGCGCGAGGATCGCGACCAGCGTCAGGACCTTCATCCAGATCGGCACGAAGATCCTCGCCCAGGCGACGTAGTCGAGCGTGCCAGCGGCGAACAGACGCACGGCGAGGATGGCGACGAAGACGACAAGGATCAGCGCGGTCAGGCGCTGCAGCAGGAAGTTGCCGACGCCGAAGTGCGCGCCGACCACGAGGCGCTTGGTGCCGATGCCGGCATTGGGATTGGCGAAGGCCATCAGAACGCTCCGAACAGTTTCAGCGCCGCGAGCAGCGTCAGCGGCAGGCTGACCGCGAAGACCGCGAGCGCGTTCTTGCGGGCCTGGCGCAGTTCGAGGCCCACGTGCAGGTCGAGAACCAGGTAGCGGATCCCGGCGACGAGGTGATGCAGGAACGCCCAGATCAGGAACAGCAGCGCGAGCTTGGCGATCCAGCCCGCGGAAATCGCCGCCATGCGCGCGTAGCTGTCCTCGGAGATGAGGCTGAGGTCGAACATCCACAGCAGGAAGGGCAGCGCGAGGAACAGGGCCGCCCCGCTGATCCTGTGCAGGATCGACACCATCGGCCGCAGGCGGCATGCGGTATCGAACGATCTGCGTGACGTGGATGTTGCGGAACTCGGGGCGATTTGTTGTTGGCGCGGCAGCAGGAGTGCTCATCCGGTTGTGCTCTTCTTGATGTGGCCCGTGGAGTGACGTGGTATTTTGAACGATTTGCGGACGGCGACAAAATCAGGTCAGCGTGTTGCGGTAGTGGTGACGCGTCGTCACCGTCAGCCCACGGCGCACTTCGACCGCGCGCTCGCCGTAGGTATATGAAACGCGTTCGACCAGCAGCAGCGGGTCGCCTGGCGGGAATCTTCAGCAGTTTCGAGGCTTCCGGCTCCGCCGCGACGGCCCGGATGCGCTCTTCGGCCCGAATCATCCGCGTGCCGAACTCGGTCTCGAAGAGACCATAGAGCGGACCCTTGTATTCGGCCAGGCGTTCAGCGGTGAGGCCCTTGAAGATCACGCCGGGCAGCCAGATGTCGTCGAGCACCACGGGCGCGCCGTCGAAGGTCAGCAGGCGGCGCACGTAGACGAGCGGGTCGCCGGCGCGCAGGTCGAGCAGGCGCGCGACGTCCGACGGCGCGCGGACGCGACGGCATTCGATCACCCGGCTCACGGCCGGCACCGGATCGCCCTCGTCGGGCACGACGCGCAGAAAGCGGTACTGCGCCCGCGCCTCGTGATGGGTTGCGACGAACGTGCCCTTGCCCTGCCGGCGGATCACCAGATGCTCGGCCGCCAGCTCGTCCACCGCCTTGCGGACCGTGCCCTGGCTGACCTGGAAGCGCGCCGCGAGCTCGATTTCGCTCGGGATCAGTTCGCCCGGCTTCCACTCGCCCCGTTCCAGGCTCTGGACCAGCAAGTCCTTGATCTGCTGGTACAGCGGCGAGAAGACCGCGGGCCGCCCGGCCCGCGCCGTGTCGCCAGCGCGGTCATCGATCATGGTTCGGATTTCAGCACAAGCTTGTGCATATGAGCTGGATTAAATCATATGTCTTATATAAGATTCAGGCTGGAAATCAAGATCCGGGCTCCAGATCAACGACGCGCCGCGTGCGGTAGCGCAAGGAACCCGATTCCCGACGCATGAAGGTGGTCTGGCTCAAAGAAATCGCGAATTCACGGAAGTAAACTCGTCCGGCTTGCGCTTCACAAGAATCGTGCCCTCTGCTCCCCGCCCTTGCCGTTCCACCCGCGGACACGCAGACGCACCTCGTCGTCCTTCCTTTGGAGACCATCATCATGAGTAAAGCGCCCGTCCGCGTCGCCGTCACCGGTGCCGCCGGCCAGATCGGTTATTCCATCCTGTTCCGTATCGCGTCGGGAGAGATGCTGGGCAGGGACCAGCCGGTCTTCCTGCAACTGCTCGAGATTCCGGACGAGAAGGCGCAGAAGGCGCTCAAGGGCGTGATGATGGAACTCGACGACTGCGCCTTCCCGCTGCTCGCCGGGATGGAAGCGCACAGCGACCCGGCCGCCGCCTTCAAGGACACCGAGATCGCGCTGCTGGTCGGCGCGCGTCCGCGCGGCCCCGGCATGGAGCGCAAGGACCTGCTCGCCGCCAATGCGCAGATCTTCACCGCGCAGGGCAAGGCGCTCGACAAGGCCGCCAGCCGCAACGTCAAGGTGCTGGTCGTCGGCAACCCGGCCAACACCAACGCGTACATCGCGATGAAGTCGGCGCCGTCGCTGCCGAAGGGCAACTTCACGGCCATGATGCGACTCGACCACAACCGCGCGCTGTCGCAACTGGCGGCGAAAACCGGCAAGCCGGTGGCGTCGATCGAGAAACTGGTCGTGTGGGGCAACCACTCCCCGACCATGTACCCGGACATCCGCTTCGCCACGATCGGCGGCCAGCCGGCCGCTCCGATGGTCGACCAGACCTGGTACCGCGACACCTACATGCCGACGGTCGGCAAGCGCGGCGCCGCGATCATCGAAGCGCGCGGACTGTCGTCGGCGGCCTCGGCCGCCAACGCGGCGATCGACCACATGCGCGACTGGGTGGCCGGCACCAACGGCCGCTGGGTCACGATGGGCGTGCCGTCCGACGGCGGGTACGGCGTCCCCGAGGAAATCATCTACGGCGTGCCGTGCACCTGCGCCGGCGGCAGGTACGAGGTGGTCAAGGGCCTGGCGATCGACGAGTTCTCGCGCGGCAAGATGGACAACACGCTGAAGGAACTGCTCGAGGAGCGCGACGGCGTGAAGCACCTGCTTGGCTGAACGTCGATCGCTCGTCGATCGAGGTGTGATCGACGTGCCGGCCGCACGCGTCGCGCAATCGACGCGTGCGAACGGCACGCCCGGATTGAGACGCTGCCGTCCGAGACGGGGACGATGCGTGACACGGCGGCAAGGTACGTCCCATGGCCGACACGACTCGTCGTGACCGCCGGCTCGACGCGAGGCCAGCCGCGCGTTCGGCGACATGATGGTGATCTGAGAACCGAAGAAGAGATTCCGGAGAAATC
>CAVOQI010000002.1:0-388730 GCA_963698305.1 uncultured beta proteobacterium
ATCATCGCCATCGAAGCCATTACGAGTGAAACGAGCAAGCGCGCCATGATGTCCTCCGCAGGGTCGCAGCTACCTTACCTCGACTGTGGCGCCGGGGGCAACGCGCGCGCCCCGGGCGGCCGGTGCGGGCCGCCGGGTGTCCGACCGGCGGTCAGCCGCGCAGCTTGCGCTGGGCCGACTCGATGGCGCGGGACAGATAGGCTTCGTAGAACCCGGAACGGTCGATGCCGACCAGCGGGTCGCCGAGCAGTTGCGCGCGCTCGTCGAACAGGGCCACCACCGGCACGACGCGCACCCCAAGCTGCGAAGCGAACTCGGCGTGCGTGATCTTGCGGCCCTGGGCGTCGACCAGCGCCGCGCGGCTGGTGATGTCGACTTCGCGGATCAGCACCGTCGGCGCCGGCAGCGCGGCCTGCTCGGCGACGCGCGGCGCCAGGTAGTTGCGCCGGACCTCGAGGCAATACGGGCAGCCGGGCGTGCTGAACAGCACGAGCAGCGGCACGCGCCGGGCCCGCACCTGAGCGAGCAGCGGCCGAAGGTCGTCGACCATTTGCAGGTGCGACTCGCCGCCTGAGGGTTGCGCGGCGACGCGAGCACCGAGCGCCAATGCCGCGCCGGACAGGAGCAGTCGCCGGCGCGTCTGTGTCATCGGGTCAAGCGGAAATGCCCGGGTTGCCCTGGACGCCCTTGATGACGGGCAGGTTCAACTGCGGCGCCTTGATCGACTTCTGGTCGCGCAGGTACCTGGCGACGACGTCCCAGATCGGCTCGCCCCTGGCGCCTTCGGCGACCGGCGCCCAGCCCGCCACCTTGTACGACTTGGCAGCCTCGATCGGCCGTCCCTTCAGGCGCATGTCGCTGATGCGGCCGCCCATCTTTCCGGCCGGGTCGATCGCGTACTGCAGGCCGCCGACGCGCACCATGTCACCGCCCTGCTGAAGGTACGGGTCGGGGTTGAACAGGTTGTCGGCGACATCCTCGAGAATCGTCTTGATCATCTCGCCGGTCATGTCGGTGACCGTCGTGTACGGATACGTGACCGCGGTCTGGTCCATGACGTGTTCCATCAGGATCGCCTGACCCGGCAGCAGCGACGTGCCCCAGCGGAAGCCGGGTGAGAATGCGATGTCGGCACCCTTTACCTGCATCAGCGCGTCGCAGATCACCTGGTCGAACGTGCCGTTGAAGTTGCCGCGGCGGTACAGCAGGCCTTCCGACACCGCGAGTTTCTCGTTCAGCTTGCCCTCGTACGGCGCGCGCACCTTCGTGATGAAGGCGTCCATCTCCTTGTCCGCCGGCAGCAGGTTCGAGAAGACCGGCAGCAGCTTGTAGCGGAAGTCGCTGATCTTGCCGTTCTTCACGTCGAAATCGAGCACGCCCAGGAACTTGCCGTTGCTGCCGGCGTTGGTCACCAGCGTGGTGCCGCCGGCGTTCTTCACCAGGGTCGGCGCCGGCACGCCGTCGTGCGTGTGGCCGCCCATGATCGCGTCGATGCCGCGCACGCGCGAAGCCATCTTGAGGTCGACGTCCATCCCGTTGTGCGACAGGACCACCACGACCTGCGCACCCTTGCCGCGCGCTTCGTCGACGACCTTCTGCATGTTGTCGTCCTGGATGCCGAAGCTCCAGTCGGGAACCATGTAGCGCGGATTGGCGATCGGCGTGTAAGGGAACGCCTGGCCGATGACGGCGACCTTCACGCCGTTCATCTCCTTCATCGTGTAGGGCGCGAACACCGGGTCGCCGAAGTCCGTCGTCTTGATGTTCTGCGCGACGAAGTCGATCTTGCCCTTGAAGTCCTTCTCGACGATTTCCTGCACGCGCTTCTGGCCGTACGTCATTTCCCAGTGCGCCGTCATCACGTCGACGCCGAGCAGCTTGCACGCGTCGACCATGTCCTGGGCGTTGGTCCACAGCGCAGTGCCCGATCCCTGCCAGGTGTCGCCGCCGTCGAGCAGCAGCGCGCCAGGGCGACTCGCCTTCATCCGCTTGACCAGGGTCGACAGGTGCGCGAAGCCGCCGACCTTGCCGTAGGTCTTCGCCGCTTCGACGAAGTCGAGGTAGGTGAACGCGTGGGCCTCGGGCGTCTTCGCCGCGATGCCGAAGCGCTTCAGCAGGTGTTCGCCGACGAGATGCGGGGGCTGCCCGGCGGAGTCGCCGATTCCGAGGTTGACGCTCGGCTCGCGGAAGTAGATCGGCAGCAGCTGCGCGTGGCAGTCGGTGAAGTGCAGCAGGTGCACGTTGCCGAAGCGCGGCAGCTCGTACATCGCTGGCGGACGCGGGCGCAGCGGCCAGCGCCTCGCGCGACGCGATCGGCAGGCCCGCCGCGGCAGCCACCGCCAGCACCTGAAGGAATTCGCGACGGTCCATCGACATCTTTTCTCTCCCTGTTCTCGTTGGTCTATTTCGCGGCGAAGCGCGCGAGCGCTGCGATGTCCTCTTCGAACATCTCGCCGGCTTCCCGGAACACGATGCGACCCTTCGGGTCGACGACGTAGACCTCGGGCAGCGTTCGGCGTCCGCCGAACCAGCCTTCGACCTGCTTGCTGGAACGCGCCGCGGCGAATGTGTAGCCGTGGCTCTTCAGGTAGCGGAGCGCCGCCTCGTCGGTCTTGTCGAGCGTGAAAGTCAGCACCACGAGGCCCTTGTCCTTGCCGCCGTGCGCGCGGTGCAGCTTCTCGATGTGGGGATTCTGCTTCGCGCAGAACGGACACCAGCTCGCCCAGAACTCGACAACGACGGTCTTGCCGGCGAGGTCCTTCGCCTTCAGCACGGTCCCGTCGACCAGCTGGATGTCGCTCCAGCGCACGACCTCGGGCGCCGGAGTCGCCGCGACGAGGAGCGGCATCAGTGCCACCAGCCAGGCGAACAGTGTTTTGTGCAGAGCGGCAAGTCGCATTCGGGCGAAAAAAAGGCGGCCGCCAGTGCGGCCGCCCGTCCTTTTCGATTACTTGTTGACTGGCGAGTTCGGATCCAGCAGCAGCGCCATCACGTCCTTGATCTGCGCTTCGGTCAGGATGCCCGCATCGCCGAACCGCGGCATCGACGAGCAGGCGTTGTAGGCGTGGGTGTTCCAGATCTTGCCCCACGTGTACTTCACCACCGCATCGCTCTGTCCGCGAAGCTTGCCGTATCCCTTCAGCGACGGGCCGATGTTGCCGAACGAAATCTCCTGCGGCGATAGTTCATGGCACGCATAGCAGTTGCCGCCGTTGACCGTCTTCTCGTTGTCCGACCACTGCAGGCCGACTCCGGTCTGGGCGATCCGCTCGCCCGCCTTGAAGTCACCGAGGAACTTGCCGTCCGCCGGATACTTGATGGTGGCCATCTGCTGTTTTTCGAGGCGTTCGCGCACGTCCTTCGGCAGATCCTTCTTGTTGAGGGACGCGTCGGAACACACCTGCTGCAGTTCGGTCTGGTTCAGTCGGTCGATCTTGGCGATCCCCCGGTCCTTGAAGGAACTCTTCACGACCTGCATCGCTTCCTCGCGTGACGGCGCGGAGGCCGTGGTGGCGCAACTCGCGAGGACGACGACGGCGCCGACGGCGAGCGAAATTCTCTTCATCATGGTCTCGGCTCCTCAGCGCTTGATGGCGGGCGAATCCATCTTCGCCCCGTTGGCGTTGACGCCAAGGAACGTGATCAGATCGACGGTGGACTGCGACGCGAAGACAGGTTCCGGGAAACGCTGCTGGCGGAAGCAGTCGTTGATGCGCCACTGCATCGTGCGCAGCGCACCCTGCGAGACCCGGTAGGCCGGCCACTGCGTAAACGCGCGCTCCGCGTCGGCCTTTTCCCGCGAGATGTTCGGCAGGTCCTGAAGCCGGATCCGCTGGCCGGTCACGCCGTGACAGGTCGCGCACGAGAAGTCGTACGGGCCGCCGCGCATGTAGAAGAGCTGCTTGCCGCGCTCGAAAGCCGCGCGCTCCATCGGGTGGCTCTGGGAGATCTTCACCGGCACGCCGCGCGACTGGTCGACGACGAACGTGGTGATCGCCTCGATGTCGGTCTGGCGCTGGCCGGCACCCGAGAACGGGTTCCTGGTCACTTCGGCGCGGTCGAATCCCTGCAACGTCACCATGCAATGGACCAGGCGTGCCTCGAAGTCCATCACCTGGTTGGCGTCGGCGAAGAAGCGCGGCAGCTGCGCGTACGCGCCCTTGACGACGCCGGCTCCGAGGCCGATGTCGCACTGCTCGAGCGAGGCGTTCTTCGGCCCGCGCTTCTGCTTCCACAGTTCCTCGCCGCGGATGATCAGCAGTTCGGCCGGATTGCCGTCCTGGAGCATCTGGCGGTACTTCGCGATCTCGTCTGCGGCGCTGCCCTGGGCCTGCGCGCCGGTGGTCAACACCGCCACGGCACAAACGGCCAGGAAGGCGGCCAGTCTGGGTCGGTTCATCGGTCTGTCTCCTGACTTGCTGGGTTTTGTCGTTGTCCCCTGTCCCTCTGCGGAGACTCGGGGGTCTGCACTGTCGGGAACTACGGCCGCAGGTAGACGTAGCCTTCACGCGCCTGCAGCTTTGCTGCTTCCGCCACGCCGGACGGAACGATCGAAGCTTCCTGGATCACCTTCGACGCGTCGATCTTGCGCGTGACCAGCGTGTTGTTGCACACGCGGAAATCGACGCCCTTCGACTTGAGGTCCTGCACGATGACCTCGTACGGGTTGCCGTTCTTGTCCTTCGCGCCGTCGAGCAGGAACTCGATGCCGTTGCCGTTCGTGACCACCGTGATCTTTGCACCCGGGTCGGCCGCCAGATGATTGCGGATGTTCCCGAGACCACGCGAGGCTTCTTCGAGACCGTTGGTCAAGTGATACACGGCCTTGATCTGCGGCGTGCTGCTCGGTGCTGCAACGGCTGCAACCTGCCCCTGCTGGCCGGACGCGATGCCGGTGTAGCCGGCAAGCGCCGCGCCGATTGCGACGCTTGAGGCTGCGAGAACTGCGCGAATGTGCACGGGAGCTCCTTTTCGTTGTCGTTGATAAACAGCGGCCCGCTGGCGCACGGGCCACGAAGATCGTCAGCCGATCGTCGCTTCGTCGGTGCGCGTCTCGCCCTTGTTGTCGACCCAGGTGACGCTGATCTTGTCGCCCTTCTTGCCGCCCTTGAACTTGAACTGCAGGTAGGGGTTCTTCGACACCGCGGGACCCCACTCGGCGGTCAGTACAGGCTTGCCGTTGTGGTTCACGGTGACATTCGAAATGAAATGGGCCGGGACCAGCTTACCGGCGGAGTCGCGGCGCTGGCCGCCTTCCATTTCGTGGCTCATCAGTACGCGGACGTCGACGCCGTCGGGCTGTTCGGTCGCGCGAATACGCATCGGATCGGGCATGTTCGCTCCTTGAATTCAGTGAGGGTTCGTTATCGATCAGCCGCCGCAGCCGCCGAGCGTGACCTTGACTTCCTTGCTGGCGACGTAGAACTTGTTGTCGGCCTTCACCACGGCGTGCACGTTCGAGGTCTGCCCCATCTTGATGCGGGTCGATACCGTCGGCTCGGTGCCGGCCGGGATCGTGAAGGCCGCCGCCAGCGTGTTGGGGTTCTTCTCGACCAGGACGTAGATGCCCTGGGTATTGGGAATCTTGCTCGCGACGGCGACAGGCACCACCGCGCCGTTCTCGGCGATGTCGGGTGCGGTGATCGTGATGTCGCCGCTCTGGGCCGGGGCGCTGCCGCCGATGGCCTTGACGGTGTCTTCCACCGACTTCGTGTCGAAAGCGGCCTTGTTCCACGCCTGCTGCTGCGCTTGCGCTTCTTTCATCGTGATCAAGCCCGCGGCGGCCATCAGGCCCAACACGCCGCCGACTTTCACGAATTCCCTGCGGTTCTGGATCATCGTTGTCTCCTGCATTGAATCGAAATGGAAAGTGAAATCAAACGAAAAACTCTATCAGCTACCCAAGCGGCGTGACCGCCTCATGGGGAATACCCATATGTCACCTATTTGGCACCTCCCGCGATCCAACGGGCAATCGCCTGCGCCTCGTCGTCCTTCAGCGCTGCCTGCGGCGGCATCGGCACGGCGCCCCAGACGCCTTCGCCGCCCGCCTTGATCTTCTTCACAAGGTACGCCTCGGCGTCGGCCTTGCCCTGGTACTTCGCCGCGACCTCGGTGAAGCCCGGGCCGACGATCTTGTTCGTCATGCCGTGGCACGCGGTGCACGCGTTCTTCGTCAGGAGCGCTTTCGGATCCGCGGCAGCAGGTGCCGCCGCCACCGCAACCGGCGTCGCCCTGGCCGCGGTCGCGCTCGGGTCGTAGCGCGTCGTATCGATGCCGCGCGTCGGTCCCAGGGGCCGCTTCTGCTCGGCAAGATTGCCGTGCTGGTTGCGCGCGAACTCGGGCAGCTCCGACGTGACCTTGACCTCCTTCACGCAGTCCTTCATGCACGACGTCCCCTGGACGTCGGGCTTGCCCGTTGACCGAGAACATGCCGTGGTCGGTGGTCATGCCGTTCCGGTTCGGCATCGGCACCTTGGTGATGTTCTGGTCGTTCAACTCGAAGTCGGCGGGAACGATCTCGTTCAGATGCAGCACGTACGCCGTGATCGCATAGACCTGGTCGGCCGTCAGCGACTGCGGGTTGGTCCACGGCATGGCGCGGTTGATGTAGTCCCACAACGTGGTCGCATAGTTCAGCTTGGTGCCGACGGTCCGCATGCCGTCCGGCGCCTTGAGCGCGGCTGCGCGGCCCGTCTTCAGGTCTTCCGGCTTCACGCCGCCGGCGATCGCCATGTAGCGGTTGCTTTCGCCGAACGTGCCGTGGCAGCTCGCGCACTGCGCGTCGTACAGGTCCTGGCCGGCAGCGACGCTGCCCTTGCCTTTCTTCACTCCGTGGCCATCCGGACGGACATCGATGTCCCAGCCGGCGATCTCCTGCGACGTTGCAGCGCGTCCCAGCCCGTACCTGGCTGCGTCCGCCGAAGCGGGCTTGCCTTGGGCAAGGGCCGTGCCGCAGAGCGCAAACAGCAGCGCCGATGTGACGATGTACACCGATGCCTTAGGCGATCTGGACATTCCACACCTCCCCGCTGGGCTGCACGCTCCAGGTCTTGATCGCGTTGTTGTGATAGATCGACCGCGTGCCGCGGACCGCCCGCAACTGCGGAATCGTCGGCTGGACATGACCGGTCTCGTCCACGGCGCGGCTCTGCAGCAGCGCGGGAGCGCCGTCCCAGTTCCAGTCGAGACGGAAGCGCGTCAACGCCTTCGACAGCACCGGGTCCTGAAGTCGCGCCTGCTGCCAGTTGCGGCCGCCGTCGCTGGACACATCGACGCGCCTGATCTTGCCGCGACCGGACCAGGCGAGGCCCGTGATCTCGTAATAGCCCTTGCCCTGCAGCATCTGACCGCCGGACGGCGTCGTGATGACCGACTTCACTTCCTGCACGCCGCTGTACTGGCGGTGCGTGCCGTCGGGCATCAGGTCGATGTAGTGCAGCGACTCCTCGCGGGCATTCCACGGTTTATCGCCCACCTCGAGGCGACGCAACCACTTCACGCTCGACACGCCCTGCACGCCCGGAACCAGCAGGCGCAGCGGGTAACCGTTCTCCGGGCGCAGCATCTCGCCGTTCTGGCCATAGACGACCATCGCGTCGCTCAGCGCGAATTCGATCGGGATCGTGCGAGTCAGCGCTGAACCGTCCGCGCCTTCGGCCAGGATGAACTTCGCGTTCTTCCTGTCGAAACCGACTTCGTCGAGAAGCGTCGACAGCAGCACGCCGGTGAACTCGCTGCACGCCAGCATGCCGTGCGAGTACTGCACCGTCGGCACCGCGATGTTGCCCCACTCCATTCCGCTGTTCGCGCCGCACTCGATGAAGTGAATGCGCGAGACGGACGGGAACCGCATGATGTCGTCCATCGACAGCACCAGCGGTCGTTTCACCAGGCCGTGGATCATCAGCCGATGCTGCGCCGGGTCGACTTCCGGCATGCCGGAGTGATGGCGCTCGAAGTGCACGCCGCTCGGCGTGATGATGCCGAACAGGTTCTGCAGCGGCGTGAAGCTGACGGACGACTGGGGCTGCGGAGTCAGGCCCGGGCTCTGGCGGCGCTGCACCGAGGACTCGTATTTCGAGGGCATTCCGTAGCCGGAGGCACCCACAGGCGCACCGAGCGTGCGCGTCCACGGGGCGATCGCAGGCGGGGCCTCCTTCGTCTGCGCGGCCACAGGGGCCGCCGCGGCAGCGAGACCGCCCACGGCGGCAGCGGCTCCACCCGCCAGGAACGTGCGGCGGTTCTTGATCGACCGGATGGTCTCGGCACTCAGATGGTTCTCCGGAGCCGGTACGACCCGGCCGAGCGGTACCGACGGGCTCTTCTCCCTGACGCTCCTCATTGCATCTCCTCGGACATCTTCGATTCCTGCTCTCCGTGCTTCGGTTAATTGTTCGTCGTGTTCGGCATGAACCGCTTCACCGTCCGGTTGGACACCGAGTGTTCGTCGATCTGGCCCGCCATGTGGACGCACACGGTGCGGCACAGCGTCACCACGTTGGCGTCGGCGATCGAGTAGAAGGTCATCTGGCCCTCGCGCCGCCGCTTCAGCACACCCTTGCCGTACATCAGGTTCAGGTGCCGCGAGACGTTGGTCTGGGTCGCTCCAACGCGCTCGACGATGTCGGAGACGCTGCGCTCGCCGTCGCAGATCGCGCTGAGGATCTTCAGCCGTGTCGGTTCGGCCAGCAGGCCGAAATAGTCCGACACCACTTCGAACAGCCGCTCGAGCTCGGGCTCCATGGAGTCACTTTGATATGCGCATATGCGCAACGGCGCACATATTCGAAGACACGACTGCCGCAGGTCAAGGGGAATCGACGCCGCACGATGGCACTGTGACCGCGGTCACCCGACCGAGACCGCGCGGGAGCTTCAGTCGGGGCCGGGAACCCTCAGTTCTGCAGGCCCTTGACGGTTCCGATCGTGTCCGCCGTTCGTGCGCGAATGACGCCCACGCGCCCCTCGGGGGCGATCGGCTTCTCGGGGAGGATCAGCCACTGCATCAGGTCGCGGATGGACACGAGGCCGTATCCGGAAGCGTCGTTCACGAGGATGTGCCGATGCCCGTGGACGACCATCAGGCGCAGAACCTCCTCGACCGTCGCATCGGCGTTCACCTGACGGACGTTCGGACTCATCACTTCGGAAACGCGCGTTTTCGCCGGATCCCGGCCGTCTGCCACCACGCGGCACATCACGTCGCGTTCGGTGAAGATCCCGGCGATCTCGCTGCCCGAACCGCGAACGATGACGGCACCCACGCCGCGCTGGGTCATCTGGGCCGCGACTTCGGCCACCGTGGCATCGGGCGCCGCGGTCACGAGGTTCTGGATGTCCTTCGCCTGCAGCACGGCGCGGATCGGCTGATTCGTCATTGTGGAGTCTCCTGGGCGACGGACCGGCGGGCTGAGGGCCGCTGGCTAAGGCCGATGCTACGCCCGCGCGCCGCACGATGCACCGCCAGCGTCACGCCCGCCGGACTTTCGCTGCAGAAGATCAGCCGGGCTTCGGCTTCAACGCCGCGCAGGGATCGGGGCGCATCCTGCTCGGGCGTCAGGAAGGCGACGTCGTAATTGGCAGCGCGCTCGGCCGGCGTGCCCTCTTCGAGCAGACCGATGGACCAGATGCGTTCCTGTTCGGCGGCGGTGAAGTGCCGAGGAACGCCGATGTCACGGCGCGCGTGGCCGTTTCCCGTGAGGAGGATCACGCCGCGGTCGAGATAGGGTCGCAGTGAACGGGCGAGCACCGCGTCACGCGCGATCTGCGCACGGGCGAGGCCCGGCAAGGCGCTCGTCGGCAGGAGATTGCAGTGCCCAACCTGCACGATGTACTCGTGCCTGGGCAGGATGGCGTTGAAACCTTCGAGCGCCAGTTCCCGCCGCTCCGTTTCGTTGAAGACCGCATCTGCGCCCTGGCGGACGATGCGCGTGGCATCGCTTCTGGACAGGTTGGCCGCCACGATCGGAAGGTCGAACTGAAGGGCGAGTTCGACGAAGGGTCGGTACAGCGCCAGTCCCACGAGTCTTTCTGCGTGCGTGCCTGCGCGATCACATGATCGGCCAGAGAGCGTCCTTCGGCCGGCGGCTCGCGGCGGGCACGATCGATGTCGGCCTGGCGCTCGCGATCGAACTGCTCGAATGCAATCGCCGGCCGCGCGCCCGCTTCGAGGAGCTTTCGGACTGCCTCGGCCCGCACGCGGTGCTGCGCGACGTTGTCGTGCACTTCGCCCAGCAGGACGACAGGCCGGCGCGCGAGTTCGGCACCCAGGCGGTCGGCATCCAGGGCGGCGGCGGCGTTGCGCAGCCGGCGAGTGCGAGGAGGCCGAGCACGGCGAAGACCGGACGGTACGAACGTCTCATCGGATTCGTTCCGCAAGAAAAAGGGGGTCACGCAATGCGTGACCCCCTCGAGATATGGCGCGCCCGGCAGGATTCGAACCCACGACCCCTTGGTTCGTAGCCAAGTACTCTATCCAACTGAGCTACGGGCGCAAGGCGGCGGAGTCTAGCATAGGGGCGCTTGGTGGGCTCGCGCAGCCCGGAAGGGGTGGCGGCGTCCCGCCATTCGCCTCTCCTTGTTTACCGCGCTGTTACTCCCTCCCGTTACGCCACTTCGTGCGTTGCGGTCGGGCGCCCTGCCCGATCGCCCCGGCCGGGCTTGCTGCTGGCCAGCCTGTTGGCCCGGCAAGGGGCTTGCCCGCCGTTCAACAAAGAACAGGGACGATCCAAAGAAAGAAAGAAAAGGGCCGCTACGCGAGGCAGCGGCCCTTTCGACCAGAACAGGCGTGAGTCAGGCTCTGCGGCGACGACGATAGCCGATGATCCCCCCGGCAAGCGCCAAACCGAGCAGGGACAGGATCGAGGGCTCGGGAACTTCCTGGCGGCACTCGCCGGTACCCACCGAAATGCAGGCGCCGATCACCTGGACGTCCAGCGATTGGAAGCGAAGCCCGACGAAATTCCGCTGGAAGTCGAGGGGCAGACCGAGGTTAATGATGCTGAAACCATCGGCCAGGCCGACAAAGCCGAATGTCAGTACGGTGAACGCGTTGGCCTGGCCGCCAAGGCCGCATCGTCGCCGAGGGCATAGTCGATCACCCCGGTATCGCCGGCGCCGAAGACAGAGGGACCGAACACGCCGCCGCCCGGCCACTGCACGCGATGTTGTGCGTCACCGAAGTGTTCGAGACCACCGAGTTGTTGAACAGCATGTTGATGTCGAACGCCGACAGGATCTCGTCGCCGAGGCCTGAAATCGTCATCTCGACTGACGCGTTTTCACCGACATTGATATGCGTCGTTGCCGGCGTGAACCTGATGACGATGTCGGCCGATGCGGGGGCGGCCAGAACCAGCGCGCCGATGGCCAGAGCAAGTGACGCAGTGAACTTTCTCATGTCAAACCTCCTGATTGTTGTCTGAGTCTTCTTCTTGTCACTGCGCGCAATTGGGCTTCGTGCACTGCAGCGTGCAGGCACGGACGTCGTTGATCGTGATCTTGCCGTCGCCCGTCGCGTCGCGCGGGTCGTTCGCTGTCGGAGTCTGGCCAATGCCAGCGCGAATCAGGCCGAGGTCGATGCTGTCGACGTCGCCATCGGCGTCGACGTCACAGACGCCGCTGGCAAGGCTGTTGACCGTCAGGTCGAACAGGACCGGCGACTCCCGGTTCGTGTTGGAGTTCAACCGCGCCTGGATCTGGATGTACCGGCCCGCGGCTGCGAACTGCACGCCCTTCGCTACGTCCTGGTAGGTCGCGACCGGGAGCCCGGCCTCCGAGTCCGCTGTCCGCGCCGAGACCTGCACCGAGGCGCCCGCGGGCACTGAGATCGTTCCAGTTGATCGTTCCCCACTGCGTGCCCGCGGCGCCGCCGTCGAACGTGACCGTCCACGTGCCGGTCGGGTTCGTGACGTTGCGGGCAGCAAATCCGGCCGCGTCGCTGTACGTGTACGGCATGTTGCCGACCGGGAACGTCCCGAGCGGAGCGCCGTCAGTGCCGCGGTACTTCTGCATCCGGCCGGCCGACGTGAAGCCGATCTGCCAGACGTCGTTGTTCGAGTCGACCTGGATGCCGACCGAACTCGAGCCGCCGGCCTGCAGCGGCGCCTGCCACAGCAGCGCGCCGGCCGGCGAGACCTTCCGGATCGTGGTTGAGCCGGCGATGATGTTGCCACTGCCGTCGACCACGATGCCGCGACGAACTCACCGTCATGTTGGGAATCGCCGCCGAAGTGTTGGTGGCCGGGTCGTACACGCGGTTGCCGCGAGCCGACGTAGACCTTGTCGTTGCCCAGCGCGATGCCGTAGTTCGACATGCTTCCGATCGCCGTCGACCGTGTACGGACCGGCGTTGCTGGCGGTGTTCGTGATCTTGCCGAGCGTGCTGCCGAGCGAAGCGCTCCACAACGTTCCGTCCTTGTCGATCATGCAGCCGTACGGCGTCCAGGAAACCGCCACCGGCCCGGCCAGTTGGCTGCCGTCGTTGGAACTGACCTTGTAGTACGTGCGGGCGTTGTACATGCCGACCCACAGGTTGCCGTCGGTGCCGATGCAGAGCGAGCGTCCGAGGCCGTTCTGCGAGCCGACCTGGACCGCCCACGCGATGCGCTCGTCGGTGATCTCGTTCGGGTCGATCTGGTCGTTGCCGTTGAGGTCGCCCATGATCATCGGCGTCGACGACGTGGAGGTGTCCATGACGCCGTTGCCGTTGCGGTCGACGAATCCCTCGGCGAGGATCTTGAGCAGCACCGGTCGCTTGTTCTCGAAGAAGCGGTTCAGCACATAGGCGTTGCCGCTGATGTCGACTGCGGTACGCGACGGCGCGGGGCCGGAATACGCGCTACCGAGGTGACTGCGGTGACCGGCCTGCCCGGCCGGGCCGAACCAGGTGCGATACCGCGCCAGTTCGACATTGTTCGTCGTGTCGAACTTCGACACCGTGTCCTCGCCGGCATTTGCGATCCACATCACCGGGAACGTCGTGCCGACCGCGCTCAACTGAAGTTGATTGCTGTTCGGCGCGTCGTAGTTCACACCGGACAGCAAGCCGAGAGCGAAGTCGGCATCGAGCGTGTACGTCTTCGACGCGGCCAGGACCTGGCCGGTGGCCATGGCGGCGAAGGCGGCGCTGACAGCAAGGCCCAGGAGCATCCGGTTCTTTTGTTGTTTCATTTGCGTCCCTCCATCCCTTTCAGACGAGCCCCAAATCGCGCTGCGCGGCTAGTTCCGTGCAAGCGGCCCGGGCGACTGCTCGATGTCGTGCGACCTGTTGTTTGTGATGCGACGCGTGCTTCCGCTTCCGACATCGACCGAGAAAAGCTGCGCCGTACCGGTGCGAAGACTGGTGAAGAAAATGGTGCTGCCATCCACGGACCAGTGGGGATTGAAGTCCTCCGCCGGGTTGCGGCTCAGGTTGCGAATCCCGCTGCCGTCGGCGTTCATCACGAACACGTCGCTCCGAACGACCTCCGGATCGTCGCGCGTGCTGGCGAACGCGATCATCTTGCCGTCCGGCGACCACTTGGGACTCTCGTGCGTCGCCATCACGCCCGGCGTCAGGTCGGTCGACGTTCCGGTTTCGAGATCCGTGATCACGAGGTGCATCGAGCCGCGCATGTCGGCGACGTAAACGACGCGCTTGCCATCCGGCGAGAGCGCAGGGATGCGCCTTGCCGCGTCGCCGAACTTGTCGCTCACGATGCGAGCGCCGGACCCATCGCGGTCGGCCACCCACACCTCGTAGGACCGTTCGCCCTGCTGCACCGGAAACGCGAGCCTGCGTCCATCCGCCGACCAGGAAGGCTTCGTCGGCCCCATGTCCTTGCCGTTCGCCTTGATCACGACCGTGGCCCCCGTCTGCGAGGGCGACGACGCGCAGGTCGATCTGGCCGCTGCCTGGGTCCTGGGAGTAGAACGCGACCGCGCTTCGCCGTCGGGCGAGAACGCCGGAGCCGACTCGATTCGATCGTCCTTGGTGAGCGGCCTGAGACTGGAACCGTCCGCGTTCATCACGAATACGCGCGGCAATCCGATTCGATTCGATGTATAGGCGATCAACTTCCCATCGGGTGACCAGGAAGGCTGGTTGTTGTTGGTCCCGTCGACGGTCAACTTCACTTCGACGCCCGGCACCTGTGTCCGGTAGATGTGAGCGTCGCCGGTGCGAATGGAGACAAAGCTCACATACGACCGACGCCAGGCTGTCGGCAGTGGCCGCGGCGGGCAGCAGACAAAGGCGACCACGAGGGCCCGCACAGGCGTCGGGAACATGACCGGCGCTTACTGCGCGATGAAGTTCGCGGTAGCCAGTTCGCGGCCGCTCGCGTCGATCATCCGCACAGCGTGGACGCCCTCGTCCCGCTGGAACGAGGGTCTGGCTGATCCGACCGTCATCGCCGACCATGGCGTTGACAGACGTCTCCCTGCCGTCGGGATATCGAACGAAGATCGTCACGGCGTTCCGGGCCGGAAGACTCGCGCCTTCAAACTTGGCCTGACGCTCCGCCCACCAGAATCGAAGGACCAGCGATGCTGGGAGGCGGGGGTGCCGCGGCCGGACGTGCAACGCCGTCCCGTGCTCGGTGCCGGCGCGACCGCAGCCGATGCGCCTCCGCTTCCTCCGCCACCACCACCGCAACCTGCGATTACAACCGCCAGAAGCGCGACCACCGTGCTCCGAGACACCGAGGGAAATGCTTCCGCATGGATCCTCCCGCTTGATTTTTTTTGCTCCCGGTGCTGCGGAGCTGCCTCGTATCGCACAAACGGTCCCCGAAGGCCGTTCGCGCCACAACGATCCGGCACAGTACGCACAAGTCATACCAACGGATTAACCGGTTGATTCATTGCAAAATAAAGTAGGGGAAGGGCCTCGGATGTAAGAATTGTCGACAGTGATGAAAGAAGAAACTTCACGGGTCACGTTGTGTTTCCAAGAACCTCGTTCATTCGCGCGAGCTAACTTTCGAAGGAAGAGGAAGGTGGACCTTGCGCTGTAAGTTCTTCCGACAGACTTGACTGGAGAGGGGGCTCCGACGCGGTGACGCCGCGCTCGACGGGGTTGCGTGTGGCCAAGGAGCGCCAAGCCAGCTTTCAGCGCGAAGTCGCACGCAGGGATGCCCTCGCACGAGCGCGTCATGGCGCACGCGGGGATGGAGTGCGAACCGGGGATGTTCTCGCCCCGCCCACCCGCGCCATGCAAAACGCCCCCAATGCGGGGGCGTTTGCTTGGCGGAGACGGACGGATTCGAACCGTCGATGCACGTTTTTGCGCGCATGCTCCCTTAGCAGGGGAGTGCCTTCGACCTCTCGGCCACGTCTCCGGTGATGCTGAAAAGCAAGGCGCGGGCGTAAGCCCGCGCCAGAAGCGGAGTTTAGACGCTGCCGCGCGCGGCAGCAATGCGATCAGGCGATCGCGTTTTCCAGGCCGAACGCCTTGTGCAGGGCGCGGACCGCCAGCTCCATGTACTTGTCTTCCACGACGACCGAGATCTTGATCTCGCTGGTGGAGATCATCTGGATGTTGATCCCCTCCTCCGACAGCGTGCGGAACATCAGGCTGGCGATGCCGACGTGCGAGCGCATCGCGATGCCGACGATCGAGACCTTGGCGATCTTCTGGTCGCCGACGATCTCGCGCGCACCGACGTGCTGCTTGACCTTCGAGTTCAGCACATCCATCGCCTTCGCGTACTCGTTGCGATGGACGGTGAACGAGAAATCGGTCGTGCCGTCGACGCTGATGTTCTGCACGATCATGTCGACGTCGATGTTGGCGTCCGCGACCGGGCCGAGGATCTGGTAGGCGATGCCGGGCCGGTCGGGCACGCGCGTCAGGGTGATCTTGGCTTCGTCGCGCGAGAACGCGACGCCGGATATGACGGCCTTTTCCATCGTGTGGTCATCCTCGAAGGTGATCAGCGTGCCGGAGGTCGCTTCCTCGGCGAGCGGGAAATCGGGGTCGGTCAGGCTGGACAGGACGCGCAGCGGGACCTTGTACTTGCCGGCGAACTCGACCGAGCGGATCTGCAGCACCTTCGATCCGAGGCTCGCCATCTCGAGCATCTCCTCGAAGGTGATCTTCTTCAGCCGCTGCGCCTCCGGGCACGATGCGCGGGTCGGTCGTGTAGACGCCGTCGACGTCGGTGTAGATCAGGCACTCGTCGGCCTTCAGCGCGGCCGCCATGGCCACCGCCGAGGTGTCCGAACCGCCACGGCCGAGCGTCGTCAGGTTGCCGTGCTCGTCCGCCCCCTGGAATCCGGCGACGACGACGATCGTGCCCTGCGCCAGGTCCGCGCGGATCTTCTTCTCGTCGATCTCGATGATGCGGGCCTTGGTGAACGCGCTGTCGGTCAGCACATGGACCTGCGGCCCGGTGTAGCTCTTGGCCTTGAGGCCGCGGTCCATCAGCGCCATGCACAGGAGCCCGATCGTGACCTGCTCGCCGGTCGAGGCGATGACGTCGAGTTCGCGGGGATCCGGACTGGCCTGGATTTCCTTGGCGAGCGCGATGAGCCGGTTGGTCTCGCCGCTCATGGCGGACACGACGACGACGAGCTGGTGACCCGCGCGGTGCCATTTTTCGAGGCGCCGTGCGACGTTGCGGATGCGCTCGACGTTGCCGACCGACGTACCGCCGTACTTGTGAACGATGAGAGCCATGTTGGCCGAGCCCCGCTTCCCCGCGTGATGAGCAACCAGGAATTATAAGGAGCGCAGGCGGCTCTTCCTGAGCCACGTCAGGGAATGCGGTCGATGAGCCCGGCGTCGGGTTGCCACTCGATGACGACGCGCTCGCCGTCGCGGTCCGTCAGGCGCACGTCCGCCCCGAGTCCGGCGACGTAGATGAGTTCGTCCTTGCGCCAGAGCAGTGGCAGGCGCCCACGCTCGAATTCGGGGATGCCGGCATCCTGGAACAGGCGCTTCAGCGTCCGGGACGGCCGCGTCGGGTGCGGCTTGAAGCGCTCGCCGCCGCCCCGCGGGCGTACCTCGAGGGTCGCCTGGCCCAGCCATTCCGGGTCGAACCCTTCCTGTCCACCACCGAGCGGAACTTCAGCGCCCCGCCCCACCCCGGGACGCTGACCTCGAGCTCTCGCCTCGCCAGCGGAAGGACTGCACGTCGCGGGATTCGTCGTCGGCCTCCTTGAGCAGCAGCAGGCCCCGGTACCGGCGGACCTCGCGGTCACCGACGCGCACGAGCAACCGGGCATCGCTGCGCGCCGTGCGGGCCTGGTCGAGCAGTTCGAGCAGGCGCGCCCGGCCGGGTGGTTCGACGCCGGCCCGGTCGAGCCACGCGCGGACCAATGCCGTCTGCCGGGCGAGCGGCAACGCCGCGATGCGGTCGAGCCAGACCATGCCCTCCGGCGCGCCGTCCGAGGCAGCGTCGAGATCGGCCGCGGCAATCGACCGCAGGACCTCGGCTGCCTCGCCGACGAGTTCGACCGACCGGGCCGCCGCGGCGCGAAAGCCGGGGCGCAGCGCGTCGAGGCGCGGCAGGACTTCGGCGCGCAGCGCGTTCCTCAGCAGCGCGCGCTCGTCGTTCGATTCGTCCTCGACGTGGACGATCTGCCGCTGCCCCACGTAGTCCTCGATGGCCGCCCGCGACACGTCGACGAAAGGTCGCACCAGCAGCAGGTCGGTCCCGAAGGTGCGGCTCGGGGGAAACGCCGCGAGCCCGTCGACGCCGGCGCCGCGCAGCCACTGGATCAGGAACGTTTCCAGCCGGTCTTCGCGGTGATGCGCGGTGAGCACGATGCGGGCGCCAGCCTCGCGCGCCGCGTCGGCCAGCGCGCCGTAGCGCACCTCCCGCGCGGCCGCCTCCAGCCCCTGCCCGCGCCGCTTGACCTGCACCCGGCGCGCCACGAACGGCACCCCGCGCGCCGCGGCTTCGTTCTCGCAGTGCAGGAGCCAGGCGTCGGCGTTCGGGCTGAGCCCATGGTGCACGTGAACGGCGATCAGGCGACGGATTCCGGAGGCGCGCAGCTTCGCGAGCCGCGCGGTCGCGTCCAGCAAGCGCCATCGAGTCGCGACCGCCGCTGAGCGCGATGACGACGACTTCGCCGCGACGGGCGGGAGCGCGCCGCAACGGCTCCGAGGACTGCGCTTCCGCGTCGCGCAGCCCGTCGATCGCGCGCGCCAGTGCGTCGCGGACCGACTGCAGCAGCGGCGAGGTCTCCGGATCAGCCTTCCGCGGTCGTGCTCTTGAACTTGCCATAGGCGAGCAGGCGCTCGTGGCGGGCCGTCAGCAGCTCCTTGGTCTTCATGCCCTGGAACTGGCGCAGCGTGTCGGCGAGCGCGCGCTTGAGCATCGACGCCATCTGCTTCGGGTCGCGATGCGCGCCGCCGAGCGGCTCGGCGACGATCTTGTCGATCACCCCGAGCGCCTTCAGTCGATGCGCGGTGAGGCCGAGCGCCTCGGCGGCGTCCGGCGCCTTGTCGGCGCTCTTCCACAGGATCGACGCGCAGCCCTCCGGCGAGATGACCGAGTAGGTCGCGTACTGCAGCATCAGCACGGCGTCGCCCACCGCGATCGCCAGCGCGCCGCCGGAACCGCCTTCGCCGATGATGGTGGCGATGATCGGCACCTTGAGCTGGGACATCTCGTACAGGTTGCGCCCGATCGCTTCGGACTGGCCGCGCTCCTCCGCGTCGATGCCCGGATAGGCGCCCGGCGTGTCGACGAAGGTGAACAGCGGCAAGCCGAACTTCTCCGCGAGCTTCATCAGGCGCAGCGCCTTGCGGTAACCCTCCGGCTTGCTCATGCCGAAGTTGCGCAGCGCGCGCTCCTTGGTGTCCCGCCCCTTCTGGTGGCCGAGCACCATCACCGGCGTGCCGTTGAAGCGCGCCATGCCGCCGACGATCGACAGGTCGTCCGCGAAGGCGCGGTCGCCGTGCAGCTCGTGGAAGTCGGTGAAGATGTCCGCGATGTAGTCGAGCGTGTAGGGGCGCTGCGGATGGCGCGCGAGCTGCGACACCTGCCACGGCGACAGCTTGGCGTAGATGTCCTTCAGCAGCGCCTGGCTCTTCTTCTGCAGCCGCTCGATCTCTTCCGAGATGTCCACCGCCGAGTCGTCCTGCACGAAACGCAGTTCGTCGATCTTCGTCTCGAGCTCGGCGATCGGCTGCTCGAAGTCGAGGAAGGTCATCTTGGCCATAGGCTCGCTCAGTACTCCACGGGGACCGGGTCCAGGCTGCGCCACAGGTACCACGTCGCGACGCTGCGCCAGGGCGCCCAGTCCATTGCCAGCGCCTCGACCCGGGCGCGCCCTTCGCGCCCGACGATCGGTGCGCCGTCCAGATAATGCAGGCTGACGGCCCGCAGCAAGCCCAGATCGTCCAGCGGCAGGACATTAGGGCGTAGCAGGTTGAAGATCAAGAACATCTCCGCGGTCCACCGCCCGATGCCGCGGATGTCGGTCAGCTCGGCGATGATCGCTTCGTCGTCCAGCTCCGCGTAGCGGGCGGGATCGACGCGGCCGCTGATGAAGTGATCGCAGAGATCGCGGATGTATTCGACCTTGCGCTCCGACAGGCCGCAGCCGCGCAGCGTCGTTGCACGACGTCGCAGCACGCTCCCGGGCGTCAGTTCGCCGCACGTCGCGCAGAACCGGCCCCACACGGCATCCGCCGCCTTCACCGAAATCTGCTGGCCCACGATCGAGCGCGCGAGCGTGCTGAACGCGTCTCCGCGCGATGCCAGCGCGACGCGCGGGTGCCCGGCGATGATGCGCGCCATCGTGGCGTCGGACGCACCGAGCGCGCGTTTCGCGCGGGCCCAGTACGCCGGACGCGAGGTTCCGTTCACTGGCGGCGCCAGGTCGTGCCGCCCGGTCCGTCCTCGAGCACGATGCCTTCCGCCGTCAACGCCGCGCGGATGCGGTCGGCCTCGGCGAAATTGCGCGCCTTCTTCGCCGCCGCGCGCTCCGCGATCAGCGTTTCGATACGCGCCGCGTCGGCGCCATCGCTGCCGCCGCGCAGGAACTGTCGCGGATCCCGCTGCAGCAGGCCCAGGGGCGCGGCCAATCCGTGCAACTGCCGCGCCAGGGCCGGCGACTTCGTCCGGTTCACCTCGGCGGCGAGGTCGAACAGGGTGGCGATCGCCACCGGCGTATTGAAATCGTCGTTCATCGCGGCGGCGAACCGCTGCGCGTGCGCTTCGTTCCAGTCGACCGCGCCGCCATCGCCCGCCGTGTCGCGCAGGGCCGTGTACAGCCGGGCGAGCGCGCTGCGCGCCTCGACGATCTGATCCTCGGAAAACTGCAGCTGGCTGCGGTAGTGCGTGCGCAGGAGATAGAAACGGACGACTTCCCAGTCGAAACGCTCGACGGCATCCCGGATCGTGACGACGTTGCCGAGCGATTTGGACATCTTGTCCTCGCCCATGCGCAGCGCGCCGGTGTGCACCCAGATCTCGGCGAACGGCTCGTCGAACGCGCCCTCGCTCTGCGCGATCTCGTTCTCGTGGTGCGGAAAGATCAGGTCCGGCCCGCCGCCGTGCAGGTCGAAGTGCCGGCCCAGCAGCTGGCTCGCCATCGCCGAGCACTCGATGTGCCAGCCCGGGCGGCCTTCGCCCCAGCGGGATGCCCACTGCGGTTCGCCGGGCTTCGCACGCTTCCACAGAACGAAATCGAGCGGGTCCCGCTTGCTGGTGTCGATCGCGACCCGCTCGCCGGCCCGCAGCTCGTCGAGCGCGCGGCCGGAGAGCTTGCCGTAGCCCGGGAAGCTGCGCACCGAATAGTTCACGTCGCCATCCGTGGCCTGGTACGCGAGCCCCTTGTCCTCGAGCAGGCTGATCAGGTCGAGCATCTGCGGTATGAACTGCGTCGCCCGCGGCTCGTGGTCCGGCGGCTGCATGCCGAGCGCGTCGAAGTCGTCGTGCATCACCTTGATGAAGCGC
Organism: uncultured beta proteobacterium; assembly: GCA_963698305.1. Taxonomy (GTDB): domain Bacteria; phylum Pseudomonadota; class Gammaproteobacteria; order Burkholderiales; family Burkholderiaceae_F; genus JAOUJD01. The sequence continues at coordinate 20,898 of CAVOQI010000002.1, forward strand.
GAGGTCAGCGCGGACGGCGTCTCGCCGTTCTCGGCAGCGCGCTGGATGATCTTGTCATCGATGTCCGTGATGTTGCGGACATAGGTGACCCGGTATCCCGCGGCACGCAGCCAGCGCTGCATCACGTCGAACGCGACGAAGGTGCGGCCGTGGCCGATGTGGGTCCGGTCATACGTGGTCACGCCGCAGACGTACATGCGGACGTGGCCCGGCTCGAGCGGCTCGAGCGGCTGCTTGCGGCGCGACAGCGTGTTGTAGATCTGGACCGTCATGGAACTTCACCCCCCAGGAAGACATCCGGCGAACCGGACGGAGAAATGCGAGCGCGCGGACAGAAACCAGCAGATCCCGGTCAACAGCGCAGCGCGGACATTTCGAGGGGCCGACGTGATTTTGGTGGGCTGTAGAATCGCCCGAGTATATCAATCACTCCGTAGATGTACGGCGTTCCGGAGAGAACGCCCTCCTGCATCCGCGACGGCCGGCTCCCCGGCGTATTCATGCCAACGACGCTACGCTCCCTCGCCTTCGCCGGTTTCGCGCTTCTCGCGACACTGCCGGTGACGTCGCTCGCGCAGCTCTCCTCGCCGGCGCCGTCGGTGCCGCCGCCGGCGACCGATCGCGTCGAGCTGACGGAGCTGCAGCAGGTCCAGAAGCTGATGGCCGCGGGACAAATGCAGCAGGCCCTGGCGCGGGCCGATGCCCACCTGGGCGCGAATCCGCGCGACGCCCAGATGCGTTTCGTGCGCGGCGTGATCCTGTCCGAACTGAAGGACGGCCCGGGCGCCCGTCAGGTCTTCGAGCGCCTGACCGAAGAGTTTCCGGAACTGCCCGAGCCCTATAACAATCTTGCGGTCATCTACGCATCCGAGGGCCAGCTTGACCGGGCCCGCACGCTGCTCGAGACCGCGCTCACGGTGCGCCCTGATTACGCCACCGCCCACGAAAATCTCGGCGATATCTACCTGCAGATGAGCGTCGACGCGTATCAGCGCGCCGCAAAGCTGCAGCCTGGCAACCGCGTGGCCGGCACCAAGCTGGCGCTGACGCGCGAGCTGCTCGCCAAGACCCGTACCGTCCCCTGAACTTTCGCAAGGAGTCCGATGAAGACCACGTCGCTGCTGTTCAGTGCTGCACTGATGCTCGGCATCACCGCCGCTTCCGCGCAGGGCTCCGCCCCGCGCGTCGCGCTCGAAACCACGCACGGCCGGATCGTGCTCGAACTGGCGCCGAAGGAAGCGCCGAAAACGGTCGATAACTTTCTCGCGTACGTGAAAGCCGGGCACTACGACGGCACGGTGTTCCACCGCGTCATCCCGACCTTCATGATCCAGGGCGGCGGCTACAGCGCCGACCTCACCGAGCGGCCCAACGCGCGCGCCGATTCCGCTGGAGAGCAGGAACGGCCTGAAGAACGAGCGCGGCACCGTCGCCATGGCACGCCGCGGCGACCCGAACTCGGCCACCGCGCAGTTCTTCATCAACGTGGTCGACAACCCGCGCCTCGACTATCCGAGTTTCGACGGCAACGGCTACGCGGTCTTCGGCAAGGTCGTCGAAGGCATGGACGTCGTCGACAAGATCAGGGACGTGCCGACCGGCAGCCGCGGCGGCCACCAGAACGTGCCCGAGACGCCGGTCACGATCAAGTCCGCACGCATCGTCAAGTAATCCAAAGGGAGCAAGGATGGTTCGCCTTTTCACCAACTTCGGCGCGTTCACGCTTGAACTCGATCACGAGCGCGCGCCCAAGACCGCCGCCAACTTCGAGGCCTATGTGCGCAGCGGCTTCTACGATGGCACCGTGTTCCACCGGGTCATCAACGGCTTCATGATCCAGGGCGGCGGCTTCGAGCCCGGGATGCGGCAGAAGACCACGGAGGCGCCGATCGAGAACGAGGCCCGCAACGGCCTGCGCAACGCCAAGTACACGGTGGCGATGGCGCGCACCGGGGACCCGCATTCGGCCACCGCGCAGTTCTTCATCAACGTCGCCGACAACGACTTCCTCAACCACACCGCGCCGACCGCGCAGGGCTGGGGCTATTGCGTGTTCGGCAAGGTGACCGACGGCTTTGCCACCGTCGACAAGATCAAGGCCGTTCGCACGGGCCGCCAGGGGATGCACCAGGACGTGCCGGAGTCGGACGTACTGCTCGAGCGCGCCGAGATCGTCGAGTGAACCTGGCCGCACCGCCGCCGGTCCTCGCCGGCGCGGCGACGGCGGCGCCGCTGGTCGATCCGCTCTTCATCTCCGACCTGCACCTGACGGCGGAGAGGCCGCGCACCACCGCCCGCTTGCTCGAGTTCCTGCACGAGGACGTGCCCCGGCACGGGGAACTCGTCATCCTCGGCGACCTGTTCGAATTCTGGATCGGCGACGACAGCGCCGCATCGGCGCGGCCCGTCATCGACGCGCTCGCCAAGGCGACCGCGCACGGAACGCGCCTGCTGCTGATGCAAGGCAACCGCGACCTGCTGCTCGGCGCCGGATTCGCCGCAGCGACCGGCGGGACGCTGCTCGCGGACCCGATCGTGGTCGACGTCGCTGGCACGCCCACCCTGCTGTCGCACGGCGACGCCTGGTGCACGCGCGACCTCGCCTACCAGCAGTTCCGCGCCATGACGCGCCAGCCGCAGTTCCAGCGCGACTTCCTGTCGAGGTCGGTCGACGATCGACTCGCCTTCGTGCGCAGCCTGCGCATGCAGAGCGAGAGCGAAAAATCGACCAAGGCCGAGGAGATCATGGATGTCACCGCGGACGCCGTCGTGACAGCGCTGCGCAGCGCGGGTGTGCGCCGGGTCATCCACGGTCACACGCACCGGCCGGGCGCGCATGTCGTCGACCTCGGCGACGCCCTCGCCGAACGCTGGGTGCTGCCGGACTGGGATCTCGACGACGGCGAGACGCGCGGCGGGTTTCTCGAGTGCGTCGACGGCCGTCCGCGGCTGGTCTTCTTCGACTGACCTCGTTCGGCGCCGCGGTCGGCTTGGCCGCGGCCTACTCGTCGACCAGCTTGTTCAGTTCGGACGGGTCGACCGCATGCACGGCCTTCGCCGCCGACTTCGCCTCGCCGAGGGATATTCCGTTCTTTTCCAGGGCGACCACGAGTTGATCGATGACCCGCTGCTGGGCGGTCGCGTGATCCACCAGGCCGTGCAGAGCCTTGGTCAGCGGATCGTCGCCCTCCTGCGTGATGCCATAGGCGGAGAAGCCCATGCGGTTGGCCGCCTGCTCGCGCGCCGCGTCCGTTTCCTTGTGGAGGATGCGCGCGGGGTTGCCGACCGCGGTGGCGCCGGCCGGGACCTCCTTGACCACCACCGCGTTGGAGCCGACCCGCGCGCCGTCACCGACGGTGAAGCCGCCGAGCACCTTGGCGCCCGCGCCGACGATCACATTGCGTCCGAGTGTCGGGTGCCGCTTGGCGCCCTTGATGGTGGACGTGCCGCCCAGCGTCACCCCCTGATAGATCGTCGACCCCTCGCCGATCTCCGCGGTTTCGCCGATCACGATGCCCATCCCGTGATCGATGAAGACGAAGCGGCCGACCCGGGCGCCGGGATGGATCTCGATTCCGGTGAGGAACCGGGCAACGTGGGATACGAAGCGACCGAGCCAGCGAAAGCCGCCGCTCCAGCACGCATGTGCGATGCGGTGCATCCACAGCGCGTGCAGCCCCGGGTAACAGGTCAGCACTTCCCAGCGGCTGCGCGCCGCCGGGTCGCGTTCGAGGATGCAATCGATGTCTTCGCGCAGGCGAGTGAACATGGTCTTTCCGCGAGCCCGGCCGTGGAGCCCGGTGTTGCCGCCCCGGATCGGGGCCGCCGATTCTAGCGGCCGCGCTTGCGACCCGCGCGGTCCGCCCGCGACTCGATGATCGCGGCGGTCACCCCGCGCAGCACGTCGATCTCGGTCTGCGTCGGCCGCGCGCGGTTGAACAGGCGGCGCAGTCGCTGCATCAACCGCTTCGGCTCGTCCGGATCGAGCGCGCCGACGACGATCAGCGCCTGTTCGAGGTGCGCATGGAACCCTTCCAGCGCTTCGACCGGTGCGGGCATCTCCTCCGGCCCGAATCGACGCTGGCCGGCGTGCACGTCAACGTCTCCGCGCACGGCAAGCTGGCACTCATAGGCCGTGACCTGCACGGCCTGCGCCAGATTGAGCGACGAGAACGCGGGGTCCGCGGGAATCGCGCAGCACATCTGGCAGCGCTCGACGTCCTCGTTTTCGAGTCCGGAGCGCTCGGTGCCGAAGACGAAGGCGACGTCCTCGCCGGCCCCCACCCGCGACGCGGCGTCCGCGGCGCAGGTTCGCAAGTCGGCCAGCGGCGGTCCGAACTGGCGGTCGTAGCCGGTCATCGCGAACGCCGTGCGCACGCCGGTCAGCGCCTCGGTCAGGTTCGCGCAGGCCGCGCTCGCAGCCAGCACGTCGGCCGCGCCGGTGGCGAGCGCCACGGCGTCCGGGTGCTCGCGGTAGGCGGCGTGCTTCGGCTGCACCACCACCAGGCGCCCGAACCCCATCGTCTTGATGGCACGCGCCGCCGCGCCGATGTTGCCCGGATGGCTGGGAGCGACGAGCACGAAGCGGAGACGATCTGCAGGAGCGGCCATCGGCGTGGGAACAGGGCTATCGACTAGAATCGCGGGCCAGTCTAAATGCCGCCGGTCGAATGGCCGACGCGCTCGATCATGCACCCGATGTTGAACACGGCCGTGAAGGCCGCACGCAAGGCCGGCTCCATCATCAACCGGGCCAGCCTCGACGTGGATCTCGTCAAGGTGGCGAGCAAGGGCCGCAGCGACTTCGTCACCGAGGTCGACCGCGCCGCCGAACAGGCGATCGTCGACATCCTGCTGAAGGCCTACCCGGACCACGCGATCCTCGCCGAGGAGTCCGGCGCGAGCGGCGACTCCGAGTACACGTGGATCATCGATCCGCTCGACGGCACGACCAACTTCATCCACGGCTTCCCGCAGTACGCCGTGTCGATCGCGCTGCGGCACCGCGAGCACGTCACGCAGGCCGTGGTGTACGACCCGACGCGCAACGAACTGTTCACCGCGTCGCGAGGCCGGGGCGCCTTCATGAACGAGCGACGCATCCGTGTGTCCCGGCGCACCAAGCTGTCGGAGTGCCTGATCGGCACCGGCTTCCCGTTCCGCAGCTTCGAACACCTCGACGAGTACGTGCGCATGTTCAGGAGCGTCACCGAGCACACGGCCGGCATCCGGCGGCCCGGCGCCGCCGCGCTCGACCTCGCGTATGTCGCCGCGGGACGCCTGGACGGATTCTGGGAGATCGGGTTGTCGCCGTGGGACATGGCCGCCGGCAGCCTGCTGATCCTCGAAGCCGGCGGGCTGGTATCGGACTTCAAGGGCGAGACGGCCTACCTCGAGGAAGGTCGTATCGTCTGCGGCGCGCCGAAGATCTTCCCGCAGTTGCTGAACCTGGTCGGCAACGTGCATCCCGCACGCGCGAGCTGAGCCGCGCGACGTTTTCCGCGTGAACGCTCCTGCTGATTTCGCCGGCCACACGCCGATGATGCAGCAGTTCCTGCGCATCAAGGCGCAGCACCCGCACGTCCTGCTCTTCTACCGGATGGGCGATTTCTACGAGCTGTTCTACGAAGACGCCGAGCGCGCGGCGCGGCTGCTCAACATCACGCTGACGTCGCGCGGCGCCTCCGGCGGCGCGCCGGTGAAGATGGCGGGCGTTCCGGTCGTGTCGGTGGAGCAGTACCTCGCGAAGCTGGTGAAGCTCGGCGAAAGCGTGGCGATCTGCGAGCAGATCGGCGATCCGGCGACCAGCAAGGGGCCGGTGGAGCGCAAGGTCGTGCGCGTCGTCACGCCCGGCACCCTGACCGACCCGGCCCTGCTCGACGCGAAGTCCGACGCGGTGCTGCTCGCGATCGCGCCACCGCTCAGGCGCAACGGCGAGTTCGGCCTCGCGTGGCTCGTGCTTTCGTCGGGCGAACTGCGCGCGACCAGCGCCCCCTTCGCGCAGCTCGGCTCCGAACTGGCGCGCATCGTCCCGAGCGAAGTGCTCGTGCCCGAAAGCTGGCAGGACGCGCTGCGCCACGCCCTGTCCGCCACGGAGTGCACCGTGCAGACGCGCCCCGACTGGCACTTCGACGTCGACCGCGGGACCAGCGCGCTGCAGGCGCAGTTCCAGGTCGGCACGCTCGACGCCTTCGGCGTCGCCGATTCGCCGCAGATCATCGCCTCGTGCGCCGCGTTGCTCGAGTACGCACGCGCGACGCAGGGCGGCGCGCTGGCGCACGTCCGGACGTTGCGGCGGGAGGAAACCGCCGACTACGTGGCGCTCGACGCCGTCACGCGGCGCAACCTCGAGATCACCGAAACGCTGCGCGGTGAGGACGGTCCCACGCTGTTCGGCCTCCTCGACCGCTGCGCAACGCCCATGGGCAGCCGGCGCCTGCGTCACTGGCTGCATCACCCGCTGCGCAGCCAGACCGCGGCCGCCGACCGTCATGGCGCGATCGAGGCTCTCCTCGACGCGGCGGAGTTGCGCCGCCAGTTGCAGGCGGAACTCGACGCCATCCCGGACCTGGAGCGCATCGGGGGACGCATCGCGCTGCGTTCGGTGCGGCCGCGTGAACTCGCGGCGCTGCGCGACGCGCTGCCACACGCCGCGCGGGCGGCTGAACTCCTCGCGGGACTCGACGCGTCGCAACTCGTCTCCCTGCGAGACGGCCTGCGGCTTCCGCCGCAGGCGCACGCCCTGCTGACGGCAGCGCTGCTCGTCGAGCCCGCCCACGCGGTCCGCGACGGCGACGTGCTCGCCGCCGGCTTCGATGCCGAACTGGACGAACTGCGCGCGCTGCGCGACAACACGGGCCAGTTCCTCGTCGACCTCGAGGCGCGCGAGCGCGCCCGCACCGGCATCGCCAACCTGCGCGTGGAATACAACCGGGTCCACGGCTTCTTCATCGAGGTCACGCACGGACAGACGGCCAAGGTGCCGGACGACTACCGGCGACGCCAGACGCTGAAGAACGCGGAGCGCTACATCACTCCGGAGCTGAAGGCGTTCGAGGACAAGGCGCTGTCGGCGCGCGAGCGCGCGCTGGCGCGCGAGAAGGAGCTCTTCGACCAGCTGCTGGCGGATCTCGCGCCCTTCGTCCCGGCGCTGCTGGGCGCCGCCGCCGCTGCTCGCATCGCTGGATGCCCTCGCAGCGCTCGCCAATCACGCGGAATCGGCGCGGTGGACGCGGCCCGAGTTCGTCGACGAGCCCGCAGATCGAGGTGCGAGGCGCGCGGCACGCGGTCGTCGAACGCGAACTCGAAACCTATGTGCCGAACGACTGCGTGCTGAAGGCCGGCCGCCGCCTGCTCGTGATCACCGGCCCGAACATGGGCGGCAAGTCGACCTACATGCGCTCGATCGCCCTGATCACCCTGCTCGCGTACGCCGGCAGTTTCGTCCCGGCCGCGGCCGCGCGGCTCGGCCCGGTCGATCGCATCCTGACCCGCATCGGCGCCGCCGACGACCTCGCCCGCGGCCGCTCGACCTTCATGGTCGAGATGACCGAGGCGGCGGCGATCCTGCATGCGGCGACGGAGCAGAGCCTGGTCCTGATGGACGAGATCGGACGCGGCACCTCGACGTTCGACGGCATGGCGCTCGCGGCCGCCATCGCGCGCGAGCTGGTCGAGAAGAACCGCAGCCTCACCCTGTTCGCGACTCACTACTTCGAACTCACGCAGCTGGCCGAGCAGCACCCGGACGTGGCGAACGTGCACGTGGCCGCCGCCGAGGCCGCCGGCAAGGTGGTGTTCCTGCACGAGGTGCGCGACGGCCCGGCCAACCAGAGCTACGGGCTCGCCGTGGCGCAGCTGGCCGGGGTCTCCCCGACCGTGATCCGGCGCGCGCGATCGCTGCTCGCGCAACTCGAGGAACGCGCGCTCGGAACGCGCCCGCAACTGGATCTGTTCGTTGCCACGCCCGAGACCCCGGCGCCCACGGTGGCGCCCGAGGACGCGCTCAGGAATCGCCTGCTGGCGCTCGACCTCGACGACCTGTCGCCGCGCGAGGCTCACCTGTTGCTCGACGAACTGCAGCGGCTGGCGCGACCCTAGCTAGTGCAGCGTGGTCTGGCGCGGCTCGGCCACCCGCAGGAAGTCGGGTAGGCGTGGCGCGTCCGCGTCCGCGAGTTCTTCCTCGCTGGCGCGCCGGACGTCCATCACGGTGATGTCGAAGCGAAGCGCAAGGCCCGCGAGCGGATGGTTGCCGTCGAGCACGGCCATGCCCTCGGCGATGTCGGTGATCGTGAAGATGCGCCCCGGCACGCCCTGCCCGCCGTCACCTTCGACTCGCATGCCGACCTCGACACCGTCCCCGAGGTTCTCCAGCGGCATCAGCAGGACCAGCGCGGGGTCGTAGTCGCCGAAGGCGTCCTCCGGCTCGAGCTGCAGCGCCACCTGCGCGCCCGCCTCCTTGCCCGCGAGGGCCTCCTCGATCCGCGGCAGGACGTCGTCGTGCCCATGCAGGTAGACGAGCGGTTCATCCGACCGCTCGAGCAGGTTGCCCTGGGCGTCGTACATGGCGACGTCGAGGCTGACGAGCGCGCTCTGATCGATCTTCATCGCATCCCCCTTGGGTTGATTATGCCCCGCGGCCCGTTCCTATAATCCGCGCGTGCCTTCATCTTCCATCCTGCGGCGGCTCGGACCGATGCCGGTCGCGCGCTTCATGCGCGACGTCTGGCAGCGCAAGCCGCTGCTGATCCGCAACGCCTTCCCCGCCTTCACGCCGCCGGTCACGCGCGACACCCTGTTCGAGCTCGCGCGGCGGGAGCGACACCGAGTCGCGCCTCATCACGCGCAGCGATGGCCGCTGGTTCCTGGAGCATGGCCCGTTCCGGCGCCTCCCTTCGAGGCGCCGCGCGCAGTGGACCTTGCTCGTGCAAGGCGTGGACCTGCTCGATGCCGGCGCGCATGAACTGCTGGCCCGCTTCCGTTTCGTGCCGGACGCGCGCCTCGACGACCTGATGGTGAGCTATGCCACCGACGGCGGCGGCGTCGGGCCGCACGTCGATTCCTACGATGTCTTCCTGCTGCAGGCCTGGGGACGGCGCCGCTGGCGCATCAGCCGGCAGCGCGACCTCGACGCTTGTCCCGGACGTGCCGCTGAAGCTCCTCGCCGATTTCCACGCCAGCGAGGAATTCGTGCTCGAGCCGGGCGACATGCTTTACCTGCCTCCCGGTGTCGCGCACGACGGCACGGCCGAGGGCGAATGCCTCACCTACTCGGTCGGGTTCCGGCGCACCGACGTACCAGGAGCTCCTCGAGCCCTGGTTCGCCGACTTCGCTGATGCCGCGTCGCTGCCCGGCCGGTACGCAGACCCCGGGCTGTCGCCGGCGCGCCGGCCGGCCGCCCTGCCGCCCGGGATGGTTCGACAGGTCCACGGCGCGCTGACCCGCAAGCAACCCGGCACCCGCGACACGCAACGCTTCCTGCTGCGCCATCTCAGCGAGCCCAAGGCACAGGTGGTGTTCGCCCGGCCTCCCCGACCCGCGTCCGCGGCGCAGTTCCGGCAGACGTCCGTCCGCCGGGGTGTCGCGCTCCATCCCGCGACGCGGATGCTGTACGCCGGCCGCGAGTGCGGCATCAACGGCGACTCCCTGAGCTTCCCGGCGCAATGCGCACGGCAGCTTCGAACGCTGGCGGACGAGCGGGCCCTCGATGCGGCAACGCTGGCCACGCTTCCGGACGTCGGCCACGCGCTGCTGCATGCCTGGTACGAGGCCGGCTGGATTCAACTCGTCAACGAAGGAACAGCGCGATGAAGCCTTCCGAGATCCTGATCGACGACCCGGCGCCGCAACGCGTGCTGATCACGTCGCGCGAGGAACTGCACCAGGGCGTCGGCGTCGCGATACGGATCGCCCGGCGGACGCTGCGATTCGTCCATCGCGACCTTTCGGTGTTCGACCTGTCGACGATCGACGCGACCGAAGCGATGTCCCGCCTGCTGCTCGGCGACCGCAACGCGCGTGTCCGCCTGCTCGTCGACGACCCGGCGTGGCTGGATACGCGCGCCGCGCGCCTGCGCCTGCTGCAGCGCCGCTTCCCGCACGCGCTGGAACTGCGTGTCGCCTCGGTCGATGACCCCGTCGGTGATGATGCCCAGGTGCTGGGGGACGATCACGCCACCCTGGAACTGCGTCCGACTCCCACCGCGCGCGGCGACCTCTGGCTGCACAACAAGCCCCACGCCCAGCCGCACATCGCGGCCTTCGACCGACGGTGGGAAGCCGCCTCGCACAACCTTCCCGTCTCGCCGCTCGGACTCTGAAGCAACGCCTGCCACGGTGTAAACGCTATAATCGCGGGCTGGAAAGAGTGGGGAACCAAGTGTGGGGAACCATTTCATCCCGCGGCCCCGGGGTCGCACACCACATCGAAAATCACCAGGAAGGGTTCGTAGTCAAATGAAAAAGTCGCTCCTTATCGCCTCCATCATGGTCGTGGCGCTGGCCGCCTGCGGCAAGAAGGAACCCGCTGCACCCGCGCCGGCGCCCGCGCCTGCCGCAGCTCCGGCCCCGGCCCCGGCTCCCGCCCCCGCGCCGGCCGCTGACGCTGCCAAGCCCGCTGACGCCGCCGCCGCTCCGGCTGCTGCCCCGATGGCGCCTGCCGCCGCCGGCGCTGCCGTCGACGCCGCCAAAGCTGACGCAGCCAAGGCTGTCGACGCTGCCAAGGACGCCGCAGCCAAGAAGTAATCGGGTCGCGCTGAAAGAAAAGGGCCGGCATTGCCGGCCCTTTTTCTTTGTCCCGTCGCGAGGCGCGATCTCGTTACCCTAGACCTCGCGCCAGCCCAGGCCTTCCTCCTGATCAGCGACGGCGACGTCGTCGTCGATGCAGCCCAGTACCGCCGCCACGGCCGCGCATGCGAGAGTCTTCGTGTTGTTCTGCGCGGACAGGTGCGCCGCGGCGACCCACTGCAGGCGAGCGCAATCGAGCTGCCCCAGCAGGGCGGCGGCCTGCGCGTTGGAAAGGTGGCCGCGCGTCCCGCCGATGCGCGCCTTGAGGAACGATGGATACGGCCCAGTCCGCAACATCCGTTCGTCGTGATTGCACTCCAGCACCAGCGCATCGACGCGGCGCAGAGCCGCCACCATCGCGGAGGTGGTCTCCCCGGCATCGGTCAGCAGCCCCAGCGAGCGTCCGCCGTCGCCGAACACGAACTGCAGCGGCTCGGCGGCGTCGTGAGGCACTTCGTAGGGGTCGATCACCAGGGCGCCGATCTCGTGACGGACGCCCGACGCCAGTTCGCGCCAATCGACACCCAGTTCGCGCAGCCTCACCGCGCGCTCCGTGCCTTCCGAACAGAAGACCGGAACGCCTGCCTTGCAGGCAAAACGCGCGACCCCGCCGACGTGATCGCTGTGCTCGTGCGTGACGAGCACGGCGTCGATGTCCTCCAGGCGCAGACCAGCCCGCGCGAGGCGGCGACCGACCTGGCGCAGGTTGAATCCGTTGTCGACGAGCACCCGCGTGACGGCGAGGCCGTCACGCGCCTCCACGACCAGCGCGTTGCCACCGCTGCCGGATCCCAGGCTGCACGCGCGCAGCACCGGACGACCGCCTACCGCAGTTGATCGTTCAGCAGGGCCAGGATGCGGTCGCCGGCGGCGGATCGCTCGGGCTTGCCGTCGGCGCCCTGCACGGTCACCACGGTCGCGTTCGTGCTCTGCCCGCTGACCACCACCCGGTACTGCGGCGCCGGGATTGGCTTGTCACTCGAAAAGACCCTCGACAGGAAGCCCTGGTCCGACTTCGCCTTCGCTTCGTAGTCCGGGTCAAGGTAGCGGACGAAGTAGATGCCCTTGGCGCGGTCACGATCCTCGACCGTGAAGGCGCCGCGATCGAGCGCGAGACCGATGCGTCGCCACGCGCGGTCGAAGCCGTCGTCGATGTCGAGACGTTCGCTGCGACCGTCCGCGCCCTTCACCAGGCGCGCCCGCTGCGCCGCGGGTGGCCGTCGACGCGGCGCCGGCAGCGCCCGCTGCGGCGGGTGCCGTTGGCGCGGCCGCCGCGGTGGCCGTCGCCTTCGCGGCCGATGCATCGAACTGCACCAGGAGGCGCTGCAGGATCTCCGCCTCGAGATCCGGATCCGACGGTCGGGCCTGCCACTTCGTCTGGTCCTGCCCCGCCGTCGTGTACACCTCGATCATGCCGCGGTGGGTGACGAAGATCTCCGAGGTGTTCTGCTCGGTGCGCTCGAGACGCGCGCGGTACTTGTCCATCTCGCCCGTCGAATAGACCGAGTCGAGCGCGCGACCCAGCGTGCGGCGGATGATGTCCTGCGGAAGCTTGGCGCGGTTCTCGGCCCACACCGTCTCGATGACTCCCGCGGCCATATCCGACTTCTCGATCTTGAGCCCGACCGTCGGCCAGAAATCGACGAGCACGGGCCAGACACGGTCCGGCGGCAGGTTCACCACCAGCCAGCGCTGATTGCCCTGTCGCTCGATCTTCGCGACGACGCCGGACGGCACGACCGCCGAACTGGGCGCGCCGGCCGGTGCCGAGGCCGCCGTCGGCCGCGCGGCCTGCTGTCCGGACGCGGTGATGGTCTGCGGCCGGTCAGGGATGACGAAACGCTCGTCGCGCGGCAACTGCGAGAGGTCGGGCGGCACTTCCAGCGGCGACTTCGTCTGCTTCGCGCTCTCGTACGCGACCTTGTCCGAGGAAAAGAAGTCGCCCGTCCACGAGCAGCCGGACATCAGCGCCGCGCACATCGCGGCCAGGCCGCTCGATCGGGTGAAGCGATGCATCATCGGAGAACTCCTGCTCGGGCTGGATGAGCCCGGCTTCCTTCATTGCGCCGAGCACCACCGGCTCGCTGGCCGCCGTCAGCGGAACCAGCGGCAGGCGGATGCCATTCCGGATGCGGCCCATCCTTGCGAGCGCCCACTTGACCGGGATCGGGTTGGCCTCGACGAACAGCTTGAAATGCAGCGGCAGCAGCTGGTTGTTGATCTCGCGCGCCCGGGCAAGGTTGCCGGCCAGGGCCGCGCGGCACAGTTCGCTCATCAGCCGCGGCGCGACGTTGGCTGTCACCGAAATGACGCCGTGCCCGCCGAGCAGCATCAGCGCGAGCGCGGTGTCGTCGTTGCCGCTGTACAGCGCGAACGTGGACGGCGCCCGCTTCAGCAGCTCCGCGGCACGGCCCATGTCGCTGGTGGCGTCCTTCAGGCCGATGATGCCCGGGACCTGCGCCAGTCGCAGCGTCGTCTCGGTGCCGAGGTCGGCGACGGTCCGCCCGGGCACGTTGTAGAGGACCATCGGCAGGTCCACCCGCTCGGCGATCGTGCGGAAGTGCCGGTACAGACCCTCCTGGGTGGGCTTGTTGTAGTACGGCACGACCTGCAGCGTCGCGTTCGCCCCCACCTTGCGCGCGTGCTCGGTCAGTTCGATCGCCTCGGCGGTCGAGTTTCCTCCCGTGCCGGCGATCACGGGCACGCGGCCCTTGGCCGCCTCCACCGCCACGCGGATCAGTTCGCCGTGTTCTTCCGGCGTCACGGTGGGCGACTCCCCGGTCGTGCCGACCGCAACGATGGCGTTCGTGCCCTCGGCGATGTGCCAGTCGATCAGCTTGCGATAGGCGTCGAGGTCGAGCCCGCCGTCCTCGTGCATCGGCGTGACGACAGCGACAATGCTGCCCTTGATCATGGTGGTGTGCGTCTCCCCAGCGAAGGGCGGGATTCTACAGCCGCGCTCGCGCTAGGACGGGTGCAGCGCGACCTGCGCCGGAACGAGACTTCCGTCGGCAGCCGGCTTCACCGCCGCGATCCGCTGCACCATCGACGGCCGCGGCGTGGCGGCATAGCCGTCCTCGAAGGCGAGGATCCGGAGTTCGGCCCCGAAGATGTCCAGCAGTTCGCGCGGCGCGAGCAGGAACGCCGGGTTCGAGGGCTTGCCGAACGCCCCGTTGCCGACAGCGAAGGTCTCGTAGAGCAGCATGGCCCCGGGCGCAAGCGCCGCGAGAATGTACGGAAACAGCGGGCGATGCAGGTAGTTCGTGACGACGATCGCGTCGAAACGCTCGTCGCCGAGGGGCCAGGGGCCCAGCTCGAGGTCGGCCTGCCGCACGTCGACTCCCGGCCGGGCCGCCAGATCCACGCCGAGGCGCGGCTCGCGGTCGAGCGCGACCACGCGGCAGCCGCGATCGGCGAACACGCGGGCGTGCCGCCCCGCCCCGCACGCGAGATCGAGCACGCGGGCGCCGGCTGCAACGAGCGGCGCGAACCGCCGGACCCACTCCGACGGCCGCTCCTCGGCGTGCGGCAGCATCTCCGACTCAGCCGTGCGGCAGCCCCATCGCCTCGCGCACTTCGCGCATCGTCTCGCCCGCGAGTTCGCGCGCGCGGTCGCAGCCGTCGGCGATGATGTTGCGGACGAGCGTGGGGTCCTCGAGGTAGCGCTGGGCCCGCTCCCGCATCGGCGCCAGTTCGCGGATCACCGCGTCGATCACCGGCTGCTTGCAGTCGAGGCAACCGATGCCGGCGCTGCGGCACCCCGTCTGCACCCACTCCCGTGTCGACTCGTCGGAATAGATCTTGTGCAGTTGCCACACGGGGCAGCGCTCCGGCTCGCCCGCGTCGGTCCGGCGCACGCGGGCCGGGTCGGTGGGCATCGTGCGGATCTTCTTCGTGATCGACTCGGGGTCCTCGCGCAGCGTGATCGCGTTGTTGTAGCTCTTCGACATCTTCTGGCCGTCGAGACCGGGCATCTTCGACGCCTCGGTCAGCAGCGCGTCCGGCTCGACGAGAATGATGCGGCGCGCCCCCTCGGCATACCCGAAGAGCCGCTCCCGATCCGCCATCGAGAGGCTCGCCACCTCGTCGATCAGCGCCCGCGCGTGCTCCAGCGCGGCGACCTCGCCCTGCTCCTGGTAGCGGGTGCGCAGTTCCATGAAGCGCCTGGCGCGCCGCGAGCCGAGTTTCTTCACGGCATCGCGCGCCTTGTCCTCGAACCCGGGTTCCGTCCCGAAGAGGTGGTTGAAGCGGCGTGCGATTTCGCGCGTCATCTCGATGTGCGGTACCTGGTCCTCACCCACCGGCACCATGGTGGCACGGTAGATCAGGATGTCGGCCGCCTGCAGCAGCGGGTAACCGAGAAAGCCGTACGTGGCGAGATCGCGGTCGTTGAGCTTTTCCTGCTGGTCCTTGTACGTCGGGACGCGCTCGAGCCAGCCCAGCGGAGTCGCCATCGACAGCAGCAGGAAGAGTTCGGCGTGTTCCGGCACGCGCGACTGCACGAACAGCGTCGCCTGCGAGGGATCGACGCCGGCCGCCAGCCAGTCGACCACCATGTCCCAGGTGTTGCCCTCGATCGTTTCGGTTTCCGAGTAGTGCGTCGTCAGCGCGTGCCAGTCGGCCACGAAGAACAGGCACGGATGCTCGCTCTGCAGGCGGACCCAGTTCTTCAGCACACCGTGGTAGTGGCCGAGGTGCAGCGCGCCGGTGGGGCGCATTCCGGACAGGACGCGATCAGGGAACATGGTCAGAGGAACAGGCGAACGATGGCGGCGCCGATCTCGTGCAGCGGACGCAGGAAGAAGGACAGCGCGCCGGTGAACATCAGCACCAGCAGGATGATCAGGCCGTAAGGCTCGATGCGCGAGTAGGCGATCGACATCCGGGTAGGCAGGACGCCGCTCACGATCCGGCCGCCGTCGAGCGGAGGGATCGGCAGCAGGTTCAGCGCCATGAACACCAGGTTCACGCTGATGCCCGCCTGGGCGACGAGATAGAAATAGTTTTCCTGCACGCCGGCGGCCGAGAGGGTGCGGTAAATCAGCGCCCAGACCACCGCCATGACGAGGTTGACGCCAGGACCGGCCGCCGCGACCCAGATCATGTCGCGCTTGGGCCGCCGCAGGCTGCCCCAGTCGACCGGGACCGGCTTGGCCCAGCCGAACATGAAGCCCGTCAACAGCACCATGCCGAGCGGGATCACGATGGTGCCGAGCGGGTCGATGTGCTTGACCGGGTTGAGGGTGACACGGCCGAGGACGTACGCGGTGTTGTCGCCGAACATCCGCGCGACGTAGCCATGGGCGGCCTCGTGCACGGTGATCGCGAACAGCACAGGAATCGCGTAGACCGCGATCTGCTGAATGATTTCTTCCATCGAATCCAGTCTATCAGCGCGCCCTGCCAGTCCCGGCGCGCCGCATGGTTGCCGCGGTGAGGAGGAGGAACGGATTACAGGCCGAGCGCCTCCACCGCGCCCTTCCCCTGCCGGATCAGCACGGCTTCCGGGCCGGTGAGATCGACGATCGTCGTCGGCTCGATGCCGCAGGCGCCGGCGTCGAGCACGAAGTCGATCTGGTGATCCAGACGCTCGAGGATGTCCATGGGGTCGTTCAACGGCATCTCGTCACCGGGCAGCTGCAGCGTGGTCGTCAGCAGGGGCTGGCCGAGCACGTCGAGGAGGCCGGCCGCAACCCGATGATCCGGCACCCGCAGGCCGATCGTCTTGCGCGACGGGTGGGAAAGCCGGCGCGGCACTTCCCGCGTCGCTTCGAGAATGAATGTGTATGGGCCGGGCGTCGCGATCTTCAGCAACCGGTACTGCCGGTTGTCGACCTTGGCATAGAGCGCGATGTCGGAAAGGTCGCGGCACATCAGCGTCAGCAGGTGGCGATCGTCGATGCGGCGGATCTGCCGCACGCGATCGACCGCCGCCTTGTCGTCCAGATGACAGGCGAGCGCGTAACAGGAGTCGGTGGGTATGGCCCCGACGCCGCCGTGGTCCAGGATCTGCGCCGCCTGCCGCAGGGACCGCACCTGGGGGTCGACGGGATGGACGCCGAACAGTTGCGCCATCAGACGAAGCGATGCCACACGGGCGTGAGGTCGGCCGGCAACCGCGCCACCCGGCCCAGCTCGACGTACTCGGACTCACCCGGTCCGTGAAAGTCGCTTCCGCCGGAGGCCTCGAAACCGAACTCGCGCGCAAGGTCGGCAAATCGCCGCATGTCGCGTTCGGAGTGATTGCTGGTGGCGACCTCGATGCCGGTGCCCCCGAGCTCGCGGAATTCCCCGAGCAGCGTGTGCAGCGCCAGTTCGTTGAGCTTGTAGCGCCCGGGATGCGCGACGACGGCGACACCACCCGCATCGCGGATCATGTCGACCGCGTCGTCCAGCGCCGCCCACGCGTGCGGCACGAAGCCCGGCTTGCCCTCGACCAGGTAACGGCTGAAGACATCCTTGACGTCGCGGCAGTGACCGGTTTCCACCAGGTAGCGCGCGAAATGCGTGCGCGAAATCATCTGCGGATTGCCGGCATAGACGAGCGCACCCTCGAACGCGCCGTCGATCCCCACGCGCGCGAGCTGCTCCCCCATCTCCTCGGCGCGGCGGATTCGCCCGGCGCGCACCTCGGCGAGCCGCTCCTTCAGGCCGGGATCGTGCTCGTTGATGCCCAGACCGATGATGTGGAGGGTCGTGCCGCCCCACGTCACCGAGACCTCAACCCCGGAAACGAACCGCAAGCCCAGGCGGCTCGCCGTTGCAACGGCTTCGTCCAGGCCAGCCACTTCGTCGTGATCGGTGAGGGCGAACAGTTCGACCCCCTGGTCATGGGCGCGCGTCACCAGTTCCGCCGGCCGCAGCGTGCCGTCGGAGATCATCGAGTGGGAGTGAAGGTCGGCGAGCACGTCCCGCGGGTCGGCGCCGAAATTGGCAGGCATGCGCCATTTTACCGGGCCGCAAGGCGTCTCAGCCCCGCCTGCGCAGGAATTCCTCGATCAGTTGCGCAACGGCCTCCGGCTGGTCGTGATGCAGCATGTGGCCGGCGTCGGCAACCGTGGCCTGCTCGGCGCCCGGAACCGAGCCAAAGCGGCGCCGGACTTCCTCCAGCGCCTGCTCGCGGTCGCGCGCCACGTGGCGCCAGCGCGTCGGTTTCCGTGGCGAGCACCATCAGGGCGGGACTGGTGACGGCCTTCCAGCAGGCCATCGCCTCGTCGAGTCGATACAGCACCGGGTTCACGATGCGGTGCGCGGGATCGCCCGCGACGCGGAAGCGGCCGTGACCATCCGGCTCGGCCCAGTGCTCGGCGAGGAAGGCCGCGCGCTCGACGGACAGACGCGGATTGTTCCTGCGCAGTCGCGCCGCGACCTCGGTGCGGTCCGCGTAGTCGCGCAGCGATCCGCCCGCCTTCAGTTCGTCGAACCACTGGGCGAAACGGCCCGGCGCCTGTTCCGGTGGCTGGAGTGGAGGCCGAGCCCCTCGAGGTTGATGACGCTCCGTACCCGCTGCGGGCGCGCGCCCGCGTAGAGCAACGCGATATTGCCGCCCATGCTGTGTCCGAGCGACGTGAGCGGGGGCGCCTGCCTGGACGTGGTCGAGGAGTGAAGTCGAGATCGGCCACGTAGTCCGGAAACCAGTAGCAGTCGCCCGCCGTCCGACTCGCTCAGGCCGAAGCCGCGCCAGTCGGGCGCGATCACCTGCCAATCGGGCAGTCGAGCGCATCGACGACGAACTGGAACGACGCCGAGACGTCCATCCAGCCGTGCAACATGAACAGGCGCCGCTCCGGCCCGACCTCGGCCGGGCCCCACTCGCGCAGGTGATAGCGCAGGCCGCGTATCGTCGCGTAGCGGGAGCGGGAGGGCCGGTGCGAATTCACGTTTGCGCGGGTAGGTGCCTTCGGCGATTATAGAAAGCCATGGCGAGTCGACCGGACGAGGACACGGATGCGAGACCAGTACCGCTCGTTGTACGACGACTTCCGGTGGCACGTGCCGCGCGAATTCAACATCGCGGATGCTGCTGCCGGCGCTGGTCCCAGGAGACGTCGCGCATCGCGCTGCACTGCGAGGACGAGCGCGGCAACGGCGCTTCGTACACGTATTCCGCGCTGCAGTCCGACGCCAACCGCCTGTCGAACGCACTGCGGTCGCTCGACGTCAAGGCCGGGGACCGCGTCGCCATCGTCCTGCCGCAGAGTCCCGAGACCGGCCGTTGCGCACATCGCCATCTATCAGATGGGTGCCGTGGCGATGCCCCTGTCGCTGCTGTTCGGTCCGGACGCGCTCGAGTACCGCCTGCAGAACAGCGACACGGTCGTCGCGATCGTCGACGCGGGCGCGCTGCCCGCGCTCGCATCGGTGCGGGCGCGCTGCGCAGCGCTCGGGCACCTGATCGTCGTTGGCCGGGGCGATGGCGAAGGGCACGAGTGGAGCGCCCTGCTTTCGAAGCACAGCGACCGCTTCGACCTCGTGGCCACCCTGGCCGATGACCCGGCGCTGCTGATCTACACGAGCGGCACGACTGGCCCCCCGAAGGGCGCGCTGATGCCGCATCGGGCGCTGATCGGCAACCTTCCGGGCTTTGTCGCTCCCAGGACTGGTTCCCCCAGAAGGACGACGTGTTCTGGTCGCCGGCCGACTGGGCGTGGACGGGCGGCCTGATGGATGCGCTGCTGCCGACGCTGTATTTCGGTTTCCCGATCGTCGGCACCCGCGGCCGCTTCTCGCCCGAGCGCGCGTTCGAACTGATGCAGCGCTACCGGATCACCAGCACGTTCCTGTTCCCGACCGCGCTGAAGATGATGATGAAGAGCGTGACGGAACCGCGGTCGCGCTACACGCTGCACCTGCGGTCGATGATGAGCGCCGGCGAGTCGGTCGGCGCGACGGTGTTCGCATGGTGCCGGGAAGCGCTGGGCCTGACCGTCAACGAGATGTTCGGACAGACCGAGATGAACTACATCGTCGGCAACTCCCGCCTCAAGTGGCCGGCGCGGCCGGGCAGCATGGGCCGGCCGTATCCCGGACATCGCGTGGCCGTGATCGACGATGACGGCAACACCGTGCCTGCAGGCACGGTGGGCGAAGTCGCGATCAACCGCCGCGACATTCACGGCGACCTCGATCCGATCTTCTTCCTCGAGTACTGGCGCAACCCCACCGCGACACGCAACAAGTTCACCGGCGACTGGTCGCGCACCGGAGACCTGGCGAGTGCCGACGAGGACGGCTATCTCTGGTACCAGGGCCGCGCCGACGACGTCTTCAAGGCCGCCGGCTACCGGATCGGTCCGAGCGAGATCGAGAACTGCCTGGTGAAGCACCGGGCCGTCGCCAACGTCGCTGTCGTGCCGAAACCGGATGCCGAGCGCGGTGCCGTCGTGAAGGCGTACGTCGTCCTGGCCGCCGGCTTCGAAGGCTCGCCGGCGCTCGTGGACGAACTCCAGAAGCACGTGCGCGGACAACTGGCGCCGTACGAGTATCCGAAGGAAATCGAGTTCATCGCCGAACTGCCGATGACCGACCACCGGCAAGGTGCAGCGCCGCGTGCTGCGCGAGCAGGAAGCGAAGCGCGCCGCCGGCGCGGAGGACCACTGACATGCGACTCGCCCGTGACGACTCCCTGCTGCTTGTGATCGACATCCAGCGCAAGCTCGCTCCGGCGATCCAGGACCACGAGCGCGTCACCGCGCGCACCGACGCCCTGGTGAGCGCGGCCGAGCTGTTCGCCATTCCCAAGCTGATCACCGAGCACTGCCCGCAGCAGATCGGCGCGCTGGTCGAGCCGCTGCGCAGCCGGTTCAGCCCGAGCGAGATCTTCGAGAAGACCGCGTTCTCCGCCACCGATCATCCCGAGTTCCTGGACATGGTCCGCGCGAGCGGGCGTCGCCAGGTCGTGATGTCCGGGATGGAAACGCACGTCTGCGTGATGCAGGCCGCGCTTGGCCTGCGCGCCGCCGGACTCGATGTGTGGATCGTCGACGATGCGGTGGGTTCGCGCCCCGCGGCGCGGCGCGATCGCGAACTGGCACTCGAACGCATGTCGAACGCCGGATGCATCGTCGCCGGCACCGAGACCGTGCTGTTCGAATGGACCCGGTTCGCCACTGACGAGCGCTTCCGCTCGATCCTCGCGCTCGTGAAGACCTTCTAGCGTTTCCTCCTCGGTGATGGCGGTCACTCTGCGCGAGTGACGCGAATCACTCAAGCCACGCTTCGGATGCTCGCCCTCTCGACGAGGCGCCGTCGCGTCCCTCACGCAAGTGGGCTAGGCCGACAGATCCGGTGACACGACGCAAGCGCGCGGAAGATCATCGTGGACGGACCGTTCGACGACCCATTAGAACGCGTCCATCGCCCGACCGCTACGCGACGGCGATGAAAAAGCGGCCGCTGCCTGGCCGAGACCGCGCCACTTACGGAGGAATGCATGACAACGACTCGAGTTCTCGTCGGGGGCCCCATCGCCCTGGCCGCCGCGCTGCTCGCGCTGCCCGCCTCGGCCCAGACCGCCACGCCACCGGAAGGACGCCTGCTCGCCTCCAACTGCTTCCAGTGCCACGGGACAGACGGTCGCCGCGGCTTCGAGGAGATCAACGGCAAATCGTCGACCGAGATCTACAGCAAGCTGAAGGAGATGCAGCGCAAGCAGCCCGGCACCGAGGACTACAACATCATGATCCCGCACGCCAAGGGCTTCACCGATGCGCAGTTGCTGAAGGTTTCGAAGTACCTGTCCACGATCCGCTGAGGAGACGCCATGAACTACACACGCAGAACCTGGCTGACGGCGGCGGGAGCACTCGGCTTCGGCACCGCACTGACACGCTGTGGCGGCGGAGGCGACCCGCTGACCTCGGAATCCGGCGCCGCGGCGCCGGCCCCGCTGGCTCAGGCGCAAGCCGAATCGCGCACGGCCACCGTGGCCGCTGCCGGCACCTCCGGGCGGGTCGTCGTCGTGGGCGGCGGCATGGCCGGCATGGCGGCCGCCAAGTACCTGAGGCTGTGGGGCGGCTCCGGCGCGCAGGTGACGCTCGTCGAACGCAACCCTTCGTATACCTCGAACATCTTCAGCAACCTGGTCCTCACCGGCCAGCGCACGCTGTCCAGCCTTGTCTATCGCTACGACGCGGTAAGGCAGAACTATGGGGTCAACGTGCGGCAGGGCGACGTCGTCGCCATCGACCCCGTGCGCAAGCGAGTGACACTGGCTGACCGCGGCACGCTCGACTACGACCGCCTGATCGTCGCGCCTGGCGTCACCTTCGACGTCCTCCCGGGTCTCGAATCCGAGGCCGCTCGCCAACGCGTCGTGCATGCGTGGCAGGCCGGCGACCAGACCTCGACGCTGCGCGGCCAGCTCGTCAATATGCCGGCGGGCGGCACCTTCGTGATGACCATTCCGGCGGCGCCCTTTCGCTGCCCGCCGGGCCCGTACGAGCGCGCGTGCGTCGTCGCCGACTGGCTGAAGCGAAACAAGCCGGGCTCGAGGGTCGTCGTGCTCGACGCGAACCCGTTCGTGCAGGCGGAGCGCCACACGTTCGAGACGGCCTTCGCCGGCCTTTTCGCGGGCATGCTCTCCTACGTCCCCAACGCCGCCGTGACGTCGGTCGACGCCACGCAGGCGCGCGTCGTAGTGCACACGACGATGGGCGATTTCGAGGGCGACGTGGTGAATGCGATTCCGCCACAACGGGCTGGCAAGGTCGTTCTCGACAACGGCCTCGCCAACGCCGCGAACGGCCGCTGGGCGGGCGTCGATCCAGTGACGTTCGAGTCCACCATCGCGGCGGGTGTCCACGTCATCGGCGACTCGTGCAGCGCCGGAGTGCCGAAGGCCGGACACATCGGCAACCAGGAAGGCAAGACCGCCGCCGACGCGATCCTGCGGGCGTTCCGCGGACTCGGCCCGGACAACGACGTCGTCATCAACTCGGCCTGCTTCTCGCCGATCACGGCCTCGACTGCGTCGTGGCTGACGGCCCTCTACCAGTATGACGCGAGCACGCGCAGCTACAGGATCGTCGGCACGGCGCCGTCGGAAGCCTCGAGCCCGAACACCGAGAACTACGGGCAGATGAACGAATGGTTCAGCACGCTGATGCGCGAGACCTTCGCCTGACGCAACGCACGACGGGGCACCTGGTTCCGCGCGGGGTCAGGTGCCCTCGCCGACCATCATCGTGCCGGTCGCGGTCGCCACCAGCACGCCGTGCTGGTTGAGTGCCTCGCACTCGGCGCTGACGATGCCCCCGCCGCGCGCCGGCTTGGGCGCGAGCGCAGCGACGGTCCAGGTGATCTGCAACGTGTCGCCCGCGCGCACCGGCGCCAGGAAGCGCGCGTTGTGCTCGAGGTAGCCGATCGCCGTGCCGGCGACCAGGTTGCCGAACGAGGCGCTCATCAGCGCCGAGGTGAGGACGCCGTGCAGGATGGTTCCGCCGAACAGCGATCGTTCGGCGAACTCGGCGTCCACATGGAGCGGGTTGTAGTCCCCGATCAGGCGCGCGCCGTCGGCCAAATGGCGGTCCGTGATGAGGACATCCTCGCCGAACCGGTCTCCGACGGAAAACTGCGAGAACTTGCGTCCCGCATAGGGCACGCGGGGCCTGGGAACGACCAGGCGTTCGTTCACGCGGGAGTGGAGCCGCCGGGAAGCCCACGCGTGCGCGGTGGCGGTACCCGGAAAGACGCATGCGAAATGGCGACCGCCAGGATGCGCTCGCGTTCCTCCGGTGCGGCATCGATCAACTGCGTCACGAAGCCGTGCGGAATGTCGCGATACCGCCGGCGGTCCGGCCGGAACATCACTTCGCGCCAGCCAAGCTTCGTCAGCCAGCGCCACAGCGAGTCCGCCATTCCGGCCTGCACGCTCATGCGCAGGTCGCCGCAGGTGATGCGGGCGCCGACGCCCGGCTTATGTCCCGCCGACGGCAACGCGCGATCGCGCCGAATCCGCATCAGCGTCCGGAATTGATCGCGTACCTGGGTGACGAGAGCCAAAGCGTT
This sequence comes from uncultured beta proteobacterium, assembly GCA_963698305.1. Taxonomy (GTDB): domain Bacteria; phylum Pseudomonadota; class Gammaproteobacteria; order Burkholderiales; family Burkholderiaceae_F; genus JAOUJD01. The sequence continues at coordinate 44,692 of CAVOQI010000002.1, forward strand.
CTCCGGGAAGTGAGCCACTGTAGCGGCCCCTCTCCCGAACGGCATACCAAGAATCGGCTAAAGCGTCGGCCGATGCTAGGCAACGCGGGAGGGGATGCGCTCCGGCAGGACGACGCGGGTGCTGCTGCCGTTGGCCGCCTGTCGGATGGCGGCCAGCAGAAGGCGCTCGCGCTCGTCCTCCTGGCAGTCGAACAGGCGCGTCACCAGCGCCGTGGGCAGCGGCTTGAAGTGCAGGCGGTTCTCGCGCGGCTGCAGTTCCCGCCAGCCCAGCTTGACCAGCCACCTCCAGAGGTCTTCGCTGAGGCCTGCCTGCACGGTCATGCGTAGCCCCGCGCAGCACAGCGTGGCTCCGATGGCGGGCTTCGAGGCTTCGCGACGGCGCTGTTGCTCCTTCTTGCGGCCCAGCAGTTCACCGATGGGCGTACTCAACAGCGTCGACCAGTTCATCGTGCCTCCATGCGATGGGCAGACTCTAGCGAGCGCCCCAATGGGAATCGATCCCACGAGCGGGCGATCGCGCGGTTGAGCTAGTCCGACGGGAGGCCGACAGCCGGCAGATCAACGTTCGAGCGCACGCAGTTCAGTCTCGTCGAACCCGGCGGCGCGCCGCGCCGCGAAATTGAACGGGCCGTGCAGCCGCGGCGCCGAATGGCGGATAGAAAGATCTACGTAGGCTTGATGGGGGTCGAGCCCGCGCAGATCGCACAGGTAGCGGAACCAGCGGTTGCCGATCGCGACGTGGCCGATCTCGTCGCGCAGGATCACATCGATGACGTGCGCGGACTCGTCGTCGCCCGCGCCGGCCAGCTTCGCACGCACGGTCGGAGAGGCGTCGAGCCCGCGGGCCTCCAGCGTGCGGGGAACGAGGGCCATGCGGGCGAGGACGTCGCCGGTCGTTTTCTCCGCCATTTCCCACAGGCCGTTGTGCGCGGTGAAATCCCCGTAGCAGCACGCGCAGGCGAGCAGTCGCCCGCAGAGCAAGGTGAAATGGGTCGCCTCCTCATCGGCGACGCGCAGCCAGTCGAGATAGAAGGCCGGCGGCATGCCCGGGAAGCGCCAGATGGCGTCGAGCGCCAGGTTGATCGCGTTGAACTCGATGTGGGCGATCGAATGCAGCAGGGCCGCCCGCCCCACCTGGGTCCCGGCCGCGCGTCGCGACAATTCGGCGGGCTGCACGAGGCGCGGCATCGCCGGGCGACCCGGAATGTCGCCCGGGGGGTCGATCACAAGCCGAGGGTCGGGCAGCGGCGCCGCGGCCGCAAGGGCGTGGACGGCGGACACCTTTTCCCGCGGGTCGGCGACGCGCAGGGCCGCCAGCGCACCGTGGCGCAGTTCCCGGAATGTCATGGCGGCATTGTAGGAAGGAGAGCCCGATCCGAGGGACGGACCGCGCTTGCGGCTACGCGGCCTTGCGCTCCACCGCCTCGAGCTCGGCGCCCACGCGTTCCCGCGCCTCGCGCACGTGCTCGGCGATCAACCGGGACGCGGTCTTCTTGTCGCCGGCCGCCATCGCATCGAGGATCGCCGCATGCTCGCGCCAGACTTTCTCGGTGAAGCGCGGTCGCTGCAACACCTCGCCCATGGATCGGCGCAGGTGCTGCCAGTGCAGTTGCATCGATTCCAGCACCAGAGGATTGCCGCTCGCCTCGTAGATGAAGTTGTGGAAGTCGATGTCTGCCTGAAGCGTCGCGTGCGCGTCGCCCGCGGCGGCGACGCGCCTGCCTTGCTCGACGAGCGCGCGACCGCGCACGAGCAGTTGCGGGGTCATGCGCTGCGCCGCCAGCCCGGCCGCCCATGGCTCGAGAACGGAACGGAACTCGTAGATCGCATCGAAGTGGGCGCGGTCGACCGGGGCGACCTGCAGCCCCCGCCGGCCGTGCTCGACGAGAAACCCCTGCTGGCGCAGCAGACCGAGTGCGGTCATCACCGGCTGCCGGGAGACCTGCAACTGTGCCGCGAGTTCGTCCTGTGTCACGCGCGATCCCGCGGGCAAGGTCCCTTCGCAGATGGCGTCGAGGATGCGTTCGTACACCTGCTCGACCAGTGTCCTCTGCGGCTTCAGCGATTCCATCTTCGCTCCGGGTTCAGTTGATGCTGCCGATTGGTGCGCTGCCGTTTGACAGCGCAGCTTTTTCTGGACAGACTCGCATATCGTATACAGTATTCAGTAATTTTCAATCTCCTGGATGCCTCCATGACCTCCCCAATCCGCGTGCTGCTCGCCAAGGTCGGCCTCGACGGCCATGACCGCGGCGTCAAGGTCGTGGCCCGCGCGCTGCGCGATGCCGGCATGGACGTCGATCTATACCGGCCTGCACCGCACGCCCGACGAAGTCGTCACCGCCGCCATCCAGGAAGACGTCGACGTGCTCGGCGTCAGCCTTCTCTCCGGCGTGCAGATGACGGTGTTTCCCAAGATCTTCGGCCGCTCAAGAAGGAAGGCGCCGACGACATGATCGTCGTCGCCGGCGGCGTCATGCCGGACGAGGACGTGGTGGCGCTCAAGAAGATGGGCGTGAGCGAAGTGATGCTGCAGGACACGCCGCCGCAGGCGATCATCGAAACGCTGCCCGCAGCTCGTCTCCGAACGCGGACCGCGATGAGCCCGTCCTTTCCGCGCCGCGCGCGGACATCCGAAGGAATGTCGATGCAGATGGAACAGTGGTCGTTCCGGCCGGCGCTATGACGAGAACTACCTTCCGCGCGCAGGACAGCCGCTACTGGTTTCACGCGGCGCGAGACGATGCCGGCCGGCGATCGCGACCGTGCGATCCTGCAACGGCTGCAGTCGTCTGCGCCTACGCGTACGAGCATGCGCCCTTCTATCGGCGCAAATGGGACGACGCCGGGTTTCACCCCAGCCAGCTGAAATCGCTGGAGGACTTCGAGTCGCAAGCGTGCCGGTCGTGCAGAAGAAGGATTTGCGCGAGTCACAAGCCGCGATGCCGCCGTTCGGCGACTATCTCGTGCATGCCCGAGAGCGACGTCTTCCATATCCATGGCACCAGCGGAACGACCGGTCGGCCCACCGCGTTCTGCGGTCGGCCGCAACGACTGGCGCGACGATTGCCAACGCGCACGCCCGCATCATGTGGGGCATGGGATTGCGGCCAGGCGACACGATCTGCGTCGCCGCGATCTTCTCGTCTCTATATGGGAAGCTGGGGCAGCGCTCGCGGGCGCGGAACGGCTCGGCGCGAAATGCTTTCCCTTCGGCGCCGGCGTCCCCGGCATGTCGGCCGCGCTGGTGCAATGGCTCGACATGATGAAGCCGACGCGGCTTCTACGGCACGCCGACTTACGCGATGCATCTCGCGCAAGTGGCGCGCCGAGGAGAAGCTCAATCCGCGCGACTTCAAGTTGAAGTATCATGTTCTTTTCCGGCGAGCCGGGCGCATCCATCCCCGGCGTGCGCGACAAGATCGAGGAGGTGTACGGCGCCAGGGTGTACGACACCGGCTCGATGGCGGAAATCTCGCCCTGGATGAATGTCGCGGGCTCCGCGCAGACGACCAGGGCATGCTGTGCTGGCAGGACGTCGTCTATACCGAGGTCTGCGATCCGGCGACCATGCGGCGCGTGCCGTACGGCCAGCGCGGCACGCCGGTCTACACGCATCTCGAACGCACATCGCAGCCGATGATCCGGCTGGTGTCCGGCGACCTCTCGCTGTGGGTGAACGATGAGAATCCGTGCGGCCGCACCTATCCGCGGCTGCCGCAGGGCATTTTCGGCCGCATCGACGACATGTTCACGATCCGCGGCGAGAACGTCTATCCGAGCGAGATCGACGCCGCGCTCAACGAGCTGGCCAATTACGGCGGCGAGCATCGCATCGTCATCAGCCGCGACGCGGCGATGGACGAACTGCTGCTGCGCGTGGAGGCCGATGACGCGACCCGTCGCGCCGGCGCGGACAGCGTCGAGACGTTCCGCCGGGAAGTGGCGCACAAGCTGCAGACGGTGCTCGGCATCCGGACCCGGGTCGAGATCGTCGAGCCGCACTCGCTCACGCGGACCGATTTCAAGGCGCGACGCGTGATCGACGACCGCGAGGTGTTCCGCGGCCTCAACGAGCAGCTGGCGCGCGAAGGACGCTGATGGCCTACGTCCCCTCCTCCGAACTGCTCGCGCGTCTCGCCGACGGCGACACCCGCGCCGCGGGCCGGTTGATCACGCGCGCCGAAAGCAGCGTCGACGAGGCGCGCGAGACGCTGGCGCGGATCTATCACCGCGCGGGCGCCGCGCACGTCATCGGCATCACCGGCGTACCGGGCAGCGGCAAGTCGACGCTCGTTGGCAAGCTCGCGCGGCTGCTGCGTGACCGCGGCGACAGGGTCGGCATCGTTGCCGTCGATCCGTCGAGCCCGTACTCGGGCGGCGCGATCCTCGGCGACCGCATTCGCATGACGGAGCTCGCCAACGATCCCGGCGTCTTCATCCGCAGCATGGCGACGCGCGGCGCGACCGGCGGCATGGCGCGCGCGGCGCTGGACGCCTGCGACATCCTCGACGTCGCCGGTTACCGCACGATCATCATCGAGACCGTCGGCGTGGGCCAGGACGAAGTCGAGATCGCCAAGGCCTCCGACACGACCGTCGTCGTCTCCGCGCCGGGCCTCGGCGACGAGATCCAGGCGATCAAGGCCGGCGTGCTCGAGATCGCCGACATCCACGTGGTGTCGAAGTGCGACCGCGACGACGCGAACCGCACGCTCGTCGACATCAAGCAGATGCTGACGCTCGGCGCGCTGACACAGCCGAAGACGGAGTGGAAGATCCCGGTCATCGGCGTCAGCGCTTTCGATGGCACCGGGCTGGAGCAACTGCTCGACGCGATCACGCGCCACTGGCAACTTGCGCAGGGCAGCGAGCTGGGTCGCCAGCGCCGTCGCCGCATCGCCGACTTCCGCCTGCAGAAGACGGCCGAGACCGTCCTCCTCGAACGATTCCACCGCGCCAGCGACCACGTCCGGCCCGGCCTCGCATCGGTGCTCGCCGACCGAACGAGCGATCCGTACACAGTGGCGCAGCAACTGGTCATCACCGCCTTACGCAAGGAGTATTCGAATGAACTGGCTTGATGCCGAGATCGCCGCCCGTGTCGGCAAGGAAGAGAAGGAGTGGGAAGAGCGCGAAGTCGCGGCCTTCCTGAAGAAGCAGGCCGAGCGCAAGGATCAGTTCTTCACGATCGGCGACTTTCCGGTCAAGCGCGTCTACACCGCGGCCGACGTCGCCGACACGCCGATCGAGGACATCGGCCTGCCCGGCCGCTATCCGTTCACGCGCGGCCCCTACCCGACCATGTATCGCAGCCGCACGTGGACGATGCGGCAGATCGCCGGCTTCGGCACGGGCGAAGACACGAACAGGCGCTTCAAGTACCTGATCGCGCAGGGCCAGACCGGCATCTCGACGGACTTCGACATGCCGACGCTGATGGGCTACGACTCGGACCACCCGATGAGCGAGGGCGAGGTCGGACGCGAGGGCGTGGCGATCGACACGCTGGCCGACATGGAAGCGCTGCTGGCCGACATCGACCTCGAGAAGATCTCCGTGTCGCTGACGATCAACCCGACCGCGTGGATCCTGCTCGCGATGTACGTCGCGCTCGCCGAGCAGCGCGGCTACGACCTGAAGAAGATCTCGGGGACCGTGCAGGCTGACATCCTGAAGGAGTACATGGCGCAGAAGGAATACATCTACCCGATCGCGCCGTCGGTCCGCATCTGCCGCGACATCATCACGTATTCGGCGAAGAAGCTGCCGCGCTACAACCCGATCAACATCTCCGGCTATCACATCTCGGAAGCCGGCTCGTCGCCGGTGCAGGAAGCCGCCTTCACGCTGGCGAACCTCATCGTCTACGTCGAGGAAGTGCTGAAGACCGGGATGGCGGTGGACGACTTCGCGCCGCGGCTCGCGTTCTTCTTCGTGTCGCAGGCGGACTTCTTCGAGGAGGTCGCCAAGTTCCGCGCGCTGCGCCGCTGCTACGCCAAGATCATGAAGGATCGGTTCGGCGCGAAGAACCCGGACTCGATGCGCCTGCGCTTCCACTGCCAGACCGCGGCGGCGACGCTGACCGCCCCGCAGTACAAGATCAACATCGTTCGCACCGCGATGCAGGCGCTGTCGGCCGTGCTGGGGGGCGCGCAGTCGCTGCACACCAACGGCTACGACGAGGCGTTCGCGATCCCGACCGAGGATGCGATGAAGATGGCACTGCGAACGCAGCAGATCATCGCGGAAGAGACGAACGTGACGAACGTGATCGATCCGCTCGGCGGCAGCTACTACGTCGAGGCACTGACGACGGAGTACGAGAAGCGCATCTTCGACATCCTGAAGGAGGTCGAGGAACGCGGCGGCACCATCAAGCTGATCGAGCAAGGCTGGTTCCAGAAACACATCGCCGACTTCGCCTACGAGACCGCGCTGCGCAAGCAGTCCGGCGACAAGCCGGTGATCGGCGTGAACCGCTTTGTCGAGGACGAAGCGCAGCACGACATCGAGATCCACCCGTACGACCCGTCGACCGCCGAGCGCCAGGTCGCGCGCACCCAGCGCGTCCGCCGCGAGCGCGACAACGCCCGGCTGAACCAGTTGCTGGACCAGCTGGTGGCCGTCGCGAAGGACGAGTCGCAGAACATCATGCCGGTCACGGTCGAGCTGGTGAAGGCCGGTGCGACGATGGGCGACATCGTTGAAAAACTGAAGGCCGTCTGGGGTACCTACCGGGAGACGCCCGTGTTCTGACGAGCGGGCGGAGGTCCCGGGCGCCGCCCGGGACCTCCAATTCCCTACTCCCGATATTGCCGGGTAGCCCTCCCCGCACGTGCCAGAATCCCGCCTCGAACCAAGCGCACCGTGTCCGTCGGCGCCGTGCCATCCCTGTCCATGCCGAACGAATCCCACCTGAATCTCCTGTCGTACCTCGGGACTCATCCCGAACTCGCGGGCCGCCGCGCCACGCCGGCGCCAATTCGGCCATCGTCGGCCGGATCACGCTGGGACGCGACGCGTGGCTGGGAGCCGCCAGCGTCATCCGCGCCGATGGGCATTACGTGCGGGCGGGCGACGACCTCACGCTCGGCCACGGCGCCACGATTCACATCGCGCACGACGTCTATCCGACGGTGATCGGCAATGGCGTCACCGTGGGCAGCAACGCGGTGATCCACGCCTGCGAAGTGCGCGACGGCTGCATCGTGGAGGACGGCGCGGTGATCCTCGACGGCTGCGTGATCGAGGCCGGCGCGGTGATCGAGGCGGGGTCGGTGGTCTATCCGCGCAGCAGGCTCGAGGGCGGCCACGTGTACGCCGGGAAACCCGCGAAGGCGCAGCGCGCCATCGATGCCGCCGAACTCGCCAATCGCCGGCAGCAGTTGCGCCAGCGGCTGGCCGCCGATCCGGCCGAGCGCGCAACGGCCTCGGACGAAGGACCGGAACTCGACCCGACGGCGTTCGTCGCCAACACGGCCGTGCTGTCCGGCCGCATCGTCGCCGCGCCGCGCACGAGCATCTGGTACGGCTGCGAACTCGACGCTGCGGGCGGCGAGATCGTGATCGGCGACCGCACCAACGTGCAGGACAACTCGGTCCTGCGGTGCACGCCCGGCGCGCGGATGGTGCTCGGGCCAGGACACGACTATCGGTCACAACGTGACGATGGCGGATTGCACGATCGGCGACCGGTGCCTGATCGGCATCGGCAGCGTCGTCGCGCCCGGCACGGTGGTCGAGGACGACGTGTTCCTCGCGGCCGGAGCCGCCACATCGCCCGGCCAGGTACTCAGTGCCGGTCACCTCTACGGCGGCCAGCCCGCGCGCGTGATCGCGCCGCTCGACGAGCGGAAGCGCGAACTGATCAGGCACACGATCGGCACCTACTGCGACTACGCCGCGGAGCTTGCCCGGGTGCAGCAGCAGGCGGCGACGACACGGTGACGGACCGGCTGCTCAAGTTCCTGTTCAAGGCCGCACCGGTTCGAGGCGGCCTGGTGCGCATCGAGGATGCGTGGCAGCAGATGGTCGAACTGCACGACTTCCCGCCGGTCGTCACGCGCCTGCTCGGCGAGATGGTGGCGGCGGGTGCGCTGCTGGCCACCAGCATCAAGTTCAACGGCGCCCTGGTGATGCAGGTGCACGGCGACGGACCGGTGAAGCTGCTGGTCGTGGAGTGCCTGCCCGACCTCGCCATCCGCGCCACCGCGACGCTTGCCGACGTGCCCATCGCCAACGACGCCTCGATGCGCGAATTGATCAACCGCCACGGCCGCGGCCGGTTCGCGATCACGCTCGATCCGCGCGACCCGATGCCTGGACAGCAGCCTTACCAGGGAATCGTTCCGCTCGATGGCGACACGATGGCGGAGGTGCTGCAGGCCTACATGCGGCAGTCGGAGCAACTCGACACGCGGTTGTGGCTGGCGGCCAGCGAACACGTCAGCGCCGGACTCCTTGCTGCAAAGCCTGCCGACCGAGGGCGGGACCACGGGAAGCAGCGCGGAAAGCAGCGACCCCGATGCCTGGGACCGCGCCGTGACGCTGGCGCACACGATCACGAGCGAGGAACTGCTGACGCTCGGCACCGACGACGTCCTGCGGCGCCTCTTCTGGCAGGAACCTCTGGAGCACTACCCGGCGATGAGCCCGCACTTCGCGTGCACGTGCTCGCGCGAACGCATCGGACGCATGCTCGTTTCGCTGGGGCGGGAGGAAGTCGATTCGATCATCGACGAGCAGGGCACGGTGACCGTGACCTGCGACTTCTGCAGCCGCCAGTACACGTTCGACGCGGTCGACGTCACGCAACTCTTCACGCGCGGAGACACGGCGCAGGCGGATGCCGCGAACCGGCACTGAAGTGCCGAACCGCGCCGAGCGTCACGCGGGCGCCGCTGATCGCGGTCGGCTGCCGGCTACCTGGCGGTGTCGGGCGGAGTCAGCACGACCTGGCCGTCCTTGACCGGCAACTGCGAGCCCGGCTTGAACGAGGTGCGCGCCACCTTGTCCCTGCCGTCTAGGCGGTAAGTGACGTCGTAGCCGATCACCTTGCGCGACGTGTCGTTGACGGTCGTGCAGCGCGTTTCCGTCGTCGTCACCACGTCCTTTTCCTGCATGTTCTTCTGGATCTGGTTGCCGGCATAGGCGCCGCCCGCCGCACCTGCAACCGTCGCCACCGTCTTGCCGCGGCCACCGCCGATCGTGCTGCCCACCAGGCCGCCCGCCACGCCGCCGATGACCGTGCCGGCCACCCGGTTCTCGTCCTTTACGGGCGCCTTTTTCTGCACCTGCACGTCCTTGCACTCCTGCCGGGGGGTCGTGACGGTCTGTGTCACTTCCTTCACGGCGATGACGTCCGCGTACTTCGGCTGGTTCATCGCCTTGTAGCCGGTCACCGCACCTCCGGTGAGCACGACCATCGCGATGCCACCGATGACCACGCCCTTGACCATGGACTTGTCCATGCTTGTGTCCTTCCCTCGTGACTGTCTTCGCCTCGAACGGCGTAACGGGCGCGAGGTTGGCACATCCCGCGCAGCGTTGCCACGCCATGATCCGGCTAATCCATCCCTGTCGCTCCTGGTGGCTTTAGGTACGCGATCCAGCCTTGCAGTGCCGGGCTTCTAGAATGTCGTCCTATGCCCCGCATCGACCCACAACGTCTCCTTTCCGACCTGCGCACGCTGCGTTCCATCGGCGCGCACGGCCCGGGCGTCGTGCGCCCGGCCTTCAGCACCGCAGACATGGAAGCCCGTCGCTGGTTGCGGGCGCGGTACGCGGAGGCCGGCCTCGACGCGACGATCGACGGCGTCGGCAACGTGTTCGGTCGCTCCCGGCAACCGGGCAAGGCGCTGCTGATCGGCTCGCACTCCGACACCCAACCCACCGGTGGCTGGCTCGATGGCGCCCTCGGGGTGATCTACGGACTGGAGGTCGTGCGCGCATTGGCCAACTGACGACGCGACCCGCGGATTCCCCGTGGACGCGGTCTCGTTCCAGGACGAGGAGGCGCGGTTCGTCGGCTGCCTCGGCAGCCGCTCGCTGATCGGCGCGCTCCCGCCGGAGATGGAGCAAGGAGCGAGCGACACGCATGGCGTTGCGCTCGCCGACGCAGTGCGCGACGCCGGGCTCGCCGGCGTGCCGCGATTGCGCCTGGATCCCGACCGCTACGCCGGCTTCCTCGAGCCGCACATCGAACAGGGTCCGCACCTCGAGGAAGCCGGACACCGGATCGGGGTGGTGACCGGCATCGTCGGCCTGCGCGGTTTCCGCTTCGTCTTCCGCGGGCAGCAGAACCACGCGGGCACGACGATGATGGCCCGACGCCGGGATGCCGCCACCGCGCTCTACGAGCTCGCGTACCGAATCAACCAGGAATTCCCGAAGGTCGCCGCCGCGCGCAGCGTCTGGACGATGGGGCGCGTGCGCATCGAACCGAACGCCGGTTCCATCGTTCCCGGCTATGCCGAACTCGACCTCCAGTTTCGCGACGCCGAGGAGGGGCCGCTCGACGCTTTCGAGGAGGTCGTCGCCCGCCTGGTCGCCGAGATGAACGGGCGCGCCGGCGTGACCGTGGAGGCGATGCGGGCGCGGGCCCCGATCCGTCCGACGCGCATGGACCCTCGCCTGCAGGCGCATATCGAAGCGGCGGCGGAGCGGCACGCTCAGGGAAAGTGGCAGCGCATGCCGAGCGGCGCCTTCCACGATGCCGGCATCGTCGCCGCCTGCCTGCCGGCGGCGATGCTGTTCATCCCATCGATCGGCGGCATCAGTCACGACTTTGCCGAGGACAGCCGCGAAGAGGACATCGTGCGCGGTTGCGAGGTCGTCGCCGACGCCGCCGCGTCCATACTCACGGAAGCGAACCGCGCGCATGCCTAGCGCGAGCGGCGATGCCGCTCCGCGCGACTGACGCGTCTACGCGAGCGAAGCGAAGGTCTTTTCCATTTCACGCCGGAACGCGACCGCCGGCTGGCGTTCGTCGATCTCCACGTCCTCCCAGCGCACCGGCTGGCCGGCACCGACCGCGGTGCGCAGGCGCAGCTTGTGGGCGAGGCCGAGCGGCAGCCCGCCAAGACGCGAGCGATTCGCCGGCCGGCATCACCTTGCCGTACACCGTGAAGCCGCCCTCGCCGTCCAGCGTCTCGCCGGCGGCGAGGTCACGCTTGGCGGTGGCGACCACGTCCGCGTTGAACCCGATGCAGGCGCCCGTGGCCTCGCCGCGCAGCCCGACGCTCGCCACGCTGATCCCGAGTTCCAGGCCGATCAGGTGGAAGGGCTTGTACATCGCCGTGTATTGCCCGCTCGGGTCGGTCACGAGGCCGTACTCCTTGAAGCAGCGTTCCGCGTACTCGCTGCCGCCCGCGAACACGACGTACACGCCCCAGCGCAGGTCGCGGAACACCGGACTGCCGTCGCGGTTCAGGCTCGAGATGACTTCCACCTGGCCCCGATGGTGCAGGACGCCGCCGTCTTCGTGGGGCCGCAGCACGGTGGCGAGGTCATCCACGCCGCACGGCGGAAACGCCAGCCCGTCGGGCGCCATCAGGCCGGTGGCATTCGCCACCGCGCACATTTCCAGCGCGCTCTTGGTGCCATCGAGAAAGGAGTTGAACATCTGCGGGTTCATGCCGCCGATCCGCGCCTGCTCGGCGGTGAGGCCGTAGTGGCCCCACACGGTATCCGGCGTCGACGCGTGATACGCCGGCAGGTACTTCGTGCCCTTGCCCGCCGCGATCACCTCGAAACCGCAGGCGCGGGCCCAGTCCACCATCTCGCAGATCAGCGCGGGCTGGTCGCCGTAGGCGAGCGAATAGACGATGCCGGCTTCCTCGGCCCGCTGCGCCAGCAGCGGACCCGCCAGCGCGTCGGCCTCGACGTTGACCATCACCACGTGCTTGCGGTGCTCGCAGCACGCGAGCACGTGCGCGATGCCGGCCGCGGGCGACCCGGTGGCGTCGATCACGATGTCCAGGTCCGGCTCCGCGATCATGCGGGCGCTGTCCTCGAAGAAGCGCACGGACGCGATGGCCGAGTCGGCCCAGCCGACCCGCTGCAGCGCCTCCCTCGCCCGGGCAGGGCTGAGGTCGGCGATGGCCGTGATGCGCACGCCCGGCGTGTGGCGGGCCTGGGACAGGTACATCGAACCGAACTTGCCGGCGCCGATCAGTCCGACGCGCAGCGGCTCGCCACGCGCCTCGCGTTCCTTCAGCATGCGGTGCAGGTTCACCTTCGTCCTCCTTGGGGCAGCAACGATCGATGATGCCGCAAACGGGAGGCCCGCAGAAGTCGGGGCAGGCGCTCAGCGCGAACTGTCTGCGCTGGCCGGGGGCGACGGGTCGGCGCGGCTGCCGATCAGCTGGAAGAAGGTCTCGCCTTCGCGCACCATGTTGAGGTCGTGCCGCGCGCGCTCCTCGATCGCGCCACGGCCTTCGCGCAGGCTGGCGACCTCGGCCGCGACCTGCGCGTTGCGTTCGGCGAGCCCGGTGTTGACGGTCTTCTGCGCGGCGAGTTGCCGCTCGAGTTCGGATACACGCAGCCAGCCGCCCTTGCCGAACCACAGCGGCCACTGGATCAGCACCAGCAGCACGGCGAGGACGATGGCGACAATCCGCATCGACGCTCAGCGCACGCTGTAGAAGGCGCTGCGGCCGGGATAGCTGGCGATCTCGCCCAGGTCCTCTTCGATGCGCAGCAGCTGGTTGTACTTGGCGATGCGGTCCGAGCGCGACAGCGAACCGGTCTTGATCTGCAGCGCGTTGGTGCCGACGGCGATATCGGCGATGGTCGCGTCTTCGGTTTCGCCGGAGCGGTGGCTGACCACCGCCGTGTAGCCGGCGCGCTTCGCCATCTCGATCGCCGCGAAGGTCTCGGTCAGCGTGCCGATCTGGTTGATCTTGATGAGGATCGAGTTGGCGATGCCGCGCTTGATGCCTTCCTGGAAGATCTTCGTGTTCGTGACGAACAGGTCGTCGCCGACCAGTTGCACGCGTCGGCCCAGCTGGCGCGTCAGGTGCTCCCAGCCGTCCCAGTCGTTTTCGGCCATGCCGTCCTCGATCGACACGATCGGGTAGCGGTCGCACCAGGTCGCGAGCATGTTGGTCCAGTCGGCTGAAGTCAGCGACAGTCCCCCCTCGCCGTGCAGCACGTACTTGCCGTCCTTGTGGAACTCGCTGGCCGCGCAGTCGAGCGCCAGCGCGATCTGCTCGCCGGGAACGTAGCCGGCCTTCTCGATCGCCTGCAGGATCAGCTGGATCGCCGCCTCGTGGCTCTTGACGCTCGGGGCGAAGCCGCCTTCGTCGCCCACCGCGGTGCTCATGCCGGCGTCGTGGATCAGCTTCTTCAGCGCGTGGAACACCTCGGCGCCGTAGCGCACCGCCTCGGCGAAGGTCGGCGCGCCGATCGGAACGATCATCAGTTCCTGCAGATCGAGGTTGTTGTTCGGCGTGCGCTCCGCCGTTGATGACGTTCATCATCGGCACCGGCATCTGCATCGCGCCGCTGCCGCCGAAGTAGCGGTACAGCGGCAGGCCGACTTCTTCCGCCGCCGCCTTCGCGACCGCCATCGACACCGCCAGCGTCGCGTTCGCCCCGAGCCGCATCTTGTTGTCGGTGCCGTCGAGCTCGATCAGCGCGTGGTCGAGGAAGGCCTGTTCGTTGGCCTCCAGGCCCATGACCGCCTCGGAGATCTCGGTGTTGATGTTCTCGATCGCCTTCAGCACGCCGCGTCCGAGGTAGCGCCCCTTGTCGCCGTCGCGCAGTTCGATCGCTTCGCGGGAACCGGTCGACGCGCCGGACGGCACGGCCGCGCGGCCCATCACGCCGCTTTCCAGCAGCACGTCGCACTCGACAGTGGGGTTGCCGCGCGAGTCGAGGATCTCGCGGCCGATGATGTCTACGATGGCGCTCATGTTGTTCTTGGGTACGTGTTTGGAAACGTGTTCGCAGCGGTTCAGGTCGTCGGCACGCCTTCGACCAGGATCATGTTGAAGAACTCGGTCGCCCCGGCGCGCCTGGCGCGCGCCTGGCGATAGCCCTCGCCGTCGTACCAGGCCTTGGCCTGGGCATAGCTGGGGAACTTGAGGATGGCCACGCGCACGGGATTCCAGCCGCCCTCGAGCGTCTCGGACTTGCCGCCGCGCACGATGTACTCGCCGCCCGCCGCGGCGATGGTCGCCGGCGCCGCCGCCATGTACTGCTTGTACTGCTCCGGATCGGAGATCTTCATTTCAACGACGACGTAGCCGGCAGCCATTTGGTCTCCTCCGTTCCGCGCGGTCAGCGGAAATCGCTCTCGATGAATCCGTTCTTCTTGGTGACGCCGTCGAGCTCGACCAGCGTGGCGAGCAGTTCCTTCATGCGGTTCAGCGGCACCGCGTTCGGACCGTCGGACTTCGCCTCGGCCGGATTCGGGTGCGTCTCCATGAAAAGTCCGGCCACGCCCACCGCCACGGCCGCCCGCGCGAGGACCGGGACGAACTCGCGCTGCCCGCCACTCGACGTGCCCTGCCCGCCCGGCAACTGCACCGAGTGCGTGGCGTCGAACACCACCGGCGCGCCAGTCTCGCGCATGATCGCCAGCGAGCGCATGTCCGAGACCAGGTTGTTGTAGCCGAACGAGACGCCGCGCTCGCACGCCATGAAGCTGTCCGCCGGCAGCCCGGCCTCGCGCGCCGCGTCGCGCGCCTTGTCGATGACGTTCTTCATGTCGCCCGGGGCGAGGAACTGGCCCTTCTTGATGTTCACCGGCTTGCCGCTGACGGCGCAGGCGCGGATGAAATCGGTCTGGCGGCAGAGGAACGCCGGCGTCTGCAGCACGTCGACGACGGCCGCCGCGGGCTTGATTTCGTCGTCGTGGTGGACGTCGGTCAGCACCGGCACGCCGAGCTGGCGCTTGACCTCCGACAGGATGCGCAGCCCCTCGTCGAGTCCGAGGCCGCGAAAGCTCTTGCCCGAGCTGCGGTTCGCCTTGTCGAAGCTGGACTTGTAGATGAAGGGAATCCCGAGCGCGCCCGTGATGTCCTTCAGCGTCCCGGCGACCTCGATCGCCAGCCCCTCGGACTCGATGACGCACGGACCCGCGATGAGGAAGATCGGACGGTCGAGTCCGACCTCGAAGCCCGCGAGCTTCATGCCGCCGCCTTCTGCATCTGCGGCGGCTGGCCGTGGCGCGCCTGGCGATACGACAACGCGGCGTGGATGAACGCGCTGAACAGCGGGTGGCCGTTGCGCGGCGTCGACGTGAACTCCGGGTGGAACTGCACGCCGATGAAGAACGGGTGCGACGGCAGCTCCATGATCTCCGGCAGGTTCTCGGTCGGCGTGCGCGCCGACACGCGATAGCCCGCCGCCTCGAGCTGCGGCACGTAGACGTTGTTCACCTCGTACCGATGGCGGTGCCGTTCGTTGACTTCGTTGCCGTAGATGCGTGCCGCCAGCGTGCCGGGCTGCACCGGGCATTTCTGGGAGCCGAGGCGCATGGTGCCGCCGAGGTCCGACTGGGCGTCACGGCGCTCGATCCGGCCGGTGCGGTCCATCCACTCGGTGATCAGCGCCACGACCGGGTGCGGCGTGTCGGGATCGAACTCCGTGGAGTTCGCACCCGCCAGGCCGACGACGTTGCGCGCGAACTCGATGGTCGCGAGCTGCATGCCGAGGCAGATGCCGAGGTACGGCACGTTGTGCTCGCGCGCATGGCGGATCGCGGCCATCTTGCCTTCGGTGCCGCGCTTGCCGAAACCGCCGGGCACCAGGATGGCATCCAGGCGCTCGATGCCGGCGGTGCCGTCGCGCTCGATCTGCTCGGAGTCGATGTATTCGATGGTGACCCGGGTCCGCGCATGCAGCCCGGCGTGCCGCAGCGCCTCGTTCAGCGACTTGTACGAATCGGACAGGTCGACGTACTTGCCGATCATGCCGATGCGCACCTCGTGCAGCGGATTCTCCAGCGCGACGACGAGCTTGTCCCAGGCCGAAAGGTCGGCCGGACGCGACACGATGCCCAGCGTGAAGCAGACGATCTCGTCGAGCCCCTGCTGGTGCAGCATCGACGGCACCTTGTAGATCGAATCGGCGTCCCACACGGAGATCACCGCGTTCATCGGGACGTTCGAGAACAGCGAAATCTTCGCGCGCTCGTCCTCGGGGATCGGGCGATCGGCGCGGCACAGCAGCACGTCGGGCGAGATGCCGATCTCGCGCAGCTTCTGCACGCTGTGCTGGGTCGGCTTGGTCTTGAGCTCGCCGGCCATCGGGATGAACGGCACCAGCGTCAGGTGCACGAAGCAGCACGAGCCGCGGCCCAGCCGCAGGTTCATCTGCCGCGCCGCCTCGACGAAGGGCAGCGACTCGATGTCGCCGACGGTGCCGCCGATCTCGACGATCGCGACGTCGGTCTTGCCGTCCCACGCGGCCTTCGCGCCGCGCTCGATGAACTCCTGGATCTCGTTGGTGACGTGCGGGATCACCTGCACGGTCTTGCCGAGGTACTCGCCGCGCCGTTCCTTCTTGATCACCGACTCGTAGATCTGGCCGGTGGTGAAGTTGTTCACCTTCCGCATCTTGGCGGAGATGAAGCGCTCGTAATGGCCGAGGTCGAGGTCGGTCTCGGCGCCGTCCTCGGTCACGAACACTTCGCCATGCTGGAACGGCGACATCGTGCCGGGATCGACGTTGATGTAGGGGTCCAGCTTGATGAGGGTGACTTTGAGGCCGCGCGATTCGAGGATCGCGGCGAGGGAGGCGGCGGCGATCCCCTTGCCCAGGGAGGAGACCACGCCACCGGTAACGAACACGTATTTCGTCATCGTTTCCGCACTGCCCCATTGGCTGAGGACTTGGCGCTACCGGTAAAGCGGCAGTATACAGACGCGGCCCTCCGCGCCTCGCTGGAACGCGCCGCGAAGCACGGGAAACCGGACCCTGCATGCGAAGCGTCGGTGCGCGCTAATCGACCCGCACGCCGCGTCTGTCAAGAACCGCCCTGGCGCGGTCCGGATAGTCCGTGATCAGGCCGTCCACGCCGAGGTCGAGCATGCGCTCGATGTCGGACGGCTCGTTCACGGTCCATGGAATCACCGCCAGGCCGAGGTCCCGCGCTTCGGTCACCAGTTCCGCCGTCAGGTTGCGCCAGAACGGCGACCAGGCCGCGCACCCGGCCGCCCGGACGGTCCGTGGCAAGGAGCCACCGTAGTCGGCGCGGCGCAGGCCGGCGTGCCACGGCGATGCGCCACTGGCGTCCTCGCGCACGGTGTTCATCCCGTTCGATTCGATCGTCAGGCAGACGGTCCGGATGGCGGGTGCGATCCGTTGCAGCGCACGCAGCGAACGCCAGTCGAAGGACTGGACGGTCACCCGCTCCGTCATGCCGGCAGCGCTCGTCTCGCGCGCGACGGCACGCGCGAACTCCTCGGCCGAGGCGGTCGGCACCGCGCTGACCGGCGTCAGCTTGGTTTCGATGTTGAAGCGCACGGGATGGCCACCGGGCGTCACGGCGGCGCGGCCCAGCGCGAAGAGCTGCGCGAGGGTCGGCAGACGTTCGCCGTCGGCCGGCCGCTGTTGCGGCCATGACCGTGCGTAGGCATGCGAGGGATCGAGCCGGCCGAGGTCGTAGGCCACCAGGTCCGACGCCTTCAGCGTGCGGATCGGCGGACCGTCGCCCGGCAGCCAGCGGCCGTCAGCCGTGCGCGTCAGCGCCGGGCTGAGGACGGGCTCGTGCGACAGCACCAGTTTGTCGTCGGCGGTCAGCGCGAGATCGGTCTCGAGCGTCGTCACGCCGATGCCGAGCGCCGCCCGGAACGCCGCCAGGGTGTTCTCCGGCGCGAGCCCACGCGCTCCACGGTGACCCTGCAGGTCGATCGCGCACGCCGGCCATGCGATGGCCGGCCATGCAATCAATGCGGCCCATCGAAGCAAGTGCGCCACACGCTGCGACATCCCACTCCCTCCACTGGTCCCGGTCCGCGGCCGCTTGGCCGGCGGCGCGACCGGGATCCACGCTCAGCGTTTCGGCCCCGGCCCTGCCGATACGTCGCGCGGTAGCATCGCACGTCGCTACACCGGCCTCACCACTCGATGCCCCCTGCCCGCCCCACGCGGCTCGCCCTGATCGATGTGCTGCGCGGCTTTGCCGTCGCGCAGATGATCGTCTACCACTTCATCTACGACCTGAATTACTTCGGCTGGGTGCGGATCCGGATTTTCGTCGACCAGCCGTGGACGGGCTGGCGCACCGCGATCGTGACCCAGTTCCTGCTGCTCGTCGGCGTCAGCCTCGTGCTGCGGACATCCTTCAAGCCGGCGCTGTCCGACTTCTTCCGCCGGTGGGCGGAGGTGGCCGGCGCCGCGCTGCTCGTGTCGCTCGGCAGCTGGCTGCTGTTCGGCCCGCGCTTCATCTGGTTCGGCATCCTGCACTTCATCGCCGCCGCGCTGCTGCTGGCCCGGCCGCTGGCGCGACTCGGGGCATGGAACTTCGCCCTCGGCGCCGCCGCCCTCGGCGCCGGCCTGGCGCTTGCCGATCCCGTGTTCAACGCGACTCCGGCGAACATCGTCGGCTTCGTGACGCAGAAGCCGCGCACCGAGGACTACGTGCCGCTGTTTCCGTGGATCGGCGTGGTGCTGATCGGCGTCGGCCTGGGGTCCCTGTGGCAGCGCGCCGGCTGGCGCGTGCCGGCTTTGCTCGCGCCGCTCGATGCGCACCCGCCGCGGCTCCTGCAATGGCTCGGCACGTGGGCCCTGACCGTGTACCTGCTCCACCAGCCCCTGCTGCTGGGCGCGCTGACACTGTTGAAGAAGACCGGACTGTAGGTCCGCGCGGGCCCCGTCAATGCGCCTGCTGGTGCGCCTGCATCACCACGGAGCGCGCCGGCGGCTCACGGCGCAGCCACTCCGGCTGCAGCGTGATGTGATCGACCTTGAAGTCGCGACGGAGCACGAGGCGCGCCTGGTGCAGGATCACCGGCCAGCGCTCGATGTCGTCTACCAGGACATGGGCTGACAGCGCCGACTTGCCCGGCACCATCGACCATACGTGCAGGTCGTGCACCGACAGCACGCCGGGAATCTGCGCGAGCGTGGTGCCGACGCGGGCGTAATCGACGCCTTCGGGAACGCTGTCCAGCAGCACGAAAGTCGTTTCCCGCAGGACCCCGAAGGTCGACCGCAGGATGAGGCCACCGACCAGCATCGACAGCAGCGGGTCGACCATCAAGGGACCGCCGAAGTAGATGATGGCGCCGGCCGCGATGGCGGCGACAGAGCCCAGCAGATCGCCCATCACGTGAATGAACGCCGCCCGCGTGTTGACGTTGTCCCTGTCGCGCGACAGCGACCACGCCACCAGGATGTTGACGGCCAGGCCGACGAATGCGATCGCGAACACGCCCAGCCCCTTGACGGGAACCGGCGTGCTGATGCGGTCGAATGCCTCGATGAAGATCCACACGACGACGGCGACCATCGCGATCGCGTTGACGAACGCCGCGATGACTTCCACGCGCGCCAGGCCGAACGAATGGCGATCCGAAACCGGACGCCGGGCGATGATGTTGGCGGCCAGCGCGAACAGCAAGGCCGCCGAATCCGTCGCCATGTGGCCGGCATCGGCGAGCAGGGCCAGCGATCCCGACCAGAGCCCGCCGATGACTTCGATGATGGCGTAGCCGAAGGTCAGGGCCACGGCGACGCCGAGCGCGTTGCCGTGCGTTGCCGGTGAGCGATGGCCGTAATGGCTGTCGCCGCGCCCGTGCTCCGTCAGGTGGTTGTGGCCGTGCCCGGCGCTCATCGCGCCTCCTGCGTGTCGGTCAAGCCGGCACGTTCAGGTGGGACAGGTGCACGTGACAGCCGGTCTTGAGGCGGATTTCCTCTGCCGTGACGCCGGGAGCAAGCTCGACGCCCTTGAGTCCATCGGGCGTCACGTCGAACACGCCGAGGTCGGTGACGAGGCGGTTCACCACGCCCTTGCCGGTCAGCGGCAGCGTGCATTCCTGCAGGATCTTGTGCTCGCCGTTCTTCGCGCAGTGCTCCATCAGCACGACCACGCGCTCGACGCCGGCCACGAGATCCATCGCGCCGCCCATGCCCTTGACGAGCTTGCCCGGGATCATCCAGTTGGCGAGGTCGCCCTTGTCGCTCACCTGCATCGCGCCGAGAATGGCCAGGTTGATGTGGCCGCCGCGGATCATCGCGAACGAGTCGGCGCTCGAGAAGAAGCTGGACGCCCGGCAGCGCCGTCACGAGTCTGCTTGCCGGCGTTGATGAGGTCAGGATCGACCTCGCTTTCGAGCGGGAACGGGCCGATGCCCATCAGGCCGTTTTCCGACTGCAGCATCACGTGGATGCCGGGCGGGATGTAGTTCGCCACCAGCGTCGGCAGGCCGATGCCGAGGTTGACGTAAAAGCCGTCCTGCAGTTCCCGGGCGGCGCGCGCCGCCATTTCTTCACGGTTCCAGGGCATTCGTTTCTCCTACTTGGCGCGGACGGTGCGGTTCTCGATGCGCTTCTCGGGCGTCGCATTGAGCACGAGGCGCTGCACGAACACGCCGGGCGTGTGGATGTTGTCGGCCTCCAGCGCGCCGTTCTCGACGATCTCCTCGACCTCGACCACGGTCACCTTGCCGCACATGGCAACCACCGGGTTGAAGTTGCGCGCGGTCTTGCGGAACACGAGGTTGCCCTCCTGGTCCGCCTTCCAGGCCTTCACCAGCGAGACGTCGGCGCGGATCGAACGCTCCATCACGTAGTCCTTGCCACCCCAGACGCCGTCGAACACCTGCGTCGGCTTGCCGTCGGCGACGATCGTGCCGACGCCGGTGCGGGTGAAGAACGCCGGAATGCCGGCGCCGCCGGCGCGCATGCGCTCGGCCAGCGTGCCCTGCGGCGTGAACTCGAGTTCGAGTTCGCCCGACAGGAACTGGCGCTCGAACTCCTTGTTCTCGCCGACGTACGAGGAAATCATCTTGCGGATCTGACGCGTCGTCAGCAGCAGGCCGAGCCCGAAGCCGTCCACGCCGGCGTTGTTGCTCACGCAGGTCAGGTTCTTCACGCCCGTATCGCGCAACGCGGTGATCAGCGCCTCCGGTATGCCGCACAGGCCGAACCCGCCGACGGCGATCGTCTGTCCGTCCTTCACCACGTCGGCGAGCGCAGCCGCTGCCGAGGGGTACACCTTGTTCATCGTCCCTCCCGCTTTCGAAGCGTGTGGATTTTAAGTGATCGCCTGCCGCACCCGGTCGGGCCACGGCAGCGACTTCCCAGCCGCGTAGTCGTACCACACCAGGACCGTGCGGCCCGTGGCATAGGTCACGCCGGGCTCACCTTTCTTCTCGATGGTGATCGACATCTCGACGCTCGAACGGCCGACCCGCTCGACCACCTGGCGCACCAGCGCGATCCCCGGGTAGGTCATCGCGCGGACGAAATCGCACGACGCATGCGCGAGGATGCACGCCTCGCCGGTCGGCAACGTGGGCAGGTTGAACTGCTCGAACCACTGGATCCGCGCCTCTTCCATCAGGCGGAAGTACATGACGTTGTTGAGATGCGCCATGGCGTCCATGTCGCCCCATCGAAGTGGCACCTCGAGCACGAAATCCTTCACGCCTGCCCTCTTGCTCCCTGGACGCCATGGCTCAGGGCGCCTCATGTGGAACGCCTGCGGCGTTGCGTCCATGTCGCCCCAGCGTAGCGGCACGCTCGAGCACGAAGTCCTTCATGACGCTCCGGCTAGGAGACGGACAAGCCGTCGTCGGCGGTCAGCACGGCGCCGTTGATGAACTGCGACTCGTCGGCGACGAGCAGCAGCAGCGCGCCGTCGAGGTCCTCGGGTTTGCCGATGCGCCTGCGCGGCAGCATGTTCATCAGCTTCTGCCCCGCCTCGGTGTCCCAGTGCGCGTCGTTGATCTCGGTGCGGATGTAGCCGGGGCACAGCGCGTTGACGTTGATGCCGTAGCGCCCCCACTCCAGCGCCTGCGCCTTCGTCATCTGGATGACCGCGGCCTTGCTGATGCAGTAGACCCCGATCTGCGGCAGCACCTGCAGGCCGGCGACCGAGGCAATGTTGACGATGCGGCCGCGGAAGTCGGCCTGACCCTTGGCCCGCACGATCATCCGGCGCGCGACTTCGCTGGCGACGAAGAACGCGCCCTTCAGGTTCGTGTCCAGCACGATGTCGAAATCGACCGGTGTGACATCGACCAGCCGCTGGGTGGCCGACACGCCGGAGTTGTTCACGAGGATGTCGATCGGGCCCACTTCGCGTTCGGTCTGGTCGACCGCATGCCGGATCGAGTCCTGCTCGGTCACGTCCAGAGGAACGACGTGCGCCGCGCCCCCGGCGGCCTCGATTTCGGCGCGCAGGTCCTTCAGACGCTCCACGCGGCGCGCCGCGAGGACCGTGAGGGCGCCATTGGCGGCCAGGACCCGCGCGAACCGGGCGCCGAGCCCGCTGCTGGCACCGGTCACCAGCGCCACTTTTTCCTTCAGATTGGTTCTCATCGCTGCGCTCCGCTCTCCTTCGGGATGATCGCACAGTCGATTGCGGCCTCTAACCGATCTCCGGGACAATCCGGTCAGGACGTGGAACCCAGAGGAGCGTCATGGCGGACAGCCAGCATGTCGAGCGCGAAGCGATGGAATACGACGTCGTCGTCGTTGGCGGCGGACCGGCGGGACTGGCGGCCGCCATCCGGATCAAGCAGCGGGCAACCGCAGCCGGGCGCGACGTGTCGGTCTGCGTGCTCGAAAAGGGTTCGGAGATCGGCGCGCACATCCTGTCGGGCGCGGTCATGGATCCGATCGCGCTCAACGAGTTGTTCCCGAACTGGAAGGAACTCGGCGCGCCATTGACCACGCAGGTCACCGACGACGTCTTCCTGATTTTGTCGGAAACATCGGCGAACGAAGTACCGCACGCCATCGTGCCGGCGGCGCTCACCAATCCGGGGTTCTACACCGGCAGCCTCGGCAACCTCGTCCGCTGGCTCGGGCAGCAGGCCGAGGGACTCGGCATCGAGATCTTCCCCGGCTTCGCCGCGGCCGAGGTGCTGTATGACGATTCCGGGGCGGTCAAGGGCGTGGCCACGGGCAACATGGGGGTCGGCAAGGACGGTCAGCCCACCGCCAACTTCCAGCCCGGCGTCGAATTGCATGGCAAGTACACCTTGTTCGCGGAGGGCGCACGCGGCCATCTCGGCAAGCAGGTCATCGCGAAGTTCCGGCTCGATGCAGGCCGCGACCCGCAGACCTGGGGCATCGGCATCAAGGAGGTCTGGGAAGTCCAGCCGGACAAGTTCAAGGCGGGCCGTGTCGTGCACAGCATCGGCTGGCCACTGAACGCGGACACCTACGGCGGCGGCTGGATGTACCACTTCGACGAGAACCTCGTGTCCGTCGGATTCGTCGTCGGGCTTGGCTACAGCAATCCGTACCTGTCGCCGTTCGAGGAGTTCCAGCGCTACAAGACGCATCCCGCGATCCGCGCGACGCTCGAAGGCGGCAAGCGGCTCGAATACGGCTCGCGCGCCATCAACGCCAGCGGGCTGCAATCGCTGCCGAAGCTCGTGTTTCCAGGCGGCGCCCTGATCGGCTGCGATGCGGGTTTCCTCAACGCGCCACGCATCAAGGGCAGCCACGCCGCCATCAAGAGCGGGATGCTGGCCGCGGACGCCGCGTTCGACGCACTCGCCGCCGATCGGCAGCGCGACGAGCTCACTGCGTATCCGCAGGCGTTCGAGTCGAGCTGGCTGCACGATGAACTGCATCGCGCGCGCAACTTCAAGCCGCTGCTCGACAAGGGGCTCTACTGGGGCGGCTTCCTGTTCGGCATCGACCAGGTCGTCTTCCGCGGCAAGGCGCCGTGGACCCTGCATCGCAGGTTCGCGGACCACGAGAAACTCAAGCCGGCGTCGCAGTGCGAGCGGATCGAGTATCCGAAGCCCGACGGCACGCTGACCTTCGACCGCCTGTCGTCGGTGTACCTCGCGAACACCAACCACGAGGAGAACCAGCCGGCGCACCTGACGCTCAAGGAGACGACAGTGCCGACCGCGATCAACCTGCCGATCTACGCCGGCCCCGAACAGCGCTACTGTCCGGCTGGCGTGTACGAGTTCGTCAAGGGCGACGACGGGCGCGAGAAGCTGCAGATCAACTTCCAGAACTGCGTGCACTGCAAGACCTGCGACATCAAGGACCCGACGCAGAACATCGTGTGGGTCACCCCCGAAGGCGGTGGCGGGCCGAATTACACGAACATGTAGCGGACCGCGCTCGGCTCGCAGCCTTGTCCGGAAACAGTCGATGAAGAACCTGTACGACGCCGTCGCGCAAGTGATGTCCACCGAGTGGAAGGGGCGCGACGCCGCGGCCCACCGTCACTCGCGCGCTTTTCGCTGCCGCTGCGGCAATCACATCTTCTTCCGCAACTCGCTGTGCCTGAACTGCAGCTCGCCGCTCGGCTACCTGCCGGAGCGTGCGCAGGTGGTCCAGCTCGACCCCGGGCGCCACGCCCGGCCGCTGGCGGGTGCCGGACGACGCCCGCGAGTACAAGCGCTGCGCCAACCTGGACACGCCTGCGGGATGCAACTGGGTGCTGCCCGCCGACGACCCGCTCGACTTCTGCGTGGCCTGCCGGCTGAACCGCACGATCCCGAACCTGGACGAGGTCGAGAACCAGCTCTACTGGGCCGCCATCGAGGTGGCGAAGCGGCGTCTCGTCTCGCAGCTGCTGTCGCTCGGCCTGCCGGTGAAGTCGAAGCTCAACGAGGATCCGGAGCGCGGGGTCATGTTCGACTTCCTGCGCTCGCCGCCCGGCGGCCCGCAGGTGATGACCGGGCACGCGAACGGACTCGTCACGCTGAACGTCGAGGAGGCGGACGACGCCAAGCGCGAGCGGATCCGACTGTCCATGCACGAGCCCTATCGGACGCTGCTCGGGCACTTCCGCCACGAGATCGGCCATTACTACTGGGACCGGCTCGTGCGCGACTCCACGTGGCTCGACGCCGTTCCGCGGCCTGTTCGGCGACGAGCGCGCGGACTACGCGGCGGCGCTGCGCGCCAATTACGAAAACGGACCGCCGGCGAACTGGACGAGCCGCTTCATCAGCGCGTACGCGTCGACCCACCCCTGGGAGGACTGGGCGGAAACGTGGGCGCATTACCTTCACGTCGTGGACAGTCTCGGCACCGCGCTGGGCTTCGGGCTCGATGCCGACGACCTCGAGGCGCACGCCGTGCCGTTCACCCGCGCCGATCTCTACGCGCCCGAGGACGCGGACGCCGACCGGTTTCTGAACCTGTTGAACGGCTGGATCGAGATGACGATGGTGCTCAACGAACTGGCGCGCAGCATGGGCCTGCCGGACTTCTATCCGTTCGTGATGTCGCGTCCGGTCGTATCCAAGCTGCAGTTCGTGCACCTCGTCGTGCGGGATGCCCGCGAGTCGCAAGCGGCAGCCTGAGCTGGCGGCACTGCGGACTCAGGACGAAAAAAAACCGCGGCAGATGCCGCGGTTTTCTTGTTGCAGCCCGAGGTCTTAGAGGACCTGGATCTGCGACGCCTGGGGGCCTTTCGGGCCTTCCTTGGCGACATACGACACTTTCTGGCCTTCAGTCAGCGACTTGAAGCCGCCGGCCTGAATTTCGGAGAAATGCGCGAACAGGTCCTTGGAGCCATCGTCCGGCGTGATGAAGCCGAAACCCTTGGCGTCGTTGAACCACTTGACTGTACCTTGTGCCATTTTTCTCGTTCCTTGATGGTGAGAAGTGAATTCGCCGCAGGAAACGCCCGGCGGTGAGCAAACGATCAAGAAACGTGAACCAGGGACTCAGACTCCGCTGCAGGCAGCGGGATGCAGATAACCAGGACAAGCGCGACTTAATCCGAAAGCACGCGCAAGGTACGCGAATAGCTTGCGCGTGTCCAGGACTATTTTTTCGCCCGCGTGCCCTTGCAAACCCGTCGGTCCGCGCGCCCGGCGGGGGCCGTCACCGACGCGGAGTGGCCAGCCGCGCGACCAGCGCTTCAAAGCGCTCTGCGGCCTCGGCATAACTCCCCACCGGCTCGGCACGCATGCGGGTGCGCGCCGCGGCGGACCAGCCATGCTGCTCGGCGATGGGCGTGTAGTCGTTCGGAGGAAGCTCGGCGCCGAGCAGGTCGTCGGTTCCGATGAGGACGTACGAACCGCGCTCCTGCGCCTGGTGGGCGAGCAGGACGAAGGCGAGCCCGGCGAACGAATCCCGGCTGCGGTAACCGATGAAACGCTCGAAGGCCGCACCGCCCTTGGTCCCCGCGCGCGCATGGCCCTTGCTGTCCAGGAGAGGCTGCGGACGGAACCCCTTGATGCCCTCCGCCGCGCTCAGCGCGGTTTCGGGGCTCATGTCGTAGCGCGCCGCCAGGTCGTTCGCAAGCGCGCCCAGTTGCTCGGCCGTCCTCGCCTCGAGCATGACCTCGCTGCGCGGCCGCTTGACCCGGACCGCGATGGCGCGGGCGGGCAGCAGTCCCTTGATGCGCACCTCGAGTTCGACCGCGATCTCCTCGGAAACCCGGCCGCTCGAGCGCTGGGTCTGCAGGTTCGCCAGCAGGTTGATCAGCTGGTCCTTGCCGAGCGCGGCGAGGCGCTCGTCGGTCCAGACGATCTGACTCGGCGGGATGAAAACCGGCTTTGCGGGGGCGCTCCTGGCCTTGCTCATGGTGCTTCCGTTTCCTGAGTGAGGCGCACGCACGACGCCGGCTCCCCGAGTATCGCCGGAAAACCCCCTCTACGCCCGGAAAATCGCGCTGGGCGGCCCCCTCGAATGGAGGACTTCTTCGACCTTTTGCATTGCGAGTCGCTGCGTGCGCGACGGACACTCGCTGCGTGCCCACGCCACCCTCCCGTAGCCATATCCACACCCTGCGCGGCGTCGGCCGCATGGCCGTCGATGCCACGACCGGCGTGACGGACCTGGTCCACGCCCTGCACACACGCATCGCCCGCAGGCCGGCAGGCCTCGGCGGACCGGTAGTCGGCGGCGCGGTGAACGGGATCACGGACCTTGTGTACGGCAGCGTGAAGGGCGTGACGCGCGCGGTTGGAGTCGGCCTCGACGCCCTGCTCAGGCAACTCGCGCCGCTGGTCGGCGCGCTCACGGATGACACGCCAGGCGAGCCGCCGAGCCGCAATCGCGAAGCCTTGCTGGCGGCACTCAACGGCGTGCTGGGCGATTACCTGGAACAGACGCACAACCCGCTCGCGATCGACATGCGGCTCCGGCACCGTGGCCTGCCGCTCACGCTGGCCCCCGAAGCCATGCGCCGGAGTTTCGATCCGCCGAGCAAGCGGCTGGTCATCCTGCTGCATGGGCTGTGCATGAACGACCTGCAGTGGGACACCGGAGGGCCGCTGGAACCTCGCCACGATCACGGCGCCGAGCTCGCGCGCGAACTCGGCGTGTCGTCGCTCTATGTGCATTACAACTCGGGCCGGCACATCTCGACCAACGGCCAGGCCCTCGGCGTCCTGCTCGACGCCCTGGTCGCCGCCTGGCCGGTCGAGATCAGCGACATCACGCTGCTGGGTCACAGCATGGGCGGACTCGTGGCCCGCAGCGCGCTGCACTACGGCGACGTCGCCGGGAGCGCGTGGCCGCGGCTCGTGCATCGCATGGTGTTCCTCGGGACCCCGCATCACGGGGCTCCGCTGGAACGCGGCGGACACTGGATCGACACGCTCCTGCACAGCACGGGCTACACGGCGCCCTTCGCACGTCTCGGCCGCGTTCGCAGCGCGGGCATCACCGACCTGCGCCACGGCAACGTGCTCGACGAGGACTGGCACGGCCACGATCGCTTCGCGCACGGCCACGACATGCGCGCTCCCCTGCCCTTGCCGCAGGACGTGCGGTGCCATGCGATCGCCGCGACGACCGCCCCGGCCGACGAGCTGCGGTCCGCTGCCGGTTCGCCGGCGCAGGACACGGGCTGGTCGTCACGGCTGCCGGGCGACGGCCTGGTTCCGGTCGACAGCGCGCTGGGCCGGCATGCCGATCCCCGCTTCACGCTCGCGCTGCCCCCGGACCATTGCTGGATCGCCGCCGGCACGGGGCATCTGGAACTGCTGTCCTCGCGCGCGGTGTACGAACGCGTGCGGGACTGGCTGGCGGACCAGGCCTAGCGCCCGGCGTCGGACGGCGGACGCCGTGGCCATTGTCCGGCGAGCGTCTTCTCGAGCCAGAACGCGCCGACCATCGTCTTGACATCGGTCACGCTGCCGTCGCGGACCCATTCGAGCAGTTGCCGCCACGGCGCCTCGAAGACTTCGAGGGTTTCGCCGGCGTCCAGCGCCGCGCTGCCGCTGCGCTCGAGGTCCTCGGCGAGGTAGATCTCGATCTTCTCGTCGGAGTACGCGATGGCGTTGTGGAGGCCGCCGAGGTAACTCCAGCGGCGCGCGGTGTACCCGGTTTCCTCGAGCAGTTCGCGCCTGGCGCACTCGAAGGGCGGCTCGCCGGCGTCGATCTTGCCCGCCGGGAACTCGACGATGGCGCGGCCAAGCGGATAGCGGAACTGCCGTTCGAGCAGCACGTGCTCGGCGTCGAGCAGCGGGACGATCATCACCGCGCCGGGGTGACGCAGATACTCGCGCGTGCCGACATGGCCGTCGGCCGACTTCACCCGGTCGACGTACAGGCGCAGGAACACGCCTTCGAACGCCAGGCGGCTGTCGAGCGCGTGCTCGGCGAGGGGATCGTCGGGGTCGTGACTCACGGTGCTTCGATTCGGCAGGCCAGGAATCGGGCGGGGGCCTTCTTGCCCCTAGCCGCCCAGGGCCCGCGTCACGGCATCGGCACAGAGCTTCAGCAGGTACTGCGGCAGGATGCCGAGCACCAGGACCAGCGCGCCGTTGATCGAGAGCGCCACCCGCATGTCGGTCGTCGCGACGATCGCCGGCGTGGCCGCCACGGCCGTCACCGGCTCCTCGAAGTACATCGCCTTCACCACGCGCAGGTAGTAGAAGGCGCCGATGACGGAGAAGACCACGGCGATCACGGCAAGCCACACCATGGCGGACGTGATGCCCTCGGACAGCAGCGCCTGCAGCACGACGAGCTTCGCGTAGAAGCCGACGGTGGGCGGGATGCCGGCGAGCGAGAACATCAGCAGGAGCATGACGAACGCATACCAGGGACTGCGCCGGTTCAGGCCTCTCAAGTCGGCGATCTCCTCCGCCTCGAAGCCCTCGCGCGCCAGCAGCAGGATCACGCCGAACGTGCCGAGCGTGGTCAGGGCATAGGTGATCACGTAGAACATCGCCGCGCTGTACGCGGTCGCGGTCGCCGCGGGGTCGCCTTTCGTCACGCCCGACAGCATCGCGAGCAGCATGAAGCCCATCTGCGCGATGGTCGAATACGCCAGCATCCGCTTCAGGTTGGTCTGCGCGATGGCGGTGAGGTTGCCGAGCACGAGCGACGCGACCGCCAGCACGATCAGCATCTTCTGCCAGTCGACCGACAGCGGCAGCAGCCCTTCGACCAGGATGCGGTAGCCGACCGCGAAGATCGCCAGCTTGGGCGCCGAACCGATCAGCAGCGTCACCGGCGTCGGCGCGCCCTGATAGACGTCAGGCACCCACATGTGGAACGGAACGGCGCCGAGCTTGAACGCCAGGCCGGCGATCACGAACACCACGCCGAGCACCAGGGAAACGCGGCTCGCCACCTGGCCGGTCGCCACCCGCCGGGCGAGCTCGTTGATGTCCAGCGTGCCGCTGCCGCCGTACAGCATCGACATGCCGTACAGCAGGAAGCCGGAGGCCAGCGCGCCCAGCACGAAGTACTTCATCGCCGCTTCGCTCGACCGGGCGTCGTCGCGGCGCAGGGCCACCAGCGCGTACAGGGACAGCGCCTGCAGCTCGAGGCCGAGGTAGATCACCAGCAGGTTGTTCGCGGAGATCATCAGCATGATCCCGAGCAGCGCGAACAGCGTCAGCGTGAAGAGTTCGCCCTTCCAGATGCCGCGGTCGCGCGCGTATCCCTGCGCGTACACCAGCATGAAGCCGACTGCCAGCACGGCGAAGAGCTTCAGCACGTTCGTCATCGGATCGGTGACGTACATGCCGCCGAAGGCGTACATCACGACACCGCGCCCCGGGAACGTCAGGATGACCGCGGCAACCGCGACCAGGGCGAGCATGGACATCACATAGGTGACGTTGCGCCGCTCGTCGGGGACGAAGAGGTCCGCGACCAGGATCACGGACGCGGCGATCAGCAGCACGATCTCGGGCAGCGCGGCGAGGTAGTTCATGGTGGCCATGGTCCGGTCGTCCTACTGCGCCGCCGTCGCCGTCGGCAGCTTGCTGCTGCTGAACGTGCTCGATCAGCTGCTTCACCGAAGCGTCCATCAGATCGGTGACCGGCTTCGGATACAGGCCCATCCACAGCACCGACGCGGCCAGAAGCAGCAGGATCAGGAACTCGCGCCCGTTGATGTCCGTGAGCGCGGCCACGTTGTCGTTCGCCACCTCGCCGAACACGACGCGCTTGTACATCCACAGCGAGTACGCCGCGCCGAACACCAGCGTGGTCGCCGCGGCGGCGGCGATCCAGAAGTCGTACTTCACCGCGCCCAGGATCACCATGAACTCGCCGACGAACCCGCTGGTCGCCGGCAGGCCGGCGTTGGCCATGGCGAACAGCATGAAGAACGCAGCGAACTTCGGCATCGTGTTGACGACGCCGCCGTAGTCGGCGATCGAACGCGTGTGCATGCGGTCGTACATCACGCCGATGCAGAAGAACATCGCGCCGGAAATGAAGCCGTGCGAGATCATCTGCACGATGCCGCCCGCCATCCCCACCGGCTCGAAGATGAAGAACCCGAGCGTCACGAAGCCCATGTGGGCGATCGACGAGTAGGCGACCAGCTTCTTCATGTCGGACTGCACGAGCGCCACGAGGCCGACGTACACCACGGCGATCAGCGACAACGCGATGATGAAGCCCGCCATGTGGTGCGAGGCGTCCGGGACGATCGGCAGCGAGAAGCGCAGGAAGCCGTAGGCGCCGAGCTTCAGCATGATGGCGGCCAGCACGATCGACCCGCCGGTCGGGGCCTCCACGTGGGCGTCCGGCAGCCATGTGTGCACCGGCCACATCGGCACCTTGACCGCGAACGCGGCGAGGAAGGCGACAAAGAGCAGGATCTGCGCCGTCATGCCGATCTTCGCCTGGTGCCACTCGAAGATGCCGAACTGCCCGCCCGACACCGTGTACAGGTAGACCAGCGCCACCAGCATCAGCAGCGAGCCGGCCAGCGTGTACAGGAAGAACTTCAGCGCCGCGTAGACACGGTTGGCGCCGCCCCAGATGCCGATGATGATGTACATCGGGATCAGGGTCGCCTCGAAGAACACGTAGAAGAGCAGGCCGTCGGCCGCGGCGAACACCCCGATCATCAGTCCCGACAGGATCAGGAAGGACGCGTAGTACTGGGCGACGCGGCTCTCGATCACTTCCCAGCCGGCGAGCACCACGATGACCGTGATGAAGGCGGTCAGCAGCACGAACCACACCGAGATGCCGTCGACGCCGAGGTGGTAGTGCGCGTTCAGCCGCTCGATCCACACCGCCTTCTCGGCGAACTGCAACTGCGCGCTGGCGGGGTCGAACCCGGTCCACAGCGGGATGGTGACGAGAAATCCGAGCAGGCTGCCGACGAGGGCGACCGTGCGGACGACGCCGGCGTTGCGGTCGCGGCCGGCCGCGAGGATCAGCACGCCGAAGGCGATCGGGATCCAGATCGCGAGGCTCAGCCAGGGAGTCGTGTTGGCCATGACTGTCCGCCTAACGGGCGACGCCGAGCGTGACGAACAGCGTGATCAGCACCAGCAGGCCGAGGATCATGCCGAACGCGTAGGTGTAGATGTGGCCCGACTGCAGCAGGCGCGACGCGTTCGCCACCCAGCCGATCAGCCGCGCGCTGCCGTTCACGGCGATGCCGTCGATGAGGGCGACGTCGCCCCCCTTCCACAGGCCCGTGCCGAGGCGGCGGGCGCCGCCGGCGAACACGAACTCGTTGATGCGGTCGAGGTAGTACTTGTTCTCGAGCACGCGATACAGGCCCTGCATGCGCGCCTGGATCAGCGCCGGAAGGTCCGGACGCTTCAGGTACAGGAACCACGCGAGGCCGACGCCGACCAGGTCGAGCCAGAACGGCGCCGTCATGAAGCTGTGCAGCGCCATCGCGGTGGCGCCATGGAAGTGCTTCGCCAGTTCGGCCATCGCGGGGTGACGGGCGGCGTCGACGAAGATCGCGCCGCCGAAGAAGTCGCCGAACAGCATCGCGTCGATGGCGACGAAGCCGATGATCACGGACGGGATCGCCAGCAGCACCAGCGGCACGGTGACCACGGCCGGCGATTCGTGGGGCTCGCCGTGGTGCTCGTCGTCGTGACCGTGACCATGCCCGTGGCCCTTCGCGTGCTCGTCGGCGTGAGCCCAGCGCGGCCTGCCGTGGAACACGAGGAAGAACATGCGGAACGAGTAGAACGCCGTGATCGCGATGCCGATCAGCAGCGCCCAGTAGGCGATGCCGGCCCCGGCGTGGCCCGCGTTCTTCGATGCTTCGATGGCCAGGATGATCGAATCCTTGGAATAGAACCCCGAGAAGAACGGTGTGCCGATCAGCGCCAGCGAACCGATGAGCGACGTGATCCAGGTGACCGGCATCTTCTTCCACAGGCCGCCCATCCGGCGGATGTCCTGCTCGTGATGCATGCCGATGATCACCGAGCCGGCGGCGAGGAACAGCAGCGCCTTGAAGAACGCGTGCGTCATCAGGTGGAAGATGCCGGCCGAGTAGGCCGAGGCCCCCAGCGCCACCGTCATGTAGCCGAGCTGCGACAGCGTCGAGTAGGCCACCACCCGCTTGATGTCGTTCTGGATGATGCCGAGGATGCCCATGAAGAACGCGGTGATCGCGCCGATGACGATCACGAAGGTCAGCGCGGCGTCCGACAGCTCGAACAGCGGCGACATGCGGGCGACCATGAAGATGCCGGCGGTCACCATCGTCGCGGCGTGGATCAGCGCGGAGATCGGGGTCGGGCCTTCCATCGAGTCCGGCAGCCAGACGTGCAGCGGGAACTGCGCGCTCTTGCCCATCGCACCGATGAAGAGGCAGACGCAGATCACGGTCAGCAGCATCCACTCGGTGCCCGGCAGGAACGAGACCGCCTTCGTCGCCAGCGCGGGCGCGGCCTCGAACACCTCGGCGTAGTGCAGCGAACCGAACCAGGCGTAGATGAGCCCGATGCCGAGCACGAAGCCGAAGTCGCCGACCCGGTTCACCAGGAAGGCCTTCAGGTTGGCGTAGATGGCGGTCGGCCGCTTGTACCAGAAGCCGATCAGCAGGTAGGACACGAGGCCGACCGCTTCCCAGCCGAAGAACAGCTGCAGGAAGTTGTTGCTCATCACCAGCATCAGCATGCTGAACGTGAACAGCGAGATGTACGAGAAGAAGCGCTGGTAGCCCGGGTCGTCGGCCATGTAGCCGATGGTGTAGACGTGGACCATCAGCGACACGAACGTGCACCACCACCATCATCGTGACGGTGAGCGGGTCGATCAGGAACCCGACCTCCATCTTGAGGCCCGCGACCACCGCCCACGTGTAGATCGTGCCGTCGAAGGTGTTGCCGGCCATCACGTCGTTGAAGATCATGAACGACGCGATGGTGGAGACCAGCACCCCGAGGATGGTCACCCAGTGCGACAGCGTCCGGCCGATGAACTGTCCGCAGAGTCCTGCGACCAGCGCGCCGGCCAGCGGCGCGAGCGGCACGAGGAGGTAGAGGCTTTCCATCCGCATGTCCCGGCCCCTAGCCTTTCAGCGCGTCGAGTTCCTCGACGCTGATCGTGGACAGGTTGCGGAACAGGATGACGAGGATCGCGAGGCCGATGGCCGACTCGGCCGCTGCCACGGTCAGGATGAAGAACACGAACACCTGGCCGTGGTAGTCGCCGAGGTAGTGCGAGAAGGCGACGAAGTTGATGTTGACGGCGAGCAGCATCAGCTCGATCGCCATCAGCAGCACGATGAGGTTCTTGCGGTTCAGGAAGATGCCGACGACGCTGATCGCGAACAGCAGCGCGCCCACACCCAGATACCAGGACAGTGAAACCACCCCTGCTCCCTCTCTCTCGTTCTTCTTCTCAGACGTTCTTCGTCTGCCGCGCGTCGTTCTCGGTGGCCATCGCCACCAGCCGCACCCGGTCCTGCCGCCGCACCCTGACCTGGCGCGACGGGTCCTGCGACTTCGAATCCTTGCGGCCGCGCAGCGTCAGCGCGATGGCGGCGACGATCGCCACCAGCAGGATCACGCCCGCGATCTGCAGCGGGAACACGTATTCGGTGAAGGTGAGCTTGCCCAGCGCGCGGATGTTGTCGACCCCGGCGATGCCCGGGCCGGCGCGGTTCATGCCCTGCCACGCCGGCTGCGACAGCACCAGCCACATCTGCAGCACGATCAGCGCGGCGATGCCCACGCCCCACGGCACGTGGCGCCAGAACCCCTGGCGCAGCCGGTCGACGTTGATGTCGAGCATCATGACCACGAACAGGAACAGCACCATCACCGCGCCGACATAGACCAGCACCAGCGCGATGGCGAGGAACTCGGCGGCGAGCAGGATCCAGAGGCAGGCGGCCGAGAAGAAGGCCAGCACCAGGAACAGCACCGCGTGCACGGGGTTGCGGGCGGTGATGACGCGCAGCGCCGCCAGCAGCATCACGCCGGCGAAGATCAGGAAGAGGATGGCCTTGGCGTCCATGTCGTCGTGTTCTCAGCGGTACTTCGCGTCCGCTTCGCGGTTCGCCGCCACTTCCTTCTCGTAACGGTCGCCGATCGCCAGCAGCATCGGCTTGGTGTAGTACAGGTCGCCGCGCTGCTCGCCGTGGTACTCGAGGATGTGGGTCTCGACGATCGAGTCGACCGGGCAGCTCTCCTCGCAGAAGCCGCAGAAGATGCACTTGGTCAGGTCGATGTCGTAGCGGGTCGTGCGGCGCGTGCCGTCGTCGCGCAGGTCGGACTCGATCGTGATCGCCAGCGCCGGGCAGACGGCCTCGCACAGCTTGCAGGCGATGCAGCGCTCCTCGCCGTTGGGATAGCGGCGCAGCGCGTGCAGGCCCCGGAAGCGCGGCGAGTACGGCGTCTTCTCCTCGGGGTACTGGATCGTGATCTTGCGCGAGAAGGCGTACTTGCCCGTCAGGGCCAGGCCCTTGACGAGTTCCCTCAGGAGCAAGCTGTCGAAGAATTCGCGAATCGCGCCCACGTCAGGTTCCGGTGCGTCCTGCTACTTCCAGATGTTCCACGGCGTCTGCATCCAGACGGCGACGACGACCAGCCACACCAGGGTGATCGGGATGAACACTTTCCAGCCGAGCCGCATGATCTGGTCGTAGCGATAGCGCGGGAACGATGCGCGGAACCAGATGAAGAGCGACACGACGAAGAAGACCTTGGCAAACAGCCAGATCCAGCCGGACAGCGCCACCGTCCACGCCGGGAACTGGACGCCGAGCAGGCGACCGAGATCAACCGGGGCGCCCCAGCCGCCGAGGAACATGATCGTCGCCACCATGGACAGCAGGATGATGTTGGCGTACTCGGCGAGGAAGAAGATCGCGAAGCTCATGCCCGAGTACTCGACCATGTGGCCCGCCACGATCTC
Organism: uncultured beta proteobacterium; assembly: GCA_963698305.1. Classification (GTDB taxonomy): domain Bacteria; phylum Pseudomonadota; class Gammaproteobacteria; order Burkholderiales; family Burkholderiaceae_F; genus JAOUJD01. The sequence goes on from CAVOQI010000002.1 coordinate 80,407, forward strand.
GGACTCCCCCTCGACGACGTCGAACGGGTGGCGATTCGTCTCGGCGACGGCCGAGACCACGTAGATCACGAACAGCGGCAGCAGCGGCAGCCAGTTCCACGAGAGGAAGTTCAGCCCGTGGTCGGCGAACATGCCGGCGTTCTGCTTGAGGACGATCTGCGTCAGGTTCAGGGTGCCGGACACCATCAGCACCGTCACGAGCACGAAACCCATCGCCAGCTCGTAGCTGACCATCTGGGCCGAGGCGCGCATGGCGCCGAGGAAGGCGTACTTCGAGTTGGAGGCCCAGCCGGCGATGATCACGCCGTAGACGCCCACCGACGTGATCGCCATGATGAACAGCAGGCCGGCGTTGATGTCCGCGAGCACGACGCCCGGAGCGAACGGGATCACCGCCCAGGCGGCCAGGGCCGGCATGATGATGATCACCGGCGCCAGGAAGAAGAGCCAGCCGTCCGCCTGCGCCGGCTTGATCACTTCCTTGAAGATCAGCTTGACCGCATCGGCGATCGGCTGCAGCAGCCCCCACGGACCGACGCGGTTCGGACCGACCCGGATGTGCATCCAGCCGATCAGCTTGCGTTCCCAGAACGTGAGGTACGCGACGAACAGCAGGATCGGGACGACGATCGCGACGATCTTCGCCAGCGACCAGACGACGAGCCACGCCGCGCCGAGGGTCTGGCTGCCGTAGGCGATGATCGCGTCCATCAGTCGCGCTCCAGCGTCACCGGGCCGAACATCGCGCCCAGGCCGGCGGTCGATTCATGCGCGGCGGCGATCCGCACTACGTCATCGGGCAGCGTGTCGTCGAGCGCGGCTTCGAGCAGAGCGCTCGCCTCGCCCTGGCGCGCGCGAACCTTGTCGCCCGGTGCCACGTTGAATCCTGCCAGCGTGCGGGCATTGGCGAGCGCGCGCGGCGGACGCGCCGCGCGCGTCGCCTGCAGAGGCGGCGACCGGCGCACGATGGGGTCGCTGAAGAAGATCGGAACGTCCGCGATGCGCTCGGCGCCACCGGCTGAAGCCGGGGACACGGCCGGCGCAACGGCCGCCGCGTTCGACAGGCTCGACGCCACGTCGGCCGGAAGCGCCTCGGCCCGCACCGCTTCGGACGTCTCGTAATCGAAGCCCGGCACGTCGAGCAGGTTGCCGAGCACGCGCAGCACCTTCCAGCCCGGGCGCGCATCCCCGGCCGGACGCACCGTGCCGTTGAAGCTCTGCACGCGCCCTTCGCAGTTGATGAAGGTGCCGGCCGTCTCGGTGAACGGCGCGATCGGCAGGATCGCGTCGGCGTACTCCATCGCGCCGTTGCGATAGGGCGAGAAGGCGATGACGGTGTCGGCCTGCGCGAGCGCCTTGAGCGTCGCGGCGGGGTCCGCCGTGTCGCATTCAGGCTCGACGTTCCACAGCAGCATCGCCTTGCGCGGCTGCTCGACCATCTGGCGGGCGTTCAGGCCGCCCTGCCGCGGCAGCGCGCCGACGAGATGGGCCCCCACCGTGTTGCCCGCCTCCGTCAGCACGCCGAGTTGCGCGCCGGTCGCCTGGGCGATCCACTGCGCCCAGGCGTGCAGTTGCGCCGCCTGCGGATGCTGGACCGCCGCGTTGCCCAGCAGGATGGCCTTGCGCTCGCCGGACAGGAGGCTCGCGGCAATCTTCCTTGCCGCGTCGTCCGCTTCGGCGGCGCCGGGTGGAGCCGCCTCGCCGCGCACCGCGGCGATCGCCGACGCGATGCCGGACAGCGCATGCACCCACGCGCCCGGTCGCACGATGACCTTGTTCGCGACCGGCATCAGCAGGTCGTCGTCGGCACCGTGGAGCACGCTCAGGCGACAGCCGCGCCTGGCCGCGTGGCGCAGGCGCGCCGACAGCAGCGGCTGGTCCTTGCGCAGGAACGAGCCGATCAGCAGCGCGCGGTCGAGACGATTAACGTCCGCCACCTTGAGGCCCAGCCACGGCACGCCCTCGCGCCGGCCGTCCAGGCCGAAATCGGACTGGCGGAGGCGAAAGTCGATGTTGTCCGAGCCGAGCCCGCGCACCAGCTTCGCGAGCAGGTGCAGTTCTTCGAGCGTGCTGTGCGGAGCGGCCAGCGCGCCGATGGCGCCCGCGCCATGCTCCGCCTTGACGTGCGACAGCGCGTGGGCCACGTACTCGAGCGCGACGCTCCAGTCGACTTCGCGCCACGTGTTGTCCTGCTTGAGCATCGGGCGCAGCAGGCGATCGGCGGCGTACAGGCCTTCGTAGGAAAAGCGGTCGCGATCCGACAGCCACTGCTCGTTGACGTCCTCGTTCTCCAGCGGAAGGACGCGCATCACGCGATGGTTCTTCACCTGGACGATCAGGTTGGCGCCGAGCGAGTCGTGCGGGCTGATCGACTTGCGGCGCGACAGCTCCCACGGCCGCGCCTCGTAGCGGAACGGCTTGCTGGTCAGCGCGCCGACCGGACACAGGTCGATCATGTTGCCGGACAGTTCGGAGTCGACACCGCGCCCGACGAAGCTCATGATCTCCGAGTGCTCGCCACGGCCGGCCATGCCGAGCTCCATCTGGCCTGCGATCTCCTGCCCGAAGCGGACGCAGCGCGTGCAGTGGATGCAGCGGCTCATCTCCTCGGCGGAGATCAGCGGACCCATGCTCTTGTGGAAGACGACGCGCTTCGGCTCGGCGTAGCGGCTCGCCGAACCGCCGTAGCCAACCGCGAGGTCCTGCAGCTGGCACTCGCCGCCCTGGTCGCAGATCGGGCAGTCGAGCGGGTGGTTGATCAGCAGGAACTCCATCACGGACTTCTGCGCCTGCTTGCGCCTTGTCCGAATGCGTGCGCACGATCATGCCCGGGAGTCACGGGCGTGGCGCAGGCGGGCAGCGGCTTCGGCGCCTTCTCGACGTCGACCAGGCACATGCGGCAGTTGGCCGCGATGCTGAGCTTCTTGTGGTAGCAGAAGTGCGGGACGTAGATGTCCAGCCGGCTCGCGGCCTCCATCACCATGGAGCCTTCCGGCACCTCGACCTTCCGACCGTCGATTTCCAGCTCGACCATGCTGCGCAGTCGTACTCGAGCGCTGCGCGTGCACGGACTCGCTGGAGTGACGCTGGCGGCGCTTGTTCAGCAAACACGAGCGCGCCGAGCCGGGACAGGCAGCGCTTGTGTTCGATGTGGTGCTCGAACTCGCTGCGGAAGTGCTTGATGAAGGCGCGCACCGGCATCGCGGCGGCGTCGCCGAGCGCGCAGATCGTGCGTCCCTGGATGTTGTCGGCGACGGAATTGAGCAGGTCGAGGTCCTCAGGGCGGCCCTGCCCGTTCTCGATCCGGTGCACCACACGGTAGAGCCAGCCGGTGCCTTCGCGGCACGGCGTGCACTGGCCGCATGACTCCTCGAAATAGAAGTACGACAGCCGCTCGAGCGAACGCACCATGCAGCGCGTCTCGTCCATCACGATCACCGCCCCGGAGCCGAGCATCGAGCCGGCCTTCGCGATCGAGTCGTAATCCATGTCGGTGGCCATCATCACGTCGCCCGGCAGCACCGGCATCGACGAACCGCCCGGGATGACCGCCTTGATCCGCCGGCCGTCGCGCATCCCGCCAGCGAGTTCGAGCAGCTTCGCGAACGGCGTGCCCATCGGGACTTCGTAGTTGCCCGGCGCCTCGACGTCGCCCGAGACCGAGAAGATCTTGGTGCCGCCGTTGTTCGGCCTGCCGATGTTCAGGAACGCCTCGCCGCCCTGGTTGATGATGAAGGGCACCGCCGCGAACGTCTCGGTGTTGTTGATCGTCGTCGGCTTGCCGTACAGGCCGTAGCTCGCCGGGAACGGCGGCTTGAAGCGCGGCTGGCCCTTCTTGCCCTCGAGCGACTCGAGCAGCGCGGTTTCCTCGCCGCAGATGTAGGCGCCGTAGCCGTGCGAGGCGTGCAGCTCGAACGAGAAGTCCGAGCCCATGATGTTCCTGCCGAGGTAGCCCGCCTTGCGCGCCTCCTCGAGCGCTTCCTCGAAGCGCTGGTACTCCGCCCAGATCTCGCCGTGGATGTAGTTGTAGCCGACGCTGATCCCCATCGCGTAGGCGGCGATCGCCATGCCTTCGATCACGATGTGCGGGTTGTAGCGAATGATGTCGCGGTCCTTGAAGGTGCCCGGCTCGCCCTCGTCCGAATTGCAGACCAGGTACTTCTGGCCCGGGAACTGGCGCGGCATGAAGCTCCATTTCAGCCCCGTCGGGAAGCCCGCGCCGCCGCGGCCGCGCAATGCCGACTTCTTCACCTCGGCGATCACGGCGTCGGCCGGGATCTGCTCGGTGAGGATCTTGCGCAGCGCCGAATAGCCGCCGCGCTCCTCGTAGTCGCGCAGGCGCCAGTTGTCCCCGTTCAGTCCATCGAGGATCACCGGCTTCAGGTGACGGCCGTGGAAACAGGTCTGCGCGCTCATCGGTCCGGCTTTGCCTGCCTGAGTTCGACGATGCAGCGCATCGAGCTTCTCGTTGCTCATGAAGCTTTCCATGCGCTCGTTGTTGACCAGCAGCACCGGCGCATCGCCGCACGCGCCCAGGCACTCGCCTTCCTTCAGCGTGAAGCAGCCGTCCCCGGTCGTTTCGCCGAAGCCGACGCCGAGCTTCTCCTTCAGGTGCGCGGCGGCGCGATTGGCGCCGGACAGCGCGCAGGGAAGATTCGTGCACAGCGTGATCTTGAAGCGGCCCGGCGCCTCGAGGTTGTACATGCCGTAGAAGCTCGCGACCTCGTACACGGCGATCGGCGGCATGTCGAGGTAGTTGCCGACCTCCTCGATCACCTCCTTGCGACAGCCAGCCCAGCTGCCCCTGCGCGATCGCCAGCGCCGCCATCACCGCCGAGGCCTTGTGCTCGGCCGGGAACTTCGCGACTTCCCGGTCGATCCTGCGATACGACTCCGGCGTCAGCAGCAGCGTCGCTTGCGGCACGGCGCTCATGGTTGCCCCCTGCGGCGCTGCGCGCCGGTCCCCCCAGGGGGCGAGCGAGCGCCTTTGGAGCGGCCATGCGGCGCTCATCGGTCGATCTCCCCGAACACGATGTCCTGCGTGCCGATGATCGCGACCGCGTCCGCGATCATGTGGCCGCGCGCCATCTCGTCGAGCGACTGCAGGTGCGGGAAGCCGGGCGCGCGGATCTTCAGCCGGTACGGCTTGTTGGCGCCGTCGGCGATCAGGTAGATGCCGAACTCGCCCTTCGGATGCTCCACCGCGGCGTACGCCTCGCCCGGCGGCACGTGAAAGCCCTCGGTGAACAGCTTGAAGTGATGGATCAGGTCTTCCATGCCGGTCTTCATGTCGACACGCGACGGCGGCGCCACCTTGTGGTTGTCCGTCATCACCGGCCCCGGATTGGCGCGCAGCCAATCGACGCACTGCCGGATGATCAGGTTGCTCTGGCGCATCTCCTCGATCCGCACCAGGTAGCGGTCGTAGCAGTCGCCGTTCCTGCCGACCGGGATCGCGAAGTCGAGCCGGTCGTACACCTCGTAAGGCTGCTTGCGACGCAGGTCCCACTCGATCCCCGATCCGCGCAGCATCGGGCCGGTGAAGCCCATCTGCAGGGCACGCTCCGGCGAGACAACGCCGATGCCGACGAGACGCTGCTTCCAGATGCGGTTGTCGGTCAGCAGGGTTTCGTATTCGTCGACGTACTTCGGGAACCGCTTCGTGAAGTCCTCGATGAAATCGAGCAGCGAACCCTGGCGGTTTTCGTTCAGCCGGAGCACGTCCTGCTCTTTGCGGTACTTCGACGGGGCGTACTGCGGCATCGACTCCGGCAGGTCGCGGTAGACGCCGCCCGGGCGGTAGTACGCGGCGTGCATCCGCGCGCCGGACACCGCCTCGTACATGTCCATCAGGTCTTCGCGCTCGCGGAAGGCGTACAGGAAGACCGCCATGGCGCCGACGTCGAGCCCGTGCGCGCCGAGCCACAGCAGGTGATTCAGCAGCCGCGTGATCTCGTCGAACATCACGCGGATGTACTGCGCGCGGACCGGCACCTCGACGCCGAGCAGCTTCTCGATCGCCATCACGTAGGCGTGCTCGTTGCACATCATCGACACGTAGTCGAGCCGGTCCATGTAGGGCACCGACTGCAGGAACGTGCGCGTCTCGGCGAGCTTCTCGGTCGCCCGGTGCAGCAGTCCGATGTGCGGGTCGGCGCGCTGGATCACCTCGCCGTCGAGTTCGAGCACCAGCCGCAGCACCCCGTGCGCCGCGGGGTGCTGCGGCCCAAAGTTCAACGTGTAGTTCTTGATGTCGGCCACGGCTTATCGTCCCTGGCCGTACGAATCTTCGCGGATCACGCGCGGCACGATCTCGCGCGGCTCGATCGACACCGGCTGGTAGATCACCCGCTTCTGCTCGGGGTCGTAGCGCATCTCGACGTAACCGGACACGGGGAAGTCCTTGCGGAACGGATGGCCCACGAATCCATAGTCCGTGAGGAGCCGGCGCAGGTCAGGGTGTCCCTCGAACACGATGCCGTACAGGTCGAACGCTTCCCGCTCGTACCAGTTGGCGCAGCTCCAGACATCGGTGACCGAGGCCACGAGCGGGAAATCGTCGTCCGGGCAGAAGACTCGGACCCGGAGCCGGCAGTTGTGCGCGATCGACAGCAGGTGCAGCACCACGGCGTAGCGCGGACCTTCCCACGTGCCCTCGCCCCAGGACGCGTAGTCGACGCCGCAGAGGTCGATCAGTTCAGCGAAGGCGAGCCTGGGATCGTCCCGCAGCAGGCGCGCGACCTCGGCGTAATCGGCCGCCTTCACGCGCAGCGTCGCTTCGTCGAGCGCGACCACGACGTCATGCGCGCGGTCGCCCAGGACCGCGTTCAGTTGTTCGACCAGCGTGGCGAGGCGGCTCATCTCGGCTCGTCCCTAGCGCGCGATCGTGTTGGTGCGGCGAATCTTGTTCTGCAACTGGATGATTCCGTAGATCAGCGCCTCCGCCGTCGGCGGACAGCCGGGCACGTAGATGTCCACCGGCACGATGCGGTCGCATCCGCGCACGACCGAGTAGCTGTAGTGGTAGTAGCCGCCGCCGTTGGCGCACGAGCCCATGCTGATCACCCAGCGCGGTTCGGCCATCTGGTCGTACACCTTGCGCAGCGCCGGCGCCATCTTGTTGCACAGGGTGCCGGCGACGATCATCACGTCGGACTGCCGCGGGCTCGGCCGGAAGAAGATGCCGAAGCGGTCGAGGTCGTACCGGGCCGCGCCCGCGTGCATCATTTCCACCGCGCAACAGGCCAGCCCGAACGTCATCGGCCACAGCGAGCCGGTCTTCGACCAGTTGACGAGCTTGTCGACACTGGTCGTCACGAAACCTTCGTTCAGTACGCCTTCGATGCCCATCGTTCAGTGCTCCCGCCGGGCCGTCCCAAGGGATTGCTGCGCCCGCGCGCGGCGCAGCGAACCCATGTGAGCGTGGCGGCCGTCCATCATTCCCAGTCCAGGGCGCCCTTTTTCCACTCGTAGACGAAGCCGACGGTCAGGATCGCCAGGAACATCATCATCGACCAGAAGCCGACGCTCCAGACACCGAGATCGCCGAGCACGACGGCCCAGGGAAACAGGAAAGCGATCTCCAGGTCGAACAGGATGAAGAGAATGGCGACGAGGTAATAGCGCACGTCGAACTTCATCCGCGCGTCCTCGAAGGCTTCGAAGCCGCACTCGTATGGAGAGAGCTTTTCGGGGTCGGGGTTGCGTGGTCCGAGCAGCGCACCCAGAAGCATCGGCGCCGCCCCGATCACGAGACCGACCACGATGAACAGCAGGATGGGAACGTAGGTCTCGAGGTTCACTTTGACCGCTTATCCAGCCACGTAACAAAAACGGCAGTTGCCCAACCCTCGTGAGGTCGCGGACGCACTGCCGATCATCGCCGTGTTGACGGCTTGTTCCATAACCCTGGTGCCGACGGTGAGACTCGAACTCACACGGCTTTCGCCGCCACCCCCTCAAGATGGTGTGTCTACCAATTCCACCACGTCGGCAGGGTGTGAAACGTCGCGGATTCTACTCGATTCGATCACGCGTTCCGCCTCTCCCCGAGGTGGTAACGCGATGCGGCGTTCCCTACTTCGGGATCTGGTCGGACTTCGCGGGCGTCGGCTCGTTCGGCGCTGCGGGCGCGGTCGCCGGCGCGGACGGCGCCGCACCCGCGGGAGCGGAGCCCGGGATCTGAGAGGCCGGCGAAGGAATGTCCTTCGGTGCGGCCGGAGCAGCCGGCGCGCCTTGCGGCACGGTGCCCATGACGCCGCCGGTGTCCGATGCCGGGCGCTTCACCGCGGTGCCGGTGTACGCAAGCCCAAGCGTGGCCACGAAGAACACCGTGGCGACGGCCGCCGTGCTGCGCGAGAGAAAGTTGGCCGAGCCGGTGGCGCCGAACAGGCTGCCGGAGGCTCCGCCACCGAAGGCGGCGCCCATGTCGGCGCCCTTGCCGTGCTGAAGCAGCACCAGGACGATGATCCCGATGGCGGAAACTACCTGCACGACGATCAGCAATGTGGTCAACCAGGTCATGAAGACTCCTCGAGTGTTTCTAGATGCGGCCAGCCGCGCAGATGGCAAGGAAATCGGCGGCGGACAGTGACGCCCCGCCGATGAGCCCGCCATCGATGTCTTGCTGAGAAAACAGTTCACCGGCATTGGCCGGCTTCACGCTACCGCCGTAGAGTATGCGCAGGCCTGCCGCGGCGGAGGCGTCGCGGCCTGCAACCTGCGCCCGCAGCGCGTGGTGCACCTCCTGCGCCTGGCCCGGAGTGGCGTTGCGGCCGGTGCCGATCGCCCACACGGGCTCGTAGGCAAGCGCTCCGCACGCGAGGCCGTCCGCGCCGATCGCGTCGAGCACGGCGGCGAGCTGCGCGCCGACGACCGTCCCGGTGCGACCCGCCTCGCGGTCGTCCAGCGTCTCGCCGACGCAGACGATCGGGCGCAGCCCGGCTTGCAGCGCGCGGGCCGCCTTGGCCGCGACCGTGGCGTCCGACTCGCCGTGCAGTTGCCGACGCTCCGAATGGCCGACGATCACCCAGCGGCAACCGACATCCGCGAGCATCTCGCCCGACACGTCCCCGGTGAATGCTCCCGCGGTCCGTTCGGACAGGTCCTGCGCGCCGAGTTCCGCGGGCGCCAGCGAGCGCCCGAGCGTGCACAGGTACACGAAGGGCGCGCAGACGACGACCTCGCACCGCAGGTCGGCCGCCTTCGGCACGAAGGCCGCCGTCCAGTCCGCGTTGGCGGTGAGCGACCCGTTCATCTTCCAGTTGGCCGCGACCAGCGCGCGCCGCTTCGCCGTCATGCTCTTCCCTCCATGCGCTCACCCGCCGCGGGCCCGACGGCGAGCACGATCTTGCCGATGTGCTGGCTGGACTCCATCAACGCGTGCGCCGCCGCCGCGTCAGCCAGCGGGAAGGTGCGGAACAGCATCGGCTTGATGCGCCCCGCTTCGATCAGCGGCCACACGACCGCTCGCAGGCGCTGCGCGATGGCGGCCTTGAACGCGACCGGGCGCGGTCGCAACGTGGAGGCGGTCACCGTCAATCGACGGCGCAGCAGCGCGGCCATGTCGAGTGTCGCCTTCGTGCCGCCGAGCAGCGCGATGATCGCCAGCCGCCCGTCGTCGGCCAGGCACTCGATCTCGCGCGGCAGGTAGTCGCCCGCGACCATGTCGAGGATGACGTCGACGCCGCGGCCGCCGGTGACTTCCTTGATCACGGCCGTGAAGTCCTCGCTCCGGTAGTTGATGGCGCGCGCCGCGCCGAGTTCCACGCATGCGCCGCACTTGTCGTCGCTGCCGGCGGTGGCGTAGACCGGGTTGCCCATCGCGCGGGCCAGCTGGATCGCCGCGACGCCGATGCCGCTGCTGCCGCCCTGCACCAGCAGCGACTCGCCCGGGGCGAGGCCCGCGCGGTCGTAGACGTTGCTCCACACGGTGAAGAACGTTTCGGGCAGCCCGGCGGCTTCGGCGAACGTGAGGCCGCGCGGCACGGGCAGGCACTGGGCGGCCGGCGCCACGCACAGTTCGGCATAACCGCCGCCCGCAACCAGCGCGCAGACTGGATCGCCGATCTTCAATCCGCTGGCGCCGACGTCGCCGCCCTCGATCCAACCGGCGACCTCGAGCCCGGGGAGATCGGAGGCGCCGGGCGGCGGCGCATAGCCGCCCTTCCGCTGCAGCACGTCGGGCCGATTGATGCCCGCGGCTTCGACACGGATGAGCACTTCCCCGGCGCCGGCGACAGGCGTCGGGCGCTCGGTGAGTTGCAGCATGTCGGGCCCGCCGGGCCGCTTGATCTCGATCGCTTTCATCGGCGCTCTTGCCGCGTGGAAAAGGGGCGCGCGCGGCGCCCCTCCGTCGTCACGCCAGCCGCGTTACTGCTGCTGTTGCGCGGCGGCCGCAGCCGGGGCGTCACCACCCACGGCCTTCATCGACAGGCGCACACGGCCCTTCTCGTCGGCCTCGATCACCTTGACCTTCACGGCCTGGCCTTCCTTCAGGTAGTCCGCGACCGCATTGACGCGCTCGTTCGCGATCTGGGAGATGTGCAGCAGGCCATCACGGCCCGGCAGGATCTGGACGATCGCGCCGAAGTCGAGCAGGCGCAGCACCGTGCCGTCGTAGACCTTGCCGACCTCGACCTCAGCCGTCAGTTCCATGATGCGGCGCTGGGCTTCCTTGCCCTTTTCCTGGTCGACGCTGGCGATGATCACCGTGCCGTCGTCCTCGATGTCGATCTGCGTGCCGGTCTCCTCGGTCAGCGCGCGGATGACCGCGCCGCCCTTGCCGATCACGTCGCGGATCTTCTCGGGGTTGATCTTCATCTTGATCAGTCGCGGCGCGAACGCCGACAGTTCGCCGCGCGAAGCGCCGAGCGCGTCCTGCATCTTCTGCAGGATGTGCATGCGGCCTTCCTTCGCCTGCGCCAGCGCCACCTGCATGATCTCGCGGGTGATGCCCTCGATCTTGATGTCCATCTGCAGCGCGGTGATGCCGTTGACAGTGCCCGCGACCTTGAAGTCCATGTCGCCGAGGTGGTCCTCGTCCCCGAGGATGTCGGACAGGACGGCGAACTTGTTGCCGTCCTTGATCAGGCCCATCGCCACGCCGGCGACGTGCGCCTTCAGCGGCACGCCGGCGTCCATCATCGCCAGGCAGCCGCCGCAGACGGACGCCATCGACGACGAACCGTTCGACTCGGTGATCTCCGACACGACACGCAGCGAGTACTGGAAGTCGTCATAGCTCGGCAGCACCGCGATCAGCGAGCGCTTGGCCAGACGGCCATGCCCGACTTCGCGGCGCTTCGGCGTGCCCACCCGGCCGGTCTCGCCAGTGGCGAACGGCGGCATGTTGTAGTGCATCATGAAGCGCTCGCGGTACTCGCCCTGCAGCGCGTCGATGATCTGTTCGTCCTGCTTGGTGCCGAGCGTGGCCGTGACCAGCGCCTGCGTCTCGCCGCGGGTGAAGAGCGCGGAACCGTGCGTACGCGGCAACACGCCGAGGCGGATTTCGATCGGGCGGATCGTCCGCGTGTCGCGACCGTCGATGCGAGGTTCGCCGCTGAGGATCTGGCCGCGCACGATCTTGGCCTGGAGGTCGAACAGGATGGAGTCGACCGCGTTGTCGTCGGCCTTCGGCTGGCCGGCCGCCGTCTCGGCTTCCAGGGCCGCCCACACTTTCGTGTAGACGTCCTTGATCTTCTGCGAGCGCGCCTGCTTGTTGCGGATCTGGTAGGCGTCCTTCAGATCCTGGCCGGCGATCTGGATCAGCTTGGCGGTCAGTGCCTCGTTCTGCGAGGCCGGCTGCCATTCCCACACCGGCTTGCCGGCATCGCGCACGAGTTCGTGGATGGCGTTGATCGCCGCCTGCATCTGGGCGTGGCCGTGCATCACCGCGCCCAGCATCACGTCTTCGGGCAACTGGTCGGCTTCCGACTCGACCATCAGCACGGCGCGCTCGGTGCCGGCGACGACGAGGTTCAGGCGCGAGCTCTTGAGCTGCGTGGCGGTGGGGTTGATGACGTACTCGCCATCGAGGTAGCCGACGCGCGCGGCGCCGATCGGACCCTTGAACGGGATGCCGGACAGCGACAGCGCGGCCGACGCACCGATCATCGCCGGGATGTCGGGATCGATCTCCGGATCGACCGACAGGACATGAATGATCACCTGCACTTCATTGAAGAAGCCGTCGGGAAACAGCGGGCGGATCGGCCGGTCGATCAGGCGGCACGTCAGCGTCTCCTTCTCGGAGGGGCGTCCCTCGCGCTTGAAGAACCCGCCCGGAATCCGCCCGGCGGCATAGGTCTTCTCGATGTAATCGACGGTCAGCGGGAAGAAGTCCTGCCCGGGCTTGGCTTCCTTGCGCGCCACGACGGTGGCCAGCACGACGGTATCGTCCATCGAACACACGACGGCGCCGCCTGCCTGGCGCGCGATCTCGCCGGTCTCGAGCGTGACGGTGTGGGCGCCGTACGCGAATTTCTTGGTGACTTTGTCAAACACTTGACGTTCCTTTCCTGTTGGGCTCGGCCGCACGATGGACAGCCATCTGCGACCTGGCACGCCGCGGTATCGACGACTCGGCCCGCACCGACAGCTTGATCGCGGGCCTTACGTCCATATCGCAGCGCGCATTGCGAGCGGCCATGTGGCAGCAGCCCGCGTGGATCACTCCGCGCAGGCTGTGTGCTTTCATGTCCGGGACATCGACTACTTGCGCAGTCCGAGGCTGTCGATCAGCCCCTTGTACGCCTCGGGGTTCTTGCCCTTGAGGTAGTCGAGGAGCTTGCGGCGGCGGCTGACCATTTTCAGCAGGCCGCGACGCGAATGGTGATCCTTCACGTGGGCCTTGAAGTGGTCGGTGAGTTCGTTGATGCGGGCCGTCAGAAGGGCGATCTGCACTTCGGGCGAGCCGGTGTCCGCCTTCGCACGCTGGTACTTGGCGACGATTTCCTGCTTGTTGATATCTGCAACTGACACGATTTTCCCTTTCAGATGAACACGCGGACACGGAAGGATGGGCCGTGCCGTGAGAGCCCGCGATTATAGCCGTTCCGGGCCGCCCTGCCCGAAGGCCGGGCCGGGACCGTCAGGAGGCCGGCCAGGCCATCCTGCAGGATGGTCGGCCGGACGCTGGCGGAAGGCCGGATGGCGAGTTCGGAGCGGAAGCCGAAGCCGCTGCCTTCGACGTCGAAAGCGACTCCCGGGCTGCCCTGCCTCTGCATGACGGACACCACCAGCGGCCCGATCAACTGGTGGTCATCACTCCGCATCAGGACGCTGCCCAGCGGATTGCCCTCGGCCGGACCGTAGGCCATTCCGGACAGGGCTCGCGCCACGGCCAGCGGCTCGTCCGTTCCTGCCATTTCGATCGCCCGCGCCAGCATCTCGAGCATGACGACCGCGCGCGCCTGGAAGTAGTCGTTCCGCGGATCGGGGTAGCGGCGGCGGAAGTCGCGGTAGACCTGCTCCATCGGCCTCCGGCGGGGCGTTCGGGTGCCACTCGGCGACCGCCCGGACGCGGCCCACGCCGGCCTCGCCGATCGTTGCGGGGACGCCGAGGCCGTTGCCGTAGAAGGTGTAGAAGCTGGCGGTCAGTCCGGCCTCGCGCGACGCCCGCACCAGCAGGGTCAGGTCGTTGCCCCAGTTGCCGGTGATCACCGTGTCGGCGCCGCTCGCCTTGATCTTCTCCACATAGGGAGCGAAGTCGCGCACCCGGCCGACCGGGTGCAGTTCCTCGCCGACGATGCGGGAGTTCGGAAGCCGCGCGGTCACCATGCGGCGGGCGTTCTCGGCGACCTCGCGACCGAAGCTGTAGTCCTGGTTCAGCAGGTAGATGCGCCGCACCGAGCGATCCTCGGTCAGCGCTTCCACCAGCGCGGCCATCCGCATCTCGACGTGCGCATCGAAACGGAAGTGCCACGGACTGCACCGCTCGTTGGTGAGCGACGGGTCGACCGCCGAGTAGTTGAGGAAGAGCGTGCGCTGCCGCGGGTTGCGCTCGTTGTGCCGGTTCACGGCGTCGATGAGGGCGGCCGCCACGGCGGAACTGTTCCCCTGCAGGACGAACTCGACCTGCTGGTCCATGGCCCGCCGGAACATCAGCAGGGCTTCCTCGACCTGCCCCTTGGAATCGAAGGTGAGCAACTGGAGAGGCCGCCGCCCGGCCGGCAGCGCGACGCCGCCGCGCGCGTTGATGCGCTCGATGGCGAACGTGAGGTTGCGGGCGACCGCGTCGCCGGTGTTTGCGAAGGGGCCGGAGAACGCCTCGATCATCGCCAGCCGGATCGGCGCGCCCTTCGACCGGTCCGGCTGCGCCGAGGCGATGGTCGGAACGCCGCCGGCCGGAGAACGACGACCGCCGCGACCAGGGCGGGAGCCGCGAGGACGCGAACGAGGCGCCTGGCGGCCGCGACCGCCCGGGCCGGCCGCTCGCCGAACGGCTGTCGCCATCAGGGCGTCATCGAGGTCTGCGGGTTCAGACGCTCAGCCGTCGTGTAGAGCTTGTTCAGCGCATTGAGGTACGCCTTGGCCGATGCGGCGATGATGTCCGGGTCCGCGCCCACGCCGTTGACGATGCGCCCGGCGCGCGTCAAGCCGCACGGTGACCTCGCCCTGCGACTCGGTGCCGGTCGTGATCGCGTTGACCGAGTACAGCAGCAACTCGGAGCCGCTGCGCACCTGGCTCTCGATCGCCTTCAGGGTGGCGTCGACGGGCCCGTTGCCGTCCGCCTCGGCGCGGAACTCCTGGTGGCCGACCGACATCACGATCGTGGCGTGCGGACGCTCGCCGGTCTCGGAATGCTGGGCCAGCGAGATCAGCTTGAAGTGCTCGTCGTGCGGCGTCACCGTCTCGTCGGAGAACAGGGCCTGGATGTCCTCGTCGAAGATCTCCGACTTGCGGTCCGCCAGTTCCTTGAACCGCGCGAACGCGGCGTTGATCTCGCTTTCGCTCTCGACCGGAATGCCGAGTTCGACCACGCGCTGCTTGAACGCGTTGCGACCGGACAGCTTGCCCAGCACGATCTTGTTCGCGTGCCAGCCCACGTCCTCCGCCCGCATGATCTCGTAGGTGTCCCGCGCCTTCAGCACGCCGTCCTGGTGGATGCCGGACGCGTGGGCGAAGGCGTTGGCGCCGACCACCGCCTTGTTCGGCTGCACCGGGAAACCGGTGATGCCGGACACCAGTTTCGACACGGGGACGATCTGCGTGGTGTCGACGCCGACCTCGAGCTGGAAGAAGTCGCGGCGAGTGCGCACCGCCATCACAACTTCCTCCAGCGAACAGTTGCCGGCGCGCTCGCCGAGGCCGTTGATCGTGCACTCGACCTGCCGCGCGCCGCCGATCATCACGCCGGCCAGCGAATTGGCCACCGCCATCCCGAGGTCGTTGTGGCAGTGCACGCTCCAGATCGCCTTGTCCGAGTTGGGGATGCGCGACCGCAGGTTTCTGATGAACTCGCCGTACAGTTCCGGCACCGCATAGCCCACGGTGTCCGGGATGTTGATCGTGTTCGCGCCTTCGGCGATCACCGCTTCGAGCACGCGGCAGAGGAAGTCGGGCTCCGAGCGATAGCCGTCCTCGGGCGAGAACTCGACGTTGTCGGTGAACTGGCGCGCGAAGCGCACGGCGAGCTTCGCCTGCTCGAACACCTGGTCCGGCGTCATCCGCAGCTTCTTCTCCATGTGCAGCGGCGACGTCGCGATGAACGTGTGGATGCGCTTCGACGCCGCCGGCTCGAGGGCCTCGGCGGCCCGCGCGATGTCGCGGTCGTTCGCGCGCGCCAGCGAGCAGACGGTCGAGTCCTTCACCGCCGCCGCGATGGAGCGCACGGCCTCGAAGTCGCCGTTGGACGAGGCGGCGAACCCGGCCTCGATCACGTCGACACGCAGCCGCTCCAGCTGCTTGGCGATCCGAAGCTTCTCTTCCTTCGTCATCGAGGCGCCGGGACTCTGTTCGCCGTCGCGAAGAGTGGTGTCGAAAATGATCAGGCGGTCAGTCATGAAGGCTCCAGGGCGGAAACGTCCTCATCTGCCAGGCTCCGGGCGCTGGCAGCGGCAAGACTCGAATTGTGGGTCGGGGGTCAGCTGCGCGCGGGGCGCAGCAGATGAAGCAGCAGGCCGTGGAGGTCTGCCGGAATCGGGAGAAATGCGGTGACGAGCGAGTGCAGCATGTGGCACGACTATAGGCGGAAATCCCCGTGGCAACAACCGCGCGTCACGATGGCTTCGTCGCCTTCGCACTCTCGGCCGGAACGGGCTTGGCCGGGACGGGCTTCGCCGGATTGGGCTCGTGACGGAACCAGCGCCACGCCCAGTACACGTAGCCGGACAGCGCATAGCCGCAGAACAGCGTGAACAGCGCGATCGGCGGATCCGACGAGACCACGAAGATCACGCCGATCAGCGCGACCAGCACCCAGAACGGAACGCTGCGGCCGACCTGGAAGCTCTTGCCGCTGTAGAACGGGGCACTGGAGACCATGGTGAAACCGGCATAGACCGTCAGGCCGAAGGCGACCCATGGCAGCCACGCCTCGCGGATCGGGAATTTGTTGTCGATGGCCAGCCAGACGAATCCCGCGATCAGCGCCGCGGACGCCGGACTGGGCAGCCCCTGGAAGAAGCGCTTGTCGACCACGCCGAGGTTGGCGTTGAAACGGGCCAGGCGCAACGCCGCGCCCGCGCAGTAGACGAAGGCGGCGGCCCAGCCCCAGCGTCCGAGGTCCTTCAGGATCCATTCGTACATGACGAGTGCCGGCGCCACGCCGAACGAGGTCATGTCCGACAGCGAGTCGAACTGTTCGCCGAAGGCGCTCTGGGTGTTCGTCAGGCGCGCCACCCGCCCGTCCATGCCGTCGAGCACCATCGCGGCGAAGATCGCGATCGCGGCCAGTTCGAACCGGTTGCTCATCGCCTGCACGATCGCGAAGAAGCCCGAGAAGAGCGCCGCCATCGTGAACAGGTTCGGCAGCAGGTAGATGCCCCGGCGCCGCGCAGTGGGCAGGGGCTCGCCGGCGATCGGAGCCCCGGCGGGAAGCCCGAATGGACGCTTGCGCCGGCGAAATCTCATCCGAGCTCGGCGAGGATGGTGGTGGTGGCGTGCACGACGTCACCCACGGCAACCTTCGGACGCGCCGTCAGCGGCAGGTACACGTCGACGCGCGACCCGAAGCGGATGAAGCCGTAGCGCTCGCCGCGCGTGAGCCGCTGACCCTCCTTCGCGTAGCAGAGGATGCGGCGGGCGATCAGCCCGGCCACCTGGACCACGGAGATGCGTTCGCCGCCGGCCAGCCGCACGACCATCGCGTTGCGCTCGTTTTCGCTCGACGCCTTGTCGAGGTCGGCGTTGACGAACTTGCCCGCGCTGTACTGGATGCGTTCGACCGTGCCGTCGACCGGCGCCCGGTTGCTGTGCACGTTGAAGACGTTCATGAAGACGCTGATCAGCAGCGTGTCGCGCTCGGTCATCGGGTCGCGCACCTTCTCGACCTTCACGATGCGCCCGTCGGCGGGCGACAGCACCGCGTTCGCCTGCGACGGAACGGCGCGTGGGGGATCGCGGAAGAACTGGACGACGAAGATGACGACTAGCCACACCGGGACCGACCACGCGAAGCCGGCGACCGCCCAGACGATGAGAGCCAGCGCAAGGGCGCCGGCGATGAATGGCCAGCCCTCGCGCGCGAGGATCGGGTGCGGGTAGTTCAAGAGCGGCGTCCCTGAGTGTCAGGGACATATGGTATCGGAACGGGTCGCCCGGGCATCAGGGCAGCAGGCGCGCCTTGCCGGAGATGGTCAGGCGCTCCGTCGACCGCCCCGACTCGAAGCTGGGCGGCGGTGGGGCCGCACTCGCCTCCGAGATCATGGGAGCCTGCCGCATCATCATCGGTGGCCCGACTTCGCGCCCGCTGAAGTTGATCTCTTCGAGCCGCAGGCGGGCCGGGGCCGCGCCAAGCGCGCTGGCCGCCGCGGCCAGCCGCGCGTTCAGGTTGGCCGTGGCGAGCTGGATCAGCTGCGCGTCGACCCTGTCGCGCGCCGCCTTCGACAGCCGGAAGTCGATGCCGCCGAGCGCCAGCTGGGACTGCACGGACGACACCGTGCGAGGCAGCGCCTCGAGGTTCTCCGTGCGCAGCGTGACGCCCTGCCGGACGCGCCAGCCCACGATCGATCGCGCCGGTCCACTCGAATACACGGGATAACTGCTGTAGCCGGAGGTCTCCACCTGCGCCCTCGGATCGGCGCGCTTGATCGCCGCAGTGCCGTCGGCAACGCGCTGGTTCACGGCGGCCTGCGCCTTGGTGAGGTTCGCGTCCTGTGCTTCGTAGAAGAAGCTGGCGACCGCTTCGTCGTTCGGCACCTCGACTTCGGCGGAGCCCGTCATCAGCACCAGCGTGCCCGCGTTCGGCGCGGCGATCGGCGGCGTCTGCGCGGCAACCGGAAGCGCGAGCAGCGGCACGGAACAGGCAGCCACGGCCATCAGTCGTTTCATCGTCGTCCTTTTGCTGGGAGTGGCGCGACTGTAAACGCGGCGCGGCTGGCCGCGGGGCGCGGAATGCCTCGGTTGCCGCTCAGTCCTTCGACTGATCAACCAGCCGGTCCGCCTTGATCCACGGTACGCGGGTTGGAACAGGCGGACACACCTGCGTGCGTCCGCCCCGTCGCGCGGGGTGAACGCCTGAGAGCGATCACCCGGCCCGGACGTTCGGATCTAGTTCTTGGACTGATCCACAAGCCGGTTCGCCTTGATCCACGGCATCATGGCCCTGAGCTTCTCCCCGACCTGCTCGATCGGGTGCTCAGCCATCAGACGGCGGCGCGCGTTCAGCGTGGTCGCGCCGGCACGGTTCTCCAGCACGAAACTCTTCGCGTATTCGCCCGTCTGGATGTCCTTCAGCGCCTGGCGCATCGCGTTCTTCGTCTCTTCCGTGATGATCCGCGGTCCGGTCACGTACTCGCCGTACTCCGCGTTGTTGGAGATCGAATAGTTCATGTTGGCGATGCCGCCCTCGTAAATGAGGTCGACGATCAGCTTCAGTTCGTGCAGGCATTCGAAGTACGCCATCTCCGGCGCGTAGCCCGCTTCGACCAGCGTCTCGAAACCCGCCTTGATCAGTTCCACCGTGCCGCCGCACAGGACGGTCTGCTCGCCGAAGAGGTCGGTCTCGGTCTCCTCGCGGAAGTTGGTCTCGATGATGCCGGCCTTGCCGCCGCCGATGGCCGCCGCATAGGACAGCGCGAGGTCACGCGCCATGCCCGAGGCGTCCTTGTGGATCGCCACCAGCATCGGCACCCCGCCGCCCTGCTTGAAGGTCGAGCGCACCGTGTGGCCCGGGGCCTTGGGCGCGATCATGATGACGTCGAGGTCCGCGCGCGGCTGGATCAGGCCGTAATGAATGTTGAAACCGTGCGCGAACGCGAGGGCGGCGCCCTGCTTCATGTTCGGGCCGATCGATTCCGAGTACACCTGTGCGTGGTTCTCGTCCGGCAGCAGGATCATGACGATGTCGGCGTCCTTCACCGCGTCGCCCACTTCCTTCACCGAGAGTCCGGCGCCTTCGGCCTTCTTCCAGGACACACCGCCCTTGCGCAGGCCGATGGTGACTTTCACGCCCGAATCGGTCAGGTTCTGGGCGTGCGCGTGCCCCTGCGAGCCGTAGCCGACGATCGTGATCTTCTTGCCCTTGACCAGCGATAGGTCGGCGTCCTTGTCGTAATACACCTTCATGTCAAAGCTCCCCTTTGGTTGTTCGTTTCCCCATACTGGCTTGGGGCGCACGAGGGGGCCCGCGCGAAGCGCGGGCCCGAGGGCGGGCGGGCTTCCCCGGCTTACGCCGGGGCCCCTTGGCCCCCTCGCGTCAGTGCTTCATTCAGACCCTCAAGACCCGTTCGCCGCGGCCCACGCCGGAGCCGCCCGTGCGGACCGTCTCGAGTATCGCCGTCCGGTCGACCGCCTGGATGAACGCGTCGAGCTTGCCGGAGTTGCCGGTCAACTCGATGGTGTAGGTGCGTTCCGTGACGTCGATGATGCGGCCGCGGAAGATGTCCGCCATCCGCTTCATCTCCTCCCGTTCCTTGCCCACCGCGCGCACCTTGATCAGCATGAGTTCGCGCTCGATGTAGTCGCCCTCGGTCAGGTCCACCACCTTCACCACCTCGATCAGGCGATTCAGGTGCTTGGTGATCTGCTCGATCACGTCGTCCGACCCGACCGACACGATCGTCATGCGCGACAGCGACGCATCTTCCGTCGGCGCCACGGTGAGGGTTTCGATGTTGTACCCGCGGGCGGAGAACAGGCCGACCACGCGCGACAGCGCGCCCGGTTCGTTCTCGAGCAGCACCGAGATGATGTGCCTCATTGCGCCCTCCGGAAGCCGGAGCGAACGCTGTGAGCGTGCGAGTTGTTCATAGATTCTCCGAACCGAGCAGCATTTCGGTGAGTCCCTTGCCGGCCTTGACCATCGGCCAGACGTTTTCCTTCTGGTCGGTGATGAAGTCGAGGAAGACCAGGCGGTCCTTGTGCTTGCCGAACGCCTCCTTCAGGGCCGGCTCCACATCCGCCGGGCTCTCGATCCGCATGCCGACGTGTCCGTAGCTCTCGGCCAGCCGCACGAAGTCCGGCAGCGCATCCATGTAGGACTCCGAGTAGCGGCTGCCATATTCGATCTGCTGCCACTGCCGCACCATGCCGAGGTAGCGGTTGTTCAGGTTGCAGATCTTGGGTGTCAGCCGGTACTGCTTGCAGGTCGACAGCTCCTGGATGCACATCTGGATCGACGCTTCGCCGGTGATGCAGGCGACCTCAGCGCCAGGGTTGGCCATCTGCACGCCCATCGCGTACGGCAACCCGACGCCCATCGTCCCGAGGCCGCCGGAATTGATCCAGCGCCGCGGTTTGTCGAATCGGTAGTACTGCGCCGCCCACATCTGGTGCTGGCCGACGTCCGAGGTGATGAAGGCGTCCCCGCCCGTCACCTCCCAGAGTTTCTCCACCACGTACTGCGGCTTGATCGGACCGTCGTTCTGCTCGTAGCGCAGGCAGTCGCGCTTGCGCCACTCGTTGATCTGGTCCCACCACGCGGCGAGCTTCTCCGCGTCCGGCCGTGCGGGAGTGCCCTCGAGCTGCGACAGCAGTTCGCCCAGCACCTCGCGCACGTCGCCGACGATCGGGATGTCGACCTTGACGCGCTTGCTGATGGACGATGGATCGACGTCGATGTGGACGATCTTGCGGGGACTGCTGGCAAAGTGCTTCGGGTTGCCGATCACCCGGTCGTCGAAGCGCGCGCCGACAGCCAGCAGCACGTCGCAGTGCTGCATCGCCATGTTGGCTTCGTAGGTGCCGTGCATGCCGAGCATGCCGACGAACTTCGGGTCGCTCGACTTGAACCCGCCGAGGCCCATCAGCGTGTTGGTGCACGGGAAGCCGAGCACGTTGACCAGGCGATTGAGCAGGTCCGACGAATCGGACAGGATCACGCCGCCGCCTGCGTAGATCATCGGCCGCTCGGCGGCGAGCAGCAGTTGCACGGCCTTCTTGATCTGGCCCTGGTGGCCCTTCACAACAGGCTTGTACGAGCGCATGTCAAGCTCGCGCGGATAGCTGTACTCCGCGCGGGCGACCGTGACGTCCTTCGGAATGTCCACAAGGACCGGGCCGGGTCGGCCGGTCTGCGCGATGTAAAAAGCTTTCTTGATCGTCGTGGCCAGGTCGCGCACGTCCTTCACGAGAAAGTTGTGCTTCACGCAGGGCCGCGTGATGCCGACGGTGTCGCACTCCTGGAACGCGTCCTGGCCGATCGCGTGGGTCGGTACCTGGCCGGTGATGATCACCATCGGTATCGAATCCATGTAGGCGGTCGCGATCCCGGTCACCGCATTGGTGACTCCCGGGCCGCTGGTGACCAGCGCCACGCCGATGCGCTGGCTCGAGCGCGAATAGGCGTCCGCCGCGTGCACCGCGGCCTGCTCGTGACGAACGAGAATGTGCTGAAACTTGTCCTGCTTGAAGATTTCGTCATAGATGTACAGGACGGCGCCTCCGGGGTATCCGAAGACGTGGGTGATTCCTTCATCCTGCAAACAACGTACGACGATCTCGGCGCCGGTGAGTTGCATTTCGCGAACCCTCTCAAAGTCCACTGGAAATTGATCGGATGCCGTTCCTTACCCACTTGTGGCGAGCGGTGCGGCGGGCGCTTCTGGCGGTTACAACGGGATAGGCTGCAGTCGCTGAGCTTTGTTCTTGCTTTACAAGAGGGCGAGACGATACTGCAGCGCACAACATTCTGCAAACCCATCAATGGGTTGCGACGTAGAGCTGGGCCTTCCTGCTAGGATGCGCCGCCCGTTTTCCCTCGATCGGGCGGCCGGCGGATCCAAGGATCCACCGCCGCCCGGATGAATGGCTTCCGCCGAAGAACTGTCCGCCTTCCTCGCCAGTGCCGAACGACGCGCCTTCAAGCAGGCGCAGTTCGCGGTGCGAGACGCCGATGCCGCGCTGGACATCGTCCAGGACGCCATGCTGAAGTTGGCCGAGAACTACGGCGACCGCCCGGCCGCGGAACTGCCGCTGCTGTTCACCCGTATCCTGCAGAACACGATTCACGACTTCTTCCGCCGCCAGAAGGTCCGCTCGACCTGGATCACTCTTTTTTCGGCATTGGGCGGAAGGAATGACGAGGATGATTCGGACCCGATGGAGACGCTGGAAGCGCTCGCGGGCTCCGACGGTGCCGAAAGCGCGGCCGACAAGGTCGAGCGCGCGCAGGTGATCGGAATCATCGAAGAAGAGGTTTCCCGGCTTCCCGGCCGTCAACGGGAGGCCTTTTTGATGCGTTACTGGGAAGAGATGGACGTGGCGGAAACCGCCGCGGCGATGGGATGCTCCGAGGGGAGCGTCAAGACCCATTGCTCGCGGGCCACCCACGCCCTCGCCAAAGCCTTGAGCGCTCGAGGCATAAAACTATGAATGAAAACGAATTCGGCTACCGTATCCGCCAGGCGCTCAACGAAGGAGCGGATCGCCTCGATTACAAGACCGCCTACCGCCTGGAGCAGGCGCGGCAGAAGGCGCTCATCGTTCACCGCGCCGGGAGCGCGCCGGCATGGCGCCCCGTTTTGGTGCCAGCCGGAGGTCCGGGCTTCGAAGACGAAGGCCGGGTGGGCTGGTGGGCCCACCGCCTCGGCCTCGCCGCGCCCCTGCTTGCCGTGGTGATCGGCTTTGTCGCCATCTACCAATGGCAGCATGAACAGCGCATCAACCAGCTGGCGGACATCGATTTCGCCGTACTCCTCGACGAAGCCCCCATCGAGGCCTACGCCGACAAGGGCTTCGGAGCGCTGCTTCAAACCAGCACCGACGAAATCTGAGCCGGAGCCTGCGTGCCGCCACACGTCGCTCTGGTCGCCTTGCTGACCGCGCTGCTCGTCGTCCCCGGCTGGGCTGTCGCCCAGACAGGGCCTGCTCCCAAGCCGTCGTCCATGGCCAAGGTGCCTGCACCGGCGGCCGCCACCCGCCCGGCGTGGAAAGACCTGACCCCCGCCCAGCGCGAGGCGCTCGCGCCGCTGGCCGGAATGTGGCCGACCCTGGAGAGTGACAGCAAGGAAAAGTGGCTGGAGCTCGCCCGCCGGTACCCGAACCTGTCGCCGGACGGCAAGAAGCGCGTTCAGGAACGCATGGTCGAGTACGCGAAACTGACGCCCGAGCAGCGGCGCACGGCGCGCGAGAACTTCCGCCGCGCCTACGAGCTGCCGGCTGAGGAGCGCCAGGAGAAGCTGCAGAAGTACCAGGAACTGCCCGAGGACAAGAAACGGGCGCTCGCCGACCGCGCCGCCAAGAAGCCGGAGACGCCGCGCCGCCCGCCCCCGACGTCCACCGCCAAGCCCGCACCGAAGCCGGCGGCCAAAGCCGAGCCGGTTCCGCCTCCCCCCGCAGCACCCGTCGAGCCGCCACCGGCGCCGCCCGCGATCCAGGCCCCGCCCGAAATCAAGCCCTGATCCCTGGTCGTACCGGCACCGCTAGACTCGACGCGTGTCTGCCGCGCCCTCGCCTCCTCCTTCTTCGCTCGTCCGGCCCGCCAGCCTCGCACTGCGTCTGGCGGCGATGGTCTACGAAGCCGTGCTGCTGTTCGGCGTCGTCTTCATCGTCTCGTACGCGCTGCTCGCGCTTTTCCAGTGGAAGTACCCCTTGCCCCCTGGCCCGCGCGGCGTGCTGCAGGCGGTGCTCTTCGTCGCGATCGGCGGCTACTTCGTATGGTGCTGGTCGCGATCCGGCCAGACGCTCGCCCTGAAGACCTGGAACCTGAAAGTGCTCGCCGACGACGGCGCGCCTCCGCGCGTCGGGCGTGCCGTCCTGCGCTACGTGCTCGCGTGGCACCTCTGGCTGCCGGGACTCGTCTGGGTGGCGCTATTCCAGGCCCACGCGATCGCCGACCTCGGCGCGCTGGCGCTGGGCTTCGCCGTTCTGCTGCTGCCGGCCCTTGCCGATCCGCAACGCCGGTTGCTGCACGACCGCTGGACACGAACGCGCGTCGTGCGCGTCGGGACCTAGACCTTCAGCCGACCGGCCGGAAGGGATCCGGATCGCGGGCGAACAGCCGCTGATTGATCGTCGATTCGCGGCGCCGGATCGTTGCCAGGAAATCCCGCGCGCCTCCCATGCCGCAGAACGCGTCGAAGCCGCGCTGCAGGAAGTGATGCAGATGCGACAGGCCCCACATCTCGGCCGGCCCCTTCATCATGTGCAGCATCGTCGACAGCATCGGGATGCGGGCAAGCCGGTCCAGCGCGCAGCCGATCTCGTCGACGAGTTCGATCTGCCGCTCGCGCTCGACCGCACTGCCGACGGTCGGATACGCCGCCGCATACGCCTCTGCGGTGACGGGCACGCTCAACTTGCGAGCCAGCTGGGAGTCGAAGCGCTCCGACATCTCGTCGAGCTGCACCGCCAGAAGCAGGGTCTCGACGGCGCGGGCGGGCAGCATCTTCGCGAGCTTCGGCACGACGCGCTGCGCCTCGGCGTCACGCTGATCGAAGTCCTGCGCGCCGTAGAGTTCCTCGAGGAAGAATTCGCAGGGCTCGCGGTAGCGGTCCGACGCGAGGAGATCCGGATAGGTGGCGCGCAGCCGGTCCGCCTGGAACTGCTTCACCGCGCGCCAACGGCGAGACAGCTGCGGATCCGCGGCCAGTTGCGGAGCGTATCGGACATCACGGCGCCCAGGGCAGTGGTCAGTCGGTCCTGCAGGTCGGAGTCGGCGCCGCCGAACATCGCGTGGAATCCGGCGCTTGCCGGGCAAAGTGTCAGGTGCGGTCGTGGCGGCCGGCAAAGCCGCGCGGAATCGCGTTCATCAGCTTACGCGTGTATTCATTTTGAGGATCGGCGTAGATGGCATCGGCCGAGCCCCGCTCGACGATCGCCCCCTCGTTCATCACCAGCATGTCGTCCGCCATGTACTTGACGACGGCCAGGTCGTGGCTGATGAAGACGTAGGTCATGCCGAACTCGTCCTGCAGGTCGAGCAGCAAGTTCAGTACCGTGGCCTGCACGGAAACGTCGAGCGCCGATACCGACTCGTCGCAGATCAGCACGTCCGGCTTCATCGACAGGCAGCGGGCGATCGCGATCCGCTGCCGCTGGCCGCCCGAAAACTCGTGCGGATACTTGTGGACGCTGTCTTCGGCCAGTCCGACGCGCTTCGACAGGGCGACGGCCAGGTCGAAGCGGTCGTTGTCGCTGCTCCCGATGCCGTGGATCTTCATCGGCTCGGTGAGGATCTGGCCGACCGTGAAGCGCGGGTTGAGGCTGGCGAACGGATTCTGGAAGATGATCTGGATCTTGCGCCGGTAGGCCATCATCTCGCGGTCGTTCAACGCCAGCAGGTCGGTGCCGTCGTACAGCACCTGCCCCGCCGTCGCCTGCGTGAGGCGCATCAGCATCATGCCGACCGTCGTCTTGCCCGAGCCCGACTCGCCGACGACGCCCAGCGTGCGGCCACGGTAGAGCGCGAAGCTCGCGTCCTTCACCGCCTCGATGGTCTTGCGCTTGAGCAGTCCCGTCTTCAGCCGGTACTCCTTGCGCAGCCCCTTGGCCTCGACCAGCGGCCTGGGGTCCTGGGCGCGCGCCTGGCGCGTCTCCACCGTGATCTGCGGCGCGCTTCCGCCGTTGCGCATGAAGTCGTCGATGACCGGCAATCGCTTCGGCTTCACGTCGAGCCGCGGACGGCAGGCGAGCAGCGCCTTCGTGTAGGCGTCGCGCGGGTTCGCGAAGATCTGATCGACCGGCCCCGACTCGCGCACGGTGCCGTCGCGCATCACGACGACGTCGTCGGCGATCTCGCCGACCAGGCCGAGGTCGTGGCTGATGAACAGCATGCTCATGCGGTGCTTGGCCCGCAGGCGCGCCATCAACTCGAGGATCTGGCGCTGCACGGTGACGTCGAGCGCGGTCGTCGGCTCGTCGGCGATCAGCAGCCTCGGCTCGCAGGCGATCGCCATGGCGATCATCACGCGCTGCTGCTGTCCACCCGACAGTTCATGGGGGTAGGCGCCGACACGCGCCTTCGGCTCCGGAATGCCGACCTCGTTCATCAGTTCGAGCACGCGGTCCGCCAGCGCGCGGCCGGACAGGTCCGTGTGGAGCTGCAGCACTTCCGCGATCTGCCAGCCCACCGTGAAGACCGGGTTCAGCGACGTCATCGGCTCCTGGAAGATGACCGAGATGTCCTTGCCGCGGATCTTGCGCAGCTCGTCTTCCGACGCCTTGCGCAGGTCGCGCCCGGCGAAGGAGATCCGGCTGTCGGCACCGACGATCGCGTTTTCCGGCAGCAACCGGACGATCGACATCGCCGACACGCTCTTGCCCGAGCCCGACTCGCCGACCAGCGCCAGGGTGCCGTTTTCCGGCACGTCGAAGCTGATGTCCCGCACGGCCTCGACGACGCGATGCTTGCCGAGCCTGAACGAGACCTTGAGGTTCTGAACGGAAACGAGTGTGCTCATCGCGCTACCGGAGCTTCGGATCGAGCGCGTCGCGCAGCGCATCGGTGAAGAGCGAGAACGCCGTGACGAAGGTCGCCATGAAGAGCGTCGCCGCCGCCAGCTGCCACCAGTGGCCGAGCACCAGTTCGGCCTGGGCCTCGGACAGCATGGTGCCCCATGACACCTGGTCGACCGGGACGCCGAGACCCAGGAACGACAGGATGACCTCGGCCTTGATGAATCCCACCACGTACAGCGACATCCGCACCAGGATCACGTGGCTCACGTTCGGCAGGATGTGCACGAACATCCGCGCGAAATGGCTGGCGCCGATCGCCTCGGCCGCCTTCACGTACTCACGGTTGCTGTGCTTGATGTATTCAGCGCGCACCAGCCGGTACATGCCGGTCCACCCGACCAGGCCCAGGATCAGGATGACCGTTCCGATGCCGCGCCCCAGCACCGCCGCGAAAGCGAAGATGAGCAGGATGTCCGGGATGGACGTGAAGACGTTGTAGACCCACTCGAGGAAGTCGCCGACCTTGCCGCCGACGTAGCCGGACAGCGCGCCGAGCATGGTCCCGATGATGGTGGCGAGGACGGCCGCGAACAGACCGACGAAGATCGAGATCTCGGCGCCCTTGATGGCCTTGTCGAGCACGCTGCGGCCCAGGCGGTCGGCGCCGAACGCCAGCGTCTCCGCGCGCGGCGGCTCGCTGACCTGGATCTTTGCCGCCCGCTCCTTCCACTCGTCGTACTTCGGCGCGAGCGGGTCGATGTCGGACAGGTCGACCGGCTTGGCGTCCTGGGCGACGACGTTGGCGAGCGGGTCGGTGCCCGCCTCCCGCGCCTTGGGACCGAGGAACGTCGGCGGCGCATCGGGCACCGCGACTTCGCGCTGCCAGTCGCGCGCGACCAGCCCGACCGACGACAGCATGATCATCAGCACGAAGACGGCGACGACCGCGAGCGAGACCATGCCCACCTTGTCGGTCTTCAGTCGGCGCCATGCCGTGGCCCAGACGCCGCGCGAGCGGGCCGGTTCCGGAGGCAGCTTGTAGGCTTCGACGACGGCGTTCACGGGCGCCTCACTTCAGCACCACACGCGGATCAACCGCGCGGTACAGGATGTCGGCCGTCAGGTTGATCACCATCGTCAACACGGCGAGGTACACGGTCATCGCCTGGATCACCGGGTAGTCGCTGCGGTTCACGGCGAGCAGGACTTCGCGGCCCAGCCCCGGGATCGAGAAGAACGTCTCGATCAGGAAGGAGCCGACGAACACACCGGGCAACTGCAGCGCGACGTTGGTCAGCACCGGGATCATCGCGTTGCGCAGCACGTGCGTGAACAGCACCCGGTTCTCGCTGACGCCCTTGGCGCGCGCGGTGCGGACGTAGTCCTGGTTGATCTCGTCGAGGAAGAAGCTGCGGTACAGGCGCGTGTACGGCGCCAGCGACACGAACACCGCGAGGATGATGGGCAGCACGGCGTAATGCGTCAGGTTGGTCCAGAAGCTGTCGCTCCATCCCTGCACGGGGAACCAGCCGAGGTAGAAGCCGAACAGCCACTGGCCGACGATGATGTAGACGAGGAACGAGATCGACAGCGCCACCGTGGTGATGACCATGATCGCGCGGTCCGTCAGCGTGCCGCGCACGTAGGCCACGGCCATCGCCGCGACGATCGCCAGGACCGTCTCGAGGATCAGGATGGGCAGCATCACCGTCAGCGTCGCCGGCAGGCGCGTGCGGAAGATGTTGCTGATCGCCTCGCCGGTCGCCCAGCTGTTGCCCCAGTTGAACGTGAAGATCGACTTCACGAAGATCCAGAGCTGCACGTACCACGGATCGTTGAGACCGAGCTGCTGGCGGATCGCCTGGATCTGCTCGGGCGTGGCGAGCAGGCCGCCGAGGATCTCGGCGGGATCGCCGCCGAAGAACTTGAAGAGGAAGAAGACGAACAGGATGACGCCCGCCAACGTCGGGATCATCTGCCATAGTCTGCGTAAGATATATGCGCCCACGAGGGCTGCCGTCCTCTTGCCTTGCGTCCGCGCCCCGGACACCGGCCCGAAACGCGAAAGCGCGGATTATGCCGTCGCAGCCGGTGGATTCAAATCAACTTGTGACCGACACGCCCGTGACGATCGACCGCGTATCGAAAAGCCGACGCGCTCTGACGAAGGCACTCGTCGCGGCCCCCGCGCTCGCGAGCGTGCGCGCGGGCGCCCAGAACGCGGCCGAGTCGCCAGGCGCAGAAGGTGCTCCGGTACGCGTTCCGCGTCGCCGAGACCGGCTTCGACCCCGCGCAGGCCAACGACCTGTACTCGAGCACGGTCATGGCCAACATCTTCGATGCGCCGTTGACCTATGACTTCCTCGCGCGCCCGGCCAAGGTGGTGCCGAACACCGCTGTCGCCTTGCCCGAGGTTTCGGACGACTTCACGACGTTCACGTTCCGGCTGAAGCCCGGCATCTTTTTCCAGGACCATCCGGCCTTCCAGGGCCGCAAGCGGGAACTGATTGCGCAGGACTACGTCTATTCGATCAAGCGCGTTTACGACCCGAAGTACAAGAGCCCGCGCGTTTACCTGCTGGATAACGCGAAACTCCTCGGCATGTCGGAGATCCGCGCAGCCGCGCTGAAAGGCGCGAAGTTCGACTACGACCGCGAGGTCGACGGCGTGCGGGCGCTGGATCGCTACACCTTCCGCATCCAGCTCGGCGAGCCCAGCCCGCGCTTCTATCACTACCTGGCGGACAACTCCTTTCTCGGCGCGGTGGCGCGCGAAGTCGCAGATATGTACGACGACAAGCAGATGATGGCGAACCCGGTGGGCACCGGGCCGTTTCGCCTCGCCGACTGGCGGCGTTCGTCGCGCATCGTGCTCGAGCGCAACCCCGGTTATCGGGACGACGTCTACGAGCCGCAGCCGACCGCGGGCGACGCGGTCGCGGAGGCGATCGCCGCGCGACTGCGCGGCCGCAAACTGCCGCTGGTGGATCGCGTGGAGGTCTACATCGTCGAGGAGAACCAGCCGCGCTGGCTGGCGTTCCTCAACAGCGAGCACGACCTCGTCGACGAGCTTCCCTACGACCTCGCGAATCTCGTCATTCCGAACGGGCAGCTCGCACCCAACCTGCAGAAGCGCGAGATCCAGATGGACCGCGCGCCGCGCGCCAACGTCGACATGGCGCTCTTCAACGTCGAGCACCCCGTGGTCGGCGGCTACACGCCGGAGAAAGTCGCGCTGCGCCGGGCGATCAGCCTCGCGTACGCGGTCGACGACGAAATCCGTCTCGTGCGCAAGGGCCAGTCGATCCCCTCCCAGTCGCCGGTGGCGCCGCTGACGGCGGGATACGACCCGACGTTCAAAAGCGAGATGAGCGAGTACAACCCGGCCCGCGCGAAGGCGCTGCTGGACGCCTTCGGCTATGTCGACCGCGACGGCGACGGCTGGCGCGAGCAGCCGGACGGGACCGTGCTCAAGCTCGAGATGGCCACGCAGCCCGACCAGCTGTCGCGTCAGCTCGACGAGATCTGGAAGCGCAGCCTGACCGCGGTCGGCATCCAGGTCGACTTCAAGCCGGCGAAGTGGCCGGAGAACCTGAAGAACTCGCGCGCCGGCAAGCTGATGATGTGGCGCGTGGGCTGGGTCGCGGCACAGCCCGATGGCGATACGTTCCTCGCGCTGGGGTACGGACCCAACAAGGGGCAGGCCAACCACTCGCGTTTCGATCTGCCGGCGTTCAACAAGGCCTACGCGCGGCAGCGGACGCTGCCCGACGGCGCGGAGCGGGACGCCCTGTTCTTCGAGGCGAAGAAGCTGTTCGTCGCCTATGCGCCGTACAAGTTCGTCGGCCACCGGATGGAGACATCCGTCAATCACCCCTGGGTGATCGGCTTCCGGCGCCATCCGTTCATGCGTGACTTCTGGAAGTACGTGGACATCGACGTGGAAAAGAGAACCCGCTCATCGTGAGATCGAAACCCCACTTCTCCGCGGCACGCCGCGTCGCACTCAAAGCGGCCGGCGCAAGCACTGCCCTCGCCAGCCTCGGGATTCCCGCGTCGGCTTCCGGGCAGGATGCAGCGATCAAGACCTTGCGCTATGCGTTCGAAGTCGCGGAATCGGGTTTCGACCCGGCGCAACTCTCCGACCTGTACTCCCGGATCCTCACCGCGCACATCTTCGACGGGCTCTACGAATACGACCACCTCGCGCGTCCGTTCAAGATCAGGCCGTGCACCGCGGACGGCATGCCGGAGCACTCGGAGGACTTCCGGACCTGGACCGTGCGCGTCCGGCCCGGCATCTTTTTCCAGGACGACCCCGCATTCAAGGGCAAGCGCCGCGAGCTGATCGCCGAGGACTACGTCTACTCGCTGAAGCGCTTCTTCGACCCGCGCTGGAAGTCGCCGGCCGCCGGCGGCATGAGCGAGCTGCGTATCGTCGGACTTGGTCCGCTGCGCGAGCGCGCGCTGAAGTCGCGCGAGCCCTTCGACTACGACACGCCGGTCGAGGGACTGCGGACGCTGGATCGGTACACGCTGCAGTTCCGTTTCGAACTGCCGCAGCCGCGCTTTCTGCAGTCGCTCACGGGCGGCGATCTGTGGGGCGCAGTCGCGCGCGAGGTCGTCGAGGCCTATGGCGACACGATCCAGGCGCACCCGGTCGGCACCGGGCCCTTCCGCCTCGGCGAATGGCGACGTTCGTCGCGCATCGTGCTGGAGCGCAGTCCGACCTACCGCGAAGTCCTGTACGACGCGGAACCGAATGCCGACGACGCCGAGGGGCAGGAGCTGCTGCGCCGGTTCAAGGGAAAGCGGCTGCCGATGATCGACCGGGTCGAGATCTCGATCATCGAGGAGACGCAGCCGCGCTGGCTGTCGTTCCTGAACAAGCAACAGGACGTGATGTGGCTGCTGCCGTACGAGTTCGTCAACATCGCGGCACCGGGCGGCAAGATCGCTCCCAACCTCGGGCGGGAAGGCGTGCGCCTGCACCGCGCGCTCGCGTCGGACGTGACGCTGACGTACTTCAACATGGAAGATCCGGTCATCGGTGGTTACACGCCGGACAAGGTCGCCCTGCGGCGCGCCATCACCCTCGCGATCGACATCGACCAGGAGATCCGGCTCTACTGGCGTGGCCAGGCCGTCCCGGCGCAGTCGCCGCTGGTGCCCAACACCACCGGCTACGACGCGTCGTTCAAGAGCGCCAACGGCACGTACGACCTGGCGCAGGCCAAGGCGCTGCTCGACACTTTCGGCTACGTCGACCGCGACGGCGACGGCTGGCGCGAGCAGCCCGACGGCTCGCCCCTCGTGCTCGATTGGGCGACCACGCCGGACCAGCGCGCCCGCCAGCGCGACGAACTGCGACGCAAGGACATGAACGCGCTCGGCATCCGCGTCGATTTCAAGCCCGCCAAGTGGCCCGAGAACCTGAAGAACGCGCGCGCCGGCAAGCTGATGATCTGGAGCCTCGGCTCGTCCGCGGCGTCCCCGGACGGCGGCTCGTCGTTCGACCGCGCGGCCACCAGCCACAAGGGCGGCCAGAACCTTTCGCGCTTCAGCCAGAAGCAGTTCGACGAGCTGTACACGCGGATCAAGACGATTCCCGACGGCCCGGAGCGGGAGCGTCTGTTCTTCGAGGGCAAGCGCATCCTCGCCGCCTACGCGCCCTACAAGCAACACGTGCATCGCATCCTGACCGACCTCACCTGGCCGTGGGTCATCGGCTTCCGCCGTCCGCCGTACTGGCTCAACTGGTGGCAGTACGTGGACATCGACACCGCCGCGCGGGCGAAGGCGATCCAATGAGCCGGCGCGACTTCCTGCGTGCGACCGTGGGCGCGGGCGTCCTCGGCGCCGTCGGCGTCCCGCCGGCCAGGTGCAGCGCCGCCGACGGCAAGAAGGTGTTGCGCTACGCCTTCCCCATCGCGGAAACCGGCTTCGATCCGGCGCAGGTCATCGACCTGTATTCCCGCATCATCTGTTCGCACATCTTCGACAGCCCGTACACCTACGACCACCTCGCGCGGCCGTTCAAGATCAAGCCAAACACGGCGGCGGCGATGCCGGAGTCGTCGAGCGATTTCCGGACGTGGACGGTGCGCCTGCGGCCTGGCATCTTCTTCGACGACGACCCGGCTTTCGGCGGCAAGCGCGCGAACTCGTGGCCGAGGACTACCTGTACTCGCTGAAGCGGGTGTTCGATCCGCGCTGGAAGTCGCCGGGATACGCAACGGCCTCCGAACTCAAGATCCGCGGACTGGAGGAACTGCGCACGGCCAGCGTCAAGAACCGTACCCCGTTCCCATACGACATCCCGGTCGAAGGCCTTGCCGCGCCCGACCGCTACACGCTGCAGTTGCGGCTCGAGGATCCGCAGCCGCGCCTGCTGCAGTTCCTTGCCGGCGATCTGCTGGGCGCGATGGCGCGCGAGGTGGTCGAGCGCTACGGCGACGACATCATGGGCCACCCGGTCGGCACCGGGCCTTTCCGGCTGGTCGAGTGGCGACGGTCGTCCCGCATGGTCTTCGAGCGCAATCCGAACTACCGGGAACACTTCTACGACGCCGAGCCCAACGCTGACGACGCTGCAGGACAGGCCTTGGTGCAGCGGTTCCGCGGCCGGAAGCTGCCGATGGTGGACCGGGTCGAGGTATCGGTGATCGAGGAAGCGCAACCCCGCTGGCTCTCGTTCCTCAACAAGCAGCAGGACCTGCAGGAGCGGCTTCCGAACGAATTCATCAACGTCGCCGCTCCCAACGACAAGCTCGCGCCGAATCTTGCGAAGCAGGGAATCCAGCTGTACCAGGTGCCGGCCTCCGACGTCACCTCGACCATCTTCAACATGGAAGATCCGGTGGTGGGTGGCTACACGCCCGAGAAGGTTGCGCTCCGTCGTGCGACTCGCGCTCGGCATGAATGTCATCAAGGAAATCCGGCTGGCGCGACGCAACCAGGCGATCCCGGCGCAGTCCGGACTGGCGCCGATGACGTACGGCTACAGCGAAGACTTCCGCAGCGAGAACGGCCGGTACGACCTCGCGGCAGCCAAGGCGCTGCTCGACACGTACGGCTACGTCGACCGCGACGGCGACGGCTGGCGCGAAATGCCGGACGGCAAGCCGCTGACCCTCCTGTGGTCGACGGAGCCGTCGCAGACCAGCCGGCAGCTCGACGAACTGCGCCGCGCGGACATGGAAGCGCTCGGCGTTCGTGTCGACTTCCGTCCGGCGAAGTGGCCGGAAAACATGAAGAACATGCGGGCGGGCAAGCTGATGATGTGGACCATCGGTTCCTCATCGGCCGCCCCGGACGGCCAGCCAACGTTCGACAACTGTGCGTCGATCCACTACGGTGGCCAGAACCTCGCGCGCTTCAAGAACGAGAAATTCGACGCGCTCTACGCGCGGATGACTGGCATGCCCGACGGCGAAGAACGGCTCGGCGCGTTCCGCGAGGCGGTGCGACTCATGGTCGCGTACATGCCGTACAAGTTCCACGTCCACCGCGTCCTCACCGACCTGACCCAGCCGTGGCTGCACGGGTACCGACGCGCGCCTTACTGGCTGACGTGGTGGCAGTACGTGGACATCGACACCGCGGAGCAGGCAAAGGCGATGACGTGAGCCGCCGGGAATTCCTGCGGCGATCGGCGGCCCTCTCTTCGGCCGCCGCGATCCTGCCGCGGGCGTCTCGCGCTCAGGACGGCAAGAAAGTGTTTCGGTGGGCGTTCAACGCCGCCGAAACCGGTTTCGACCCGGCGCAGGTCTCCGACCTCTATTCGAACTACGTGATCTCGAACATCATCGAGGCGCCGCTGCAGTACGACTACCTGGCGCGCCCGGCGGTCCTCCGCCCGCGCACCGCGGCCGAAATGCCCGAAGTCTCCAACGACTTCCGCCAGATCACGGTCCGCATACGGCCCGGCATCTTCTTCCAGGACGATCCGGCGTTCAAAGGCCAGCGCCGCGAACTGACCGCGGCCGATTACGTGTACCAGTTCAAGCGGGTCGTGGATCCGCGCTGGAAGAGCCCCGCCTACCCCTCGATCGAGACCGCACAGGTGCTCGGCGTGGCGGGGCTGCGCAAGGACGCGCAGGCCACCGGCAAGTTCGATTACGACCGCGAAATCGAAGGCATCCGCACCCTCGACCGCTACACCTTCCAGATCCGCGTCGCCGAGCCCAACCCGCGCTTCCACCAGGGCCTCGCCGATGCCCGCGTGTTCGGGGCCGTGGCCCGCGAGGTGGTCGAAGCGTACGGCAGCGACATCATGGCCCATCCGGTCGGCACCGGCCCCTTCCGGCTGGCGCAGTGGAAGCGCTCGTCGTTCATCGCGCTGGAGCGCAACGAGGGCTTCCGCGAGGAGTTCTACGACGCGCAGCCGCCGGAGAACGACCCCTGGGCCCAGGCGATCCTGAAGCGACTCAAGGGCCGCCGCCTGCCGCTGGTGGACCGTGTCGAGCTGTCGATCATCGAAGAGAGCCAGCCGCGCTGGCTCGCGTTCCTCAACGGCGAGCAGGACACGGTCAATGTCCCGCTCGAGTTCGTCAACATCGCCGCGCCGAACGGGCGAATCGCGCCCGCCCTGCAGAAGAAGGGCATCGAACTCGACCGCGTCATCAATCCCGACGTCGTCGTCACCTACTTCAACATGGACAACCCGGTGATCGGTGGCTACTCGCCGGAAAAGGTGGCGTTGCGGCGCGCGATCAGCCTCGGTTACGACGTGCAGGAGGAAATTCGCCTGGTTCGCCGCGGCGCGATGGTGCCGGCGCAATCGCAGGTCCCTCCGCTGACGACCGGCTACGACCCGGCGTTCGTCAGCGAGATGAGCCGCTTCGACCGCGCCGCGGCACGCGCGCTGCTTGACACCTACGGCTACATCGACCGCGACGGCGACGGCTGGCGCGAGCAGCCGGACGGGACCCCGCTCGTTCTGGAGTTCGCGACGGAATCGAGCCAGCTCGACCGCGCCTTCAACGAACTGTGGAAACGCCAGCTCGATGCGCTCGGGCTGCAGGTGCAGTTCCGCGTCAACCAGTGGCCGGAGAACATGAAGGCCGCGCGCGCGGGCAAGCTGATGGTCTGGCTGCTGGGGTGGTCGGCCGGCTCGCCGGACCCGGACACGTTTCTGGCCCTCGGCCACAGCCGGAACATCGGCGGCTCGAACGTCGCGCGCTTCAGGCTGGCCGAGTACGACCGCCTGTACGACCGGCAACGGCAGTTGCCCGACGGCGCCGAGCGGAGCGCCGCGATCCGCGAGTTGAAGCGGCTCTTCAACGCGTACATGCCCTACAAGATCCACGGCCACCGCTACGTGAACGACGTGTCGCACCCGTGGCTCGTCGGGTTCCGACGTCACCCCTTCGCGCGGGACTTCTTCAAGTACGTCGACATCGACCTGGCCGTCAGACACTCGGCCTGAGGTCAGGAAAGCCGTCACCGACATGCTCGCGCGCTACCTGAGGATCGGCCAGGTCATCGAGGTGCTGGCGGCCGTCGCGCTGGCGCGCGCGCTGGTGCTCGCCGGACGTGTCGACGTGGCTCGCGGTCACCGCCGGCGCCCTGCTGCCCGTGGCGGTGCAGGGCGTGCCGCTCGCGATCGAGTTCGTCACCGGCGCGCTGGTCGATCGTCGCCCGGTGGCGCGCATCGGCTTCTTCCGGCTGGTCGCCATCTGGTGGGTGCGAGACCTGGCGCTCGTTCGTTCTGTTCAACATCGAACAGCCGTGGCTCGCCGGCTTTCCCGAGCGCCCGCTGGTCCGCGATCCGTCGCGGCCGACGGTGCTGCTGATCCACGGCTACATGTGCAACCGCGCCGCCTGGCGCCACTGGCTGCGCAGCGGCATCCCGTCGCACTGGAACGTCGCCACGGTGAACCTCGAACCGGTGTTCGGACCGGTGCAACGGTACGCCGACGTGGTCCACGACGCCGTCGAGAAACTCCGGGCGGCCACGGGCGCCGAGCGCATCACGCTGGTGTGCCACAGCATGGGCGGGCTGGCCGCGCGCACCTACCTGCGCCGCCACGGCCACCATGCGGTCCAGCGGGTCGTCACGATCGACACGCCGCACCACGGCACGCTGTTCGCGACGCTCGGCCACGGCCCCAACGCGCGCCAGATGCGCAACGCCTGCGAGTTCGTCCGCGAGCTCGCGCGCGACGACGAGCCGGTCGATTTCGTCTGCTTCGCCAGCCAGCACGACAACCTGATCGTGCCGCGCAACAACCAGGTCCTCGGCGGCGCCGAGGCGGTGTGGTTCGAGGAGATCGGCCACCTCGCGATGCTCGCGAGCGACGAGGTGCTGGCGAAACTGGTCGAGGTGGTCGAGCGGCCGGCACCGGCGTCGCGGCGGCCGCCGCGGCGGTCGCCTGAGCGCGCTGCGGCCCGCCCGGCGCGCGTTCAGCGGTAGTACGCCTCGACCTTGCCCTTCAGCTTGAGCAGCAGCGGCTGGCCGCGACGATCGAGCGCCTTGCCCGCCGGCACCTTCACCCAGCCCTCGCTGATGCAGTACTCCTCGACGTCGGAGCGCTCCTTGTCGTTGAAGCGGATGCCGATGTCGTGCTCGAGCACGGCCGCGTTGTAGTGCGGGCTGCTTGCGGATCGACCGAGAGGTGATCCGGCAGCGGCGGCTTGCCGGGAGCTTCGTTCCATCCAACGTTCCCCTTGTTCAAAAGAGGGGCAGGAACGCCGTTCCTGCCCCTCGGATGACACGCATTCACGACGGCGCGCGACGGTTCCTAGAAGTGGATCCCCCGCATCAGGTTCGCGAACGCGATCT
This sequence comes from uncultured beta proteobacterium, assembly GCA_963698305.1. Lineage (GTDB taxonomy): Bacteria > Pseudomonadota > Gammaproteobacteria > Burkholderiales > Burkholderiaceae_F > JAOUJD01. Next base: position 118,194 of record CAVOQI010000002.1, read on the forward strand.
GGTCGGCGCTGGCCTTCACCTTCTCGCCGTCCTTCGCGCCCTTGGCCGCGTCGGAGTCCGGGAACATGCGGAAGGTCGTGTTCATCACGATCTGCGCGATCCGCGGCGCCAGCGCGTGCAGCACGGCGCCGAAGATGCCGAGCCGCGTGGCGATGCGCACCGGCTTGTAGACGATCGCGCGCACGATGAGGTCGGCCGCCTCGTCGGGCGACAGCGTCGGCACGTTCTGGTAGAGCTTGGTCGGCGCGATCATCGGCGTGCGCACCAGCGGCATGTTGATCGTCGTGAACTTGACGCCCGACGTCGGCGAACTCCGACGACGCGCAGCGCCGTCCAGGCGTCGAGCGCGGCCTTGGACGCGACGTAGGCCGAGAAGCGCGGCGCGTTGGTCAGCACGCCGATCGACGAGATGTTGATCACCTGGCCGCGCCGCTTCGCCGACATGTGCGGCATCAGCCCCATCGTCATCCGCAGCGCGCCGAAGTAGTTGACCTGCATCGTGCGCTCGAAGTCGTGCATGCGGTCGTAGCTCGACTCGATGCCGCGGCGGATCGAGCGGCCGGCGTTGTTGACCAGGAAGTCCGCCCCGCCGAAGGTCTCGACGATCCAGGCCGTGGCGCGGTCGACGCCCTCGTTGCTGGCGAGGTCGGCCGAGTGCGTCACGACCTGGCCGTGGTTCTCGTTCTTGCCGAGCGCCTCCTCGATCTCCTTCTTCGCGCTGGCGAGCTTCTCCTCGTCGCGCGCGATGAGCACCGTGATCGCGCCGGCGTTCGGCGATCTTGTGCGCCGCCGCCAGGCCGATGCCCGACGAGCCGCCGGTGATCACGACCACCTTGCCCTGCACCTGGCCCTTCAGCGTGCGGTCGATGAAGAGGTCGGGGTCGAGGTTGCGCTCCCAGTAGTCCCACAGCCGGTACGCGTAGTCCTCGAGCCGCGGGCACTCGATCTTCGTGCCCTTCAGCGCGGCCGTCGTCTCGCGCGCGTCGAAGCGCGTCGGGTAGTTGACGAAGGTGAGGATGTCGTCCGGAACGCCGAGGTCCTTCATGACGGCGTTCTTGATCCGCCGCACCGGCGTCAGCGCCAGCATGCCCTTCTTGACGCTGTTCGGGATGAAGCCCAGCAGCGCGGCGTTGACGCGCAGCGAGAACTGCGGCGCGTGCGCGGCCTTGGCGAAGATGTTCAGGATGTCGCCGACGCGGTACGGCGTCGGGTCGACGAGGTGGAAGGCCTTGCCGTCGAGGTCCTTCTTGTGCGCGATGTGGTCGATCGCGTCGACGACGAAGTCGACCGGCACGATGTTGATGCGGCCGCCCTCGATGCCGATCGCCGGCATCCACGGCGGCAGGATGCTGCGCATCCGCTGGATCAGCTTGAAGAAGTAGTACGGGCCGTCGATCTTGTCCATCTCGCCCGTCTTGCTGTCGCCCACCACGAGGCCCGGGCGGTACACGCGCCACGGCATCTCGCATTCCTTGCGGACGATCTTCTCGGAGTCGTGCTTGGTGGCGAAGTACGGGTGATCGAGGTTCTCGGCCTCGTCGAACATGTCCTCGCGGAACACGCCCTCGTACATGCCGGCGGCGGCGATCGACGACACGTGCTGGAACACGCCCGGCCTTGATCGCGTTGGCGAGCGCGACCGCGTTGCGCGTGCCGTCGATGTTGGCGACGATCTGGCTCTCGGCGTCGGCGCTTCAGGTCGTAGACGGCGGCGAGGTGGAAGAAGTGCCTGATCTTGCCGGCGAGCTTCTTCTGGTCGGCCTTCGACACGCCGAGCAGCGGCTGCGCCGAGGTCGCCGACGACGGCGATCGCGCGCGTCTTCGCCGACGCCCCAGTCCTCGAGCAGCGCCGGGATCTTGTCGCGGCTCTCCGGCGCGCACGAGGAAGTAGACGACGGTGCCGCGCCGCGCCAGCAGTTTCTTGACGAGGCGCCTGCCGATGAAGCCCGTGGCGCCGGTGACGAAGTAAGTCATCGGGAAGTCTCCTGGACCGATTCGAGTGGTTCTTCTACGTGCTCCGCAGAAGAGTGTAGCCGCTAGAGCCGCGGTTCTAGGCATTCGGTTGAGAGCGGCGCTCTGCCCGCTCCTAGACTCCGGCTCACTCAAGCACTCGAACTTCCCGAGGCAAGGAGCCACGATGGTCAAGAAGCTGAAAGCAATGGCGAACAAGTCCCGCAGCGAAAGCCAACTCGCCGCCGCCGTGAAGGACTCGGCGCAGGAGATCTGGCTGGCCGGGCTCGGCGCCTTCGCGAAGGCGCAGGAAGAAGGCCAGAAGGTGTTCAAGGCCCTCGTCCGCGAAGGCAGCCTCGATCCAGCAACGCACGATGAAGGTCACCGAAGACAAGGTCAACGACGTGACGGCCAAAGTTACGAAGGTCGCCGCCGGGCTGCAGAAGCAGGCCAACGGCACATGGGACAAGCTCGAGACCGTGTTCGAGGCCCGCGTCGAGCGCGCCCTGACCCGCCTGGGCGTGCCGACCAACAAGGAAATCACGTCGCTGACGAAGCGCGTCGAGGAACTGACGAAGAGCGTCGAGTCGCTGACGCGCGCCCGTCCGGCCGCCGCCAAGCGCGCCGTCAAGGCCGCGAAGCCCCGCGCCCGCAAGGCCGTCGCGGCCTGATTGGGCACCCGGCAGAACAGCCGTCCGGGAAACACGTCCCGGACGGCTGCCCTGACCCCGTGCGCTGACGGATCGCAACACCTGTCCCGGAAATCGGGATAGGTTGGAAGCGATGCCTGCCACTCCGCGCGCTCGCACCGGCCGAGGAGCCGTCCAGGTCCTCGCCGCCGCCCCGTATCGGCCTCGCCCTCGCCGGCGGCGGTCCGTTCGGCGCCATCTACGAAATCGGCGCCCTCGCCGCGCTGACCGAGTCCCTGTCGATCGACTTCAACGACGCCGACGTCTACGTCGGCGTCAGCGCGGGCGGCTTCATCGCGGCGGCGCTCGTGCAACGGCATCACGCCGCACCAGATGTCGCGCGTGTTCATCGAGGGCGACAAGTCGCGCGACCGCTTCGAGCCGTCGATCCTGCTGCGGCCGGCGTTCAAGGAGTACGCGCAGCGCCTGGCCTCGGTGCCGCCGCTGCTGGCCGCCGCGCTGTGGCACTACGCGCTCGGCACCAGCACGATGATGAGCGCGTTCGAGCGCCTCAGCCGCGCGATCCCGACCGGCATCTTCAACGGCGAGCAGGTCGACAAGTACCTCGGCCGGATCTTCATCGCAGCCGGGCCGCACCAACGACTTCCGCCAGCTCGCGCACAAGCTCTTCCTCGTCGCCACCGACCTCGACACCGGCGAGTCCGTCGCCTTCGGCACCCCCGGGCTCGACGACGTGCCGATCTCGCGCGCGGTGCAGGCCTCGGCCGCGCTGCCCGGCCTCTTTCCGCCGACGGAGATCAAGGGCCGCTACTTCGTCGACGGCGCGCTGCGCAAGACGCTGCACGCCTCGGTCGCGCTCGAGCAGGGCATCGACCTGATGCTGTGCCTGAACCCGCTGGTGCCCGTTCGACGCCTCGCCGCACCACCGCACGCGGGACCACGAGCACCACCTCGACAAGCTGGTCGACGGCGGCCTGCCGGTGGTGCTGGCGCAGACCTACCGCTCGATCATCCACTCGCGGCTCGGCGCGGGCATGGAGCGCTACAAGAGCGTGTACCCGGACACGGACATCGTGCTGTTCGAGCCGAACCGCGCCGACGCCGACATGTTCTTCACCAACCTCTTCTCGTACTCGAGCCGCCGGCGGCTGTGCGAGCACGCGTACCAGAAGACGCGCGAGGAACTGTGGAAGCGGCGCCACGAACTCGGCCCGCTGCTCGAGCGCCACGGCATCGAGATCCGCGCCGACGTGCTGCGCGACGAGTCGATGACGCTGGTGAAGAGCCTGCGCAGGAACCGCGGCCTGTGGCGCGAGACCGCGAGCACGGCGGCGACGCGCTCCCTGACGCACACGCTCGACGACCTCGAGCGCTGGCTGCGCGTATCCGCGCCCGCCGCGGTCCGCTGACCACCGGCTGACCGTCTGCGGGCCGCACGGCAGCGGGCCGGGATCGCTGCGGTATTCTTGCCGCAACCCGACCCGGCGCCGCCCGCCCACAACAACATGGAACGCAAGCCGCCGCGCCGCACCCGCGAGCGCATCCTCGAACTGTCGTTGCGGCTGTTCAACGACTTCGGCGAGCCCAACGTCAACACGACGCTGATCTCCGACGAGATGAACATCTCGCCGGGCAACCTGTACTACCACTTCAAGAACAAAGACGACATCATCAACTGCATCTTCCAGCAGTTCGAGCGCGAGATCGACAAGCTGCTGGCGGTGCCGCAGGACCGGCAGGCCAACGTGGAGGACGCCTGGCTCTTCCTGCACGTGCTGTTCGAGCTGGTGTGGAAGTACCGCTTCTTCTACCGCGACCTGAACAACCTGCTCGCGAACAACCGCACGCTCGAGGTCAAGTTCAAGCAGCTGCTGGCGCAGAAGGTGAAGGTGGCCAAGGCGCTGTGCGAGGGCCTGCAGCAAGGCCGGCGAACTGCAGGCGAGCCCGCGCGAGATCGAGTCGCTGGCGACCAACATGGTGGTCGTGGCGACGTACTGGCTCTCGTACTCGTACGTGATGGACCCGCGCCGCTTCAACGAGCCGGAGGTCGTCGGCGCCGCCGTGCAGCGCGGCTGCTACCAGGTGATGGCGCTCGACCGCGCCCTACCTCACCGGCGCGTCGCGCGACGCTGTTCGAGCGGCTGGCGGCCGAATACCTGACGGACTGAGACAAGCAGGCAAAGAACGAAGGAGAACGCGATGGCGAAGGCGTGGGCGAAGTTTCCGTATCCCGACAAGTCGTTCCAGTACACCGCGGCGACGCTGAAGAAGTCGTGGGACCGCCTGCACACGGGCGACGCCGAACCGTTCCCGAAGAGCGACGCCGTCGATCGAGGCGTGGATCGCGTTCCACGCCGGCGACTTCCAGAAGGCGGCCGAGCTCGGCGCCAAGGCGGGTGACGAAGGCGTCTCCGTCGCCAACAAGGCGCAGGCGATCTACGCCAACTACCTCGAGGAGAGACGAGAAGCGCAAGCTGCGAACTCTTCGAGGAAGTGGCGCAGCGCGCCGAGAAGCTGCAGGCGAAGCAGCCGAAGAACGCCAACGCCTTCTACTGGCAGGCGTATGCGCTGGGCCGCTACGCGCAGGGCATCTCGGTGGCGAAGGCGCTGGCGCAGGGCATCGGCGGCAAGGTGAAGGCCGCGCTGGAAACGGCGATCAAGCTCGCGCCCAAGCACGCCGACGCGCACATCGCGCTGGGTTCGTATCACGCCGAGGTGATCGACAAGGTCGGCGCGATGATCGGCGGCCTGACCTACGGCGCGAAGAAGGACACCGCGATCAAGATGTACCAGGACGGCGCTGAAGCTCAACCCGGCCTCGGCGATCGCGCGCATCGAGTACGCGAACGGGCTGGTGATGCTGGACGGGAAGAAGGCGCTGAAGGAAGCCGAGAAGCTGTACGGCGAGGCGGCGGAGTGCGAGGCGGCGGATGCGATGGAGAGGTTGGATGTGGAGTTGGCTAAGGCGGAGTTGGAGGATTGAACAGACAAGTTTGAAACGGCCAAGTACTGAGCACTAACTCTTCAAAGCGTGCCGCGCGAATTTGCCATTAGCCGTTCAAGCCGCTCAAAAGTCCGCACTCTAGCGTTTGTGCGCGCCTGGCTACCTAAGTAATCGAGAACATCACCGTGGTCTAGTTGAATTCTCCGCACCAATCTTACGAATGTACCCGCCAAGGTTGGATCGAATTGAGTGCCGGCACAGCGCTCAATCTCTTCTAGCGACTTGCCAACTGTTCGACTGCTGCGATATGGCCTCGATTGGAGCATTGCATCGAAGCTCTCGGCCAAGGCGACCATTCGGGCCAAGAGCGGTATTTCCTCACCCTGCAGGCCGCTTGGATAGCCAGATCCATCGAAGCGCTCGTGGTGGTGCCGAACCGCTGCAACGGCTTGCACGAGCCGTGGCTCGTCGGCATCCGCCACAAGGCGCGCTCCGTAGTCCGAATGTTCGCGGACGATCTCCCGAATCGGTGCGGGAAGCGGCCCAGCCGAAAGGAGAACAGTGTCCGGGACCGCACACTTGCCGATGTCATGCAATCGGCCGGCTATCTCTGCCAGCCATTGGGTTTCGCGGCTGCATCTGCATGCCGCAGCCAGCTCCGAGCAGAGATGCCCAACTCGATAAATGTGCTCTGCGCGATTCATCTCAGCGCCTTCTCGAACCTCCGCAGCCAGTGCAATTCCTTCCAAATGCAGCAGCTTGGCGGTCAAGCGTTCATTAAGCCCAGCCACGCTGACCTGGAATGCAGCTAAGCGTCGACCGATCGGATCGTCTTCAGTTTCTCCGGGGGCGCCAGTAACAGGCGCGGCAGATATCCGACGCAGTTCTTCAATCGCGACGGTTCTTCTCGCTGCTTGAAGGCGAGCGTAGTAAGAACGCAACACCGTCAGGCCCTCCTCCTGCAAGCCTCTTTCTTCACAAATGTCAACCAACAGCTTAGTGGCGTCCTGCCATACGTCGCCACCGGAATCAGCAAAACATGCGTCCCTCAAAGTACTCATCCCATGACTCTGGTCGCCGTACCAAGCTTCCAAGGCGCCAAGGATTGCGAACGCCGCCGACCGACTGTAGTTCTTGCCGCTTGACTCCACCAAGCAGCGAAGCCGCGGACCGATACTTAAAGCCAACGTGCGGTCACGCATATTTAGCGCAGCAACCAACTGGTTACAGAGCGTCGCGACCCGAACGACCTGAATGATGGTCTGGTGCACCGGGTCAAATGACGTACTGTCCGCCGGCATTGCTCGTTCAGCTTCTATGGATACCCTAAGTGCTCGGCCTGGATCAGACCAGAGCAGTCGATCTGCAATGATGCTTAGCGAGATATAGCGCGTCCTTATTGCCACGTCGGTTGTAGGAACCTCAGTCGACACGATTTGTATCGCTCGTTCAGCAAGCTGAAGCGCAGCACGGTCAAGTTCGAGCCGCCCCAAGAGATTTGCTAGGTTGCTCAGCACTACTGCACTTGCGGTTAGATCTCCGACTTCAACACTGATCTCGTACGCTTCAATGTTGTCTTCCATTGCGCCGCTCATGTCGCCCAACATGCGGCGCAAAGCAGCCCTGACCGTGAGCGCCTTCCGAAGCTGTGGCAACGCATCGCGAGCCCGAGCACACCGCACCCATTTATTAGCTACCGGAAGCCCATCCCCTGGGAGCACAGCATGGTGTGCATATAGGACGCAAAGTCTATAAATGCGCTCAAAATCTTCAGCTGCTATCAGGCTGTCATGGACTTGCCTGAGGCGATGATCGACCGCCCGAAGTCTCTCGAGATCGAAGCTCAGATATAGAACGTCAATCTCATGATCGATCTCTGAATTCGAGCCACCACACAGCTCCGCTTCGGTCCCGTCAGTCATAGTCACCTGCACATAACTCCTGCTTTAGGCAACTCACGCTCGTCCGCAAGGATGCCCAGTACCAAGTTCAAGTCGTCTTCAGAAAGGGGCTTCCTCAAGACTGGAGCCTGCGCGGAGGCCCTGAGGACCTGTCCATTCCCTGCGTTACCCATCAATACGATGACCTTTGGGCGTTGCTCGCGCCACTTTCGTCGAACGACATCGATCTGTGCTGAACAATCCTGTCCTCGCAGGTGGTAACCGACCAAGAACAAGTCAGGCATGCGCTTCAGATCGGTGACCACGTTCAACCACCTAAGCGGATCGTGATCCGCATAGACTTCTACCCCCAATCTTCCGAAGACTCTCTCGGCTGTTCGCAATACCGACAGGTCTTCATCCAGTACTGCAACCATTTTGTTTCGTGCGGCTCGGGCAGCTTCAACATTCCATGTACGAGGTTGTCGTTCCGCCACTCCCGACGGGTCCAGGCAAACGAACACGAAAGAGGCTGCCGCAGCCGGGTGCAGAGTTGCAGTCGACCGAAGCCGCCGAGGCGAGAGGCAAACAGCCGAGCGCTGTATAGCCCCAGGCCGGACCGAGCCGCTGGGTGACTGACTGGCGACAACGGAGGTGCCTTAAGTGGATTAAAGACCCCGGCGACTTCGTCGGCCGTCATTCCTCTACCGTTGTCGCGAACCTCAAAGACGATGTCTTCGCCACGACGGCGCGCGCCCACGAAAATCTTGCTTCCGTCTGAGTGCCAAAGGGCGTTCGCTATCAGGTTGTTCAAGATCCGCTGAACCCACCGCTCATCTGACAACAGAGTAAGACGAGAGGCGGCGACCCGCACGGACACATCTCCAGCCAAGCTGCGGTTGCTCTTACTGGCATGGTCCATCAGCTACATCCGCCCTGATAACTCTCACGATGGGCCTCGTTTGGTCGAACTCAAGGCGGATAGCGTCAACCAGGTCCTGTTGTGCCGCCATAACTTGCCGAATGGCGACTTGGACTGAAGCAAGTTCAGCCGTCATTCGCCATAGGATGTGGTCAAAGCTTGCATCCTCAAACCGACGCGCGCTTAGATCGGTCGTGATCAGGCGTAATGTCCGGAGGCCCATCTCAGTTGAGTGCTGCAATTGACGAGCGTCGTGCTCAATCGCAGCCACGAGCATCGCGCGCTCCTCATCGCTCATCTTCCCCGTCAGCGGGCGCAGCAGATCAGTCATACGCGCCTCCGCGTCTCGATGAGGCCCAGTTCGACACCGCGCCGGACCGCCTCCAGTCGGGTACGAACCTCGAGCTTTTCATAAATGCTTCGAAGATAGGTCTTAAACGTGCTCTCTGAAATCTGCAATAGCGGCGCGAGTTGCTTGTTGACCTTTCCGATAGCCAAGTGCTCGCAGGACATCGATTTCCCGTCTGGGTTAGTCGATGGCTCGACTTGGCGGGTACCGGATCCGCCGCTTGAGGCGGATAGAAGAACCCGTTATCAAAGAGCTTGCGAAGCGCATCGGTGAACTCGTCCGCCCCAGTGCTCTTCGTGAGATAGCCCCGGGCGCCCTGCGCGAAACAGTCGCGCATGACCTCCGGGTTGGTCTCTCCGCTAACGACGCCGATCACAGATTGCGGCGCCAGTGCCCTGAGGCGAACCAGGCCCGATAGACCCTCGCAGTCAGGAAGCATTAGGTCGAGCAAGACGTAGTCGGGCGAACCCTCCGCTTGCGACGATGTCTTCAGCCTCGCTCAGAGTGCCGGCGAGGAGAACCGTCGCCTCCGGCCTGAGGACAATCACCTCGTTCTTCGTGTACCTCGCGACCATCGGATGGTCGTCGACGATCAAGACTTTGGTCACGCGAGTCTCCCCTTTGGAATCGATTCTGCCAGCGGTTCCTTCCGGTTGACACAGTTACAGCCCCTCCGCTGGTCGACTCGCCTCGTCCGATCGGACGAGGCGCGATCGAAGGTCCTCCTCGATCGGACGATTCACGCGACGTCGGCGCGCCTTTGCACCATGGGCGCGTCATCACGAGGAGGAGACAAACCATGAACAACGAGGAACTTGCATCACCCGGCGGCACACCTAGCCCGTCGTCGGCCAGGCCGAGCACCGGCCAGATCCCGCGGCAAGCCGCCCATCCATCTGACCCCGCGCGAGTCCGAGATCGTTCGTTACGTGATGCTCGGAGAATCGAACAAGCAGATCGCGCGTCGCCTTGGCATCAGCAACTACACGGTGCGCGACCATGTATCGAACCTGTTGAAGAAGTCCGGCGTGACGTCGCGGTCTCGGCTCGCCTTGGTGCTGCCGGCGCCGGTGATTCACGCCCACGTCGGCCCCGCTCGCGCGCGAACCGATCAGACCTCGATCGGTGTCAGGCAGGGGTCGGACAGCCACGCGCTTCACGATGCCGGCCTCGACGCACCACGCGCCAGGCCTGCAATGGAGAAAGTGAGGCTGCGCCCAGCTCGAGGAGCCGGATCGGCACGGACGTCCAGGTGCGTGCCCGCACCTGGAACAGATCGCCTTCCCGGCGAGCACGCGGTGAGCGAACCGCAGCCGCCGAAGTACGAGCAACCCGAGCCTGTTCGATTTCTGACACCGGGACGTCTGTTCACCGGCGCGCCCCAACCACCCCTTCGCAACGACAGGCTCGCATGGAAATCGACCAGCGCGGCACGGCCTTCTGCGCTCTAACCCAGGCGCCGCGTCCCGGTCGTCCTCCAGTCGGAGGCGGCGGAGTGCGGCCTCGCCTGCCTCGCAATGGTTGCCGGCTGGCACGGCACCAGATCGACGTCGCTGGCCTGCAGGCGCCGCTTCAATGTTTCGCTGAAGGGAACCACGCTCACGCAGCTCGTCGATATCGCTGCGCAGTTGAACCTTGCCGGTCGACCGGTCCGCCTCGAACTCGACGAAATCGCCGATCTGCGCGCTCCCTGCATCCTTCATTGGGACATGAACCACTTCGTGGTTCTCGTGAAGGCCGACGCGAAGGCGAGGTACACATCATCGATCCTGCGACCGGAGAGCGCCGGATGCCTTTGTCGGCGGTCTCTACGCATTTCACTGGCGTGGCGCTCGAACTCGAGCCCAGCCCGACGTTCCGAGCCGTGCGACAACAGGATTCGAAGCTCCCGCTTTCCGCTGTCTGGGGCCGCATCCGCGGACTGCGAACGAGCGCGTTGCAGATCCTGGTGCTGGCGCTTCGCGCTCGAGACCGTCGTTCTCGCCTCGCCGTTCTTCATGCAGTGGGTCGTTGACGGCGCCATCGTTTCCGCTGACCGCGATCTCCTCCTGCTGCTCGCGTTCGGCTTCGGCTTCCTGCTGTTGACACAGACCGCGATCGGTTGGGCGCGGTCCTGGGTCATCCTCTACGCGTCGACGCATCTCGCACTCGTTGGGGGCGCGCGCGTCTTTGCCCATCTGTTCAAGCTTCCGGTCACCTGGTTCGAGCGTCGGCACGTTGGAGACGTCGTATCCAGATTCGAATCGGTCGCAGCGCTGCAGCGAGCTTTGACAACCAGCTTCCTCGAATCATTCATCGACGGCCTGATGGCAGCGGCAACACTTGCGTTGATGGTGACCTACAGCGGCACCCTCTCCGCGATCGCCATCGCTTGCGCCGGAGTCTATGCGCTCATCCGTTGGATATCGTTCGGCCCGCTGCGCCGGGCTACCGAAGAGCAACTCGTTCAAGCCGCCCAAGCCACCTCGATATTGATGGAGAGCGTTCGGGCGGCAACGCCGATCAAGCTCTTCAATCAGGAGCAATCGAGGCAGGCGCGATGGATGAACGCGACCGTGGAAGCGACCAACCGAGGCGTGTCGACGGAAAGTATCGCCCTCGTCTCCAGGAGCGCGCAGAACGTGCTGTCCAGCACAGAGCACGTGGTGATCGTCTACCTCGGGGCGATGGCAGTGATGGAAGGAGGCTTCTCCGTCGGCATGCTCCTGGCCTTCGTCGCGTACAGGACGACGTTCTCGAACCGCATCGCGGCGCTCACGGACAAGTTTGTCCAATTGAAGATGCTCGCCGTGCATCGCGATCGGCTTGCCGACATCCTGTCTGGCGTCCCCGAGGGGCACGACGGAAAAGCGCCCGGTCCGCCGCCCAGCGGATCCGCGCTCGAGGCGATCGACGTCTCGTTCCGCTACGGGGATGGAGAGCCCTGGGTGCTGCGGAACGTGAATGTCCGCATCGAGCCGGGCGAATGTGTCGCCGTCACTGGCGGCTCCGGGTGCGGAAAGACCACCCTGCTCAAGATCCTCATGGGACTCCTGCCGCCGACTGAAGGCGAAGTCCGCTTCGGTGGCGTGCCCATCCAGATCCTCGGCGCTCGTCAGTACCGCGACCGCATCGCCGCTGTCCTGCAGGACGATCAGTTGCTCGCTGGTTCGATCGCCGAGAACATCGCCTTCTTCGACCCGAATCACGACCGCGCCAGAATCAGCGCAAGCACGCGGATCGCCGGCGTCGACGACGAGATTGCAGCAATGCCGATGGGCTACGAAACACTGGTCGGAGACATGGGATCGTCGCTTTCCGGCGGGCAGAAACAGAGGATTCTTCTCGCCCGCGCTCTCTACAAGCGACCGGAGGTCCTGTTCCTCGACGAGGCAACCAGCCACCTGGACCTGCGCAAGGAGAGCCTGATCACACAGTCCGTCGGCGCATTGAAGTTCACCCGCATCATCGTCGCCCACCGACCCAACACCATTGCAGGAGCGCAGCGGGTGATCGTCCTGGAGGACGGGACCGTCAAGCAGGACCTGCGCGTGTCGAGCGCGTTCGCGCAATCCTTTCCGCGCCCCTAGCTTGCGTGAGACGGCGACGGATCGCGACGCGATGTCCGGCGTTGCGGCAAGGAAGCCAATGCGGACGGCGCGCACACAGGACTGCCCCGATGCTCGAATCCAGACGGAGTACCTCTCGGGAACCCTTGACCCCCATCAACCTCGCGCCGGGGCTGTCCGCTTAGCTTTGACCGACATTCGCGACGTCGAGGGGGACGAAGCATGTTTTCGCAGTCAGTCAAGAGCATCATGGACGCCCGCAAGCTCATCCTCGTGCCTGGCACGATGACGGTGCGCGAAGCCGCCCAGTTGATGAAATCCAAGCACTACGGCGCGGTCCTTATCACCGAGGGCGACGAACTGCTGGGCATCTTCACCGAGCGCGACGCGGTGTTCCGCGTGATCGCCGTCGGCCGCGACCCGGAGACGACGAAGCTCGCGGACGTGATGACCAAGTCTCCGCAGACGATCTCCTCCGACAAGACCTTCGGCCACGCGATGCTCATGATGCACGAGGGGGCGTTCCGCCACGTCCCTGTGATGGATCACGGCAAGCTGGTCGGCATGGTGTCGTCACGCAACGCGCTCGACCCGGATCTCGAGGAGTTCGTCTTCGAGGAGCACCGCCGCAAGCACCTGCTCGATACGCGCTAGCCAGCCCGGACGGCAATACGGGCACGGCCAAAACCAAAAAAAAACCCGCATTGCGGCGGGTTTGAGCAAGTCCGGGGACGTGGTGCAGTGCCAGCACGGCCGGCCGATGTCAGGGTCGGCGCGGATCCGTGATGACACTGCGAAGCCAGCATCGCTCAACGGCACTCGAGCGGGCAACACCCACTCCGGCCTTCCGTCCGCCCAGGCCGATGAGCGGCCGGTAAAGCACGCGGAGCGGAAGCGCCACGCGACGACGAGCCTCAGTCCTCGGCGTCGGACTCCAGTATCCCTGCCGCGAACCAGCCGCCGGTTGCGGAAGCGCGAATCAGCAGTTTCGGGTTCGCACAGGCCTGCGGGAATGGCACGATGTTCCCGGAGGCGTCGCGCCCGGTGAGGCTGCCGCGAATCTTGAAGTTGCCGGCTTCGTTCAACGGAACGGGATCGGTCGTGAACTTGTCGGCGGTCGCATCGGCCGCCCCGCAGGCGAGAGTCGCCACGACCTGGCTGACCGGGCCACGCGTCGCGATCACCTCGCCGCTCGAGAACAGCAGCCCTTTGCCGTTGGCGACGATGTAGCCATCCGCATAGACGGTCGCATCGAGGTTGCGCATCACCCAGGCGCGGCCGCCCGGATTGATGCCGCGCACGACGTTCAGGGCGTCGACGCCACCGGCAGCGGTGAGCGGATCGACACCGATGGCCCCCTTGAATTTCAGGAGCACGGCTGGTTGAGCGGCGCTTGCGCCTGCGGCGGTCAAGGCCAGCAGGACAGCGGACAGGCAACGTGAAACCGTATTGGCCATGGGACTCCTCCGGATGATTGAATGACACCGCCTGACATCGCCACGAAGGCGACGCCGCGGGAGCCGGCGTGGTTGGCTCGCCGCACCTTGCGTCAACAGCGGTGTGATCGGTTTATTCCGACTCCCGTCGCGCCATGCACGGCGTCACCGGGTACACAGGCGAGCGTGCCGTTGGGCCATGGAACGACGGAACGTGTTCGCCCAGGCAGGCTCGACCGCGATGAGCGCGCGCGGCCCGGTCAGGCCCGCGCGGACTCGAACGACTGCACAGGGATGCGCTGGAGGAAAGTTGGAGGCGGGGGTCGGAATCGAACCGGCGTACACGGATTTGCAGTCCGCTGCATGGCCACTCTGCCACCCCGCCGCCGCGGCATCGCGTGCGCACAGATCCCGCGCACGATGCCGATCAAACGAAAACTGCATAAACCAAAAGGGGAAGCACGATGGCTCCCCCAGGAAATCTGGAGCGGGCGAAGAGTCTCGAACTCTCGACCTCAACCTTGGCAAGGTTGCGCTCTACCAACTGAGCTACGCCCGCGCTCGAAGCGGCGAATTATAGCTGCGGACGAGGGGGTGTCAAACCAGCGCGGGCCCTCTTTCGCTCGGCGCTCAGAGCTTGTCGTTGAGGTGCGGCCACGCCATGCGGAGGTAGATCAGCATCGAGTAGACCGTCAGCACCGCGGCGACGTAGATGAGCAGCGTGCCGATCAGGTGCACGTCGATCAGCCCGAACAGCCGGTCGTGGAAGAGCAGCATCGGGATGGCCACCATCTGCGCGATCGTCTTGATCTTGCCGAGCGAGTTGACCGCCACGCTGCCCGACTTGCCGAGCTGCGCCATCCATTCGCGCAGCGCCGACACGGCGATCTCGCGTCCGATGATCACGAGCGCGACGAACTCGTCGACGCGGCCGAGCGACAGCAGCACGACCAGCGCCGCGCTCACCATCAGCTTGTCCGCGACCGGGTCGAGGAAGGCGCCGAGCGCGCTCGTCATGCCGTAGCGGCGCGCGATGTAGCCGTCGAACGCGTCGGTGAGGGCGGCGAGCACGAAGAGCCAGCAGGCCGTCGCGTTCTTCCAGTGCGCCGGGAACCAGGCGTCGGGCACGTAGAAGATGCCGACGACGAGCGGAATCATGGCGATGCGCGCCCACGTCAGCGCCATCGGCACGTTGAAGCTCAGCGGGGTGCTATTCGGTGGGCTGGCCATGCAACTGGGCGTAGATCCGCTCCGCCAGCTTACGCGAAACACCTTCGACGGTTGCGATGTCGTCGATCGAGGCCGAGGCGAGCCCGCGCATGCCGCCGAACCGCGCCAGCAGCTTCTGGCGCCGCTTCGGGCCCGATGCCGTCCATGCCTTCCAGCTGCGATGCGTTGCGCGTCTTCGCCCGCCGGGCCCGCATCCCGGTGATGGCGAAGCGATGCGCCTCGTCGCGAATCTGCGCCACCAGCATGAGGGCCTGCGACTCGCGCCCGAGCACGAGCGCAGGCCGGTCGTCGGGGAACACCAGTTCCTCGAGCCCGACCTTGCGTTCCTCCCCCTTGGCGACACCGACGAGGACGCCGGTGTCGAGCCCGAGTTCCTCGAAGACCTGCCGCGCGACCATCACCTGCCCCTTGCCGCCGTCGATCAGCACGAGGTGAGGCAAGGCGCTCTCGCCGCGCGCCACCGGGGAGTAGCGCCGCGTCAGGACCTGCCGCATCGCCGCGTAGTCGTCGCCGGGTTCGATGCCTTCGATGTTGAAGCGCCGGTACTCGGCCGGACGCATCTGGTGGTTGGCGAAGACGACGCAGGACGCCTGCGTCGCCTCGCCCGCCGGTATGGCTGATGTCGAAGCACTCGACGCGCAGCTTGTCGGCGTCGTCGTCGCCGAGGTCGATGTTCAGCGTCTCCATCAACGCGCGCGTGCGGGCGATCTGCGAGCCCTCCTCCGCCAGCCGGCGGGCGAGCGCGAGACGCGCGTTGGACTCGGCCATCTCGAGCCAGCGCCGCCGCTGGTCGTGCGGATGGCGGATGACCTGCACCCGGCGGCCGGACGACGCGGTCAGCAGTTCCGACAATTCCTCGGCATCGACGTCGACGTTCACGATGAGCGTCGGTGGGCAGGGCTGGACGAGGTAGTGCTGCGAGATGAAGGCCTCCAGCACCTCCGCCGCATCCGCGGCCTCCCCGGCACGCGCCGGAAAGTTCGGCTTGTCGCCGAGATGGCGGCCCCCGCGAATCATGGCCAGGTTGACGCAGGCGTGTCCGCCATCCATCACGGCCGCCAGCACGTCGGCGTCCGCATCCGAGCCCGTGGTGTCGACCGCCTGCTGGTGCAGAACGCGCGCAAGGGCCCCCATCTGATCGCGCACCGCGGCCGCTTCCTCGAACTTCAGCTCGGAGGCCAGCTGGTGCATGCGGTCCTCGAGTTCCCGCATGACGTCGTCGGTCTGCCCGCGCAGGAAGCGGACCGCGCGATCGACGTCCGCCGCGTAGGCCGCGGCATCGATCAGCCGCACGCACGGCGCGCTGCAGCGCTGGATCTGGTGCAGCAGGCACGGCCGCGACCGGTTCGCGTAGACGGTGTCCTCGCACGTCCGCAGGCGAAAGACTTTCTGCAGCACCTGGATGCTGTCCTTGACCGCCCACGCGTTCGGATACGGCCCGAAGTACTGCGCCCGCTTGTCCACGGCGCCGCGGTAATAGGCGACGCGCGGGTACTCGTGCGCCGTGAACTTGAGGTACGGATACGACTTGTCGTCGCGGAACAGGACGTTGTAGCGCGGCGCGAGCGACTTGATCAGCGTGTTCTCGAGCAGCAGCGCCTCGGCCTCGGAACGCGTGACGGTCGTTTCGATGCCGTTCACCTTGCCGAGCATGTGGGCCGTGCGCGGCCCCACCCCCTTGTTGAAGTACGAGGAGACCCGCTTCCTCAGGTCACGCGCCTTGCCGACGTACAGCACGACGCCGTCGGCGCCGACCATCCGGTAGACGCCCGGCAAATGGGGCAACCCGTCGAGAACGGGACGCGGGTCGAAGGCAGGGGGAGGCGGACGCCATGAGGTCTGCGCGCGTCTTCGACGCGCGACTTGGGCTAAAGGCCGGCCAGTGCCTCGAGATCCCGCAGGGCCGCCTGGTACAGCTCCGACGCCCGAAGCGCAGCGGGTTCCACGGCCGGACCCTTTGGGACCAGGCGCGCCAGGCGCTCGGCGTGGTGCGGTCCGGCCGTCCACTTCAGACCGTCGAGCACCTCGTCCATGGCGTCGGTCTGGTTGCACACCAGCACGAGGTCGCATCCGGCTTTCAGCGCGGCGCGTGCGCGGTCGGGCAGGCTGCCCTGGCCGCTTGCGCCCTGCATCAGCAGGTCGTCGCTGAAGACGGCGCCGGTGAATTCCAGCTTGCCCGCGGAGCAGATCGATCCAGCGCGACGAGAACCCGGCCGGCGCGCGGTCGACCGCGTCGTACACCACATGCGCGGGCATCACGCTGGTCAGTTGCCGGCCGAGCCAGCGGTACGGCGCGGCGTCGACATCCAGTATCGCGGCCAACGGGCGCGGATCGTGCGGAATGTCGACGTGGGAATCCGCCTCCGGCCAGCCATGCCCCGGGTAGTGCTTGCCGCAGTTCGCCATGCCGGCCAGTTGCAGGCCGTGCATCAGGTGCGAGGCGAGCAGCGTGACGACGCGCGGATCCGAGTGGAAGGCGCGATCGCCGATCACGCTGCTGCGTCCGTGATCGAGGTCGAGCACCGGCGTGAACGAGAAGTCGACCCCGTGAGCGCGCAGCTCGGCCGCCAGCACGTAGCCGACCGACGCGGCCGTCCGGCACGCCATGAGGACGTCCCGGTCCCACAGCTTGCCCAGAGCGCGCATCGGCGGCAGGTGCGTGAAGCCCCGCCTGAATCGCTGCACGCGTCCGCCTTCGTGATCGACCGCGATCAGCAGCGGCGGATGCGCGCAAGGCGTGGATGTCGGCCGTCAGCCGCTGCAGCTGTTCGGGCGACTCGTAGTTCGACGCGAACAGGATCACCATGCCGACCAGCGGATGCGACAAGCGCTCGCGATCGGCGGCGCCGAGTTCCGTGCCTTCAACGCCCACCACCACCGGACCCAGGCCGCTCATTGACGTGCCCTCCACTTCGGCGATCGCATACGCGGTCGCCATCGATCGTTCATCGGTCAGCGAAACGTGCAGCCGCAGGCGCCGTCGCTGCATGAAGCGCCCGCAGTTCGCCACTCGCGAAGGCGAGCGGCCGGCCGCTCGGGTCGTTGACGACCTCGACCGCGCGCCAGGTCATCGGCGTGCGCATGCCGAGCCCGAGCGCTTTCGAGATCGCCTCCTTGGCGGCGAAGCGGGTCGCGAGGAACGCAATGCCCCGGATGTCCGAGCGGGCGCGCCGCGCGTGGTAGCGCTCCAGCTCGCGGTCCGTGAGGATGCGCCGGGCGAACCGCTCGCCGAAGCGGGCGTAGGCCGCTTCGATCCGCGCGATCTCGATGAGGTCGACGCCGATGCCGTAGATCATCCGGCCCGCCGCATGGCCCCGGCCCGGCGGATCTCCGCGAGGTACATCCGCACGGTGGGCCCCAGTCCGAACTCGAGCGCGTCGGCGATCAGCGCGTGCCCGATGGACACCTCGTCGACGCCGGGCACCGCGGCCAGGAAGGGCGCGAGATTCTCGCGGTTCAGGTCATGGCCGGCGTTGACACCCAGGCCGGCCGCAAGCGCCGCCTCGGCCGCGCTCGCATACTGCCGCAGCGACGCGGCCTGCTCCGGCGTGCCGAAACGCTGCGCATAGGGCTCCGTGTACAGCTCGACGCGGTCGGCGCCCAGTTCGCGCGGCGAAGCGCATGGCCTCCGGCACCGGGTTCATGAAGAGGCTGACACGGACGCCCAGGCTCTTCGCCTGCGCGATCATCGGCGCGAGGGCGTCCGCGTCGGCGGGAAGGTTCCACCCGTGGTCCGACGTGAAGGCGCCGGTCTCGTCGGGGACGAAGGTGCACTGGTGGGGCCGCACCTGCGCCACGTACTCCATCAGCCCGTGAAAGGGATTGCCCTCGATGTTGAACTCGGCCGCGGGCCAGCGCTGCAGCAGGTGCGCCGAGATCGGCGACGTCGTTGGCGCGCACGTGGCGGCCGTCGGGGCGGGGATGCACGGTGATGCCGTCGGCGCCCGCCTCCAGCGCGAGCACGGCCGCGTGCGTGACGCTCGGAATGCCGATGCTCCGCGTGTTGCGCACGAGGGCGACCTTGTTCAGGTTCACGCTCAGCGCGGTCATGAAATCACACTCATCGCGTCAGAGTTGTCTGAGGTCCTGCAGGATGCGCCGCGTGTTGAGCGGCTTGCCGCCGAGATGGTAGCGAATCACCCGGCGCAGCAGCACCTTGGCCTCCGCCGCCACGCGCTCATCGTCGAAGCGGCGCGCGGCCATCGCCAGCAGCGTGCGGCCCGAGACCTGGCTGCCGTCGTCGACGTCGCCCTCTTCCAGTCGCTGGGCTCCCTGGCCGATCCCGAACAGGTACTGCGCATCCGCGTCGATGGGCTCGCCGTCGGCACAGCGGTCCAGCGGAACTTCGTAGCCGATGTCCTGCAGCAGGTCGAGTTCGAAGAGCCGCAGCACGGCGTCGTGGCGGCTCTCGTGCGACAGCGACTGCAGCAGGCTGACGTAGCTGCCGAACAGCCGTTCGTGCGGATCGAGCCGCGCGAGCAGGCGCACCAGCAGTTCGTTGGCGTAGAACGCCGCCAGCAGCGCGTCGCCGCGCAGCGGCTGCATGCCGCCCAGCCACTCGGCCCGCACCAGCATCTTGATGTCGTTGCGGCCGCTCCAGCTCACCGCCAGCGGGTTGAACGGCGACAGCAGCCCGCGGAACTGCGAGGTCGGCCGCTTGGCGCCGCGCGCGACCAGGGCGACCCGGCCGAACTCGCGGCTGAAGAACTCCACGACCAGGCTGGTCTCGCGCCACGGATAGCTGTGCAGCACGAAGCCGGGCTGGTGGTCGACTCTCACATCGGCCGGCCGCTTGCGGGCCGTACGCCGGGCCGCCGCCTCGGCGGCCTCACTCATAACCCAGGGTCCGCAACGCGCGGGCGTCGTCGTTCCAGCCCTTCTTCACGCGTACCCAGACCTCGAGGTGGACCCGCTTGCCGAGCATCTCGACGATGTCCGCGCGCGCCAGCCGCGAGATCTCGCGCAGCTTCGCCCCGTCCTTGCCGATCACGATCGGCTTGTGCGCCTCGCGGTCGACCACGAGCGTGGCGACGATCTCGGCGCCCTGATCGGTCTCGTCCCAGCGATCGATGGTCACGGCCACGCCGTACGGCAGCTCGTCGCCCAGCAGCCGGTACGCCTTCTCGCGAATCTGTTCGGCCGCGAGGAAGCGGGCGCTGCGGTCGGTGTACTGGTCGGCTTCGAACAGCGGCATGCCCTCCGGCAACAGGGGAGCGATCTCCTTCAGCAGGTCGTCGAGCTGGCGGCTCTTCTCGGCGCTGACCGGCACGATCGCCCGGAACGGGAACCGCTGCATCGAAGCCGCCATCAGCGGCAGCAGCTTCTCGCGCTCGGCCACCATGTCCGTCTTGTTGATCGCCAGGATCACCCGGTCGGACTCCCTGGGCAGCAGCTGGACGACGGCCTCGTCCTCGCTGCGCCAGCCGATCGCTTCGATCACCAGCACGATGGCGTCGACGTCGTTCAGCGCGCCCGGTCACCTGCTGGTTCATGCGCGTGTTGAGCGCCGATCGGTGACGCCGCTGGAAACCGGGCGTGTCGACGAAGATGTACTGAGCGTCCGCGTCGGTCCGCACGCCCAGCACGCGGTCGCGCGTGGTCTGCGGCTTGCGGGACGTGATGCTGACGCGCTCGCCGACGAGCGCGTTCACCAGGGTGGACTTGCCGACGTTCGGTCGGCCGATGACGGCGACCATGCCCACTCGCCGCGGCGCGGCCTGCTCCATCGTGCTGCCTTCAGGTCTGGTCGGCGGTCTGGACGGGAGCGCCGTCGCCCGGCGGCGTGGGCGGCTCGGCGCGGCCCCGGCTCCGGCGCGGTCGACTTCTTGCGCGGACGTCGTCCGAGCTGCGCGATGGCGTGCTGCGCCGTTTCGAGGGCGCGCTTCGCCGCCGACTGCTCGGCCGCGCGGCGGCTGCGCCCGGTGCCGTGCACGCTGATCTCGAGCTTCGGGATCGAGCACTCGACCTCGAACTCCTGGTTGTGGGCGGCGCCACGGGTCTCGACCACCGTGTAGACGGGCAGCGCGATGCGCTTGCCCTGCAGGTATTCCTGCAGCAGCGTCTTGCTGTCCTTGCCGAGCGTCTTGGGGTCGACCGTCTTGAGCACCGGCTCGAAGAGCTTGCCGATCACCTGGCGCGCGGCGTCGAAGCCGCTGTCGACGAAGATCGCGCCGAAGATCGCTTCCATGGTGTCGGCGAGGATCGACGGCCGGCGGAAGCCGCCGCTCTTCATCTCGCCTTCGCCCAGCCGCAGGAAATCCGACAGCACCAGTTTCTCGGCGATGTCCGCCAGCGATTGCTGCTTGACGAGGTTGGCGCGCAGCCGCGACAGGTCGCCCTCGTCGAGACGGGCGTACTTGGCGAACAGCAGGTGCGCGATCGCGCAGTTCAGGACGGCGTCGCCGAGGAACTCGAGGCGTTCGTTGTGGACAGCGCCGTGGCTGCGGTGCGTGACGGCCTGCTCGAGCAGCACCCGCTGAACGAAGGTATAGCCGAGGCGCTCTTCAAGCGCCGTCAGTTCCATCGCCTGTCCGCTGCCGGCCGTTCAAGGAACGGCCCTGGTTTGCCGGTCCCGGGTGGTGCCGGCGAAGTCGATGACGAGCGACACGTTGTCGAGGATCGGGATCTTCTTCTGGTACGCGTAGCTGATCACGACCTTGTCGCCCTCTTTCGTGATGTCGAGGTCGCGGGCGCTGATCGACGTGATGTCGTCGATCGTCCGGTGACGCTCGAACGCCGACTGGATGTCTCGCACGGTGGACTCGTTCTTGATCTTCTGCACGGCGCGCTCGATGGCGATGTACTCGATCACCGCCGGCACGATCCTGAAGCCGAGGGCGAGGAGCGCGACCACGATCAGGCCGACGAAGATCAGCCCGATCAGGCTCAGACCGCGTTGCCGACTTGCTGTTCGAGTATCCATCTTCCCCAGCGTTTTCAATAATTTAGCAATCTTACTTCTAGTTAAAGCTGCCGATGCGTCCGATATTGCCAAAATTCATCCAGATAAAGAAGGCTCGACCGACGATATTTTCGTCCGGGACGAAGCCCCAGAATCGGCTGTCCTCGCTGTTGTCCCGGTTATCCCCCATCATGAAATAGTGCCCGGGCGGGTACCTGGCACACCACCCCGCTTCCGCTGTATTGGCAGGCCCCCGGATGGGTGTTCGGGAACCCGCCGCCCAATCCGGGCGGAATTTGATCGCTCACGATGATCCGGTGATCCACCGCGCCGAGCGACTCGCTGAAGCTGCGCGTAGTACTGCATCCGGTCGGCGTCGTAGTACGGATCAAGCTTCTTCATCGGCACCGGCTGGCCGTTGATCGTCAGGCGCTTGTTGAGGTACTCGATCCGGTCGCCCGGCAGCCCGACGACCCGCTTGATGTAGTCCTGGGACGGGTTCAGCGGGTAGCGGAAGACGATCACGTCGCCCCGCTTCGGCTGCCCGAGTTCGACGACCTTCTTGTTGATCACCGGCAGGCGGATGCCGTACTCGTACTTGTTGACCAGGATGAGGTCGCCGATCTCCAGCGTCGGGATCATCGAGCCCGAGGGGATCCGGAACGGCTCGAACAGGAACGAGCGCAGCACGAACACCAGCAGGATCACCGGGAAGAAGCTGGCCGTGTACTCGAGCCAGGCCGGCTGACGGACCGCGCCATCCTCCAGCGACCGCCGTTCCTGCTCGACGATCGGTTCCTTGCGCGCCAGGGCGGCGGCGTTGCGCTGGTCGAAGTCCGCGACCAGCCGGGCCGCGCGCGCGCGCCGCTGCTTGGCGAACACGAGCTTGTCCAGCACCCACAGCACGCCCGTGAAGATCGTGAGGACGAACAGGATCAAGGCAAAGTTCATTTGTCTTCCACCTGCAGGATGGCGAGGAAGGCCTCCTGCGGAATTTCAACCGTACCGACCTGCTTCATCCGCTTCTTGCCGGCCTTCTGCTTCTCGAGCAGCTTCTTCTTGCGGGTGATGTCGCCGCCGTAGCACTTGGCCAGCACGTTCTTGCGCAGCGCCTTGACGTCTTCGCGCGCGATGATGTTGGCGCCGATCGAGGCCTGGATCGCCACGTCGTACATCTGCCGCGGGATCAGCTTGCGCATCTTCGCGGTCACTTCGCGGCCGCGGTACGTCGCGTTGGCCCGGTGCACGATCACCGACAGCGCATCCACGCGGTCGCCGTTGATCAGCATGTCGACCTTGACGACGTCCGCGGCGCGGTACTCCTTGAACTCGTAGTCCATCGACGCGTAGCCGCGCGAGACCGACTTCAGCTTGTCGAAGAAGTCGAGCACGATCTCCGCCAGCGGCAGTTCGTACTTCAGGATGACGTGCCGGCTGTGATACGTGAGGTCGGTCTGGACGCCGCGCTTGCCGATGCACAGGGTGATCACCTGCCCGACGTACTCCTGCGGAACGAAGATCGTCACGTCGACGATCGGCTCGCGGATCTCCTCGATCTTCGCCGGATCCGGCATCTTCGACGGGTTCTCGACCGACACCACGCTGCCGTCGCGCAGCAGCACCTCGTACACCACCGACGGCGCGGTGGTGATGAGGTCCATGTCGTACTCGCGCTCGAGCCGCTCCTGCACGATGTCCATGTGCAGCAGGCCGAGGAAGCCGCAGCGGAAGCCGAAGCCGAGCGCCTGCGACACCTCGGGCTCGAAGTGCAGCGACGCGTCGTTCAGCTGCAGCTTGGTCAGCGCGTCGCGCAGCGCTTCGTACTGGTTGGACTCGACCGGGAAGAGTCCGGCGAAGACCTGCGACTTCACTTCCTTGAAGCCCGGCAGCGGCGCCGCGGCCGGCCGGCTCGCGTGGGTGACCGTGTCGCCGACGTGCGCGTCGCGCAGTTCCTTGATGCCGGAGATGACGAAACCGACGTCGCCGGCCGACAGCTGCTCCCGGCCGCGCGACTTCGGCGTGAACACGCCCACCTGCTCCACCAGGTGCGTCGCGCCGGTCGCCATCAGCAGGATCTTGTCCTTGGGCTTCAGCACGCCGTTGACGACGCGCACCAGCATCACGACGCCGACGTAGTTGTCGAACCACGAGTCGATGATCAGCGCCTGCAGCGGCGCGGCCGGGTCGCCCTTCGGCGGCGGCACGCGCTCGATGATGCGCTCGAGGATTTCCTCGAGCCCCATGCCGGTCTTCGCGCTCGCGAGCACGGCGTCGTGGGCGTCGATGCCGATCACGTCCTCGATTTCCGCCCGCGCGCTCCTCGGCGTCGGCCGACGGCAGGTCCATCTTGTTCAGGATCGGCAGGACCTCGACGCCGAGCTCGATCGCCGTGTAGCAGTTGGCGACCGTCTGCGCCTCGACGCCCTGGGAGGCATCGACCACCAGCAGCGCGCCCTTCGCAGGCCGACAGCGAGCGGCTGACTTCGTAGCTGAAGTCGACGTGGCCCGGCGTGTCGATCAGGTTGAGGTTGTACCGCGTGCCGTCGCGCGGCGTCGTACTCGAGCGCGGCCGTCTGCGCCTTGATGGTGATGCCCCGCTCGCGCTCGAGGTCCATCGAGTCGAGCACCTGCGCCTCCATCTCGCGGTCCGACAGGCCGCCGCAGCGCTGGATCAGGCGGTCGGCCAGCGTCGACTTGCCGTGGTCGATGTGCGCGATGATGGAAAAGTTGCGGATGTGCTGCATGCGTTTGCGCCGAAACGGCCGCCTTCGAGCTCCGACGGTCGATTGAGCGACGGGAACGGCGGGAGATCCGCCGAGCCGCCAAAGAAAAGGGGGTGACCGTCAGGACACCCCCTCTCCCGGTTAGCCGGCGATTTTACCGCGATGCGGCAGCTCGCGATGCCCTAGCGCCGGATCACGACGAACCGGGAGGCTTCGCCCCGGCGCACCAGCACGGCGACGTCCTTCTTCGGATCGAGCTTGCCGACCGCGTCGTTGAACTGGCGTCGCGTTCTGCACCTCGGCGCTGTTCAGCTGGGTGATCACGTCGCCCGGACGCAATCCCGGCGGCCGCCGCGAGCCCGTCGACGCCGTCGACCTGCACGCCGGCCTTGACGCCGAGTTCCTTCTGCTTCTCGGCCGACAGGTCCGACACCACGAGGCCCAGCGCGTTGGTCGGCGCCGCGGGCTTCGGCGCCTCGCGGGTGCGCGCGCTGGCCGGCTGGTCGGGCTGCAGTTCGGCGACCGTCACCTTCAGGTCGCGCTGGCCGCCCTTGCGGAAGACCGTCATGTTCACCGTCGAGCCGGGCTTGGTGCCGCCGACGATGCGCGGCAGGTCGGTCGAGCGCTCGATCGGCTTGCCGTCGAAGCGGATGATGACGTCGCCCGGCTCGACGCCGGCCTTGCGCGGCGGGGGCGTCCTTCTCCACCGTGTTCACGAGCGCGCCGCGCGGCGTGCCGAGGCCGATGGCTTCCGCGACGTCGCGCGACACGGCTTCGATGCCGACGCCGATGCGGCCGCGGATCACGCGGCCCGACGCTGCGCAGCTGCTGCTGCACGCTCATCGCTTCGTCGATCGGGATCGCGAACGAGATGCCGGCAAAGGCGCCGGACGTCGTGAAGATCTGCGAGTTGATGCCGACGACCTCGCCGCGCATGTTGATCAGCGGCCCGCCCGAGTTGCCCGGGTTGACGGCGACGTCGGTCTGGATGAACGGCAGGTACTCGCCGGTCTCGCGGCCCTTGGCGCTGACGATGCCCGCCGTGACGGTGTTCTCGAGCCCGAACGGCGATCCGATCGCGATCACCCATTCGCCGACGCGCAGCTTGTTGGAGTCGCCGATGCGCACCGACGGCAGGCCGGTCGCTTCGATCTTCAGCACGCGCCACGTCGGTGCGCTTGTCGGCGCCGAGCAGCTTGGCCTTGAACTCGCGCTTGTCCTGCAGCGTGACCGTGATCTCGTCGGCGCCGTCGACCACGTGGGCGTTCGTCAGCAGGTAGCCGTCGGCCGAGACGATGAAGCCGGACCCGAGGCCGCGCGGCACGTTGCGGCGCGGGCCCGGGCGGCTGCTGGCGCGGCCCCTGCGGGCCCTGCTGCGGCGGATTCGGGAAGAACCGACGGAAGAACTCGTACATCGGATCGTTCTCGTCGAGATCCGGCATCGCCGGCCCGCCCTGCGGACCGGCGCCGATGCGGGCCGTGGTGCGGATGCCGACGACCGCCGGGCCCGACGCGCTCGGCGAGGTCGGCGAAGTCGGGCAACGCCTGGGTCGGCTGCGGCTGCGCCACGCCGGGCGACACCAGCGGCAACGCGACCGCGAACAGCGGGGCGAGCAGTGCAACGACAAACTTGCGGAACATCGTGAATTCCCTTCTTCTTGCCTGGGAGAGATTGCTGGAAAGACGGCCGCGCGTCAGCGCGGGCCGCGAAACTCGACGGACTGCGCAACGGCGCGGACCGTGCCCGGCGGCACCTCGCCGACCACCGTCACGAGCGCCTCGCTGACCCGCCGCGAGTAGGCGGACGTCGGACCGTGCGACGCACCGCGTCGGGCGGATCGGCTGTGCCGAGATCCGGGCTCGATGAACACGGAAATCGTCGCCAGTCCGTCGGCGAACACCACCTGCATCGCGTCGGCCGCATGCATGCGGCGCAGGACCTCCTTGGTGCTTGCGGAAGCCGTCCGGCGCCGGAACGATCCAGCCCTGCTTGGCGAGGTCGGCCTTGCGGTACTCGCTGCGCACCACGGACCAGCCGTCGGTGGACCACGGCCGGCTTCAGGGCGGAGCGATCGATGCGCTCGCCGATGCGAACGTCGCTGAACGCGATCTGCTCGATCACTTCCTTGCGCTCGTTCAGTGTCTGCGCACGCAGCAGCAGGCCGGTGGTGCGATCGAGCCACAGGCGGTAGGCGTAGCGCAGGTTGTCGCGCGGCTCGAGCGCCAGCGCCTGCGCCTCGATACCGGCGACGCGTTCGACCGGCCCGAGCTTCGCCTCGTAACGCTGCAGGATCTCGTCCGGCGACGCGCTCGACAACGGCGGGAAACGAGTCCTCGACGCTGCGCTTCTCGACGATGATCTTCTTCGACTCCGGAATCAGGCACTGCACTTCGTCGTCGCTGTCGGAGCGCTTGCGCAGGTACTCGCGCGGCTTGCCGTCGAGCGTCTGGATGCGCTCGTGCGACTTCGAGCCGTCGAACATGTGCGTGATGCGCGACGAGGTCATCTCGCCGCCCGCCTGGTAGACGATGGTGCCGGTGTAGTTGATGCGCAGCGCGGCCGTCCGCGCGGCCTGGATCCACTGCGCTTCGTTGCGCGGCGCATCGCGCCGCGCTTCCTGCGCGTGAACACGCAGCGGCATCGAAGCGCACTGCCGGCCACGACCAGGGCGCCAATCCATCCCCGCGAGGTTCGCGGGGAGTGCACCGTCCCTCGCGCGTCACCCCACCGAACATCAACGCTCCCCGGCGCTGGGCCGCAGGTACGCGGTGGCGCGCGGCAGCGGCGTGCCGCCGGTCAGTTCGCGGTGCGCCGCGAAGTACGGATCGAGCGCGCGCGCGTTCGCGATGGCCGCCGCCGCCTTCGAAGCCGCCCGGCGCAGCCGGCTCGCCGGCGTTCGCAACGACGGAGCCGACGATTGCCGTCGGCGGCTGCTTCTGCGCCGTCACGTCGGTCGACCGGCGCCCGCAGCAGCGGCACGGCGACGAAGGCGATGGCCGCCACGGAGGCGGCGACGGCGAGGCCCGGGATCGCATAGCGGCGCAGCGCCGGGACGGACGGCCGCGGCGGCGCGAGGACCGTCGGCTCGTCGGCCAGCGCCTTGCTGCACGCGCGCACAGAAGCCGTCGACGTGACAGGCCGCGACCTCGGTCGACCGCAGCGCGTCGCCCACGAGTTGCAGGTCGGACCAGCGGCGCTGCAGTTCGGCGTCCCTGCACAGGGCATCGAGCACCGCCGCTGCTTCGTGGGCGTCGAGTTCGCCGTCGATCAGGGACGACAGATGTTCGATGTCCACTTTGCCGCTTGCTCGCGATGTGTCCGGCTGCCATGTTGTTTCACCTACCAGCGCTTGTCTTTAGCCGTGTCGAGGACCGGCTTCAATTCCTGGGCAATGGCCTCGCGGGCGCGAAAGATACGCGAACGTACGGTCCCGATCGGGCAATTCATGGATTCCGCAATCTCTTCGTAGCTCAGGCCCTCGATCTCGCGCAGCACGATGGCGGTACGCAGGTCCTCGGGCAACTGGTCGATCGCCCGGTTGACCGCCTCGCCCGACCTGCTTGCGTCAGCAGCATCGAATCGGGGGTGTTCAGGTCTCTTAGGTGCTCGCCGTCGTCAAAAGTTTCCGCCTCCTCGATATCGGCCTCGGTGATCGTCGGCGCCCGCCGGCCCTGGGACACCAGGTGGTTCTTGGCGGTGTTGATGGCGATCCGGTACAGCCACGTGTAGAACGCGCTGTCGCCGCGGAAGTTGGGCAACGCCCGATAGGCCTTGATGAAGGCCTCCTGGGCGACGTCCTCGACTTCGGCCTGGTCGCGGATCAGCCTCGACAGCAGTCGAAAGATCTTGCGCTGGTACTTGGAGACGAGGAGGTCGAAGGCGCCCTTGTCGCCTCGCTGGACGCGCTCGACCAGTTGCTGATCGATGTCGCGATCGGTCACCGGACGACCCTCTGCGCTGCGCGCTCCGGAATGAGCGCTTCGGAGCGGCCGTGCGCGCTCATGCCGGCCCCGGGCGGCCACGCGGCGCCTGCCCGCCTGACGGTTCCCGACCGCTGTCCACCCCGCTTGCCCTTCTTTCTTCTGGTCTCATTCCGGCTGGCCTGGCGCAATTCCGGCGGAAAGTTTCCCCCGTTGTCGACCGGAGCCCCATCGGATGTGGACCCACAAACGACGGTATGCGTTCCCGGGGACCGAATCCGGCCAGATGGGAATCAACATGGTGCCGCGCTTCAGGGTTATCAACCACGGTGCGGCGAAAACACATTGCACTCCCGGTTCCGAAGCGGTGTCGAAGGCCCGACGGACAGCCAAGGCTCCAGAGCGATCGATGCCCACCTCGATCGGCGGACCGCTCGGCGCTGACCGGACCGACAGAGTGCCTCGCCAGGAGCGGCGAGAAACGCGGCAATCACCAGGAGTGGATCCAGCGGCTCCGAGCGACCGGCCGCGATGAGCAGGGCGGCCGACGTCGCGAACCCGAGTGCGACACCAATCCGGCGGACGGCCCGCTCACGTCGGGACGGCGCCAGCGGCGTCCACGGTACGAGCACTCAGATGCGCTTGAAAACCAGCGTGCCGTTGGTGCCGCCGAAACCGAACGAATTCTTCAGCGCGACGTCGATGCGCATCTCGCGCGCGGTATTCGCGCAGTAGTCGAGATCGCACTCCGGATCCTGATTGAAGATATTCATCGTCGGCGGCGAGACCTGGTGATGAACGGCCAGCGCAGTCACGACCGATTCCACGCCGCCGGCGCCGCCAAGCAGGTGTCCGGTCATCGACTTGGTCGAATTCACGACGATCTTGCCGGCCGCATCGCCGAGGGCGGCCTTGATCGCTTTGGTCTCGTTGATGTCGCCCAGCGGCGTCGACGTGCCGTGCGCGTTCAGGTAGTTGACCTCGTCGGCGTTGACGCCGGCGTTGCGCAGGGCGGCGATCATGCAGCGCCGCGGACCGTCCATGTCCGGCGCGGTCATGTGGTACGCGTCGGCGCTCATGCCGAAGCCCGCCAGTTCGCAGTAGATGCGCGCGCCGCGCTTCCTGGCGTGTTCGTACTCCTCGACCACCATCACGCCTGCGCCCTCGCCCATCACGAAACCATCGCGGTCCTTGTCCCACGGCCGGCTCGCGGTCGCGGGATCGTCGTTCCGGGTGGAGAGCGCGCGCATGGTGTCGAAGCCACCGATGCCGAGCGGGCAGATCGTTGACTCGGCCCCGCCGGCGACCATCACGTCGGCATCGCCGTATTCGATCAACCGGCCCGCCTCGCCGATCGAGTGCAGGCCCGTGGTGCACGCGGTCACGATGGCCAGGTTCGGGCCCCGCAACCCGTACTGGATCGACAGGTTTCCCGAGATCATGTTGATGATCGATCCGGGGATCATGAACGGCGAGACACGGCGCGGACCGCGGTTCAGCAATTCAGTGTGGTTGTCCTCGATCATCGGCAGGCCGCCGATGCCCGATCCGATCACGCACCCGATGCGGTCGCGATTGGCGTCGGTGACTTCGATGCCGCTGTCCTTGATCGCCTGCACCGAAGCGGCGATGCCGTAATGGATGAAGGTATCCATCCGGCGGGCTTCCTTTGGCGACATGTAGGCGCCAAGATCGAAGTTCCGGACCTCGCCGGCAATGCGGCACCCCAGTCCGGAAGCATCGAAGCGGGTGATCGGGCCGATGCCCGATCTCCCGGCCAGCAGAGCTTCCCAGGAGGACGGAACATCATTGCCAACCGGGCTGACTACACCCAAGCCGGTTACTACAACGCGTCGTCTTCCGGTCATGCTCCGCGTGCGGCCGTCAGGCCTTCTTCAGGTGGGTAGTGATGTAATCCATGGCCTGCTGAACGGTGCGGATCTTCTCGGCCTCTTCGTCCGGAATCTCGCACTCGAATTCGTCCTCCAGCGCCATGACCAGTTCCACGGTGTCGAGCGAATCAGCGCCCAGGTCCTCCACGAACGCGGACTCGTTCTTGATGTCCGCTTCGTTGACGCCCAGTTGCTCGGCGACGATCTTCTTGACCCGTTGTTCGATGTTTTCCATTACCACTCTCCTCCTACCTCGGTTTTTGATCAGGGCGACGAGCTTCTGTGCTTCCAAAATTCCACTACCCGAGCCCGGCCAAAAAAGCGCGCGGATTCTAACAGAGCGCCCTTCGCACCCGTGCCTCTCAGTTCATGAACATGCCACCGTTGACGTGCAGCGTGGCGCCGGAAACGTAGGATCCTGCAGCGGAAGCAAGAAAGACGACTGCCGCCGCCACCTCGTCCGCCTGCCCGAGGCGACCCAACGGGATCTGCCCGAGCAGCGCCTGAGTCTGCGCTTCGTTCAGTCCGCGCGTCATGTCGGTATCGATGAAGCCCGGCGCGACGCAGTTCACGGTGACATTGCGGCTTCCCAGTTCGCGCGCCAGTGCCCGCGTCATGCCCGCCACCCCCGCCTTCGCCGCTGCGTAGTTCGCCTGGCCGGCGTTTCCGCTCGCGCCGACCACGGAAGTGATGTTGACGATGCGTCCATGCCTCGCCTTCATCATTCCGCGCAGCACTGCACGCGACATCCGGAAGACGGCCGAAAGATTCGTGTCGATCACCGCCGCCCAGTCCTCGTCCTTCATGCGCATGGCGAGCGTATCGCGGGTGATGCCGGCATTGTTCACGAGGATGGAAAGCTTGCCGTACTCCTTCCCGATGGCCTCGATCAGCGATTCGGCAGCCGCACCGTCGACAACGTCGAGCACGGCCCCGCGGCCGCGTGCGCCCAGTTCCGCCAGGCGCTGCGCCGATGCCGACCGCGCCGGCCTGCGAAGTCGCGGTGCCGATCACGGTCGCCCCGGCACGTGCCAGATGCTCGGCGATCGCGCGCCCGATGCCGCGCGAAGCGCCGGTCACGAGCGCGACTTCGTCGGACAGGCAGTTCGGCTGGAACACTTGCATGTCGGCTCCCTAGGCCTCGGCCCTGAGTCTGGCCAGCGCGTCGTCGATACCCGACGCCTCGGCAATGGCAATGCTTTCCAGCGTCGGCGCGATCCGCTTGGTCAGGCCCGCCAGCACGCGCCCGGGCCCGCACTCGACCACGTGCGTGACGCCGTCGGCGGCCATTCGCTGGATCGTTTCGGCCCAGCGCACCGGCGAGGCCGCCTGCCGTGCAAGTGCGTCGACGATACGCCCTGGCTCGCTTTCGATCGCAACATCGACATTGTTCACCAGCGGTATCGACGGCACCTTCAGTTGCACGTTCGCCAGGTAGGCGCGCAGCCGGTCGCTCGCGGGACGCAGCAGCGACGAATGAAACGGCGCGGACACGGGCAGTGGCAATGCGCGTTTGGCACCGAGTCGTTTCGCGGCTTCGCACGCGCGCGCGACGGCCGCAGCCTGTCCGGCGATCACGACCTGCGACGGCGCGTTGAAGTTCACCGGTTCGACGACGTCGCCCGCGGCCGCTTCCTCGCAGGCCTGCCGCACCACTTCGTCGGACAGTCCGAGGATCGCCGCCATCGCCCCCTGGCCTACCGGCACGGCTTCCTGCATGGCCTGCGCGCGGAAGCGCACGAGTTTCACGGCGTCGGCCAGAGACAGTGCGCCCGCGGCCGTGAGCGCGGTGTATTCACCCAGGCTGTGACCCGCGACCACGGCGGGTTCCGCTCCGCCGGCGGCGCGCCATGCGCGATACACCGCGTAGCCGGCCGCCAGCATGACCGGTTGCGTATTGACGGTGAGGCTGAGTTCCTCAGCCGGCCCCGATCTGATCAGCGCGCCGACATCGCGGCCCAGCGCCGCGGAGGCTTCGCGCAGGACCTCGGCGACCGCGTCGTTGCCCTCGAACGAATCGAGCATGCCGACCGCCTGGGAGCCCTGCCCGGGAAAGACGAATCCGATTTTCATGTCACCACCGAACGAGAACCGAACCCCACGTGAAGCCGCCGCCCACGCCCTGCAACAGCACGTGCTCGCCACGCTTGATGCATCCACGGCGCACGGCGTCGTCGAGCGCCAGCGGAACGGAGGCGGCGGAGGTGTTCGCATGGCGGTCGACCGTGACGACCAGCTTCTCCTCCGGCACGTTCAGCCGCTTCGCGGTGGCCTTGAGGATGCGGACGTTGGCCTGGTGCGGAATCAGCCAGTCGATCCGGTCCGGGTCGAGCCGCGCTTGCGCGAGCGTTTCCAGCGCCGAGGTGCCGAGCACATTCACCGCGAGCTTGAACACCGCCTGGCCGTCCATGCGCAGGAAGGGATCGCCCTCTACCTTGCCGTTGCTGACGCGGCCCGCGGTGCACAGGACGCCGGCCTGGCTGCCGTCCGCCTTCAACTGCGCGGCCATCACGCCCGGTTCGTTCGATGCTTCCAGGACGACGGCGCCGGCGCCATCGCCAAACAGCACGCAGGTGCTGCGGTCGTTCCAGTCGAGAATGCGCGAGAACACTTCCGCGCCGATCACGAGTGCGCGCTTGTGCGCCCCCGTCCGGATCAGCGCGTCGGCGGTCGTCAGCGCGTAGACGAAGCCGCTGCACACCGCCTGCACGTCGAAGGCCGCGCAGCCGAGCGCGCCAATGCGCGCCTGGATCAGACAGGCAGTGCTTGGAAAGATCTGGTCCGGTGTCGAGGTGCCGACGATGATGAGGTCGATGTTGCCCGGAACGAGCGCGGCCGACTCGAGGGCCGCTGTTGCCGCGCGCGCGCCGAGTTCGGCCGTCGTCATCCCGGCATCGGCGATATGGCGCTGGCGGATGCCGGTCCGCGCGACGATCCACTCGTCGGAAGTTTCGATGCCGCGGCTCGCGAGTTGGCGTGCGAGTTCCTCGTTGCTGACGATCCGCGGCGGCAGCGCGGAGCCCGTGCCCGTGATGCGGGAGTACAGGCGAGGAGCCGGCATCAGACGCTGGCCGCAGCCGACGGCTGCGTGCGATGAAGACGCTCCAGTTGCTCCACGTACGGCTGCATTGCGGCGACCGTGCGTTCGAGCACGCGATGCCGCGCTTCCTCGTAGCCGCGCTTCAGTGCGCTTTCGAATGCCACCGCGTCGGCCGACCCGTGACTCTTCAGCACCAGGCCGCGCAGTCCGAGCAGGCTCGCTCCGTTGTGGTGCCGGTAGTCGACGCGGCGCTTGAACCGGTTCAGCACCGGCATCGCCGCGAGCGCCTGCAGCTTGGACAGCGGCCCGCGCGTGAACTCCTCGCGAATGAAGCCGGCGAGCATGGTGGCCAGCCCTTCGGACGACTTGAGCGCCACGTTGCCGACGAAGCCGTCGCACACGACGACGTCGGTCGTGCCCTTGAAGATGTCGTTGCCCTCGACGTTGCCGTGGAAGTTCAGCGCACTGCCGCGCAGCAACTCGCCCGCCTCCTTGACGACGTCGTTGCCCTTGATCACTTCCTCGCCGATGTTGAGCAAGCCGATCGTGGGCCGCTCCTTCTCGTCGACGGCCTCGACCAGTGCGGCGCCGAGCACCGCGAACTGGAACAGGTGGTCCGGGCCGCAGTCGACGTTGGCGCCGAGGTCGAGCATGGTGGTCAGCCCGCCCTTCTGGTTCGGGATGACGCCGGCGATCGCCGGCCGGTCGATGCCGTCGAGCGTCTTGAGGACGAAGCGCGCGATCGCCATCAGCGCACCGGTGTTGCCGGCGCTGACGCAGACATCGGCGCTGCCGTCCTTGACGAGGCTGATCGCGACGCGCATCGACGAGTTTCGCTTGCCGCGCAGCGCGACCATCACCGGGTCGTGCATTTCGACGACCTCTTCGGCGTGCACGATCTGGACCGACGACGGCAGGCGCGCCGGCAGCGCGGCCCTCAGCTCGGACTCGCGCCCGACCAGCAGCAGCGAAGCGTCCTTCTGGTGCTCGAGGAACGCGAGAGACGCGGGAACGGTGACCGGAATGCCGTGGTCACCGCCCATGCAATCGATGGCGATGCGTACCGTCACGATGAGTTCGCTAGCGCGGCACGTACAGGCCGCCGCTCAGCAGTGGCGTGCGGCAGCAGGACATGGGGTTCGAGGCCGTGCGCGCAGCGATGCGTCGGGCGGAGGGCCGTGCTCGGTACGGTGGGTTGACCCAGCCGATTACTCGTCGTTCTTGGTCGCGACGACCTTCTTGCCGCGATAGAAGCCGTTCGGGCTGATGTGGTGCCGACGATGCACTTCGCCCGTCGTCGGCTCGATGGCCGTCGGCGGGTTGGTAAGGAAATCGTGCGCACGGTGCATGCCGCGCTTCGAGGCCGACTTCTTGTTCTGTTGGACTGCCATGGCTAACCCCACGAAAAGAAACGGAAATTGTACCCGACCCGAGGCCGGCGCGGAAGCGGTCAGCCGTCCGTCATCCCGCCGCCGTCGCCTCGTTTGAGCTTCGCGAGCGCGGCGAAGGGGTTCGGGCGGCCCGGATCGGGCGGTTCCGGGCGCGTCGGCGTAGGGGCACCGCGCAGTCCTCGTGGCGGGGCACCAGCGGCAACGACAGGATCGCCTCGTCCTCCACCCACGCGAGCAGATCCGTCGCCGGCGAGCCGACCACGTCCTCCACTTCGTCGTCCTCGATCGGCAGTGCGTTCAGTTCCTGCTCGTCGTGCACGAAACGGAACGGCACGTCCCGTTCGAGCATGAACTGCAGGGGCGCGTTGCAGCGCTCGCAGCGCAGCGGCAGGCAGCCCGACGAGCTTCATCACGGCCCCGGGATGCCCCTCATCGTCGACTCGACCCTGGATGTCGTAATGCACCGTCGCCGCGGGGTCGAGCACCGACTGCGCCAGGCGCGGCAGGTCGGCCATGGTGGCGTCGCCGCGCAGCGATTCGCGCAGGCGCGCCAGGCGGAAGGCGTCGAAAGTCGGGCGGGCAGGCATCGTGAGTCGGGCATGCGGCGGCATGCGCGTCGCTAAACTGCAGCGACCATGACGATCGTACTCGCCTCGACCTCGCCGTATCGCCGTGAACTGCTGCAGCGGCTGCGTGTGCCCTTCGACGTACTCGCGCCGGCGGTCGACGAAGGCCGGCGCCCCGGCGAGCCTCCCCTGGCCCTGGCGCTGCGCCTGGCAGAAGCGAAGGCGACGGAAGTCGCCCGGCGGCGGCCGGACGACATCGTGATCGGTTCGGATCAGGTGGCGGAACTCGACGGCGAACCCATCGGCAAGCCGCACACGCACGACGCCGCGCTCGCGCAACTCGAACGCATGCAGGGTCGCCGGCTCGTCTTTCACACGGCCCTCGCCGTGGTCGCGCACGGCCACGCGGTCGTCGAGTCGGTCCCGACGGCCGTCACCTTTCGACGTCTCGGACGGGACGCGCTCGAGGCGTATCTCCGGAGCGACCAGCCCTACGACTGCGCGGGCGCGGCGAAGATCGAGTCGCTCGGTATCGCCCTCGTCGAGCGCGTGGAGTCCGACGACCCGACGGCGCTGATCGGCTTGCCGCTGATCCGGCTGACGTCGATGCTGGCGGCGGCGGGCGTGCCGGTGCTCGGCGCCGCGCGATGAGCGGCACGCTCTATCTGCTGCCGTGCCCGGTCGCCGCCGGCCCGCTCGACGCGGTGCTTGCCCGCCGAGGTCATCGCCATCGCGCGCCGGCTCGACTACTTCCTCGCCGAGGAGGCGAAGAGCGCCCGCGCGTTCCTGAAGGAGGTCGGTCATCCGCGGCCGATCCGCGAATTGTCGATCGTCGAGATCGGCCACGCGCCGCGCATCGAGGACATCGATGGCTGGCTGGCGCCACTCGCGTCCGGCACCGACGCGGCCATCGTGTCGGAGGCCGGCTGTCCCGGCATTGCCGATCCCGGCGGAACGATCGTGGCCGCCGCGCACGCGCGCGGATTGCGGGTGCGGCCGCTGGTCGGCCCCTCGTCGATCCTGCTCGCCCTGATGGGCGCGGGTCTCGATGGACAGCGGTTTCGCTTCCACGGCTATCTGCCGGTCGCCGTCGATGCGCGTGCCGCCGCCTTGAAGGCACTGGAGCGCGAATCGAAGACGCGGGCCGAAACGCAGGTCTTCATCGAGACGCCCTACCGCAGCGCGGTCCTGTTCGATGCGCTGCTCGGCGCCTGCGCGCCGTCGACGCGGCTCGCCGTGGCGGCCGACCTCACGGGCGCGGGCGAGTTCATCGCCACGCGCACCGTGCAGCAGTGGAAGACCTGCCCGCCGGAGCAGACGACCGCCGCTGCAGCGGCAACCCGCGGTGTTCTGCCTGCTCGCCGTCTAGGCTGTCCCCGGCGCACGGCCGGCTGCGCGTAGCCGTCCGGCTCCCACGCGACGCGCCCGTCCCGCTCGACGACCGTCAGGGCCCGAAGACCGCCGCGTCCCGCGCACGCACCGCCCGCGCAGTTCGCCGGTCGCCGGGTCGTACAGCGCGCCGTGGGTGGAACACACGAGATGCTCGGCATCGAAGTCGAAGAACTCGCCCGGCTGCCAATCGAGCTCCATGGCGACGTGCGCGCACCGGTTCAGGTAGGCACGGGCAACGCCCCCGAAGCGCACGACGAAGGCGGGAACGGCCCGTCCGCCCACGCTCACCTCGAAACGCACGCCGCGCCCGCCGTTGACGAGCGCATCCGAGGGGCAGATCTCGATCATCGGTTCGTATCGAGCCAGCGACGCAGCTCGACGACGTCGCTGACGAGCGCGAGAGGCGCCCAGGCCGCAAGCTGGTCGCGCGGATGCGCGCCGTAGGTCACGCCGATGCCGCCCGCCCCGGCCGCCGCCGCCATTTCGAGATCGTGCGTCGTGTCGCCGATCATCACGGTCCGGGGCAGTTCCACCGCGAGTTCCTCGGTCAGTTCCAGCAGCATCGCGGGGTGCGGTTTCGGATGCGTCTCGTCGGCGCAGCGCGACGACTCGAACAGCGTTCCCAGTCCGGTCTGGTCGAACGCGCGTGCCAGGCCGCGACGGCTCTTGCCGGTCGCCACGGCCAGCGGCACACCGCGCTCGGTCAGTTCGACGAGCATTTCGCGCACGCCGTCGAACAGCACGATCTCGTGCTCGCAGGCGAACCAGTGGTACCGGTAGCGAGCCGAGAACTCCTCGATGCGGCCGGCGTTCAGTTCAGGCACCGCACGCGCGAGCGCGTCGTGCAGGCCGAGACCGATCACGTGGCTGGCCTGCTCGATGGTCGGCACCGTCAGGCCGAGATCGGCCGCCGCCTTCTGGATGCACAGCGCGATCATCGCGGTGGAGTCGACGATCGTGCCGTCCCAGTCGAAGACGATCAGATCAAAGCGGCGCGGCATCGAGTCCTTTCAGGAACGCGGAACAGTCCGGCGGCAACGGCGCCTCGAACACCAGCGGTTGCCGGCCGACCGGGTGGGTCAGCCTCACGGAAGCCGCATGCAGGAACATGCGGGCGAGCCGGGGTCGCGCGTCCGCGCGCGCGAGCGCCTTGTTCAGTTCGAAGTCGCCGTACTTGTCGTCGCCGACGATCGGAAATCCGAGATGCGCGAGGTGCACGCGGATCTGGTGCGTGCGTCCCGTGCGAAGTTGCGCCTCGAGCAGCGAATACCGGCCGTAGCGCTTCATCAGGGTGAAGACCGTGTGCGACTCGGCGCCCTCGGGGTCCACGTTCACGCGCCGCTCCCCTTCCCGCGTCACGTACTTGGTGAGGGCCAGGCGCACGTGCTGGCGGTCGTTGACCCAGTCACCCTTGACCAGCACCAGGTAGCGCTTGTCGACCGTGCCCTCGCGCAGCTGGTCGTGCAGGTCGACGAGCGCGCGACGGGTCTTGGCCAGCAGCAGCAGGCCCGACGTGTCGCGGTCGAGACGGTGCGCGAGTTCCAGGAAGGGCTGGTTCGGCCGGGCGGCGCGGACCCGCTCGATGAGACCGTGGGCGATCCCGCTGCCGCCGTGCGCCGCCAGGCCGGACGGCTTGTCGACCACCATCAGGTGCTCGTCTTCGTACAGGATCGGCGGCATCTGGGCCGGGGCCATCGGCTGCGCCGCGGGCCGCGCCTCGGCCAGACGCATGGGCGGTACCCGGACCTCGTCGCCGACGGCCAGGCGGTAGTCGACGCCGACCCGGCCCTTGTTGACGCGCACTTCGCCGCTGCGCACCACCCGGTACACGTGACTCTTCGGAACCCCTTTGGCGACCCGCAGCAGGAAGTTGTCGAGGCGCTGGCCCTCGGACTCGGGCCCGACGGTCAGGTAGGCGACGCGGTCGGCGCCGACGCCCGGCTGCCGCTCTGGCCTGGCCCGTGCCGGCCAGGGGCGCCTCTTTTCCCGTTTTACGGACAGCACCCATCTTGCATATACTTGAGCGGTCGAGGTTTTTCGGCACTTCCGGAAGGGTGCGGGATCGTCGTCCCGCATGGCGCCGTGCCTGGCGCGCCCGGATGAACGGCTCCGGCTTCGGTCGGTACCGGCCCGGAAACCCGGCAAACGCGAGGAATTGTAGCCGCGCCGCACCTGCCGTCAGGCGGAGGCCAGGCAAGCGATGCCCCTCGCACAGGCGCCGTTGTCCGCATTTGCGGGCGGCGGTTCGGAAGCCGATGAGGGCTTCCTGGATTCGCAGTCGGGCCGCTACGGCGGCCAGGTGGCGCAAGCCATCGACTGCGCGGGCCCGCGATGTGCGGGAGCCGCTGAAGCGAACTGTTTTGGACCCTGAGCGCGGCGCGCGGCGCCGCAAGAACAACGAGATCAAATTCGGGAACCAGCTCTACATGGCCTTCGTCCCTGTCCTGTCGCACGCCGCCCTCCCAGGCGCGGCACGAGCGCGCACGGCCGGGCGTGTCCACGCTGCCCTTGGCCGGAAACCGGACGCACCGCCTGGCGGTTGCTCCTCCGTAACCGCCACCTGATCCTCGACGCTCGCAAGTCCCTGCCGTTCGCTTCAGCCTGCTGAAACGCCCCTGAGAAGGCGCAAAGGAGTGCTGAATGAAACGCATGTTGTTCAACGCCACGCACGCAGAAGAACTGCGCGTGGCCATCGTCGACGGCCAGAGACTGGTCGACATCGACATCGAGAACGCTGGCCGCGAGCAGCGCAAATCGAATATCTACAAGGGCGTGATCACGCGCGTCGAGCCCAGTCTCGAAGCGTGTTTCGTCGACTACGGCGAGGAGCGCCACGGCTTCCTGCCCTTCAAGGAGGTCTCGCGGGTCTACTTCAAGGACGGCGTCGACGTCCGCACGGCCAGCATCAAGGAAGCCCTGCGCGAAGGCCAGGAGCTGATCGTCCAGGTCGAGAAGGAGGAGCGCGGCAACAAGGGCGCGGCGCTCACCACGTTCGTCTCGCTGGCCGGCCGCTACCTCGTCCTGATGCCCAACAACCCGCGCGGCGGCGGCGTCTCGCGCCGGATCGAGGGCGATGAGCGCCAGGAGCTGCGCGAAACGATGGACAGGCTCGACGTGCCGTCCGGCATGTCGATCATCGCGCGCACCGCGGGCATCGGCCGCAGCGCCGAAGAGCTGCAGTGGGACCTGAATTACCTGCTCAAACTCTGGCACGCCATCGAGGACGCCTCGAAGCCGCAGTTCGAACTCGCGGTCGAGGACCCCGAGAACGCCGGCAAGAAGAAGATCACCTACGTCGACGGCAACACCGGGCCGGACGGCCAGCGGCTGAAGCGCGCCAACCCGCCGCCTTTCCTGATCGTCGAGGAATCGAACCTCGTCATCCGCGCGATCCGCGATTACTTCCATCCGGAAATCGGCGAGATCCTCGTCGACACCGACGACATCTACGAGCAGGCGCGCCAGTTCATGGCGCACGTCATGCCGGACAACGTCACGCGCGTGAAGCGCTACAAGGACGACGTTCCGCTGTTCTCCCGTTTCCAGATCGAACACCAGATCGAGACTGCGTACTCGCGCCAGGTGCCGCTGCCGTCGGGCGGCTCGATCGTCGTCGACCACACTGAAGCCCTGGTCGCCGTCGATGTGAACTCCGCGCGCGCGACCAAGGGCTCCGACATCGAGGAAACGGCGACGCGCACGAACCTCGAGGCGGCCGACGAAGTCGCCCGCCAGCTGCGGCTGCGCGACCTCGGCGGCCTGATCGTCATCGACTTCATCGACATGGAGGACGCGAAGAACCAGCGCCAGGTCGAAAACCGCCTGAAGGACGCGCTGCACTACGACCGCGCCCGCGTGCAGATGGGCAAGATCTCGCGCTTCGGCCTGATGGAACTGTCGCGCCAGCGCCTGCGTCCGGCCCTGTCCGAGGGCAGCCACGTCACGTGCCCGCGCTGCAACGGCGTCGGCGTGATCCGCGACACCGAAAGCTCGGCGCTGCATATCCTGCGCATCCTGCAGGAAGAGGCCATGAAGGAAGGCACGGCGGCGGTCCACGCGCAAGTGCCGGTCGAAGTCGCGACCTTCCTGCTGAACGAGAAGCGCGCCGACATCGCCAAGCTCGAGGCGCGCCTGCGCGTCTCGGTCGTGCTGATCCCGAACAAGTTCCTCGAAACGCCGCACTACCACATCGAGCGCCTGCGTCACGACGATCCGCGACTGGACGAAACCAAGGCGAGCTTCGAGCGCGCGGCAGAACTCGCGCCGAGCACCGACACCCCTTACACCGCCGGCAAAGACGAACTGGAAAGGGAGCGGCCGAAGCAGGAAGCCGTGGTCAAGGGCATCGTTCCCGAGACGCCCGCGCCGATGGCCGTCGTGCCCGTCGAAGTCGCGGTCCAGGCGCCAGTGCCACAGACCGCCCACGCGCCGTCCGGTCTGTGGGGCCGGATCGTCTCCTTCTTCACCGGTACGCCGGCAGCGCAACCGGTCGCCGTGGCTCCCGTCGCGGCGAAGCCGGTCGGCGAGAAGCCGGCCCGCGATGACGAGAAGCGTGGCGGCCGCGGTCGCGGCCGTCACGATGGACGACGCGACGGACGCCGCGACGAGAAGCGCGGTGAGCGCGCCGGTGGTCGCGACGACAAGCGCGACGAGCGCCGGGACGGCAAGCGAGACGAGTCGCGCCGCGGAGAACCCAAGCAGGACAACCGCCGCAACGAAGGCCGTGCGCAGGAACCGCGCGTGGCCGGCGAGGCGCAGGAAGGCCGCAAGCCCCGCGGCGAGCGTCGGCCGGAGAAGGACCGCGAGAAGGCGGCCGCGCCGGTCGTCGATATCGAGAATGTCGAACCGACGCCGGTCGAAGCCGCGGCGCCCGTCGCCACCGCGCCGCCACGGCGTCACTGGTGACCGCCGAT
Source organism: uncultured beta proteobacterium (assembly GCA_963698305.1). Lineage (GTDB taxonomy): Bacteria > Pseudomonadota > Gammaproteobacteria > Burkholderiales > Burkholderiaceae_F > JAOUJD01. Next base: position 159,842 of record CAVOQI010000002.1, read on the forward strand.
GCGGCGACCGAGGTGCCGCAGGAAGAGCGCCGCCGTCGTCGCCGCCGCCGTCGTGGACGCGGCGCGCGCAGCGGTGAGGAAGGCGCGGCGACGACCGAGGGGCAAGTCGCCGAGGTCGGGGATCAGGACGAGTTCGAGGGCGAGCCGGCCGAGAGCGGAGACGGCCGCGGACGAAGTCGCAGCAGCGGAACCCGTTGCTGCAGTCGAGGCTGTTGAGCCCGTCGCATCGCCGCCCGTCGCGCCACCGCCCGTGGCTCCTGCGCCGCAGGTCAGCGCACCTCGACCGGCCACCGTGCGCGCCGACCGCCGTTGCGGTGTCGGGCATCGCCACCCTGCGCACGCCGGACATGATCACGGTGCCCGCGACGGTTGCGCTGCCAGCCGCGCAGCCCTCCCCGCTGCCGATCGATCAGTTGCAACCCGTGCTCGAACTGGCCGGGCTGACTCTCGTTCAGACCCAGCCGGAGAAGCATGCGGAAGCCGTGGCCAGGCTGGCTGCCGAGCCGCGCCCCGCTCGTCGCGCGCGCGAACGCCCGATCCTGCCGCCGATGCAGGAAGGTCCGCTGGTACAGGTCGAAACCCGGCCGACGTCGACGTCACAGCTCGGCACCTGACGCCGCATCGACGCAGGCGCGCTGATGCCTAGTGCAGCAGCGCGCCCGCCCCGGCGCAGGCCAGCGCGACCGCCCACACCGGCAAACGGCCGCTGAGCAGCGCCGCCAGTGCCGCGAGCGCAAGCAGTCCATCCGCGATCGAGCCGAGCGCAGATGTCGCGACCGGCGTGATCAACGCGGCCAGCAGCACGCCGACCACGCCCGCGTTCACTCCCGCCACGGCGGACCTCAAGCGCGGGACGCTGCAGCGCGCCTTGCCAGAATGGCAGCGCGCCCAGCACGAGAAGAAATGCCGGCGTGAAGATGCCGAGCAGCGCGACGCCCGCGCCGATCACGCCCCCGGGCAACGGGATCGCTGCCCCGAGGAACGCAGCGAATGTGAACAGCGGTCCGGGGACCACCTGCGCGACGGCGTAGCCGGCGAGGAACGCGTCGTTGTCGATCCAGCCCGACGGCACGAGCTGCGCCTGCAGCAGCGGCAGCACTACATGGCCGCCGCCGAACACCAGCGCCCCGGACTGATAAAAGACAGCGAAGAGTTCGAGGACGTCGGCGTGGACGACGCGCGCCGCCACCGGCAGTCCGACGAGCAGGATCGCGAACAGCGCCAGCGCCGCGATCGCGAGTCCCGCGCGGGACCGGCGCGATGCAGCGCATTGCCGCTCGCAGCCGGCAGTGCGCGCAGCACCAGCCATCCCGACGACACCGGCGCCCACCATCACGCCGAACTGCGCCTGCGGCCATGGGACAAGCAGAAGCACGCCGGCGGCCACGACCGCGATGGCGCGGCGCGCGGCGTCCGGACACAGGGCGCGCGCCATTCCCCAGACCGCCTGCGCGACGATCGCGACGGCGAACACCTTCAGCCCGGCAAGCCAGCCCGCCCCGGATGGCCCGAGCTCGAGCAGGCCGAGCGCGAACACGGTCATCAGCACCGCCGACGGCAACGTGAATCCGAGCCAAGCCATCAGCGCGCCGGGCAGGCCCGCCCGGAGATAGCCGAGTGCGATGCCGGTCTGGCTGCTCGCGGGGCCGGGCAGGAACTGGCAAAGCGACACCAGTTCGGCGTAGCCACCGTCGTCGATCCAGCGGCGGCGCACGACGAACTCTTCGCGGAAGTACGCGAGGTGCGCAACGGGACCGCCAAACGACGTCAGGCCGAGCCGCAGGAAGACGGCGAATACCTCGCGCCACGCGCCCGGTGGTGGCGGGCCTGTGCGGTCGGCGGCGGCTGGATCGGTCGGCGGCAAGGTCGCCGATGTTGACATGCGTGCCGCGACGCGCCAATTGCCCGTTCACCGTGTGGCTTTCGCGCGGCGCTCGCGCCGGTAACATTCGCCTCATGACCGACCGCGTGATCCACCTGCTCGACACGCGCGTGGCGAGTTCCGCCCCGCCGCGGCCGGTCACGCGGGTGCCCGCCGACGGACGGGTCGAAGACACGCGCGGACGGCCGTTGCGGGACCTGCGCATCTCGGTCACCGACCGCTGCAACTTCCGCTGCACGTACTGCATGCCGAAGGAGATCTTCGACCAGGACTACCACTTCCTGCGGCACTCGGACCTGCTGACCTTCGAGGAGATCACGCGGCTGACGCGCGTGTTCATCGCGCACGGGGTCGAGAAGGTGCGGCTGACCGGCGGCGAGCCGCTGCTGCGCAAGGACGTGCACAAGCTGATCGAGATGCTGGCGCCACTGAAGACGCGCGACGGCCGCGCTCTCGACATCGCGCTGACGACCAACGGCTCCATCCTCGCGCGCAAGGCGAAGCAGCTGGCCGATGCCGGCCTGAGGCGCGTCACCGTGTCGCTCGACGGTCTCGACGACGCCGTGTTCCGCCGCATGAACGACGTCGACTTCCCGGTCAAGGACGTGCTCGACGGCATCGACGCGGCCGCGGCCGCGGGCCTCGGGCCGATCAAGGTCAACATGGTGGTCAAGCGCGGCGTCAACGACCAGGAGATCGTGCCCATGGCGCGCCACTTCAGGGGCAGCGGCCACATCGTGCGCTTCATCGAATTCATGGACGTCGGCGCGTCGAACGGCTGGCGGATGGACGACGTGGTGCCGTCGGCCGAGGTCATCCGCCGCATCTCCGAAGCCATGCCGCTGCGTCCCGGTCGACCCGAACTACGCCGGCGAGGTGGCCGAGCGCTGGGCGCTACGACGACGGCAGCGGCGAGATCGGCGTGATTTCGAGCGTCACGCAGGCGTTCTGCAGCGACTGCACGCGCGCGCGGCTGTCGACCGAGGGCAAGCTGTACCTGTGCCTGTTCGCGCAGCAGGGCTACGACCTGCGCGCGCCGCTGCGCGGCGACGCCGACCACCCGGGACTGGACGATGTCGAGCTGCAGACGGTGATCGGCGACATCTGGCGCGCCCGCACGGACCGCTACTCCGAGATCCGCACCGAGGCGACGGCCCGCGCGCCGAAGATCGAGATGTCGTACATCGGCGGCTGACGCCGCTTCTCCGCCATGGCTCCGCCCGATCGCTCACGGATCACCGGTCTGGTGCTCGCCGGCGGACGCGGCGCGCGCATGGGCGGCGTCGACAAGGGCTGGGTCGTCCACGACGGCGAGCCGCTGGTGCGCCGCGTGCTGCGGAGATTCGCGCCGCAGGTCGGCGCCGTGCTGATCTCGGCCAATCGCAGCGTCGACGCCTATCGCGCGCTGGCCGAGGTCGTCACCGACCGCGAACAGGACCTGGCGCTCGAACCGTATCCCGGACCGCTGGCGGGCGTGTACGCGGGGCTGCAGCGCGCCGCCACCGAATGGGTCGCGCTCGTTCCCTGCGACGCGCCGATGCTGCCGCCGGACCTCGTGTCACGACTGGCGGACGCGATCGGGGACCGTGCGGTCGCCTGTCCCGTGGCGGCCGGACGCCGGCAACCGGTGTTCGCACTGGCGCGGCGTTCCAGCGCCGCATCGCTGCACGGCTTTCTCGCCACCGGCGGTCGGGCGATGCACCGCTGGTTCGAGACGCTCGATGTCATCGATGTCGCATTCGACGACGCTGACGCCTTCAGCAACATCAATGAGCGCGGCAGCGCGCGCCCCGACGGATCGTGCTCCGCATGAACCGACGCATGGTCGGACCGGACCGCGCGGCCCGCCGCGCCGCATCGAGCAGCGGCTAGAAGCGCTTCATCAGCCGCAGGATCTTCTGCACGCGGGGCGTGTAGGGCGGCATGAACAGGTTCATGCCATTGAAGCGCGACTGCTTGAACACGGGCGTCAGCTTGCTGAACGTCTCGAAGCCCCACTCGCCGTGGTAGTGGCCCATGCCCGAGGGCCCGACACCGCCGAAGGGCAGATCCTCCTGCGCGACGTGCATCAGCGTCTCGTTGACGCACATGCCGCCCGCGTGCGACTCCTTCAGCGCCCACTCGATCCGCGCGCGGTCGTCGTCGAACCAGTACATGGCCAGCGGACTCGGCTGCGCGTTCACGAAATCGATCGCGTCCTTGACGTCGTCGTACGGCAGCAGCGGGCAGCAGCGGCCCGAAGATCTCGTCGCGCATCACCGCCATGGCCCGCCCTGGATCGACCAGCGGCGACGGGACCGAGCCGGTGCCGCTCGTCGTCCTGCGACCGGCCATCGAACAGCGGAATCACCTGCACGCCGCGCGGCCCGCGCTTCGTCGAGATAGCCCACGAGACGGCCGTACTGACGCTGATTGATGATGCTGCAGTAGTCCGGATCATCGAGCCCGGCCGGGTACATGCGCCTGGCCTGCTGTCTGGCCGCCTCGACGAAGGCCTGCAGTTCCTTCCGTTGCACCAGCACGTAGTCCGGCGCGATGCAGGTCTGGCCCGCGTTCAGCAGCTTGCCGGCGAGCGACGCGCTGCGCCGCCTTCTCGAGCGGATACCCCGGTGCGATGACCGTCGGCGACTTGCCGCCGAGTTCGAGCGTCACGGGCGTCAGGTTCTCCGCCGCGGCCGCCATCACCTTGCGGCCGACCACGGTCGAGCCGGTGAACAGCAGGTGGTTGAACGGCAGCCGCGTGAAGTGCGCGGCGATCTCCGGCCCGCCCGTGATGACCGTCACCTCTTCCGGAGCGAAGGCGGCGGCGACGAGCTGCTGGAACAGCGTCGAGAACGCCGGCGTGTACTCCGACATCTTCACCATCGCCCGGTTGCCCGCGACGAGCGCGGCCACCAACGGACCCGCCGCGAGGTAGAGCGGATAGTTCCAGGGGACGACGATGCCGACCACGCCGAGCGGGCGCGGCTGGATGTGCGCCGTCGCCGGCTGGAACCACAGCGAGACACCGGCCTTGCGCGGCCGCATCCACTGGTGGCCCTTGCGCAGCGCGCCCTTGATCTCGCCCAGGCTCGGGAACACTTCGGCGATCTGCGTCTCGAGCCGTGGCCGGCCGCCGAAGTCCGCGTGGATGGCGTCCTCGATGGCGGACTCGTTGTCCGCGACGAGCCGGCGCAGGCGCGCCAGGCGGTCGCGGCGGACGTCCCAGTCGGGAAACGGCGCACTGTCGAACGAGGCCCGCTGGACCTCGAACGCGCGCATCAGCTCGGCGGGAATGTCGGCGGCGTTCATGCTGGCTCCTGACTGACAGGGATCACTCTCATCGGAGCAAGCTTACTGTCCGGCGCTTGAGCCTGTGCTCCAATTGCGGGGGGCACGGGGCACGGGAACGCGGGGACATGTACGCATTGCAGAGCCTGTTCGGCATCGCGGCGATGCTCGCGCTGTGCTGGGCGATTTCCGAGAACCGCCGGCGAGATTCCGTGGCGGATGGTCGCCACCGGCATCGTCCTCGCCGCCCTGCTCGCCGCCGCGCTGCTGAAGATCCCGCCCCTCGCCCATGCGCTCGCCAGTCTCAACGGCGTCATGACGGCGCTGGAGAACGCGCTCGCCGCCGGCACGGCCTTCGTCTTCGGCCATCTCGGCGGCGGCGCGACGCCGTACACGGTCACCGACCCCGCGGCGAGCTTCGTGCTCGCCTTCCGTGCGCTCCCGCTCGTGCTGATCATCGCGGCGCTGTCGGCGGTGCTCTTCCACTGGGGCGTGATGCCGCTGATCGTGCGCGCGTTCGCGTGGGGGCTGCGCCGGACCATGGGACTCGGCGGCGCGGTGGGCGTGTCGGCGGCGGCCAACGTGTTCGTCGGCATGGTCGAGGCGCCGCTCGTGATCGCTCCCTATCTCGCGCGCCTGTCGCGCGGGGAACTCTTCATCGTCATGAACTGCGGCATGGCGACCATCGCCGGCACGGTGCTGGTGCTCTATGCGAGTTTCCTCGGCCCCGTGGTGCCCAACGCGCTCGGCCATCTGCTGGTCGCGTCGATCGTCGCCACCCCCGTGGCCATCGCCGTGGCCGCGGTGCTCGTGCCGCCGCAACTCACCGAGGCCTCCGCGGTGACGTTCGAGCGGCAGGATGCGAACACAATGGCCGCCATCACGCGCGGCACGCTGGAGGGTCTGCAGCTGCTGCTCAACATCGTTGCGATGCTGATCGTGTTCGTCGCGCTGGTCGCGCTCGCCAATGGCGTGCTGGGCAGCCTGCCCGCGGTGAGCGGCGCGCCCCTCACGCTCGAGCGCCTGTTCGGCTGGATCTTCGCGCCGCTGGCGTGGCTGGTCGGCGTGCCCGCGACCGAGGCGCTGACCGCGGGCAAGCTGCTCGGGCAGAAGACGGTGCTCAACGAGTTCATCGCGTACATCGAGATGGCGAAGATGGGTCCGAACGAACTGTCCCCGCGCTCGGCGCTGCTGATGACCTACGCGCTCGCCGGCTTCGCCAACTTCGGCAGCCTCGGGATCATGCTTGGCGGCCTGGACGCGCTGCTTCCTCGCGAGCGCCGCGCGCAACTCGCCACGCTCGGCCTGAAATCGATCCTCGCCGGGCTGCTGTCCACCTGCATCACCGCCGCGCTGGTGGGGTTGCTCACGTGACGCCCGTCGCGCTGCCGGGGCTGCGCGTCCTTCTGCGGCAGTGGGAAGACCGCGACCGTCCGTCGTTCGCTGAGCTCAATGCCGATCCGGTCGCCATGGAGTTCTTTCCGTCGACGCTGACGCGCCAGGAGTCCGATGCCATGGTGGATCGCCTGCGCGCCGCGATCGCGGACAACGGCTGGGGCTTCTGGTGTCTCGAGATCGACGGGCACTGCGCGGGCTTCACCGGATTGAACGTCCCGACCTTCGATGCGCCGTTCATGCCGACGGTCGAGATCGGGTGGCGCATGCTGCCGCGCTACTGGGGACGCGGCTACGCGACCGAAGCCGCGCGCCTCGCGCTCGACTTCGGCTTCGGCGTCCTGAGCGCCGGCGAGATCGTCGCCTTCACGGCACCGGCCAACCTCCGGTCACGCGCGGTGATGGAGCGCCTGGGCATGCGACACGACCTCGCCGGAGACTTCGATCATCCACGGGTGCCTGCCGGCCACCCGCTGCGGCGCCACGTCCTGTACCGGATCAGCCCGCCTTCCTAGCGCGCTTGTTCGAGCCGGGCGCTGCCTTCGCCTTCGGGGGTTCTTCCTTCCCCTGGTCGCCGAGGACGCCCTTGAGCGGGCAGACCTTGAACGCCGGGCACTTGGCGCATCCGGCAACGATCGCGATCGGGCATACGGTCATGGTTCCCTCCCAAAGCGGAGCAGGATACGCCCGGAGGTGCGCGTGGAGTACGGCCCCGGGCGTTCCGGGTCCGATCCGGAGCGTTACGTCGGAGCCCCGCACCGCGATCTGCGAGACGGGCGCGTCCGCCGTCACTGATCTTCGATTCGGTGCCGCACCCGTTTCAGCCCGCGCCATACCAGGTACGCGACGACTGGAATCATCGCCGCCGTGATCCACTCGACCTTCATCTGCGGCCAGGCGGATCCGACGGGCTTGAGCAGATAGCCGAGCAGACCGATCACGTAGTACGCGATGGCGGCCACCGAGAGGCCTTCCACCGTCTGCTGCAGCCGCAACTGGAGCTTGCCGCGCCGATCCATGGCGGCCAGCAGCTGCTGGTTCTGCTCCTCGCGCGCCACGTCCACGCGAGTGCGTAGCAGGCTGGCCGCGCGCGCGACGCGGCCGGATAGCGCCTCCTGGCGCCGGGCCGCGGCCGCGCACGAGTTCATCGCCGGCGCGAGACGTCGCATCAGGAACCCGCTCAAGGTGCGCAGATCACCGATGCGCTGCTCGCGCAGTTCGTTCACGCGCGCCTGCACGATCTCCCAGTACGCCTGGGAGGCGGCGTACCGGAACGCCGTGCTCGCCGTCATGCGCTCGAGTTCGGCCGCCGCCCTGGTCAGTTCATCCAGAAGTCGGCGCTCTTCACGCTGCGTGGCCGGGGTCGCCGCCTCCGCGTGCAGGGCCGCGATCGCGGTCATCATGTGCTCGAGTTCCTGTTCGATGCGGGTCAGTTCGCCGAAGGCCGCACGTGCGCTCGGGAATCCAAGCAGCGCAACCATCCGGTACACCTCGACCTCGATCACACGCTGCACCGTCCTCGCCGTCTGCGCGCGTCCCATGCGCGCGTTCAGGATCAGCCAGCGGCTGCGACCGTCTTCACGCACCACGAAGTCGGTGAAGATCCGGGCCGCGCCATCGAGCACGATCGACCCGGCCATCGTGTCGGACACGAAGAGGGGCTCGACGGCAAGGCCGGCCGGCTCGCCCGTCACAGGCAGCACGACGATGTCACAGGCGGCGATCACCCGTCCGGGGAGCGTGGAAAGCCAGTCCGCGGGCACGGCATCGAATGCGGATGGATAGCGCATCCCATCGAGATCCTCCACACGCGCCGCCAGCGGCGCGACAAGCGTCAGGCTGCAGAACTCACCGTGCCGCTCCCACTTGATCCTGAGCGCCGGCAGGACGACGACGACGTGAGCGGCACCGGGCGGCGGCTCGGCCTCTGCCCCACGGGATCGCGCCAGCGCAAGGACTGCCTCGAGCACGAGTTCGGCCGGCGTGTCCATCAGCGCGAGGACGGAAACGACTGCACGCCCTTCCACCAGCGCCGGCGGACGGGCGTGCGCCTCTTCAGCCAGTCCGCGGCGGAGCGGATGGTCGGCGGGCAACCGGTGTGTGGGCATCGACTGGCCTCGGGACACGACTGAGTGCAGTGACGGGCATGCTAGACGGCCGGTCCGTCCACGGTCAGTGACGGCGTCACGCAAGAAGAAAATGGCGCCCGCGGGCGCCATCTCCTCCCGCTTCACCGGACTCTCACGAGATCTCTTCGTACAGCGGCAGCGTCAGGAACTCCGCGAATGCCTCCTGCGTGCTCATCTTCTCGAAGATCTGCGCCGCGCGGTCGTAGGTCGGCGAGTCCGGCCCGACGTCCGCCTTCACCTTGGCCAGTTCCTGGGGGATCAGCGCGCGCACCATGTCGGCCGTGACCTTGCGGCCGTCGTCGAGCATGCCCTTCGGCGAGCGGATCCACTGCCACACCTGCGAGCGGCTGATCTCCGCGGTTGCCGCGTCCTCCATCAGGTTGTGGATCGGCACGCAGCCGTTGCCCGCCAGCCATGACCCGAGGTAGTGGATGCCGACGTTGATGTTCATGCGCAGGCCGGCCTCGGTGATCGGGGTCTCCGGCTGGAAGTCGAGCAGGTCGGCGGCGCGCACGTTGACGTCGTCGCGCTTCTTGTCGATCTGGTTCTTGCGCTCGCCGAGGACCTTGACGAACTCTTCCATCGCGATCGGCACCAGCCCGGGGTGCGCGACCCAGCCGCCGTCGTAACCATCGGTGGCGTCGCGCGCCTTGTCCGAACGAACGCCGCCGAGCGCCTGCTCGTTCTTCACCGGATCGTTCTTGATCGGGATCAGCGCGCTCATGCCGCCGATGGCCGGCGCGTTGCGCTTGTGGCACGTCTTCAGCAGCAGCAGCGCATAGGCGCGCATGAAGGGCGCGGTCATCGTCACCTTCGCGCGATCGGCGAGGCAGAAGTCCCGGTCGACCTTGAACTTCTTGATGCACGAGAAGATGTAGTCCCAGCGGCCGGCGTTGAGACCCGCCGAGTGCTCGCGCAGCTCGTACAGGATCTCGTCCATCTCGAAGGCGGCGAGGATGGTCTCGATCAGCACCGTGGCCTTGACCGTGCCCTGGGGGAGGCCGAGCTCCTTCTGCGTCATGACGAAGACGTCGTTCCACAGGCGCGCCTCGAGGTGCGACTCCATCTTCGGCAGATAGAAGTACGGGCCGCTGCCGCGTGCGAGCAGTTCCTTTGCGTTGTGGAACATGTAGAGCCCGAAGTCGAAGATGCCGCCCGACACGCGCTTGCCGTCGATCAGCACGTGCTTCTCGTCGAGGTGCCAGCCGCGCGGACGCACGACCAGCGTCGCCACCTTGTCGTTCAGCCTGTACGTCTTGCCGCCCTGCTCCAGCACGATCGTGCGACGGATCGCATCGATCAGGTTCACCTGGCCGGTGATCTGGTTGTCCCAGTTCGGCGCGTTGCTGTCCTCGAAGTCGGTCATGTAGGCGTCCGCGCCCGAGTTCAGCGCGTTGATGATCATCTTGCGCTCCACCGGACCGGTGATCTCGACACGCCGGCATTGCAGGTCGGCCGGGATCGACGCGATCGTCCAGGCGCCGTCGCGCACGCTCTTCGTCTGCGGAAGGAAGTCGGGCCGCTCGCCGGCATCGAGGCGCTTGGCGCGCTCGACGCGCGCCGCGAGCAGTTCCTGGCGGCGGGACTCGAACGCGCGATGCAGCTTCGCGACCAGGCCCAGGGCATCGGCAGTGAGGATGCGCTCGTACTCGGGCTTCATCGGCGCCATGATCTGGACGCCTTGCGGAAGGTTCATGTGCGCTGCTCCATGGTGTGTCATGCGTATTCCTTGAGGAGAAAGTCCGTCACCGTCGTCAGGTCGGTGCCGATGCGGTTGGGCTGGACCCCGAGGCGCTCGAGCGGCAGGCCCGCGCGGTTGATCCAGCAGGTGGTGTAGCCGTACCAGGTCGCGCCGCAAGCGTCCCAGCCGTTGCTCGAAACGAAGAGGATCTCGCGCGCCGGACGTTTCAGCGCGCGCGGTCCGAGGGCATAGACGGTCGCATCCGTCTTGAAGGCACGGACCTGGTCGGCGGACAGCACGAGATCGAGGTAACGGTGCAGGCCAGCCCCGACCAGGCTCGCCTCGAGCATCTCCGGATCGCCGTTCGACAGCACGCCGAGTTCGACGCCGCCCTTGCGCAGCGCCTCGAGTTCGCGGGCGACATCGAGGAAAGGCGCCAGCCGCCGATACTCATCCAGCAATTCCCGCCGCTGCGCTTCGGTGGAGGCAAGCTTCAGCACGTCGAGCGCGAACTCGAGCGCGTCACGCGTGACCTCCGAGAACGGCACGTAGCGGCCGGACATCGTGCGCAGCCGCGAATACTCGATCTGCTTGTCCCGCCACAGCACGGCGAGCCGGGTGCCGTGCCCCGGGAACAGCGCTTCGGCGCAGCGCGTGACGGAGTACACGTCGAGCAGGGTGCCGTACACGTCGAACAGTGCTGCGCGTATCCGCATGCTGCGTCATCTCCCTGAGGCCGACGAGTATATTTGAGCGAGCAGTACGGAATCAGCAGTCCACAGCACAGGATCTTTTACCCTGCCGCACGAATCACCCTGCGTTCGCGATGGACCCGTTCAAGGAAATCACCACCTTCGTCAACGTCGCGCAGCGCGGCAGCCTGAGCGCGGCCGCCCGCCACGAAGGGCTCGCGCCCGCGATGATCGGCCGCCGGCTCGACTCGCTGGAGGCGCGGCTGGGGGTCAAGCTGATCCAGCGCACCACGCGGCGCCTGACGCTGACGCCCGAGGGCATCGCCTTCCTGGAAGACTGCCAGCGCATCCTGCGCGAACTCGAGGACGCCGAGAGCGCGGTGTCCGCGCGCGGCAAGCAGGCCACGGGCCACCTCCGCATCACGGCACCCGCGGGTTTCGGGCGCGCGCACATCGCGCCGCTGGTGCCCCGCTTCGTCACCGAGCATCCGAAGCTCGCGGTGTCGCTCGAACTGTCCGACCGCATCACCGACCTGGTCGCCGAAGCCTTCGACTGCGCGATCCGCTTCGGCGAGCAGGCGGACAGCCAGCTGGTGCGCGTGAAGATCGGCGAGAGCCGGCGGGTGGTGGTCGCGCAGGCCGGATACCTGAAGCAGCACGGGGCGCCGATGCGGCCCGCCGACCTGGCGCAGCACCGGTGCCTCACCTTCGGCGAGGGCACGGCGCCGCAGCGCGGCTGGAGCTTCGTCGTCGGCGGCGCGCCGGTGGTCGAACGCGTGGCAGGCCCGCTGGCCTGCAACGACGGCGCCGTCCTGCACGACTGGACGCTGGCCGGCATGGGCCTGGCGTGGCGGTCGCTGTGGGAAGTCGGCGAGGATCTGGCTTCGGGTCGGCTAGTGACCGTGCTCGACGACTACGAGGCGCCGCCGACGAATGTCTACTGCCTGTTCCCCGCGCGCAAGCATCTTCCCCTGCGCGTTCGGCTGTTCGTCGACTTCGTCCGCCAGGAGTTCGCGCAGGACAAGATGGCGCGCATCCTCAACGGCCCCGTGCCGGCACCGACGAAGGAACCGAAGCGCGTCGGCCGGAGCCGGTGATCGCGCCGGCTAGACGGACCGCTGAAGGAATCGGGGAATGGACAGCGCACCGAGCAGTCGACCGACCGGCGAACCGGAGGGCCGCACCGGCGAGGTGTAGCACGGACCGCGGGTGAAGGCCGGGCCGAGTCCCCGCCTCGGGACGTCGGAGAACGGGACCGGGGACTGCCCTGGACGCGGCGCGATGCTGGCGTCGTTGGCCGACACGACGGCGGGAGCCGTTGGCTGGAGAACCGGCCGCAGCCAGTCCAGGATCGGCTGCCACTCCGACCATGTCGGGCCGGACGACGGCCGGCGGCAGGTCGAACAGGGTCAGCCCCTGCTCGGCGCAGCGGACGTAGGTCGCGAGACTCGCGCAGCGCGGCGATGAACGCCAGCTGGCGCTCGTTCGCCCAGCGCTGCAGCACGAGGTGCCCGTCGCTGCCGGGCTCGACGCGCATGCCGATCGCCGCCAGGCGGCAACGCCCGGACGCGACGCGCGGCAGCCGTCGCAGTTCCGCGAGGCAGTCGGACGCCGATTCGCGGTCGAACAGCGAGTTGCAGACCGGCATCACGATCGCGTCGGCGTACATCACGACGCGCGCCAGTTCCAGGCCCGTCAAGCCGCCCGGCGTGTCCACGACCACGAGGTCGGTGCCGGACGGAGGGCGGACGAAGGAATTCGGATTCGACGGCACCGCCGACGATGGCAGGCCGCTGATCCGTCGACCGCGCGTTGCGTTCGCGCAGCCAGGCGCGCATCGATTGCTGGCGGTCGACGTCGACCACCGTCACCGACGCGCCGTTGTTGGCTCCGTACGCGGCAAGGTGCGTGGCAAGCGTGCTCTTGCCGCTCCCGCCTTTCCGATTGACCACCGCCACGACCGGCATGCCAGGCACCTTTCGGCGGAGCCGCGGCTCCTGACATGAGCGGGCGCCGCGCCAAGTGAGCGCTCGAGACGAGCGCAAGTCTGGCGATTGAAGCAGACCGCGGCGTGGTTCACACCGGCGAGAAGCGGTCGAAATCGACCCCAACTAGACCGAGCGGCGGACAATGAGCCGGCAATCAGAGCTGCGCGGCGAGCCGGGTGCCCTGATCGATCGCCCGCTTGGCGTCGAGTTCGGCCGCCTCGTGCGCGCCACCGATCAGGTGCACCGGCACCCCGGCCGCATCGAGCGGCGCCTGCAGCTCGCGCAGCGGCACCTGGCCGGCGCACAGCACCACCGTGTCGCACTCGATCAGCTGGCCATCGCGCCGGTCCTCGCCGTAGGTCACGAACAGCCCGTCCGGCGTGATCCGCTCGTAGTTGACGCCACCGATCATCTCGACGTTCTTCATCAGCAGGGCGGCACGATGGATCCACCCGGTGGTCTTGCCGAGGCCCTTGCCGAGCTTGCCGGCCTTGCGCTGCAGGAGCGTGACCTTGCGTGCCGGTGGCGATGGCCGGGGACGAACGACGCCGCCACGCACCTCACCGGGATCGGCCACACCCCACTCCGCCAGCCACTCCTTCAAGTCGAGTGTCGGCGAGTGTCCGGGCGGCGTGACGAGGAACTCCGCGACGTCGAAGCCGATGCCTCCCGCACCGACGATCGCCACCCGCTCGCCGACCGTCTTGCCGTGCAGCAGCACGTCGATGTAGCTCAGCACGTTCGGCCCGTCCTGCCCGGGAATCTTCGGATCGCGCGCAACGACGCCGGTGGCGAGCAGCACGCCGTCGAACTTCTGCGCTACCAGGTGATCGGCGGCGACACGCGCACCGAGGTGCAGGTTCACGCCGGTGGCTTCGATGCGCCGCGCGAAGTAGCGCAGCGTCTCGCTGAACTCCTCCTTGCCCGGAATGCGGCGCGCCATGTTGAACTGCCCGCCGATCTGCGCCGACCCCTCGTACAGGTGCACCTCGTGTCCGCGCTCCGCCAGCGTAGTGGCGGCGGCGAGGCCGGCCGGACCGGCGCCGACCACGGCGTAACGCCGCCGCTGCGCCACCGGCTTGATCACGAGCACGGTTTCGCGCGCCGCGCGGGGATTGACGAGGCAGGTCGCCAGTTCGTTCTTGAAGGCGTGGTCCAGGCAGGCCTGGTTGCACGCGATGCAGGTGTTGATGTCCTGCGGCCGACCCGCCCGCGCCTTCACGACGAAGTCAGGATCGGCCAGCAGCGGTCGGGCGAGGCTGACCATGTCCGCGCAGCCGTCCGCCAGCACCTGCTCGCCGACTTCCGGCGTGTTGATGCGATTGCTGGTGACGAGCGGAATCGTGATGCCGGCGCCGCGCAGTTCCTCGCGCATCTTCTTCGTGATCCACGCGAACGCGCCGCGCGGCACGCTCGTGGCGATGGTGGGAATGCGCGCCTCGTGCCAGCCGATGCCGGTGTTGATGATCGTCGCACCGGCCTGCGTCACGGCCTTCGCCAGCGCGACCGCCTCGGGCCAGCTGCTGCCGTCCGGAATGAGGTCCAGCATCGACAGGCGGTAGATCACGATGAAGTCGCGTCCCACCGCCTCGCGCACGCGCGCGACGATCTCCACCGGCAGGCGCATCCGGTTCTCGTACGGCCCGCCCCACGCGTCGGTGCGGTGGTTGGTGTGCGTGACGAGGAACTGGTTGATGAAGTAGCCCTCGCTGCCCATCACTTCGACGCCGTCGTACCCGGCTTCCCGCGCGAGGCTCGCGCAGCGCACGAACGCGCGGATCTGGCGCTCGACGCCGCGCGCGGACAGTTCGCGCGGTGCGAAGGGTGTGATCGGACTCTTGATCCGCGACGGCGCCACGCAGAACGGGTGGTAGCCGTAGCGGCCCGTATGCAGGATCTGCAGCGCGATCCTGCCGCCCTCGGCATGCACCGCATCGGTGACGATGCGGTGCCGCTTCGCCGCCATCGACGTCGCCAGCGTTCCGGCGAGGGGCTTGGTCCAGCCGGCGATGTTGGGGGCGAAGCCGCCGGTCACCATCAGCCCCACGCCGCCTCGGGCCCGCTCGGCGAAGTAGGCGGCCATCGCGGGAAAGTGCTTGCGCCCGTCCTCGAGGCCGGTGTGCATGCTGCCCATCAGCACCCGGTTCGGCAGGGTGGTGAAACCGAGATCCAGCGGGGCCAGCAGGTGCGGGAAAGGTGCGGTCATGGCGCAGGTCTCGTCGTTGTTCGCGTTGCTGTTCGTCTGGCGGCGAATATAAAAAAACCGCGGGACGAGCCCGCGGTTTTCCTAGAGGGATGCCTCTGGATCAGGCGGCCTTCTTCTCGACCTTCTTGTCGAAGAACTGCTCGTCTTCGGTCGAACCGCGCAACGCCGCGGTGGAGGCTTCCTTCTCGATCGTCGTGGTGACGGCGTCGAAGTAACCGGTGCCGACCTCGCGCTGGTGCTTCACCGCGGTGAAACCCTTCTCCATCGCAGCGAACTCGGCCTCCTGCAGTTCGACGAACGCGCTCATCTGGCTGCGCGCGTAGCCGTGAGCCAGGTTGAACATCGAGTAGTTGAGCGAGTGGAAGCCGGCCAGCGTGATGAACTGGAACTTGTAGCCCATCGCGCCCAGCTCCTTCTGGAACTTGGCGATGGTGGCGTCGTCGAGGTTCTTCTTCCAGTTGAACGACGGCGAGCAGTTGTACGCCAGCATCTTGCCCGGGAACTGCTTGTGGATCGCTTCGGCGAACGCCTTCGCGTAGGCGAGGTCGGGCTTGCCCGTCTCGCACCACACGAGGTCGGCGTACGGCGCATAGGCCAGGCCGCGCGAGACGGCCTGCCCGAGGCCCGGTTTGGTCTTGAAGAAGCCTTCGACCGTGCGCTCGCCCGTCAGGAAGGCGCGGTCGTTGTCGTCGACATCGGACGTCACGAGGTCGGCCGCCTCGGCGTCGGTGCGCGCGACGAGCAGCGCCGGCACGCCCATGACGTCGGCCGCGAGTCGCGCGGCGACCAGCTTGGCCACGGCTTCGCGCGTCGGCACCAGCACCTTGCCGCCCATGTGGCCGCACTTCTTCACGGACGCCAGCTGGTCCTCGAAGTGCACGCCGGCGGCGCCGGCCTCGATCATCGACTTCATCAGTTCGAAGGCGTTCAGCACGCCGCCGAAACCGGCCTCGGCATCGGCCACGATCGGCGCGAAGTAATCCACGTAGCCGGGGTCGTTCGGGTTCTTGCCTTCCATCCACTGGATCTGGTCGGCGCGCGCGAACGTGTTGTTGATGCGGCGCACGACGGCGGGCACGGAGTTCACGGGATACAGCGACTGGTCCGGGTACATCTCACCGGCCAGGTTCGCGTCACCAGCGACCTGCCAGCCGGACAGGTAGACGGCCTTGAGGCCGGCCTTGACCTGCTGCATCGCCTGGTTGCCCGTCAGCGCGCCCAGCGCATTGACGAACGGCTCCTCGTTGATCAGCCGCCACAGCTTCTCCGCGCCGCGCTTGGCCAACGTGTGTTCGACCTGGACCGAGCCACGCAGGCGGACCACGTCTTCCGCGGTGTACCCGCGCTTGATCCCCTTCCAGCGCGAATTTTCGTTCCACTCCTTCTGCAGGCGCTGAGCCTCGAGTTCACGTGCCGTCGTCATGCTTTCCTCCAAGTATTCAAAAAAAGTCGGTTCACAACCTTGTCCGTGCGGTCACGGTCTCGCTGCACGGATGGCAATCATCGTACGAGGGCTTGCGCGCCGCAGCAAGTCAAATAACTTTTATAAGACCAATTTTCTTTCTATTTATATTCAATATGTTATCAATTTCATTCCACGATATGAAGCGTCTTTTGGCAAAGTGGAAATCGCCCTGCTGCCCTGCAAGATGCTTGTTTGCATATGGCGAAATGAAATTCGTTGTTTTGAAAGGCGCAGGGGAAACAGGAAACCGAGCCCCGACGACCGCGATGGCGCGGCCCGATCCCGGAAGTACGCGGGAAGAGACCTACGACCGTCGCGTCAGGAATCCGGGAATGGACAGCGAACCGAGCAGACCGGTCCGCGCCGGCTGCGGCTTCGCCGCAGGCGCGCTCTCGCCGTGGTGAGGCGCGCCGCCGGCCGCAACGGCCGCGCCCGCCGGCAGCGTCGCCGGGGGTTTCGGCTGATCGACGATGGGTGCGGACTCGTCACGGGCGGACCCCGCCGCGAAGGCCGCGTTGGGGACGACGGGCTCGTTGGCGTTGGCCGCCGGCCGAACCAGCGGGCGCAGCCACTGCATCAGCGGTTTCCAGTGGGTGAGGTCGGCCTCGATCTCGTCGAGCGGGAGGTCGAACAGGGTGAGTCCCTTGTCGATGCAGCGCACATACACGTGCGATTGCGGCAGCACGGCGATGATCTGCAACTTCTGTTCATCCGACCAGGTCATCAGCGCGCTGCCAGCATCGGTGCGCGGATCCAGCCGCATGCCGATGGCCGCGACGCGGCACTTGCCTGACGAAACCCGCGGTAGCGTGCGCAGTTCGGCCAGGCAACTGGCGGCCGATTCACGGTCGAAGATGGAGTTGCCAACCGGAACCACGATCGCATCCGCGTACATCACCACACGCGCCAGGTCGAGGCCGGTGAGGCCGCCGGGCGTGTCCACCACCACGTGATCGATTCCGGCGGGCGGGCGGACGAAGGAGCGCGGATCGACGTGCCATGCGGTGATGCGCATCGCCTCTCCGCCCTGGCGCGCCTTGCGCTGCCGCAGCCATGTCTTGGTCGACTGCTGCCGATCGATGTCCGCGATCGCGACGGCGGCGCCGCGCAGCGCGCAGTAGGCCGCGATATGCGTCGCCAGCGTGCTCTTGCCGCTACCGCCCTTCCGATTGACTACCGCGATGACGGACATCTCAGGGGCTTTCGGATCTCGCAGAACGAAGCATCAAGGGTGTCTCGAGGATCGCGCGAGCCGCTCCCGTTGCCGGGAAATGGCGCCCAGCCGACCCACCCGAATGACGGGACGGAATGCTACACGCCCCGGAAATCACGAGGACGGGATGCGCCGTGTGCAGTAACGACACTGTCGAAAGTCAGTTGCGGGTTCGGACAGCGCGAACGTTACTCGCATCGCCCGCATCGGTGCGAAAAATCAGAAGAAAGTTCGGGGCACCGTGTGCTTTTCTGTGCGGCCTGCATGCACAGAGGAGCATCCCCGCGAGGCCGTGAAGCGAGGCGCGCGGGGCTTGTGCGCAGCCGCGGAATGTCCACGACGCGCTCAGCCTCACCCTCAGGGAGTAGCCCTCAGACGGTCAGCGCCGCGGCGCTCACCAGGACGCCGTCGGCGTCCGCGTATATCCAGTCGCCGGGCTTCACGGTCACGCCCATAAAGGTCACCGGAATATCCCGCTGACCCTCGCCACGCTTGACCGATCGGCGGGGATGCAAGGCCAGCGCTCGCACGCCGAGATCGACGGCGTTGATCTCGGCTGAATCGCGCGCGCAGCCGTGGATGATGACTCCGGCCCACCCGTTGTTCGCGGCGAACGCCGCCAGGTTGCCGCCGAACACGGCGCAGCGCCGGCTGCCACCCGCGTCGACCACCAGCACGCGGCCTTCCCCGGGCGTCTTCACGGTGTCGGCGATCAGCGAGTTGTCCTCGAACACCTTGAGCGTGGCGGCTCGCCCCATGAATGCCGCCCGCGCGCCGAACGCGATCAGGCCTGGTTCCAGGACGCGCAGAGTCCCATCGGCGAGCGCCGCTTCGTTGGCATCGCACAGATCGGTGGTGCTGATGGCGCTCATGCGTTGGCCCGGCGAGTGGTCGCCCCAGCGCGCGCGCGCGTGCCCACCCGCAGCGCGGTCAGCAGCGACGCCGCCTGCAGCACGGCCACCGCGGTCAGGGCCGCGTTGAACCGCCCGGCATCGAGCAGGGGGCCGAAAATCAGCGGCGACAGCGCGAGCCCGGTGTCCAGCCCCGAGTAGACGAACCCGTACACGCGGCCAAACGAGGCCTTGCCGAACTGGCTCGTGGCCGCGCGCCGCACGAGCAGGTCACGGTTGGGTCCGGCGGTACCGACGCCGAAACCCATGACCACCATCATCGGCAGCAGCAGCGACGACGACACCCAGCCGCTGGCGAGCAGCAGGGCCATGGCGGCGGCCAGCCCGAGCGCGAGCGCGATCACCCGCTCGTTGTGCTCGCTGCGCGTCGCCAGGAACCCGCCGACGATCGTTCCGACCGCGCTGCCCGCGAGATACGACGTGAGCCCTGCAGTGGCCAGCACCAGCGACACGCCATACACGTTCCCGAGGATCGCCGGCGCGTAGTTCTGCAGGATGCCGAACGCCGAGGTCGTCAGGAAGAAGAACGCGAAGCACAGCCACACGGCCGGCGATGCGAGGAAGGCGAGCTGGTGCGCGGGAACCGGCTTGTTCGCCTCATGCGCAGGCGCCACGACGTCGGCGGCCGCGTCGTCGAGCACGTCCCGCCGCCACCACAGCACGGCGAGGACGAACGCGCCGACGCCCGCCGCCGCGAAGCCGGCCGCGTGCCAGCCCGCCGTCGCGGCGATGCCGGCCATGAAGACCGGAGCGGCGGCCCAGCCGATGTTTCCGGACAGCCCGTGCACCGAGAAGGCATGCCCGAGCCTCGGCTGCGCGACGCGGCGATTGAGCACCGTGAAGTCGGCGGGATGGAAGATGCTGTTGCCGAGTCCCGCGACCGCGGCCGACAGCATGAGCATCGGGTAGGTCGTCGCCACTCCCAGAACGATGCCCGACAGCGCCAGCAGGGCGATGCCGGCGAACAGGACCGGCCGCGCGCCGGTGCGATCGACAACGAATCCGGCGAGCGCCTGCCCTACTCCGCTGATCACGAAGAACACCGTCATCAGCATCCCCGCTTCCGTGTAGCTGAGCGAAAAGTCCTTCATCAGCCACGGAAACAGCGGCGGCAGCATCAGGTGGAAGAAATGCGAGGTGCCGTGCGCGAGACCGACGAGGCCGATCACTTCGACGTCGGCGCGCACGGGCGCGGGGGCAGCAGTCGTGGTCATGCGGGGCGATGCAGGGAGGGCACGGCGACTGTAGCAGAGGGGCTGCCGAGGACAGCCATAATGCCGGCCAACCCCGAGCACTGAACCGAGAACGGAACGGATGAACCGCCCGACCCGCGTCCTCCTCGCCGCGGCGATCGCCGTGCTGACGCTCGCCGTCCCGCCGGCCGCACGCCCGCAGGGAGATCTGGTCCGGTTGCGCGTGATCGCATTCAACGACTTCCACGGCCACCTCGAGCCCGGCGAAAACCGGATCGAGGTTCCCGCATCCCGCCGACCCGTCGCGCACGCGCCCGCTGCGCGCGGGCGGCGCCGCCCACCTCGCCACGCTCATCGCGCGGCTGCGCGCCGAGCAGCCGCGCCATGTCGTGGTGTCGAGCGGCGACCTGGTCGGCGCATCGCCTCTCGTCTCGGGCCTCTTTCACGACGAGCCGACGATCGAGGTGATGAACGCGATCGGCCTGGATTTCAACGCGGTCGGCAACCACGAGTTCGATCGCGGCGTCGACGAGCTGAAGCGGCTGGCGCAGGGCGGCTGCCGCACGATCACCAGCGACCACCACCGGAGCTGCAGCGGCGGAACCTACGCCGGCGCCCGCTTCCCCTTCCTCGCCGCCAATGTGATCGACCGTTCGACCGGGCAGCCGATCTTCGCGCCGACCTTCGTCAGGGAAGTCGATGGGGTGCGCGTTGGATTCATCGGCGTCGTGACGCGCTCGACACCCGGCATCGTGATCCCGAGCGGCGTCGCCGGAGTCCGCTTCCTGGCCGAAGCGCGCGTGCTCAACGAACAGGCGAAAGCCCTGCAGGACCAGGGCGTGCAGGCGATCGTGGCGGTGGTGCACGAAGGCGGCGACGCCGATGGCCACTACAACGCGTGCGCCAATCCGCGCGGGGCGATCTTCGACATCGAGCGCGAACTCGACCCGGCCATCGACATCGTGCTGTCCGCGCATACGCACCGCGGCTACAACTGCGTGATCGGCGACCGCGTCGTGATCCAGGGCGCCTCGTTCGGCCGCCTGGTGTCCGTCGTGGACGTCGCGATCGATCGGGCGACCGGCGACATCGTCCGGGCCCAGACCCGCGCGCGCAACGTGCCCGTGCTGAACGGAGCGGAAGCGGATGCCGCACTGGCCGCCGAGTTTCCGCCCTTGCCGGCCGACACGACGGTCGCGGCCATCGTCGCGTCCTACCGCGCTGCCGCCGCGCCGCTCGCGACGCGCCCGGTCGGCCGCATCAGCGCGCCCTTCGAGCGGCGACCGGGAGCCGGCGGCGATCATGTCCTCGGTCGCCTGATCGCCGACGCGCAGTTGGCGGCCACGCGCGTGAACGGAGCCCAGGTTGCATTCACCAACCCGGGCGGTGTCCGCACGAACCTCGTCGCGAGCGGCGCAGGCGGCACCGTCACGTATGCCGATGCGTATTCCACGCAGCCGTTCGGCAACAGCCTCGTCACGCTGACGCTCAGCGGCGCGCAGCTGAAAGCGCATGCTCGAGCAGCAATGGAGCGCGACCCGGCCGGAGCGCGCCCGCATCCTCCAGCCCTCGGCCGGATTCAGCTACCGGTGGGACAGCCGGCGGCCAGTCGGCAGCCGCGTCGACGCCATCCGTCTCAACGGTCGCGCGCTGGACCCCGACGGACGAGGTCCGGGTCACGGTGAACAGCTTTCTGGCCGACGGCGGCGACGGCTTCCGCGCGCTGCGCGAAGGTCGCAACCGCGTCGGCGGCCCGCTGGACCTCGACGCCTTCACGGAATACCTGCGCACGGAATCGGCGACGCGACCGCTTGCGCCGACCACGCCGCCGAGAATTCGCCGCACTGGCTGAAGGGTGGCGAACTCGCCGGAGGTGCGATAATTCTGCCCCTTTCCCCGCAGGAACTTCGCATGCGCCGCACTCGTGCCGGTACACGCGCCCGCCAGTCCGCAGACGCCTCCACGCTCGTCAAGATGGCCCGCCGGCTCTCCGAGTCCGGCAGCCGGATCGAGGACCAGTTGTGGCAACGCCGCCTCATCGAACTGATCAACGAACGCCTCGCGCGCCGCAGCGACGACGCGATCGAGGCCGCGCTCGAGGAACTGTCGAGCACCAGCCAGCGCGCGTACGACGACCTGGCTGACATCGGCGAGAGCTGCGCCGAATCGACGCTGGTCGAGGCCGACGGCCGGCCGCACGAAGTGCTGCTGCTCGCGCTGCCGCTTGCTCGCGTGGTCGCGCTATCGCCTGCCGACGACGACTCTGTCCGCGGGCATCGTCGAGAACCTGACCGCGCACCTGTCCGGCCACCTGCTCGCGCGCGACACGCGCGTGGCGATCGCCGACCACCTGTACTCGATCGACCAGCTGCCCGAGGCGTTCTCCGACGTTCGTCGCCTGACCGAGCAACTCGGTGACGCGGCCGTCGAGCGCGTCGCGCTGCACGTCGACCCGAAGAAGCTGCGCGAGCCGATCGCGATGCTGGCCGACACCCGCTACGTGCTCGCGGCGGTCGCCACGCCGGTGGGCGGGCCGCTCTTCCATTGGCAGGAACTGGGCGTCGACCCGGACGCCGAAGATCGAGGCGCTCACCGCCTTCCGCGAACAGGTGAGCAACGTCCTGCAGCCGGTGATGACGGGGTGCCGCTTCCGCGTGCTGTCGCCGAACGCGTTCCATGCCGCGCTTCGTTACGCCGACCGCGAATTGCGCGAGTTCTCGCTCGAGGCCGCCGTCGCCTACCTGAAGCTCGCCTACGACTTCTCGCCCGGCGGGCTCGCCGCCGCGTATGGGATCTTCGCCGACCAGAATGGCGCGGCCGGCGCCGAGGTGCGCGTCGGACTCGCCAAGGCCACCGACGAGGACGACGTCGTCGAAGGCGTCGTCTGGCCGCTCCTCGGCGACGAGGAAGAGCAGACGATGGAAGAAGTGGAGAAGGCGCTGCGCGCGGTCGGCGTCGTCAAGGCCGTCGCGCACAGCCACCGTTTCCCGCTCGAGTTCTGCGACGACTGCGGGGCGCCGCTGTTTCCCAACACGGCGGGCCACGTCGTGCACGCCGAGCCACCGGAAGACGCCGAGGACCGGCCGGCGACACCGCTGCATTAGGCGCGCTGCGTGCGTGCGGCCAGGCAACGCCCGGCCGCACGACGTCCACCCGCGGCGCTCAATGCACGATGCGTTCGAAGGTGAACTCGCCCTTGCGGAAGTCGACCGGGATCACGTCCTTCGGCCCGAAGCGGCCCTCGAGCACCAGCCGCGCGACCGGGTTCTCGATCTCCTGCTGGATCGCGCGCTTCAGCGGCCGCGCGCCGTACAGCGGATCGAAGCCGACCTTCGCCACCTCGGCCAGCGCCGCGTCGCTGACGTCGAGCTTCATGTCCTGCGCGGCCAGCCGCTGCTCCAGGCGCTTGAGCTGGATCTTCGCGATCGCCCGGATCTGCGTGCTGTCGAGCGCCTGGAACACGACGATCTCGTCGATGCGGTTGATGAACTCCGGCCGGAAGTGCTTGCGCACCTCGCCCATCACCGTGTCCTTGATCACGTCGAGGTCCTCGCCCGCCAGCCGCTGGATGTCGTGCGAACCGAGGTTCGACGTCATCACGATCACCGTGTTCTTGAAGTCGACCGTGCGGCCCTGCCCGTCCGTCATGCGGCCGTCGTCGAGCACCTGCAGCAGCACGTTGAACACGTCCGGGTGCGCCTTCTCGACCTCGTCGAACAGGATCACCGCGTACGGCTTGCGCCGCACCGCTTCCGTCAGGTAGCCGCCTTCGTCGTAGCCGACGTAGCCGGGCGGCGCCCCGATCAGCCGCGCCACCGAGTGCTTCTCCATGAACTCGCTCATGTCGATGCGGATCAGCGCCTCGTCCGTGTCGAACATGAACTCGGCGAGCGCCTTGGTCAGCTCGGTCTTGCCGACGCCGGTGGGACCGAGGAACAGGAACGAGCCGTACGGACGGTTCGGATCCGACAGGCCCGCGCGCGAGCGGCGGATGGCGTCGGAGACGAGCCGCACGGCCTCGTCCTGGCCGACCACGCGCTGGTGCAGGAACTCTTCCATCTTCAGCAGCTTGTCGCGCTCGCCCTGCATCATCTTGCTGACCGGGATGCCGGTGGCGCGCGACACGACCTCGGCGATTTCCTCGGCGCCGACCTGCGTGCGCAGCAGCTTCGGCCTGCCCTTCGGCGCCTCCGCCGTCTCGGCCTGCTTCATCTGCGCCTCGAGCTGCGGCAGCCTGCCGTACTGGATCTCGGCGAGCTTGTCGTACTGGCCCTTGCGCTTCAGGTCTTCCATCTGCACGCGCAGCTTCTCGATCTCTTCCTTGATGTGCTGGGTGCCCTGCACGGCCGCCTTCTCGCCCTTCCACACCTCGTCGAGGTCGGCGTATTCACGCCCGAGGCGCGCGATCTCCGCCTCGATCAGTTCGAGCCGCTTGATCGATGCCTCGTCCTTCTCCTTCTTCACCGCCTCGCGCTCGATCTTCAGCTGGATGATGCGGCGGTCGAGCTTGTCCATCGACTCCGGCTTGGAGTCGATCTCCATCTTGATGCGCGCGGCCGCCTCGTCGATCAGGTCGATCGCCTTGTCCGGCAGGAAGCGGTCGGTGATGTAGCGGTGCGAGAGCTCGGCGGCGGCGACGATGGCCGGGTCGGTGATCTCGACGCCGTGGTGCAGCTCGTAGCGCTCCTGCAGTCCGCGCAGGATGGCGATGGTCGCCTCGACGCTCGGCTCGTCGACCAGCACCTTCTGGAAGCGGCGCTCGAGCGCGGCGTCCTTCTCGATGTACTTGCGGTACTCGTCGAGCGTGGTGGCGCCGATGCAGTGCAGTTCGCCGCGCGCCAGCGCCGGCTTCAGCATGTTGCCGGCGTCGATGGCGCCTTCGGCCTTGCCGGCGCCGACCATCGTGTGCATCTCGTCGATGAACAGAATGATCTTGCCGGCTTCGGCCGACACTTCCTTCAGCACCGCCTTCAGCCGCTCCTCGAACTCGCCGCGGTACTTCGCGCCCGCCAGCAGGCCGGCCATGTCGAGCACGAGAACGCGCTTGCCCTTCAAGCGTCTCGGGCACCTCCTCGTTGACGATGCGCTGCGCGAGGCCCTCGACGATGGCGGTCTTGCCGACACCCGGCTCGCCGATCAGCACCGGGTTGTTCTTGGTGCGCCGCTGCAGGATCTGGATCGACGCGGCGGATTTCGTCGTCGCGCCCGATCACCGGGTCGAGCTTGCCCTGCTCGGCGCGCTCGGTCAGGTCGATCGTGTACTTCTTCAGCGCTTCGCGCTGGCCTTCGGCCTCGGCGGAGTCGACGTCTGGCGCCGCCGCGCACGGCGTCGATCGCGGCCACCAGCGCTTTCTTCGACAGCCCGTGGTCGCGCGCCAGCCGCCCGGCCTCGCCCTTGTCGTCGGCGACCGCGAGCAGGAACATCTCGCTCGCGATGTAGCTGTCGCCGCGCTTCTGCGCTTCCTTGTCGGTCGCGTTCAGCAGCGCGCTCAGTTCGCGCCCGACCTGGACCTGGCCGTCACCGCCCTTCACCTGCGGCTGCCGCTTGACGGCGCCGTCGAGCGCCGCCGACAGCGCGGCGACGTTGACGCCCGCGCGCTGCAGCAGCGACTTCGTGCCGGCATCGTCCTGCCGCAGCATCGCGAGCAGCACGTGCACCGGTTCGATGTACTGGTTGTCGTGGCCGACGGCGATGGACTGCGCGTCCGCCAGCGCTTCCTGGAACTTGGTGGTGAGCTTGTCGAGTCGCATGAGTGTGAGTCGCCTGGATTGCAATGGCCCTGTCGTTGGCGGGTACTTTGGGCCGGTGCGCCGGGCCTTTCAAGCCGAAATGGCCGCCGTGGTGGCCCTGCTAGCATCGGCGAGGGCCGTGACGGTGCGCTTCTTGCCTTGCCGGCGTGCCCTGCTGCTGCACCGTGCCCTTCCGCGCCCTTCGCTTCCTCGCCGCCCTGTTGCTCCGTCTGGCCTCTCCTCGCCGGCGCGCAGGACGGCGCTCCGGTGGCCACAGCGGGCCCCGGGCTGTCGGGCGAACTCAATCGTCTGGTCGAGACGGCGCTGGCGCGCTTCACGCTCGGCCCGGACGCCGACGAGGCGGACGAAGAGCGGGAACTGCGCCGCGCCGAGCGCGCGGTGCGCGAGGCGCTGGCGACCGAGGGCTACTTCGATCCGCAGCTCCGCTTCGAGCCGTCCAGCCAGGGAACGCGGCCCTACCGGCTGATCGTCGAACTCGGCCCGCTGACCCGGGTCGCGCAGGTCGACCTCAGGTTCACCGGCGCGCTGGCCGAGCCGCGCTTCGCCGAGCGCGCCGAGCAGTTGCGCGCGGCCTGGCCGCTGAAGCCCGGCACGCCGTTCCGCTCGGCCGACTGGGAAGCAGGCACAGGCTGCGCCTGCTCGCTTCCACCGAGGAGCGTGACTTCGCCGGCGCTCGCATCGTCGACTCGCGTGCCGAAGTGCGCCCCGAGACCGCCTCCGCCCACCTCTCCATCGAAATCGACAGCGGCCCTGCCTACACGGTCGGCGCGCTGACGATCGACGGGTTGTCGCGCTTCGAGGCCGACCTCGTCGAGCGCTTCAACCCCTTCCGCCCGGGCGACCCTTACGAGCGCGCGAAGCTCGTCGAATTCCAGCAGCTGCTGCAGGACACGCCGTACTTCTCCTACGCGGTAGCGACGCTGCAGCTGTCACCCGAGCGACCCCGAACAGGCGCCGCTGAAGGTCGTCGTCCGCGAGTCGCGCCTCAGGCGGTTCAGCGTCGGCGTCGGCTACGACACGAACACCGGCGCGCGCGTCGAGGTCGCCTACCGGCAGAACCGGCTGTTCGGGAATCCCTGGGTCCTGCAGACCGGGGCCAGGCTCGACCAGACCGGCGGCCTCGGCTTCGCGGACGTCCTGTTCCCGCCGCGTCCGGAGCGGCGTCCAGGACAGCGTCGGCGCGCTCGTCGAGGACTCCGAACTCGAGGACCTGTTCGTCAAGCGCTGGGGCCTCGGCGCCGCGCGCGCCCGCACGGTCGGCCCGCGCGCCGGCAACAATGTGGTGACCCGCTGGTCGGTCAACTTCGAGCACGAGAACCGCCGGACGCCGACCACCGACTGGCAGACGCTGAGTGTCGTTGTCGACGACCTACACCTGGGTGCGGCGCAACGTGAACAACGTCATCGAGCCGCGCACGCGGACAACATCATCCGGCTCGAGGGCACGGTCGGGGCGACCGGCACGTCGGTCGACGACGCCTTCGTCCGGGGCCAGGGCCGCGTGCAGCAGTACATTCCCGGTCGGCGATCGGGACGTGCTGATCCTGCGCGGCGACCTCGGCTACGTGCAGGCGGACAGCATCGCCACCGTGCCGACGAAGTTCCTGTTTCGCACGGGCGGCACGACGACCGTTCGCGGCTACGACTACGAAAGCCTCGGCGTCAAGCAGGGCACCGGCCACGATCGGCGGCCGCGCGCTCGCCGTCGCCTCGGCCGAGTACGTCAAATGGCTCGAGCGCTTCGACGGCAACTGGGGCGTGGCGGCATTCGTCGACGTCGGCGACGCGGCCGAGAACTGGGGCGCGCTCGACCCGGCGCTCGGCGCCGGCCTCGGCGTGCGCTTCCGCACGCCGGCCGGACCGCTCGCGATCGACGTCGCCTACGGCGAGCGCGAGCGGCAGGTGCGCGTGCACTTCTCGGTCGCCATCGCGTTCTGATCGTCCATGGCCGACGACCGACCCCGACCCAGCCCGCCGCCGCCCGCCCCGGCACGTCGTCGGCCGCCGTGGCTGACGTCGCTGCTGCTCGTGCTCGTTCCCGCGGCGGCGCTCGTGGCGAGCCGCGTGGCTCACCGTGGCGTGGCTGGGCAGCACGGCCGCCGGCCTGCGCACGCTGCTGTGGGCCGCGGCCTGGGCCGTTCCCTCATTGCAGGCGAGCGGCGTGAGCGGCTCGCTGCGCGACGGCTTCACGCTGGAGCGCCTCCTCGATCGACGAACCGCGCTGGTCGGTCGACGCGGCGCAATCTCACCGTGACGCCCGAGCACTTCGGCTGGAGCGAACGCTCGATCGACCTGGCGCAGCGTCGCCGCCCGCGGCGTCACCGTCGCGTGGACGCCCGGCGAAGCGAAGACGGCGCCGGAACCGCCCGCTTCGCTCGCGCTGCCCGTGGCCGTGCGGCTGCGGAACCTGACGATCGGCGAACTGCGCTTCGGCGAACGCGGACGGGACCTCCGGGTCGTGCATGACATCCGGCTGCAGGGCGAAGCCGATCAGGCGTCGATCCGCGATCGCGCGGGCGGGTGCCCGTTACGGGGCCACCGAAGTGGACCTCACCGGAACCCTCGGGGCCACGCGGCCCTTCCCGCTATCGGCCCACGCGGAGTTGCGGTCGATCGTGCTGGACAAGGCGGTGCAGGCGACCGTGGACGCGAGCGGATCCCTGCTCGACATGAAGCTCTCGGGCAAGAGCGACAACGAAACCGGGCGCATCGACGCCGACGCGCACCTCGCGCCCTTCGCGCCCGTGCCGCTGGTGGCGCTGTCGCTCGCGGCGGCGGACTTCCGGCCGGAGAAGTGGATGCCGGGCATTCCCGCGATGCAGCTCACGGGCAACGGCCACACCTCAAGCCCGGACCGGGGACTCGTTCACCATCGCCGGGCCCGTTCAGCGTCACCAACGCCATTCCCGGCCCGATCGACCGGCAGCGCCTTCCCGTCCAGTCGGCGCGCGGCACCCTGCAATGGTCGGCGGCCGCGCTCGAACTCGCGATCGAGCGCGTCGAAGCGGCCGGCGGCACGGCGCGCGGGCGGCGTCGACACGCGGCGCGGACGGCGCAGTCACGGCGCAGGCGACGTTCGCGGGCATCGACGGCGCGCGCATCCACACGGCCATCGACCGCGACGCAGGCATCCGGCCAGATCGACTATCGAGCCGGACCAGGGCCAGCAGCGCTTCACCGGCCGGGCGAGCAATGCGCGAGGTCTGGCCCTCGACATCGACTTCGCCGTCGTGCTCGCCAACGAGGCGCTCGACATCCAGCGGGCGATCGCGCGCCTCGGCGACGGACGCGCCGAGATCAGCGGGCGCGTCCAGCTCGGCCGGCAGACGTCGGCGCAGCTGCGCGGCGAGTTCCATGCGATCGACCTGTCGCGGTTGGTCGCCGGCGTCGACACGCGGCTGAACGGGCGCCTGAATGTCGACGGCACGCTGCAGCCGATGCGGCGCGGACGCGCGCAGCTGACCTTGACCGACAGCCGCCTGTACGGACGGCCGCTCGACGGTCACGCGGATCTTCGTCTCGACGGCGAACTGTTCGACATCGACACGGCGCTGACGTCGGGCGCCGCTCGGCTGAATGCGCGAGCGGCGGCCTCGGCGCGCGGCCGTGAACTGTCCTTCGATCTTGCGGCGCCACGGCTCGCCGACCTCGTTCCGAACATCGCCGGCGCCGTCACGGCGCAGGGCACGCTCAGCGGCACGCTGCAGGCGCCGGCCATCGTCGCGCAGGGCGCCGCGTCCGGTCTGCGTGCTGCCCGAACCAGCAACGGATCGAGAAGCATCACGGTGGACGTGCGCGGCGGCGCGCAGCCCGAACGCGCCGCTCGACTCGCGGTGAAACTGGCCGGACACCGCATGCCGGGCCGCCCCGAGATGTCGCTCGCCAGCGCGACGCTGACCGCGCGAGGCACGACGTCGGCACACACGCTCGAACTCGCCGCGACCACCGCGACCAACGAGCCGCTGAACGCACGCGGGACCGGCGGCTGGCAGCAGGACGCGTGGCGCGGCCAGGTGGACTCGATCGTCGCCGGCAAGCCCTTCGACCTGCGCCTGGAGGCGGCAGCGCCGGTGGTGCTCGCGTCCGATCGCATCGCCATCGGCCCGGCAGCGTTCGTCGCGCGCGGCACGCGCTTCGCCGAGGTCGAGCTCGCCCGGGCCGATGGCCGCTGGCGCAGCGCCGGCTCCTTCGAGAACCTGCAGCCGCAGGCGTTCGACCCGCGCGCGCGCGCGCCCCGCGGCGCGCGGTGCGCACGACCGCGGGCACGCCGCAACCGTTGACCCTCGCCGGCCGCTGGAGCATGGAGTACACGGACGCGCTGAACGGGATCTTCGTGATCGAGCGGACCAGCGGCGATCTCTACAGCGGCGTCGACGCGGTCCACCCGATCGGCATCAGCGACGTCGGCGCCGCGCTCAGCATCGTCGACAACCGCGTCACCGGGACGGCGTACCTGCGCGGGGCCGCCCTCGGCAAGGTGGATGCCGTCATCGACGCCTACATCGAACCGGAAGGCATGCGGCTCGCGCAGGATCGGCGCGCTTCGCGTCAGCGTCGATGCGACGCTGCCCGACCTCGGCTGGCTCGGACCACTGATGAGCGACACGGTGCAGGTCCAGGGTTCGGCAACGGTGCAGGCGGTGGTGGGCGGCACGCCGGCCGATCCCACGGCCGACGGCAAGGTGCTGGGCCGCGACCTGCGGCTCGTGTGGATCGAGCAGGGACTGCGGCTCGAGAACGGCACGCTCAACGCCGCCCTCGAGGATGGCGTGCTGGTGATCAACGAAATGACGTTCACCGGCGACGCGCGCGTGGCGCCCGACGAGAAGCGCGCGCTCGGCGCGCTGACCACGGGCATCGGCACGCTGAAAGTCGTGGGCCGCGTGGCCGTGCAGACGATGACGGGCAGCATCGGCGTGACCGCCGACAAGCTGCCGATCCTGCAGCGGCGCGATCGCTGGATGGTGGTGAGCGGCGAAGGTGGCATCACGCTGACGCCGACGCACGCCGAGTTGTACGCGAAGCCGACGGTGGACGGCGCCTACATCGACTTCTCCGCGCGCAATGCCCGCACGCTGCCGAACGACGTCGTCGTCGTGCGCGCGGAGCAGCCGCAACGGACCAGGGAAGGCGCGCCGCCGATGACCGTCAACGTCAACGTCGAAGGACGGCTCGGCCAGCGTTTCTACATCCGCGGCGCCGGGCTCGAGGCGCGCCTGGCGGGCGGCGTGACCGTCACCGGCCGTCCGACGCAACTGCAGGCCGTGGGCACCGTGCGGATCGTCGACGGCATCTTCAACGGCTACGGGCAGCGGCTGCAGATCGAACGCGGCCTCGTGACGTTCTCCGGCCCTCTCGAGAATCCGGCGCTCAACGTGCTCGCCACGCGCCCCGGCCTGCCGGTCGAGGTCGGAGTGGCGATCACCGGCACGGCACTCGCGCCGATGGTGCGCCTGCATTCGGACACCGCCATGTCCGACGTCGAGCGGCTCAACTGGCTGGTGCTCGGCCGCCCGCCCGGAGCCGGCGAGAGCCAGGACCGCGCGCTGCTGACCGCCGCCGCGACGGCGCTGTTCTCCGGTCAATCGGGCGGCGCCGGATCCAACGTGCTGCGCTCGCTCGGCATCGACGAATTCGGCCTGCGCTCGGGAGCGCAGAGTTCGGCGTCGCTGCTGCCCAGGGAAACGGTGGCGGGGACTTTGCGCAGCGGCGGTACGGCGGCATCGACCGGCGACTTCGTCGCGCTGGGCAAGCGCCTCACCGACGAGCTCTACGTGACCTTCGAGCAGGCCCTGAGCGGGGCCGAGTTCTACGTCGCCCTGAACTACCAGCTGACCCGCCGGCTGTCGCTCATCGCCCGCGCGGGCAGCACCAACGCGCTGGACCTGGTCTACACGCTGGCATTCGACTGAAGCCCGCGGGCGCCAGACGACCGCGGCCGCGGCCGCCTACAACGCGGCCAGCGCCGCCCGGTACCGATCCCTCGCCTCGTCCCGCCGCGTCACGGTCGTCAGAAGGTCGCGCACGAGCCCGTCCGCCAGACCGTAGATCCAGCCGTGGACGGACAGTCGCTGGCCGCGGTCCCAGGCGTCGTCGACGATGGTGGTCTGGCAGACGTGGGCCACCTGCTCGATCACGTTGAGTTCGCACAGGTGATCGATGCGTCGCGCAGCATCGGCAACCGCCGCGACGCGGTCTCCGTGCTTGTGATTCACGTCCTGCACGTGATGCAGCCAGTTGTCCGCGAGGCCGACGCGGCGGTTTTCCAGCGCGGCACTCACGCCGCTGCAGCCGTAATGGCCGCACACGATGATGTGCTCCACCTTGAGCACATCCACCGCGAACTGCATCACCGAGAGGCAGTTCAGGTCGCTGTGGACCACGACGTTGGCCACGTTGCGGTGAACGAACAGTTCGCCGGGCAGGAGGCCCACGATCTCGTTGGCCGGCACCCGGCTGTCGGCGCAGCCGATCCACAGGTAGCGGGGCGACTGCTGTCGCGACAGGCGCGCGAAGAACTCCGGATCGCTGCGCCGCATGCGCTGCGACCACGCGCGGTTGTTGTCGAAGAGCGGCTGCAGCGGATTCATGGACGGCTCATTCTAACCAGCGACCGAACGCGTCCCGGCGAGCGCGGGCGGATCGGGCAATGCGCCGCGCAGGCGGCTCGGCGTGCTGCTGCAGCAGGGCAGGCGCGACGGCATGCCGGCGCGGTAGGCCACCCGGCTGGTCGGCGCCGCGGTTAATGCTTCGTTAATCTGGCCTTCCTAGCATCGGCTCACGTCAATCGAGGACTGCCGATGCTAGCCGCTTCCCACGTCGTTGCCGCAACTGCCGGCCCCCCGGGCCGATCCGCCATCGCGGCGCGGCGCGCGCAACCGAAACTCGAACCGGTCCACCTGCTGCACCCCGGGCGCTCGGCCTGCGAGGGCTTCATCGCGGCCCGCTTCATGCGCGCGCACGGCGCGCGCATCGGTCACTTCTCCCCGCATCTGCTCGGCGTGCGCGATGCGCTCGGCCGCTGGCGTGCGGCGTCCGGATACACGCCCGCGGACGGACACCCGCTCTTTCTCGAACAGTACCTCGATGCGCCGGTCGAAGAGGTCCTGGCGCGGCATCGCGGCCGCGCGATCGACCGCGATGGCATCGTCGAGGTGGGGAACCTCGCGGCGTCGTCGATCGGGATGGCGCGCACGCTGATTCCCCTGCTCGCGCGGCACCTGGAACGGCTCGGCTACGAGTGGGTCGTCTTCACGGCCACCCGGGAACTGCGCAACACCTTCGCACGTCTCGGGCTGCACCCCGTGGCCTTGGCGCCGGCCGATCCGTCGCGGCTCGTCGAGCGCGACGTCGACTGGGGCCGTTACTACGACAACGACCCGGTGGTGATGGCCGGACGCATCAGCCACGGCGTGCAGGCATCGCTCACGTGAAGTCACTTCGCAACGCCCATGACCACGCACCGCGAGGCGGCGCCGCGGTCGCCGGCGCGGGCGAGTCCCTCGACGCTGCGGCCCTCGAACAGCGCGTCGGACAACTGGCGGCCGCGCTGCAGGGCGCCGAGCCGCGCCCGCGCGTGCTGGGGCTCCTGGCGGACAACGGACCCGACTGGGTCATCGTCGATCTCGCGTGTGAACGCATCGGCCTGCCGATCGTGCCCCTGCCCGCTTTCTTCACCGCCGGCCAGATGCAGCACGCGGTGGATGCGACCGGCATGGACGCCCTGCTGTGCGCGGCCCCCGCTGCGGCGCATGCGCTCGGCTTCTCCCCTGCCACCCCGCTCGCCGGCGTGTCCCTGCCGTGGTTCCGGCGCAGCGCGCGTCCCGTTCCGCTGCCCGCCGGCACGACGAAGATCACGTTCACGTCGGGCACGACCGGCCACCCGAAAGGCGTGTGCCTGTCGGGCGCACACCAGCGGCGCGTCGCGGGCTCGCTGGTCGACGCCACGCGTCACCTCGGCATCGAGCGCCACCTGTCGCTCCTGCCGCTCGCCGTCCTGCTGGAGAACGTCGCCGGCGTTTACGCCCCGATGATGGCCGGCGCGACGTGCTGCCTGCCGCCGCTGGCGGAGGTCGGCGTCGGCGGTTCGTCGTCGTTCGATCCACTCAGGTGTCTTGAGGCGATCGAGGCCTGGCAGGCGCACAGCGTGATCGTGCTGCCGCAGATGCTGCTTGCGCTGACCGTCGCGCTGGAAGCGGGCGCGCCAAGCCCGACGCACCTGCGCTTCGTCGCCGTCGGCGGGGCCAAGGTGGCGCCCGCGCTGATCGCGCGCGCGCGGGCGGTGGGCCTGCCTGCCTACGAAGGCTACGGCCTTTCGGAGTGCGCGTCGGTGGTGGCGCTCAACGTCCCCGGCGCCGACCGTCCGGGCAGCGTCGGCCGTCCGCTGCCTCACGTTCGCGTCAGCGTCGACGCGCGCCGCGAGCTCGTCGTCGAGGGCTCCACCTTCCTCGGCTATCTCGGGGCTCCTGCCAGCGACGACACCGCGCTGCACACCGGCGACCTCGGGCGCATCGACGCCGATGGCTTCCTCGCCATCGACGGTCGTCGCAAGCATCAACTCATCACCGCATTCGGCCGCAACGTCGCGCCCGAGTGGCCCGAGGCCGAGCTCGCCGCCAGTCCTCTCATCGCGCAGGCCGCCGTGTTCGGCGAAGCGAAGCCGCGCCTGTGCGCCGTCATCGTCCCGAGCGCGCGCGCCCGGGGCGACGCAGACATCGACGCCGCCGTGGCGTCCGCGAACCTTCACCTGCCCGACTACGCGCAGATCGCCGGCTGGATACGCGCCGATGTCCCGTTCAGCGCGGCGGACGGCACGGCGACCGCGAACGGGCGCGTGGTGCGCGACGCCGTGTGGTCGCGGTACGCGACACGCCTCGAAGCGACTTACCAGGACACCACCGGAGTCTTCACCGATGCCTTACTTTGAAATCCTGCAGCAGCGAACCGAGGCGGCACGCGCCGGACTGTTCGCCATACCTGTCATCCGCGACTGCCTGGCCGGCCGCGTCACCCGCACGCAGTACGTCGCCTTTCTCACCGAGGCCTATCACCACGTCAAGCACACCGTTCCGCTGCTGATGGCGTGCGGCAGCCGACTGCCGGAGTCGGCCGGCTGGCTGCGCTCCGCGATCGCGGAGTACATCGACGAGGAGCGCGGCCACGAAGAGTGGATCCTGAACGACATCGCGGCGTGCGGCGCCGACGCGGAAGCGGTGCGCGCCGGCACGCCGCACCCGGCCACCGAACTGATGGTGGCCTATGTTCACGACTACATCGCGCGGCGCAACCCGGTGGGCTTCTTCGGCATGGTGCACGTGCTCGAGGGCACGAGCACCGCTCTGGCGATCAACGCGGCGCAGGTGATCCGCGCGGCGCTTGGCCTGCCGCCGGAGGCGTTCACCTACCTGACTTCGCACGGCGCGCTCGACCAGGAGCACGTCCGCTTCTTCGCCAGCCTGATGGACCGCCTGGACAGCCCGACCGACCAGGCCGCCGTCACTCACGTCGCCAACATGGTGTACCGGCTCTACGGTGACATCTTCCGCTCGCTGCCGCAGTACGAAGGCGCCGACGTCCGGAGGGCGGCATGAGCGCGGGTTCGCATCGAGCGATCCTCACGGGGGCCAGCGGCGGCATCGGCGCGGCGATCGCCAGGGCGATCGCCCCCGACTGCGCGGCGCTGCTGCTGGTCGGCCGCGACAGGGTCCGCCTG
This sequence comes from uncultured beta proteobacterium, assembly GCA_963698305.1. Classification (GTDB taxonomy): domain Bacteria; phylum Pseudomonadota; class Gammaproteobacteria; order Burkholderiales; family Burkholderiaceae_F; genus JAOUJD01. The sequence continues at coordinate 195,330 of CAVOQI010000002.1, forward strand.
GAAGAAGTCCGGGAGGCGGTCCAGCGCCCAGGCCTCTACTGTCGCGTCGTGGCGTGCGACCTTGCGACGCCGGAGGGGCGTGCGGCGATCGCCAACGCCGCGGCCGACATCCCGCATGGCCCCAACCTGCTGATCAACAACGCGGGCACCGGGGAGTTCGCGTGGTTCGCGGACCAGGACGACGAGTCCATCGCCCGCATCCTCGGCATCAACACGCTGGCGCCGATGCTGCTCACGCGGCGGGTGCTGCCCCTGCTTCAGCGGCAGCGCGCGGCGACGGTGGTGAATGTCGGATCGATCTTCGGCTATCTCGGATATCCAGGCTGCGCCACGTACAGCGCGAGCAAGTTCGCGCTGCGCGGCTTCAGCGAGGCACTGCGGCGCGAACTGGCCGACGGCCCGGTTCGCGTCGTGTACTTCGCGCCGCGCGCCACCCGCACGCCGCTGAACGGCGCCGCGATCAACGCGCTGAACGAGCAGCTCGGCACGGCGATGGATCCGCCCGAGCGCGTGGCCGAGGCGTTGATGCGCGTGCTGAAGCGCCCGGTGCGCGAGCGGCTGCTTGGCATGCCCGAGCGACTCTTCGCACGTCTTAACCAGATCCTGCCCGCGCTCGTCGACAACGGGCTTGCGCAAGCAGCTCGACATCATCCGCAGCCATGCGCGGCACGGCACGCCGCGCCCTGCCCTTCACGCCACTTCACTCCGGTCTTCCGAGGGAGCCAAGCCATGACCACCCGATTGATCGCCATGCTCTTCTTCATCGCCGCGGCGCTCGCGTCGCCGTTCGCCCACGCGGGCATCGACGAGGACGTCCGCGCCCTGCAGCAGCAATGGGAAGAGATCAAGTACCGCCGTCCCAAGGCGGACCAGGAAAAGGCGTTCGAAGCGCTGTCGCAGACCGCTGGAGCGGTTCGCGCGAAGTACGCGGACCGTGCCGAACCGGAAATCTGGTACGCGATCATCGTGTCCAGCCATGCCGGCGCGAAGGGCGGCCTCGGCGCGCTGTCGCTCGTGAAGGACGCCAAGCAGGCGCTGGAACACGCGCTTTCGGTGGATGCGAAGGCGCTGGCCGGATCGGCCTACACCAGCCTCGGTTCGCTGTACTACCAGGTGCCGGGCTGGCCGGTCGGTTTCGGCGACGACAAGAAGGCGCGCGAGATGCTGGACGCGGCGCTGAAGATCAATCCGGACGGCATCGACCCGAACTACTTCTACGGCGACTTCCTCTACCGCAAGGGCGATTACGTCGGCGCCCGCAAGTCGCTCGAGCGGGCACTGAAGGCGCCGGCTCGGCCCGACCGGCCGCTGGCGGACGAGGGGCGCCGCCGCGAGATCGACGAACTGCTCGCCAAGATCAGGGACAAGACGGGCTGATCGGCGACGGCCGAAACAGGGGGACGCGCGGAGTATTCTCCCGCGACGCTTCGTCGGTTCGCCCGTTCCCTCCCCCGCCAGCCCGCTTCCCATCGTGCGCATCCTGCTCGTCGAAGACGACGACCTCCTCGCCGCAGGCATCCGCGACACGCTCGAGCGGGCGCTCTACGCGGTCGAGTGGGTGGCGGACGGCGTGCAGGCGCTGGCCGCGCTTCAGGCGAACGCCTTCGATCTCGTGATCCTCGACCTCGGCCTGCCGCGGCTCGACGGCATCGAGGTGCTCAAGCGCGTGCGGGTCGAAGGCGCGACGACGCCGGTGATCGTTCTCAGCGCGCGCGACACCGCGAACGATCGCGTGATCGGGCTCGACGCCGGCGCCGACGACTACCTGGTCAAGCCCTTCGATGTCGACGAACTGCTCGCGCGCGTGCGCGCCCAGCAGCGCCGCTTGCGCGGGGCCGCGAGCAACGTCATCGAGCACGGGCCGCTGCGGCTGGACCCGGCGGCGCTGTCGGTCACCTTCAACGGCGCTCCGGTGACCCTGCAACGGCGCGAGTTCATGCTGCTGCAGCGCCTTCTGCAGAGCCCCGGCCAGGTGCTGTCGCGGGCGCAGCTGGAAGAAGCGCTCTATGGCTGGGACAGCGGGGTCGAGAGCAACAGCGTCGACGTGCACATCCACAAGCTGCGCCGGAAGTTCTACCCGGAAGTCATCCGCACGGTGCGCGGAATGGGGTACACCGTCGACCCGCCGCCGGCTGAGCCCACGCGATGAGGGCGGCCGGCCGGGCCCCGCGTTCCGTGCGCACGGTGCTGCTCGCGGGCACGATCGCCGCGCTGCTGGTCGTGCTCGGAGCGGCCGCCTGGATGAGCTATGCCGGCGGACAGGAAGAAGCGCAGGAACTCTTCGACGCGCGCCTCGCCACTTCGGGCCGCGTGCTCGAGGCGCTCCTGGCCCGCCAGGTCGAGCGGGCCACCATCGAATCTCCCATCGTCATCACCCTGCCCCGGCCGATCGAGGGTGCGCACGACGACGACCCGAACCCGCTCGGCCATTATTACGAGACGAAGATCGCCTTTCAGGTCTGGGACACGGGCGGCAACCTGCTCGTCCGTTCGGCGCTGGCGCCATCGACGCGCTTCGCGCCGCTCGCGCCGGGTTTCAGCGACCAGACCTTCAACCGGGAGCCGTGGCGGGTCTTCACGCTGGCCTCCGGCGGCGTGTGGATCCAGGTCGCGGAGCGCGACGACGTGCGCAACGAGCTGTCCGAAAAGCTTGCGCTCGCGGCCACCACGCCGCTGATGATCGGCATCCCGGTGCTGGTGCTGCTGCTCGCCCTGCTGATCGGTTACGGACTCGCGCCGCTGGCCAGCCTGGCGCAGCAGATCGAATCGCGCCAGCCCGACGCGCTGACGCCGATCGCCCTCGAACGCGCCCCGGCCGAGGTCGCGCCCGTCCTCCAGGCGCTGAACGGCCTGCTCGGACGCGTGCGCAAAGCCCTGGAACGCGAGCGCCGGTTCACCGCGGACGCCGCGCACGAACTGCGCACGCCGCTCGCCGCGCTGAAGGTTCATGCGCAGAACGCCGCGCGCGCGACCTCGGAGGCGGAGCGCAAGGCCTCGCTCGACCGGATGCTCGTCGGGCTCGACCGCACGATCCACCTGTCCGAGCAGATGCTGGCGCTCAGCCGCGCCTCGGCCGCCGGCGTTCATGCGCCGCTGCCGGTCGCGTTGCGCCCGCTCGTCGCTGAAGTGCGTCGAGACGCTGCAGCCGCGCGTGCGCGAGCGCGGCGCGCGGGTCGACGTCGTGTGCGTGCCGCCCGGCGTCGCAGGCCGAGGTCAACGGCGACCGGCAGCAGCTGCGCAGCCTCGTCGGCAACCTGATCGACAACGCGCTGCGGTACGGCCCGGAAGGTGGCGCCGTCGAGGTCGCGCTGCGCGCCGACGATGACGGCGTCTCGCTCGCGGTCAGCGACGAGGGGCCGGGCATCCCGGCCGACCTGCGCGAACGCGTCTTCGAGAGCTATTACCGCATCCCCGGTTCCACGGGCGCCGGTAGCGGGCTGGGCCTGGCGATCGTCCGCGAAATCGCCACCGCGCACGGAGCCCGGATCGAGATCGGCGTCGGCAAGGACGGCACGCGGGACGCGCGTCGTCGTGACGTTCCCGCGCGCGTGACGGCTGCGACCTTCCGGGAGTGATCGCGCGCGCGAGCGCGCTAGACGGGCTGCCGCGCCACGGCTCCGGCGGCGGCGTCCTCTGGCGGCCGGCGCACGCGGAACGCGGCCGCGTACAGCGCCGGAAGGAAGAGCAGCGTCAGCGCGGTGGCGACGACCAGGCCGCCCATGATCGCCACCGCCATCGGCCCCCAGAACACGCTGCGCGACAGCGGGATCATCGCCAGCACCGCCGCCGCGGCGGTCAGCATGATCGGACGGCAGCGGCGCACGGCGGCTTCGACGATCGCCTCCCAGGCGGGAACGCCCTGCGGCGCGATCGCGCTCGATCTGGTCCACCAGGATCACCGAGTTGCGGATGATCATCCCGAGCAACGCGAGGACGCCGAGCTGCGCGACGAACCCGAACGGCGCGCGGAACACCAGCAGCGTCGCGGCGGCGCCGATGAACCCGAGCGGACCGGTGAGGAAGACGAGCAGCGAGCGCGAGAAGGAGTGCAGCTGCAGCATCAGCAGCGTGAACACGATGAACAGCATCAGCGGAACGTTCACCGCGATCGACCGGCCGGCTTTCGCCGATTCCTCCGCCGCGCCGGCGACGTCGATGCTGTAGCCGGGCGGCAGCCCGGCGCGCAGCGTCGCGAGCTGCGGGTTGATCTGCGCGGTGACCGTCGGACCCTGCACGCCGTCCTTCACCTCGCTCTGCACCGTGATCGTGTAGTCGCGGTTCTCGCGCCAGACGATGCCCGGCTCCCAGCCGAGTTCGACCTTCACGAGCTGCGACAGCGGCACCGAGCGGCCGGATGCCGTCGGAATGCTGGCGTCGGCCAGCCGCGACATCACGGCGCGCTCTTCGTACGGCTGGCGCAGCACGATGTCGACCAGTTCGTTGCCTTCGCGGAACTGCGCGACCGTCGTGCCGGACAGGATCGTCTGCGCCGCCTTGGCCAGCGCCTGGCTCGACACGCCGAGCGCCCGCGCCTTGTCCTGGTCGAGCGTGAGCTTCAGCGACTTCACCTGCTCGTTCCAGTTGTCGTTCACGCCGAGCGTGTTCGGGTTCGCGCGCACGACCTCCTTGACCTGGTCGGCGATCGAACGCACGGTGGCGACATCGGTGCCCTGCACCCGGAACTGCACCGGGTACGGAACCGGAGGGCCGTTGGGCAGCAGCTTCACGCGGCCGCGCAGGTTCGGGAAGTCGTTGCGGAACAGCTCGATCATCCGCGGGCGCAGCGCGGTTGCGCTCCGCGAGCGAGCGCGGCGTGACGATGATCTCGGCCAGGTTGCTGTTGTTGAACTGCTGGTCCTGCGGCAGATAGAAGCGCGGGGCGCCCGTGCCCGACGTAGCTCACCCAGTGATCGACCTCGGGCTGCTGCGCGAGCCAGTTCTCGAACTTCTTCGTCTCCAGTTCGGTGGCCTCCGATGCTCGAGCCCTCGGGCAGCCACAGGTTCACCACCAGTTCGACCCGCATCGAGTCGGGGAAGAACTGCTGTTCGACGAAGCGGAAGCCGACGATGCCCAGCGCGAGGCTGGCGACCGTGATGGCGATGACCGTCTTGCGCCACTCGACGCACCAGTCGACCAGTGCGGCGGAAGCGCGAGTAGAACGGCGAGTTGAACAGCTCGTGCGGCTGGCCGTCGACGGCCTTCGGCGGCGACCTTCAGCAGCCAGACGCCGAGAATCGGCACGAACAGCACGGCGACGAACCACGAGATCACGAGCGCGAGCGCGGTCACGCCGAAGATCGAGAATGTGTACTCGCCGGCGGCCGACTGCGCGAGCGCGATCGGCAGGAAGCCGGCCGCGGTGATCAGCGTGCCGGTCAGCATCGGAAACGCGGTCGACTCGTACATGAAGGTCGACCGCCGCGGCACGGTCGTAGCCCTCCTCCATCTTCCGCACCATCATCTCGACGGCGATGATGGCGTCGTCGACCAGCAGGCCGAGCGCGATGATCAGCGCGCCGAGCGAGATCTTGTGCAGGTTGATGTCCGAGCACCCACATGCCGAGGAAGGTGATCGCGAGCACCAGCGGGATCGTCAGCAGAACGACGAGGCCGGGACGCATGTCGATGCGCAGCGGCCGCGTGTGCAGGCCGAGGCTGATGAAGGACACGGCGAGCACGATGACGAGCGCCTCGGCCAGCACGCGCAGGAACTCGTTGACGGAGGTCGACACCGCGCGCGGCTGGTCGGCGACCTTCGCCATGTCGATGCCGATCGGCAGCTTCGCCTCGATCCGGCGCTCGGCCTCGCGCCAGCGCCTTGCCGAGCTCGATGATGTCGCCGCCCTTCGCCATCGATCACGCCGAGCCCGATCACCTCGTGGCCGGCTTCGCCGCGCCGGCCTGCGCGCATCTTGTCGCGCGGCGGATCGATGTAGCCGCGCGTGATCGTGGCGACGTCGCCGAGCTTGTAGGTCAGGCCGTTGGCGCGGATCGGCAACTGCCGCAGGTCTTCGACCGCGCGGAACTCGCCGGTGATGCGCACCTGCACGTTGTCGGTCGGCAGCACGACCACGCCGGCGCCCTCGACCGCGTTCTGCGCGTTCAGCTGCTGCGCGAGCTGGCCGATGTCGAGGCCGAGCTGCGCCAGCCGCCGGTGCGAGATCTCGATGTAGATCTTCTCGTCCTGCACGCCGAAGAGGTCGACTTTCGCGACGTTCGGCACGCGCAGCAGGTCCTGCCGCGCCCGCTCGACGTAGTCCTTGAGTTCACGGTAGGTGAAGCCGTCGGTCGAGAACGCGAACATCACGCCGTAGACGTCGCCGAACTCGTCGTTGAAGAACGGCCCCTGCAGCCCGGCGGGCAGCTGCCCGCGGATGTCGCCGATCTTCTTGCGCACCTGGTACCAGACGTTGCGGGATCTCGCGCGGCGGCGACGAGTCCTTCAGGAGCACGAACACCAGCGTTTCGCCGGGCTTGCTGTAGGAGCGCACCTTGTCGAGGTACGGCGTCTCCTGCAGCTTCTTCTCGATCTTGTCGGTCACCTGCTCGGCCATCTGCTGCGCCGTGGCGCCGGGCCAGTAGGCGCGCACGACCATCGCGCGGAAGGTGAAGGGCGGATCCTCGTCCTGCCCGAGCGCGGTGAAGGCGAACGCGCCGCCGATCAGCAGCACCGCCATCAGGTAGCGCAGCAGCGGCTGGTGGTCCAGCGCCCACGCGGACAGATTGAAGCGGCTGCGGACCACGGTCAGCCCTTCTTCGCGCTGTCGGGCTTGACGGTGGTGTTGCCGGACGGCGCGGCCGGACTGACGGTGTCCGAGAGCAGCTTGACCTTCTGGCCGTCCTTGAGTTGATGGGCGCCGGCGGTGACCACCATGTCGCCGGCCTTCAGCCCCTCGGCGACGACGACCTCGTTGCCGGCAACGTTGCCGACCCGTACGCGCGTGCGCTGCACGGTGTTCGACGCCGGGTCATAGCGCCAGGCGTGGGTCGCGCCGCCCTCGACGACCAGTGCCTGCAGAGGGACCGTGATGATCGTCTGCGGCAGCGGGATCGCGAAGGCGACGGTTGCCGGTCATGCCGAGGGCCACGCCCGACGGCGGATTGACGAGCGTGATGCGCGCCGGAAAGGTGCGGGTCGCCGGATCCGCCACGGGCGACAGCTTCGCGCAGCCTGCCCTTGATCGGCGCGCCCCCGGCCCACAGTCGCACGCTGATGTCGGCCGCGTCCCGCAGCAGCGCGAGTTGCTGTTCCGGAATGCCGATCACCACTTCCTTCTCTGCCGTCTGCGCGAGGCGGACCACCGACTGACCGGCGCTGACGACCTGGCCGACCTCCGCGTCGATCGCGGTCACGACGGCGTCGTGCGGGGCGCGCAGCACCGCGTACCCGGCCTGGTTGCCGGTCACCCGCGCGTTGGCTGCGGTCTGCGCATAGCGGGCCTCGGCGGCATCGAGGCCGGCTTTGCGACGGTCGAGCTCGGCCTGGCTGATGAAGCCTTTCGCCTGCAGGTCCTCGAACCGCTTGTAGTCGGCGCGCTGCTGGTCGCGATCGACCTGTGCCGATGTGCGCGCCGCTTCCGACGCCTCGGCGGCCAGGCGATAGTCCTGCGGGTCGACGGTGGCGAGCGCCTGTCCCTGCTTCACCGGTTGGCCGACCTCGACCAGGCGCTGCGTCATGCGGCCACCCACCTGGAAACCGGCGCGGGTTTCGATGCGCGGCCGGACTTCGCCGGGGAACTCGGCCACTGCGCTGGTCGCCCGCGGGCTGACGGTCATCGTGCGGACCGGGCGCACGTCCTCGGTGGCGACGTGTTGCTCCGAGCAGGCCGCCAGGGCGACGACGGACGAGCGCAGCCAGGGACGGGAGTGCAAGGCGGACGGGCGGCATGGCTCGACTTCGTTAATAACTGACCGGTCAGTAATATATCCAGCGGGACGCCGCTGGCGTCAACGGCGATCGGATGGAGCGGCTCGGTAACCCCGCGAACCGTCAGTCGAACAGCCGGACGGTGGCGATCCCGGCAGCGGTCGCCGCCAGCGAGCCGACCAGGTGCAGACCGGCGTGCAGAAACGCCCCGCCCCACGCTCCGCTCCCCAGCAGCGCCACGTTTTCGGCCGAGAACGTCGAAAAGGTCGTCAGCCCACCGAGGAAACCGGTGACGATCAGCAGGCGCCAGACCGGCGGCAGCGCCGGGTGCGCCGCGAATACCGCGACGGCGACGCCGATCAGGTAACCGCCGACCAGGTTCGCGGTCAGCGTGCCGAGCGGCAGGTGTTCGAGGCGCGGATTGAGCCAGTACGACGAGGCCCCAGCGCAGCCAGGCGCCGAGGACGGCGCCGACGCGCGACCGCCGCCAGGGCCGCCAGCAGCGGCCCGTCGCGGCCCGCGATCACGGCTTCGGCTCCCAGCGTTCGCGCGCGGCCTCGTCGCTGTCGCGCGCGTCGACCCAGCGCGTCCCGGCCGGCGTCGTTTCCTTCTTCCAGAAAGGCGCCTCGGTCTTCAGGTAGTCCATCACGAACTCGCACGCCGCGAACGCCTCGCCACGGTGCGCGCTCGTCACGACGACCAGCACGATCTGGTCGGTCGGGTCGCAGTTCGCCGACGCGGTGGATCACGAGCACCTCGTACAGATCCCAGCGCGCCTTCGCCTGCGCGACGATCGCCGTCGAGCGCCTTTTCGGTCATGCCCGGGATAGTGCTCGAGCGCCATCGTCGCGACGTCGGCGCCCTCGTTCAGGTCACGCACGACGCCGATGAAACTCGCGACGGCCCCGATCTTCGGGTTGCCCGCGCGCAGCCGCGCGATCTCGACGCCGACGTCGAAGTCCTCGTGCTGGACGCGGACCGTCATCTCAGCCGCCGCCGGGCCGCCCCAAGGCGGCTGAGCGCCCCCTCGGGGGGCAGCGAACGAAGTGAGCGTGGGGGCGCATCTCCGTCTCAGCCGCCGGTCACCGGAGGGAAGAACGCCACTTCGGCGTCTCGTGCGAGTTCGGCGGCATCGGTCGCCATCGACTGGTCGACCGCCGCGCGCACGCGCCGCGTCTCGGCGAACGCGTCGGCCCACGGCTCGCCGCGCGCGGCCAGCCAGCGCTGCAGTTCGCCGACCGCGCGCACGTCGTCCGGCACGTCGACCGTTTCCTCGGCGCGCCCCACCCGCTCGCGCAGCGCCGCGAAGTACAGCACGCGCAGTTTCATGACAGCAGCTCCGAGTACGGCAGGAAGCGCACGGCGTCGCCGCGCCGGATCGCCTGCCCCGGCGGATTGTCGATCAGGCCGTCCGCCCACACCGCGGAGTTCAGCACCGCCGAGTTCTGGTTGCCGAACAGTTCGAGCGCGCCGCGGTCGTTCATGCGCGCGCGCAGGAACTCGCGGCGCTTGTCGCCGCGCGCCAGGTCGAAGTCGGCCGGCAGCGTCAGCGCCCGCACGTTCACGTCGAGCACGCCCTGGCGGCGCAGGATGAACGGACGCGCGAACAGCAGGAAGGTCACGAAGCTCGAGACGGGATTGCCGGGCAGGCCGATGAAACGGGACGTCCCGCACGTGGCCGAAGGCGAGCGGCTTGCCGGGCTTCATCGCGATCTGCCACATCTCCAGCCGGCCCTCGGCTTCGACGGCCGGCTTCACGTGGTCCTCCTCGCCGACCGACACGCCACCCGACGTGATGATCAGGTCGGCGCCGACCGCCGCGCTGGCGAACGCCTCGCGCGTGCGCACGCGATCGTCGGGCACGATGCCGAGGTCGAGGACCTCGCAGCCGAGCTTCTCCAGCAGGCCGCGCAGCACGAAGCGGTTCGAGTTGTAGATGCGCCCCGGCGGCAGCGGCTCGCCCGGCATCACCAGCTCGTCGCCGGTGAAGAACACGGCCACGCGCAGGCGGCGATACACCGTGAGTTCGCCGACGCCGACCGAGGCCGCGAGCCCCAGGTCCTGCGGCCGCAGGCGCGTGCCGGGCGCGAGCACCGTCTGCCCGGCCTCGACGTCGACGCCGGCGCGCCGCACCCACGCGCCGGCGGCGGGCTTCTCGTTGATCGTCACCTTGTCGCCGGCCGGCGCTGCACGCTTCCTGCATCACGATCGCGTCCGCGCCCGGCGGCACCGGCGCGCCGGTGAAGATGCGCGCGGCGGTGCCGGGCTCGAGCGGCGCGCCGACGTGGCCCGGCCGCGATGCGCTGGCTCACGCGCAGCGTGGTCGGCGCCGCCGGCACGTCGAGCGTGCGCACGGCGTAGCCGTCCATCTGCGAGTTGTCCATCGGCGGCACGTCGCATCGGCCGCCACGACGCCGGTGGCGAGGACGCGGCCGCACGCCTGCAGCGTCGGCACGGACTCGACGTCGGTGATCGCGTCGGCGCTCGCGAGCACCTGCGCGAGCGCCTGTTCAACGGTGAGCATCGGACGGACCGGTCAGCGTGGCGCCGCAGGGGGGGCAACCGGGGCCACCAGAGCCAGGCGCTGCATGATGAATTCGACGATTCTATCGGCGTCGTTGAGATCGAGGACGGGCAGCGGACAGTCGAGCGCGAAATCGGCAGCGACCGCGATGACGTTGGGGTCCTGCGGATAGATCGGCGGGTCGGTCACCGATCGAGCGCCGCACCTCGATGCGGGGGATCCGGCCTTCGCTCTTGAAGCCCTCGACGATCACGAGGTCGCACGGGGCGAGCTGCGCGAGCAGTTCGTCCAGCGTCACGTGACCCCTCGGCGTTTCCGTCAGCAGCGCCCAGCGCTCGGCGGTCGAGATGAGGACCTGCCCCGCACCCGCCTCGCGATAGCGATACGAGTCCTTGCCCGGCCGGTCCATGTCGAACCCGTGGTGCGCGTTCTTGATCGCCGACACCGACAGTCCGCGGGCGCGGAAGCGCGGGATCAGCTTCTCGATCAGCGTCGTCTTGCCGCTGTTCGAGTAGCCGATGAAGCCGATGGCCTTGCGCTCGTCAGCAGGCATGGCGCGCGATGTAGTCCTTCAGCACCTCGGCGTCGGCGGCGATCGGCTCGAACCGCTGCGACCGCGCCTCGATGCCGTCGAACGCGGCAGGGCGCGGCGGCTGCACGCCGATCGCCTCGACGATCGTCTCGGCGAACTTCACCGGCAGCGCCGTCTCGAGGCAGATCATCGGCACCGAGCGGTCGCGGTTCTGCAGCGCGACCTTCATGCCGTCGGCGGTGTGCGGATCGATGATGAGCTTGTAGCGCTCGTGGACCATCGCGATCGTGCGCAGGCGGTCGCTGTGCGTGCTGCTGCCCGACACCATGCCGCTCGCCTGGATCAGCGGCCAGATCGGCGAGCCGCCGAGATGGAACTGCCCGCGGGTGTCGACCTCCCACCACAGTTCGCGCAGCAGCGTCGCGTCGCGTCCGATGATGTCGAACATGTAGCGCTCGAAATTGGACGCCTTGGAGATGTCCATCGACGGGCTGCTGGTGGCGTGCGTCTCGCCGCCGCCCCGCACCCGGTAGCGGCCGGTGCGGAAGAATTCGTCGAGCACGTCGTTCTCGTTGGTGGCGAGCACCAGCCGCTCGATCGGCAGTCCCATCTGCTTCGCCACCCAGCCGGACAGGATGTTGCCGAAGTTGCCCGACGGGCACCGCGAACGAGACCTTCTCGCTGTTCGACGTCGTCGCGAGCAGGTAGCCGCGCACGTAGTAGACGACCTGCGCGACGACGCGGCCCCAGTTGATCGAGTTCACGGTGCCGATCGCGTGCCGCGCCTTGAACGGCAGGTCGCCCGCCACCGCCTTCACCAGGTCCTGGCAGTCGTCGAACACGCCCTTGACCGCGAGGTTGTGGATGTTGGCGTCCTGCAGCGAGTACATCTGCGCGCGCTGGAACGCGCTCATGCGGCCCGCCGGCGACAGCATGAAGACCTCGATGCCGCGCCGGCCGCGCATCGCGTGACTCGGCGGCCGAGCCGGTGTCGCCGGAGGTCGCGCCGAGCACGTTGAGCCGCGCGCCGCGCTGCTCGAGCACGTACTCGAAGAGCGCGCCCAGCAGCTGCATCGCCATGTCCTTGAAGGCAAGCGTCGGGCCGTTGGACAGTTCGAGCAGGCCGAGGCCGGGCTCGAGCCAGCGCAGCGGCGTGATCGCGCTGGCATCGCTGTCCGGGCGCGCGTTGCCGTACACCTCCGCGGTGTAGGTGCGCCGGCACAGTTCGACCAGTTTCTCCTGCGGGATGTCGTCGACGAACTTGCCGATGACCGCGGCGGCGAGGTCCGCGTACGACAGGGCCGCGCCAGCGCGTCAGTTCGTCGCCGGCGATCGTCGGGTACTGCGCCGGCAGGTACAGCCCGCCGTCGGCGGCCAGCCCCGCGAGCAGCACGTCGCTGAAGGCCAGCTCCGGCGCGCGGCCGCGCGTCGACACGTACTTCATCACAGCAGGTCTTCCTGCCGCAGGCGGATCACCGGCGCGAGCACGGTCGGCAGCGCCTCGATGCGCCGGATCGCGGCGTTGACGTCCCGCTCCACGGCGAGGTGGGTCAGCATGATGATGTCGGTCTGGTTCTCGCCCTCGGACGGCTCGCGCTGGAACAGCGCGTCGATCGAGATGCGGCCATCGGCGAGGATGCGCGTGATGTCCGCCAGCACGCCCGGCTGGTCGGCCACGCGCATGCGGAAGTAGTAGGACGTCACCGTGTCGTCGATCGACAGCCACGGCACGGCCGCCATCGAGGCCGGCTGGAAGGCCAGGTGCGGCACGTGGTTCTCGGGATCGGCGGTGTGCATCCGCGTGACGTCGACGAGGTCCGCGATCACGGCCGACGCCGTCGGCTCGGAGCCGGCCCCGGGGCCGTAGTACAGCGTCGTGCCCACCGCGTCGCCCTTGACCAGCACCGCGTTCATCGCGCCCTCGACGCTCGCGAGCAGGCGCTGCATCGGCACCAGCGTCGGGTGGACGCGCAGTTCGATGCCCTGCGGGCGTGCGCTTGGTGATGCCGAGCAGCTTGATCCGGTAGCCGAGCTGCTCCGCGTAGCGGATGTCGGCCGCGGCCAGCTGCGAGATGCCCTCGGTGTACGCGGCGTCGACGTTGATCGGCACGCCGAACGCGATCGACGACAGGATGCGCGAGCTTGTGCGCGGCGTCGATGCCCTCGACGTCGAAGGTCGGGTCGGCTTCCGCGTAGCCGAGGCGCTGCGCTTCCCGCAGGACCGCGTCGAAGGCCAGGCCCTTCGAGCGCATCTCGGACAGGATGAAGTTGCTGGTGCCGTTGATGATGCCGGCGATCCACTCGATGCGGTTCGCCGTCAGGCCCTCGCGCAGCGCCTTGATGATCGGGATGCCGCCGGCCACCGCGGCCTCGAACGCGACCATCACGCCGCGCGCGTGCGCCGCTTCGAAGATCTCGTTGCCGTGCTTCGCCAGCAGCGCCTTGTTGGCGGTGACCACGTGCTTGCCGCGCCGGATCGCGTCGAGCACCAGCGTGCGCGCCGGCTCGTAGCCGCCGATGAGTTCGACGACGATGTCGATGTCCGGGTGCCGCACGACGTCCTCGGCACTCGACGAGACGGGCATCTCGCTGCCCGACCATCTCGCGCGCCTTGCGCGACATCCCGCACGGCGATCGCGGCGATCTCGATCCCGCGTCCCGCGCGCCGCCGGATCTCTTCCTGATTGCGCTTCAGCACGCTGTACGTGCCGCGCCCCACGGTGCCGAGCCCGAGCAGCCCGACCTTGATCGGTTTCATTGTCTTCACCTGGATAAGCCGGCCGCGTTCGCGTCCGGCCACATGCAATTCTTCGGAGCCGCGTCGCGGCTCAGGCGGCGGCCTTCTCCGCCCGCGGCGCCACCAGCCCGTCCTTGCGGAACATCTCCTTGATGCCCCGCACGGCCTGGCGGATCCGGTGCTCGTTCTCGATCATCGCGAAGCGCACGTGGTCGTCGCCGTAGTCGCCGAAGCCGATGCCCGGCGAGATCGCGACCTTCGCCTCCGCGAGGAGCTTCTTCGCGAACTCGAGCGAGCCCATCGCCCGGTACGGCTCCGGGATCTCCGCCCAGATGTACATCGAGGCCTTCGGGATGTCGACCATCCAGCCCGCCTCGTGCAGGCCGCGCGCCAGCACGTCGCGCCGCCGCTGGTACTCGCGCCGGATCTCCTCGACGCAGTCCTGCGGCCCTTCCAGCGCGGCGATCGAGGCCACCTGGATCGGCGTGAACGTGCCGTAGTCGTGGTAGCTCTTGATGCGCGCCGAGCGCGGCGACCAGATCCTTGTTGCCGACCATGAAGCCGATGCGCCAGCCGGCCATGTTGTAGCTCTTGCTCATCGTGAAGAACTCGACCGCCACGTCGCGCGCGCCCGGCACCTGCATGATCGACGGCGCCCGGTTGTCCGGGTACATCTCGTCGTAGCAGATGTCGGCGTAGGCGAGGTCGTGCACGACGTAGATGCCGTGCTGCTTCGCGAGCGCGACCACGCGATCGAAGAACTCGAGCTCGACGCACTGCGCGGTCGGGTTGCTCGGGAAGCCGAGGATCATCATCTTCGGCTTGGGGAACGACTCGCGGATCGCGCGCTCGAGCTCGGCGAAGAAGTCGACCCGGCCGTCCATGCGCACCGAGCGGATGTCGGCGCCGGCGATGATGGCGCCGTAGATGTGGATCGGATAGCTCGGGTTGGGCACCAGCACCGTGTCGCCGCGATCGAGCGTCGCGAGCATCAGGTGCGCGAGGCCCTCCTTCGAGCCGATGGTGACGATCGCCTCGGAGTCCGGGTCGAAGTCGACGTCGTAGCGGCGTCTTGTACCAGCTGCTGATCGCGCGGCGCAGCCGCGGGATGCCCTTGGAGACCGAGTAGCCGTGCGTGTCCTGGCGCTGCGCCGCCTCCACCAGCTTGTCGACGATGTGCTTCGGCGTGGCCCCGTCGGGGTTGCCCATGCTCATGTCGATGATGTCCTCGCCGCGGCGGCGGGCGGCCATCTTCAGCTCGCCGGTGATGTTGAAGACGTACGGCGGAAGGCGCTTGATGCGCGGAAACTCGACCATCTCTCCCTGACCCTCTGTGTGGCGCGAACCCTCGCGAGCCACGAAAAAATCCGCCTGCCGGGGCTCGCTTGTGCGCTGCATCGTGTGCCTATAATGTAACCGAACACCTCAGCTGTCGCCCTCCTGTCGAGAGGGGCGGACACAGGAAGCCACGGGCCCACAGGAAGCTTCGGTCAGATTGAAACTGCACGCGGACACGTCGACAGCGCTCAATACCGTAACCGCCTACGGTCCCGGCTTCATCGAAATCAACAAGGTTCGCCACACGTCGGCCGTGGTGCTCACCCCGGCGCATGTCGATCCGTGGCCCGTCACGTCGTTCGAGGCGCTGGCGGAAGCCGATTTCGAGCGACTGCGCGCCCTCGATCCCGAAGTGGTCCTGCTCGGCACCGGCTCGCGGCAGCGTTTCCCTCACCCTCGCCTGTCGCGCGCGCTCGCGGAAGCACGCATCGGGCTGGAGGCGATGAACACGCCCGCCGCCTGCCGCACCTACAACATCCTGATGGCCGAGGGCCGCAAGGTCGTCGCCGCCCTGCTGCCCGAAAGCTCGCCATGACCGTCTCCATCGGCAAAGCGGTCACCGATTTCACCGCGCCCGCCACCGGCGGCGACTTCCGCCTCAAGGCCCAGCGTGGCAAGACGGTGGTGCTGTATTTCTATCCCAAGGACAACACGCCCGGCTGCACCACCGAAGGCGCCGACTTCGCGAGGAACCACGCGAAGTTCGTGAAGGCGGGCGCGGTGGTCGTCGGCGTCTCGCGCGACAGCCTCAAGTCGCACGAAGGCTTCAAGGCCAAGATGGGGTTCCCGTTCGAGCTGATCTCGGACCCGGAAGAGGCGCTCTGCACACTCGTTCGGCGTCATGAAGATGAAGAACATGTACGGCAAGCAGGTGCGCGGCATCGAGCGCAGCACGTTCGTGATCGATTCCGCGGGAAAGCTCGCGCGCGAGTGGCGCGGCGTGAAGGTGCCCAACCATGTAGATGAAGTACTGAGCTTCGTGCAGTCCCTTGCCTGATCCGATTCACCCTGACGGACTCATCCCACCGCTGATGCCACTCCCGAAAGCGCCGACCAAGCCCGCCACTGTCCTCGTCTCCATCCCGACCGCTCCCGCGAACGTGGAGCGCATTCCGCAGCAACACATTTCGCAGGAACGCATTTCGCAGGAACCCAAGGCCCGCGGCCCGGAAACGCCGGCGTCGCGACCGGCCCCGGCCACCCGGCTGGCCGTCGTCGAATCGAAGCCGCGCAGTGGCGGCCGCAAGGCCCGCTCGACCGAGACGCCGAAGCTCTTCGTGCTCGACACGAACGTGCTGCTGCACGACCCGACGAGCCCGTTCCGCTTCGAGGAGCACGACATCTTCCTGCCGATGATGACGCTGGAAGAACTCGACGCGCACAAGAAGGGCATGAGCGAGGTGGCGCGCGCCGCGCGCCAGGTCTCCCGCACGCTCGACTCGCTGGTCGCCAGCTGCAAGACGCCGATCGAGGATGGCATCCCGCTGTCGGCGCTCGGCAACAAGGACGCCGCCGGCCGCCTGTTCTTCCAGACACAGGCCCTGGAGGCATCGCTGCCCGCCAGCCTGCCCGTGGGCAAGGCCGACAACCAGATCCTCGGGGTCGTCCGCGGGCTGAAGGACCTCCACACCGGTCGCGACGTGGTGCTGGTGTCGAAGGACATCAACATGCGCGTGAAGGCGCGCGCGCTCGGCCTGCCTGCCGAGGACTACTACAACGACAAGGTGCTGGAGGACACGGACATCCTCTACACCGGCATCCTGCAGCTGCCGCCCGCCTTCTGGGACAAGAACGGCAAGGGCATGGAGTCGTGGCAGCACGGCGGCTACACCTTCTACCGGATCACCGGGCCCATCGTCGCGGAACTGCTGGTCGGCCAGTTCGTCTTCCTCGAGAACGGGTCGAGCTTCTACGCGCAGGTGCGCGAGATCCGCGGCAAGTCGGCGGTCCTGCGCGTGCTGCGCGACTACACGCACGCGAAAAACGCGGTGTGGGGCGTCACGGCGCGCAATCGCGAGCAGAGCTTCGCGCTGAACCTGCTGATGGATCCCGAGTGCGACTTCGTCACGCTCATCGGCCAGGCGGGCACCGGCAAGACGCTGCTCGCGCTCGCCGCCGGGCTGTCGCAGGCGCTGGAGACGAAGCGGTTCTCGGAGATCATCGTCACCCGCGCCACGGTGCCGGTCGGCGAGGACATCGGCTTTCTCCCGGGCACGGAGGAAGAGAAGATGGCGCCGTGGATGGGCGCGCTCGAGGACAACCTCGAGGTCCTGAACAAGACCGACGACGCCGCCGGTGAGTGGGGTCGTGCCGCCACCAACGATCTGATCCGCACGCGCATCCGCATCAAGTCGCTGAACTTCATGCGGGGCCGCACCTTCATCAACAAGTACCTGATCATCGACGAGGCGCAGAACCTCACGCCCAAGCAGATGAAGACGCTGATCACGCGGGCGGGACCGGGGACGAAGGTGGTCTGCCTCGGCAACATCGCGCAGATCGACACGCCCTATCTCACCGAGGGTTCGTCGGGCCTGACGTACGTCGTCGACCGCTTCAAGGGCTGGCCGCACTCGGGCCACGTCACGCTGCAGCGGGGCGAGCGGTCGCGGCTGGCGGATCACGCGGCGGAGATCCTCTAGCCGGTGACCAGCCGGCAAGGACCAGCCACACCGGCGGAGCGCCTTCCTGCCTGAGCGGGCTGCGCGGCACCTCGACTCCGCGCCCGTCGCGGCGGGCGTCATTCAGCGGGCGCGCTCCTTGCGGGTCCGGCAGATGTCTGGATGGCATCGTGCCGCGCGAGCGTCGGTGGGTTGCGGCTGCGCCCACCCGACCCGCCGTCCTACGCGCATGGCACGCCCGGCGCAACGACGGTCGCTGCGCGAGGCACCGCACAGCCCGCTCAGGCGCGGTGCGCCGTACAGGAACAGAGACCAGGCACCGCAATAGGCGTAGTTGCTACGACCTACAACGCTCGGCGCGCCGACCGTGATGCGGGGAGCCTTGCGGAGCGCGGCGCGTTGCGGCGGGCGTAGCAGTCCGGTGGCTGCGGCGGGCCGACACAAGCGCCGGCCGGAAGGCACAACCGCCGGAACCGGACGATCTCACTCCGAAAGCTGCGGCCCGCAGGGAGCGGACTCGGACCCAGTGACGCCCGCCGCGCGTCGCGCGGAGCGAGGACCCCGCAGCGCGGTCGGCGCGCAAGCGGCTCGATCCAACCGCATCCAACCGATCAGCCAGCGACCTTCGCCGTCGCTTCCATCGCCAGCGCCCCGTCCGGGTTCTCCGCCCACAACTGCACGGTTCCACCCTCGCCCGGCTTGCCGCAGACATGGAAGGGCGCGATGTCGAACAGCGGGCTCACCGCGCGGAACGAGAACTCGACGACGTTCGCGGCCGGCTGCTCGCGGTCGAGCAAGTCGAGCAGCAACGTGGCGATGAGCGGGCCATGCACGATCAGCCCCGGGTAGCCCTCGACCTGCGTCACGTACGGCTGGTCGTAGTGGATGCGATGGCCGTTGAACGTCAGCGCGGAATAGCGGAACAGCATCACCGGATCGGGCACGACCTGGCGGCGCCAGACGCCACCGGCCGGCGGCGACTTCGCCGGCGGCGGCGCCGCGCCCGGGCGCCGGCGCCGCGCGGTAGACGATGTCGTGCTCGTCCGTCAGTTCGGCTCCGCGGTCACCGGCGATGCTGTGCATCACCGTCACGAAGACCAGCGTGCCGGTCTTGCCTTCCGTGATCCTGACGTCCTTGATGACGGAGCGGCGCGTCAGTTGCTCGCCGACCGCGGGCGTGCGGACGAAGCGCATCCGGCTCCCCGCCCACATCCGTCGCGGCAGCGGCACCGGTGGCAGGAAACCGCCGCGCCGCGGATGCCCGTCCGGGCCGAGTTCCGACTGCGGCGCGAGCGGGTGAAAGTGGAGCCAGTGGATCAGCCGCGGCACGACCAGAGGATCCGCCATGCGGTCGGTGCGATCGAGTGTCGCGTAGAGCCCGCGGACGAAGTCGCGCCGCACCACGTCGTCCTTCACTTCCTCGCGGCCGATCCAGTCGCGCAGGTGATCGAGTTGCTGCGTCATCGCGAACCTTTCCTTCAGGTCAGTTCTTCGCCCTGCCCTTCGCCTTGGCCCGCGCCTGCTCGAAGCGCGCCTTGTTCTCGGCGTTCGGCGGATACAGGCCGGGCAGCGCCGCGCCCTGCTCGACCTCGCTGCATGATCCAGGCCTCGAGCTCCTCCTGCTCGACGCGACGCCGCCACGACCTCGTCGAGCAGCGCCGCCGGGATCAGCGACGGCGCCGTCGCCGTCGGCCACCACCACGTCGTTCGGGAACACGGCGACGCCGCCGCAGCCGATCGGCTCCTGCCAGCCGACGAAGGTGAGCCCGGCGACCGACGGCGGCGCCGCCGCGCCCTGGCACCACACCGGCAGGCCGGTGCCGAGCACGCCGGCGAGGTCGCGCACGACGCCGTCCGTGACCAGCGCCGCCACGCCGCGCTTCGCCATGCGCGCGCACAGGATGTCGCCGAAGATGCCGGCATCCGTGACGCCCATCGCGTCGACGACGGCGATGCAGCCCGCCGGCATCGCCTCGATCGCCGCGCGCGTCGAGATCGGCGACGACCAGGATTCGGGCGTCGCCAGGTCCTCGCGCGCCGGCACGAAGCGCAGCGTGAACGCGCGGCCGACCGTGCGGCGAGCGGCGGTCGGCAACGGGCCGCGTGCCGCGCATCCAGACGTTGCGCAGCCCCTTCTTCAGCAGCACGGTGGTCAGCGTGGCGGTGGAAATTCCCTCGAGCGCGCGGGCGAGCGTCGCCTCGAGCGCCATCGGTTCGGTTCGCATGTCGGTCGGCTTTCCTGGATGTCGTGTCGGAATCGCAAAGCGGCCGTGATCAGCCCAGCGCGGCGCGCGCGTCGACCTTGCCGACGCGCGCGAGCAGATAGTCGACCTCGGCGCGTGCCGCAGGCGACAGTGGAACGGCTGGCCGGCGCTGTGCCTGCGTGGCGATCACGCCGCGCCGCATCAGCACGTACTTGCGCACGGCCAGCCCGATGCCCTGCTGCTGCTCGTAGCGGATGAGCGGCAGGTGGGCATCGAACAGATCGTGCATCGCGTCGCGGCGGCCCTCGGCGTGCAGGTTGACGACGTCGACCAGCATGTCCGGGAAGCAGTAGCCGGTCATGGCGCCGTCCGCGCCGCGCTCCAGCTCGAAGTCGAGGAAGAGCCCGCCGTTGCCGCACAGGATCGAGATGTGGCGCATCGACGCCGTCGCGCTCGAAGCCGCGCAGCGCGGAGATCTTCTCGAGCCCCGGCCAGTCCTCGTGCTTGAGCATCACGCACGACGGGTTGTCCATCACGATGCGGCGAATGACGCCCGGCGTCATCACCACGCTGAACGTCAGCGGATAGTCCTGCAGCACGAAGGGAACGTCGTGGCCGACCGCCTCGGCGGCCTGGCGGAAGTAGCCGACGATCTGGTCGTCGGTCCGCAAGGTATTCGGCGGCGCGATCATCACGCCGGCGGCGCCCGCCTCCATCGACGCCCGCGCCAGCGAACGCATGGCGGCAAAGCCCGGCGCCGATACGCCGACGATCACGGGGACGGTCGCGCGGCGGATCACGCGCTGCGCGACTTCGAGGGCTTCGCCGTGGTCGAGCTTGGGCGCCTCGCCCATCTGCCCGAGCACCGTGATTCCGGACACGCCGGCGGCGAGGAAGAAGTCGGTCATGCGGTCGACCGACGCGTTGTCGATCCGGCCGTCATCGAGAAACGGCGTAGGCGCAATCACGTATACGCCGCGGGCGTTGGTCAGGGACATGGCGGGGCCGGAAAGCGGAGGGGAACCCTGATGATGCCACCGCAGCGCGGCGGCTTCAGTCGGTTCGCTCAATGATCCGCGCGCGGCGGCACTGGTCGATCGGGATAACCGAGCCTCGCCTGGCCCGTCCGGGCCATCGGCCGAGGCGGCCCTCGCCGTAGGCAAAGTCTTCGTCGCCGCCTAGACTCGCCCCATGTTCCTCGGCCATTTCGGGGTCGCCCTCGCGCGTTGAAGCGCGCGTCCTGCACGCCGGAGACGATGTACTGCCAGCGGTACGCGCGCAGGAACGTCGCGCGCGATGGCGCCGCTTCGCTCGCTGGCGAAGGCGCGTCCGGCCGGCGATCAGGAAGTAGTCGGCGTCGGCCTTCGACTGCGCCTGCAGGATGCCGTCGACGGCGCCGACCAGCCCGATCAGGTCGTCGACCGCCGCGTCGCGCTGCGCCGGCGTCAGCTTCTCGTTCTCGCGCAGCCACTCCATCTCGTCCATCACGGCGTGCTGCGACTCCTCCTTCCAGTGGAACAGGAACACGTCCTTCCACAGGTCGGACAGTTCCGGCGTCCGGCTGGATGCTCTCGCGGTAGTGCAGCTGCGTGAACAGCTCGATGTCGAGCGTCAGCCCGAGCACCGCCCAGGTCGAGGCGCCGAGCACGGCCTGGGCGACGTCGTTGGGCTGCGGCAGGAACCGGTAGCCGTCCGGCATGCCCTCGCCGGCCAGCTTCTCCAGGCGGCGGAACATCTCCTGGTGCTTCAGTTCCTCGTCGGTGAAGCGCACCAGCGCTTCGAGCGCGACCTGGTCGCCGAGCCAGTGCTCGCGGCTGACCTCGAGGATCTTGGCGCCGATGAAGCGCTCGACCAGGCCGAAGATGTTGGCGTACGTGCGGCCCTGGATCTGCGAGAAGAAGCGCTTCTCGCCGGGACGTCAGGAAGGCGCAGTTCGTTCGACCTTCGACAGGCCGTCCGGCAGGAACTTCTTGCCGAAGTCGAAGCGGCGACCGCGGACGACGTCCTTGTCGATGTCCCAGCGGACGCGCTTGGACACCTCGACGCACTTGGCGTAGCGGTTGGTGTCGACGACATGGTTGCTGACGTGCATGGTGGATGCTCCCGTTCGTGGTGGGTTGAGGAAGGGTGGGAAGAGTCAGAGCGACGAGTCGATCGCGCGGACGCGGAAGCGCGACGACGCGGACGTGCCAGACCTCGAGGTCGGTGCGGCGGCGGGTGAGCGGCCGCGTGGCCGCCGAGTTCCGCGACGACGGACGCCAGTCTCGCTGCGGGTGAGGCCGAGGTCGCGCAGGGTCCGTTCGTCGAGATGGCTGCAGGTCCTCGAACCGGCGCCGCGCCCGGCGGCGACGAGCGACGAGGCGCACGATGGCGCGCAGCGCGGCGCGACGAGCCGGTGCCAGGGTGCATCGGGCCAGCGCGCTCGACTCCGCCAGAGCCCTGCGCGCGCTGTAGGGGAAGTGCGTAGTCGGTGTTCATGGCGCCTCTCGCTTTCGTATGCGGCAACATCGGCGGCACACGCCGCGACACGGGGCGCACGGTAGGAGGCGGCGCGTAACGCGCTGCCTTTCGATTCCGAACGCGGCTTTGTATCGATGTGTAATCGCGGTCGCCGTTCGCGCTGGACCACCCGCTCGGGACGCTGCGACGCGAGAGGTCGGCAGCGACGATGAACAGCGGCAAGGTCCTGATCGTCGACGACGACGTCGAAATCCGGAACGTGCTGACCGAGTACCTGGCGAGCCACGACTACGACGCGGTGGCGGTCGACGGCGGCGCGGCGATGCGCGCCGCGCTGCAGGCCTCGGTGCCGGACGTCGTGCTGCTCGATCTCGCGCTGCCCGGCGAGGACGGCCTTGCGCTCGCGCGCTACCTGCGCGAGCGCCACAGCGTCGGCATCATCATGATCACCGGCGCGAGCGACACGGTGGACCGCATCATCGGTCTCGAGGTCGGCGCCGACGACTACATCGGCAAGCCCTTCGATCCGCGCGAACTGCGCGCGCGCATCCGGAGCGTGATGCGGCGCCTGCAGCCGGCCGCAGCGGGTCCGAGCCGCGCGGCGAATCGTCGCGCCTCGCGATCGGACGCTGCCTGCTGGACGTCGCGGCGCGACAGTTGTTCGATCGCGATGGCGCCGAGATGCCGCTCACGGCGATGGAGTTCGACCTGCTGAAGGCCTTTCTCGATCACCCGAACCAGGTGCTGAGCCGGGACCGGCTGCTGACGCTGACGCGCAATCGCGAGTGGGAGCCGTTCGACCGCTCGATCGACATCCGCATCACGCGCCTGCGCCGCAAGATCGAGGACGACCCGGAGAACCCGCGCGCGATCCGCACGGTGCGAGGCGCCGGCTACATGTACGTGCCGGCGGCGTCCGTGTCGGCGGCACTGAGCCGCCTTCGGCGCGCTGTGTAACCGCCGTGTATCAAAGCGTAGCCGGAGGGTAAAAGTCCGGCGACAGCCGCTCGCGTGATTCCTAGACTTCCGTCTCACTCGAGGCCCGATCAGCACGGCCCGTGCGACGGACCATGCGCGACGCCGGCTTCGCGAAGAACATGCTTCAGGACATGCAGCGCGCTGTCCTGTCCAACCAGGAGATGTCCATGATCCGTGACGCCCGCGACGTCGCCCACTCGACGTCGTCCGCCCTCGCCATCCAGCACTACGAGACCGCGCTCGAGCAGTTCCACTCCTACCGCGGCGACGTCCTCGCGACGCTCGATGCGGCGCTGGCCGCCGACCCGTCGTTCGTGTCGGCGCTTCTGTTCAAGGCGTTCGCCCTCTTCACGCTGTCGGAGAAGAAGTACCTGCCCGACGTCGCGGCGGCGCTCGATGCGGCGCGTGCGCACGCGTCGCGATCATGACGCCGCGCGAGCGCCGGCTGCTCGCGGCGGGCGACCAACTGCGTGCGCTACGAGTGGGACGAGGCCAGCCGGACGCTGGAGGCGGTGCTCGTCGATCACCCGCGCGACGCGCTCGCGCTGCAGACCGCGCACCTGATGGACTTCTTCCGCGGCGACGCGCTGAACCTGCGCAACCGGGTGGCGCGCGTGCTGCCGCACTGGAGCGCCACGGTGCCCGGCTACTCCTACGTGCTGGGCATGTACGCGTTCGGCCTCGAGGAGTGCAACCAGTACCGCGAGGCGGAGGCGCACGGCGCGCCGCGCGCTCGACCTCGAAGCCGAAGGACGGCTGGGCGGTGCACGCGGCGACCCACGTGATGGAGATGCAGGGCCGCATCGACGAAGGCATCGCGTGGCTGCGAGTCGCGCGAGCAGGACTGGGCGCCGGACAACGGCTTCGCCTTCCACAACTGGTGGCACCTCGCGCTGTTCTACCTCGACAAGGGAGACGTCGACCGCGTGCTGCATCTGTACGACACCGCCATCCAGCCGGAGCCGGCGGAGTTCGCGCTGGCGCTCGTCGACGCCACCGCGCTGCTGTGGCGGCTGAAGCTCGAGGGCATCGACGTCGGCGACCGCTGGGACGGCGTCGCCGCGAACTGGGAGCAGCGCCTCGACGTCGAGCGCGGCCACTACGCCTTCAACGACCTGCACGCGATGCTGGCATTCGCGGCGGCGGGCCGCGCCGCGGCGGCCGGACGGCTGCAGCTCGACCTGCAGGCCACGGCCGTGGAAGGCGCAGGCGGAGCGCGGCATGATGGCGCGCGAGGTCGGCCTGCCGCTCGCGCTCGGCATCCGGGCCTACGCCCGGCAGGACTACGCCGCCGCCGCGGAGCTGATCCACGCCACCCGCGACGGGGCCCACCGGTTCGGCGGCAGCCATGCGCAGCGCGACCTGCTGTCGCTGACGCTGATCGACGCGGCGCACCGCGCCGGACTCGCACCCCTGGCGCGCCACATCCTCGCGGAGCGCCAGGTGCTGAAGCCGACCGCGTGGTCGGAGCGCCTCGCAGCGCGCGTCGGCGCGCGACGATTCCAGCGCGCTGCATCCAGCGGCGGCGTAGCGTCGACCGCGACCCGGGACGACGGCGTGGCGAACGATCCTTCGGACGCGACCCGGCTCGAGCGTACGCTCGCGAAGACGACGGCGGCCGCGCTGGCGGTGTCGCGCACCGAAGGCAGGGACGTCTTCGCCGAACTCGCCGCCGGGCTCGCGCGGAATCCTCGAAGTCGACGCGACGATGATCGCGCGCTTCGACGACGACCGCGCCGGGCAGGGTCGTCACGCTCGCCACCTGGTTCGATGGCCGGCTGCTGCCGGCCTTCGACTACGACGTTGCACAGCACGCCCTGCCGGGCCATGGTGGGGCGCGATTCGCGCTTCGTCGCCGCAGGAGTGCGGGCCGAGTTCCGGAACGGCACGCTGTTCCACGCGCAGGGCTTCGACAGCTACGCCGCGCACTCGATGACCGATGCCAGCGGCCGGCAGATCGGTCTCATCGTCGCCCTGCACCGGCAGCCGATGACCGACCGCGCCCTTACCGAGGCGCTGCTGCAGATCTTCGCCGTGCGCGCCGCCGCCGAACTCGAGCGACAGCGCGCGGCCGCCGAGGCGCGCGCGTCCGAAGCGAGCTACCGGGCCATCTTCGACGCGACCGAGGACGCCATCTTCGTGCACGACTTCGACACGGGCCGCGTGCTCGACGTCAATCCGAAGGCCTGCCGCAACTACGGTTACACGCACGACGAGCTGCTGCAGGTGCGCATCGCCGATGTCAGTTCCAACGTCCCGCCCTACACCGAGGACGAAGCGGCGCGCCACATGGACCTTGCGCGTCGCGGCGCGCAGGTGCGCTTCGAGTGGCGCCGCAGGAACAAGGACGGGAGCCTGCACTGGGACGAGGTGGAGCTGAAGCGGGCCACCATCGGCGGGCACGAGCGCATCCTCGCCTTCACCCGGGAGATCACGGATCGCAAGGAGGCGCTCGAGACCTTGCGACTGCGCGAGGAACAGTACCGGGCGATCTTCGAAGGGTCGGCGGACGCGCTCGTGCTGTGGAGCCGCGACGTCCGCATCGTCGACGTCAACGCGGCCTTCACGGCCATGTACGGATACACGCGCGACGAGATCGTCGGCTCCACCTTCGGCGACCGCCTGCCCACGCTCGACATCGCGCGGCGCATCCTCATGATGCAGCGCGCGCTGGAAGGCGAGACCGGCCACCTCGAAACGCGCACCATACGCAAGAGCGGCGAGTCGTTCGACGTCGAGATCCGCTACCTGCCGATCCTGCACCGCGGCGAGCCGCACGTGCTCGCCATCGCGCGCGACATCACCGAGCGCAGGCGCGCCGAGCAGGCGCTGCGCGACAGCGAGGAGCAGTACCGGGCGATCTTCAACGCCTCCGCCGACGCGCTCGTCCTGCGCGACGCCGACTTCCGCATCGTCGACGTCAACGCGACCTACGAGGCGATGAGCGGGTTCCCGCGCGACATGGTGCTCGGCATCGACCGCGTGATCGCCAACCCGCCCGAGGTGGCCGAACGCATCCGGTCCCTGCACGCGCGTGCGCTCGCCGGCGCGCCGATCGGCCTCGAGACCACGCTCGTGCGCCGCGACGGCACGCGCTACGACCTCGAGTTGCGCGGCGTGCCGATCCAGCATCGCGGCGCGCCCCACGTGCTTTACATGGGACGCGATGTGACCGCCCGGCGGCAGGAGGAAGACCGGCGGCATGAACTCGAGTCGCAGCTGCGCCAGGCGCAGAAGATGGAAGCGATCGGCCACCTCACCGGCGGCATCGCGCACGACTTCAACAACATCCTGACCAGCGTGATGGGCTACATGGCGCTCGCATCGGAGCGCCCCGCGGCCGCCGCCGACGCCAGGCTGCAATCGCATCTCGAGCAGGCCCTGTTGTCCTGCCAGCGCGCGCGCGACCTGATCCAGCAGATGCTCGCCTTCAGCCGGGGCCGTCGCAGCGAGCCGCGGCCGGTCGCGCTGCGACCGCTCGTCAACGAGTCGACCCGGATGCTGCGCGCGACCTTGCCGGCCACGCATCGAACTCGTGTCACGCGTCGCCGGCGATCCGGTCGCTCACGTCGACCCCGTGCAGGCGCACCAGGTGGTGCTGAACCTGTGCATCAACGCGCGCGATGCAATGGGGGAAAGCGGTCGCATCGTCGTGGGCGCCGAACGGGTGCAGCTGAGCGCGATGACGTGCTCGAGCTGCAGGCACACGTTCAGCGGGGAGTACGCCGCAGCTCTCCGTCGCCGACTCCGGAACGGGCATCGGGCCGGAAGTCATGGAGCGCATGTTCGACCCCTTCTTCAGCACCAAGGACATCGGCCACGGCACCGGCATGGGCCTGTCGATCGTCCACGGCGTGGTCCACGAGCACGGTGGCCACGTCGTGGTCGAATCCCGGCGCGATGCCGGCACGACGTTTCGCGTGCTGCTGCCGCTCGCTACTCCCGCGCCCGACGATCAGGCGACCGGCGCCGGCGACAGCATCGCGCCCCGCGCGGCGCTGTCCGGACGCGTCCTGCTGGTGGAGGACGAGGCGTCGGTGCTCGGCTTCATGCGCGAGCTGCTGCAGGGCTGGGGCCTCACGGTCGCCGCCGTCAGCGATCCCGCCGAGGCCCTGCGATGGTTCTCGCGCGAGCCGGAACGTTTCGACGTCGTGCTGACGGACCAGACGATGCCGGGGATGACCGGAGTGGAACTCGCGAGTGCGCTGGTCAGGCGCCGTCCCGGATTTCCGGTCCTGCTCTACAGCGGGCGCAGCGAACTGCTCGACGCCACGACGGTCGCCGCCGCCGGCGTGCGGCGGCTGCTGTCCAAGCCCGTGGACGCGCGGGTGCTGCACGAGGCCTTGCAGGAACTCCTGGCTTCAGCCGCCTAGGAGTGCTGCGCCGTACGTAGTACTCCCAAAGGCCATGCACGCCCCTCCGTCCTGCGTTGAACGACCTTCCGGCAGCCGGTCGTGGGCAGTCCCCGCGGCGCCACCTTAAACTCGGCTCCATGTTCCTGGGTCACTTCGCGGTCGCGTTCGCCGCCAAGCCGCTCGCGCCACGCGCATCCCTCGGGACGCTGGTGTTCGCCGCGCTCTGGATCGACCTGCTCTGGCCGATGCTGCTGCTCATCGGCGTCGAGAGCGTGCGCATCGAGCCGGGAGCGACCGCCGCGTCGCCCCTCGTGTTCGAGCATCACCCGTGGTCGCACAGCCTGCTCGCGGTCCTGCTGTGGGCCGCGGCCATCGGCTTCCTGCGCCTCGCGACACGGGACATCGCCAGCGCGATCGTGATCAGCGCGCTCGTCATCAGCCATTGGCTGCTCGATGCCCTGGTTCACGTCCCGGACCTGCCGCTGATGCCCGGCGGTGAGCACGTGGGGGCGGGGCTGTGGAACCATCCGGCCATCGCCCACGTGCTCGAAGTGACCATGCTCGCCATCGGCGTGGCGATCTACGCACGAGCGACGAAAGCGATCGACCGGGTCGGAGCCTGGGCCCTGGTGGCGTTCGTCGCCTTCCTCGCGGCGATCCAGATCGCCAATGCGGTCGGACCGCCCCCGCCGAGTGTGGAGGCGATCGCGCTGGTCGGCTTCAGCCAGTGGCTGCTGGTGGGATGGGCCGTGTGGATCGACCGGCACCGCCGCCCCGTGCGCGACCCGCCTCCGGCGACGCTAGGGCTGTTCCGCTAGCCTGCGCGCCATCTCCTGGCCCAGGGCCTGCAGGCCCGTGGCCGGTCGCACCATCACCTCGAACTCGGTGATCGACCCGTTGTCGTCGAAGTGGATGAGGTCGATTCCCTTCAGTTCCACCGACCCCACGCGCGCCGAGAACTCGAGCCCGACGTCGTTGCCGGAGACGAATTGCCGGTGGTAGCGGAAATCCTGGAACACGGATGCGGCGGTGGCGAGCACGCGTTCGGTCCGCTCCGCGCCGTGATACGGCTGATAGGCGACCGGCGAGCGGAAGACGCAGTCCGGGGCGAGCAACGACCGCAGCCGTCGCGCGTCGCCGGTCGCGATGATCTCGTGCCAGCAGGTCAGGGAGGCTTCGATGGCCGGGTTCATGCCGGCAAGTCTGCCAGACCCGCGCCCCGGAGCGCTGCATGAGGCCGACGCCCGTCCGCCGGCCGCAGTCTGTGTCGCGGTCTGGAACGGATGCCGGGTTCGACCGCATGGGGACCTGCTCCGGCGTAAACCTATAATCCCCGCGACACTCAGAACGCCCGCAGTAAAAGCGGGACCATCCTCAAGGAGACTTGGAATGCATTCATCGGTCCGCGCCGTGGTTCGCTCGTGCGTCCTCGGCTTCGCTCTCGCCGGGCTCGCCGCCGGCGCATCGGCGCAGCAGAAGTTCATCAACATCCTGACCGGCGGCCAGAGCGGCGTGTACTACCCGCTCGGCGTCGCGCTGGGCCAGATCTACGCCAAGGCCATGCCGGACACCAAGTCGAGCGTGCAGGCGACCAAGGCGTCGGTCGAGAACCTCAACCTGCTCCAGGCGGGCCGCGGCGAGATCGCCTTCACGCTCGGCGACTCCCTCTCGGACGCCTGGAAAGGCGACGAGGACGCCGGCTTCAAGGCGCCGCTGAACAAGCTCCGCGCCATCGGCGGCATCTATTCCAACTACATCCAGATCGTCGCGAGCGCCGACTCGGGGATCAAGACTCTCGCCGACCTGAAGGGCAAGCGCATCTCCGTGGGCGCCCCGCGTTCGGGCACCGAACTGAACGCCCGGGCGATCCTCAAGGCCGCGGGGATGACCTACAAGGATTTCGCCAAGGTGGAATACCTGCCGTTCGGCGAGTCGGTGGAACTGATCAAGAACCGCCAGCTCGACGTGACGCTGCAGTCCGCGGGCCTCGGGGTCGCCTCGATCCGCGATCTCGCCACGACGATGAAGATCGTCGTGGTCAGCATCCCCGCCGACATCGTCGGCAAGATCGGCGATCCGGCGTACCTGCCGGCGACGATCCCGGCCAACACGTACACCGGGCAGGAAGCCGCGGTGCCGTCGGTGGCGATCAAGAACTTCCTCGTCACGCACGAGGGCGTTCCCGCCGACACCGTGTACGCCATGACGAAGGCGATCTTCACCAACCTCGATCAGCTGGCCGCCGCCCATTCGGCGGCCAAGGGCATCAACGCCGCCGACGCCGTCAAGTCGCCGCCGGTGCCGCTGCACCCGGGCGCCGAGCGCTACTTCCGTGAGGCAGGCGTTCTCAAGTAACGTCAGACGCCGAATGCCGACCGTCGATGGCACAGGTTTCCTGTGCCATCTTTTTTTGGACTCGCTGCAATGACGCAGATCCCCGTCCAGGGCGCCGACGCCGAGCTCCAGGCCGGCACCATCCCGCTATCGAAGCAGGCCTACGCGGTCGCCGTCGTCTTTTCCGCGTTCCAGATCATCACGGCCGCCTACAGCCCGTTGTCGAGCACGGTGGTGCGCGCGGTGCACGTCGGCTTCCTGCTGCTGATGACCTTCGTCCTGCTGCCCCCGCTCGGCCGCCGCTGGATCGGCTGGACGCTGGGGACGATCGCCTTCGTGATCGGCCTGTACCACTGGGTCTTCGAGGCCGACCTGATCCAGCGGGCCGGCGACCTCACCGACTGGGACATGCTGATCGGCGTGGCGTCGATCGTGCTCGTGTTCGAGGCGACACGGCGCACGATGGGGCTCGCGCTGCCGCTGATCTGCGCGATCTTCCTCGCGTACGCCGTGCTCGGCCAGTACATGCCGGGGTCGCTGGCCCATCGCGGCTACGGCATCGACCAGATCGTCGGCCAGCTCGCCTTCGGCACCGAAGGCATCTACAGCACGCCGATCTACGTCAGCTCGACCTACATCTTCCTGTTCATCCTGTTCGGCTCGTTCCTCGAGCAGGCCGGCATGATCAAGCTCTTCAACGACGTCGCCCTGGGCCTGTTCGGCCGCTCGCAGGGCGGCCCGGCGAAAGTGTGCGTGGCGTCGTCCGCCTTCATGGGAACGATCTCGGGTTCCGGCGTGGCCAACGTGGTCGCCAGCGCGCCGTTCACGATCTCGCTGATGAAACGCTTCGGCTATCGGCCGGAGTTCGCCGGCGGGGTCGAGGCGACCTCGTCGATGGGCGGGCAGATCATGCCGCCGGTGATGGGTGCCGTCGCCTTCATCATGGCCGAGACGCTCAACATCCCGTACATCGAGATCTGCAAGGCCGCCGCGATCCCGGCGGTCCTGTACTTCGTCGCCTGCTTCTGGATGGTTCACCTCGAAGCCGGGCGCCTGAAGCTGCTCGGCCTGCCGCCCGAGGAATGCCCGAGCGCATGGCGCGCGGTGGTCGATGGCTGGTACCTCGTGCTGCCGCTGATCGCCCTGGTGTGGCTGCTGCTCGGCGGCTACACGCCGCTGTTCTCCGGCATGGTCGGCCTCGCGCTGACGGCGATCCTGCTGCTCGGCATGGCGATCTCGCTCGGCCTGCGCGGCGTGGGCCTGCGCATCGTGTTCTGGATCATCCTCGGCATCGCGTGCGCCGGGTTCGTCAAGCTGGGTGTCGACGCGTTCTTCGCGATCATCGCCTTGCTCGCTGCCGTGTGCTTCTTCATGAAGGGCGGTCGCAAGACGCTGCGCCTGTCGCTGGATGCGCTGGCGGACGGCGCGCGCAACGCCCTGCCGGTCGGCACCGCCTGCGCCCAGGTCGGCATCATCATCGGCGTGCTGACGCTGACCGGCGCGGCCACGAACTTCGTCGGGTTCGTCGTCGCCATCGGGCAGGACAGCCTGTTCGCCTCGCTGCTCCTGACGATGGCGGCCTGCCTGGTCCTCGGCATGGGCATCCCCACGATCCCGAACTACATCATCACGAGTTCGATCGCCGCCCCCGCCCTGCTGCAGCTCGGCGTTCCGCTGCTGGTCTCGCACATGTTCGTCTTCTACTTCGGGATCATGGCGGACCTGACACCGCCCGTGGCGCTGGCGGCGTTCGCCGCGGCGCCCTTCGCCGGCGTGTCGGGAATGAAGATCGGCATGCAGGCGGTCAAGATCGCGCTGGCCGGTTTCATCATCCCGTTCATGGCGGTCTACTCGCCGGCCCTGCTGCTGCAGGCCGGCGGCTGGCTCGACGTCACCTACATCACGGCGAAGGTCCTGTTCGCCATCGGCCTGTGGGGCGTCGCTGCGGTCGGCTACTGGCTGGCCCCGGTCAACTGGCTCGAGCGCGCCTTCGCATTCGTCGCGGCGGCGTTCCTGATCGCCGCGGTGCCGCTGACCGACGAGATCGGCTTCGCCTTGAGCGCGCTGTTCGTCGCCTGGCACGTGTTCCGCGCGCGTGCCGCGCGGCGTGCGGTGCGGCCGGCCGCATCGTCGTGATCGCCTCGGCGCTGTGCATCGTCGTCGGCACGGCGCTCCATACCCTCCCCGCGCGCAGCTTCACGCTGCGCTGGCAGCACACGGTCGAGAAGGTCCTGTGGGAAGAGGACTACGTGGTGGCAGGCGCGTGGCTCTACCTCAGCGCCGCCCGCGTGCAGGGCTCCGGCGCCGGCATGGAGCCGCCGCCGGGCGCCGTGCGCGTCGGCCCGGCGTGGCACTACCGCCCGGCGGACCGATGGCACCGCGAGGTCACGCTGGCGCGGTCGGCCTTCGGACAGGACTACGAACTGTGCATCGACGGCACGTGTCGACCGTTGTCGGCCTGGGCGCCCGGCGCCGCCGGCACTGACCACGCTGTCATCCTGTCCCGGCCCCTCCGCGCGCCGACGGTAGCGCGCGCAGTCGAGCCGATCCATTCCGCCGACGGCGACGGCAAGCCGTCGCCGGCGGTGAACCTCGCCGTCGACGTGTCGGCAGGCTCGGTGCCCGTGGCGGTAGCCGCGCCGCCACCGACGCGGCTACTTCTCGACCGGATAGCCCTTGGTGATCGAACCGTTGATCGCCTCGAGCGTCAGCGCCGTCGGCGGGGCCGGACTCCACGCCATGTAGCCCCACTTCATCGCGTAGCGCCTTGTAGCCCATCATCCGCAGCGCCGCGACCGCCTTGTTCTGCTGCTGTCCGGTGTCGCAATGGACGAAGATGTCCTTGTCCCTCGGAAGCTTCGCGAGCGTCTCCGGCTTGGCGACGTCGTACACGGCGGCGAACATGGCTCCGGGCAGGTGGCCCTTGTCGAACTTCTTGTCCTTGGGCACGCGCACGATCGAGGATCACGTAGTCCGGCTTGCCGGCCTTGATGCGCGCCATCACCTCCTCGGCGGTGACGTCGTAGTACGCGTTCTTCTCCAGCCCGCTCAGGAACTGGTCGGCGGCGCGCTGGACCACGGCCTGCTCGGCCGCCGTCGGTGTCTGCGCCAGGGCGGCGCCTGCTCCCATGAAAGCGCCAGGCGAGCAGCTTGGTGCGGTTCATCCTTCCTCCTTCGTAGATCGCGATCGCCGAGACAGCGGCGTCATCCGGGCTGCCGGTTCAACCTAGCCGACGGCCCCAGAGCCCCGTTGATGGCAGATCAATCAAGCGACGGCGCGCTTGTGAACGCCGGGAACAGCAGTCTTGCCCAGCCGTACCGCCCGCGCTTACGCGGCGCGAAAGCGAACGACCGTTCGTTTCACCGCACGATTTCCGTGACTCCCGTCACAGAACGACCCTCCAGGCGGGCCGCCCGGTGCGCTGCATCAATCGCCGCCGACACCAGACGGCGTGGAATTCGGCTGCGTAGTGCGGAACGAGGAAACCGAGTGCCGCGCTCGACAAACAGGACACACATGGACGCACTCTCACGCCGCAGATTTCTCAAGATCTCCGCAGCGACGTTCGGCGCCGGCGCCGCTGCCACCCAGCTTCCCCCCTTCGCCCACCTCGCCCGCGCCGCCGATCCGCCGTCCGGCGACGTCAAGACCGTCGCGACCTTCTGCGAGATGTGCTTCTGGCGTTGCGCCGGCTTCGCGTCCGTGCGCGACGGCAAGGTCTGGAAGTTCGAGGGCAATCCGCTCGATCCGCAAAGCCGCGGCCGCCTGTGCCCGCGCGGCACCGGCGCGCCCGGCTCGATCAACGACCCGGACCGCCTGCGCACGCCGCTGATCCGCACGGGCGAGCGCGGCAAGGAGGCGTGGAAGACCGCGACCTGGGACGAGGCGCTGACGCACCGTCGCCGAGCGCATGAACAAGATCAAGGGCGCGCACGGCGCCGAATCGATCGCCATGCTGTACCACGGCATCGGCGTGCGCTTCATCCAGCACGTGCTGAAGAGCTACGGCTGCATCAACATGGCCGGCGCCTCGTTCGCGCAGTGCCGCGGCCCGCGCGACGTCGGCTTCTCGCTGACGTACGGCACCGGACTCGGCTCGCCGGAGCCGACCGACATCGAGAACACCGACTGCCTCGTGCTGATCGGCTCGCACCTCGGCGAGAACATGCACAACCTGCAGGTGCAGGAGTTCGCCAACGCCGTGGCGCGCCGGATCCCGATCATCGTCGTCGACCCGCGCTACTCGGTGGCCGCGAGCAAGGCCAAGTACTGGCTGCCGATCAAGCCCGGCACCGACCTCGCGCTGCTGCTCGCGTGGATGAACATCCTCGTGACCGAAGGCTGGTACGACCGGAACTTCGTCGCGCAGCACGGCCACGGCTTCGACAAGTTCGTCGAGGAGATCAAGTCGGCGACGCCCGAGTGGGCGGCCGCCGAAACCGGCCTCGACCCGGCGTTGATCCGCGCGACCGCGCGCGAACTGTCGCTGCGCCGCCCGGCCTCGCTGGTGCACCCCGGACGCCGCGTGAACTGGTACGGCGACGACGCGCAGCGCAGCCGCGCGGTGGCGCTGCTCAACGCGCTGCTCGGCAACTGGGGGCGCCGTGGCGGGCTCTTCATCCAGAACGGGATCAAGGTGGCGGGCTACCCGCTGCCCAAGTACCCGACGAGCGACAAGCCCTTCGCCGACAACCCGAACGGCGAGAGGTATCCGTTCGCCGACGAACAGGTCACGACCGGCATCCGCGAGGCGACCATCACCGGCAAGCCGTATCCGATCAAGGGCTGGTTCGTCTACTCGTCGAACATCATCCAGGCGCTGCCGAACCGCGCCGAGACGCTCAAGGCCATCGACGCGCTCGACCTGCTCGTCGTCGTCGACACCGTGCCGAGCGAGATCGCCGGCTACGCGGACGTCGTGCTGCCGGAGACCGTGTTCCTCGAGCGCCATGACGAACTGCAGGTCGGCTGGGGCCGCCGCGGCTGGGTCTCGCTGCGCCAGCCGGTCGTGCAGCCGCCCCACGAGCAGAAGCCCGGCTGGTGGATCGCGAAGCAGCTGGCGAACAAGCTCGGCATGCCGGAGACGATGCCGTTCAACGACATCGAGGAGTACCTGAAGGCGCGCATCGAGAAGTCGGGCTGGGACTGGGCGAAGCTGAAGACCGAAGGCGTGATCGTGGGCGAGAAGAAGCCCACGACCGTCGAGGAAGGCCTGCAGCTCGAGTTCGACACGCCGTCCGGCAAGGTCGAGTTCTGGTCGCAGCGCCTGAAGGACAAGGGCTTCGACCCGGTGCCGAAGTACACGAAGCACGAGGAACCGCCCGCGGGCTACTTCCGGCTGATCAGCGGCCGCGCGCCCGTGCACACCTTCAGCCGTACCCAGACCAACACGCTGCTCGGCGACCTCATGCGCGAGAACGAGGTGTGGGTCAATACCGCCACCGCCACGAAGATCGGCCTGAAGAACGGCGCCTACGTGCAACTGAAGAACCAGGACGGCGTGGTCAGCAACAGGGTGCGGGTGAAGGCCACGCAGCGCATCCGGCCCGACACCGTCTACATGGTCTACGGCTTCGGCCACACCAACCCGGCGCTGAAGAGCGCCTACATGCGGGGAGCCAGCGTCGCCGGCCTGACGACGAAGTACAAGACCGATCCATTGATGGGCGGCACGAGCATCCACAGCAACTTCGTCACGTTCATGGTGGAGGCGTAGATGGCACGCTTTGGAATGGTGATCGACACCGCCAAGTGTGTCGGCTGCATGGACTGCGTGGTGGGGTGCCAGACGGAGAACGACGTTCCGACCGGCTACTGCCGCGACTGGATCACGACCGAGGTGCGCGGCAACTTCCCGGCGATCACGATGGAGATCCGCTCGGAGCGCTGCAATCACTGCGACAACCCGCCGTGCGTGCAGTGCTGCCCGACCGGCGCCAGCCACGTCGAGCCCGTCGGCAAGACCGTGCAGGTGACGGCCAACCGCTGCATCGGCTGCAAGGCCTGCATCGCCTCGTGCCCGTACGGCGCGCGCTACGTGCACCCGAAGGGCTACGTCGACAAGTGCACGTTCTGCCTGCACCGGACCAAGGACGGCAAGGACCCGGCGTGCGTGTCGGTCTGCCCGACGCACTGCATGTACTTCGGTGACCTCGACGACCCGAAGAGCGCGGTCAGCCAGCTGCTGACGTCCCGCAAGTGGCACACCCTGTTGCCCGAGGCCGGCACCCGGCCGCGGGTCTTCTATCTCACGTGAGGAGCGCGCCATGCTCGAACTGACAACGACGCGCCACAACCCGCTGATCGATCCTGCGCTGCACATCTGGGGCTGGGAGATTCCGGTGTACCTGTTCCTCGGCGGCATGGTCGCCGGGATGATGGTGTTCGCCGGCCTGGCCATGCTGAAGACGGCCAAGGGCGAAGACACGCGGAACTTCTTCTCGCTGCAGACGCCGCTGCTCGCGTTCGTGCTGCTCAACATCGGCATGCTCGCGCTGCTGCTCGACCTCGCGCACCCGCTGTACGTGTGGGCGATCTACCTCACCTTCATGCCGCTGTCGCCGATGGCCTGGGGCTCGTGGGTGCTGCTGATCGTGTACGCGATCCTGCTGGTGTCCGCGCTCATCCGGCTGCCCGAGGCCTGGCCCTGGATCGGCCGCACCGTGCCGTACACGCAGCGCGCCTCCGACTGGTTCGTGAACAGCCCCTCGCGCATGAAGGCGCTGGCCTGGGTCAACATCGTGTTCGGCGTCGCCGTCGGCGTGTACACCGGCATCCTGCTCAACACGATGGTCGCGCGGCCGCTGTGGAACACGTCGGTGCTGCCGGTGCTGTTCCTGGTGTCCGGCCTGTCCGCGGCCGCCGCCGCCCTGCACCTCGCGGCCAAGGTGTTCGGCAAGCGGCCCGCGCCACAGGGGATGGTCAGCGGCGCCCTCGCCGCCCTCGGACAGCCGCTCGGCCCGCAGCCACCCGCGCCGCACACCGCCGAATCGCTGCAGCGCGCGGACGTCGCCCTGCTCGCCTTCGAGCTGATCCTGATCTTCCTGCTGCTGGTCGGCCTGGTCACCTCGTCGGCGTCGCACGCCGCCTCGGCGAGCCTGCTGTTCAGCGGCAAGTACGCGGTGATGTTCTGGGTGGGCGTCGTCGCGGTCGGGATCGTCGTTCCACTGGTCATGCAACTGCTCGAGATGTCGCACCGGATTCGCCACACGGTCGTGCCGGCGGTGCTGGTGCTTGCCGGCGGTTTCGCGCTGCGCTGGGTGCTCGTCAACGCCGGACAGGCGAGCGAGATCGTCAGCGCGGCCGCGCGCTGAGCCCGAGAGCGAACAGAGTTTTCAACAACTGCACTGTCTGAGGGAGAAACGAAGATGAGAACACCGTGGGTTGTGACCGCTGTCCTGGCAGTCGTGGCTGCGGGACCGGTGGCCGCGCAGGCCCCGGCACCGAAAGCGACATCGCCGAAGATCTGCATGAACTGCCACCAGCCGATGGCCGGCTCCATTCGCGGCTACTTCGACAACGTGGCGTTCAAGTCGACCTCGATCCAGCTCGCGATCGACGACGTGAAGGAGATCGTCCGCTTCGACCCGAAGACGCTCAAGGTGACCGACGCCGACGTGCAGAAGCCGGCCGAGGCGCTGCGCGAGGCCCGCAAGGGTCACGAGACACGCATCGCGTACGTCGAGAAGGACGGCCAGAAGTGGGCCACTGAAGTCATCCTGAAAGGGCCGGTCAAGGTCGCCAAGGAAGACCTCGTGACCTATGACTTCATTCGCAGGCAGGTCGAGAAACCCGACGCCAATGTCGTCCTGATCGATTCGCGGCCGCTGCCCCGCTTCCAGCAGGGCACGATTCCCGGGGCGATCAACATTCCGTATCCGGCGTGGGACAAGGTCGCGGCGAAGCTGCTGCCGGCCGACAAGTCGAAGCAGCTCGTCTTCTTCTGCCAGGGCGTGACCTGCCAGATGAGCCCGCTGTCGCAGCGCAAGGCGATCGGCATGGGCTACAAGAACACCAAGGTCTATCACGAGGGCGTGCCCGAGTGGCAGACGAAGGACTACCTGGTGACGCGGCCCGAGTTCGTCAAGGAAGCCTACGTCGACAAGGACATCCCCTCGATCATCCTCGACGTGCGCTCGGCCGAAGAAGCGGCCGGCGGCCGCATCAAGGGCGCGGTCGACATGCCGCTCGCCGTGCTGAAGAAGGAGCTGAAGAGCTTCCCGGCGGCCAAGCTGCAGGCGCCGATCATCGTGTACGACGGGCGCGGCGGCGCCGACGCGATCGCCGCGGCGCGCGAACTGATCAAGGGCGGCCAGCAGAACGTCCAGGTGCTCGCCGGCGGCCTGCTCGGCTGGCAGGCCAAGGGCTACGCGACGGACTTCAACACGCCCGCGCTGACCAAGGTCGCGTACGCGCCGAAGCCGCGTCCGGGATCGATCGCCGTCGATGAGTTCAGCAAGCTCGCGAAAGCGACGCCGGCCGACGTCATCATTCTCGACGTGCGCAACAAGGACGAAGCGAACGCCGGCATGATCAAGGGCGCGGTGCTGATTCCGGAAGAGGAACTGGCGGCGCGCATCGCCGAGCTTCCGAAGGACAAGCGCATCATCGTTCACTGCAGCACGGGGATCCGCGCGGAAATGGCGTATCACAAGCTGAAGGAAGCGGGCTACAAGGCCGGCTTCCTGAACGCCGAGATCGACATCGACAAGCAGGGCGGCTTCAAGGTCACGGCCAAGGTCTGATTCGCCGATCCCCCGGGCCGGACTCCCATCCGGCCCACTACGAAGGCGCGCGCCGCAACGGCCGCGCCTTTTTTTGTCCGCGGGCCAACGTACGGGCGCGGCCAGTCAAGACGGGTGCAGGAGACGCCAGGGAGCGGCCAGCCTACCGGCCACCGCCGCCGCCACCGCCACCACCGCCGCCACCGCCACCACCGCCGCCACCGCCACCGCCGCCGCCACCGCCGCCACCACCGCCACCGCCACCGCCACCGCCACCGCCACCGCTGCCACCACCGCCGTCACCGCCGCTTCCGCCACCGGCGCCCGAGCCAGCACCGGCGCCGCCGGTGCCGGTGCCAGTGCCGCCGCCCGCTCCGGCGGCTACACCGCCGCGCGACCCGCTGGCGGCCGCATCCCTCGCGGGTCCCGCCGCGCGGGAGGGCACAGGAGCGGCCGGCAGCGCGACGTTGCGCTCCCGCGCCCGCGCCTGCATCGCAGCCTGGTGTTCCGCGACCACTTTCGCCCGCGCTTCATCCGTGACGGCGGCACGCACGCGGTCGCGGTAGGCGCTGCGCTCCTGATGCGTCATCAACTGCCAGCCGTAGATGTCGGCGTCCCGATGCAGCGCCGGTGAGATGGGCGGTTCGGCAGCCATGACGTCGGGCGACGGTTGCGCCGCCGCGTGCACGGATGCGAAGAGCGCCCCCACGGCAACCGCCAGTCGGGCGGAAATCACTGTCGCTAGTCGAACCATCTGAAACATCACGGCAAACCGCTTTGATCAAAGCCTAGCCGGCCAGGATGAAGTAGAAGTGAAGAAATCAGATGGAGTGAGGCCGGCGCGACCCAGCGCACCGTCGGTGTTCCGCTGCGGTGCTCGAAGAGCAGCAAGGCGACCACGAAGGGCCGACCGGAAGACTCCAGCCGAGGTCAGCGCCGGCGCGCCACCATCCCGACCAGCGCGGACCGGCCACTGTGGCCCGCTCCTTCGCTCAGCACCTCCTCGTATTCCTCGAGTTCGACGATCTCGAGCGCGGCGAACGAAGCGCGCAGCAGATCGGCGGTGTAAAGATGTGAGAGGAAGGGCGGACCGCCCGTGCGGTACTCGAGTTGTCGCGGCGTGTACCCCTGCAGCACGAGAATTCCGCCGGGCTTCAGGCTCTCGACGATGTGATCAAACAGGCGCGCACGCAGCGTTGGATCGGCGAACTGGATGAAGATCGCCGCGACACCGTCGTAATGGGTCGAGCGCCAATTGAAGCTGTCGCAGCCGGCCACCGTGAAGTCGACGTGAACGCCGGCACGCTCGGCCAAGCCGCGCGCCTTCGCAACGCCGACCTCGGCGATGTCGAACGCCTCAACGACAAATCCCTGCTGCGCCAGCCAGACGCTGTTGCGTCCTTCGCCGTCCGCGACCGCGAGCACCCGTGCGCCCGGCTGCCACCTCCCGGCGTGCCGGCGAAGCCAGCCGTTCGGCTCGGTGCCGAAGAGAAAATCCTCGCCCTCGAACCGGCTGTTCCAGGTATCGGCGGCGTCGATGAAGCCGGCGGGTGGCGGTGTCGTCATGGTCCCTTCCTCTCGACACCGATCATGCCCTGCCATGGAGCGGCCGGTCGAGGACCGCCGCCGGCGGCGGCTGACGCGGGTCATTTGAAGAATCCGCGATGGCCGCACCTTTCGTCGTGCCTTTCGTCGCCGGGCTGCCCTCCGGACTGCGTCACGTCAAGCCGCCGCGGCACACGCGACCTTTAATGAACGCATCGTCCACGCGGCGGGAGGTCGTGTGGCATGCGTCGTCCGTAGCGCGGCAGGCCATCGAGCTGCCCAAGCGTCGCTGATCGCGTGCGGCGTCATCGCGCTCGCGCTCGGTGTCTTCGTATACCTGACCGACCGCCCGGCCGGCAGCGCGGCGCTGCTGCCCTGGGCCGGCATCCACTCAGCCTCTGCCCTCCTCGGCGGCATCGGCGGCTGGCTGCCGAGTTTCGCGCACGTCTTCGCCTTCGCGCTGCTGACGGCTGCGACCGCACGGCCGGCGCTCGCGCCGCCCTACTGGACCTGCCTGCTGTGGTGGACGATCGACGTCGCCTTCGAGGCCGCGCAATTTCCCGCCTGGCAGGCGCCTGTCGTCGACACCGTCCGTCGCGCGGCTGGGCGACGGCGCGCTGACATCACTCTTCACTCGCTACGTCGCGCGCGGCACGTTCGATCCAGGCGATCTCGCTGCCATCACCGCCGGCGCGCTCGCCGCGGCAGCGATGCTCGTCCACCTCTGGTGTCCGGGAGATCGTCATGACCGTTGAACGTCGCATTGACGGACTGCTGCGCGCGCTGGCACGCGCGTCCTGCATCGCGCTCGGCATCGTCACCATCGTCGGCAGCGGCGGCGGAATCGGCGCAATCGGATTTCCGGACATCACCGATTCCGACGTTTCCTCCGCCTGCGCCGATCCCGAGCGTCGCGATCAGCCCGGCCGAGCCGACCGTGCAGGCGGGCACCCTCGTCCGCTTCGACACGCGCGTGGCGAACCTGGATCCGCCCGTGACGTACCAATGGCGCCGCGACGGCGTCGACATCGCGGGCGCGACGGGCGAGTCCTATCTTCTGGGTGGCGCGCAGGCCGGGGACGACCTCGCCCGCTTTCAGGTGATCGCCACCGCGACGAACGCGGTCGTCACCAGCGTCGCCACGCTGCACGTCTCGCCGGCCCCGCCGACGGTGATCGAAGACGCCAGCTTCGCCCTCGCCGACTGGGCAGTCACGGCAACGCCGTCGACGAACGGGCCGACCTTCACGGCGCTGCAATCCTCGAGCGGGGGCAACCCGGCGCCGTCGCGGCTGCTCGTGCATCAGCTGCCGGCCGGCGTCAGCGCCCTGCAACTCGTGCACGCCTACACGGCAGCGGCGTATGTCCCCGCCGCGCAGGGCGCGATCTACACGATCGACTACTCGATCGACTGCGCGGTGGTGGGCCGCTCGACCGGACTGGCGCCGATGGATCCGCAGTACGCCGTGACATTCGAGCAGGCCGGACGCCTCTACCAGCTGGGACGCTCGGCCGTGTTCTGCGGGCCTGCGTGGAACACGGTGTCCGGTCAGAGCCTGCAGCCCGACCGCATTGCGCTGCTGGCCGGGACTCCATGTGCCGACACCGAGCGCTGCCCCGATTTCACCGCCGGCGGAGCGCCGCTGCGGTTCGGTTTCACGACCTGGGTGCGCACCGCGTCCGCCTCGGCCGCCGGCACGCTCGAACTCGGCATCGACAACTGGAAGGTGACGGTCTGGCGGAGGTGAGCGGCGAGTGAGCGCGGTCACACTACCCATACCCCTACCTGTATACAGTACCGGCCATGCGAAACCCCACTTTCACCCGAACCCTGCACGCACTCGCCCTCGCGCTGCTCGCCGTCGCGACACTGCCCGCGGCCCGGGCGGACGACGGCCGCG
Source organism: uncultured beta proteobacterium (assembly GCA_963698305.1). GTDB lineage: Bacteria > Pseudomonadota > Gammaproteobacteria > Burkholderiales > Burkholderiaceae_F > JAOUJD01. The sequence continues at coordinate 237,450 of CAVOQI010000002.1, forward strand.
CCGCGCCGACCGTGCGCGTCGAAACGCGTGAACTCGACGAGGTCTACGCCGCCGACGCCATCATCGAGGCCGTCCAGCAGGCCACCCTCGCCGCCCAGATCAACGGCAGCGTCACGGCCTACTACGTGGACGCCGGCGACCGGGTGAAGAAGGGCCAGATCCTCGCCCGCCTCGACACGCGCGACACCGATGCGCAGGTCGCCGCCGGCCGCGCGGGCATCGCCCAGGCGGAAGCCGCGCTGTCCGCCGCGAAGGCCGACTTCGAACGCACGAAGAGCCTGGTCGCGCAGAAGTTCGTCAGCCAGGCCGCGCTCGACAAGGCGGAGTCGGGCTACAAAGTCGCGCTCGCGGCCGTGGAGTCGGCCCGCGCCGGGTCGGTCCAGGCCACCACCGCGCGCGGCTTCGCGGAGATCCGCGCCCCCTTCGACGGCATCGTCACGCGCCGTCTGATGGAGGTCGGCGAATTCGCGAGCCCCGGTCGCGCCGTGATCGCGGTGCACGATCCCGCCTCGCTGCGCGCGGTCGGCAGCCTGCCGCAGTTCGTCCTGCCCGCCACGGCGAAGGTCGATCGCGCCACGGTCGACATCCCGTCAGTCGGCAAGGTTTATGTCGCGACGCGTGTCACGGTGCTGCCCGCCGCCGATCCGCGCCTGCTCTCGACCCAGGTGCGCGCCGAACTGCCGAGCGCCGCGCCGGGACTCACGCCCGGCATGGCCGCCAAGGTGCTCATTCCAGTCGGCAAGGCGAGCAAGCGCGTCATCCCGGAAGCCGCGCTCGTCCGGCGCGGCGAACTCGTCGCCGTCAACGTCGCGACGCCCGCAGGGTCAGCCGCAGCTGCGGCAGGTCCGCGTCGGCCCGAGCGTGCGCACGCCCGACGGCCAGAAGCTGGTCGAGGTGCTGGCCGGCCTGTCCGACGGCGAGGCGGTGCTGCTCAACCCGCTGGCGAAGTAGGCGATGGACGCCGGCCACACCCCTGCCCGACTCGGTCTCTCCGGCCGCATCGCCAAGGCGTTCCTGCATTCGCAGATCACTCCGCTGCTGGCGCTCGTCGCGTTCCTGCTCGGCGTGTTCGCGGTCTTCGTGACGCCGAAGGAGGAGGAGCCGCAGATCAACGTGACGATGGCGAACGTGATGATCGCGTTCCCCGGCGCGTCGAGCGAAGACGTGCACAACCTCGTCACCGTGCCGGCGGAGCAGGTCGTCTCGCAGGTCACGGGCATCGAGCACGTGTACTCCGTCACGCAGCCCGGCCTGGCCGTCCTGACCGTCCAGTTCAAGGTGGGCCAGCCGCGCATCGACTCGCTGGTGAAGCTGCACGACACGCTGCTGTCGAACCGGGACTGGCTGCCGACGCACCTCGGCGTGTCGGAGCCGGTGGTCAAGCCCAAGGGCATCGACGACGTGCCGATCGTCGCCCTCACCCTCACCAGCACGCGCGACGACATGGGCGCGGCCGACCTGCAGAAGGTCGCGCACGCGCTGGAGATCGAGCTCAAGCGCGTGCCCGGCACGCGCGAAGTCACGACCATCGGCGGGCCCGATGAAGTGGTGCGCGTCGCGCTCGACCCCGAGCGGATGAACGCCCATCGCGTCACCGCGACCGACATCGAGCGCGCCCTGAAGGCGACGAACGCGTCGATGCCCGCCGGCGACCTCACGCGCGGCAGCCGCACGGTGGAAGTCCGCACCGGCCAGTTCCTGGCCGACGCGCGCGACGTCGGCCAGCTGATCGTCGGCGTCACCGAGCGCCGCCCGGTCATGCTCGCCGACGTGGCGCAGGTCACCGCCGGCGCCGACACGCCGTCACGCTACGTGTGGCACGGCCAGCCGGAAGCCGGCGCCGACGGCCAGCGCACCGTGATCGAGCGGCCCGCGGTAACGATCCAGGTCTCGAAGAAACAGGGCGAGAACGCGCCCACGGTGGCCGATGCCGTGATGGCGCGGGTCGCGCAGCTGCAGGGCCAGCTGATTCCCGCCGACGTGCGCGTCACCGAGACGCGCAATTACGGCGCCACCGCGAACGACAAGGCCAACCAGCTGATCAAGAAACTGATCTTCGCCACGCTGTCGGTGGTCGCGCTGGTCTGGGCCACGCTGGGCCGCCGCGAGGCCATCATCGTCGGCCTCGCGGTCGTGCTGACGCTCGCCACGACGCTGTTCGCGTCCTGGGCCTGGGGCTTCACGCTGAACCGCGTGTCCCTGTTCGCGCTGATCTTCTCGATCGGCATCCTGGTCGACGACGCGATCGTGGTCGTCGAGAACATCCACCGCCGTTCGCAGATCGACCACGGTCCGCTCGCCTCCATCATCCCGGGCGCGGTGGACGAAGTCGGCGGCCCGACCATCCTCGCGACGCTCACCGTGATCGCCGCCCTGCTGCCGATGGCCTTCGTCAGCGGCCTGATGGGCCCGTACATGGCGCCGATCCCGATCAACTCGTCGATGGGCATGCTGCTGTCGCTGGCGATCGCCTTCACCGTCACGCCCTGGCTCGCGCTGCGCCTGCTGCCCGCCGCGCACGCCGTGCCGTCCTCCGGCGACAAACTCGCCGGCCGCCTCGCCGCGTTCTTCCAGCGCGTCATGACGCCCTTCCTGAACGCCGGGCAGGGTCGCCGCAATCGCCTGAAACTGTGGAGCGCGATCGGGGTTGCGATCCTGCTGTCCGTGGCGCTGGTGCCGCTGCAGGCGGTCGTGATGAAGATGCTGCCCTTCGACAACAAGTCGGAGTTCCAGGTGGTCGTCGACATGCCCACCGGCACGCCGGTGGAAGACACCGCCGCGCTGCTGCGCGAGCTGGCGGCGGAGGTGGCGAAGCTGCCGGAAGTGACGCACTACCAGGCCTACGCCGGACTCGCCGCGCCGATCAGCTTCAACGGGCTGGTGCGCCAGTACTACCTGCGCAGCGGCGGCGAAGTCGGCGACCTGCAGGTCAACCTCGTCGACAAGTCGCAGCGCGACCGCAAGAGCCACGAGATCGCGCAGGCGGTGCGTCCGGCGCTGGAGAAGATCGCGAAGGCGCGCGGGGCCGACATCAAGGTCGTCGAAGTGCCGCCCGGCCCGCCGGTGCTGTCGCCGATCGTCGCCGAGATCTACGGCCCGGAGTACGACGCGCAGATGCGCCTGGCCAAGCAGGTGCGCGCGGTCTTCGAAACCACGCCCGACCTGACGGCCATCGACGACACGGTGCTCGACCCGGCCCAGCGGATCGTGCTGCGCGTCGATGCCGCGAAGGCGGCGCTGTACGGCATCCCGGTCGCCGAGGTGGCCCGCGTGGCCCGGCTCGCGCTCGCCGGCGAGGACATCACGCCCATCCACGACGGCCAGAGCAAGTACACGGTGCCGGTGCGGGTGGGACTCGCCGCCTCGGCGCGCGGCTCGCTCGACGCCATGCTGAAGCTCAAGGTCCGCGGCCAGGACGAAAAGGGCCAGACGTACGAGGTCGCGCTCGCCGAGCTCGTCGTGCCGCAGACGCTGCCGCGCGAGCGCGTCATCCACCGCAAGGACCTGCAGCCGGTCGTGTACGTGATGGCCGACGTCGCCGGCGGGCGCGGCAAGACCGACTCGCCGCTGTACGGCGTGTTCGGCGCGCGCGACGCGCTGTCGAAGGTCCAGGCGCCCGGCGGCCTGCCCGTCGAGGAGCGCTGGATCTCGCCGGCGTCGGACCGCTACTCGAAGTTCTCGCTCAAGTGGGACGGCGAGTGGCAGATCACCTACGAGACCTTCCGCGACATGGGCATCGCCTACGGCGTCGGCCTGATCCTGATCTACCTGCTGGTCGTCGCGCAGTTCCGCTCGTACGTGACGCCGCTCGTGATCATGGCGCCGATCCCGCTGACCGTCATCGGCGTGATGCCGGGCCACGCGCTGCTCGGCGCGCAGTTCACCGCCACCTCGATGATCGGCATGATCGCGCTGGCCGGCATCATCGTGCGCAATTCGATCCTGCTGGTCGACTTCGTCCACCAGCAGCTCGATGCCGGCGTGAGCTTCCAGCAGGCCGTGATCGACGCCGCCGCCACGCGCGCCAAGCCGATCGTGCTGACCGCGGTCGCGGCGATGCTCGGCGCCGTGTTCATCCTCGACGACCCGATCTTCAACGGCCTGGCCATCGCGCTGCTGTTCGGCATCTTCGTGTCGACCGTGCTGACGCTGCTGGTGATCCCGGTGCTGTACTACGCGGCCAATTACCGCAAGCTCGACGCGCGACCGGCCGTGCAGCCCGCGGCGCACCCCGCCTGATTTCGTTCATACCGTCCACACCGCTACAAGGAGCTCACCCGTGACCATCGACCGCCTGATCCGCATCTTCGCCGGCGCCTTCATCCTGCTGTCCCTCGCGCTCGGCGTCGAAGGCAGCCCGATCTTCGTCTCGAAGTGGTGGCTGGCCTTCACCGCGTTCGTCGGCTTCAACCTGCTGCAGTACGGCTTCACCAACGTCTGCCCGCTGGGCTGGATCCTGAAGAAAGCCGGCGTGCCGGAGAGCAAAGTTGCCTGCGCCTAAGGCCACCGCCAAGGCGACCCCCGGCGCCGACACCGCGCGGCGCGAGCTGGTGCTGCGCCTGAAACGCGTGGAAGGCCAGCTGCGCGCCGTGCAGCGCATGATCGAGGAAGGCAACGACTGCGAGCCGATCGCGCAGCAGCTCACCGCCGCGCGCAAGGCGCTCGACAAGGCGTTCTTCGAACTGATGGCGTGCGCGATCGAGCACCCCGAGTTCTCCAGTGGCGACGAGAAGGACCCGCTGCGCGTGCAGCGGCTGACGCGCACGCTGGCCAAACTGGGCTGAACGGTCGGCGGCCCGCCTTCGGGTCAGCCGCCCTCGCAGGCGACGCCGAAATTCACCTCGGCAGCGATACCGCGGCGCGGCGCTCCGCGCGCGCCACGGCCGCCGAGAGTTCAGTGTGACGCTCGCTACCCGGCGGGAGGCCGGAGAGCAATTCCTTCCAGTACCGCGCCGCATCGGCGTAGCGACCGTCCGCATACGCGGCGCTGCCCGCCATCTCGAGCGCGGCCGGGTGTTTCGGGTCCACGGCGAGCGCCCGTTCGATCAGTTCGGCCGGCTTGCCGTCGAGGCGCCCACCCTGCGTCATGCCGAGCACGTCGGCGTACTCGGCGAGAACGCCCGGGTCCTTCGCGACCTTGCTGCCCGGCACCGTGACCGCCTGCTCGTAGGCCGCGGCGGCGGCGGCGAAGTCGTTGCGGTCGGCGTGAGCCCGCGCCAGCAGCACCCAGCCGCGCGTGTCGCGCGGCTGGCGCTTCAGGTGCGCCTGCAGTCGCGTGATGTAGTCAGCGCCCTCGCCGACCTCCTGCTCGACGGCGCTCTCCTCGATCAGCACGTCCGGCTTGCCCACCGCGAGGTACAGCGCGAGCGCGACGACGGGCAACGCCACCGCGATGACGGCGGCGGCGCGACGCCGGCGCGGCGATGCCGTCGGACCGGGCCGGCGGCTCGCCGCGTCTCCTCGAGAAGACGGCGGTGCAATTCCTCGCGCGCCGGTGCCGGCCTCGTCGGCGGACAGTTCGCCCAGCGCGACTTCCTGCTGCAGCTCATCCACGCCCTGCCGGTAGATCTGGGCATTGATCGCCGCGCGCGAGGCGGCCTCGCGACGCGCGCGCGACCGCAACAGGGTCGGCAGCAGGAAGGCGAGCGCGACCGCCACCAGAGCGACGGCGATCAGCGAGAACAGGGCGATTGAAGTCATCAGACGCGATTATCCGGATACGGAGCCCGGCACAGGGCGGTCCGCAATGAAAAGGGGGCGGAGACCGCCCCCTTCTGCTGCATCCCGCCGACCTTGACGACTACTTGGCAGCGGCCGGCGCGGGCGCCGCGGCGGCGGTCGTCGCGCCCTTGCGCTTCGCCGCCATCGCCTCGTCGAGCAGCTTGATGCCTTCCTGCGAGACGGTCATCGACTTGTTCAGCGACTCGGTCGCGGCCTCCGGGTTATGGAAGTGCGCGCCGTTGGAGGCGGTCCACCATTCCCAGTTCACGTGGGCGTCGAAGTGCTTCTCGCGCGCGGCCTCGAGGGCTTTCGCATCGACGCCGAGGTTCTGCGCCTCCTCGAACTTGTCGACGAACCGCGTCAGCCAGAACTCGGCCTTGCGCACCTTGCCGGCGAAGCGGTTCTTCAGCGAGTCGATCGCGTAGTTGGCCTGCTTCTCGCTCCAGTCCTTGTGGCACGTCAGGCAGGTTTCCTTGATGTAATGCTTGGGCGTCGTCTGCCAGTGCGAGGTGAAGGTCTTGCCGGTCTTCGGATCCTTGACCTTCGGCATGTGGCATTGCGAGCACTCGACGCCGGCCGCCTGGTGCTTGGAGTTGTAGTAGTTCTCGACGTCCGGGTGCTGCGCCTTCCACAGCATGGCGCCGGTGATCCCGTGCTTGAAGTCGCGGAACTTGAGGTCGGTGTAGTGCTTGCCGATCTCGGTCACGGGCTTGAACGGGAAGTGGTTGGTGCGCGCGTCGGTCATGCCGATCGGCTTGCCGGTCGTCGGGTCGGTGCCCGGGTTGCAGTTGTACTCGACGTGGCACTGGCCGCACTGCAGGTTGGTGTCATAGCGCGACAGCGTGGCGATCTTGCGCGTGTAGCCGCGCACGCCGAGGTCCTTGACCTCGATCTTGGCGCCGCGCGCGTCCTTGTGCCACAGCGTGTCCTTCTCCGGCCGCGTGAGCGCCTGGATCAGGCCGTCGCGGATGATGCGCGGCTTGGCCGAATGCGGGTCGTGGCAGAAGTTGCAGTTGAGCGAATGGTTCACGTCTTTCACGAAGTCGACGACCTTCGACGTGCGGCTCCACTTCGCGCCCGGCACCGGGTCACCGAGGTACGCCCAGTCGAGGATGTGATCCGAGGTCTTGCACGACATGCAGACCGGATTGGCCGCCGCGGCGGTGCCGGGCTTGAACGCCTTGTGGTCCTGGCCGGGATACTTGTCCTCGAGGTAATCCCAGATCTTGATGTTGCCGCCGTCCTTGGCGAGGAACTTCCAGCCTTCCTTGTTCTCGAAGCGGCCGCCGAACGCGCGGTCGATCACGAGCTGGTCGTAGAGGGCGAAGGCGTGCGAGCGCGGCTCGTTGTGCTCCTTGGTGAAGCCGTGCGGCATCATCAGCTTGTCGAAGGCCGGATTGGGCGACGGTCCGGTGGCCTGACCCTTCTCCTTGCGCGCCGTCTTCTCCCAGTTCATGTTGTACATCGTCTTGAACTGGTTCTGGTGGCACGTGCCGCAGTTGGCCGGATCCATGATCGTCTTCGGCCGCGCGGACGGATTGCCGACGTGCGCATCGATGCCCGTGTGGCAACTCGTGCACGCCAGGCCCTTGTGCTTGCCGGCGTCGTGGAACTCCTTGACCGGCGCGTGGCAGCCGAAACAGCCGCTCGCGTCGAAACTCGCCTGCTTCTTCGCCGGCGCGGCCGACTTCGCGGCGGGAGCCGACTGCGCGTACGCGAGCGGCATGGTGATGGCAAGCAGTGCGGCGACGCGCACGGCTCCGCGGAACATCCGCTGCAACATGGACCCTCCCCTTCGGCTTGTGTGTACCTGCGCGCAGGCTACCAGCGGGGATGCGGGTAATCCCGCGTCAGAGGTGCAGCGGTTGACTGCAGTCAATGCCTTACCCCCAAGGGGGTAGAGCGATGAGGACTGCATGCAACCACCGTCGTGGAGTCGAAACGCAAGGGACGCACGCGCACGACGGGAGCCGAGGGGCGTGCTGCACGGCACGGCGGAACCCCCGCCACGCCGTGTGCCACGCAGGACTACGGCAGCGCGCGGTCGATCGTGACGGCGACGCCGCTCGATCCCAGCTTGACCGGCTTGCTCAGGCCCTCGAGGTCGCCGCTCGCCGGCATCGCGCTGCCGGACTTCGACACGCGAGCGACGAGGATGACCTCCTGGAACGCCGACATCTTGACCTGCGGATTCATCGAGGTCGTGTCGTCGAGCGTGAACTTCAGCGGCAGGTCCTTGACCTGGCCACGCGTGAGCGCGATGGGCATCTTGCTGCCGTCCGCCGGTCGCGCGTAGACGAACACGGCGTCGGTCGGGCTCGCCTTCGCCGCGAGGCCCTTCTCGATCGTGACCGTGCCGGAAACACTCTGGCCACCCGAGGCGGCGGGCGCATCGGCTTTGGCCGCCGGTGCAGGTGCTGCCTTGCTCGCCGCGGCAGCAGCAGCGGCTGGCGCCGTGGGTGCCGACGGCGGCAAGCCGGCGAGCTGGCGTGCTTCGTCGATGCTGGCCTGGATCTGCTTGCCGATCGGCTCGTTGCCGGCGCTTGCCTTCAATCGTTCCCAATACGTGATGGCGCTCTTGTAGTCCTTCCGATCGAACGCCTCGGTGCCGGCCATCGCCAGCGCCTTCCACTGGTTCGGGTCGAGTTCCAGTGCCTTCTTCACCAGTTCCATGGGCTGGCCGCCGAGCCTGCGGCCCTGGGCCATCGCCAGCGCATCGGCGTAGTCGGCGTACAGGTCGGCCTCGTTCGGCAGGAGCTTCGTGAGCTTGTCGTAGGCCTGTGCCGCTTCGGGAAACTTGCGCTGCTGGTAGTAGGTGCGCGCGAGCATCACCCAGCCGTCGACGTTGTCCGGCTCGTTCGCGAGGCGCGCGGCCAGCTTCGTCGTCATCTCGTCGATCTGCGCGCCGGACAGCTGGTGCTGGTCCTGCGGCGCCGTCGCCAGCGGCGAGAACGCGTCGGGCGCGCCCAGCTTCGCGTACAGCAGCCCGGCGATCACGGGAATCGCCGCGCCGATCACGAGCGCGGTCTTGACTCCGCCGACCGGCACCGGGGCCGGCGCCGCCTTCTCAGCCCGCGACTCTTCGAGCATCCGGCGCTCGAGTTCGGCCTTGGCTTCCTTGTAGTTGTCCTCCGAGATGCTGCCGCGCGCGAAGTCCGCATCGAGGTCGGCGAACTGGTCCTTGTAGACGGACAGGTTGACCATGCGGCGTTCGACCGAGGTCCGGTTGGCCGGACGCAGCAACGGCCACAGCACCCACGCGAGTGCGGCCGCCACCATCAGGGCGGCGACGATGATGAAGGTTGTCACTGGATTACCCTTGCTTCCTTGAGACCTGGGCGAGGAGCCGATCCGCTTCGGCGCGCTCGGCGTCCGTCAGCGGGCGGTCGACGATGACCCGATTGCGCGCGCGCACGGTGCGCACGTAGAAAACGACGCCGAACACCACCAGCAGCGACGGGCCGAGCCACAGCAGCAGCGTCGTCACGTTGAACGGCGGCTTGTACAGCACGAACGCGCCGTAGCGCTCGACCATGTAGTCGACGATCTCGCGGTCGGTCTTGCCCGCCTTGATCTGCTCGCTCACCTGCCGGCGCAGATCGACCGCGAGCTCGGCGTTCGACTCGGCGATCGTCTGGTTCTGGCACACGAGGCAGCGCAGTTGCGCGGAAAGGTCGACCGCGCGCTTCGCCGCCACGGGATCGAGATCGGTCGGCGTGGCATCGGCCGCGAACACCGCGAGTGGCAGCGCGAGCATCAGCATGGCCAGGAGGCGTTTCATGATTTCCTCAGCTCCTCGATCAGCGGCTGCATCTTCTTGGTCCACACCTCTTCGGTGATCGGCCCGATCTGCTTGAAGCGAATCACGCCGGCCTTGTCGATCAGGAAGGTCTCCGGCACGCCGTAGACGCCGTAGTCGATGCCGACGCGGCCGTCGCGGTCCTTCACCGACAGGTTGTACGGATCGCCGAACTGGGCCAGCCACCCGGTGGCGGCGTCCGGCTTGTCCTTGTAGTTGAGGCCGATGATCGGCACCGCCTTGCGCTTGGCCAGTTCGACCAGCAGCGGATGCTCCTGCCGGCAGGCCACGCACCACGAGGCCCACACGTTGAGCAGCCACACCTGGCCCTTCATGTCCTCGGGGCCGAACGGCCGGTCGGGCTGCGCGAGCTGGGCCAGCGAGAACTGCGGCGCCGGCTTGTTGATCAGCGGCGACGGCACCTCGCGCGGATTCAGGAACAGGCCGCGCAGCAGGAAGCCCGCGAGCACGATGAACAGCGCCAGCGGAATGAGGAACCGCAGCTTCGACTTCGGTTCGACGGGCGCGGTGATCCCGTCCTCGTTCACGGTGCTCATGTGGTTGCCGCCTTTCCGGCCAGGGCCGCTTCGTCACGCCGCGCCAGCAGGCGATAGCGACGGTCGGCCAGCGCGAAGAGCCCGCCGATCGCCATCAGGACGCAGCCGCCCCAGATCCACGTGACGAAGGGTTTGCTGTAGACGCGCACGACCCAGGCGTCGCCGCCCACCGGCTCGCCGAGCGACACGTAGATGTCGCCGAGGATGCCGGTGTCGATGGCGGCCTCGGTCATCGGCATCTGCTGGACCGTGTAGATGCGCTTCTCGGGGAACAGGCGGTCGTACGGCTTGCCGTTCTTCGTGACCTCGATCGAACCGCGGGCGCCGCTGTAGTTGGGGCCCACGACCTCGCGGATGCCCTCGAACTTGAACGCGTAGCTGCCGACGCTCACCGTGTCGCCGACGTTCATCTTCACGTCGCGCTCGACCTCGAATCCCTTCACCAGTGTCACGCCGATGATGAAGACCGCGATGCCGAGGTGCGCGAACTGCATCCCCCAGTAGGCGCGCCCCTGCGTGCTGAGCTTCTCCCACAGGCTGCCCTTGATGTAGCGGATGCGCTCCTTCACGCCGACCACGATCGAGGCCATCAGCCAGAACGCGAGGAACAGGCCGAAGGCGATCATCGGCGTCCAGTTGCCGGCGATGAAGGGCGCCACCATCGCGGCCACGAAGGCGACGGCCAGGGCCCACTTGAGACGCGCGACGAGGTCGGGAAGCTCGGCCTTCTTCCACCGCGCCACCGGGCCGATGCCCATCAGGAACACCAGCGGCGCCATGATCGGCACGAACACCGCATTGAAGTACGGCGGGCCGACCGACAGCTTGCCGAGGCCGAGCGCGTCGATGAACAGCGGATACATCGTGCCGAGCAGCACGGCGGCGCAGGCGACGGCGAGCAGCATGTTGTTCATCAGCAGCGCCGACTCGCGCGACACGGTGTCGAACTTGCCGCCCAGCCCGACCTTCGGCGCGCGCCAGGCGAACAGCGCGAGCGACGCGCCGATCACGATCACCAGGAACGCGAGAATGAAGACGCCACGCCGCGGATCGGTCGCGAAGGCATGCACCGACGTCAGCACGCCCGAGCGGACCAGGAAGGTGCCGAGCAGCGACAGCGAGAACGCGGAGATCGCCAGCAGCACGGTCCAGCTCTTGAAGCTGCCGCGCTTCTCGGTGACCGCGAGCGAGTGGATCAGTGCCGTGCCGACCAGCCACGGCATGAACGAGGCGTTCTCGACCGGATCCCAGAACCACCAGCCGCCCCAGCCGAGTTCGTAGTACGCCCACCAGCTGCCGAGCGCGATGCCGAGCGTGAGGAAGACCCACGCCAGCGTGGTCCACGGACGCGACCAGCGGGCCCAGGCGGCGTCGAGCTTGCCGCCGAGCAGCGCGGCGATCGAGAACGCGAAGGCGACCGAGAAGCCGACGTAGCCCATGTAGAGCATCGGCGGGTGGAACACCATGCCCGGGTCCTGCAGCAGCGGGTTCAGGTCGCGGCCGTCGGCGGCCGGCGGAAACAGGCGATCGAAGGGGTCCGACGTCGTGAGCATGAAGAGCAGGAAGCCGAACGACACCAGGCCCTGCACGCCGATCACGCGCGCGACCATTTCCTCGGGCAGATGCTTCGAGAAGACCGAGACCGCCAGGGTCCACCACGCCAGCATCAGCACCCACAGCAGCAGCGAGCCCTCGTGCGAGCCCCAGCTTGCCGCCACCTTGTACTGCACCGGCAGCTGCGAGTTGGAGTTCTGGGCGACGTTGAGCACCGAGAAGTCGCTGGTGACGAAGGAGTACACGAGGCAGAGCCACGCGAACGTCACGAAGAACGCCTGGCCGCGTGCCGCGGGCCGCGCCATCGCCATCCACACGCGGTCGCCGCGCGCGGCGCCGGCGATGGGCAACACGCCCTGGACCAGCGTGAGCAGGAGCGCCAGGATCAGCGCGAAGTGACCGATTTCCGGAATCATGGGTTGGGCCTTCTCGTTCGATGCGCCGTGTGAGTCACTACTGCTGGACCGTCTTCTGCGCCTTGTGGGCCTGCTCGACCGCGTGCGCGGCTTCCGGCGGCATGTAGTTCTCGTCGTGCTTGGCGAGCACCTCGTGCGCCGAGAACACGCCATCGGTGCCCAGCTTGCCCTGCGCGACGACGCCCTTGCCCTCCTTGAACAGATCGGGAAGGATGCCCTTGTAGGTGACGGGAATGACCTTGGCCGTGTCGGTCACGTTGAAGGCCACGGTCACGCCGTCGGGCATGCGCTTGACGCTGCCGACCTCGACGAGACCGCCGACGCGGAACGCCTTGCCCTTCGGAGCCTCGTGGTTGGCGACCTGCGACGGGCTGTAGAAGAACACCAGGTTCTCCTGGAAGGCCGACAGCACGAGCCATGACGCGACGCCCAGCACGGCGAGCCCGCCGAGGATCAGTGCGAGTCTCTTCTGACGTGGTTTCATCAAGTACTCCTGCGCGTGGCCCGCTGCAGTTCATCGACTGCGCGGCGGCGACGCACCTTCAGTTGCCAAAATTCGACGGCGAGGATGGCGAGCGCCATCCCGTACGAACCCCAGACGAAGAGGCCATAGCCTCCCATCCTCAAAAAATTGTCCCAGCTTCCCCAGTTCACTTGATCCTGCCCTCCGTAAGGAGTTCCCTGACCCACTCCGCCCGACGCTCGCGGTCCAGGATGATGCTGCGCAGCCGGTGCAGCACCGCCGCGATGCTGTACATCCAGAACGCCAGCGCCATGATCAGCATTCCCCACAACATCGTCGTGGCCATCGACGGCGCGCGCGTGATGCTCACCGACGCGCCCTGGTGCAGCGTGTTCCACCACTGCACCGAGAAGTAGATGATGGGCACGTTGATCACGCCGACCAGCGCGATGACGGCCCCGGCCTTGTCGGCGCGGCGCGGATCGTCGATCGCCGCCTGCAGCGCGATGAAACCGAGGTAGAGGAAGAGCAGGATCAGCTCGGAGGTCAGGCGGGCGTCCCACACCCAGTAGGCGCCCCACGTCGGCCGGCCCCACAGCGACCCGGTCCAGAGCGCGAGGAAGGTCATCAGCGCGCCGGTCGGCGCGATGGCGGAGGCCATCATCGACGACAGCCGGGTGTTGAAGACGAGGCCGACGGCGGCCCAGAAGGCCATCACCACGTACAGGAACATCGACATCCAGGCCGCCGGCACGTGGATGAAGATGATGCGGTACGACTCGCCCTGGGTCGCATCGGTCGGCGCGACCAGGAAGGCGATGTACAGACCGATGGCGCCGAGCACCACCGCGAGCGCGGCGAACAAGGGCACCATCTTCCCGGCCAGCGGATAGAAGGTCTGCGGCGCAGCGAACCAGAACAGGCCGGCGCGCGGCGAGGCGACTGTGTTCATCGGGCCCTCGGGAACGTCATCAGGATCGTCGTGTTCATCGGGGAGTCCTATTCAACGGATATCCGCAGCGCCAGGGCGACGGCCCACGGCGTGAGCACCGACGCGAACAGCAGGAAGGCGCCCAGCAGGAGGAGGTACGCGGCGTAACCGACACCGGAAGCCGCTGCACCCACCGCGCCGGAACCGAAGATCAGCACCGGGATATAGAGCGGCAGAACGAGCAGCGATGTTAGCACCCCACCCCCTCGCAACCCGAGCGTGAGCGCGGCGCCGACCGCCCCGATGAGCGACAGGACCGGGGTGCCGAGCGCGAGCGACGCGACGAGCACGCCGGTCTCCTGCACGCCGAGGTCGAACACCACGCCGAACACGATCGACATCACGGTCAGCGGCAGGCCCGTGACCAGCCAGTGCGCGGCCGCCTTGCCCAGCACGATCAGCGGCAGCGGTTCCGACGACAGCAGCATCTGCTCGAGCGTGCCGTCGGCGTAATCGTTGGCGAACAGGCGCGCCAGCGAGAGGATCGCCGCCAGCAGGGCCGCCACCCATACGACGCCCGGCGCGATCGCGCGCAGCAGGTTGGGCTCGGGGCCGATGCCCAGCGGCACCATGGTCACGACGACCACGAAGAAGAACAGCGTGTTCAGCACGTCCGCCTTCTGGCGCACCGCGAGCAGCAGGTCGCGCCGGATCACCTGGACGATGACCCTCAGCACGTCGCTTCCTCTTCGGTCGCGCTCACGGCTCCGCTGCCGCCGCCGGCGAACTCGACGCGCTGGCGCCGCGGAGCGTCGATCGGCACCTCCTGGTGCGTCACGAAGGCGACCGTGTTGCCCTTCTGCACGTGCTGACCGATCAGCGTCGACAGGCCCGCCACGCCGCGCACGTCGAGCGCGGTGAAGGGCTCGTCGAGGATCCACAGCGGCGCCGTCTCGCTGACGTACAGCCGCGCGAGCGAGATGCGCCGGCGCTGCCCCTGGGACAGGAAGCGCGCCATGCGGTCCTCGAAGCCGGTGAGGCCAACGCGATCGAGCGCGTCGGCCAGCCGGTCGGCCGACGCCGGCCGCCCCGCCACCTCGGCATTGACGCGCAGGTTCTCGCGCACGGTCAGGTCGTCCTTCACGCCGTTCATGTGGCCGACGTAGACGAGGTCCTTCCAGTACTCCTCGCGCAGCTTGCGGATGTTCCTGCCATGCCAGCGCACCTCGCCCGACACCGGTTCGAGCAGGCCGCACAGGATGCGCAGGAGACTGGTCTTGCCGGTGCCGTTGGGGCCCGCGATGCGCAGCAGGGTGCCGGCGGGAGCGGCGAAGTTGAGGCCCGAAAACAGGCTCCGCTCGCCGCGTTCACACGTCAGATCAACGACTTCCAGCATTCGGAGGAGCAAGGGCGGCGTGGGGCCGCCGAGGTGCATCTGTAGTTGTTTGTAGGGCGAGCGAAGGGTACGGGAGCCCCCCAGTCGTTACAAGCGGCGTTACAGACGGCTCTGGTCTAGATCAAGGTGTTACGGGTAAGCCCCTGTGGCGACAGGGACGAAGCTAATCGCGCGCCGGCAACGTCCGCAGGTACGCCACGATGGCGCTTCGGTCGGAGGGACTCAGCCTGGCGTAGTACGAGAACGGCATCGGCGGCTGCAGCTTCCGACCGTCGCGCGAGATGCCCTGCGCGATCGCACGCTCGATCTGCGCGTCGGTCCAGCCGCCGAGCCCTGCGGTGCGATGGGATGTGATGTTGGGCGCGCGCGAGCCGGGCCAGTTCGCCGGGAAGCCCTGAACGAGTCCGGCGTTGAACACGCGCCCGCCCGCGCCCAGACGACCGTAGTCGAATACGCCCTTGTCCATCGGCGAGTGGCACTCCATGCAGTGGCCGATGGTGGCGAGATACCGGCCGCGATAGACCGGGTCCTTCATCGCCGCTTCGGAGAAGCCCGCCTCCGCGTCGGGAAACGGCTGGTGCGTCTGCGCCATCCGGTAGACAGGCGCTGCGACCTCGTTGCGGATCGGCGGAACCGAGCGGAGGTACTTCACCACCGCGTCGAGATCGCCCGGCGTCAGCGCCTTGAAGAACGACGTGGCCATCACGACGCCGAGATGCGTGTTGGCCAGGCGCCCATGGTTCGGTCGCTTGCCTTCGACGATCGCGCGCTTGATCTCGTCGTCGGTCCACGCGCCGATGCCGGTCTCGCGGTCCGGCGTGATGTTCGAAGCGACGCCGGCGAACGGCGGCACCGAAAAGGTCAGCCCGCCACCGCTCAGGTTGCGGGCGACGATCGGCTCTCCCGCGGTCGTCTTCGGCGTGTGGCAATTCCCGCAGCCCAGGATCGACTCGACGAGGTAGCGGCCGCGCTCTACGCCCCCGGCCGAACTCTGGGCAGCGGCCAGCAGGGGCACGAGCGCAAGGACCGCCAGCATCACGCGCGCGACAAGTCCGCGGAGGCGCCGGCATTGCAGGACGGGGCTCGGCATACGGAACCTCCGGAGACGGGAGTCCGCCAGTGTGCCTCGGCTTCGACGACCTGTGCGTCGCCTTGCCGCCCGGCCCAAAGAAAAGGCCGCGCAGTGCGCGGCCCTGGGCTTGAATCCCCTTATGAGCGAGGGGTGACTACCTCCACGAATAGATGTAGCTCAGCCCGAGATAGCCGACGTTCTGCTTCGGCTGCAGGTAGATCGTCGTGTTGTCGCTGTAGAGGAAGGGCGTGCCGCCGTACTCGAAGCCCCAGTCCTCGTAGGTCAGGCGCTGATAGCCCGCGTCGAAGCGGATCGTCGAGCGCTCGGTCCAGCCGTAGGTGCCGAACAGGCGCAGCTCGGTGCGCTTGTAGACGACCTCGGGCAGCCCGCCCGTGACCGCGAGCAGCGCCGCGTTGCCGGCGGTGGCGGTGACATCGAGCGACTGCGCGTAGGTGTCGGTATTGTTGACCAGCGACAGCAGCGCGCCCAGCTTCAGCTTCTCGCTCACCTTGCCGTTGACCCCGATCCCCGCGTTGAACGCATCGTCGTCGAAGGCGAGGATGTAGCCGCCCGGCCGCGCCTGGTGGATCTTCTGGCTGCCGGTCGACACGTAGCCGTTCAGGTTCCAGGCGTCGGACAGCACGTAGTTGACGTCGACCGTGTACAGGTCGAACTTCGACTCCTGCAGCGCGTAACGCGTCGGCATCGAGTACTCGTCGCGGCCGACGTCGGCGGCGAACTGCACGCTCAGGGCGTCGGTGGCGGCCCAGGTCAGCAGCAGGCGGATCTTCGAGCGGTCGCGGTCGGCGAGCGTCGGCATGTAGATGGCGGTCGCGCCGAGTTGCGTGAGCGGGTCGCCCACCGGCACCAGGCCGACGCCGCTCGCACCGGGTGCGAGCCAGTCGGAGCCGTCGCGCTGGCTGAACGAGTAGCTGAGCAGGCCGCTCACGGTCTCGGTCATGTTCCTCCGCACCTGGAGGAACCAGGTCGTCTCGTCCGTCTCCTCGCGCAGCGCGCTGACGCCGGAGTACGACGCGGTGGGCGTGAAGCCGCCGCGGTCGATCGACTCGAAGCCCCAGCCCGCGGTGCCCTGGATCGCGTACGGGAAGCGGTACGTGGCCTCGAGCTTGCCGTTGTTCACCTCGCGGTGGACACGCTGGTTGGAATACGTGATGGCGCCCACCTGCCCGTACGGCGCGATGGTGGTGTCGTCTTCCTGGTTCGAGTAGCGATACTCGCCGACCACCGACAGCTTCGCCATCGGGTTGGCGATCACGCGCACCTGCGCCAGCGTGTGGTTCACCTGGCCGCTCAGGTTGCCGATGCCCGCCGGAGCGCCGCCGAGTCCCATGTCGGCGAAGTCCTGGTCCTGCGTGGTGCGGGCGTAGCTCAACTTGAAATTGCTGCGGATCATCGGCGAGTACGTGTACGCGCCGGTCAGATCGAACTGGTTGAAGCTGTTGTCCGGGGCGAGCGCGACGGGCTGCCCGATGTACGACTGCACGCCGGCGCCGGCTGCAAGCGGATTGCCGACCGCGTCGTTCAACGTGCCCGGCACGCCGGGCGTCATCGACCCGTTGGAGTTGGAGAAGAACGAGCCGTAGTAGCCGCCGCTCAGTTGCAGCGACGCGCCCGAGTAGTTCAGGCGCGCCTCGGCCTGCGTGTGGTTGTAGTCAACCGGCTTCGGGTAGTAGAGCACGCCGAAGCCGGCCGTCGTTCCGGGCGTGAAGCTGCAGCCGGACCCGGCGGTTCCCGGGCACTGGTTGCCGACACCGAAGAGTTCCGAACCGGTCTTGTTCTCGCTGTTGACGCTGCCTTCGACCATCCAGCTGCCGCGAAGGACTTTGAGCCGCCGAGCAGCAGCGAGCGCCGCTTGGTGCTCGGGGAGGTGTCGCCGCCGCTGCCCGGACCGCCGAAGAGATAGTTCGCGCCCGGCGCGGTCTCCGGCCCGGCCACCGCGGTGTTGACCGTGTACGGGTTGACGCGCCGCAGTTCGCCGTAGTTCGCGTTCAGGCGCCATTCGCCCTGGCGGGTCCAGAAGACGCCGAGTTCGCGGGTCTGCAGGCCGAGGTTGCTGCCGTAGACGTCGAGCAGGGTTCCGGTCGACGTGTCGCGCCGGCTGTAATCGAAGTTGGCGATGCCGTAGACGTCCTGGTAACGCATGCCGTTGTACTGGCCCCAGAACGCGCGGTCGAGCGCGTCACCGGACACGCCCGTCGCTCCGCCCTCGAGCGTGATGGACGTTTCGATCGGGCTCTTCTTCTCGTCGTCCTTCTTGTCCTGCGCCTGGGCGCTGGCGAAGGCGGCGAGCACGGCCAGGGCCAGTGCCGTGCGGCTGAACTCGCGGACTCGTGGTTGCTTCGTCATGACGTCACTCCGATGCTCAGCGGAACAGGTTCGACGGCACGGGCGCCCCGCGCGACGGGTTGTTCGTGCCGTGGACCTGCGTGTGGCAGTTCAGGCAGCTGCGTCCCTGCCAGATGTTCACGGTGTTGATGCCGCCCGGACAGCGGAGTCACGGCGGACTAGCGTCTGCGGCGGCACGGCGGGCGGCAACACGCCCGGCTGTCCGCGGACGGCGCCGACGTTGCCCACCGAGTGCGGAACGTGGCACTGGTTGCACAGGATCGGATCGCGCGACACCAGCATGCCCGCGACGTGGCTGCCGTGCGGGTTGTGGCAGCTCGCGCAGTTGTCCTGCACCGGCTGGTGGTTGTGGACGTACGGGCCGCGCTTCTCGGCGTGGCACTGGTAGCAGGTGGCGTTGGTGCTGTCGCGCTTGACGAGCTTCGGTCCCGCCGAGCCGTGCGGCGAGTGGCAGTCCGAGCAGGCCATCTTGCCTTCCTGCAGCGGATGCCGGAACGGCTTGTTCGCCGCGACGCGCGTGTCCTTGTGGCAGGCGAAACAGACGTCGGACTGCGCGGCCTTGTTGGATACCGGGTCCTTGCTGACATGGACCTTGTGGCAATCGGAGCACGCCACGCCGGCCTGCGGGTGCGTGCTGCCCGCCCACAGCAGCAGCTTCTTGTTGTTCTGCCCTTCGTGGCACATCAGGCAGACCGCGCTCGCTTCCTCGCCGGTCAGCGCGCCCTTGCCC
Organism: uncultured beta proteobacterium; assembly: GCA_963698305.1. Lineage (GTDB taxonomy): Bacteria > Pseudomonadota > Gammaproteobacteria > Burkholderiales > Burkholderiaceae_F > JAOUJD01. The sequence continues at coordinate 256,456 of CAVOQI010000002.1, forward strand.
TTGAAGCGCTGGTCGGGCTTCGCCGCGCTGGGATCGTCGGCGTGCTTCTCGCTCATGCCGTGACAGCCGACGCAGCCGAAGTTGCGCGAGTCGGCCGCCACCGCGTGCGGGTGGCCGGCCATCTTCTCGTGGTCCGCGCCGTGGCACATCATGCACTTCGCCGACGGCCCGCCGTCCTGCGCCTGCGCCGGAGCGACGAAGCCAAGCACGCCCAGACAGGCTGCCAGCAGAGCGCTTCTGATTCCCATTCGAACCCCCATCACGAATTCCTCCGAACGTCGCGCCGCGCGCGTCGCTGTCTCGTTACTTGTGCACGGCACCCACAGCGAACGGCCGGCCGGGCCCGTGGCAGTCGACGCAGAGTTCCTGCGTCTGGAACGACTGCGCCTGCGTGGCCGTGCCGAACTTCGCCCCGCCGACGCCGACCATGTGATCGATCGCCTTCGAGGAGTCGTGGCACGACGAGCAGGTCGCCGCCTGCGGCGTGATGACGACCCAGTCGAGCGGGTTGGTGCCTGCCTTCAGCGTCGCCGGGTCGATCGGCTTCGCGACCACCGAGCCGATCGTGCTGCGGTCCTGCTGCCAGGAGTTGTTGACGTGGCAGCCGTTGCAGTTGAGACCGACGCTTGGGTAGGCCACCTCGGCGGCGTAGTTCACCACGTCCGCGCCGGAAGCCCCCAGCGCGGTGCCTGCCGGCACGACGACGCCGGTCGAGTACGGCTGGAAGAGCGTCCCGGCCGGGGCCGTCACGCTGGACGACGTGCTGGCGGCGATCAGGCCGTCGAGCGTCAGCAGGAAGGTGGTCTTGTCGAACGCGCCGATGACGTTGTTGCCGTGCGTGAACGGGTACGCGCGCCGCGACGTGCCGTGGATGCCGTGGATCATGCGCTTGAACGAGTAGTTCTCGCTGAGCGCGCGGCCGTTGGTCATCACCGTCGACGAGTAGCGGTTCTGGTCGTGGCACAGCGAGCAGGCCTCGACCGTGTTGCGCGCGCCGCTGTGGAAGGCCTCGGCCACCGTGTTGGAGCCCGTCGTCGTCCCGAGCGCGCCGTGGCACACGTTGCACTTGTCGTTCGACACCACCTCGCGCCGCGGATTGAGCGGGCCCGACAGGGCGACGTCGGCGAACGTGTGCTGGGCCACCACGTTGATCAGGACGGTCGGCGACACGGGCGGCCGCGGATCGAGCGCCGTCTTCACCTCGAGCTTCGGCTCCTTGATCTGGCCGGTGCCGACGATGCGCGCCGTGCCCTGCGCGACCGCGGTCGCCGAGTCGGCTGGCAGCGGGAGTTCGATGGTGTAGGTGTTGGCGCCGTCGTTCGTGCCCTTGTACATGAACACGTTGGCCGCGCTGCCGCCGTTGTTGTACGGCGGTCCATTCGGTCACGCCGGCGGGCTGGCCCACCAGGTTCTGGTAGGCGAGGTAGAAACGCAGGTTGCCGAAGCGCGTCGTGTTCGCGCACGCGAGCGTTGCGCCGGAACCCGTGCAATCGGAGGTGACGAGGTTGTACTTCGCGTTGTTCGCGGTCGGATCGGCGACGTAGTAGCGCAGGGTGACCTTGCGCGCCGCGGCGTCGAACACCGCGCTCTCGATGGTCACCTTGTACCGGGCGGCGTGTTCCTCGTTCTGGTTGAAGTGCACGCGCTCGGGCGACACGGACGTCCCGGCGCGGTGGCAGTTCGGCGCAGTCGGCGTTGGGAATGTCCGTGGGCTTGCCGCCCGCTCCGAGAATTGCCAGAGCAAAGTCCGTGTGCGTCACGACGAACGGTGAACCGGTGCCGCTGACGTGGCAGGTCAGGCAGGACTCCTTGCTGGCGCGCGTCTTCCAGTTGTCGCCCTGCGGCGTCTTCGGGTTCGCCCCGCTGTGGCAGACGCTGCAGTTGCGCAGGTCCTGCGGGAAACCGACTTCCGAATAGTCGTGCTTGCTCGCGTTGAAGCCCCAGATCGTGTAGTGCTGGCCGCCGATCGCCGGGTCGATGCTCGCCAGCAGCCGTCCCGCGTGGATCTTGTGGATCATCGTCTGCATGGTCAGCACGTTGCCGCTGTTCGCGTCCGTCGTGCCGGGGTTGTGGCACATCACGCAGTACTGCACGTCGACGCGGCCGCCGCCGTGGAGCGCCAGCCTGTCGTGGCAGCCATTGCAGGAAGCGATGTCGGCCATGACGCGCGTCTTGCTCGGGTCGGTCACGAGCACGGAGCGGCCATTGGCGTCGAACGTGACGTCGATGTACGGATTGACGCGCACCGTTGCGCCGGCGGCGTTGGTGTAACTCAGCTGGATCGCGATGCGGTGCGTGCGGTTCGGCTCGAACACGATGCCGTTGGTGTTGGCCGGGTCGGTGACGTCGGTGCTGAACCGGTACGTGTAGTAGCCCTCGGCGTTGTAGACGAGCTGGTTCGCCAGGCTGGCCGGTTTCGGATCGGTGGTCGCCTGCGTGGCGGACGCGAGCACCGGAGTGCCACCCGGCCCGGAGCCGACGTTGTTCGCGCCCGCCGGCGTCTCGGTCCGATAGACGTAGCTCTGCCACTGGTCGATCTCGCCGTTGGCGCCCGGCACCAGCTTGGCGATCGCGAGGCTGACGTTGCTGAGCACCAGGCCCTGCTTCACCTGCGCCGTCGGAGAAGACCGCGAAGTTGACGACCGGAGCGCCGGCGACCGTCACCGCCGGGACGCCGTTGGCCTGCAGCACCGTGAACGCCGACGACGAGTTGGTCGACGTGTCGTTGGCCGGGATGGCGGCCGCCGCGATCGAGCGCGGCGCCGATCTGGCCGGTCGGCGGCGGAGGTGGCGGCGTCGTGCCGCCCAGGGATCCACCGTCGTTGCCGCCGCCGCAGCCGGACAGCGCCATCAGCACGAGGGCCGCCGCCCCGAACCATGCCATCGAACGCTTCATGGACGACTCCATCACTTCTTCGGCGCGGGCTTGCGCGGCTTCTGCAATTCGACCTTGTCCTTGACGGCCTGAAGTACACGCCCTCGGGCAGCCCGGCCTTGGTCACGAGTTCCCCTTTGCTCTTGTAGGGCCGGTGCGCGATGATCTTCTTCGCCTCGGCTTCGCCGACGGTCGGCAGCGTCTTCAGCTCCGCCAGGCTGGCGTTGTTGAGGTCGACCTTCTTCACTCGGCTTGGCCGGCGCAGGTTTCTTCGGCAGAGGACGTGTCGCGGAGCCTGTCGCCTTCTTGTCGGACGGCGCGGACGCGGGCGTGGCCTTCGATTCCCCCGCGGCTGTCGACGGTACCGGCGGATGCTGCGCCGAACTTGGCTTCGGACCCGTCGCCGCAAAGGCGCCCGTTACTACCAGCGTCGCAAACCATCCAAGAACGATCTTCCTGTAATTCAATTCCAGCCTCGCAATGCGGGTCTTCCGCCTGAGTCCAGACGGATGCTGCCCTATGGCGATCCTACGCGGCTTGACCTAACTCGAAAAAAAGAAGACCCGGCAGTGTTGCCACTGCCGGGTCGATGTGATAGCGACGGGAGGATCTCCCGTCGCTTCGCCTGCGTAGTGCGACTACCGCGCGTGAACCGCCTTGATGTCCGCGGTTCTGCCGATCGCATGGCAGACGAAGCACTGCTCCGTCCGGCCGAGCGCCACGCTGCGGGCCTCGTAGAACGTGCCACCGTTCACACTTCATGTGGCTGATCGCGAGGTTCGAGTCGTGGCAGGACGAGCAGACCGTCACCGTCGGCGAAGTGACCAGATTCGTCGCCGCAAGCGCAGCACCGTAATCGACACCGGTGCAGAGCCCAGGGCGAGAGGCCCGACGCTGCCAGCGTATCAGTGAGTGCCAGTCGCCGTCGTCCGAATTGCAGCCGCTTGTCGACCTGGTCAGCGCCGAGACCGACTGCATCCGCCGACGCGCTGTTCGAGAAGTCGTACGACCCCGGGACGTGGCACTGCTCGCAACGCGCCAGCACGCCCGGATACACGATCTTCGACCAGTCGACGCCGTGAGTAGTTGCACGGTAGACGTTGCGCTTGTCGCCGCGCGTGGATGGCGTGCACCAAGGTCGAGGCATCCACCGACCAGCCGCTGCGTTGAACGGTTCGGCGTATGGCACCACGAGCAGGTCGTGCCGTCGTTGCGCTGACCGGCGTGGAACGCGTCTTCGGTGAACGTGCCGAGTTCCTGGTGGCAGTCGTTGCAGCGCGTGTCCTCGACGATCGCGCGGCGAGCCGTGAAGCCGGTCCCGACCTTCTCGGCGTTCGTCGCGATGACGATCAGGCCGCCCGTTCGGCGTCCCAGGCACCCGTTGGTACAGCGGCCCGAGCCGTCGACGGTAACCGGGTAGGCCGCCAGGTTGGTCTGCGTCAGCGGCAGCGTCGTGCGTGCGTTGTACGAGTAGCCGATGCCGCCGTAGAACATCACGGCGTTCGGCCGGGACCGTCGCGCCGGTGCATCGTCACCGTGTAGTAGCCCGCATCGGCGTCCGGATCCGGTCAGCGTCCACGTCGTGTTGCCGTGCCGTACCATTCCACAGGCTGCGCAGGTAGGAACTCGCCGACGCGTTGAAGTCCGCCCGGCTGCCGTCGACGCCGTCCTGCGGCACTGCCCACACGAACTGGGCGCTCGGCGCACCCATGAAGTTCGCGCAACATCTCCTTCCGGCCGCTTGCCGGGTTGTTCGGCGCCGTCGCGAAGTCCTGCAGCGGCGTGACGACGCCGTTCTGCTTCACGCGGAACACATCTGCGGGTTGCGCGCGCGCCGTTCAGCGACACCGTCCTTGACCTCGTACTCGACCTTGATCGCGCCCGCGGGCAGCCGGCTCTGGTTGGAGGCGATCCACGCGGCGTTGGTGTTGCTGTTGCCGTCGGCCACGTGCGAAGCAAGCTGTTCTTGTTCGGCGGCGTGACCGGCTTGTGCACCAGGTCCGGATCTCCACGCGCGCCTGGGTTGTGGCAGCGACGAGTTCAGGCAGGTGCCGTCCGTGCGAGTTCTCGGGGTGCGCCTTGCCGAAGAAGCCCGTCGACGCCGTCAGGCCCGCGGCCTTGTCGGCCAGGGTCAGGCCCACACCGGTGTCGAAGTTGATGCCGTCATGGCACGAACCGCATGCCAGCCGGTTGGCGTTGGTCTTCCACAGCGAGGCCTGCGGCAGCGGCGTCCGCCGGTCGACTGGCCGGTCGAGTCATGGCACTTGTCGCAGTTGCGGATGTCCTGCGAATAGCCACCCTGGTCGAACAGCACGTCAGCGTAGTTGTAGCCGGTTCTCGTCATCGATGCCGGCGACGTGGATCTTGTGCACGAAGTTCATCGCGTTGCCGATCGTGCGGCCGTCGACCACGTAGGTGCTGCCCGTGAAGGTCCGCGTCGCCGCGTCGTAGGTCGCTTCCGCGCGGCCCTAGCGAGCGCTGGTCGTGTGGCAGATCACGCAGTACTCGATGTTGTTGCGGCCGCCGCCGTGGAAGTCGAGCGAGAGCCCGTCGCCACCCGGAAGTCCGCCCAGCGTGCTGTGGCAGGACTCGCAGTTCGCGTTCGCGACCATCTTGCGGTTCGCGCTCGCCGCCGGGGCCTGCGCCGGTCGCCGGCACGAAGTCGTAGATCACGTTGACCGGACGCTGCGAGGTTCACGGCCGGCGTGACCCGTCGCGGCCGTTCGGCGTATTGCTGCCGGTACCCGGCGCCGCGCCGGAGATCTGGATCGTCAGGCGGTGCGTCGCATTCGCGTCATAGGTCAGGTCGCCCAAGCTCGGCCTTGTCGTGTTGGCCGTCGCCGGTTGCCGGCGGCGTGATCGTGTCGACCAGCGCCTTGGTGCCCGGGACGTCGCGATAGAACGTGTACGTGTACGTGCCGTCGCCGTTGTCGACCAGCGTGCCGGTGTTGTCGGTCGACGGACGCTGCAGGCAGACCGCGTTCGCCGCGCCGTCGCGGAGACTCGTCGGAACCGTCGTCACGATGTAGTTGACCCACTTGCTCGGCGTGCCGCCTGCGCCGGGCACCAGCTTGGCGAGCGAGAACGCCAGGTTCGGATAGCTCGGCCGTACGGCGTCGTCGTGTTGTTCGCGGATAGCACTTGGCCGTGCTGCCGAAGCCGATGACCGGCACGCCCTGCGTTCGTCGCCAGCTTGAAGTTGACGACCGGCGGACTGGCGATCGTCACGCTCGTGACCGTTCCGACCAGAGTCAAGCGCGGCGAACTCCGCCGCCGGCGTCGCCGGCGTCAGGACGATTGCCGCCGATCCCGGAGGACCCGCCGGCCCGGCGCGCCCGGTCGCGCCCGGTGTGCCCGGTGCGCCCGGTGCGCCGGTAGCGCCCGTAGCGCCATCATCACCACCGCAACCCGCGATGCCGAGTGTCAGCAGCGCAGCGGCAGTCAAAGCAAATAGCCTTCTCATTTCCCCTCCCAACAAGGACGGTTAGGTACGACTCGGACTTACTTCTTTCCTTCGCAGGGCGGTTACGTCGCTTGACTGGAATCGACGTAACCGGACTGCGTTGAAACCCCATCTATTCGGTCGAGTCCTCCTACGGGTGACTCGCTCTCGAAGTCACCGTGGAAACTCCTGCCCCACAGATATCGCGCATTCTTGGAGTAATGGGGGTTCGCCGCATTGACTGAGGGCAAACCCTCGTCGGCGTTAACCTTGATGCGCATCAGGTTGAAGGCGCGCGCGTATCGGAACTCGCCATCGGCGCCAGACGTTTTCCGGGACGGCGTCCGGCATGCTGGATGGGCGCGCATTCCCGCGCGCTTGCGCTTCGCCTTTGCGCAGGGTCAAATCACGGATGGATGGCAGGGTTACAAGGCAAAGCCATTAGCGCCCGCACCGGGGCGGCGAAGAACAAACCCACAAAGGAGACTCAAGATGCAAGACATCGATCTGAAGCGACGCGAAGTGCTGCTCGCCGCGGGCGCCGCCGCCGGCGCCGCGGCCCTGCCCATGAAGGCGTCCGCGCAGGCGCCCATCGTCATCAAGTTCAGCCACGTCGTTGCCGTCGACACACCCAAGGGCAAGGGCGCGGAGAAGTTCAAGGAGCTCGCCGAGAAGCGCCTGCCGGGCAAGGTCAAGGTCGAGATCTATCCGAACTCGACGCTGTACAAGGACGGCGAGGAAATGGAAGCGCTGTCGCTGGGTTCGGTGCAGCTGCTGGCGCCGTCGCTCGCGAAGTTCGGCCCGCTCGGCGCGCGCGAATTCGAGGTGTTCGACCTGCCGTACATCTTCGACAGCTACGAGAGCCTGCACAAGGTGACCGAAGGCCCGGTCGGCAAGGCGATGTTCGGCAAGCTCGGCGCCAAGGGCATCACCGGCCTCGCCTACTGGGACAACGGCTTCAAGGTCATGAGCGCCAACCGGCAGCTCAAGCTGCCGACGGACTGCCGCGGCCTGAAGATGCGCATCCAGTCGTCCCAGGTGCTGCAGGCGCAGATGCGCGCGCTCGGCGCGCTGCCGCAGACGATGGCGTTCTCCGAGGTCTACCAGGCGCTGCAGACGGGCGTCGTGGACGGCACCGAGAACCCGTGGTCGAACCTGTACACGCAGAAGATGCACGAGGTGCAGAAGCACGCGATCGAGTCCTACCACGGCTACATCGGCTACGCCGTCATCACCAACAAGAAGTTCTGGGATGGCCTGCCCGCCGACATCCGCACCGGCCTCGAGGCCGCGATGGTGGAGGCCACCAAGTTCTCCAACGACATCGCGAAGAAGGAAAACGAAGACGCGATGGCCAAGGTGAAGGCCTCCGGCAAGACCGCCGTCCACACCCCGACCAAGGATGAACTGGCGGCGTGGCAGAAGGCCCTCTTCCCGGTCCACAAGGAAATGGAGAGCCGGATCGGGCGGGAGACTATCCAGACCGTCTACGCGGCGACCGGTTTCAAACCGTCGTAAAGCGCTGTAGAGTCCAGATGCCCGCCTTCCCGGCGGGCTTCTTTTATCCGGCACCGCAATCGGTTCCGGATCGACAGGGTCCCGCGTCAAGACGGGAGGGAGGCGACAAATGGTCAACCGTTTCCTCGATCACCTCGAGGAATGGCTCATCACCTTTCTGATCGGCGCCGCGACGATCATCATCTTCGTCTCGGTCGTCCATCGGTACGCGACGGGCTTTTTCACGGGCGGCATTCAGGACGCGCTGCTGAGGATCAATCTGTCCTGGGCCCAGGAACTGACGATCTTCATGTTCGTGTGGATGGCCAAGTTCGGCGCGGCCTACGGCGTCCGGACGGGCATCCACGTGGGCGTCGACGTGCTGATCAACGTCCTGAAGCCCAACGTGCGCGCGAAGTTCATCATCTTCGGCCTGCTCGGCGGCGCGCTCTTCACCTTCATCATCGGCTCCTTCGGCGCCCACTTCGTGTGGGAACTGCTGCACACCGAGCAGGTGTCCGCCGATCTCGAACTGCCGAAGTGGATCGTCTACGCCTGCATTCCGCTCGGCTCCTACCTGATGTGTTACCGCTTCCTGCAGGTGACCTGGAGCTTCATCAAGACCGGCCACCTGCCGCACGCCGATCACGGCCATGTCGAGGGCCTCGACAAGGACGCCGAGTTCGAGTGGGCGGCGATGCCGTCCGACCTGCACCCGAAGGATGACGACATGACGCCCCCGGGAGCGCGCAAATGAGCGGCATCGTCATCTTCTCGCTGCTCATCGCCCTGATGCTGACGGGCATGCCGATCTCGATTTCGCTCGGCCTGACCGTCCTCACCTTCCTCTTCACGATGACCCAGGTGCCGCTCGAGTCGGTGGCGCTGAAGCTCTTCACCGGCATCGAGAAGTTCGAGATCATGGCGATCCCGTTCTTCATCCTGGCCGGCAACTTCCTCACGCACGGCGGTGTCGCCAAGCGGATGATCCGGTTCGCCACCGCGATCGTCGGCCACCTGCACGGCGGCCTGGCGCTCGGTGGCGTGGTCGCTTGCGCCCTCTTCGCCGCGGTATCGGGCTCGTCCCCGGCCACCGTCGTTGCCATCGGCTCGATCCTGCTGCCGGCGATGGTCAAGCAGGGCTACCCGAAGAAGTTCGGCGTGGGCGTCATCGGCACGGCGGGCGCGCTCGGCATCCTGATCCCGCCGTCGATCGTGATGGTCATCTATGCCGTGTCGACCAACTCGTCGATCGGGCGGCTCTTCATCGCCGGCATCATTCCGGGACTCCTGCTCGCCTTGCTGCTGATGGTCGTGACCTGGGCCGTCGCCAAGAAACGGAACTACCCGCGCATGAAGCGCGCCAGCCTCAAGGAGGTGTGGGCGTCGTTCCGGGAAAGCATGTGGGGGCTGTTCCTGATCGTCGTCGTCATCGGCGGGATCTACGCCGGCATCTTCACGCCGACGGAAGCCGCGGCGATGAGCGCGGCCTACGCGTTCTTCGTGTCGGTGTTCGTCTACAAGGACCTGACGCTGAAGCAGGTGCCGAGGGTGCTGCTCGACTCGGCCAACCTGTCGGCGATGATCCTGTACATCATCACCAACGCGGTGCTGTTCTCGTTCCTGCTGACCAGCGAACAGATCCCGCAGAGCCTGGCCACGTGGATCAACGACATGGGCCTGCAGCCGTGGATGTTCCTGGTGGTGGTCAACATCCTGCTGCTCATCGCCGGCAACTTCATGGAGCCGTCGTCGATCCTGCTGATCACCGCGCCTATCCTGTTCCCGGTCGCGATGAAGCTCGGCATCGACCCGATCCACCTCGGCATCATCATGACGGTCAACATGGAGATCGGCATGATCACGCCGCCGGTGGGGCTCAACCTCTACGTGGCGTCCGGCATCTCGGGCATGGGGCTGACCGAGACCACCAAGGCGTGCGCGCCGTGGATCCTGGTGATGATCGCGTTCCTGCTGCTGATCACCTACGTGCCGATCATCAGCCTGTGGCTGCCCAACCTGCTGATGGGTGCGGCCGGCTGATCCGCACTCGCACAACGAAAGAAGCCGCGGTCTAGGCCGCGGCTTTTTTGTTCCTGTTCGGGCAGTCCGAACAGGACAGCTTCTCGCCGTCCGGCCCGATCACCGCCGGCCCGCCGCACGAACCGCGCAGGCACGGCCGCTTGAACATGACGCCGATCGCCATGGCGGCGACCGCGGCGCCGATCAGCGCCAGCGCCAGCACGAAGACGACGCCGAGAGTCGAGACGCTCATGCGGCCGGGCGGGCACCCAGGGCGGCGAACGCCGGCGTCATGCGGTCGACGAACCGCCCCGGCGCGACGCGCTCGATGAACTGCGCGGCGATGCCGCCGGCCTCGGCCATCGCGTAGGCGCGGTCCGGCCCCAGCACGATCAACGCGGTCGCCAGGGCATCGGCGCGCATGCAGTCGTCGGCGACGACGGACACGGAGCACAGCCGGTGCGCGATCGGGGTGACCGTCGCGGGATCGATCTCGTGCGAATAGCGCCGGCCGTCGTGTTCGAAGTAGATCCGGTAGTCGCCCGAGGTGGCCATGGCGCGACCCGAGAGCGGCACCACGTGGCGGGCGCGCTGCGGGCTGGCGTCCGGTTCCTCGATGCCGATCCGCCACGGTTCCGCCGACGCGTTCAGGCCCTTCGTGCGCACCTCGCCGCCGACCTCGACCATGTAGTGAGCGACGCCGAGGGCGTCCAGCGTGCGGGTCGCCGCATCGACGCCGTACCCCTTGGCGATGCCGTTCAGGTCGACCCGCAGCCCGGCGACGCGTTTCGTCGCCGTGCGATGCGCGGGATCCAGTTGCAGCGCGCGCCAGTCGACCAGCGCGCGATGCGCGGCGACGTCGCTCGCCGGCGGGACGCGCCGGGCTTTCCGGATGCCGAAGCCCCAGGTTTCCACGGCCGGCGCGACCGTCACGTCGAACGCACCGCCCGACCATACGCTCACCTGCTGGGCGGCGGCCAGGACTGCGAACAGTTCGGACGACAACGGAATCGGCACGCCGGACGGCGCGGCGTTGAATGCGCTCAGCTCCGATTCCGGCCGGTACAGGGACATCCGTTCGTCCACCGCCTGCAGCGCGGCGCGCACGGCTTCGCCGAGAGCATCGGCGGAACGCCCCGTGGCGTCGAGCTTGACGTTCCAGGTCGAGCCCATCGACTCGCCGCTCAGGTGAACGCGCGGATCGCTGGCGCGGGTCGACGGCTGGCAGGCCGCGAGGGCCGCCGTGCCGACGGCACCGAGCAGCAGGCGCCGGCGGACAGGTGAGATCAGTGCATCCATCGCAGTACTCCTTCGCGCCTCACTTCGGGCGCGCCGCATCCTGGCCGCCCGCGTCGCGCACGGCGGCCTCGAATCGTCCCTCGCCCTGATCGATGATCTGGCGAACCAGGTCGCCGATCGAAACCAGCCCGTACGCGCGCGGGCCGTCGATGACCAGCAGGTGGCGGTGACGGTTCACGTGGATGAGACTCAGTGCCGCCTCGACCGTGGTGCCCGGCGTCACGAAGCGCACGTCGCGCGTCATCACGAGCGAGATCGGGGTCGACTTCGGGTCACGGCCGGCGTGCACGACGCGGACGAGCAGGTCGCGCTCCGTGAAGATGCCGCCCACGAGCCCGTCTTCTGTCTTGATGACGACGGCCCCCACATGGCGGGCCGCCATCACCTCGACCGCATCCGACACCGTGGCCGACGCCGGGACCGCGATCAGTTCGTCGCTCGCCTTGTTGCGGATCACCTGCTCGACCGTCTGCGCCTGCATCGTCCGTCTCCTCCCCCGCTAGCCGAAATCGTCCAGCAGGATGTTCTCGCGGTCCACGCCGAGATCCAGCAGCATCGCGATGACCGCCTTCGTCATCGGCCCCGGTCCGCACATGTAGTACTCGATGTCCTCGGGCGCCGCGTGATCCTTCAGGCAATTGTCGTACAGGACCTTGTGGATGAACCCGGTCAGCCCGTTCCAGTTGTCCTCGGGCAACGGCTCGGACAGCGCCAGGTGCCAGGTGAAGTTCGGGTGCTCGGCCGCCAGCTTCTCGAACTCCTCGACGTAGAAGGCCTCGCGCAGGCTGCGCGCGCCGTACCAGTAGCTCACCTTGCGGTCGGTGTGCAGGCGCAGGAACTGGTCGAAGATGTGCGAGCGCAGCGGCGCCATGCCCGCGCCCCCGCCGACGAAGACCATTTCCGCCTTCGTGTCGCGCGCGAAGAACTCGCCGAACGGGCCGGACACGGTGACCGCATCGCCCGGCTTCAGGTTGAACACCCACGAACTCATGATCCCGGGCGGGATGTCCTCGCGGTACTCCGGCGGGAACGCCACGCGAATCGTGAACAGCAGTATGCCCTTCTCGAGCGGGTAGTTCGCCATCGAGTAGGCGCGGGTGATGGTTTCGCCGCAGCCCGACTTGAAGCGCCACAGGTCGAACTTGTCCCAGGCGTCGCGGAACTCGGGATCGATGTCGAACGTCTTGAACTCGATCTGGTGCGGCGGGCACTCCAGCTGCACGTAGCCGCCCGCGCGGAACGGCACTTCGTCCCCCTCCGGCAACGCGAGCTTCAGTTCCTTGATGAACGTGGCGACGTTGCGGTTGGAGATGACGCGGCAGTTCCACTTGCGCACGCTGAAGATCTCGGCCGGCACTTCGATCTTCATGTCGCCCTTGACCTTCACCTGGCACGCGAGGCGGCAGCCACGCCGGGCCTCGCCCGGCGAGATGAAGCCGGTCTCGGTGGGGAGCAGGTCGCCGCCGCCCTCCTTGATGACCACTTCGCAGACGCCGCAGGCGCCCTTCCCGCCGCAGGCGGACGGAATGAAGATCTTGTTGTCGGCGAGCGCGCCCAGCAGCGTTCCGCCCGCGGGCGTCTTCAGGGTCTTGTCGTCGTTGATCCGGATGGACACTTCGCCCGGTCGCGACCAGCTTGCGGCGCGCGCCGAGCAGCAGCGCCGACCAGCAGCAGGACCACTCCGGTGAACATGACGACGGCGAGGACGATGTCGAGCATGGCGTCGTCCTCAGAGCTGGATGCCCGAGAACATCATGAACGCGAGCGACATCAGGCCAGCGGTGATGAAGGTGATCCCGAGCCCCTTCAGTCCGTCAGGGACGTGCGAATACGTCATCTTTTCGCGGATCGCCGCCATCGCGACGATCGCGATGGCCCAGCCGAAGCCCGGAGCCGACACCGAACACCACGCTTTCCGCGAACGAGTAATCGCGCTCCTGCATGAACAACGAGCCGGCCAGGATCACGCAGTTCACCGCGATCAGCGGCAGGAATACGCCGAGGGTGGCGTAGAGCTTCGGGGCGAACCGGTCCACCGTCATCTCGACCACCTGCGTGGCGGCGGCAATGGTCCCGATGAACAGGATGAACGACAGGAAACTGAGATTCACCGATTGCAGCGAGGGGCTCACCCACGCGAGCGCGCCCTCGTTCAGCAGGTAGCGCAGCAGCAGGTTGTTCAGCGGCACCGTCAGCACCTGGACGAAGATCACCGCCACGCCGAGGCCGATGGCGGTCTCCACCTTCTTCGAGCACGCGAGGAACGAGCACATGCCGAGGAAGTACGCCAGCGCCATGTTCTCGAGGAAGATGGAGCGGATGCCGAGGTTGAGGAAGTGTTCCATGTCAGTGCCTGCCCGGCCGTCCGAAGGGCACCAGGCGCCGCCCCGGGGGCCAGCGAACGCAGTGAGCGTGGGGGCTGTCCATGCTCAGTCCTTCTCCTGCAGCTGCGGCTTCCACGCCCGCAACGCCCAGATCAGCAGCCCGATGATGAACAGCGCCGATGGCGCGAGCAGCATCAGGCCGTTGGGCACGTACCAGCCGCCGTCCTTGGACAGCGACAGCACGGTGAAGCCGAAGACCTTGCCGGCGCCCAGCAACTCGCGCGACAGCGCCACCAGCAGCAGCACCAGCGAATAGCCGAGCCCGTTGCCGATGCCGTCCAGCAATGAACGCATCGGCCCGTTCTGCATCGCGAAGCCCTCGGCCCGCCCCATGACGATGCAGTTGGTGATGATCAGGCCGACGAAGACCGACAGTTCGAGCGACAGCTCGTAGAGCGACGCCTTGAGGATCTGGTCGAACACGATCACCAGCGAGGCGATGATCGACAGCTGGACGATGATCCGGATGCTGCCGGGCGTGTAGTTGCGCACCAGGCTGACCGCGAAGTTCGCGAGCGCGGTGACGAGCGTGACGCCGATGCCCATCACCAGCGCCTTGTCGAGGCGGGTCGTGACCGCGAGCGCCGAGCAGATGCCGAGCACCTGCACGCCGATCGGGTTGTTCAGGATGATCGGATCGAACAGGACCGAACGGTCCTGCTTGGACAGGCCGAGGACCGCGCTCACGCCTTCGCTCCTTCGCGGAAACGTCTCAGGAACTTGCCGTAGCCGTTGTCGGACAGCCAGAACTGCATCAGGCGCGTGACGGCGTTGCTGGTGACCGTGGCGCCCGACAGTCCGTCGACCCGCAGCGGATCCTTTTCGGGCGGGCCCGCCTCACCCTTGATCACGGTGATCTTCGCGTTCCACTGGTCGTCGAAGCCCCTGCGGCCCTGCCACAGCGCGAGCCACTTCGGGTTGCTGATCTCGCCGCCCAGGCCCGGGGTTTCCTTCTGGTCGTAGTACGTCAGCCCGCGCACCGTGTTGCCGTCGGGCGCGAGCGACAGGAAGCCGTAGATCGTGCCCCACATGCCGAGGCCTTCGACCGCGATGACGATCTGGTCGACGGCGTCGTCCTTCATGATGAAGTACACGATGCCGTAGTTGGGCATCCGTCCGATGCCCGCGTTGTTGGGGGGCGCGACCCGGCTGGCGGCCGGATCGCTGCGCGCCTTGCGCTGGTCGTAGTTGCGCGCGTCGATCTTGTCCTCGGGCACCAGCTCGCCCGTTGCGAAATCCACCAGGCGCACCTTGATGCGCTTGTCGAAGATCTCGCGCACTTCGCGTTCGGAGACGTCCTGGCCCGGCTCGATCAGGCCGGCGGCGACCAGCACGTTCTTCTCCATGTACAGCCGGGCATTGGCCGCCTGACGCGGCTGCAGGCTGACCGCAGCGACCGAAACCAGCAGCGCGCACACCACGCAGACCACCGTGGCGAAGAAGATCGTGTACCTCGTGGAGTCAAGCCGCGGCACGGCTCCTCCTGCGCTTCACGTTGGCCTTGATGAACGTCCAGTCGATGAAGGGCGCGACCACGTTCATGAACAGGATGACGAGCATGGTCGACTCCGGGTACGCCGGGTTGACCACGCGGATCAGCACGATCAGCGCGCCGATCATGAAGCCGTAGACCCACTTGCCCTTCTCGGCAAACGGCGCGGTCACCGGGTCGGTCGCCATGAAAGCGATGCCGAAGGCCCAGCCGCCAAGCACCATGTGCCACCAGAACGGGACGGCGAACCACGGGTTGGTGTGCGACCCGATCGCGTTGAAGACGAGCGCCATGGCGATCGGTGCCGAGCACGCCGCCGACCATGATCCGCCACGAGCCGACCTTCGTCACCGCGATGATCACCGCGCCGATCAGGCAGGCCAGCGCGGACGTCTCGCCCATCGAACCGGGCTCGAAACCGAAGAAGGCGCGGAACCAGGAGAAGTCGGTGGTCTCGAAGGGCTGGGTCAGCACGCGCAGCTGGCCCAGCACGGTGGCGCCCGAGTAACCGTCGACGGCCGCCGCGGCCGGAACCGCCGTCCACACCTTGTCGCCGGAGATCTCGCCCGGGTAGGCGAAGAACAGGAACGCCCGGGCCGCCAGCGCCGGGTTGATGAAGTTCATGCCGGTGCCGCCGAAGACTTCCTTCGCGATCACCACGCCGAAGCTGATGCCCAGGGCCGCCTGCCACAGCGGCGTGGTCGGCGGCAGGATCAGCGGGAACAGGATGCCGGTGACGAAGAACCCCTCGTTCACCTCCACCTTGCGCACGATCGCGAACATCACCTCCCAGGTGAGGCCGACGACCATCGTGACGATGTACAGCGGCAGGAAGTAGAGCCCGCCGTGCACCAGGTTCGCGACGGCGCTGCGCGGCGAATACCCGGTGCCGAGCCAGCGGATGACGTCGTGGCGCCAGCCGTCGAGCGCGCCCGTCTTCGCCGGGTCGATCGCCAGGTTGGCCTGCAGGCCGGTATTGAAGATCGCCATCAGCACGCACGGCAGCACGGCGATGACCACGGTCATCATGATGCGCTTGAGGTCGATCGCATCGCGCACGTGCGCGGCCGTCTTCGTGACGGAGGCCGGCGAATAGAAGAACGTGTCGACCGCCTCCCACAGCGGATGCCACTTCTGCAGCCGCCCGCCGTGCTCGAAGTGCGGCGCGATCCTGTCGAGGCGGGCGCGGACCCAGCGCATCACGCACTCTCCTTCTCGATGCGCTCGAGCGCGCTGCGCAGCAGCGGGCCGTATTCGTACTTGCCCGGGCACACGTAGGTGCACAGGGCGATGTCGTCCTCGTCGAGCTCCAGCGCGCCGAGTTCGACCGCGGTCTCATCCTGCCTGGTGATCAGCGCGCGCAGCAGGAACGTCGGCAGGATGTCGAACGGCATGACCCGCTCGTAGGAGCCGATGGGCACCATCGCGCGCGGCGAACCGTTGGTCGAGGTGTTCAGCGCGAAGCGGTGGCCGCTGCGCCATGCGCCGAGCACGGTGTTGGTCACCGAGAACTTCTCGCTTCCCGGGGCGATGTAGCCGAACATTTCGCGCTCGCCCGCTTCCGGCAGGACGGCGACCTGCTGGTGGTACCGGCCGAGGAAGGCATCGCCCGGTCCGGTGACGGCGCGGCCGTCGAGCACCGAGCCCGAGATGATGCGGTGCGCGCCCGGCTTCAGCTCTCCCCGCGTCAGGTCCTCGATCGACGCGCCCAGCCGCGTCCGCAGCAACCGGGGACTCGTGACGCCCGGTCCGCCCAGCGAGATCACGCGGGAGACATCGAGTTCGCCGGTGGCGAAAAGATGCCCGATCGCCACCACGTCCTGGTAGCCGATGGCCCAGACGGCGCGCTCGAGACTCACGGGCATCAGCCGGTGGATGTGCCAGCCGGCGTTGCCGCTCGGATGCGGGCCTTCGAACGCGGCCACCTGCACGCCGGGCGGAACGTCATACGCGGCGTCCGGGGACTGGCACAGGTACACCGGCCCGTCGGTGAGTTTTGTGAGGGCCGCCAGGCCGGCGCGAAAGTCGTCGAGACGATCGGCGAGCACCAGCGCGGGCGGCGGCGCATGCGGCCGCGTGTCGGTCGCGGTGATGAAGATCGCCGCGGGCCGCGCCGATGGCGGCGGCACCCGGCTGAACGGGCGCACGCGCAAGGCGTCCCACAGCCCGGCTTCGATCAGCAGCGCGCGCACCTCGGCGTCGCCCAGCGTCTCGGGCGCCCGGCCCGTGAATGCCGTGTAGCGGGTGCGATCGCCCGCGCCCTCGTCGAGTTCGATCACGACCGAGATCAGCGCGCGGCGTTCGCCGCGATGCAACTCGATCACGCGCCCGGCGCCGGGCGACGTCGTGCGCACGCCGGGATTCTTCTTGTCTTCGAACAGGGGCTGCCCGAGCGCGACCCGATCATCGGGGCCGACGAGCATCGTGGGCTTGAGGCCGTGCGTGTCGAGACCGAGCGCGGCCACGCGGGTGACAGCCGGCGCCGCGTCGATGCGCGGCGCCGGCTCTCCGGCGAGCGGGAGATCGAGCCCTTTCGAGCTTCGGTGAAGGCTCGGTGGCCTTCGTTCTGATTGTCTCCCTACCGCGTCCACTCGCCTGGCCTCAGCGTTCCCTCGTACGCACTGACCGGACGCGATCCGCGGACGCTATGCCCCTCGCAGGCGCACGGCTTGACGCGTATCAACGCCCTCCGTTGCTTTCACTTGGTCCTACGGCCCAGCCCGGGCGTTCATCGCACGCCGCGCATCGACCGCCGCTGCGCCTTACGAAGAACGCCTCCCGGAGGCAAGCTAACCGGGTGGCTGACCGGCCCGGTTGACCGCCGTCAACGATGGTCCCGTGGCCCTGTCGGCGATCGGCGAGCGTCGGATCCAGCGCCCGCCGTCGCGTTGTTCCAGCTCGGCGCGCCGTCAGTGCAGGCTATCGTACTTCGCCTTCAACTCTTCGGGCGATTCCTTGTGGTTCGGATCCGGAATGATGCAGTCGGCCGGGCACACGTCGATGCACTGCGGCTCGTCGTGCGCGCCGACGCACTCGGTGCACTTCGCGGGGTCGATCACGTAGATCGGGTCGCCGACGGCGATCGCTTCATTGGGGCAGACGGGCTTGCAGGCATCGCAGGCGGTGCAGTCGTCGACAATCAACAGTGCCATGAGGGTCTCCTGGGAAGGAAGGGGTGATCGATAGCGGTCTGGGTGTGCTCGCCGGCGCTAAGCGAACTCGCTCGTGTACGACTTCAGCGCCTTCATGTAGTTCGCGCGCTCGAAGGCATCGGGATCCGGGCAGGCCTGCTGGCTGAGCGAGCCCTTCATCTGCTCGACCGAATCGTAGCCGCGCTCGGCCAGCCACGCTTCGACGCCCCGGACCAGCGCGCCGATGTGCGCCGGCCCCTTCTTGAGCAGGCTGCTCGCGACCATCACGCAGTCCGCTCCGGCCAGCAGCAGCTTGAGCACGTCGTCGGCCGTGTGCGCGCCGCCGGTGGCGGCGAAGCTCGTCGCGACGCGGCCGCGCAGGATCGCGATCCAGCGCAGCGCGAGGCGCAGCTCGTCCGATGTCGACAGCACGAGGTGCGGCGCGACCTGCAGTTCCTCCAGTTCGATGTCCGGCTGCAGGAAGCGGTTGAAGAGGACGAGCCCGGAGGCGCCGGCCCGGGCCAGCCGGCTGGCCATGTTGGCCATCGCGCTGAAGTACGGCGCCACCTTGATCGCCACCGGGATCTTCACCTGGCCCGCGACCGACTTCACCAGTTCGATGTAACGCACTTCCACCGACTCGCTGTTGTCCTCGAGATTGGTCGCCAGGAAGTAGACGTTCAGTTCGATGGCGTCCGCCCCGGCTTCCTCGAACTTCTTCGCCATGCTGGTCCAGCCGCCCGGCGTGTAGCCGTTCAGGCTGGCGATCACCGGCACCTTCAATGCCTTCTTGGCATCGGCGATCAGGGTCAGGTAGCGGTCGGGGCCGGTGTTGTAGTGCTGCTGCTCCGGGAAGAAGCCGCTCGCCTCCGGCGACAGTTCGGCCCCGGACAGCATCAGGTTGTGCGCCGCCATCTCCTCGTGCTCGATCTGCTCCTCGAACAGCGACGGCAGCACGACGGCGGCGATGCCCGCGTCCTCGAGCCGCTTCAGGCTGTCGATCGAGCCGGTCAGCGGCGATGCCGACGCGACGATGGGATGCTTCAGCGCCATCCCCAGATAGCGCGTGGTGAGGTCGATGCGCGTCATTGGGCCTCCGGAGTCTGTGCGGTGGAAGCGGCCGGCGCGGCCGCCGCATCGGCGGGTGCTCCATCGCCCGCGGTCGCTTCCGCGATGACGCGATGCACGCCCGCCACCTGTTCGTAGAACTGCCAGCGCGCGTCGGCTTCGGCCTGCGCCTGCTTGCCCAGCGCCTTCGCGCGCGCGGGATCCGCCTGCGCCAGCATCGCGAAGCGGCCTTCCTTCATCGTGAACTGCTCGAGCGGCAGCGTCGGCTTGCGCGAGTCGAGCTTCAGCGGCTGGTCGGCACCGCCCATGCCGAGCCGCGGGTCGTAGTGATAGAGGGTCAGGTAGCCGCTCTTGACCGCGTCGCGCTGGTGGCTGAAGCCGGTCGTCATGTCGATGCCGTGCGCGATGCAGTGGCTGTAGGCGATGATCAGCGAAGGCCCGTTCCACGCCTCCGCCTCCTGGAAGGTGCGCACGGTCTGCACGGGGTTCGCGCCCATCGCGACCTGCGCGACGTACACGTTGCCGTAGGCCATCGCGATCATGCCGAGGTCCTTCTTGCCGATCGACTTGCCGGCCGCGGCGAACTTCGCCACCGCGCCGCGCTGCGTCGACTTCGACGCCTGGCCGCCGGTGTTGCTGTAGACCTCGGTGTCGAGCACGAGGATGTTGACGTTGCGGCCGGACGCGAGCACGTGATCGAGGCCGCCGTAGCCGATGTCGTACGCCCAGCCGTCGCCGCCGACGATCCACACGCTGCGCACCACCAGGCTGTCGGCCACCGACAGCAGGCGCGCCGCTTCCCGCGTGCCGAGCTTCGGCAGGATCGCCTTCAGCTGCTTCACGCGCGCGCGCTGCGCCTTGATCTGCTCGTCGTTGTCCTGCGGCGCGCCGAGCAGCGCATCCGCCAGTTCGGGACCGATCGGGTCGCGCAGCTGCGCGACCAGCATCCGCGCCAGCGCCTGCTGGGCGTCGAGCGCGAGCCGCATGCCGAGCCCGAACTCGGCGTTGTCCTCGAACAGGCTGTTGGCCCAGGTCGGCCCCTGCCCGTCCGCGTTCTTCGAGTACGGCGTGGTCGGCAGGTTGCCGCCGTAGATGGACGAGCACCCGGTCGCGTTGGCGATGACGAGGTGGTCGCCGTACAGCTGCGACAGGAGCTTCAGGTACGGCGTTTCGCCGCAGCCGGAGCAGGCGCCGGAGTATTCGAACAGCGGCTGCCGCAGCTGCGAACCGCGCAGGCCGTCGATGCCCTCGAACGACGGCCGCACTTCCTTCAGGCCGAGGAAGAACTCGTAGTTGGCGCGTTCGGCCTCCAGGTGCTCGAGCTTCGGCGCCATGTTGATCGCCTTGTGCTTGACCACCTGCTTGCTGCGCGTCGGGCAGACGTCCACGCAGGCGCCGCAGCCGGTGCAATCCTCCGGCGCGACCTGCAGCGTGTACATCATGCCCGCCAGGCTGTCCTTGCGCGTCCACGGCACCGCCTTGAAGGTCGACGGCGCGTTCTTCATCTCGTCGGGCGAGAACACGTTCATGCGGATCGCCGCATGCGGGCACACCAGCGGGCAGATCGCGCACTGGGTGCAGAGCTCCGCGTCCCAGATCGGGATTTCCTGCGCGATGCTGCGCTTTTCCCACTGGGTGGTGCCGGTCGGGAACGTGCCGTCCACCGGCATCGCCGAGACCGGCAGCAGGTCGCCCTTGCCGTCGAGCATCATCGCGGTGACGCGCTGGACGAAGTCCGGCGCGGCCTTCGGCACGATCGGACGACGCGACATCAGCGAGTCGGCCCGCGCGGGCACCTTCACTTCGGCCATCGCGGCCAGCGAGCCGTCGACCGCCGCGAAGTTGCGCGCCAGCACGGTCTCGCCGCGCTTGCCGTAGGTCTTGCGGATCGCGTCCTTGATCTTCGCGATCGCCTCGTCGCGCGGCAGGATGCCGGAGATGGCGAAGAAGCACGCCTGGGTGACGGTGTTGATGCGGCCGGCCAGTCCGGCCTGCTTCGCCACCGCCAGCGCGTCCACGACGTAGAACTTCAGCTTGCGGTCGAGGATGGACTGCTGCGCCTCGCGCGGCAGCCTGCTCCACACCTCGTCGGGGCCGTACGGGCTGTTCAGCAGGAAGGTGGCGCCCGGTCGCGCGAGCTCCAGGACGTCGAGCTTCTCCATGAACTCGAATTGATGGCAGGCGACGAAGTCGGCCTGGCCGATGAGGTAGCTCGACTCGATCGTCTGCGGCCCGAAGCGCAGGTGCGACACCGTGATCGCGCCCGACTTCTTGCTGTCGTAGACGAAGTAACCCTGCGCGTACAGCGGCGTGTTCTCGCCGATGATCTTGACGGTGTTCTTGGTCGCGCCCACGGTGCCGTCGGCGCCGAGCCCGTAGAACACCGCGCGGGTGACGCCCGCGGCCTCGGTGACGAAGTCCGGATCCCACTTCAGCGACAGGCCGGTGACGTCGTCGAGGATGCCGACGGTGAAATGCCGCTTCGGCTTCGCCTGCTTCAGTTCGTCCAGCACGGCTTTCGCCATCGCCGGCGTGTATTCCTTCGACGACAGGCCGTAGCGGCCGCCGCTCACCCGTGGCAGCGGCATGTCCTGCGGCCAGCCTTCGGCCAGCGCCGTCACCACGTCCTGGTAGAGCGGCTCGCCGACGGCGCCCGGCTCCTTCGTGCGGTCGAGCACCGCGATCGACTTCACCGTCTTCGGCAGCGACGCGATGAACGCGCTGACGTCGAACGGCCGATAGAGCCGCACCGTGACCAGCCCCACCTTCTCGCCAGCCGCCACCAGCTTGCCGACCGCCTCGCGCGTGGCGCCGATGCCCGAGCCCATCTGCACGACGATGCGGTCCGCGTCCGGGGCGCCGCTGTACCAGAACAGGCTGTACTTGCGGCCGCGTGACCTTGGCGAAGCGTTCCATCGCCTCCGTGACGACGCCCGGCACGGCGTCGTAGAACGGGTTGCACGCCTCGCGCGCCTGGAAGAACACGTCCGGGTTCTGCGCGGTGCCGCGGATCACCGGGCTGTCCGGGTTCAGCGCGCGGGCGCGGTGCGCCTGCACCAGATCGTCGTCGATCATCTGGCGCGCGTCGTCTTCCATCAGGAGGTCGATCTTGTTGACCTCGTGGCTGGTGCGGAAGCCGTCGAAGAAGTGCAGGAAGGGCACCCGCGCCTTCAGCGTCGACATGTGCGCGATCATCGCCATGTCCTGGGCTTCCTGCACGCTGGACGAGGCCAGCAGCGCGAAGCCCGTCGTGCGCGCGCTCATCACGTCGCTGTGGTCGCCGAAGATCGACAGCGCGTGCGTGGCGAGCGTGCGCGCGGCGATGTGGAACACCGCAGGCGTCAGCTCGCCGGCGATCTTGAACATGTTCGGCAGCTTCAGCAGCAGCCCCTGCGACGCGGTGAAGGTCGTCGTCAGCGCACCCGCCTGCAGCGACCCGTGCACGGCGCCCGCGGCGCCGGCCTCGCTCTGCATCTCGATCACCTCCGGCACCTGGCCCCAGAGGTTCGTCTTGCCGGCGGCCGACCAGGCGTCGGACAGCTCGCCCATGTTCGACGACGGCGTGATCGGGTAGATCGCGATGACCTCGCTCAGCATGTGAGCGATCCGGGCGGCGGCTTCGTTGCCGTCGAGCACGTAGGAATGTTTCATCTTGGCTCTCTTGGCTACAGGATGCCGGCCTTGCCAGCCTCCCAGCGGCGGAATTCGGTGGTGAGCAGCGCGACGTGTTCGCGCTCCTCGGCGGCCAGTTCGCGGTAGAGGTCACGCTCGACCGAGCCGGCCGGCGCGCGCTCGCCTTCGCGCGTGAAGAACTCGACCGCCCGCTCCTCGAAGGCGATGGCGATGCGGAACAGGTTGGCCGGGTCCTCGGGCTTGCGGTCGACCCCGGCGAAGATCGCCGCGCGGTCCACCTGGAAGTCGGCCGACGGCGCCGGCAGCTCCGCGTGGTACCGCTTCGACAGCGTCTCCATGTGCTCCTGTTCCATCTCGGCGAAGCGGCTGAACAGGTCCTGCAGCACGGGATCCTTGGAGTCGCGCGAGGCGCGCTGATAGAAGGCGTGGCCGCCGAGCTCGATCTCGAAGGCCTTGCGCACCGCTTCCAGCGCGCGGTCGTCCTCGATGGCGCCGCGGTCCAGCATCTCGAGCTTGCCCTTGCAGTACGGGCACAGGCCGTACGGGAACGCGAAGCCTTCGGCGACCTTGTGGCACTCCGTGCAGCGCCAGCGCAGCTCCATGCCGGCGCAGCAGATGTAGGACTCGTCGCCTTCGAGCGGGCGATGGCAGCGCGGGCAGATGTTCATTGCTTGACCTCGGCGGTGGCGGGTTGGGCAGCGGCCGCGGCGGCGGCTCCGATCGGCACGGGCGGCACGAACGCGTCGGCGTCGGCCTGCGTGACCGGCCACTTCGCCTTGCCGTTCGCGAGGTACGCGCCGATCGCGCGCGCCGCGCGGCGCCCGGCGCCCATCGCCAGGATCACGGTCGCGCCGCCGGTCACGATGTCGCCGCCGGCGAACACGCCCGGGACGCTGGTGGCCTGCGTCGTCTCGTCGGCCACGATGTAGCCCCACTTGTTGAGCTGCAGTCCGGGGGTGGACTTGGTGATGATCGGATTGGCCTGCGTGCCGAGCGCGTAGATCACGGTGTCGCACTCGAGCTCGACGAACTCGTCGAGCGGAATCGGCTTGCGGCGGCCCTTCTCGTCGGGCTCGCCGAGCATCATCTTCTGCACCTTCATGCCGCCGACGTTGCCGTCGCCGTCGACCCGGATTTCCACCGGCGAGTGCAGGAAGAAGAACTCGATGCCCTCCTCCTTGGCGTGCCGCAGTTCCTCGATGCGCGCCGGCGCCTCCGCCTCCGAGCGCCGGTAGACGCACCGCACGGTCGGCGTGCCGAGGCGCTTGGCCACGCGCAGGCAGTCCATCGCGGTGTTGCCCGCGCCGATGACGACCACGCTCTTGCCGATCGTGACCGGCGTATCGAGGAAGGGGAACTTGTCGCCGCCCATCAGGTTCACCCGGGTCAGGAACTCGTTCGCCGAATAGACCTGCCCGGCGAACTCGCCCGGGATGCCGAGGAACGACGGCGCGCCCGCCCCGGCGCCGACGAACACGGCGTCGTAACCCTTCTCCTGCATCAGCTGGGTGATGGAGAAGGTCTTGCCGACGACCTTGTTGGTCTCGAACTGCACGCCGAGGTCCTTCAGGCTGTCGACCTCGCGCGCGATGATCTCGCGCGGCAGGCGGAAGGACGGAATGCCGTACTGCAGGACGCCGCCCACCACGTGCAGGGCTTCGTAGACGGTGGCTTCGCAGCCGAACTTGGCGAGGTCGGCCGCGACGGCGAGGCCCGACGGACCCGAACCGACGATCGCGACCTTGCCGAGCTTGCGCTCGAACTGCGGCGGCGACGCCTTCGGCGCATGGGCGTTATCGCCGATGAACCGCTCGAGGCGGCCGATCGCCACCGACTCCATCGGCGTCTTCTTGTTCCGTCCGACCTGGCACTGCGCCTCGCACTGCGACTCCTGCGGACAGACGCGGCCGCAGACCGACGGGAACAGGTTGGATTCGTTGATGACGCCGAGGGCGCCGTCGAGGTCGCGCACGAGCAGGTGACGGATGAAGCGCGGGATGTCGATGCCGACCGGGCAGCCCTCGATGCAGGTCGGCTTCGTGCACATGATGCAGCGCTCGGCCTCGGCCAGCGCGTCGGCCATCGAATAGCCGAGATTCACTTCCTTGAAGTTGCGCGAGCGCTCGAGCGCATCGCGCTCCGGCATCTTCACCGCGTGCGGCGGCAGGTCCTTGAACTTCTTGTAGTTGCGCTTGCCGTCGGCGAAGAGCTGCTTGTCGACCTCGCACACATGGGCGTAATCCGAGTTCGCCGCCGCTTCCTCGCCCTTGAAGCGCTTCTGCCGCAGCATCAGCTCCCTGAAGTCGACCTGGTGGCCGTCGAAGTCCGGGCCGTCGACGCAGGCGAACTTGATCTCCTTGCCGACGGTGACGCGGCACGAACCGCACATGCCGGTGCCGTCGACCATGATGGCGTTCAGCGACACCATCGTCTTCACGCCGAACGGCCGCGTGGTCTCGACGCACGCGTTCATCATCGGCAGCGGACCGATGGCGACGACGAGGTCCGGCTTGTCCCGCTCCAGCACTTCCTTCAGCGCGGCAGTGACGAAGCCCGGCGTGCCGTAGCTGCCGTCGTCGGTGCAGACGATCAGCTCGTCGCACTCGGCGCCGAACTTCTTCTCCCAGAACACCAGGTCCTTGTTGCGGAAGCCGATGATCCCGGTGGTGCGGTTGCCGGCCGCCTTGAACGCGCGCAGCTGCGGAAATACCGGCGCCACGCCGAGGCCGCCGCCGACCAGCACGACGTGGCCGACCTTGCCGACGTGCTGCGGCAGGCCGAGCGGACCGACGAAGTCGGCGAAGGTGTCGCCTTCCTTGTAGCGGTCGCGCATCTCGATCGTCGTCTTGCCGAGCGCCTGGATCACCAGCGTCACCGTGCCGGCGGCGCGGTCGTAATCGGCGACCGTCAGCGGAATCCGCTCGCTGCCTTCGTGCAGCCGGAGCATCACGAAATGGCCGGGCTCGGCGGACCGGGCGACATCGGGAGCGACGACGTCCCACAGGAACGTCGTGTCCGAAAAGGCCTCGCGGCGGGAGATGGTGTACATGGCTGGCGCGACTCGAATGGAATGGGCGAAGTGCCTCTGCGCGGGGATGCTCCCACCCCACTCCTCCGCGCCATTGATCCCGGTCAAGCGGTTCGGAATGCGCGACGGCCTTCCGCATCGCGGCATTCCATACATCCCAGTGATGTATCTCGACGCACCCCGCGCGAGTTGATACCCGTCAATCGCGCTCGGGCATGGCGGACGACACTGCGGGCAGTTGCAACCCGCGGCGCGCCTCGCGCGAATTCACCCATGAACGCACAAGCCAACATCGCAGTCGGGATGGGCGGAGTCGCTCGTCTTCGCAAGAGCCGGTGGCCAGCCAAGCTCGACTTCGCGCAGAGCGCGACCGGGCTCGTCCTCGGCCTCTTCATGTGGGGCCACATGTTCTTCGTGTCGACCATCCTGATCAGCCAGGACGCGATGTGGACGGTCACGAAGTTCTTCGAGGGCTACTTCATCTTCGGCAAGGCCTACCCGATCCTCGTGTCGTTCGTCGTGGCGACGATCTTCGCGATCTTCATCGCGCACGCCGGGCTCGCGCTGCGCAAGTTCCCGATCAACTACCGGCAGTACCGCGAGTACCGCGACCACATGGGGATGATGCGGCACGAGGACACGACGCTGTGGTACTGGCAGGTCGTGACCGGCTTCGCGATGTTCTTCCTCGCGTCCGTGCACCTGTACCAGATGATGATGCACCCGGAGGCGATCGGGCCGTGGCAGTCGGCCGATCGCGTGTGGAGCGGACTGTGGTGGCCGCTGTACCTGGTGCTGCTGTTCGCGGTCGAACTGCACGGCGGAATCGGCCTGTACCGGCTCGCGGTCAAGTGGGGCTGGTTCGAGGGCAAGGACCCCGCGGCGTCCCGCAAGAACCTGAAGCTGCTCAAGTGGGCGCTGTCGGCGTTCTTCATCGTGCTGGGCCTCGTCACTCTCGCCGCCTACATCAAGATCGGCATGGGGCGCGACGCGCGCATCGGCAAGGAATTCGTGCCGAGCTGGCAGCGCTCCGCGCTGCCGCGCCCCCGCAGGCGCAGCGCGCGTGATCACCCCCCCGGCGGCGCCGGTGCCGGCGCCCGCGACGGAGTACACCAAATGAACGTGATCTACACGGATGTGCTTGTCATCGGCGGCGGACTGGCCGGACTGCGCATGGCGGTCGCCGCCAAGCGGCGCGGCCACGACTCCATCATCCTGTCGCTGGTGCCGCCCAAGCGCTCGCACTCCAAGGCGGCGCAGGGCGGCATGCAGGCGAGCCTCGGCAACGTCATCAAGGGCCAGGGCGACAACGAGGACGTGCACTTCGAGGACACGGTCCGCGGCTCCGACTGGGGCGCCGACCAGGACGTCGTGCGCATGTTCGTCAATACCGCGCCGAAGGCCGTGCGCGAGCTGGCCGCGTGGGGCGTGCCGTGGAGCCGGGTGCGCAAGGGCGACCGGCAGGTCGTCATCAACGGCCAGAAGGTGACCATCACGGAACGCGACGAAGCGCACGGCCTGGTGGCGCAGCGCGACTTCGGCGGCACGAAGAAATGGCGCACCTGCTACGTCGCCGACGCGACCGGGCACGCGATGCTGCAGGCGGTGGGCGACCAGGTGATCGCCGCGTCGATCCCGGTGCACGAACGCACCGAGGCGCTGGCGCTGATCCACGAAGGCGGCCGCTGCTACGGCGCCGTCGTGCGCGACCTCATCACCGGCGAACTCACCGCCTACGTCGCCAAGGCGACGGCGATGGCGACTGGCGGCGCGGGTCGCCTCTACCAGGTGACCACCAACGCCGTGATCTGCGAAGGCATGGGCATGGCGATCGCCCTGGAAACCGGCGTCGCCACGCTCGGCAACATGGAAGCGGTGCAGTTCCACCCGACGCCGATCTTCCCCGCGGGCATCCTGCTGACCGAGGGCTGTCGCGGCGACGGCGGGCTGCTGCTCGACGTCGACGGCCACCGCTTCATGCCGGACTACGAGCCCGAGAAGAAGGAGCTCGCCTCGCGCGACGTGGTGTCGCGGCGCATGGAAGAGCACATCAAGAAGGGCAAGGGCGCGAAATCGCGCTTCGGCGAGCACATCTGGCTGGACATCCGCCTGCTCGGCGAGGCCCACATCAAGCACAACCTGCGCGAAGTCTGGGACATCTGCCACTACTTCCTCGGCCTCGATCCGGTGAAGGACCTGATCCCGGTGCGGCCGGCGCAGCACTACACGATGGGCGGCGTGCGGACCAACTACACGGGCGAGAGCCCCACCCTCAAGGGACTGTTCGCGGCGGGCGAAGCGGCCTGCTGGGACATGCACGGCTTCAACCGGCTCGGCGGCAACTCGGTGGCCGAAACCGTGGTCGCCGGCATGATCGTCGGCGAGTTCATCGCCGACTTCTGCGACAAGACCGAGAACGACATCAGCATCCCGACCGGGGTCCTGAAGGAGTTCGTGACGGCCGAGCAGGCGAAACTGCAGGCGCTGGTCGCGAGCCGCGGCAGCGAGGACGCGAGCGCCCTGAAGGCGCGCATGCAGACGATCATGAGCGACAAGGTCGGCATCTTCCGCCGCGGCAAGGACCTCGAGGAAGCGGTCGACGAGCTGCAGCAGCTGCTCGTGAAGAGCCGCAACATCGGACTGAAGTCCAGTTCGCCGGGCGTCAATCCGGAGCTCGTGACCGCGTACCGCGTGCAGAAGATGCTGAAGCTGGCGCTGTGCGTCGCCTACGGCGCGCTCACCCGCACCGAAAGCCGCGGAGCGCACTTCCGCGAGGACTATCCGAACCGCAACGACGCCAAGTGGCTGAGCCGCACGCTCGCCAGCTGGAAAGGCGACGGCACCCTGCCGACGCTGAACTACGAAGCCCTCGACGTGAAGCGCATGGAGCTGCCGCCCGGATGGCGCGGCTACGGCGCCAAGGACTACGTCGACCACCCGGACACGCCGGCGCGGCAGGCCGCGGTCGACATCGTCAAGCAGCAGTACGCCGACGACCGGTTCGGCCGGCAGGCGGCGCTGATGCCGTACGAGCAACTGCTGCCCGCGAGGCTGCGCGGCAAGAACGAGAGGATCGACGAACCGATGGGTGAGGCCCCGGTGCGGAGGACAGCATGAGCAATCAGGCCACCCAGAAAGTGATCAACGTGTGCACCGGCGCAGGCAGGCGCGCCGGCCGCGTCGGCGCCCGCGAGCGGCGCAGCGGCAGCCCAGGCCGGCGTGAAGCCGGGCCAGATGCTGAAGATCAGCGTGATGCGGTTCAACCCGGCCGACCCGGCGAGCGTTCCGCACATGCAGACCTACGGGATCGAGCAGTCCGACGGCATGACGCTGTTCATGGCGCTGATGGAGATCCGCGAGACGCTCGACCCGTCGCTGCAGTTCGACTTCGTGTGCCGCGCGGGCATCTGCGGCAGCTGCGCGATGATCGTCAACGGCCGGCCGACGCTGGCCTGCCGCACGCTGACGAAGAACGTCGGACCGGACATCATGCTCGCGCCCCTGCCCTTCTTCGAGCTGATCGGCGACCTGTCGGTCAACACCGGCAAGTGGATGCGCGCGCTCTCCGAACGGCTCGAGGCGTGGTGCCACCTGAAGCAGCAGGAGGTCGACCTGACCCGGCTCGAGGCCCGCATGGAGCCCGAACTGGCCGAGGAGATCTTCGAGCTCGACCGCTGCATCGAGTGCGGCTGCTGCGTGGCCGGCTGCGGCACGGCGCGCATGCGCAAGGATTTCGCGGCGCGGTCGGCATCAACAAGATCGCCCGCTTCCGCCTCGACCCGCGCGACGTGCGGACCGACGCGGACTATTACGAAGTGATCGGCGACGACGACGGCGTCTTCGGCTGCATGTCGCTGCTGGGTTGTCATGACGTCTGCCCGAAGGAATTGCCGCTGCAGACGCAGATCGCGTTCATTCGCAGGAAGATGGTCAAGGAAGGCATGTCCTAGCTGGAAGACCACCGGGCCTGCGATCACCGGGAAGGGAATCGCAATGGCACGAATCGAGAAGGACTTTCTAGGCGAGAAGGAACTGCCGGACACCGCGTACTACGGCGTGCAGACGCTGCGCGGAAAGGAGAACTTCCACATCACCGGCATCCCGATGTCGACGGAGCCCTACTTCGTCAAGGCACTCGGGTATGTCAAGAAGGCCGCGGCGCTCGCCAACCGCGACCTCGGCGTCCTTGACGCCAAGGTCGCCGACGCCATCGCCGGCGCCTGTGACCGGCTGATCGCCGGCGACATGCGCGACCAGTTCATCACGGACTTCATCCAGGGCGGCGCCGGCACCTCGACCAACATGAACGCCAACGAGGTGATCGCCAACCTCGCGCTCGAGAGCCTCGGCAAGAAGAAGGGCGAGTACGCGGTCGTCAATCCGAACGACCACGTCAACTTCGGCCAGTCGACCAACGACGTCTACCCCACCGCGTTCCGCCTCGCGCTGATCCTGCGGCTGGGCAGCTACATGGAAGCGCTGACGAAGCTGCAGGACGCCTTCTTCGCCAAGGGCAGGGAGTTCGACAAGGTCCTGAAGATGGGCCGCACCCACCTGCAGGACGCCGTGCCGATGTCGCTCGGCCAGGAGTTCCATGGCTGGGGCACGACGATCGGCGAGGAGGTCCAGCGCATCGCGGAAGTGCGCGAACTCCTCAAGGAGATCAACCTCGGCGCGACGGCCATCGGCACCACGGTGACCGCGCACCCCGGCTATCCGCCGCTGGCGACGCAGCACCTGTCCGACCTGACCGGCTTCAAGTTCATCCTCGCCGGCGACCTGATCGAGGCGACGTCGGACACCGGCGCCTACGTGCTGCTGTCGGGCGTGCTGAAGCGCACGTCGGCGAAACTGACCAAGATCTGCAACGACATCCGCCTGCTCGCCAGCGGGCCGCGCTGCGGCTTCAACGAGATCAACCTGCCGCAGATGCAGCCCGGCTCGTCGATCATGCCGGGCAAGGTCAACCCGGTGATCCCCGAGGTCGTCAACCAGACGAGCTTCCTGGTGATCGGCATGGACCTGACGGTCACGCTGGCCGCGTCGGCCGGCCAGTTGCAGTTGAACGTGATGGAGCCGGTGATCACCTTCGCGCTCTTCACCTCGATCTCGACGATGGAGAACGCCGTCAACAGCCTGCGCGTGAACTGCGTCAACGGCATCACCGCCAACGCTGAGCGCACGCTGCAGCAGGTGCTGAACTCGCTCGGCATCGTGACGGCGCTCAAGACGACGCTCGGCTACAAGCAGTGCGCCGAGATCGCGCGCGAAGGCTACGAAACGGGCAAGTCGCTGCACGACATCGTGGTCAAGGAACGCAAGCTGCTCACGCAGGAGAAGTGGGACGAGGTCTTCTCGTTCGAGAACCTGGTCAGCCCGAAGTTCGAACAATGACGTGACGGGCCCGCCGCGGGGACGCCCCGCGGCGAGCGGAAGGGAAAGCAATGTCATTCACCATCGTGATGGAGTTCGTGGTCGTCCTGGCCGCGATCTGGATGGGCGCGCGCTACAGCGGCATCGGCCTCGGCCTGTGGGGCGCGGTCGGCCTGCTGGTGCTGGTGGTTGCGTTCGGG
Source organism: uncultured beta proteobacterium (assembly GCA_963698305.1). GTDB lineage: Bacteria > Pseudomonadota > Gammaproteobacteria > Burkholderiales > Burkholderiaceae_F > JAOUJD01. The sequence continues at coordinate 287,900 of CAVOQI010000002.1, forward strand.
GTCGCGCCAACGTCGCCGCCGATCGACGTGATGCTGATCATCCTGGCGGTCATCATGGCCGCCTCGGTGATGGAGGCGGCGGGCGGCATCGACTTCCTGGTGCGCATCGCCGAGCGGATCATCCGCGCCAATCCGAAGTACGTGACGATCGTCGCGCCGCTGACGACGTGGAGCTTCACCTTCGTCGCGGGCACCGGCCACATCGTCTATCCGCTGCTGCCGGTCATCTACGAGACGGCGCACGGCAGCGGCATCCGGCCCGAGCGGCCGATGGCGGTGGCGACGATCGCTTCGCAGCAGGCGATCACCGCCAGCCCCGTGGCCGCCGCGACCGCCGCGATGATCGGACTGTTCTCGGAGAAGGGCCTGACCCAGTGGGGCCTGCCCGAGATCCTGATGGTGTGCGTGCCCGCCACGCTGACCGGCGTGCTCGCGGCCGCCATCGTCTCGATGTTCATCGGCAAGGACCTGAAGGACGACCCGGAATACCAGGCGCGCCTGAAGGCCGGTCTCGTCCCGAAACCGAAGTCGCTCGGAGAGCAGGCGCCGCTGAAGGCTTCAGCCAAGCCCTCGGCCTTCCTGTTCCTCGCCGGCGTCGCGCTGGTCGTGCTGTTCGGCTTCTTCCCGGGCCTGCGCACGCTGCCCGGGGCCAAGGCCGCGATCGGCATGCCGATCGTCATCGAGATCGTCATGATGTCGGTGGCGGCCATCATGCTGCTCGTCACCAAGGTTGCGGTGGACGACGTGCCGAAGACGGCCACGCTCCGCGCCGGTGTCGTCGCGGTGATCGGCATCTTCGGCCTGGCATGGCTGGGCGACAGCTTCATCGCCGCGAACAAGGACGTCATCGTTCCGGCCATCGGCGACTGGGCCAAGGCCGCACCGTGGACCTTCGCGTTCGGCCTGTTCCTCGCCTCCGTGCTGCTGTACAGCCAGGCGGCGACGACCCGCGCGCTGATGCCCCTCGGCATGGCGCTCGGCATCCCGCCGCAGTTCCTGATCGCCATGTTCCCGTCGGTCAACGGCTACTTCTTCATCCCGACCTACGGTTCGCTGATCGCGGCAATCAACTTCGACCTCTCGGGCACGACGAAGATCGGCAAGTACGTGCTGAACCACTCGTTCATGATCCCGGGCATCGTGGCGACCTCGGTCGCCGTGATCACGGGCCTCGTTCATCGCGCGTATCATCTTCTGACGGTCCGCTGGCGGCCCCCATGACGGGGCCGCCGCAACCTGGGGAGCCCGCCATGGGTCCACATGGTTCAAGTGGGAAGGGTTCGAAAGGTTCGAAGCTCGCCACTTGGATTCTCGTCGCGGCGGTGGCGGGCATCGCCGCCGGCTGGGCCGCCAATACGCTGGCTCCGGATGCCGGCACGGCAGCCACCGTCGCCGGCTACTTTTCAATCCTGTCGGACGTCTTCCTCCGGCTGATCAAGATGATCATCGCGCCGCTGGTGTTCGCGACGGTGGTCGCGGGCATCACCGGCATGGGCGACGCCAAGGCGGTCGGGCGCATCGGCGGCAAGGCGCTGCTGTGGTTCATCACGGCGTCGCTGGTGTCGCTGCTGCTCGGGCTGTTCTTCGCGAACCTGTTCCAGCCGGGCGTGAACCTCGGCCTGCCGCTGCCCGAGAAGGACATGTCCACCAACCTGAAGACCGGCGGCCTGAACCTGCGCGAGTTCGTCGCGCACGTCTTCCCGCGCAGCTTCTTCGAGGCGATGGCCACCAACGAGATCCTGCAGATCCTCGTGTTCTCGTGCTTCTTCGGGTTCGCCATCGCGTCGCTGAAATCCGCACCGGCCAGGACCGTGACCTCCTTCATCGGCGAACTCGTCCCGGTGATGCTGAAAGTCACGGACTTCGTGATGTGGTTCGCGCCGGCCGGCGTCTTCGGCGCCGTCGCTGCCGCGATCACCACCCAGGGGCTCGGCATCCTGGTCACGTACGGCAAGTTCATCGGTTCGTTCTACGTGGCGTTGCTCATCCTCTGGGCGCTGCTGATCGGCGCCGGCTTCGTGTTCCTCGGGCCACGCGTGTTCCGGCTGATGGGCCTGGTCAAGGAGCCGCTGCTGGTCGCGTTCACAACGGCAAGCAGCGAGGCGGCCTATCCGAAGCTGATGGCCGGGCTGCACCGCTTCGGCGTGAACGACCGCGTGACGTCGTTCGTGCTGCCGCTCGGCTACTCGTTCAACCTCGACGGCTCGATGCTGTACCAGGCCTTCGCGGCGCTGTTCATCGCGCAGGCCTATGGCATCGAGATGTCGTTCGGGCAGCAGCTCACTCTGCTGCTGGTGATGATGGTCAGCAGCAAGGGCGTCGCCGGCGTGCCGCGCGCGTCGCTGGTGGTCGTCGCCGCGGTGCTGCCGACCTTCGGCCTGCCGGAAGCCGGGCTGCTGCTTATCATGGGGATCGACCAGTTTCTCGACATGGGGCGCACCGCGACCAACGTGATCGGCAACAGCATCGCCACCTCCGTGGTCGCGAAGTGGGAGGGACAGCTCGGCGAGCCGCTCACGGAAGCGGAGCTGAAGACCGAGTCGGCCGCAGGGTCCGCGGCCTGACGAGTGGCTCTCGTGCGACGCGACCCTGCCCGTCCTGGATGCCGCCTTGCGGCGGTTCTCGTGACGCTCGCCGCCGGAGCGTGCTGCCTCGTCGCGGCCCCGGCCTCCGCGCAGCCCGACGATGCGCCGCGCGCCCTCACCGGCGTGCTGAAGCGCGTCAAGGACACGCGCGTGGTGCGCATCGGCGCGCGGGAAGCCGCCGTGCCCTTCGCCTCGATCAACTCGAGCGGACAGGCGTCCGGCTACTCGATCGACCTGTGCCTCGCGATCGTCGACGACATGGCGAAGGCGATCGGCGTCGACGGCCCTGCCGTCGAGTACCGGCGCGTGACGCCGGCCGACCGCATCGACCAGGTCGCCAAGGGCCGCATCGATCTCGAGTGCGGCGCGACGACCAACACCGCCGAGCGCCGGGAGCGGGTGGCCTTTTCGCCGCCGACGTTCATCGCGGGCACGCAACTGCTGGTCAAGCGCGGCAGCCCGGTCAGGTCCGTGCACGACCTGGCCGGCCGCAAGGTGGTCGTCGTTCGCCACACGACGAACGAAGCGGCGATGCGGCACTGGGCCGCCGAGGCGAAGCGACGGCTGCAGCTCGTGGTGGCCGAAGACTACGAGTCAGCCCTGGCGCGCGTCGCCAGCGGCGAAGTCGCCGCGCTCGCGGCGGACGACGTGCTCCTGGTCAACTACATCGCCGAACGCAATCTCCGGCGCCAGTACGCCGTCGTCGGCGAACTGCTGTCGTACGAACCGTACGGGATCATGTACGCGAAGGACGACGAAGCGATGCGCGCGCTCGTGCATGCGACGTTCAGGCGGCTCGCGACCACCGGCGAGATCCGGTCGATCTACAACAAGTGGTTCATCCGGTCGCTGCCCTCGGGCCTGCAGCTCAAGTGGCCCATGAGCACCCACCTGGCGCTGACGTTCGAATTGCTGGGCATGCCTCGGGAGTAGGAAGCAGGCCTTCGAATGAGCAGCCCATCGACCGCCGCCCCGAGGTCTTCGCTACGTCCCTGCAGCAGAAGGTCCGGCGGGCAGGCCTGGTGGCCGGCCCGCTGCTCGCGCTGGCGCTCTACTGGGCACTGCCGACGCATTACGCGGCGGCGGACGGAACCGTGGTCGCGTTCACGCAGGCCGGTCGCGCGACCCTGGCGGCGATGGGCTGGATGGCCACGTGGTGGATGACCGAGGCGGTCGCCATCGAGGTCACCGCGCTGCTGCCGATCGCGCTGTTCCCGCTCGCCGGCATCATGCCGCTCGGCAGGACGACGGCGAACTACGGGGCGGAAGTCATCTACCTGTTCTTCGGCGGGTTCGTCCTCGCGCTGGCCATCGCCCGCTGGGGGCTCGACCGCCGCATCGCGTTCATGACATTGCGCCTGGTCGGGACGCGGGCGAAAGCCATCGTCGCCGGCACGATGGGCGCCACGGCGTTCATCAGCATGTGGGTCTCCAATACCGCCACGGCGGCGATGATGGTGCCGATCGTGCTGTCTGTCGTCGACGTCGCGCTGCGACGTCGACGCGGCCAGTGCCTCGCGGAACTCGGCGGCATTCCCGAGGACGACCGCGACCTGCGCAATTTCGCGCTGTCGGCGCTGCTGGGGGTCGCCTACGGGGCGTCGATCGGCGGCCTCGGCACGATCATCGGTTCGCCACCCAACGGGATCCTGGTGCGCTTCGTCGAGCTTTCCGGCGGCGTGCGCGTCACCTTCCTCGAGTGGATGCTCATCGGCGTGCCGGCGGTGCTCACCTTCCTGCCGCTCGCGTGGTTCCTGAACACCTTCGTGATGTTCCCGTCGGCGATGAAGGAAATCGAAGGCGGACGCGAGTACGTGCGCGACGAATGGGCGAAGCTCGGGCCGATGAACGCCGGCGAGCGCGCCACGCTCGCCGTGTTCGCGGTGACCGTGGCGCTGTGGATGACCGCGCCGCTGCTGGCTCAGATCCGCATCGGCGACCTCGCGCCATTGAAGGGACTCTCGGACGCCGGCATCGCGGTCGGCGCCGCGATCGTCCTCTTCCTGATCCCCGTGAAGGCCGCGGACGGCAGGCGCGTCACGCTGATGGACTGGGAGACGGCGACCCGGCTGCCGTGGGGCGTGCTCATCCTGTTCGGCGGCGGACTCGCGCTGGCCGCGGCCACCGAGGCCAACGGCGTGCCGGGTTACATCGGCAGCCTGGCGGCCGGCTTCGCCGGCTGGCCGTTCTGGGCCGTTCTGCTCGTCATCATCGCGATCATGGTGTTCATGTCGGAGCTGACGTCCAACACCGCGCAGGTGGCCACCATGCTGCCCATCCTCGCCGCCCTGGCGCCGGTGCTCGGCATTCCCGCCGGCGTGCTGCTCGTGCCGGCCACGGTCGCGGCGAGTTGCGCATTCATGATGCCCGTCGGCACGCCTCCCAATGCGATCGTCTTCGGCACCGGCCTCGTCCGCATGCCGGACATGATGAAGGCGGGCCTGTGGCTGAACCTCGCCGGGATCCTGCTGATCTTCGTGCTGACGTACACGGTGTTCATCCCGGCGCTCGGCGTCTTCCGCTGACCGGAGAAATTCCGCGATGCGGCCCCGTCAGCCGTATCGCGAAAAAAAGCGAACGATCGTTCGTAAAATCTGACGTTCAACTCTCCCGCTTTGAGCGGCGTCATGGCGTCGACTGTCACCGTGACGACAATTCACTTACTCGCGGACCGGAAAGGCAGCCTCCCGACCGCCCCTCCGGACCGTGACCACCCAGGGAAACGGAGGATTTCATGACAGTTGCGGCAACCCCCGGCACGGGAACCGTGCCCGCCGCGGTACAGACACCCGCCAAGAAAGGCGGTCATGCAGCCCCATGGAAGGCCGTGGTGCCGATCGCGGTCGCGATCCTGCTGGCGGTCATCCCGCCGCCGGAAGGCCTGGCGCAGCATGCGTGGTACTTCTTCGCCATCTTCGCGGGCGTCATCGTCGCCCTGATCCTGGAGCCCCTGCCCGGGGCCGCCATCGGGCTGATCGGGGTCACCGTGGTCACGCTGCTCGGCCCTTACGTGCTGTTCGATGCCGCCCAGCTGGCCAAGCCAGGCTTCAAGTCGGCGAACGCCGCCCTCACGTGGGGGCTGTCCGGCTTCTCCAACACGACCGTGTGGCTGATCTTCGCCGCCTTCATGTTCGCGCTCGGCTATGAGAAGACCGGCCTCGGGCGGCGCATCTCGCTGGTGCTCGTGAAATCGATGGGCAGGCGGACGCTGACGCTCGGCTACGCGATCGCCTTCGCCGATCTGCTGCTCGCGCCGTTCACGCCATCGAACACGGCGCGCAGCGCCGGCACCGTCTATCCGGTGATCCGCAACCTGCCGGCGTTGTACGACAGCAAGCCGAATGACCCGTCGGCGCGTCGGATCGGCGGCTACCTGATGTGGACGGCGATCGCCGCCACCTGCGTGACGAGTTCGATGTTCATCACCGCGCTGGCGCCGAACCTGCTTGCGATCGAACTGATCAACAAGACGGCCAAGGTGACGTTCACGTGGACCGAGTGGTTCATGGCGTTCGCGCCGGTCGGCATCCTGCTGCTGCTCGCCGTGCCGCTTCTGACCTACGTGCTGTATCCGCCTCAGGTGAAGAGCGGCGATGAAGTCCCGGCGTGGGCCGCGAAGGAGCTGAAGTCGATGGGTGGGCTTACCAGCCGCGAGATCGAACTGGCCGCGCTCGTGATCGTCGCTCTGGCGCTGTGGATCTTCGGCGGCGACGTCATCAATGCAACGACCGTCGCGATCGCCGTCATCGTGATGATGGTGATCGGCCGGGTCGTGTCGTGGGACGACATCGTCTCCAACAAGCAGGCATGGAACACGCTGGTGTGGTTCGCGACGCTGGTCGCGCTGGCCGATGGCCTCGCGCGCGTCGGCTTCGTGAAGTGGTTCGCCGAGACGGTCGGCGCGCAGATGACCGGCGTGAGCCCGATGATGGCGATGATCGGACTGGTCGCCGTCTTCTTCTTCACGCACTACCTGTTCGCCAGCATCACCGCGCACGTCACTGCGATGCTGCCGGTCGTGCTCGCCGTCGGCCTGGGCATCCCGGACATGGACATGCGGACGTTCGCGATGCTGCTCGCGCTGACGCTCGGCATGATGGGCATCCTGACGCCGTACGCGACGGGACCGAGCCCGGTGTACTTTGGCAGCGGCTACCTGCCGGCGAAGGACTTCTGGCGTCTCGGAGCGATCTTCGGCGTCATCTTCATCGCCGCCCTGCTGCTGCTTGGAGTTCCCTGGATGGCGATGATCGGCTGATCAGCGCCTGAAGACGGAAGGGACGCCCGCGCAAGCCGGCGTCCTTTTTGTGTGTTGCGTCGGGTCGCACGACGTCGCCCCACTCCCCCGGCGACTCACGGCAGCGTGCCGAGCGCCCGGCCATCGGCGAACCGTTCGGCCAGGAAGTCGACGAACACGCTCACTTTCGCGGCGAGGTTGCGCCGTGGCGGATAGACGGCGTAGAGGTCGGCTGGCGGCAGGTCGTACTCGGGCAGCAGCACCTCGAGCCGCCCCTTGCGCACGTAGGGCGCGGAGTCCCACTCCGACCGCATCAGTATCCCGTGGCCGTCGAGCGCCCACAGCAGCGCGGTCGTGCCGTCGTTGCTGCTGAGCGTGCCGCGCACCTTGACCGTCTCGGTCTGCGCTCCCTTGCTGAAGTGCCACTGGCCGTAAGCCGTTTCGTCCTGCCGCACGATCAGGCAGTTGTGGCGCATGAGGTCGTGCGGCGCCAGCGGGCGGCCGCGCCGCTTCAGGTACTGCGGCGAGGCGACGACGCGACGCCGGTGGTCCGCCACCTGCAGCGGAGGCGCGCGTCCGGCGGCGGCAAGCAGGGATTGCCGCGTCGACACTGCGCTCGTCGGCTCCGGCCGGTCGTCAGCACGGACGGCGGGCGCGATCAGGCTGCGCTCGAAGACCGAGCGAGGCGTTGATCAGAGGCCGAGCAGGGAGAAATCGCTCGAGATCCCGCCGCCGCGAGAAGCGTCTCGCCTTCGGTCAGGCCGATCGGCGGGTGGTCCGCGTCACGCCGGACGCCGAGGCGCGCCTCGAGCTGCGCGAGCTGGTGCAGGCGTTGATCTTTTCCAATCTTCGGCGCACTACATTGGCTCTGTCAACCTTGCGGAGAACGAACGTGGAAAGGGCAACCGCCGCCACCCGAACGCTGACCGACACCATGGCGAAGTTCACCGCCTACATCGGCAAGCACCTGCCGAGCGACGTCGAGGAAAAGCTCGCCGAACTGCGCGCCAGGGAATCGAAACCGCTCGCGAAATCGGTCTACCTGTCGATGGCCGAGAACCAGGAGGCCGCTAGCCGCGCTGGACCGGCCGAGTTGCCAGGACACCGGCGTCATCCAGTACTTCATCACCGCCGGGGCCAAGTTCCCCCTGCTCGGCGAACTTGGCGACATCCTGTTCGATGCGACCGCCGAGGCGACGCGCACCGCCCCGCTGCGTCACAACGTGGTCGAGACCTTCGTCGAGAAGAACACCGGCACCAACACCGGCACGCGCGCGCCCTGGCTCGACTGGGAGATCGTGCCCGACGACGACGGCGTGACGATCGACGCCTACATGGCGGGCGGCGGCGCACTCTGCCGGCGCGGCCACCGGCATCCCGGAGGGCCGGCGTGCCGACTGTGGTGTCGTGATCACCACGCGCAACTGCCAGCGCTGCTCGTGGCGCGGCGATCGTCTGGATCTGGAGCGCGACTACGGCACCGGTGCGCAGTGATCTGCGTGCTCGCGACCGATCGCGCCTGGCTACGTGACAAGCAGGATCCACGCCGTCCCGAGCGTCAGGAAGACGACCATGAAGAACAGCGTGATCGCGAGGCCGAGCAGGTAGAGCTCGCGCTGCGTCAGGTAGCCCGCGCCGACGAAGATCACGTTCTGGCTGCCGGCCTGGGGCGTGATCACGGAGAAATAGCTGCTCGCGAAGAGCAGCGCGAACGCCATCAGCGGCGCCGGCACGCCGCCGCGGATGCCGACGTCGAGGAACACGCCGAGCAGCGCGAGCACCTGCGAGGACTGGCTGACGAACATGTAGTGGATCGCGACGTAGATCACGACCAGCAGCACGTAGGTCACCGGCCAGGACAGGCCGCCGATCTGCGCCGCGAGCCGTTGCCCCGCGTAGCCCATGAAACCGAGCTCGTTGAGCTGTCCGCTCAGCGCGAACAGCACGGCGAGCCACAGGAAGGTCGACAGGGTGTCGCCCTGCGTCGCGATGTCGGCCAGGGTGAGGACACGCAGCATCAGCAGCACGCCGAGTCCGGCGAACGCGATGCTCGTCACGTTGAGCTTCAGCGCATCGGCCAGGATCCATCCGCCGACCATGACCGCGAAGACGACGGCGGTGATCCACTCGTCGCGGGTCAGCGGCCCGAGCTCGGCCAGTGCCCTGCGCGCCGCGATTGGCGCCTCGGGCGTGCGGCCGACGCGCGGCGGGTAGACCTTCGCGATGACCCACGGCAGCGCCAGGATCGCCGCCAGCGCCGGCACGCAGGACACGAGCAGCCACTTGCCGAAGCCGATCTCGAGACCGAACTCCTTGACGATCTGCATGCCGATCGGGTTCGCCGACGTCGCCGTCATCCAGAGCGCGGACGAGACGGCGAGGCTCGCCATGCCGCAGAACATCAGGTAGCCGCCGAGCCGGCGCCCCTCGGGATCGTCCGGCCGCGAGCCGGAGCCCTGCGCCACCGAAAGAACGATGGGGAACAGCACGCCGCCGCGCGCCGTGTTGCTGGGAAACGCCGGTGCGATGGCGGCATCGGTCAGGACGATGCTGTACGCGAGGCCCATCGAGGAACTGCCGAACCGGCTGACCATGAACAGGCTGATGCGCCGGCCGAGTCCGGACTTCACTACGGCCTGCGCGACGAGAAACGCGATGACCACGAGCAGGACGCTCGGATTGGCGAAGCCGCTGAACGCCTTCGCGGCGGTGACGGTTCCGGTCAGCACGACCGCGGCGACGGCGATCATCGTCGACGTCAGCAAGCGGGAACGCGCCGACCAGCACGGCAGCGATGGAGGCCACGAAGATCGCGAACAGGTGCCAGGCCGGCGCCGTGAGGCCGGCGGGCACGGGCACGAGCCAGATGCCGATCGCGATCGCGAACGGCAGCAGGCGACGCGGCAGCATGCGCGGCTCGAAGTTCATGGCCGCCCCTCCGCCGCCTGCCCGATCCTTGCGCGGCCCTTCAGGCCGACGGACTGGCCCTGCACGACGCCGTCCTCGGTCTCGAGCACGAATCGCCAGGAGAACTCGTAGTTGCCGCTGATGCCGGCATAGCGGCCCGTCCCGGCGACGAACGTGCCGACGATCCGGTTGCCGGTGGCCGTGCCTTCGCCGCGCAGTTCGCTCCACGCCTGGTCGCCGCGCTCGTCGGTCCAGACGGCGCGGCCGACCATGCCGGTCGCGCTGTCGTTGAGCACGACCGCCTCCGCGCGAAAACCGGCGTTCGGTCGCGCCGCACCGGACAGGAGCAGCGAGCCCCGCAGCGTCGACGACCGACGCCTTGCGATCCGCGCCGAGCGCGATCGACCTGGCGGCTGCCTGCCGCGGTCCACGTGCCCGTCGAACTCGCGCCACTCCGTTCCGACCGCCGGCGCGCTGGCCGTCTGCGGTGCCGGGCTGCAGCCCGCGGCGGCGATCGCAAAGGCCGCTGCGACAGCGCGGAGCGGGAGGAGCGCTCGAAGACCGCGTGGTCGCTCCGCGAACCCGTTCTGCGGACGCATGATGCCTCCTGTCGACGACGTCCTGACCTTGGTCGCATGCTCTGCCACGGGTCATGCAGCGTCCTAGCAATTCACGACAGCGACGCGCCGGGTCGGGCGCGAAGCTGCTACTTTCGAATGAGCATCGGACTGTATGAATCAGCACCAGCTCAACAACCACGGAGTCGGTCGCCGCGAAGACCGGCGACGCGGCCGGCGGCCTGCTCAACGCGACGCTCGGCAACCTGACCGAACCCCTGTACGTCATCTTCGCGATGACGCTCTACCTGCTGCCGCCCGCCGGCGCCTGATTCGCCACCCATGCGACACCTCGATTCTCGCCGCCGCGCTCGTCGCTTCATCCGCGATCGCCGCGGACTTCGGCACGCCCGGCGGACCCGAGCCGACGGACATCGACGCGGTCGTCGAGACGCTGCGCAGGGACCCGTACGACCTCGAACTGCTGATCAGCTTCGGCACGTCCAAGGGCGGCTCGGCCGGCCACCTCGCCCTGGCCGTGCGCGACGGGGTACCGGGCGACGACCTCGTCTACTCGGCCAACTTCTACGCCGACCGCGTCGAAGGAGCACGCCACCGGCTTCTACACCGACAACCTGATGGCGATGATCCCGAAGAAGGAGTACCTGTTCCGCACGACGTCGTCGCTGGGCGAAACGGCGTCGTTCGGACTGGACTTCGGCGAGATCTACAAGCGCTCGGTCATCGGCATCCGGGTCTTCGGCGTGCCGGCGAGCGAGAAGCAGGCGGTGGTGGACTACTTCCGGCGCATCAACGACGACTACCACCGGCGGGCGCGGAACACCGAGTACCACGACGGCGAGGTCAAGTACGACTACCTGCGGCTCAACTGCGCGAAGACGATCGGTTCGGCCTTCCGCTACGGCGCGGGCTACAAGGACCTCGACGTGACCAGCCCGCTGGATCCTGGGCGGCCGGCGCGTCGTGGCGGCGGCCAACGCCAACGTCCCGACCGAGATGGCGCTGAAGCTGCTGCGCGAGTGGAGCGCGCGCGGCTACGGCCTCGACGTCGTCCTGTATCGCAAGTACCCGAACTCGCACCTACGTCGATCCGCACGAGGACGAGAAGGTCATGTTCCGGGATCTCCCGGACCGCTTCCCCTCGGTGCTGTCGCGCGACTTCCGCCGCGAACAGGGCCAGTACGAGGATCCCGACAACCTGTTCGCGCTGTACCTGCTCTACAACCTCGGCCGGTACCGGGTCCGGATCGACGAGCAGACGCTGCGGCTGGAACTGTCGAGCGCGAAGAGCGCCGCTGCCGTATGCGGAGGCCGAGAAGCTGGCGGCGGAAGCCGCGACCGTCGACAGCGACGGCTACGGCCGGCAACTCGAAGTTCATTCCGAACGGGAACCCGCATCGGGGACGAACCCGGCGACGGGCGGCGGCCGGCCCTGAGGCCGGACCCAAAGGCAAGGCGCCCGTCGGAGACGGGCGCCCCGGTGATGCGGCCGCTGCTAGAAGGTGTGCCGCAGCCCGACGCCGAACTGCAGCCGGTCGCGACTCGCGGTACGCGTCGATCTGCGACGTCGTGTAGCCCTCGCGGACGATCCGGCCGCCGCTGACGAGCTGCGCCGTCGGCGCGTCGTCGGCGCTGGTGTCGGACACGAACGTGTAGAGGTTCGTGCGCCGCGAGAACGGATACGTGAAGCCGATTCCCCACACGTCGAGGTTGGCGTTCCAGTCGTCGTCGCGTCCCTGGTAGGCGGCCAGCAGTTCGCCGCCGACCAGCTTCACCTTGACTCCGAGCTCGTAGGCGTAGGCCTTCTTGGCCGGCGTGACGGCAAAGAAGTTGAACTGGTTCTCCTCGAGCGCCCACATGCCGTAGAGGCGGAACGCCGAGATCTCGTAGGAGCCGGCGACCTGCCAGTGCGACTGGCTGTCCCTGCGCCACGCGCGTTGCAGGCGTTGAAGGTCGTGCCGGTCGCGGTGTCGGGGCAGTTGAAGTTCTCGTACGACACCGTGAAGTACGCGTCGCGGGTGCGGTACCGCGCCCCGCCGTCCACACCGACGTGTTGTTCCCCATTCCGGCCTGCTCGGTGCCGTTCGCATTGAACGAGTAGCCGACGGCGCCCGACAGTCCGCCGAAGTCGCCGGTGCGCAGCATCACGACGTTGTCGAGGATCAGGCGCCCCGACGCCGACGAGAACACGTTGCCCGTGCCGGCATCGCGGAACGTGGTGCCGAACGGCGACGTGTCGGACAGGAAGTACTCGTAGCCGAGTCCGTACTGCCGGCCGAGGCGGATCTCGCCCGTGCGTGCGAACAGCGAAGCCCACGCCTGCCGTCCGAACAGGCGGCTGGACTGCTGCGACGTGCCGGTGTCGGCGCTGATGCCGCCTTCCAGCGTGAAGCCGGCGTTGATGTCGGGCGTCAGCCGTTCGACGCCGCGAATGCCGAAGCGCGACTGCGACTGGATGCCGTCCGCCAGTTCGCTCAGTGCTCGGCCCGCTCGCCGGGTTGGTGTAGAGGTAACCGATGTCGATGATCCCGTACAGCGTGACGTTCGACTGCGCGCTGACGGACATGGCCGCCCCGGCGGCGAGAACGGCGACCACGCTCCGTGGCTGGTTTCATCACGCACTCCCTCTCATGGATCGCGTGGGTCGCGACGCTCATGGATCCACGATAGCCGCAATGCATCCGGCTGTCGCGCGAGGACTGACCGCGGTCAAATGACGCCGGTCCATGTTCCGCGGCCCGGTCGGCGCGGAAGGTCAGGGACGGACGACGGGAGAGGATCGGACCGCCCGGGACTCACAGCGCAATCGCGGCGACGAAAACGCCGATCATCGTGAACGCGACGGCGAGCTTCACGACGGTACCGGCGAGCAGTCCCACCCAGGTGGCAACGCCGACCCGGCCGGCGCGCAGCGCATCGCGGTGCGAGATGAATTCGCCGATCGCCGCGCCGACGAGCGGCATGAAGAGCAGGCCCCACAGGCCGGTGACGATTCCCGCGACGGTGCCAAGGGCCGCGCCGACGAGTCCCGCGCGGCTGGCGCCGGCCCGTTTCGCGGACAGCGAAGCGGCGACATAGTCGATCACGACGCCGATCACGGTCAGCACGGCGAGGATCGCGATCGTCACGCCCGTGATGCGCTCGAAGTTCTCGGCCCACGCGGCCACCAGCACGCCGATGAAGATCAGCGGCACTCCCGGAAGCGCGGGAAGGACGGTGCCGGCGAGGCCGACCATCACCAGCACCACCGCGAGCACCCACAGCATTTCGGTCACGGCTGCCCTCCCCCTTCAGCGCAGCGCCAGCGCCTCGACGTCCGCCGCGGCGTGCTTGCACTTGTCGGTGAGTTCCTCGAGCAGTTCGTAGATCGAGCGCAGCTTGACGAGCTGGCGCGCGTCCTGCTCCTCGCGGAACAGGCGCGACATCGCCGCGCGCATCACGTGGTCCGCCTGCGCCTCCAGTTCATCGACCTCGCTCGCACAGCGCCAGCGTCGGGCGCGGATCGTCGGACGAACACAATGCGCTCACGGCCTGCTTCAGCTTGCGCGCGGCCTGCACGCCGAGGTCGGCCAGGCGCTGCGCGTCCGCCGTCACCGACGTGACGTGATACAGGTGCAGGGACTGCGCGGCGTCCTCGGTCAGGTCGAGCACGTCGTCGAGCCGGTTGATCAGGCCGTGGATCGCCGCGCGCGGGAACGGCGGGAACAGCGAACGGCGCACCAGCGCCAGCGTCTCGTCGACGACGCCGTCGGCCCGCTTCTCGATCGCCTCGATGTCGCGCACGCGGCCGCGCCGGATCCCGCACGTCGGCCAGCAGTTGCGCGAGGGCTTCCACGCCCTCCACACAGAGGCCGGCCTGGGTCTCGAACAGCGGCGCGAAGCGGCGGTCGCGCGGAATCAGGCGCCGCAGGATGCTGCGCACGGGACGGCGGCGTTCGCTGCGTTCCTGGACGAACTGGGAGGTCATGAATAGCGGCCGGACGATCGCGCCAGGTTCTCGAAGCGCGTGTACTGGCCGTCGAAGCGCAGGTTCACCCGTCCGATCGGGCCGTTGCGCTGCTTGCCGATGATGATCTCGGCGACGTTCTTGTCGTTCGTGTCCGGGTTGTAGACCTCGTCGCGGTAGATGAAGAGGATCAGGTCTGCGTCCTGCTCGATCGCACCGGATTCGCGCAGGTCGGACATCACCGGGCGCTTGTCGGTCCGCGTCTCCACGGTCCGGTTCAGCTGCGACAGCGCGATCACGGGAACCGCGAGTTCCTTCGCGAGCGCCTTCAGGCCGCGCGAGATCTCGGAGATCTCGGTGGCGCGGTTCTCGTTCGAGCCGGAGCTGCCGCTCATCAGCTGCAGGTAGTCGACGATGATCAGGCCGAGCCGGCCGCACGTTCGCGCCAGTCGCCGCGCCCGCGCGCGCAGGTCGATGGCGGTCATCGCCGGCGTCTCGTCGATGTAGATCGGCGCCTCGTGCATCTTCTGGATGGCCGCGGTGAGCCTGGGCCAGTCCTCGTCGAACAGGCGGCCGGTGCGCAGCCGTTGCTGGTCGAGCTTGCCGACGGAGCTCAGCATGCGCAGCGCGAGCTGCGTGGCGCCCATCTCCATCGAGAACACCGCCACCGGCATGCCCTTGTCGACGGCGACGTGCTCGCCGATGTTCAAGGCGAACGACGTATTGTGGGTAACGACGTAATCGTTGGTGATGTACAGACGGGATGGATGACTGACGGAAATGCACCGGCATTCAGCCTCCCGGCTCACTTCGATCGAGCGAATCGTGAGCCGCTTCTCGATGGCCCGCGTTTCGAGCGCGCGCTCGACCTTGCTCGGCGCGGAAAACAGCGTCCGCGCACTGGGGTGCGAAATGCACAGCGTGTACGCCCGCCGACCGGCGCGCTTCTCACCCTTGTAGGTGTACTTCGGCGTTCGTTCAGACGTCGAGCACCAGCCACCGAGCGACCTGACAAGCTCGGCAACCTGAGCGGCCAAGGTCGGGCTCGTCGTCGCGAAACGCACACTTCCCCAACGCTCGACCCATCCATCCGTATCGAGCAGGCCTTGAAGCAGGGCGAGGCGATCCGACCGCTGTGCTTCGAGGTACTCGCTCGGGATGAACTTCTCGTGGCTCGGGATTTCCCAGAGCCCCATCGCTCGCAATGCCTTGCCCAGCGGGTTCTCCACCGATCCCTGGAATGCCCTTGATGCGTCCGCGATGCTGCCTGGACGATGCGCCAGTCCACCCCACCGGCGTGGACGAGTTCGAGTCCCACGCCGGCGTGCTCGCGCATCCGCTCCAGCGTCGGCTCGTCGGCGTTCGAAAAGAGCGGACTGGTGCCGCCGAGGCGACCGTCCCCGATCATGGCGCCGAGCACCCACGGATGGATGGGCAGCTCGTCCTGGTGGCCAAAGTCGCCGGACGGCACGTCGATCCAAAGCCGGCCCTGATACCGCTTGCGCTCGAGAGCGGACCGGATCTGCGCCGTCGTCATCAGGCGAGGGGTGGGCCACGTGCGGTAATGAACGCGCCACAGATGTTCGTCGCAGCACTCGGTGGAGCGGCCGTCCGAAAACGTGATCCGCTGCACCGTCCTGACGCCCTGCGGGAACACGCCGGTGACGATCGAAGGCGCGCCGTCGATCGACGCGAGCGCGTCGCCCACCTCCAGTTCGCCGATCGGCTTCCACGACGTCCGGGTCTTGACCAAGGCGTCGAGCGGCTGGGCCTTGCCCATCGCCGGCCTGCCGGCGACGATCACCAGGTCGCCCGGCTGAAAGCCGGACGTTTTCGAGTCGAGGTCCGTGAAGCCCGTCGGCACTCCGGTGACGTCCGACGGGTCCGCGCGCTCGAACAGTTCCTGGATGCGCTCGACGACCTTCGTCAGCAGCGGCTGGATGTCCTGGAAGCCCTGGCGGCCGCGCGCGCCCTCCTCGGCGATCTGGAAGACCTTGGTTTCGGCGTCGTCGAGGATCTGCTTGGTGTCGCGGCCGGCCGGGTTCAGTGCGCTGGTGGCGATCTCGTCGCCCGCGGTCACCAGCCGGCGCAGGACCGAGCGTTCGCGCACGATCTCGGCGTAGCGGCGGATGTTGGCGGCCGACGGCGTGTTCTGCGCGAGGGTGTTCAGGTAGACCAGTCCGCCGGCGTCGTCCACCTTGCCCGAATTTCGCAGCGCCTCGAACACGGTCACGGCGTCGGCCGGCTTGCCGGTGTCGATCAGCCGGCTGATGGCGCCGAAGATGAGCTTGTGGTCCTGCCGGTAGAAGTCGCTCACGCCGACGAGGTCGGCGATGCGGTCCCAGGCGGCGTTGTCGATCAACAGGCCACCGAGGACCGCCTGTTCGGCTTCGATGGAATGCGGCGGGGTGCGGACAGCCGCCAGTTGCGGATCGAGAGGTTGGTTCACGGAAGGCGATGCGAAGAAGAAACGGCGGCAGTCACGGCACTATACAAGCGCGGGTGCCTCCGATCCGGCGCCATCGCACCCGGCGAAAAAGAAAACGGCGGCCCGAGGGCCGCCGCTGTCCTGGATCACGTTGTGCCGGATCGGATGCCGACTGGCGTCAGGCCTGCTCGCCCACGACGGTGATGGTGACTTCGGCCAGCACGTCGGTGTGCAGCGCGACCGTCACGTGGTGCTCGCCGACCGCCTTGAGCGGGCCTTGCGGCATGCGGACCTGCGCCTTGTTGACTTCGAAACCCTGCTTGGTCAGCGCTTCGGCGATGTCGTAGTTCGTGACCGAGCCGAACAGGCGACCGTCGACACCGGCCTTGGCGGCGATGCGGACGGCGGTGCCGTTGAGCTTCTCGCCGACGCTCTGCGCCGCGCTCAGGCGGTCGGCCTGGGCCTTTTCCAGGTCGGCGCGGCGGGCCTCGAACTCCTTGATGGCCGTTTCGGTGGCGCGGCGCGCCTTGCCTTGCGGAATCAGGAAGTTGCGCGCATAGCCTTCCTTGACCTTGACGATCTCGCCGAGCTGGCCGAGGTTGGCGACTCTTTCCAGGAGGATGATCTGCATGGTGGTTGTCCTCGCTCCGTGATCAGTGCGTGTCGGTGTACGGCAGCAGCGCCAGGAAGCGCGCGCGCTTGATCGCCGTATCGAGCTGGCGCTGGTAGTGCGCCTTGGTCCCCGTCAGGCGGGCCGGCGTGATCTTGCCGTTCTCGCCGACGAAGTCGCGCAGCGTCTCGACATCCTTGTAGTCGATCTGGTCGACCTTCTCCACCGTGAACCGGCAGAAACGCTTGCGCTTGAACAGGGCGTTCTTCTTGTCGTCGCGCCGCGGTTTGCCCTTGCCCTTGCCCTTGCCTCGTGCTCCAAATGCCATTTCAGACTCCTTCGTTTCTTTCGCTGCTCGCGTATTCGGTGATGTGAACGATCAGTCGGCTGGAGCGGCGGCTCTTCGGTGCGATGAACCCCCCGATGTCGAGGGCCTTGCCCAGCGGCTCGCGGTCCAGGGCGACGGCTATCGGTCCTACCGCCACAGCAGGGAATTCGAATCCCAGCTGCCGCTCGATGCCCGCCTCGTTGACCGCGCCGTCGTGGCGCAGGCTCAGTTCCGCGACCGGGATGCCTGCCGGTGTGTAGCGCAGCGCGCTCTTCGCCACCGGTGCCGCCCGTAGCCGGACCTGGTTCACGCGTTCGTCGTTGCTCGCCTCTCCCGCTCGGTTCAGGCGGTGGCCGCCTGGGCCGGCGCCGCGACCGGGGCCTGAACCGCAGGGGCGGCAGGCTCCGAAGCGGCCTTCTTCGCCTCTTCGCGCTCGACGACCTTCATCATCGGCGACGCGGACGTCTCGGCCTTCTTCATCTTGATCGTCAGGTGGCGCAGCACGGCGTCGTTGTAGCGGAAGCCGTTCTCGAGTTCGTCCAGCGTCTTGCCGTCGCACTCGATGTTCATCAGCACGTAGTGGGCCTTGACCAGCTTCTCGATCGGGTACGCCAGCTGCCGGCGACCCCAGTCCTCGACCCGATGCACGGTGCCCTTGGCGCCGGCGATCAGCGTCCGGTACCGCTCGATCATCGCGGGCACCTGCTCGCTCTGATCGGGGTGGACGATGAAACAGATTTCGTAATGACGCATTCGACGGTTCTCCTTCGTGTTCCTTGTGGATTGAAGCCACCCGTGGCGTCGTCCTCGGTGTGGCAAGGAAGCCCGAACGATCCGCATGGCGGACGCAAGAGCTTGAAAAGCCTGCGATTCTAGCCCGGAAGGGGTCGTTCGCTACAAGTGCCGTGGGCCGGCGCCGGCTCAGGCCGCCGGCGCCAGCACGCGGGGCAGCACTTCGGCGGCGCGCCCGCGGATGCTGACGCTGGCCAGCGCATCCAGTTCGTTCGCCTCGGGGTTGATCGTGATCACCGTGGCGCCGGCGCGGCGGGCCGCGCCGGGCAGCGCCGCGGCCGGATGGACGAGTCCGGAGGTTCCGACGACCAGCATGACGTCGCAGGTCGTCGCTTCCCGGTGCGCCGCCGCGAGCACGTCGGGATCGAGCATTTCGCCGAACCACACCACCCCGGGCCGCAGCGGCGCGCCGCAGCGCGGGCATTGCGGCGGCGCGCCCGCGGGCAGCCGGTCGGGGCGGCGCTCGCTGTAGCCGCAGCGCGCCAGGCAAACGGTGCGCAGGATGTTTCCGTGCAGTTCGACCACGTCCGCGCTGCCCGCACGGGCGTGCAGACCGTCGACGTTCTGCGTCAGCACGCGCAGGTGGTCGAACCGCAACTCCGCCGCGGCGATCGCCTCGTGGCCGGCGTTCGGCCGGGCCTGCGCGACGAGTTCGCGCCGCCAGGCGTACCAGCGCCATACCAGCGCGGGATCCGCCCGGAAGCCCTCTTCCGTCGCGAGTTGCATCGGGTCGTAACGCGCCCACAGCCCGGTCTGCGCGTCGCGAAAGGTCGGTATGCCGCTTTCGGCCGACATGCCGGCGCCGGTGAGCACCGACACGAACCGCGCGCCGGCGAGCGCCGCGCGCGCCTCTTCGATGCCGTCGCTCAAGGCGCCACCGGAACGCGCCGATCCATCACGGCGAACCACAGCGGCGGAACCAGCGCGAGCAGGACCATGGCCGGATAGCCGGCGGGCAGCTGCGGCGCATCGGCCACCGTGCGCAGTTGCTCGAAGGGCTTGTTCATGTGCGCGTGGTGATCCGAGTGCAGCTGCAGGTTGAACAGCACCCAGTTGCTGACGGTGAAGTCGGCGTTCCACGAGTGCGCTTCGCGTACCGGCTCGTAGCGGCCGTCGACCCGCCGCCGCTGCAGGCCGTAGTGCTCGACGTAGTTGATGATCTCGAGCAGCACGACGGCCCATGCCGACTGCAGCGCGAAGAGCAGCGCCGCCCTGTCACCGGCCACCCACCATGCCGCGCCCAGCAGCGCCACCGAGAGCAGCGATCCGGTGAGCACCCAGTTGGACGGATGCCACGCGGAGCGGCCGGTGCGATGCAGTCGCATCCGCTCCAGCCGCCAGGCGTGCGCGAAGCTGCCGACGACCGAGCGCGCAACGAAGCGATAGACCGACATGCCGCGCGGCGCCGTCGCCGGATCCTCCGGGGTGGCCACGCGCACGTGGTGGCCGCGCACGTGCTCGACGAAGAAGTGCCCATAGGCGACCGTGACAAGGAGCGCCTTGGCGATCGCACGATCGAGCCGCGACGAGCGATGGCCGAGTTCATGCGCGATGGTGATCCCGATGCCGCCGGTGACCGTGCCGACCGCGAGGGCGAACACGATCAGTTGTCCGGTCGGCAACTCGGGAGCCAGGCGAACGGCGCCGATCAGCAACGCGACCTGCAGCGGCAACTGCAGCCGCGGGATCCAGCGCACGAAGGGAATCGGCCGCGGCGGCCCCGCCTGAGGGCGGGGATGGCCGACCACCGCGTCGATCAGCGGAATCGCGACGAACGCCACCGCGATGGAGGCCCACGGCACGCCCATCTCCATCCACTGGAGCGGCATCAGCGTGAAGAACGCCAGGAACAGGACTCCGAGCAGCGTGGCGAGCATGTGGGGATGGTGCACCGGTGGTCGGGCAGGATCAAGTCGACGCGATGCCGTGCCGGCGGCCGGCATCCTGAAGAGCAGCGTGCCCCAGGTGTGAACGACCAGCCGGCCTTTTCGCGGGCCAGTCCGCAAGGAGCGCGCTTCTCGCTCGTTGGGCACCGCGGGGTCGTCTCCTGCGCCTGAACAGGCTGCGGCGCCGCGCGCTGTGGTCAGGGCGGAAAGCGCCGAGTGCGTCTGGTGCTGGCACCAGACCCAGCCAACGATGCCACTGGTCGCAGGCAGAGTGCACGCCAGGTGTGTCCACAGCGCTCGGCGCGTCGACCGTGATGCGGGGAGCCTCGCGGAGCGCGGCGCGTTGCGGCGGGCGTAGCAGTCCAGCGGCTGCGGCGGGCCGACACGAGCGCCGGCCGGAAGGCACGACCGCCGGAATCGGAAGATCTCACTCCGAAAGCCGCCGGCCCGCAGGGAGCGCCCTGGACCCAGTGACGCCCGCCGCGCGTCGCGCGGAGCGAGGTCCCCGCAGCGCGGGCGGCGCGCAATCGGCGAACGGTCGGCCGCAGTCGAGTCGGCGAGCAGTTGGCGAGCGCTCGGCTCGCGGGCGGATCGATCAAACAAAGACACCTGTCTGGTCCCGCGCACCTAAGGCGTCATCGCGCGCCGCTGCCGCACCGCCTCGTAGAGACAGATCCCGGTGGCCACCGAAACGTTCAGGCTTTCCACCTGGCCGAGGATCGGGATGCTCGCGAGCGCGTCGCAGCGTTCGCGTGTCAGCCGCCGCAGCCCGCTGCCTTCGGCCCCGAGCACCCACGCGAGGGGGCCGGTCAGGTCCATGTCGAAGAGTGACTGTTCCGCTTCGCCGGCCGCGCCCACCAAACGCACGCCGGCGTCGCGCAGGTCGTCCATGGCGCGCGCGAGGTTGGTGACGGCAATCAGCGGGACGGCCTCGGCGGCTCCGGCGGCGGCCTTCAGGGCGGCCGGAGTGAGTCCCACGGAGCGGTCGCGCGGAACGATCACCGCCTGCACGCCGGCCGCTTCGGCCACGCGCAGGCACGCGCCGAGATTGCGCGGGTCGGTGACGCCGTCGAGCAGCAACAGCAAGGTGTCCGGGCGGACGCCGTTCACGACATCGTCGAGGCTGAGCGCCTGTTCCATCTGCGCCGCCACCGCGACCACGCCCTGGTGAGGCGCTTCGCCGGCCAGGCTGCGCAGGCGCTCCGGATCCGCGGGCACGAGCCTCACCTTCGTTTCCGCCGCGCGTTGCTGCAGCTGGGCCATGCGGCCGTCGCGGCGTCGCGCGTCGACGTAGATCGCCTCGATGGTCTCGGGCGCGTGGCGCAGCCGGGCGCTGACCGCGTGGAAGCCCGCGAGGACGCGTTTGCCGGCCATCAGCGTGCCCGCTTGCCGACGCGGACCTTCACCTTGCGCGCCGTCTTGCCGCTCTTGTCCTTCTTGCCGATCTTGTGCAACTGGCCGCGCCGCACTTCCCGCCGCTGCGCCATCTTGGCCTGGCGATCGCGCCGTTCCTCGACGCTCTCACCGCGCTTCTTCTCCTTCTCGCGCGGTTCGGCCGGTCCTGCGAGCAGCGCCTTGCGCGTGTCGCCCTTCACCATCCGGAACTCGATGCGCCGCGCCTCGAGATCGACGCGCGCGACCTGCACGGTGAGGCGGTCGCCCAGGCGGTAGCGCAGGCCGGTACGCTCGCCCCGCAGTTCATGCAGCGCCTCGTTGAACAGGAAGTACTCGGAGCCGAGCTCGGACACGTGCACCAGGCCCTCGACGTAGAGGTCGTCGAGCACGATGAAGATCCCGAAGGGCACCACCGAACTGACCGTGCCGCTGAAGGTCTCGCCCACGCGCTCGCGCATGTAGTAGCTCTTCAGCCAGGCCTCGACGTCGCGCGAGGCGTCGTCGGCGCGCCGTTCGTTCGCCGAGCAGATGAGGCCCAGCTTCTCCCAGGCGGCGTTGGCCTCGTTGGCGGGCCCGTGCTTGCGCGCATGCGCGTTGCGCAGCGCCACGCGGGCGGCCAGCGGCGCGGAGGCCGCATCGGGCGCCCCGCTCACGATCGGGGCGTACGGCTTCTTGTCGAGAATCGCCTTGATCGTGCGATGCACGAGCAGGTCCGGATAGCGGCGGATCGGCGAGGTGAAGTGCGTGTAGGCCTTGTACGCCAGCCCGAAGTGGCCCGAGTTGTGCGGGCTGTAGATCGCCTGCTGCATCGAACGCAGCAGCACGGTCTGCAGCAGCTGCGCGTCCGGCCGCTGGCGGATCGTCTTCAGCAGGCGGGCGTAGTCGGACGGCTCGGGCTCGTCGCCGCCCTCCAGGTGCAGGCCCAGCGTCTTGAGCAGCGTGCGCACGTTCGCCAGGCGCTCGGGCGTCGGTCCCTCGTGCACGCGGTACAGGCTGGGCTGCTTGCCGCGCGCGAGGAAGTCCGCGGTGCAGACGTTGGCCGCGAGCATGCACTCCTCGATCAGCTTGTGCGCGTCGTTGCGCACGCGCGGCAGGATCTTGTCGATCCGGCCGTTCGGATCGCACACGATGTACGTCTCGGTCGTCTCGAGGTCGATCGCGCCGCGCCCTTCGCGCGCCTGCGCCAGCGCCTCGTACAGCGCGTAGAGATTCTGCAGGTGCGGCATCAGGTCGCCCACGCGCTGCCCGGCGCGCGAGCCGGGAACGGAGAGCGCCTCCCACACGTCCGTGTAGGTCAGGCGCGCGTGGGAGTGCATCACCGCCGGGTAGAACTGGTAGGCGTCGATGGCGCCCTTGGCCGAGATCACCGCGTCGCACACCATCACGAGGCGGTCGACGTTCGGGTTCAGCGAGCACAGGCCGTTCGAGAGCTTCTCCGGCAGCATCGGGATCACGCGGCGCGGGAAGTACACGGAGGTCGAGCGGTTCTGCGCCTCGATGTCGATCGCATCGCCGGGCCGGACGTAATGGCTGACGTCGGCGATCGCGACGATCAGCCGCCAGCCCTTGCGCCGCCCGGTGATCGGCTCGCAGTACACCGCATCGTCGAAGTCGCGCGCGTCCTCGCCGTCGATGGTCACCAGCGGCACGTCGCGCAGGTCGACGCGCCCGCGAAAGTCCTTCGGCAGCACACTATCGGGCAGCGCTTGCGCGTGCTCGAGCGTTGCCGCCGGAAACTCGTGCGGCACCGCGAACTTGCGCACCGCGATCTCGATCTCCATGCCCGGGTCGTCGATCGCGCCGAGCACCTCGACCACGCGACCGACGGGCTGAACGTAGCGCTGCGGCTGCTGCAGGATCTCGACGACGACGACCTGCCCGGGCTCGGCCGTCAGGGCGGCGCCGGGCGGCACGAGGATCTCCTGCTGGATCCGCTGGTCCTCGGGGACGACGATCGTCACGCCGCGCTCGTTCAGGAGGCGGCCGACCAGCTTGTTGGTCCGGTGCTCGATGACCTCGACGATCTCGCCCTCGGGGCGACCGCGGCGGTCGGTGCCGGTGATCCGTGCCAGCACGCGGTCGCCGTGCAGCACCTTGCTCATCTCGTGCTCCGACAGCACGAGGTCCTGCCCGCCATCGTCGCGGATCAGGAAACCGAAGCCGTCGCGGTGGCCCTGCACCTGGCCGGACAGCAGGTTGGCGCGTGCAGCGATGAGCAGCAGGCCCGCGCGGTTGCGCACCAGCCGGCCGGCCCGCTCCAGTTCCTCGACCTGCGCGTTGAATGTCGCGTGGTCGTCGTCGCTCTGCAACGCGAGCCGTTCGGCGAGGTCGGCCGGGCTGAGCGGTGCGCGGGCGGTGGACAGCGCCTCCAGGATGGAGTCAGCGCTGATCTTGGGTGATCTGGAAGTCACTTCTTCTTTCTGCCAGCTCTTGCGAGGACCGGCGGTAGGTTCAATTTGACATCAACGGCATGGCCGCTAGAATTTGCGGCTTGCCTTGATTCGTAGTTCAATCGAGGTCGCCCTCTGCCCAGATGGCGGAATTGGTAGACGCACTAGTTTCAGGTACTAGCGCCGAGAGGCGTGGAGGTTCGAGTCCTCTTCTGGGCACCAAGTCAATGTTCGGGGACGCCGGCGCATGCGCCGGCGTCTTTCTTTCTCAGCTCGTTCCGGCGACGCCCGGCTGCGCAGCCGCGCCGCCAGCTTTTCCGGTCCCATCGCGTCGTACACCTCGAAGGGCTGATGAATCCACGGGTTGGTCGGCAGGTGCTGGACGTAGTAGTCCGGGCGGAACGTCGAGCAAGCCTTGTACCAAATGACGCCCGTGCGCACGTCCGAGATCGCCGGATACCGTTGCCGCAGGTGGTCGATCACGCGCGTGAGCGTGACGCCTGAATCGACCAGGTCGTCGACCAGCAGCAGGTTGCCGGTCAGGGATCCGCCGGTCATCGTGATGAACTCGCCGATGTCGAGACTGCCCTGCTCCGTGCCCGCCGCGGCACGGTAGGAGCTGGCGGCCAGGATCGCCAGCGGCATGTCGTAGATGCGCGAGACGACGTCGCCGACCCGCAGCCCGCCGCGCGCCAGGCAGAGCAGCGAATCGAAGCGCCAGCCGGACTCGTGGACCGCGAGCGCGAGTTGCTCGATCAGGCCGTGGTACTCGTCCCAGCTGACGTACAGGTCCTTCATCGCGGAGGCGGCCGCGTCAGTGGAAGGGGTGCCGCAGCACGATCGTCTGGTCGCGGTCGGGGCCGGTGGACACGAGGTCGAGCGGAACGCCGAGGACTTCCGACAGCCGCCCGAGATAGCGACGGGCGTTGGCCGGCAACTGGTCCCACTTGCGCACGCCGAACGTCGACTCGCTCCAGCCGGGAAAGTCCTCGTACACGGGTTCGCAACGCGCCACCGCCTCGGCCCCGTACGGCAGGATGTCGACCGACTCGCCGCCCATCGTGTAGCCGGTGTTCAGGCGCACCGTCGGCAGGCCGTCGAGGACGTCGAGCTTGGTGATGCACAGCCCGGTGGTGCCGTTGAGCTGCACCGCGCGCTTCAGCCCGGCCGCATCGAACCAGCCGCAGCGTCGCGGACGGCCGGTCACGGAGCCGAACTCCTGGCCCTTCTCGCGCAGGTGCACGCCCGTCTCATCGGTGAGTTCCGTGGGGAACGGGCCGGATCCGACGCGGGTCGAGTAGGCCTTGGTGATGCCGAGCACGTAGTCGAGCCGCTGCGGCGCGACGCCCGCCCCCGCCGCCGCCGCTCCGGCCACCGTGTTGCTGGAGGTGACGTACGGGTAGGTACCGTGATCGACGTCGAGCAGCGTGCCTTGCGCGCCTTCGAACAGCAGCCGTTGTCCGCTCGCCATCACCTTGTTCAGCCGGTAGGAGACATCGGTGATCATCGGCCGCAGGCGATCGGCCAGCGCGAGCGTCTCGTCGATCACCTTCTGCGGATCCACGGTGTCGGTGCCGAAGTACTTCGCGAGGACGAAGTTGTGAAAGTCGAGGGCCTCGCGCACCTGGTGGCCGAAGTGCACCGGATCGAAGAGATCCTGCGCCCGCACCGCCCGCCGCCCGACCTTGTCCTCGTACGCCGGACCGATGCCGCGGCCCGTGGTGCCGATCTTGGAATCGCCCCGCCGGCCCTCGCGCGCCTTGTCCAGCGCCACGTGGTATTCGAGGATGAGCGGGCAGTTGCCGCTGATCGACATGCGCGACGCCACGTCGACGCCGGCGGCCTGCAGTTCGTCGATCTCGTTCAGCAAGGCGGTCGGCGACAGCACCACGCCGTTGCCGATGTAGCAACGCGTGGCGGGCCGCAGGATGCCGGAAGGGATCAGGCGCAGGATCGTCTTCTTGCCGCCGATGACCAGCGTGTGGCCCGCGTTGTGGCCGCCCTGGAAGCGGACCACGCCGTCGACCTCCTCGGTGAGCCAGTCGACGATCTTGCCCTTGCCTTCGTCACCCCACTGCGTGCCGACGACGACTACGTTCTGTGCCATCGATGCTTCCTATTTCGCCGGTGACGTTGCACGCGCCACCACGTTCCAGTTGCCGTTCTGTTGGGCGATCTCGCGGTCGAACACGAAATCGCCCGCCTGTTCCGCCTCGCCAGGCAGCGCCTGCACCACCACCTCGCCTGCTTCGCGCAACTGCCGCACGAAGGCGCGCAGCGCGGGATCGGCTCCGGCGGGCGCCAGGATCGCGCGCTGAATACCGTTTTCGCCGAGGCGAGCGAGTTCCCGCAGGTAGATCGAGAACCCGACCGCCGGACGCGCCCGTCCGAAAGCCCTGCCGATGTCGTCGTACCGGCCGCCGCGCAGCACCGCACTGGGCAGCCCTTCGACGTGAACCGCGAACGTCACGCCGGTGTGATATCGATAACCATGCACGTCCGACAGATCGAACGTCACGTCCGCGCCGCTGCCCTGCGCGATTGTGGCGAGTTCGTCGAGCGCGGCGCTGATCCGGGGCAAGCGCGGCAGCTTCGCGCGCGCCCGCTCGATCACTTCGAGCCCGCCGTTGAGCCCGACCAGTTCCATCAGGGCGGCCGCGGCCTCCGTCGGCATGCCGTCGACCAGGTCGCGGAGCGCCGGTTCATCCTTCGCGCTGAGGGCCGCCAGCAGTTCGTCGACGGCATCGGCGGCGGGCCGCGCGAGGTCGAGGAGCGCGCGCACGACGCCGGTGTGGCCGAGATCCAGGTGGACCCGGGACAGCCCGGCGAGCCCGAGCGACGCCACGGCGAGTTCGATCACCTCCGCGTCAGCCTCCGGCCCGGCCAGTCCGTAGAGTTCGGCGCCAACCTGCAGCGGCTCGCGCGAGGCCAGCGGATGCAGCGGTCGCGCATGCAGCACGCTGCCGGCGTAACACAGCCGCGCGACGCCCGGGCGATTCAGGATGTGGGCATCGATGCGCGCCACCTGCGGGGTGGCATCCGCACGCAAGCCGAGCATGCGGCCGCTCGCCTGGTCGGTGAGCTTGAACATCCGCAGATCGAGGTCGCTTCCCGTTCCGGTCAGCAGCGAATCGAGATACTCGATCAACGGCGGGATGACGAGCTCGTACCCGTAGCCGCGGTAGAGGTCGAGCAGCGCGCGCCGCAATTCCTCCACGCGGCGCGCCTCGAGCGGCAGGACGTCTGAAATGTTTTCGGGCAGGAGCCAGCGCGGCATGACTACTTGAAAGGGCGCATGAAAAGGCGCCGGTCAGGCGCCTGGGAATGCGATCGATATCGACCGGGCGGTCAGCTCTGAAGCCAGAACAATAGCGCGCCGCCGGCCACCGCGATCAGACCGAAGAAACGGATCTGGCCGTCATTGAGTTCCGTCACACGACTGAACATCCGTCGCCACGACCCCGGCGCCACGAGCGGCAGGACGCCCTCGAGTACCAGCACCAGGGCGAACGCAAGACCGAGGGTGCTCCACATCACCGCGGCGCGGGCTTGCCTGCGCCGCCGTTCGGTCCCTTCATGAACTTGAAGAAGTCCGACGACTGGTCGACCACCAGCACGTCGCTGCGGCTCTTGAAGGTCGCGCGATACGCCTCGAGACTGCGATAGAACTGGGCGAATTCGGGGTTCTGGCCGAACGCCTGCGCGTACAGCGCCGACGCCTTGGCATCGCCGTCGCCCTTGATCTTCTGGGCATCGCGAAACGCCTCGGCCAGCAGCACCTCGCGCTGGCGATCGGCGTCGGCGCGGATCTTCTCGCCTTCGGCCGAGCCGATGGAACGCTGCTCGTTGGCCACCCGCTTGCGCTCGGCCTCCATGCGGCGATAGACCGACTCGCTGATCTCGGGAACGAAGTCGACGCGCTTCAAGCGCACGTCGACGATCTCGACGCCCAGGTTCTTGGTCGCTTCCTGCACGGCGATGCGGATCTCGTCCATCGCCTTCTCGCGCTGGCGCGACGTGATCTCGTTGACCGTGCGGCGGTTCACCGCGTAGTTGAGGGCGTCGCGCACCAGGGTGGAGATGCGTTCCTCGGCGGCTCGTTCACCCGACGGAAAACTCACGCGGAACGCGCGCGGGTCGCTGATGCGCCAGCGCACGAACGAGTCGATCAGCAGGTTCTTCTTCTCGGCCGTCTGCACGCGGTCGGCGACCGGCGTGTCGATCGTCAGGATCCGGCGGTCCTGGTACTCGACGTTCTGCACGAGCGGCAGGCGGAAGTACAGGCCCGGCTCGGTGATCACGCGCGTGATCTGGCCGAGCTGGAACACGATGGCGTTCTGGCGCTGGTCCACGACGAAGGTGCTGGCGCGGATGATGACCGCGACGACCACGGCGCCGACCACGAAGGCAAGGATTCGGTTCATCTGTTCTCCTCGGCGCCCTTACCGGTCACGGCTGCGAAGCGAGGTATCGCGGCCACGCGTTGTCTCGGCCGGCGGGGGAGTTTCGGCGGCCGGCGGCGCGGGACGCGGCGCGGCCGGGTCCTGCAGCGCCTGCTGCATCAGCTTGTCGAACGGCAGGTACAGAAGCTGGTTGTTCTGCCGGGTGTCGATCATCACCTTGGTGGTATTGCTGTACACCTGCTGCATCGTCTCGATGTAGAGGCGATCGCGCGTCACGGCCGGTGCCTTCTGGTACTCGGTGAGAATCTGGCGGAAGCGCGACGCATCGCCCTGCGCCGACTCGACCACGCGCGTGCGGTAACCCTCGGCTTCCTGCATGAGGCGTGAGGCGAAGCCCCTCGCCTTCGGCACGACGTCGTTGGCGTAAGCCTGTCCTTCGTTGATCTGGCGTTCGCGGTCCTGGCCCGCCTTCACCGCATCGTCGAACGCCGCCTGCACCTGCTCAGGCGGCTGCGCGTTCTGGATCGCGACGACGGACACGAGGATGCCGGTGCCGTAGCGGTCCAGCATCGCCTGCATGCGCTCGCGCACTTCGATGGCAATTTCCTGGCGCGACTCGTACAGCACCGAGTCCATGGTCTTGCGGCCAACGACCTCGCGCATCGCCGACTCCGCGGCCTGGATCACGGCCGCCGTCGGGTTGCGGCTGTTGAAGAGATAGTCGGTGGCGCCGTCGTCCTTGATCCGGTACTGCACCTCGAACTGGATGTCGACGATGTTCTCGTCGTCGGAGAGCATCAGCGCCTCCTTCAGCCGTTCCGGGCGCCCGCGCGTGCCGACCTCCACGCGCCGCAGCGACAGGATGTCGACGAGTTCGCTGTTCTGCACCGGCCACGGCAGGCGCCAGCGGAAGCCCGGGCGGGTCGTCTCGGAGTACTTGCCGAAGGTCGTCACCACGCCGACCTGGCCCTCGGGAACGATGTAGAAGCCGCTGCCGAGCCATAGCAGCGCGACCACCGCGAGCACGGCACCGAGCCCGATGCCGGCGCTCTTGCCATTGGGCCGCAGGCCGCCGAAGCCGCCGCCGCCGCCGGTCGGCCGTCCCCCGCCCTTGCGGCCGAACAGGCTGGTCAGGCGACGATTGAAGTCACGCCATAACTCGTCCAGGTCCGGCGGCCCGTCGTTGCCGGGACGCTGCGGCTTGCGCTCACCGTCGCGGCCACCGTCGTTCGAACTGTTGGAACCGCCACCCCGGCCCCATTGGGGGTCGTTCAGCGACATCGCATTTCCTAGCGAAGAAGGAGAAAGTTCATTGGAACCAGCCGTCGTAGCGTACCGGATCGGGCTACGCCGTTGCTGCGCGTGACCAGGAGGGGGCTTCGTCGGAGGATGGGTCTTGAGCGGTCGAACGCCGCGAAAATTCTGCGATCGCGCCTCGCAAGAGGTCCAGGCCGGCACCCGTGCGCGCGCTCAGCGCGACCGATTCGATCGTATCACAGGGGTCCCGCACGACTCCGGGCTCGCGGTCGGCCAGATCGATCTTGTTGAAGACGATGATCCGCGGCACGTCGGCCGCACCGATCTCCTCCAGCACGCGATCGACTTCCGCCATCTGCTCCTCGCGCGCCGGCGACGCGGCGTCGACGACGTGCAGCAGCAGATCGGCCTCGGCCGTCTCGTCGAGCGTGGATTTGAACGCTTCGATCAGCTGGTGCGGCAGACCCCGAATGAACCCTACCGTGTCCGACAGCACCGCTTCGACGTCGTCACCGATGTGGACGCGGCGCGACGTGGTGTCGAGGGTCGCGAACAGCTGGTCCGCGGCATAGGCGCCGGCGCGTGTCAGTGCGTTGAACAGTGTCGACTTGCCGGCGTTGGTGTAGCCGACGAGGGAAACGGACAGCACATCGCGGCGCGACCGTGCGCGGCGGCGCGTGCGACGCTGCTTCTCGAGTTGCTTCAGGCGGTCGCGCAACTGGCGGACCCGCACGCCGATCATGCGCCGGTCGAGTTCGATCTGCTTCTCACCCGGGCCGCCGGTCTTGCCGAGACCGCCGCGCTGCCGCTCCAGGTGGGACCAGCCGCGCACCAGGCGCGTCGACAGGTGTTCGAGCTGCGCCAGTTCGACCTGCAGCTTGCCTTCGCGGCTCTTGGCGCGGCGGGAAAAGATGTAGAGGATCAACGCCGTGCGGTCGAGCACCCAGAGGTCGAGGGCACGCTCGAGGTTGCGCTGCTGC
The DNA here is from genome assembly GCA_963698305.1 of uncultured beta proteobacterium. GTDB lineage: Bacteria > Pseudomonadota > Gammaproteobacteria > Burkholderiales > Burkholderiaceae_F > JAOUJD01. The sequence continues at coordinate 318,622 of CAVOQI010000002.1, forward strand.
GCCGGCGACAGCGCGACGTCGAAGACGACGAAGCCCGCGCCTGCCGCCTGGGCCTGCGCCTTGATCTCCTCGACCTTGCCGGAGCCGATGTACAGCGCAGGGTCCGGCCGGTCACGGCGCACCGCGACCCGTCCGGCCGGCTGGATGCCGGCCGATTCGATCAGCTGCCGCAATTCCTCGGCGGCATCGGGATCGTCGCGCCGGCCGATGGCCACACTGACCAGGAAGGCGCGCGAGGACTGCTCGCGCCCGGAGTCGACCTGAAAGACGCTCAGGTTTCGCTCTCCGCGGTGAGGTTGACGGGACGCGCCGGAACCACCGTGGAGATGGCGTGCTTGTAAACCATCTGCGTGACGGTGTTGCGCAACAGGACCACGTACTGGTCGAACGACTCGATCTGGCCTTGCAGCTTGATGCCGTTGACGAGATAGATCGACACGGGGATGTGTTCCTTGCGCAGCGCGTTCAGAAACGGGTCTTGTAGGAGTTGCCCTTTGTTGCTCATGTTTACTCCAGCGCTTTGAGACGCTTGTTGTAGTGGTCGGAGGGGGAAAAGACTGCCGGCCGGACCGTCCGTCCACAGGGAGGTGGGGACGAAACGGGCCGATTCAATGTAAAGCAAAAGCCACGCCTCTGCCACCCGCCGCGATCACGCGACGTACGGGTTTTTGCTCGTACGGAACTCGACGCGCAACGGCGTGCCGGTCAGCTCGAAGTGTTCGCGAAACTGCGATTCGAGGTAGCGGCGATAGGCCTCGGAGACGTGGCCCGAGCGAGTTGCCGTGCACCACGATGATCGGCGGATTGTGTCCGCCCTGGTGCGCGTAGCGCAGTTTCGGGCGCGAATGCCCGGCACGGACGGGCTGCTGGCGCGCGACCGCGGCGATCAGCGCGCGCGTCAGCTTGGGCGTAGGCAGTTTCACGAACGCCGCCTTGTGCGCCTCGACGACGGAGCGCATGAGGGCACCAAGGCCGCTCTTCTTCAGCGCCGAGATGTGGTGAACGCGCGCCCAGCGCAGGAAATGCAGCTTGCGGTCGATCTCGCGCTTGATGCGATCGCGCTGGTAGTCGTCGAGGCCGTCCCACTTGTTGACCGCCACCACCAGGGCACGCCCGCTCTCGAGGATGAATCCGGCGATGTGCGCGTCCTGGTCGGCGATCTCGGAGGCGGCATCGAGCAGCAGGATGACGACATTGCAGTCGGCGATCGACTGCAGCGTCTTGACGACCGAGAACTTCTCGACCGCTTCGAACACCTTGCCGCGGCGACGGATGCCGGCGGTGTCGATCAGCGTGAATGGCCGGCCCTGGAACTCGAACTCGACTTCGATCGAGTCGCGCGTCGTGCCGGGCTGGTCGAAGGCGATCAGGCGCTGCTCGCCGAGGAGCGCGTTGACGAGCGTGGACTTGCCGACGTTCGGCCGGCCGACGACGGCGACCCGCACGCGCCGGTTGGCCGCGTCGTCGTCCGCCGGCGCGCCCTCGCCGTCCTCGCTCGCGGCCTCAAGGAACGGCGCCAGCGCCTGCTCCATCAGGTCGCGCACGCCCTCGCCATGCGAAGCCGAAATCATCAACGGGTCGCCCAGGCCGAGTTCGTGGAACTCGGCGACCGCTTCAGGGCGCATGCCTTCCGCCTTGTTGACGGCGAGCACGATGCGCCGACCGGTCACGCGCAGCCGTTCGGCGATGCGCCGGTCGTGCGCGGTGAGCCCGTCACGGGCGTCGAGCACGAACACGATGACGTCGCTCTCGGCGATCGCCTGCTCGGCCTGCGCCGCCATTTCGCGGACGATGCCTTCGGCGTTCACCGGCTCGAAGCCGCCGGTGTCGATGACGATGTAGTCGCGCGGCCCGCCGCGTCCCTCGCCGTAATGGCGGTCGCGCGTCAGTCCGGGGAAGTCGGCGACCAGCGCCGAACGCGAGCGCGTCAGCCGATTGAACAGCGTCGACTTGCCGACATTGGGGCGCCCGACCAGCGCGACGACCGGCTTCACGATGGCAGAGCGGGCGAGCGCCTATTCAATGTTGATGAGGGCGACGACGCCGTCCTGCGTCTGCACCACCGCGCCGCCGCCGAACGCGCGCGGCGGCGCGCTGATGGCGCTGCCGAGTTCGACGCGGCCGATGAAGGCGCCGTCTTCCGGCGACAGGAAGTGCACGTAGCCGAGAAGGTCGCCCGTCACCACCGCGCGGCGCAGGGCAAGCGGCGCGGACAGCTCGCGCTTTTCGAGCTTCTGCTGCAGCCAGGCACTCGCGCCGGCCGTGCGCGAGTACGCGTGGAGGTGCGACTTCGCGTCCACGACGAACAGGCGCTGATCGTCGCCGCCCGGGCCGGTCATGGCGGACAGGTCGCGCGCCCAGCGCAGCGCGCCGTTGGCCGCTTCGAAGCACGCGAGGCGGCCCTGATACGACGCTGCGCACACGTCGCCCGCCATGACGAGCGGCTGGCCCATCACATCGGCGAGGCGCTCGACTTCGGTCGCCCCACGGGGCTCGGACACGCCGACGTCCCAGCGCACGGCGCCGCTCGCGCTCGCCAGGGCGACTAGGCGTCCGCCGGGAAAGCCCGCCACCACCTGGTCGCCCGAGAACGCCATTTCGCTCGGGCCGCGCAGCGTCAAGGGCGTCGTCGCCCGCTGATAGGTCCAGCGCCGGCGGCCGGTCTCGGCGTCGAACGCCGTGACGCGGAAATCGCTGGCGCGCACGATCACGAGGCCACGCCCGACCAGCGGGGGCGACTGCACTTCCCCCAGGACCTGCGCCCGCCACAGCGGTTTGCCGTCCGCGCCGAAGGTGAGTACCTCGCCGCGCGCCGTGCCGACCGCGACGATGAAGCCGTCGCTGCCGACGCCGCCCGAAATCTTCGACTTCACCTCGGCGCGCCACACGACTTCACCGGTGGCCGGTGCGAGACGAACGATGTTGCCATCAGCCGAGGCAGCGAAGATCGCGTTCTCGAGCACGGCGGGCTGCAGGAAGGCCCCGCGCGCCGACCCGACGTTGGCGCGCCACGCCACCCGGGTTGCCAGGCTGGGCGTGAACTCCGGCAGCGGGGCTGCCTGGGATGCCTTGCTCGGCGTGCCGCCAAGCCAGGTGGGTATCCAGGAGCAGCCGGCGGACAGGCCGATGCCGGCGGCCAGCGCAAGCATCGCCGCGCCGCGCGCCGTCCGTGCAGCGGGTCCGCCGCCAAAGCGATAGGTCATGCAGACCTCGCTTACGAGCCGCTCGCCGGCAGCGCGTCCAGCTTCAACTGGATCAGCTGGCGCAGCGGGTGTTGCTCATCGGCCTTCGCCAGCGCCTCGGAGTAGGCGGCCCGCGCTTCCTCGAGCTTGTTCTGCGCGACCAGCACGTCGCCGCGGCGATCGGCCACCGCCGCGACCTGCGCCGCGGGCACATCGCCGGCCAGCGCCTTCAGCGCTTCGTCGTACTTCTTCTCGTCCAGCAGCACGCCGGCAAGGCGCACCTGCGCGATCGCCTTCAGTTCACCGTGCGAGGACTTGTCGATCACCCACTGCAGCGACTCGCGGGCGCGGTCGGCCTTGCCGGCTTCGGCCTGCACCTTGGCCGCCTGCAGGGCCGCCATCGTGGCGTACGCGGTGCCGCCGTACTTGCTCGTGAGCATCTCGGCAAACGCGCCGACCTTGTCGGCATCCCGCGCAGCAAGCGCCTTTTCCAGTTGTCCGTACACGCCGGCGGCCTGCGATGCCTGCTCGCGCTGGTACCACTGCCAGCCGTTGTAGGCGGCGAAGCCGAGCAGCACGATGGTGATGACAGTCAGGATGAAGTTCCCGTACTTGTTCCACCACGCCTTCATCTCGGCGAGTTGTTCCTGTTCTTCGAGGTCGTATGCCATGGTTTTCCTTGCGGCGCCGTCGCGCCCCCTGCTCTTCTATTGCTGCCCGGTGCGCGTGAGCGCATCCACGAGTTCGTCTGCCAGCCGGCCGAGCGGGACGATACGCTGTTCGCCACTGCCGGTTGCGCCCGCGGCGCCCCGCAGCGCCTTGAGCGCCGCGCAGTCCTGGGCAAGCTCCGTTTCACCGACGATCACGGCGTACTCCGCGCCGCTCGCATCGGCCTTCTTCATCTGCGATTTCAGGCTGCCTTCGCCGGCGTGATACACGGCGTCCAGGCCGGCATCGCGCAATCGCTCGGCGACGACAAAGGCCTGCGCCGCCGTGGCGCCTCCCTGGTGGGCGACGTAGACGTCGGCCGCCCCGGCCGGCTCGACCGCCCCGGCTTCCTTCAGCAGTTCGATCACGCGCTCGACCCCGATGGCAAAGCCGCACGATGGGGACGGGCGCCCGCCGATGCGCTCGACCAGAGGATCGTACCGGCCGCCGCCGCAGATGGTGCCCTGCGCGCCCAGCGCGTCGGTGATCCACTCGAACACGGTCAGGTTGTAATAGTCGAGGCCCCGCACCAGTCGCGGATTCACCTGAAACGGGACGCCGGCGAGGGTCAACAGGCGCTGCAGCCCTTCGAAGTGCGCCCTGGACGCATCGCCGAGGTACGCGGTGATCTGCGGCGCCCGCGCCACGACGTCGGCCAGCGCGGGATTCTTGGTGTCGAGGATGCGCAGCGGGTTGGAGTGCAGCCGGCGTTTCGCGTCGTCGTCGAGCACGGCGTGATGCGCTTCGAAATGCGCGATCAGGTCCTCACGATGGCGCGCCCGCTCCTCCGCCTGTCCCAGACAGTTGATCTCGAGACGCACGGGACCGATGCCGAGGATCTTCCACAGGCGCGCGAGCATCACGATGTGCTCGGCGTCGATGTCCGGCCCCGGGAAACCGAGAGCCTCGACGTTGACCTGGTGAAACTGCCGGTAGCGGCCGCGCTGCGGACGCTCGTGCCGGAACACCGGGCCCATCGACCACACGCGTTTGGGGCCCTCGTAGGTCAGGCTGTGTTCAACGGCCGCCCGCACGGTGCCCGCCGTGAATTCGGGCCGCAGCGTCAGGTTCTCGCCGTTGAGCTTGTCCTCGAAGGAATACATCTCCTTCTCGACGATGTCGGTCACCTCGCCGATGCCCCGCACGAACAGTTCCGTGTGCTCGAGCATCGGCGTGCGGATCAACTGGTAGCCGTAGCTGCGCACCCAGTCGGTCACGCGGGCCTCGAACCACTCCCAGACCGGCGCCTCGGCAGGCAGCAGGTCGTTCATGCCGCGCACGGCAGCGAGTTTCTTGCCTGTCATTCTTCAGTCCGCCGCGAGAGACGCCGCCGCCGGCGCGTAGGTGCGCCGCACGTAGTCTTCGACGATCGCCTGGAACTCCTCGGCGATGCGCTCGCCCTTGAGCGTGACGCTCCGCTCGCCGTCAACGAAGACCGGCGCGACCGGCGCCTCGCCGGACCCCGGCAGGCTGATGCCGACGTTGGCGTGCTTGCTCTCGCCGGGGCCGTTCACCACGCAGCCCATCACGGCCACGCTCATCGTCTCCACGCCCGGGATACTTCGAACGCCACACCGGCATCTGCTCGCGCAGGTAGGTCTGGATCTTGTCCGCCAGTTCCTGGAAGAACGTGCTGGTCGTGCGGCCGCAGCCCGGGCACGCCACCACCATCGGGGTGAAGGCGCGCAGCCCGATCGTCTGCAGGATCTCCTGCGCGACCTGGACTTCGCGCGTGCGGGGCTCGCCCGGCGCCGGCGTGAGCGAAACGCGGATCGTGTCGCCGATGCCCTCCTGCAGCAGCACCGCGAGCGCGGCGGTCGACGCCACGATGCCCTTGCTGCCCATGCCGGCCTCGGTCAGGCCGAGGTGCAAGGGGTAGTCGCAACGACGCGCCAGTTCGCGGTAGACCGCGATCAGGTCCTGCACGCCGCTCACCTTCGCCGACAGGCAGATGTGGTCGCCGGGCAGGCCGAGTTCCTCGGCGCGCTCGGCGCTCTCGATGGCCGACCGGACCAGCGCCTCGCGCAGCACGGCGCCGGCATCCCACGGCGCGGCGCGCCGGGCGTTCTCGTCCATCATCCGCGCCAGCAGTTCCTGGTCGAGCGAACCCCAGTTCACGCCGATGCGCACCGGCTTGTCGTGGCGGCACGCGACTTCGATCATCCGCGCGAAGTTGTCCTCGCGCTCGCGCACCCTTGCCGACGTTGCCGGGGTTGATGCGGTACTTCGACAGCGCCTGCGCGCAATCGGGATACTGGGTCAGCAGCTTGTGGCCGTTGTAGTGGAAGTCGCCGACGAGGGGGACGTCGAGCCCCATGCGGTCGAGTTGCGCACGAATCGCCGCCACTTCGGCCGCGGCCTCCGGCGAGTTGACCGTGATGCGCACGATCTCCGAGCCCGCCTGCGCCAGTTCCTTCACCTGCACCGCGGTCGCGATCGCGTCGGCCGTATCCGTGTTGGTCATCGACTGCACCACCACCGGCGCGGTGCCGCCGACCCGAACCTCGCGGCCGCCCCACTTCACGACGACCTGCCGCGCGCGGCGTCGCGGACCGGGCCGGGCGGCAGCCGGCAGGCAATCGACAGGTTCGAAGGGCTGGTTCACACGGACCTACTTGACGCTGAATCGCGCCACGTTGGCGCGCCTGATCTGCTCGAGACTGAACGGTTCGCCGCGCACGGTGACCGACGCCTTGGACGCGTCACCGATCACGACGCTGAGCGGCGGCGTGCCTCCTGCCGGCTTCAGCACGTCGCCCTCGCGCGCGAGCTGCGACACCAGCACTTTGCCGTTGACGTCCGTGACTTCGACCCACGAGACTCCGCTGAAGCTGAGCGACAGCAGCGCGGAAGCGTCGGCCACCGGCTGCGACGGGGCGGGAGCCGGCTCCGTCGCCGGCGCCGCCGGCTCCGCTGTGTCGACCGGGGCCGCGGCGGGCGCCACCGGCGCGGGCTGCTCGCTCGCGGTGGCCGCGGCCGGCGCCGGTGCCGGCGGCCGCGGGTGCCGCCGGCACCGTGGCGACGGCTGCCGGCGCGGGCGGCCGCATCGCGTACCAGCCGACGACGCCCAGTCCGATCAACGCAATGACCGCGAGGCCGAGGACCAGCGAACGGGACGCGTGATCGTGCGCGGCGGCCCGCACCGGCGAATAGTCGCGGGTGCGCGTCATGCCATCGACCACCGAGCTTTCCGACAGTCCCACCCTGGCGTTCAGGTCTTCGATCAGCGGAGCCGGATCCAGATTGAGCGCGCGCGCGTAGCTCCGCACGAACCCGCGCACATAGGCGCTCTCGGGCAGGTGCGCGAGGTCCTCGCTCTCGAGCGCGCGCACCTGGTTCACGTGCAGCCGCAGGCGCCCGGCCATCTCGCCGACGCTCAGTCCCGCCTCTTCCCGCGCCGCCGCCAGGCGGGCGCCGAACGAAGAAGCGACGGCCGGGCCCGCGGAGCCCTCCGCGGGCGCAACCGTGTCGGCGCGAATGTCCTCGTCACTCATTGAAATCACCCCGCGCCAGGGCCGACACTTCCGGAGAACGCGGAAAGCGGTCGCGCAGTTCGTTGGCAAGCTGACTTTCGGTGCGCGCATCGCCGTTGGCGCGGGCGATGCGCAGGCCCAGCCAGAGCGTCTCGGGCGTCGATGCGACGGAGCGCGCCAGCAGGTTGTAGTAGAAGGTGGCGCGGTCCACCTGGCCCATGGCCAGATACGTGCGCGACAACTGGTACTTGGTCGCCCCGTTCGCGGCGTCGAGTTCGAACGAACGCCGCAGGTAACGCTCGGCGCCCGGATAGTCCTTCACCTTCATCAGGCAGGTGCCCGCATTCTGGGCGGCGCGCCCGGGCGTCGCGTAGAGCGGATCGCGCAGCGCGCGGTCGAAGTATTCGACCGATTCGCGCTCGCGTCCGGTCTGGCACAGGAACCAGCCGTAGTTGTTGGCCAGTTCGGAACTCGCGGGGTCGAGCCGCAAGGCGCGCTGGAAGTTTTCCTCGGCTTCGCGGCGGTCGTTCATGTCCATGTAGATCAGCCCGAGCAGCCCGTACGCCTCGGCGAAGGCCGGGTCGATGGTCGTGGCGCGCCGGGCTTCCTCGAGCGCGATCGCAATCTGGCCGGTCCGGTAGTAGCCGGCGGCCAGGTCGGCGCGGGCGCGCGCGCGCGTCCGGGCGTCGGCTTCACCGGCCCGTGCAACCGTGCGCTCCGGCCCCTTCGTCACCACATCGCCGGCGCTGTTGGTCACCGTCGTCGTCGTGCAAGCCGCCAGCACGCCGATGCACAGCGCCCATCCCAGCGAACGCGCCATGTTCATGGTGCACTCCTCAGTGGGTCGCCGATACGATCGGCACCACACGCCCCTTGTTGCGTTCGGTCACCCGGGTGCGGTCGAGCACCTCGCCCGCGAGCTGCCCGCACGCCGCGTCGATGTCGTCGCCGCGCGTCTTGCGCGTGGTGGTCACGATGCCGGCGTCGACCAGCCGCTGCGCGAAGGCGCGGATGCGTTCCGGTGACGACCGCTTGAGCCCGGCATCCGGGAACGGATTGAACGGGATCAGGTTGAACTTGCACGGCACGTCGCGCACCAGTTCGATCAGTTCGTCGCGCATGCGACTCGGCGTCGTTGACGCCGTCCAGCATCACGTACTCGAAGGTGATGAAGTCGCGCGGGGCCGAGCGCAGGTAGCGACGGCACGCGGCCAGCAGTTCGCCGAGCGGGTACTTGCGGTTGAGCGGCACCAGCCGATCGCGCAATGCGTCGTTGGACGCGTGCAGCGACACGGCGAGCGCGACCGGGCAGTCGGCGGCGAGACGATCGATCTGCGGCACCATGCCCGACGTGGACAGGGTCACGCGCCGGCGCGACAGCCCGTAGGCGTTGTCGTCGAGCATCAGCCGCAGCGCCGGCACCACCGCGTCGTAGTTCTGCAGCGGCTCGCCCATGCCCATCAGCACGACATTGCTGATCACGCGCTCGCCGTCGATGCCGACGCCGGCCGTCCGGCGCAGCGCATGCTCGGCCCACCACAGCTGACCGACGATCTCGGCCGTCGTCAGATTCCGGTTGAATCCCTGCCGCCCGGTCGAGCAGAAAAGGCAGTTCACGGCGCAGCCCGCCTGCGTGGAAATACACAGGGTGCCGCGGTCGTCCTCGGGGATGAAGACCGTCTCGATGGCGTTGCCCGCGCCGACGTCGAGCAGCCACTTGCGCGTGCCGTCAGCGGATGTCGAGTCGCGCAATACGGCGGGCGCCACGATCTCGGCGTGCTCGGCGAGCTTCGCCCGGAAGGACTTCGCAAGGTCCGTCATCGCGTCGAACCCGCCCGCGCCGCGCTGATGCATCCAGCGGGCGAGCTGGCGCGCGCGGAAGGCCTTCTCACCGAGCGACTCGGTGTAGGCCGTCAGCGCGGCAAGATCCAGCCCGAGCAGGTTGACGCGCGACACGACGACGGATTCCCTCAGCGCGAGTAGACGTTCAGTTGCGGGAAGAAGTAGGCGATCTCGACGGCGGCCGTTTCCGGGCCATCGGAACCGTGCACGGCGTTGGCGTCGATGCTCGCGGCGAAGTCGGCGCGGATCGTGCCGGCGGCGGCCTTCTTCGGATCCGTGGCGCCCATCAGCTCGCGGTTCTTCGCGATCGCACTCTCGCCCTCGAGGACCTGCACCATGATCGGGCCGGACACCATGAAATCGACCAGGTCCTTGAAGAACGGACGCTCGCGGTGCACCGCGTAGAAGCCTTCGGCCTCGGTGCGCGACAGCCACATCATCCGCGCGGCGATGACCTTCAGGCCATTCGTCTCGAAGCGCGAATAGATCTTCCCGATGACGTTCTTCGCGACTGCGTCGGGCTTGATGATCGACAGGGTTCTTTCCACCGCCATGATTTCAACCTTTGTTGTTTGGACGAGTTACCCGGCGGCCTCGGTTTCCGCCACCCGCCGGACGAAAAATCTTCGACAAATTAAGCACTTGCGGCGCCGAAGTTAGCCCGAAATTTTAACATGCCCGGCCTGCCCGTTGGAGCTTTTCGACTCCGGGCCGGCCGTCGGGATCACCGCCGACGGCTGCCGCGCGTCTCCCGGGTTCAGGCGGCCGGCTCGAAGACGGCGATGGACTCGACGTGGGAGGTGTGGGGAAACATGTTCACCACGCCGGCCGCGCGCAGCGTCCAGCCGCCCTCGTGCACGAGCACCGCGCAATCGCGCGCCAGCGTCGCCGGATTGCAGGAGACGTAGACGATCCGCGCCGGCCGATCCGCGGCGGCCGCCAGCGAGCGGGCGAGTTCGAGCGCGCCTTCGCGGGGCGGGTCGATCAGCACGCGGCTGACGCTGTCCGTGCTCGGTCACCAGGCGCTGCCAGTCCTGCGGCCCCCACTCGAACAGGTTCGCCGCGCTGAACGCCGTCCGCTCGCCCAGTCCGTTGATGACAGCGGCCGCCCGCGCGCGACGGACGAGCGTCTCGCTGCCTTCGATGCCGACGGCCTTCCTCGCCTTCGAAGCGAGCGGGAGCGTGAAGTTGCCCAGGCCGCAGAAGAAGTCGACGACGACGTCCTCGGGATCGCGGGTCGAGCAGGCGCAGTGCGCGGCCCACCAGGACTTCGTTGATGCGGTGGTTGACCTGGGTGAAGTCGGTCGGGCCGAACGGAATCCGCACGCCGAACTCCGGCAGCGCGAGTTCGAGGTGCGGGCGCTGACCGTCGTCCATCGGCGCCGCCGTCTCCGGACCCTTCGGCTGCAGCCACACGTCGACGCCGTGCCGTGCTCCGAACTCGCGCAGACGAACCCGATCCTCGGCCGTGGGGTCCGCCAGCACCCGGAACACGAGGACGGTCTGCGGCGTGCCGTCGCGCTCCGCGATGGCCAGTTCGATCTGCGGCAGGCGCTCGCGCAGCGTCAACGCGCGCGACCAGCTCGCGCAACGGCATCAGCAGGTCGCTGACATACCGCGGCACGACCTCGCACCGGCGCATGTCGGCGACGTAACTGCTGGCGCGCTCGTGAAATCCGACCAGCACACCGCCCTTCTTCGCGACGTACCGCACGGAGAACCGGGCGCGGAAGCGGTACTCCCAGGCCGGACCGGCGACCGGCCGCAGCATCCGGTCCGGCCGGACGCGGCCGATGTGCCACAGCGTGTCCTCGAGCACCCGCTGCTTGATGGCGACCTGCGCGTGGGGCGCGACGTGCTGCATCGAGCAGCCGCCGCACGCACCCGCGTGCAGCCCGGCGTGTGGGCACCGGGGTTCAACGCGCAGCACCGAGGGGCGGTCGATGCGGACGACGCGTCCGGTCTCGTAGCTCGGCTTGTTCTTGCGGCGCTCGTAGACCACGCGCTCGCCGGGAAGCGCGCCTTCGATGAAGACCGCCTTGCCTTCGCGATGCGCGACGCCGCGCCCCTCCTGATCGAGCGATTCGATCTCGGCGGGGAACTCGTCGCCTGCCCTGGGACCTAGGCCGCGGGCCACGCTGCGAGGTAGTCCTTCCAGTGCGGCGCGGGCAGGTGCGCGAGCGTGTCGCGCACCAGCGCTTCCTCGGTCCGGTGCTGGTCGGCGCTCAGCACCCCGCGCATCTTCTGGAAACGGTTGAACAGCAGATAGGTGTTGACGACATCGGTCTCGCAGTAGTTGCGGACCTGCTCGAGCTGGCCCGCCTGGTAGGCGTCCCAGACGCGTGCGCCGTCCATGCCGAGCTTGCCGGCGAACCCCGCCAGCCGCGACAGGTCGTCGAGCGGGGCGCTCGCACGCGGCTGGTACATCGCCATCAGGTCCATCAGGTCGATGTGCCGCGTGTGATAGCGGCCGATGTAATTGTTGTAGCGGAAATCGCGGTCATCCTCGCCGAGTTCCCAGTACCGCGCCGCGGTGATCCCGGCGAGCAGCCCGCGATAGTGCAGCACGGGAAGGTCGAAGCCGCCGCCGTTCCAGCTCACCAGCTGCGGCGTGTGCCGGTCGATCATTCCGAAGAAGGCCTGGATCAGGAAGCCTTCGCTGTCCGTCAAAGCGCCGATCGAGCCGACGCGGAACCCGGCATCGCTGCGCAGCACGCACGAGATCGCGACGATGCGGTGCAGGTGCAGCGGCAGGAAGTCGTTGCCCGTCCGTTCCCTGCGCTCGGCGAAGGCGTGCCCGGCGACATCCGCGTCGGCGAGCGCCGACCATTCGGGACGCAGCCTGCGCAGGCCGGCCACGTCGGGTACGGTTTCGATGTCGAAGACGAGGACCGGCGTCATGCGCCGATTCTACTGAGCCGCGGCCGGGCGACGCCGCGACTCAGAGTACGGCGTCGCGTCCGATGCCGCCCGCCGTCAGCGCGCGCTTCAGTCGCGCCAGCGCATCCTGCTGGATCTGGCGCACGCGTTCGCGCGTCAGCGAGAGCTCGGCGGCCAGCGCATCGAGCGTCGCCGGCTCGCGTTCGTCGAGACCGAAGCGGCGCTCGATCACGAGGCGCTGCTTGTCCGACAGCTTGGCCAGCCACTCGTGCACGCGCCCTTCGAGTTCGTGCCGCACGGCGCTCGCCTCCGGGGCTTCCGCGGTCACGTCGATGAGCAGGTCGGCCAGCGTGCTGTCGGGGTCGGCATCGAGGGGCGCGTCGAGCGAGGCCGGCGTGGCGCTGAACTTCAGGATGTCCTCGACGTCGTCCACGCTCTTGCCGGTGAGGTGCGCGATGTCCTCGATCCGCACCTCGTGCGTCTCGTCGTCCATTTCCATCTCGAGATGGCGCTTGGCGCGGATCACGTGCTGCAGTTCGCGCACGACGTGCACAGGCAGGCGGATCGTGCGCGCCTGGTTGATCACGGCCCGCTCGATCGTCTGGCGGATCCACCACGTCGCGTATGTCGAGAAGCGGAAGCCGCGCTCGGGATCGAACTTCTCGAGCGCGTGGATCAGACCGAGGTTGCCCTCCTCGATGAGGTCGAGCAGCGCGAGTCCGCGGTTGGCGTAGTGCTTGGCGATGGACACGACGAGTCGCAGGTTGCGCTCGATCATCGACTGGCGCGCCGCGAAATCCCCGGCGAGCGCGCGCACCGCCGTGTCGTGCTCTTCCGCGGGCGTCATCAGCCGATGCGCGCCGATCGCCGTCAGGTAGCGCTGAACGTTGTCGGTGTCCGGGACGTCGATGGCAACGACCGGAGCCTCGGCGATCGGAACGACGGCGGCGAACTCCAGTTCGCGTTCCGCATCATCGACTTCGCGCTCGAAGGCGGCATCGTCAACATCGGCCGCAGGCTCGGCGATCGGCGGAACAGCCGACGCACCCTGGGGGCGCGTCGTATGGGGAGACATGGCGTGGCGTCAAAACCCTCAACGTGGCGGAAGGTATTTGACCGGATCGAGCGGCTTGCCCTGGTGACGTATCTCAAAGTGAAGCTTCGGACGGTCCGTGTCGGTGCGGCCCAGTTCCGCGATCTGCTGGCCGCGTTTCACCTGCTGGCCTTGGGTAACGAGAATCTTTCTGTTGTGGCCGTAGGCGGTCACGTAGTCGCCGGCGTGACGAATGATCACGAGATTGCCGTAACCGCGCAGCGCGCTGCCCACGTGCACCACTTCGCCGTCAGCCGCCGCCTGCACCGCCGCGCCCTCGGCGCCGCCGATGTCGATGCCCTTGTTGCGTGGCGAGTCGAAGCCGTCGATCACCTTGCCGGCCACCGGCCAGAGCCATTGGCTCGGCGGTGGCGTCGCCTCCGACGGCGTCGCGGGTTTCGCGCCGGGTTGGGATTCCGGAAGTGCGACGGGTGGAACCGTCGGCAACGCTGCCGGCTCCGCTGGCGCAACCGGCGCCGGCAGCGGACGAACTTCGGTTGATCCACCCGGTGTGACGGGCGTCACAGTCACCGCCGCGGTTTCGGGAGGCGGCGCCACCCGGATCGACTGGCCGACACGCAGGACGCTGGCGTCGGGCAACTCATTCCAGCGCGCCACGTCCCGCACGTCGAGGCCAAAGGCGGTGGCGATGCTGTACAGCGTGTCGCCGCGCTGCACCGTGTAGACCCCGTCCCTGGCTTCGCGCGGCGTAGCGGCGGGCTTTTCGACCGCCACCTGGGGCCGCGCCGAACTGGCGCCGGAACGGTCGACGACGGGCGCGGGCTTCTGCGACGCACACGCGCCCAGGGTGGCGACCGCCACCGCGACTGCAAGAAAGCGTCCCATCCCTTTCATCCAGCGATCCTCATCCAGTGCCGCCGCGCAACGGAACGAAACGAACGGCCTGCTTGACGGTCCGCTGCACGCGACCGTTCGCGTCCCTGGTGGCCACGATCAGTTGCTGCTGCATTCCGCCCACCGGCGCGACGACCCGCCCGCCCGGCTTCAGTTGCTCGATCCATGCGGGCGGCAGTTCATCGCCTGCGGCAGCCGCCACGATCGCATCGTAGGGCGCCCCGGCGGCCACTCCCTGCGCGCCGTCACCGAACACCAGCCGCAGGTTCGGCAGCCGGAGCGGGCGCAGGTTCTCCCGCGCCCGATCGTGTAACGCCCGAAGCCGCTCCACGCTGACGACGTCGCCGAAGAGCTGCGCCATTACTGCCGCCGCATAGCCGCAGCCGGTGCCGATCTCCAGCAACCGGGCAGCGCGGGGATCGGCAATGCCCTCGAGCGCGAGCTCGGCGATGCGGGCCACGATGTAGGGCTGGGAAATCGTCTGACCATGCCCGATAGGCAGCGCCGTGTCCTCGTAAGCGCGGCTCGCGAGCGCTTCGTCGACGAACAGGTGACGCGGCACGGCGCGCATGGCTTCCAGCACGCGCGCGTCGCGCACGCCGAGTTCGCGGACGCGCTCCACCATCCGGTCGCGCACGCGGGCCGACGCGAGGCCGCTGTGCTCCGCGCTGCCTGGCAACGTCATCGGCGCGCGCTTCACGCCGTCGCCTGCAGCCACTGGTCGACCGTGGCCAGCTGCTCGTTATGCGTCAGGTCGATCTGCAGGGGCGTCACCGAGACGTAGCCGGCCGCCGTCGCATGGAAGTCCGTCCCCGGGCCGCCGACGCGCGCCTGCCCCGCCGGGCCGATCCAGTAGATCGGCTCGCCGCGCGGATTCATCATCTTCACCACCGGCTCGGAGGGATGGCGCTTGCCCAGCCGCGTGCATTGCACGCCCTTGATGTCGGCGTAGGGCAGGTTCGGGATGTTCACGTTCAGCAGGAAGGGGGCGGCGATCGGCCGCCGCAGGTGACGCGCGACGATGTCGCGGGCCACGCGGGCCGCGCTGTCGAGATGCGCGTTGCCCTTGTCCACGAGCGAGAACGCGATCGCAGGGATGCCGAAGAGGTAGCCCTCCATGGCCGCCGCGACGGTGCCCGAGTAGATCGTGTCGTCGCCCATGTTCTGGCCGTTGTTGATGCCGGAGACGATGAGGTCGGGACGGTGGTCGAGCAGGCCGGTCAGCGCGACGTGGACACAGTCGCTCGGCGTGCCGTTGACGACCGTCGTGCCGCCCGGCGCCTGCCACACGGTGAGCGGGCGGCTGAGCGTCAGCGAGTTGCTCGCCCCGCTGCTGTTCTGTTCGGGTGCGACGACGGTGACGTCGCCCAGCGACCGCATGGCCTCGGCCAGCGCGGCAATGCCGGGCGCCAGGTAACCGTCGTCGTTCGAGACAAGGATGCGCATCGTAGAAACAAAACGGCCGGTGCACCTTCGCACACCGGCACGCTCGGCCCGCTTAGTCGGGGAATTCTAACAAGCGTGAGCCGCTTTCCATCGTCGATGCAGTGGAGATCGCCGCACGGGGGGCGCGGGGCGGGGACTGCGGGGCGAGGCGAGGTCGGCCAGGCGACCTCGCGGGAGATCACAGGCCGAGCGGCGTGTCCTTGACGCAGTGCAGGCGGTACACGACGTTCAGCGACTGGGTCTGCAGGTTCTCGCGCGAGAAACTTGCGCAGCGATCGTTCTCGGCGCTCACCTCGTGCGCGGAGCGCTGCGGCGGGGACGCGCACCCGGCAAGTGCGGCGAGTACGACAAGCATGACTGCGCGCATGGTCCGACTCCAGAGAGTTGATGGCGTTCACCGTGGCCACCCTTGCGTGAAAGAGCGATGACAAGGCAATTGAACGCTCCGGGCGGCTGACCGGTACCCCGGAATGGACCCCGATCACCCCCTGTTTTGCGCGGCGGGGCCGGCGGACGGTGGCGCGCGGTCAGCGCCGCCCGGACGGGCATCGCGCGAGCCGTTCATCGCGGCCGGGCCGCGTCCTGGCGATCGCAACCGGCTCACCCTTCGGCTGGCAACACCGCCGCTGGCGACGATGATGGCGGTTGCGCTAGATTTCGTCCACGTTCCAACGTCAGGAGGCGATATGCGAACAGTTCTCACATTCGTGGCCATCGCGTTGATGGCCGGATGTGCCTCGACCGACCAATCCGCGGAGGAGCAGTGCCGCTACTTCGTGCGGGACGAAGGGTTTCGAGTGGGTGCGCAACATCGAGTCGAAGCCCGCTGCCGCCGGCGGCACGGCCGTCACGATGGAAGTGAAGGATGCGCCTCGCCCGTTCGTTCAAGCCGACCTGCATCTATGCGGACGGCAAGAAGCGCTGGGCGGAGCCGCTGCCGAGCAACGTCGTGCGCGACTACTTCGGCCGCAGCAAATCGTGAGCGAAGCCGAGTGACGGGGCCGAGCCGCCGACGGGCGGAGGGATCCGATGCCGCTCGCAAGGTGGGTAACGCGTCTCACGCACGCGAAATGAAAAGGGGTCAGGTCTGTTGGACCTGACCCCTCGATTGGTCGGGGCGGCGGGATTCGAACTCGCGACCCCTTGCACCCCATGCAAGTGCGCTACCAGGCTGCGCTACGCCCCGAAGGCCGGGATTATATCCGCGCCGCGCTATTCGCCCCGGAGAAGTTTGCGGATCGCCTCGATTTCCGTCCGGACCGCGGCGATGTCCATGCTCTCCAGATGCTTGCCGTTCCCGTTGCCGTGCGGCCGCGCATGGCCGCGTGGCAGGCGCTCGTTTTCGTCGAGACGGTTGCGCGCGCCGTTGATCGTGAAGCCCTGCTCGTACAGCAGTTCGCGGATGCGGCGAACGAGGAGGACCTCGTGGTGCTGGTAGTAACGCCGGTTACCCCGCCGCTTGACCGGCTTCAACTGCGTGAATTCCTGCTCCCAGTAGCGCAGCACGTGCGGCTTCACCCCGCACAGTTCGCTCACCTCGCCGATGGTGAAGTAGCGTTTGGCCGGAATCGGCGGCAGGACCGCCGGGGATTCGGAACGCTGCATGGTTCAGGACGACCGCGGAGCACGACGGCACGCGCCGTCAGTTGACGCCCGTGGCCCGTGCAACCGCCGCCTTCAGCTTCTGGCTGGCGTGGAACGTGACCACGCGGCGCGCCGTGATCGCAATTTCCTCGCCCGTCTTGGGATTGCGCCCGGGACGCTGCGGTTTGTCGCGCAACTGGAAGTTGCCGAAGCCCGACAGCTTCACCGACTCGCCCCGCTCCAGGGCCTGCCGGATCTCGTCGAAGAAGCCATCGACCATGTCCTTGGCTTCCCGCTTGTTGAGTCCGAGGCGGTCGAACAGGGCTTCGGCGAGTTCCGCCTTGGTCATGGTCTTCG
Source organism: uncultured beta proteobacterium (assembly GCA_963698305.1). Taxonomy (GTDB): domain Bacteria; phylum Pseudomonadota; class Gammaproteobacteria; order Burkholderiales; family Burkholderiaceae_F; genus JAOUJD01. The sequence continues at coordinate 336,042 of CAVOQI010000002.1, forward strand.
CCCCACGGTCCGCCGCACCGTTCGGCGCCGCCGTCGCGCGGGTCCCGTCGGGAAGCTTGAAGCCCGGGTTGGTTTGAGGGTCGTCTTGCATGCTGTTATCGACGCAGCCGTGCTCCGCACTGTTTCTCGAGCCCCTCGACGATGGCGCTGACCGCTGCGTCAGCATCGGCATCGTTCAGGGCCCGGTCAGTATCTTGCAGAACGACGCGGAACGCAAGGCTCTTTTCTTTATTTAACAATGCGTTAGCACTCGCTTCCGCGACTTTGCTTGAATCGGTCCGGGGACGATACACGTCGAACAGCCGGAACTCGCGAAGTGCCGACAGGCGGCCATCGGCGCTCGACAGGGTGCGTACCGCCTCTTCCAGGGCGCCCACCGGCAGATCGTCGGCGACCGTGACGGAGATGTCGCGGGTGACCGGCTGGAACTTGGAAACCTCGGAGTAGCGGGGCAAAGGCCGCGCCAGGACCGGAGCAAGATCGAGTTCGAAGACGACCGCCGGCTTCGGCAGTTCGTACTTCTGCTGCAGCCGCGGGTGGAGTTCCCCGACGAAACCCACCGTGGCGCCGTCGAGTTCGACAAAGGCGCTGCGCCCCGGATGCAGCGCCGGGTGCTCGGCCCGCACGAAACGGACCGTCGCAGGCGCGAACAGGCGCTCGATGTCGCCCGTGACGTCGAAGAAATCGACGTCGCGCGCCGGCAGGCCCCATTGCTCGTCGTCCGCCAGCCCGTACGCCAGCGCGGCGACCACGGTCGGCTGGGCTACGCCCTGCACCGCCAGCGGTCCGTCGGCAACCTCGGCGTCGCGCAGGAACACCCGGCCCACTTCGAACAGCCGGGCGCGGGTCTGCTTGCGATTCAGGTTGTAGACCAGCGCGGACACCAGCCCGCCGAGCAGCGTCGAGCGCATCACGGACATCTGGCTGGCGATCGGATTGAGCACGCGGATCGGCGCGGCGTTGCCGGCGAAATCCTGCTCCCACGCGTCGTCCACGAAGGAGTAGTTGATCAGTTCCTGGTAGCCGTCACGCGCCAGCGCGCGGCGCACGTCGTGCACCGTGCGCCGCTCTTCGGGCCGCATCCGCATCGTGGCCGGCGTCCGCGGGGGCTCGGCCGGAATGCGCTCGAAGCCGTAGAGTCGCGCGACCTCCTCGATCAGGTCTTCCTCGATCTCGAGGTCGAAGCGGAAGCTGGGCGGCGTCACCACGAAGCGGTCGGCTTGCTGCTCGAATCGCAGGCCGAGCCGGCGGAAGGCCTCGGCCATGTCCGCGGTCTCGATCGGAATGCCGATGACCCGGCGGCACCGCTCGATGCGCATCGCCACGGGCTTGCGCTCCGGCAGGGCCAGCACGGTGTCGTCGACCGGTCCCGGCTGACCGCCGCAGATGTCGAGGACCAGGCGCGTGATGTATTCGATGTGTTCGACCGTGGTCGCGAAATCGACGCCGCGCTCGAAGCGATGGGCGGCGTCGGTGGAGAAGTTGTAGCGGCGGGCGCGACCGCGGATCGCGTCCGGCCACCAGAAGGCCGCCTCGACGTAGATGTTGCGCGTGTCGAGCGACACCGCGGTCGCCTCGCCGCCCATGACGCCCGCGAGGGCCTCGACGCCCGCGTCGTCCGCGATGACGCCGACCTCGCCGTCGACCGCGATGGTCTGCCCGTTGAGCAGTTCGACCTGCTCGCCGACGCGACCCCAGCGCACGGTCAGTCCGCCCTTCACCTTGTCGAGGTCGAACACGTGCGACGGACGCCCGAGCTCGAGCATGACGTAGTTCGAAATGTCGACCAGCGCCGAAATCGGTCGCTGCCCGCTGCGTTCCAGGCGCTGCTTCATCCAGTCGGGCGTCGGCGCGCGCGCGTCCACACCGCGGATGACACGGCCCGAGAAACGGCCGCAGAGGTCGGCCGCTTCCACGCGGACCGGCACCCGATCGTCGATGCGCGCCGGAACCGGAGTGAACGACGGCAGCGTGAGGTCGGCGCCGGTGATGGCCGCCACTTCCCGCGCAACGCCCACCACGCTCAGGCAATCGGCCCGGTTGGGCGTCAGCTTGATCGTCAGCTTGCGGTCGTCGAGATCGAGGGCCGCGCGGATGTCCTGGCCCACCGGTGCATCGGCCTCGAGGATCAGCAGGCCGCTGTGATCCTCCGACAGCCCCAGCTCGCGCGCCGAGCACAGCATGCCCTGCGACTCCACTCCGCGCATCGTCGTGCGCTTGATGCGGAAGTCACCCGGCAGCACCGCGCCTTCCAGCGCGCACGGCACGCGGATGCCCGCGGCGACGTTGGGCGCGCCGCACACGATGTTGAGGCGCGCGCCCGTGCCTGCGTCCACCTCGCACACCGTGAGCTTGTCCGCGTTCGGGTGCTTCGCCACCGAGACGACGTGCGCGACGACGATGCCGCTGAAGGGCGGCGCCACCGGCACCGACTCCTCGACCTCCAGCCCGCTCATGGTCAGCCGATGCGCGAGTTCCTCGCTGCCGATCGCCGGGTTCGCATAGCGCCGGAGCCACTGTTCCGAGAATTGCATGTCCGTCTCCGCGTCCGGGCCTAGTTGAACTGCCGCAGGAAGCGCAGATCACCCTCGAAGAAGATCCGCAGGTCGTCGATGCCATAGCGCAGCATCGAGAGCCGCTCGATGCCCGAACCGAACGCGAATCCGATGTAGCGCTCCGGATCGAGGCCGAAGTTGCGCACCACGTTCGGATGCACCTGGCCGGAACCCGAGATCTCGAGCCACTTGCCCTTGCCGGGCCCGCTCGTGAACATCATGTCGATCTCGGCCGACGGTTCGGTGAACGGGAAGTACGACGGCCGGAAGCGCGTGACGAGGTCGTCGGTCTCGAAGAAGCAGCGCAGGAAGTCGGTGTAGACCGCCTTCAGGTCGGCGAAGCTGACGTTCTCGTCGATCCACAGGCCCTCGACCTGATGGAACATCGGCGAGTGCGTGGCGTCGCTGTCGACGCGGTAGGTGCGACCGAGCGCGATCACCTTGATCGGCGGCGTGTGCATGCGCGCGTAGCGGACCTGCATCGGGCTGGTGTGGGTGCGCAGCAGCAGCGGCTTGCCGCGCGCATCTTCGGCGTCGACGTAGAAGGTGTCCTGCATCGAGCGCGCCGGATGGTTCTCGGGGCTGTTCAGCGCCGTGAAGTTGAACCAGTCGTTCTCGATCTCCGGGCCGTCGGCCACGTCGAAGCCGATCGAGTGGAAGATCTCCTCGATGCGCATCCAGCTGCGCACCACCGGATGAATGCCGCCGGCGCTGCGCTTGCGGCCCGGCAGCGTCACGTCGATCGATTCGGCGGACAGGCGCTCGGCGAGCTGCGCATCCGCCAGTGCCTGGCGTCGTTCGGCCAGCAGGCGCTCGATGTTCTCCTTGGCGGCATTGATGCGCGCGCCCTGCTCGCGCTTCTCGTCGGGCGGGAGCTTGCCGAGGCCCTTGAGCCGCTCGGTGATCGCGCCCGACTTGCCGAGGAAGCGCGCCTTCTCGTTTTCGAGCGCGGCCGGCTGGGAGACCGCGGCGAAGGCCGCGCCCGCTTCGGCTACCAGTTGTTCCAGATCTGACGACATGATTTGGCGCTTGGAAAAAAGAACGGGGCCGTGTTGCCAGGCCCCGTTCGGATTTCAATCGGCCGCGTGGGCGGCCCTCAGGCAATCAATCAGGCGGCGAGCGTGGCCTTGACCTTGTCGACGACGGCCGCAAAACCCGGCTTGTCGAGCACGGCCATGTCGGCCAGCACCTTGCGGTCCAGTCCGATCTCGGCCTTGTTCAGCCCGGCGATGAATGCGCTGTAGGTCATGCCGTGCTCGCGCACCGCCGCGTTGATGCGGGCGATCCACAGCGCACGGAAGACGCGTTTCTTGTTGCGGCGATCGCGGTAGGCGTACTGCCCCGCCTTCATCACCGCTTCCTTCGAAACGCGGAAGACGTTATTGCGGCGCCGCGTGAAACCGGCGGCCTGGGCGATGACTTTCTTGTGACGCGCGCGGGCCGTTACACCACGTTTGACTCTAGGCATCGTCGTCTCCCCTTAGCCGTAGGGCATCATGCGACGCACCGACTTCACGTCTGCGTCGTGCAGCGTGACCGCGCCGCGCAGGTGGCGCTTGGCCTTGGTGGTCTTCTTGGTGAGGATGTGGCGCTTGAACGCCTGTCCCCGCTTGATCGATCCGCTGGCGCGGATCTCGAAGCGCTTGGAAGCGCTCTTTTTCGTCTTCATCTTCGGCATCGTTGGCCGTCCTTTCTTGGATGTCGGCAGGCGCTCCTTGCGGAGACTTCGGGGCCCGCCTTCACTTGTTATGGCGGGAACGTATCGCTCCCGCCTCCTGCTGCACCGACCGCCGCGCTTTGCCGGCGGTCGACGCGAAACCTACTTCTTCTTCTTCGGCGCCAGCACCATCACCATCTGCCGGCCTTCGAGCCGGGGCATCGACTCGACCATCGACAGTTCGCCGAGGTCATCGCGCAGTCGCTCGAGCAGCTTGTAGCCGAACTCCTGGTGCGCCATCTCGCGGCCCCGGAACCGCAACGTGATCTTCGCCTTGTCGCCCTCTTCGAGGAACCGCACAAGATTCCGCACCTTCGTCTGGTAGTCGTGGTCGTCCGTCTGGGGACGGAACTTGACTTCCTTGATCTGAATCTGCTTCTGCTTGAGCTTGGCCTCGTGGGCCTTCTTCTGCTCCTCGTACTTGAACTTGCCGTAGTCCATCACGCGACAGACCGGCGGCACCGCCGTGGGAGCAATCTCGACCAGATCAACCTGCGCTTCCTCGGCCATGCGGAGGGCGTCCCGCAACTGGACCACACCGAGCGCCTCGCCGTTGAGGCCGGTCAGTCGGACCTCGGGGACATTGATTTCACCGTTGATCCGGTGGCTACTATCTTTAGCGATGGTTTGACTCTCCGAACGCGTTGAAAAACTAAGCCGCGCCAACCACGTTGCGGCGCTCGCGAACGTCTGTCGACAGACGTTCAGCGAAGGCGGACAGGGGCATCACCCCGACGTCCACGCCACCACGGGCTCGCACGGCCACCGTGCCTGCCTGCTTTTCCTTCTCCCCGACGACGAGGATGTACGGAACTTTCTGCAGGCTAAGCTGGCGGATTTTATAGGTGATCTTCTCGTTACGCAAATCCGCTTCCGCCCTAAAGCCTTGTTTTTGCAGCGTTTGGACAACGCTTGCGGCGTAATCGGCCTGCCCTTCCGAGATATTCGCCACCGACACCTGGATCGGGGCCAGCCAGGGCGGCATGGCGCCGGCGTGGTTTTCGATCAGCATGCCGATGAACCGCTCCATCGAGCCGACGATGGCCCGGTGCAGCATCACGGGCGTCTTGCGGCTGTTGTCCTCGGCCACGTACTCGGCGCCCAGGCGGCCGGGCATCGAGAAATCGACCTGCATCGTGCCGCACTGCCACTCGCGGCCGATGGCGTCCTTCAGCGTGTACTCGATCTTCGGCCCGTAGAAGGCGCCGTCGCCCGGCGAGATCGTGAACTCGACGCCGGAGCGCTTGAGCGACTCCATCAGGGCCGCTTCGGCCTTGTCCCAGACCTCGTCGGCGCCGATCCGCATCGCCGGCCGCGTCGACACCTTGTAGAGGATGTGCTCGAAACCGAAGTCGCCGTAGACCTTCTGCAGCAGCGACGTGTAGGCCACGCACTCGTCCTGGATCTGGTCTTCGGTGCAGAAGATGTGGCCGTCGTCCTGCGTGAAGCCGCGCACACGGAACAGGCCGTGCAGCGACCCCGAGGACTCGTTGCGGTGGCAGGCGCCGAACTCGCCGTAGCGCAGCGGCAGTTCGCGATAGCTGTGCAGGTTCGCGTTGTAGATCTGGATGTGGCCCGGGCAGTTCATGGGCTTGAGCGCGTAGTACCGGTTCTCCGACTCCGTCGTGAACATGTTCTCGCGGTACTTCTCCCAGTGCCCCGACTTCTCCCACAGGGAACGGTCGAGGATCTGCGGCGCCTTGACCTCGTCGTAGCCGTTGTCGCGGTACACCTGCCGCATGTACTGCTCGACCGCCTGCCAGATCGCCCAGCCCTTCGGATGCCAGAAGATCAGGCCCGGCGCCTCTTCCTGGAAGTGGAAGAGATCCAGTTCCTTGCCGAGCTTGCGGTGGTCGCGCTTCTCGGCCTCCTCCAGCATCTTCAGATAGGCGTCCTGGTCTTCCTTCTTGCCCCAGGCCGTGCCGTAGATGCGCTGCAGCTGCTCGTTGTTGTGGTCGCCGCGCCAGTAGGCGCCGGCGACCTTCATCAGCTTGAAGACCTTGAGCTTGCCCGTCGACGGCACGTGCGGCCCGCGGCAGAGGTCGATGAAGCCCCCCTCGCGATACAGCGAGATGTCCTCGTTGGCCGGAATCGACGCGATGATCTCGGCCTTGTACTTCTCGCCGATGGACTCGAAGAACTTCACCGCGTCGTCGCGCTTCCACACCTCGCGCACCACCGGCTCGTCCTTCTTCGCGAGCTCGGCCATCTTCTTCTCGATGGCCTCGAGATCCTCGGGCGTGAACGCGCGCTTGTAGGCGAAGTCGTAGTAGAAGCCGTTGTCGATGACCGGGCCGATCGTCACCTGCGCGTCCGGGAAGAGTTCCTTGACGGCGTAGGCAAGCAGGTGCGCCGACGAGTGGCGCAGGACCTCGAGCCCGTCGGCGTCGCGGTCGGTGACGATGGCAACATCGGCGTCGCGCTCGATGCGGTGCGACGTGTCGACCACCTTGCCGTCGACGCGGCCGGCCACCGCCGCCTTGGCGAGGCCGGGGCCGATCGAGGCGGCCACTTCCGCCACCGTCACCGGGTTGTCGTAGGAACGGCTGGAGCCGTCGGGCAATCGAATCGAGACCATGGGAATCCTCGGCAAAAAAAAAGTGCGGTCGAGGCCGCACTTTTTCCATCGAAAGGCGAACTCGTCCCGGGGCTTAACTGCCTGTGAACGTAGTTCGGAACGTCATGGTTCGGCCTTTCGATCTGCTTTGTCTGGTAGGCGCGATTGGACTCGAACCAACGACCCCCACCATGTCAAGGTGGTGCTCTAACCAGCTGAGCTACGCGCCTGAAAGAAAAGAAGTATATCAGCAGCGACGACAGGGTCGGCGAGCCGTTTATCGGCGCCGGACCGCGAACACGCCCTTGACCTCGCGGACCAGCGTGAGGACCCGGCTGGCGTCCGCCGCGCTGCCGACCTCGACCGTGAAGAGCATGCGGGCTTCGCCCTTCGCGCTGCTCGTGTTCACGCCGACCACGTTGATCTTCTCGCGGGCGAAGACCTCGGAGATGTCCCGCAGCAGGCCCTGCCGGTCCTGCGCCATCACCAGCAGTTCGACCGGATAGACGGCATTGGGCGCCTGCCCCCAGGCGACTTCGACGACCCGTTCCGGTTCGCGCTGGGTGAGCGCCAGCAGGTTCGTGCAATTGGTGCGGTGGATCGACACTCCGCGTCCGCGGGTGACGTAGCCGACGATCTCGTCGGGCGGCGCCGGACGACAGCAGCGGCCGAGCTGCGTCAGGAGGGAGTCGACGCCGACGACCAGCACCTTGCCCTTGCCCGCGGGGATCTCGCGCGGCTTGCCGACCAGCAGTCGAGGGCGTCGGCTCGGGCTCCGGAACCGCCGGCGTCAGCGCCTGCTCGATGGAACGCAGGCTGAACTCCTCCTTGGTCGCGGCCGCGCAGAGTTCGTCGACCTTGTCGAAGCCGAGGCGCTTGGCGAGGTCGTCGAGCTTCACCGCGGTCTTGCCGAGGCGCTGCAGTTCCTTCTCCACCAGGTCGCGCCCGGTCGCGACGGACTGCTCGAGTTCGAGCGCGTTGAACCACTGGCGCACCTTCGCTCTCGACCGCGCGCTCTTCAGGAAGGCGAGGTCGGCGTTGAGCCAGTCCCGGCTCGGGCCGCCCGTCTTCGCGGCGATGATCTCGACCGTCTGCCCGTTCGCCAGCGGCGTGTTGAGCGGAACCATCGCGCCGTTGACCCTGGCCCCACGGCAGCGATGGCCCAGCTCCGAGTGGATGTGGTACGCGAAGTCGATCGGCGTGCCGCCGGCCGGCAGTTCGACGACGCGCGCCTGCGGCGTCAGGACGTAGATCCGGTCGTCACGCTGGCCGCCGGTGGCCTGCGGCGGCGGCTCGACTTCGTCGCGCCAGGCCAGCAGCTGCCGCAGCCATGCGACGCGCTGCTCGTCGGTGGCGTGCGCCTTGGTGCCTTCCTTGTAGCGCCAGTGCGCGGCGATGCCGAGCTCGGCGAACTCGTGCATGGCGCGGGTGCGGATCTGGATCTCGAGCGGTCGCCCCGCCTCGTCCGCCACCACGGTGTGCAGGGACTGGTACCCGTTGGGCTTCGGCCGCGCGATGTAGTCGTCGTACTCGCTGGCGATCGGCGCTCCACGCCTGGTGCACCAGCGACAGCACCTGGTAGCACTGCGCGACCTCGTCGACGATCACGCGCAGCCCGCGGACGTCGTAGAGCTGCTCGAACGCCAGGTTCTTCGTCCGCATCTTGCTGACGATGCTGTAGATGTGCTTCGGCCGGCCCGACACCTCGCCGTGGATGCCGGCGTCGTTCATCATCGTGCGCACGCGCTCCAGCGCGTTGGCGATGAAGGCCTCGCGCTCCGCACGCTTCTCCTCGAGCAGCCGCGCGACCTGCTTGTAGGTGCCGGGCTCCAGGAAGCGGAACGCCAGGTCCTCGAGCTCCCACTTCACCTGCCAGATGCCCAGTCGGTTGGCGAGCGGCGCGTAGAGCGACATCGTCTCGCGCGCAAAGGCTTCCGCGCCCGGGTGCTTTTCGGCGGCGTAGTAGCGCAGCGTCTGCAGCCGCGACGCCAGCCGCAGCAGCACCACGCGCAGGTCGTTGGCCATCGCCAGCAGCATGCGGCGCAGCGCTTCGGCCTGGTCGTCGAGGCCGTGCAGCTTGCCGCCGCCGTCGCCCTGCGTGCGGGTGAGCTCCGACAGCCGCATGAGCTGGCGCAGGTCGGCCACGAGTTGCGCAACCGCGGGGCCGAAGCGCGAGCGCAGCCACTCGTCGGGCTCGCGCAGCACGTCGTAGACGCCGAACAGATACGCGGCGGCCAGCAGGTCGGGATCCGAGCGCAGCGTGGCCGACGATGCCGGCGATGCCTTCGGCGTGCGCCAGGAAGGGCTCGCCCGTGCGCAGCGTGCGGTCCTGGTACAGCGGTTCGACCAGCGAACGCGTGCGAACGACGTCGAACCCGGTCCCGCCGAAGTCGGCGAGCACCGACGGGTCGGCAGGGATGTGGGAGGCAGCCATCGAAAGGAGAAGCGTCGAGGTGAAATTATAGGGAGACGCCCTGCCTGCGGCACAATCGAGCGATGCTGAAGACGCTGCTCGGTCGCTTCACCCGCTCCAGCACAGTCGCCATTCCCGACGAGCTGTGGACGGCGACGGTGTCCGCCTTTCCGTGCGCGGAAAACCTGGACGCGGAAGACGCGGCGCGGCTGCGGGCGCTCGCGGGCCAACTGCTGGCCGACAAGGAGATGTCGGCCGCGGGCGACCTCGATCTCACCGCCGACATGCAGGTGAGCATCGCCGTGCAGGCGTGCCTGCCGATCCTGAATCTGGGGCTCGACTGGTACCGCGGCTGGTCGAGCATCGTCGTGTATCCGGGCGAGTTCCTGGTGCCGCGCAGCCTGGCCGACGAGGACGGCGTGGTGCACGAGTACGTCGAGCCGATCACCGGCGAGGCCTGGGAGGGCGGACCGCTGCTGGTGTCGTGGGAAGACGCGCAGCGCAGCACGACCGACGCCGGTGCCGCCTACTCGGTCGTCATCCACGAGTTCGTGCACAAGATCGATCTGCTCGACGGCGCGGCGGACGGCTGCCCGCCATTTTCCCGCGAGCTGCACGACGGCCTCGACGCGCGGCAGTGGAACGACGTTCTCGACGACACCTTCGAGCGCTTCCTCGCCGAGCTCGACCTGATCGAGTCCGAGCTGCCCGAGGGCGTCGACCCGGACAGCGAGGAGGCCGACCAGTACTACGCGCACCTGCCCTTCGATCCCTATGCCGCGCACGACGAGGCGGAGTTCTTCGCGGTCACCAGCGAGGCGTTCTTCGTCGATCCCGAGTCTCTGCAGCGCGCGTTTCCGGACTGGTACGCGCTGCTCGCGCGGTTCTTCCGCCAGGACCCGGTCGCCCGCGCGACGCGATGAAGCAACTGCTCGTCGTCTATCACTCGATGACCGGAGCGACCGAGCAGCTGGCCCGCGCGGCGGCGGCCGGCGCGGCCACGCGAGCGCGAGGCCGACGTGCGCCTGCTGCGCGCGCCCGAAGCGACGTCGGCGGATGTCCTGGCCGCCGACGGCTACCTTTTCGCCACACCGGAGAATCTCGCGTCGATGGCCGGGCTCATGAAGGACTTCTTCGACCGGATCTACTACGACGCGCTGGATCGCGTGAACGGCCGGCCCTATGCGGCGCTCATCGCGGCGGGCACGGACGGCGCCGGCGCGGCGCGGCAGCTGCAGCGCATCGCCACCGGCCTGCGGCTGAAGGAAGTCGCGCCGCCGACCATCGTGCGCAACGGCGCGCAGACACCGGAAGCGATCCGCGCGCCAAAGCTCGTGCCGGCGAGCGACCTCGCCAGGGCGCGCGAACTCGGGACCGCGCTCGCCGCGGGCCTGGCCGGCGGCATTTTCTAGCGGACGCCTTCGCCGCCACGACCCGCGCGGCTGCGCGGCCCTACTCCTCGCCGTACGTCGAGACTTCGATGAGGTTCAAGTCGGGGTCGCGAAAGTAGACCGAACGTATCGGGCCGAGGGCGCCGGTCCGCTTCACGGGTCCTTCGAGAATCGGAACCGCGCACGCCTTCAGGTGGGCGATCACGCCGTCCAGATCCCCTTCCGCGATCAGGCAAAGGTCAGCCGACCCTGGCGTCGGCCTGTCGGCCTTGGGCTCGAACTCGCGCCCGGCCTCGTGCAGATTGAACTTGTGCCGGCCGAAGGCGAGCGCCTTGCGCCCCTCGCCGAACGTCACCACCGCCATGCCGAGCACCTTCTCGTAGAAGGCGCAGGTGGCGGCGATGTCGCGCACCGTCAGTACCAGATGGTCGAGCCGCTCGATCCGCATCGGTTTCCTCCGTCACTGCAGCAGGAAGTCGCGCACGATCGCGATTTCGTGCTCGAACATGAATGTCGGCGCGTGACCGACGCCTGGAACCTCCGCGGTGACCGGCCGCGGGCCGCGGCCCTTCATCTCATCGAGCGTCTCGCGCGTGAGCAGGTCGGAGTGTTCCCCGCGGATCAGCAACGTCGGGCAGCGGATGCTGTCGTAGAGCTTCCACATCACGGCCTCGGCGGCCGCGGCGCCTTCCGGGGTGACCGACTTGAACGGGACGCCGATGCTCGGGTCGTAGTGCAGCCGCCACCGCTCGCCGTCCTTTCGCAGCGCGGGCTCGACCAGTTCCCGCCAGTCCTCGCGTTTCTTCACGCCGAACGGCGCGGCGACGACGGCGACGTAGTCGACCGCCTCGTCGACGGTGGCGAACGACACCGGAGCCCCGAGGTACGTGCCGATCCGCGAGATCGCGGCGGCATCGAGTCGCGGACCGACGTCGTTGATGACGAGCCGGCGCACCGGCGCATCCGCCTGCCCGGCGAGCGCGATGCCCATCAGGCCGCCCATCGACGTGCCCACCCAGTCCACTTCCTCGACGTCGAGCCGCGCGATCAGGGCGACGACATCGGACACGTACTGCGGGATGACGTAGCCGTTCGGGTCGCGCAGCCAGGCGCTGCGGCCGCGCCCCACCACGTCCGGACACACCACGCGGTAATGCGGCGCCATGGCGCGCGCCAGCCGGTCGAAGTCGCGGCCGAGCCGCGTCAGGCCGTGCAGGCACAAGAGGACGCGCGGGTTGGCCGGATCGCCCCACTCCGCGTACGCCATCCGGTGAAAACCGGCGGGGCTCATGCACTTCACGTCGCGCAGGCGCGGGCTCGAAGACTGGTTCACGGTCGGCTCCATGGTCGCGGCCGATTGTAGTCAGCACGCGGTGGCATACTCGTCCGGCTGAACGGGAGGAATGCGAATGCTCAAGGGAAAGACGGCTCTGGTGACCGGATCCACCAGCGGAATCGGACTGGAGATGGCGCGCGCGCTCGCCGCCCAGGGCGCCAACATCGTCGTCAACGGGTTCGGCGAAGCGGACGCGATCCGTGCCGTGGAGAAGGAACTGCAGGGCCGTGGCGTGAAGACGCTGTATCACGGCGCCGACATGAGCAAGCCGGCGGAGATCGAGCAGATGTTCCGCGCGGCGGAGTCGGCCTTCGGCCGCGTCGACATCCTCGTCAACAACGCCGGCATCCAGCACGTGGCGCCGGTCGACAAGTTCCCGGTCGATCGCTGGGACGCGATCATCGCCATCAACCTGACCTCGGCCTTCCACACCACGCGGCTCGCGCTGCCGAAGATGAAAGAGGCCAACTGGGGCCGCGTCATCAACATCGCCTCGGTGCACGGCCTGGTGGCCTCCGCCGAGAAGTCGGCGTACGTCGCCGCCAAGCACGGCATCGTCGGGTTCACGAAAGTCGTCGCGCTGGAAACCGCCACGACCGGCGTCACCTGCAACGCGATCTGCCCCGGCTGGGTGCTGACCCCACTGGTGCAGAAGCAGGTCGACGCCCGCGCCGCGCGCGACGGCATCAGCCAGGACGACGCCAAGAAGTCCCTGCTGAGCGAGAAGCAGCCGTCGCTGCAGTTCGTGACGACCGAGCAGCTGGCCGGCCTCGCCTGTTCTTCTGCTCACCCGCCGCCGATCAGGTGCGCGGCGTGGCATGGAACATGGACGGCGGCTGGTTCGCGCAGTAGGTCGTTTCGCCGCGAGCAGAAGACGCGATGCGCCTGACGGTCGCGGGCAAGAAGGCGCGCCGGGACAGGGTTTCCACAACGCTCGGCGCGCACTCGCCGAGCCGTCGACACGCGGTCGGCGCGCCGTCGCCGAGCCGGCATCTCTCAACCGACGGCGATCGAATCAGCGCGGGCTGCCCGCCACCATCTGCGTCGGCGCCGGCGCGGTTTCGATCTGAATCGCCGGTGGCAGCGGCGCGCGCACCGGCTGGGTGACGTCGGTCTCCAGACGGGGCGCGCCCGGAGCGGCGGTGGAGTCGCGCCACGCCGGATCCGGAATCTCGGTGAACACCTGCTTCAAGCGCGCGCCCCAGGTGTTGCGGATCATCTGCATGTACTGGTTCGCCGCGTCGATCTGCACGAACTTGGTCACGCGCAGGGCATCGGCCTCGTACACCAGCAGGTCGAGCGGCAATCCGCACGAGATGTTGGAACGCAGCGTCGAGTCCATCGACACCAGCGCGCACTTGGCCGCCTCGTCGAGCGGCGTGCCGGGTTGCAGCACGCGGTCGATGATCGGCTTGCCGTACTTGGCCTCGCCGATCTGGAAGTACGGGTTCTCGTGCGTCGCTTCGATGAAATTGCCGGCCGAGTACAAGTGAAAGAGCCGCATGCCTTCACCGCGGATCTGGCCGCCGAAGATGAAGCTCGCGTTGAAGTCGATATCGAATTCCTTCAACGCCTCGGCGTCGCGGCGGTGCACGTCGCGGATGGCCTCGCCGACGATGCGCACGGCCTCGAACATCGTCTTGGCGGTCCACAGGCTCGGACCGGACGACACATCGACGCATTCGCACAGGATCTGCCGGACGGCCTGCGTGATCGCCAGGTTGCCGGACGACATCAGCACCATCAGGCGTTCGCCCGGGTGCTCGAACACGGTCATCTTGCGGAAGGTCGAGATCTGGTCGACCCCCGCGTTGGTGCGCGAGTCGGCCAGGAACACCAGGCCGGCGTCCAGCCGCATGCCTACGCAATAAGTCATCTTCTGCGCTCTACTCCACTTCGGCGTCGAACGGAACCGGCCGGATGTTAACCCTGACCTCGCGCGTCACGCCGCCTGCAGCGGCACGAGGAAGTCCTGGCTGATGCGGCCGCCGATGGCGTTCACGCGCTCGAGGAAGGACGTCAGGTAGGGATGCAGTCCCTGCGCCAGGATGTCCTGGATCCGGCCGTAGCGCACCTCGGCGCGCAGCAGCCCCGCGCGCCGCTCGGTCTCGAGCGACCGGCTGTTGCGGACCTTCTCCAGGTTCAGGCACACCTCGTCCATGCACGCCACCAGCGAGCGCGGCATGTCGGTGCGCAGGATCAGCAGCTCCGCCACGCGCGACGGCGTGATCACGTCGCGGTAGACCTTGCGGTAGATCTCGAAGGCGGACACCGAGCGCAGGATCGCCGCCCAGTGATAGAAGTCCATGTGATGGTCGATCGAGTTCTCGTCCCGGCTCGCGGCCTGCACCAGCGAATTCTCGGTGAGCCCGTGGTACTTCACGTCGAGCAGGCGCGCCGTGTTGTCCGCGCGCTCGAGGAAGGTGCCGAGCCGGATGAAGAAGAACGCCTCGTCCTTCAGCATCGTGCCGATGGTGACGCCGCGCGACAGGTGCGAGCGGTACTTCACCCACTCGAAGAACGCCTGCGGGTCGCGCTCGGGCTTGCGCTCCGCGAGCAGCTTCTGCAGGCCCAGCCAGGTGTCGTTCTGCGTTTCCCAGACCTCGGTCGTCAGCGAGCCGCGCACCGCGCGCGCGTTCTCGCGCGCCGCCTGCAGGCAGCTGTAGATCGACGACGGATTGGTCGGGTCGCGCACCATGAAGTCCACGACGTCCCTGGCCGACAGGATCGGATAGCGCGCGTCGTAGTCCTCGGTCAGTTCGGAGATGCTGAGCATCGCGCGCCAGCCGCGCTCCGACGCCTCCGCCGACTGCGGCAGCAGCGAGGTCGACAGGTTGACGTCGAGCATGCGCGCGGTGTTCTCGGCGCGTTCGACGTAGCGCGCCATCCAGAAGAGGTGGTCGGCGGTCCGGCTAAGCACGGTCGCCGTCCCAGACGTTGAAGCGGTCGCGCCCCATGCGCTTGGCCGCGTAGAGCGCCTCGTCGGCGCGCCGCACGAGCTCGCTCGAGTCGCCGAAGCTCGTCGACTCGCACAGCCCCACGCTGACCGTCACCGTCAGCCCCTCGCCGAGTTCGCCCCAGTTGCACCCGCGCACGGCGTCGAGCAGGCGCTCGACGATGGCGACGCCGCCCCCGCCTTCCGTGTCGGCGACGAGCAGCGCGAACTCGTCGCCGCCCAGGCGGGCCGCGAAGTCGCTGTCGCGCAGGTTGGCGCGGATCACGTGACCGAGCTGCCGCAGCACGGCGTCGCCGGTCAGGTGCGAATAGCGGTCGTTGATCGACTTGAAGTCGTCGATGTCGGCGACGACCAGGCCGAAGCGCAGTGCGCTACCGCGCGCGCGGCCACACCAGTTCTCGAACTCCTTGGTGAACGCCCGCCGGTTGGCCAGTCCGGTCAGTTCGTCTTCCAGCGCCAGGCGTTCGAGGCGCGAGCGCGACTGCTCGAGGTCCCGCGCGTGCTGGTGCAGCGCCGCCGTCTGGGTGCGCAGCTTCTGCAGTTCCGCGCGGGCTTCGTGCAGGCGCGACCGTTGCGTGCTCAGGCGGCCGTCGAGCCGCGTCTTCACTTCGACGTAGCGCTTGTGATGCAGCAGCGCCGGCTTGAAGTCGCCGCGCGCCTCGTACAGCGCGGACAGCCGCTCGTGGGTGTCGGACGGGCGCCGCAGGTCGCCGAGTTCCTCGGCCTGCAGCATCGCGGGCCCGAGGACCGCGAGGCCCTCCTGCTCGCGGCCCGCGGCGACCAGGTGGTAGCCGAGTTCGAGCCGGCCCTGGACTTCGCGCAGCTTGAACCCGCTGCGCGCGGCGTCCGCGACCGCGCCCTTCAGGTCGTCGAGGCCTTCCTTGAACTTGCCGCGCCAGCAGCGCGCGGCGCCGAGCTGCGTGCGGGCCGTGATCGCATTCGCGCGGTCCGACGTGCCGGACAACAGCTCCAGCGCCACCTCGAAGTGTTCCTCGGCGTCGGCCATGCGGCGCGTCACCGTCCCGGCATCGCCGGCCAGCGCTGCGCGCAGGCCTTCGTTCGCGTCGACCTGGCCGAACTGCAGCACCACCAGGCCTTCGTCGGCCGCCGAACCGGACGGCAGTTCGAGGGCCGAACGCAGCGACTCGCGAGCGGACTCGAAGTCGCCCACCATCGTGTGCACGGCCGCCTGGTGCACCAGCGCCCGCCGCGCCGCGCCGGCGTCGTTGTTCTGCCGCGCCAGCTTCTGCGCCTGCGCGAAGCCATCGAGCGCCTCGCCGTACTCGCCGAGCTCGCAGCACGCGGAGGCCAGTTGCGTGATCACCTTGCACTGGGCCGCGATGTCGTTCTGCGCGCGGTACACGTGCTCGGCCTGCGACAGCTGGCGGATCGCGCCGGACCAGTCGCCGACCTGCATCAGCGCCGCGCCGGCGACGAAATGCGCCCGCGCCATCAGCGCGTCCGCGGTGCGCGCCCGCGCGACGCTCTGCGCCCGCAGGGCGAACACCACGGCGTCGTGGGGCTCGGTATTGAGCAGCTTCTCGGCCCGTTCGATCAGCGCGTACGGATCGATCTGGTCGGTGGCGCGGCGCGCCACGGGATCGATCGGGTCGGCGTGCGGCGGCAGGGTCGCGGCGGTCATCGCTCGAGCACCCAGGTGTCCTTGGTGCCGCCGCCCTGCGACGAGTTGACCACCAGCGAGCCCTCGCGCAGCGCCACGCGGCACAGCCCGCCGGGCACGGTGACGACGTCGCGGCCCGACAGCACGTACGGACGCAGGTCGACGTGGCGGGGCGCGATGCCGGACTCGACGTAGGTCGGGCAGGTGGACAGCGCCAGCGTCGGCTGGGCGATGTAGTTGTCGGGATTCGCCTTCACGCGTTCGGCGAAATCCCGGCACTCCTCGCGCGACGACGCCGGGCCCGACCAGCATGCCGTAGCCGCCGGCACCATGCACTTCCTTCACGACCAGTTCCTCGATATGGGCGAGCGTGTACTCGAGGTCCTGGCGCTCGCGGCACTTGTAGGTGGGCACGTTGGAGAGGATCGGCTTCTCGCCCAGGTAGAAGTCGATCATGTCCGGCACGTACGGGTAGATCGACTTGTCGTCGGCGATGCCGGTGCCGATGGCGTTGGCGAGCGTCACGCGGCCGGCGCGGTAGACCGACAGCAGCCCCGGGCACGCCGAGCTGCGAATCGGGACGGAACGCGAGCGGATCGAGGAAGTCGTCGTCGATGCGCCGGTAGATCACGTCGACGCGCTGCGGGCCGCGGGTCGTGCGCATGTAGACGTTGCTGTCCTCGACGAACAGGTCCTGGCCCTCGACGAGCTCGATGCCCATCTGCTGGGCGAGGAACGCGTGTTCGAAGTAGGCGGAGTTGTACATGCCGGGCGTCAGCAGCACGACGGTGGGGTCGTCGACGCCGACCGGGGCGACCGAGCGAAGATTGTCGAGCAGCAGGTCGGGATAGTGCGCCACCGGCGCGATGCGGTTACGCGCGAAAAGGTCGGGAAAGAGCCGCATCATCATCTTGCGGTTTTCCAGCATGTAGGACACCCCGCTCGGCACGCGCAGGTTGTCCTCCAGCACGTAGAACTCGCCCTGGCCGGCGCGGACGACGTCAACTCCCGAAATGTGCGAATAGATGCCGCCCGGCACGTCGACGCCGTGCATTTCCGGACGGTATTGCGTGTTGCGGAACACCTGCTCGGCCGGAATCCGGCCGGCGCGCACGATGTCCTGCTGATGGTAGATGTCGTGGATGAAGCGGTTGAGCGCGCGCACGCGCTGCTTCAGGCCGGCTTCGAGTTGCCGCCAGTCGGCCGCCGGGATGATGCGCGGCACGACGTCGAAGGGGATCAGCCGCTCGGTGCCGGCGTCGTCGCCGTAGACCGCGAACGTGATGCCGACGCGCCGGAACACGAGATCGGCTTCGGCGCGCTTGAAGCGCATCGTCTCCGTGCTCTGCTCCGACAGCCAGCGTTCGAAGTCGCCATAGTGCGCGCGAACGACGCTTCCCGTGTCGTACATCTCGTCGTACGCGCTGGCCATCGACTTCCGACCCCTCCCGTTGGTCGAAAGGCAGTCTAGCAACTTGCGCGCCACGCATCGGTGCGCTATCCGGCGATGAAGGGCTCGATCACGAGCGGAGTCGCCGCGTCATCGTCGTCGTCGCCCTCGGTGGTCGCGGCAAGCCGCGGGCGGTTGTGCCAGTAGCGCACGGACTCGGTGCGCCATGCACTGCGGCGGGTGCTGCCGTCGGGCAGGAAGCGCCATTGCAGTGCGCCGGCGTGGTCGGTGCGGTGAAGCGTGATGCCGTGCTCCGCATAGCGCGCGGCGACCGTCGGGTCGGGATGACCGTACCGGTTGCGGTAGCCCGCCTGCGCGACCGCCTCACGGGCGCCGACGGCGGCAAGCAGCCGCGCGCTCGACGACGAGCGGCTGCCGTGATGGGGCACCGCCAGCCAGTCCGCTCGGAGCGCGGGCCAGCGGGCCACCAGCGCGCCCTCCTCCGCCGCGCCGATGTCGCCGGTGAACAGCAGGCGGTGACCACCGAACGTGGCGAGCACGACGCAACTCATCGCATTCGCGGTGCGCCTGTGCGCGTAGTCGTCGGCCCGCGGATGCAGCAGCGTGAACTGCAGCAGGCCGTCCGACCAGCGTTCGCCGGCGACGCAGGGCTGCACCGGCCGTCCGCCGAACATCGGGTTGGAGGCTGCGACGGAACTCAGGATGCGCTTCACGGCCATGCCACGCAGCACGGCGGCCGTGCCGCCCGAGTGGTCGCTGTCCAGATGCGACACGATCAGGCCGTCGAGTTGCGTGATCCCGCGGTGGCGCAGGTAGGGCAGGACGATGCGCTCGCCGGCATCGGAGTCGCTCGGAGTAACGCGGGCCCGTGTCGTAGAGCCAGGCGCGGTCGCGCGTTTCGAGCAGCAGGGCCGAACCCTGGCCGACGTCGAGCGCCGTCACCCACACCTCGCCGGTGCGCGGGCGCTCCGCGGGCCAGACGAACAGCGGAAACGCGAGGATCGCGCCCAGCCAGCGAACCGGCCATCCCGGGCGGCGCCAGCAGCCAGGCGATGCCGGCCAGCGCCAGCGCGGTGAGTGGCCACGGCGGCGTCGCCACCGCGCGCGAGGCCTGCGGCAGCGCCGCCAGCCGCGACAATGCCTCGGCGAGCACGGCGAACACGGCATGCGCGGCCGCGAGCAGGGCGTCGGCGGCCAGCGCGAACGCGCCGGGCAACGTCGCCAGCGCGCCGCCCACCAGCGCGAGCGGCGTGACGATCCAGCTGACGAGCGGAATCGCGGCGGCGTTGGCCAGCGGCGAGATCAGCGACAGCTGGTGGAACACCACCACCGTGGCGGGCATCAGCGCCAGCGTGACGGCGATCTGCACCCGGGTGCCCGCGGCCAGAGCGCGCCGCCAGGCGGGCACCGCGTCGCGGTCGATCCTTCCGTGCACCACCCAGACGATCGCGGCGACCGCACCGAACGACAGCCAGTAACCGGCGGCGAGCACCGCCCACGGATCGACGAGACAGACCACCGCCGCCGCCAGCGCGAGCGAGTGGCCGAGGCCGATGCGCGCCCGCGCGAGCCACGCGACGGCGACGACGGCCAGCATGAGCACGGTGCGCTGCGCCGGGATGCCCCAGCCCGCGAGCAAGGCGTAGCCCGCGGCCGCGACCAGCCCGGCGCATACGCCCGCGGTCTGCGCCGGCGCGCGGGCGACCAGCAGCGGCGTGCGCCGCCACACGGAAGCGACCATCCAGCCGGCCAGTCCCGCGATCATCGTGATGTGCAGCCCGGAAATGCTGACGAGATGCGCGATTCCCGTGCGATTGAAGAGCGTCCAGTCCTCGGCGCCGATGGCGCGCTGGTCGCCGACGATCAGCGCGAGCAGCACGCCGCCGTAACGCCGCCCTTCGAGCATCGGCGCGAGGCGGTCGCGCAGCGCGTGCCGCGCGCGCTCCACCAGCACGCCGGGGCGGTGGACGATCGGGTCGATCAGCTGCGGTGCCCTGCTCGTGCCGCCGGCACGCACCGCGCCGGTCGCGCGCAGGTTGCGCTCCAGCAGCCACGCTTCGAGATCGAACCCGCCGGGGTTGTGCACGCCGTGCGGCCGCTTCAGGCGCACGGTGAGGCGCCAGCGCTGGGCCGGCCGCGGGGTGTCGGTCACGTCATACCAGCCGAGCAGAAGGCGGCGCGGCACGCGGATGTCCGGACTCAGCACCGCCTCGACGTCGAATTCGAAGCGCACGCCGCGCTCGAGCCGGGCCGGCAGCGACGACACCACGCCCTCGACCCGGACGTCTACGCCCTCGTCGGCGAACGGCAGTTCGTCGGCGATGCGCACGGCCGCCATCGCGGCCGCATAGGCAAACCCGGCCACAGCGGCCGCCACGCACGCAACGACGCGGCGCCACACGCGGAGGAAGGTGACGACGGCGCAGGACGACCGCGAGCGCAGCGGCCGCGTCGCCACCGCCAGCAGGACGATCGCGCCGATCCCGGGCAACGCCGCTTGCACTTGCAGCAGGCAAACGCCGGCGACGAAGGCGACCGGCGCCGGCCAACCGCATCGAACGGCCCCGTCAGCGGTTCGAGGCGTTCAGCCAGGCACCGAGGCGCGGCAGCGCGGCGACCGCATTGGCCCGGTTCTGCGCGGCAAGCGCGGCGAGATCGCTGCCGCGCAGCGCCGCCAGTTCCGCCGCGATGCGCGGCAGCTGGGACGGCTCGTTGCGGCCGGCCGCGCCGTCCTCGCGCAGCCACTGCGGCGGGATGTAGGGCGCGTCGGTCTCGAGGACCCAGCGGTCGTCGGGCACCGCGCGCGCGTGGCGCCGGATCCGCTGCGACCCGTTGTACGTCATCGCGCCGCCGAACCCGAGCCGGAATCCCCGCGCGAGGAACTGCCGCGCCTGCTGCTCGCTGGCGTTGAAGGCGTGGATGATCCCGCCCGGCACCGTCGATCGCGCGCAGGTGCTTCAGCAGGAGGTCGGCCGAGCGCCGGATGTGCACGATCACCGGCAGGCCGAAGTCGCGCGCCACCTTCAGTTGCTCGCGGTAGAACCACTGCTGGCGCTCGGGATCGAGCCCGGGCTCGACGAGGTCGATGCCGATCTCGCCGATGGCGACGAAGCGCGGATCCTCCATCGCGGAGGGCACCATGTCCCGCAGGCGGTCGATGTCCGACGGGCTGTGCCTGCGCCAGCCACAAGGGATGGATGCCGAGCGCGTAGGCGTAGCCGTGCTCCGCGGCGACCCGCGCCGCCTTGTCGCGCTCGTCGATGTGGCCGGTCGGCATGACGAGCATCGACACCCCGGCCGCGCGCGCGCGCTCGACGACCGCGTCACGGTCGGCGTCGAACTCGTCGGCGTCGAGGTGGCAATGGGTGTCGATCCACATGATTCGAGTGTACGCAGCGGGTTGGGGTTTCAGAGCAGGCTGCAGCCCTCCCCCCGTCACTACAATCAGCACATGGCACGCAAGCTGTTTCGCAAGGTCATGCCCAGCGTGGACAAGGTCCGCGAATTCCGGGCGCTGGGCGTGTTCGGCGACGCCCTGTTCCACCCCGCGCTGTGGCACTTGAACCGACGCTCCGCGGCAGGAGGCGTTGCCGTGGGCCTGTTCTGCGGCCTGATCCCCGGCCCGCTGCAGATGCTCGGCGCGGCGATCGTCTGCCTGGTCGCCCGTGTCAACCTGCCGCTGGCGATCGTCACGACGGTCTACACGAACCCGTTCACCATCGTTCCGCTGTACCTGCTCGCCTACAAGATCGGCAGCTTCACGCTCGGCGCTGGCGCGGGCAAGCCCGAGATTCCGCCGCCGGAGTGGGACTGGACCGCGCTCGGCGCATCCTTCAACGCGATGGGCG
Organism: uncultured beta proteobacterium; assembly: GCA_963698305.1. Lineage (GTDB taxonomy): Bacteria > Pseudomonadota > Gammaproteobacteria > Burkholderiales > Burkholderiaceae_F > JAOUJD01. Next base: position 357,847 of record CAVOQI010000002.1, read on the forward strand.
AGTGGATGCTGGGGCTCGGCGCGCCGCTGGCCGTCGGCGTTCTCCTGCTCGCCTGCATCCTGGCCACGATCGGTTACTTCGTCGTGCGCGTCGGCTGGACCATGCACCTGCGGCGCGCGTGGCAGCGGCGACGCGAGCGCCGCGCGCCGCGCTAGCAGAGGGGATCAGGCGGGCGCGAGCCGTCCGTGCTGCAGGCGCAGGACGCGGTCGCAGCGCGCCGCCAGTTCCGGGTCGTGGCTGACGATCACGACCGCCGTGCGGCGTTCCCGCGCGAGATCGACGAACACATCGAAGACGGCCCGCGCCGTGTCGCGGTCGAGGTTGCCGGTCGGCTCGTCGGCCAGCACGCAGGACGGCTGCGTGACGATGGCGCGCGCGATGGCCGTGCGCTGGCGCTCGCCGCCCGACATCTCGGCCGGGTGATGATGGACCCGCTCCGACAGCCCGACCGCGGCGAGCGTCTGCCCCGCGCGCGCGCGGGCGTCGGCGAGCGGCATGCGACGGATGGCCAGGGGCATGCCGACGTTGTCGAGCGCCGTGAACTCGGGCAGCAGGTGATGGAACTGGTAGACGAAGCCGAGCCGTTCGTTGCGCAGCCGTCCGCGCTCGGTTTCGCCGAGCGCCGCCAGGTCCTTTCCTTCGATCAGCACCTGGCCGCGGTCCGGCGCGTCGAGCCCGCCGAGGACATGCAGCAGCGTGCTCTTGCCGGAGCCGGAAGCGCCGACGATCGCCACGAGTTCGCCCGGCGCGACGTCGAGGTCCGCTCCGCGCAGCACGTCGACACCGAGCCCGCCCTCGCGGAAGGACTTGGTGACGCCGCGCGCCGACAGCACGGCCTCAGTCATAGCGCAGCGCCTCCGCCGGCTTGACGCGCGAGGCGCGCCAGCTCGGGTACAGCGTCGCCACCAGCGACAGCACGATCGAGATCACGCCGATCGGCACGATGTCCGACGCCCGCGGATCGGACGGCAGCGAACTGATGAAGTAGATGTCCTTGGGGATCAGCGGGAAGCCAGCGATCCGCTCGATCGTCGGGAAGATCGTGTCGAGATGATTGGCGAGGAAGAGCCCGCTCGCCACGCCGAGCAGCGTGCCCAGCACGCCGATCAGCGCGCCCTGCACCATGAACACCGCCATGATGCTCGACGGACTCGCGCCGAGCGTGCGCAGGATGGCGATGTCCGACTGCTTCTCGGTCACCGTCATCACCAGCGTCGAGACCAGGTTGAACGCGGCCACGGCGACGATCAGCGCGAGGATGATGAACATCATCCGCTTCTCCACCTGCACGGCGGCGAACCAGGTGCGGTTCTGGCGCGTCCAGTCGCGCACGATCATCCCGGGCGGCAGCGACTGCGCCAGCTCGGCGCCCACGTCCTGCGCGCGCTGCATGTCCTTCAGCTTCAGGCGCACGCCAGTCGGGCCGTCGACGCGGAACATCCGCTGCGCATCGCCCATGTGGATCAGCGCCAGCGCGCTGTCGTACTCGAAGTGCCCGGAGTCGAAGGTGCCGACGACGGTGAACTGCTTCAACCGGGGAACGACACCCGCGGGCGTCACCTGCCCCTGCGGCGCCATGAGCGTGATCTTCTCGCCGAGCGCAACGCCGAGCGCGCGCGCAAGCTCCCCACCGAGCACGATGCCGAACTCGCCGTCGGCCAGCGCCTTCAGCGGCGCGCCACGGACCAGGGTGGCGAACTCGGACACCTCGGGTTCCGCGACCGGGTCCACGCCCCGCACCAGCACGCCCCGCACGCTGTCGCCGCGCGTCAGCAGCGCCTGCGCGTTGACGTATGGCGCGGCGCCAACGACGTCCGGATGCTTGCGCGCCGCGTCCGTGACGCCCTTCCAGTCCGCCAGCGCGCCCTCGATCGCGAACACCTCCACGTGCGACACGACCGACAGCATGCGGTCGCGCACCTGCGAAACGAATCCGTTCATCACGGACAGCACGACGATGAGCGCCATCACGCCGAGCGCGATGCCGAGCATCGAGATGCCGGAGATGAACGAGATGAACCGGTTGCGCCGGCGCGCGCGCCGCCCCGCGCGCGTGTAGCGCAGGCCGATGCGTAACTCGTAGGGAAGATTCAAGGTGTATCCGGCGCCGCCCGGCGTGATCGCCGAGCAAGGCGCCCGATTGTAGCCAACGAGACGCGCGCGACGGCGACCGTAGAATCGCCCGATGCATGTCACGTTGCTGTTGCCAGGCGCCCTGCTTCCGCGCGAAGTCATCGATGCACTCGCGGAGCCGCTGGCAGGGAGCACGCTGGCATCGATGCTGACGCGCGCCGATCTCCTCGGCGACACCGAGGTCGAAGAGCCGGCCCACCTCGCGTGGCTCGCCGAGCACGTGTTCCAGGCCGGGCTGCCGCTGGCCACCGCGCCGTACGCGTACGCGGCACTCGCCGGCGCAGCTCCGGCGCCGGGCATCCTCTGGCACGCGGACCCGATCCACCTCGAACTCGCGCGCGATCACCTCGTCGTGGCGCCGCTTGGCCGCCCGCCGAGCGCAGCGGAGGCCGATGCGCTGATCGCCGCCGCCAATGCGCTCGCCGCCGAGATGGACGCGCGCCTGCTGCGCATCGCCGATCGCTGGTTCCTGCAGGCCGAACGTCGATGGGACCTGCACGCCGAGCCCTTGTCGGCCGCCATGGGACGGCCGCTGCCTTCCGCCCGGCCGACCGGCGCCGACGCGAGCCGCTGGAATCGCCTCCTGACCGAGATCCAGATGACCTGGCACACGCACCCGGTGAACGCGGCGCGCGAGGCGCGCGGCGAACCGACGATCAACAGCCTCTGGCTGCACGGCGGCGGCGCGTGGTCGCCGCTCAAGCGCGGCGCGTACGCCTCGGTGCTCGCCGATGCGCCCGAGTGGCGGGGCGCCGCGCAGGCGGCCTCCATCGCCTCGGGATCCGCCGCCGCCACGGCCGGGCACGGAGCACTCGTCGTCCTGGACGACCTGCTCCTGCCGCGGCTGCTGCACGACTGGACCGGCTGGATCGACGCCCTGCGCGGACTGGATGCACGGATGGCCGCGCTGTCCCGTGCGAGCGCGCTCGACGTCGTACTTGCGGGAGGCGCAACGGTGCGGCGCCTGCGAAGCCGGCCGTCCGACCGATTAAAGTTCTGGCGCTCCCGCAGCCTTCACCAGGTTCTCTCCGAATGACCCGCCTTCTCGTCCGCGACGCCGACCCGCGCGTCGCGCAGCAACTCGTGACCGACGGCGTGCTGCCCGCGCTCGCCCGCGTGCTGGCCGGGCGCGGCGTGCAGCGACGCGACGAGCTGCAACTGCTGATCGACGGCCTGGTGCCGCCGGCGTCGCTGTCGCACGTCGACGACGCCGCGACGCTGCTCGCCGACGCGATCGAAGCCGAGGCGCGCCTGCTGATCGTGGCCGACTACGACTGCGACGGCGCCACGGCCTGCGCGGTCGGCATCCGCGGCCTGCGCGCGCTCGGCGCCGACGTCGATTACCTCGTGCCGAACCGCTTCGAGTACGGCTACGGGCTCACGCCCGAAATCGTCGATCTCGCCGCGCAGCGCGAGCCCGACCTGATCATCACCGTCGACAACGGCATCGCGAGTGTCGAAGGGGTGGCGCGCGCCAACGAACTCGGCATCGCGGTGCTCGTCACCGACCACCACCTGCCGGGGCCCGTGCTGCCGGACGCCGCCTGCATCGTCAACCCGAACCAGCCGGGCTGCGGATTTCCAAGCAAGAACCTGGCGGGCGTCGGCGTGATGTTCTACGTGCTGCTCGCGCTGCGCGCCGAACTGCGCGCGCGCGGGCGGTTCACGGCGGCCACGCAGCCGAAGCTCGACACGCTGCTCGACCTCGTCGCCCTCGGCACTGTCGCCGACGTGGTGCGCCTCGACCGCAACAACCGCATCCTCGTCGCCCAGGGGCTGCAACGGATCCGCAACGGGCGCCTGCATCCCGGCATGGCGGCGCTGTTCCAGGTGGCGGGCAAGGACGCCCGCACGGCGCGCGCGATGGATCTCGGCTTCGCAATCGGTCCGCGCATCAACGCGGCCGGGCGCCTGACCGACATGACGGTCGGCATCGAGTGCCTCACCACGGAAAGCTTCGAACGCGCGCTGGAGCTGGCGCGGCAGCTGGACCAGCTGAACCGCGAGCGGCGCGACATCGAGAGCGACATGCAGATCGACGCTCTCGCCGCGCTCGACAGCGACCGGGTCGAGGCGGCGAGCACCATCTGCCTCTTCAACGAGGACTGGCACCAGGGCGTCGTCGGACTGGTCGCGTCGCGCGTGAAGGAGAAGTTCCACCGCCCGACCATCGCCTTCGCGCGCGCGCAACGAGACCGAGCTGCGCGGCTCCGGGCGCTCGATCGAAGGCGTGCACCTGCGCGACACGCTGGACCTCGTGACGAAGCAGGCGCCGGACATGGTGCGGCGGTTCGGCGGCCATGCGATGGCGGCGGGCCTGACGCTGCAGTCGGATCGCTACGAGGGCTTCGTCACGGCGTTCGAGGACGCCACCCGGGGATCGTGCGACCGCGCTCTCTTCGCCCGCACGGTGCAGACGGACGGCCCGCTGAAGGCCGACGAGATCGGCCTGCCGCTGATCAACGCGCTGGAGGAGCACGTGTGGGGCCAGGGCTTCCCGCCGCCGCTGTTCGCCAACGTGTTCACGGTACTCGAGCAGCGGCTGCTCAAGGACAAGCACCTGAAGCTGTCGCTCGACCTCGACGGCCGGCGCTTCAACGCGATCTGGTTCCGACGGACGGAGCTGCTGCCCAAGGAAGTCCGGCTGGCGTACCGGCCGGTGGCGGACGATTACAACGGCATGCGGCGGGTGCAGTTGATCATCGAGCACATGGGACGCTTGACGCACGAGCCGGAAGCGGCAGAAAGTGCGCGACTCGGCGCGATCAGTGCAGGCCGATCGTTTTTCCAACGAGGCAGGAAAAATGGGATAGCCCGGAGGAACGCGATGAAGCGGATTCTTCTTGGCTAGCCGCCCTGTGCGTGCTTGGCGCTGTCTGGATGCGACTCCTGCGCGGAGCGTTCCAGCATGCCGACTAACGAAAAACCGGTCGTGACGGTCGTCAACAACGAGATCTTCGTGGACCCCGAGCCCTTGCGCTTCACCCGCGAGCAGCGCAACGTGACGATCATCTGGAGCTCGACTGCAAGACCGCAGCCGCCGGGTTCCGTTTCGCGGGACCGGGACGGCGTCCGGATCGAGGGTGAAGTGGCGGCCGACAGGCCGCACGTTCGCGAGAACGAGATCGTCGAGCGTGCCGCGTGGTGGGCGATCGGCCACCAGTTCATGTGCTTCAACAAGAACACGCAAGGGACGGCACAATACAAGTACACGATCGTGCGCGTCCGTCCGGCGCGGCCGATCTCGACAAGGACCCGGCGATCATCAACGACTGGTGAGCGGCTCGGCGACGCTTGGCCAGCCAAGCGAGATTCGCCGCACCTCGTCGAGCGCGACTTCCGCGGCGGGGCGGCGCACGTTTCGAAGCCTGTGCCTGGCGCCTTGCGCGTCGCGCGTCCGAGGCAGGGCGCGAGAGCGTACGCTTCGTCGGCCGGATCCCGCGCAGCCCGGTCCGCGTCGCCTCCGCTTCGGCGACGCCGAAGCAGGCGCGCGGCGCGCGCGCCAGTCGCCTTCAGGCGCGGCGAGCCCGCAGCAACGTTCGACAGCCGCTCTGGAGCGCAGGCCACCGAGCCCGTCCTGATCCGGCGATGTCGACGCCTCGCGAGCATCTCCCGCGCCGGCATGCGGATCGCCCGTTCAGCATCTTCGTGATCGTCAGGTTCAGCAGGACGAGCGACGATCGACTCCGTCGTTCACTTCGCGGGCGGGCATCGAGCGCCTTCCCGTAGGCCGTTCGCCGCCTCGGCCCGGTTGCCCTACGTCCGGTACAGCATGGCCCGCGGTTGCACAGGACCGCGACCTGCTCGTGCTTCGCACTGAGCGGATCGCGAGGTCCACAGCCTCGTGTGAAGCACTCGCGGCGCGCTCGAAGTCGTGCTTCACCGAGTGAACGCGATGCCAAGGGGCTGGAGGGTCGCGTCGATCCGGCCGGTCGTCCTTCAGTTCGCGCGCGATGGACGAGGCTCTCGGCAGGTGGTCGATCGCCTCGGCGTAGCGCGCCATGAAGGACGTGATCTGCCCCGCGCAAAAACGTCTTGCAACTGGCCATCGTGCGCGACACAGCGTCGGCCGCGTGACCAGCACTCGGCCGACACGCCACGCGATGCGACGGCAGCCCCTGGGTGAACAGGTAGTAGCGCAGCGCATCGGCCATCCGCAGCGAGCGGATCGGCCTCCTCCGAGGCGTCGATCGCGAGGGCCGACAGGAAGTTGTCGCGTTCCTCGTCGAGTTGCGCGATCGGCCTGCTCGCGCTCGTCGCCGCGCAGCAGTGCTCGCGCGCGCTCGGCGACGTCGACGTAGTGTCGGCAGTGCGCCAGCGCGGATGGCCGTCGAGTTCCCCGCACTCGCGCAGCTTCTCGTCGGCGTAGTGCCGCACGGTGTCGAGCATCCGATAGCGGCCCGTCCCGCCGGATCGAGCAACACGAGCGACTTCTCGACGAGACTGCTGAGGAGGTCAATGCACGTCGGCCGCTTCGAGGTCCGTCGCCGGGCGATCACGGCCTCCGCCGCCTCGAGGGTCCAGCCGCCGGCAAACACCGCCAGCCGCCGGAACGCCGCACGTTCACGCTCGTCGAGCAGATCGAAGCTCCAGTCGATCAGCGCGCGCAGGGTGCGCTGCCGCGGCAGCACGGTGCGGTCCCGCGTCGTCAGCGAGCCGGAAACGCTCGTCGAGCCGCGCCGCGATGACCTCGACGGGCAACGAGCGCGTGCGGGCTGCGGCCAGTTCGAGCGCCAGCGGAATGCCGTCAAGGCTGACGACAGATTTCGGCGACCGCGGCCCGGCAACCTTGTCGGTCCGACTGGAAGGCGGGGTTCGCGGCGAGCGGCGCGGTCGAGGAACAGCCGCACCGAGGCGTGCTGCTGCCAGCTGCTGCGGGCTTCACGCTCGTCCGGCCGCGGGCACGGCGAGCGGTTGGCAGGTGGTAGACGGCCTCGCCGGCGATCTGCAGCGGGTCACGCGACGACGCCAGGATCTTCAGGCTCGGGCTCGCCTGCAGCAGCTGCTTCGCCAGGTTCGCCGACAGCCGCGCACGACGTGCTCGCAGTTGTCGATGATCAGCAGCAGAGCGGCGGTCGCGCACGAAGCGCGCCAGCGCTGTCGTGCACGCCCCGCCGGCTTCCTCCTTGACGCCCAGCACGGCGGCGACGGCCTGCGGGACGTCGGCACGTCGGCGATCGGCGCGAGTTCCACCAGCCAGACACCGTCCGGGAAGTCCTCGAGCACCTCCGCTCCAAGCTGGATCGACAGCCGGGACTTGCCGACGCCTCCCATCGCGAGCAACGTGACGAGCCGGTGCTGCGCCAGCATTACGCGCACTTCGGCCATCTCCCGCTCGCGCCCGACGAAGCTGTTCAGCTGCTGCGGCAGGTTGTTCGGCGTGCTCTCGAGCGAGCGCAGCGCCGGAAACTCCGCGCGCAGCGCGGGATGGGTCAGCTGAAAGACACGCTCCGGGCTCGACAGATCCTTGAGGCGCACCAGCCCCAGTTCGCGCAGCCCCGCGCCCGGCGGCAGTGTGCAGCGCACCCGCTCGGCCACGGCGCTGGACAGCAGGACCTGGCCGCCGTGGGCCGCGTTCGAGATGCGCGCCGCGCGATTCACCGCCGGGTCCGTAGAAGTCGTTGTCGCGGCGCTGGTCGTGGCCGCAGGTGCAGGCCGCACCGCACCTTCAGCGGGGGCAGTCCGTCGGCGGGGTGCGCGAGTTCCGTCTGCAGGTCGATCACGGCCTGCACGGCCGCCGCCGGATCGGCGAACGCCGCGTGCATGCCGTCGCCGGTCATCTTGACGACGGTGCCCCGGTGACGCTCGACCGCGGCGCGCGACAGCCCGTCATGCCAGGCCAGTGCCTTCGCGGCGCCGTCCGGGTCGGTCTCCCACAGGCGCGTGCTGCCCTCGATGTCCGAGAACAGGTACGTGACGATCTGGGCTTCGGGCACGGTGCACCGCCGATTTTTCCTGCGGGAATGGTAAGGCCGCGGGCGTCCGGCAGGCTCGACCGGCCCGGCCTTCCTATAATCCGTGGTTTTCGAGCCGGGAACATCCATGGAAGCCGAACGCCTCAACCAGATCGAAGGCACCGTCGCGGGACTGCGCGGGCGCCTCGCCGAACTCCGGAGGTATCTTTGACGTCGATGCCAAGGAGGCTCGACTCAAGGAAATCGGCTTCGCCCTCGAGGACCCGAAGGTCTGGGACGACCCCAAGCGGGCGCAGGAACTCGGCAAGGAAAAGAAGACCGCCGACCTGATCGTCGAGAAGATGCACCGGCTGGAGGCCGGCGTGCGCGATGCCGCGGAGCTTTTCGAGATGGCGCGCGCGGACAACGACGACCCCACGCTGATCGCCATCGAGACCGACGTCGCCGACCTGGCGAAGCACGTCGGCGAACTCGAGTTCCAGCGGATGTTCAACAACCCGCTGGACCCCAACAACTGCTTCATCGAGATCCAGTCCGGCGCCGGCGGCACCGAGGCGCAGGACTGGGCGTCCATGCTCGAGCGCATGTACCTGCGCTACGCCGAGCGGCGCGGCTTCAAGCCGGAACTGCTCGAGGAAACCGAAGGCGAGGTGGCGGGCATCAAGAGCGCGACGATCAAGGTCAGCGGCGACTACGCCTTCGGCATGCTGCGCACCGAGACCGGGATCCACCGCCTGGTGCGCAAGTCGCCCTTCGATTCCAACGCGCGCCGCCACACGTCGTTCGCCAGCGTGTTCGTCTATCCCGAGGTCGACGAGACGATCGAGGTCGAGATCAACCCGGCCGACCTGCGCATCGACGTCTACCGGGCGTCGGGCGCGGGCGGACAGCACGTCAACAAGACCGAGTCGGCGGTTCGCATCACGCACGGGCCGAGCGGCATCGTGGTCGCCAGCCAGAACGACCGCAGCCAGCACCGCAACCGCGCCGAGGCGATGGCGATGCTGAAGTCCAAGCTCTACGAGCAGGAACTGCGCAAGCGCATGGCCGAGCAAACCAAGCTCGAGGACTCGAAGAGCGACATCGGCTGGGGTCACCAGATCCGCTCGTACGTGCTCGACCAGTCGCGCATCAAGGACCTGCGGACCAACGTCGAGATCGGCAACACGCAGGCCGTGCTCGACGGCGATCTCGACGACTTCATCGAGGCCAGCCTCAAGCAGGCGGTCTGACGATGCAGCGCCCCGCCCTGTCGCAGCCGGAACTGCTGCCGCTGCCGGAAGGCGTGGCGAGCGACCGCGTGATCGTGCGGCGGTACCGCCCCGGCGACGGCGCCGCTTTCTTCGCCGGCCTCGCCCCGCATCGCGACGAGCTGATGCGCTGGATGATGTGGCCGCAGCGGCATCAGCAGCCGGCGGACTCCGAGTCCTACGTCGTCCGCATGCACGCGCAGTTCGCGCTGCGCGAGGCGATGCCGATGGGCATCTGGACGCCGGCCGGCGAGTTCCTCGGCGGCTCGGGCTTTCACGCGCCGGACTGGACGACGCCGAAGGCGGAGATCGGCTACTTCCTCCTGCCGCCGGCGCGCGGCCAGGGCCTCGCCACCGAAGCGGTGCGGCTGCTCGTGCACTATGCGTTCGACCACATGGGCGTGAACCGGGTGTGGGCGACGTGCGACGCCGACAATGCAGGCAGCTGCAGTGTGCTGCGGCGCGCGGGCGTGCCGGAAGAAGGACGGATGCGCGCCGAGACGCGCGATCATCACGGGCGGCTGCGGGACACGCTGATGTTCGGCCTCGCCTTCGACGACTACCCGCGGTGGCGCGAGCGCCATGCTGTCTCCACCCTGCGCTACCTGTGAACTGTGCCCATGACGACTCGCAGACTCATCATCCTCACCGGCGCCTCGCGCGGCCTCGGCGCCGCGATGGCGCGGCAACTGCTCACGGCGGACACGCACCTGCTGACGCTGTCGCGCCATCCCGACCCCGCGCTCGGCGATGCCGCGCGCGCGCGGGGCACGGTGCTCGAGCAATGGGCACTCGACCTCAGCCACGACATCGGCTCGGCCGCGCGGCTGGAGACCTGGCTGCACCAGCACAACGGCACGCAGTACGCCACGGCCAGCCTCATCAACAACGCCGGCCTCGTGGGTCGGGTGGGTCCGATCGACGCCAGCGACGCGGACACGCTCGCCGCCGTGCTGCGGGTGGGCCTGGAGGCGCCGCTGCTGCTGACGAGCGTCTTCCTGCGCGCCACGCGCACCTGGGCCATCGACAAGCGGGTGCTCAACATTTCCTCGGGCGCCGGGCGCCGCCCGATCGCCGGCTGGTCGGCCTACTGCGCGGCGAAGGCGGGACTCGATCACTACACGCGCGTCACCGCGCTCGACGAGGCGAAGCGGCCCAACCCGGCCCGCATCGTTTCGCTCGCGCCCGGCGTGATCGACACCGAGTTGCAGACTCAGCTCCGCGCCTCCGACCCCGCCGGCTTCCCCGACAGGCCGAAGTTCGAGGAACTGAAGGCCACCGGCCAGCTCGCCACGCCCGAGGCGGCCGCGCAACGCGTGCTCGCGTACCTGGCGCGCGCCGATTTCGGAACCGACCCTGTCGCCGACGCACGCGACGCCTGAGAGAACGATGAACGACACCCCCGCCCCAGCCGGCGCCCCGGCCGACGAGAACCAGATCATCGCGGAGCGGCGCGCCAAGCTCGCCGCGCTGCGCGCCGCGGGCCCGGCGTTTCCGAACGATTTCGTGCGCGAGCACCAGGCGGGCGAACTGCAGGCGCGCTACGGCGAGCTCGACCGCGAAGCGCTGGCGCAGGCCGGCATCGAGGTGGTGCTGGCGGGCCGCATGATGCTCAAGCGCGTGATGGGCAAGGCGAGCTTCGCGACGGTGCAGGACAGCACCGGCCGCATCCAGTTCTTCATCGCCAACGACGACACCGGCGAGGCCGCGCACGAGGCGTTCAAGCACTGGGACATCGGCGACATCGTCGCCGCCCGGGGGCTGCTCTTCAAGACGCAGAAGGGCGAACTGTCGGTGCGCTGCCGGGAGCTGCGGCTGCTGGCGAAGTCGCTGCGGCCGCTGCCGGACAAGTTCCACGGCCTCGAGGACCGCGAGCAGCGCTACCGCCAGCGCTACGTCGACCTGATCGTGAACGAGGAGTCGCGCGCCGCGTTCGTCACGCGCAGCAAGGCCATGGCGGCGATGCGCCAGTTCATGGTCGACGAGGGCTTCCTCGAAGTCGAAACGCCGATGCTGCAGGTGATCCCCGGCGGCGCGGCGGCCAAGCCCTTCGTCACGCACCACAACGCGCTCGACATCGACATGTACCTGCGCATCGCGCCGGAACTGTTCCTGAAGCGGCTGGTGGTCGGCGGCTTCGACCGCGTGTTCGAGGTCAACCGCAACTTCCGCAACGAGGGGCTGTCGCCGCGCCACAACCCCGAGTTCACCATGATGGAGTTCTACGCCGCGTACCAGGAGTACCAGTGGCTGATGGACTTCACCGAGCGGCTGCTGCGGCACGTCGCGATCGCGGCGACCGGCACGGCCGTGCTGCAGTACCAGGGCCAGACGATCGACCTGTCGCGCCCGTTCGCGCGGCTCACCACGGTGCAGGCGATCCGCCAGCACGCGCCGCAGTACACCGAGGCGCAACTCGCCGACCGCGACTTCCTGCACCGCGAACTGCGGTCGAAGGGCAGCACGCACTCCGAAGAGGCCGGCCTGGGCGCGCTGCAGCTGGCGCTGTTCGAGGAGGTGGCCGAGTCGAAGCTGATCGAGCCGACCTACATCGTCGACTATCCGGTCGAGGTGTCGCCGCTGGCACGCGCGTCGGACACCCGTCCGGAGATCACGGAGCGCTTCGAACTCTTCATCGCCGGCCGCGAGACCGCGAACGGCTTCTCGGAGCTGAACGACCCCGAGGACCAGGCCGCGCGCTTCAACGAGCAGGCGAAGGCGAAGGCCGCGGGCGACGAGGAGGCGATGTTCTACGACGCCGACTACGTGCGCGCGCTCGAGTACGGCATGCCGCCAGCAGCGGGCTGCGGCGTCGGCGTGGACCGCTTCATCATGCTGCTCACCGACGCGCCGAGCATCCGCGACGTGATCCTGTTCCCCCACCTGCGGCCCGAGGCCTGACATGCCGAGCGGCGAGCGCCTGCACCAACTCGCGACACGCCTGCTGGCGCGGGCGCGCCCGCCCCTGGCCGGCGACCTCGTGACGCTGCGGGTGGCGGGCTATCCGGTCGGGTTCGTGCGCCCCGACGTCGCGCGTTTTCTGCGTCACACCGATGACTACGCGTGGCGCGACGGCGAACTCGTCCTCATGGACCGGGGCATGGACGAGACGCGGCGCAGCGCGTGTCTCGAGCGCACCGCCGTCGCATTGCGCGATGCCGGCCTGCTGACCGGCTGGCGCGACGAACTGCTGTCGGTGCGCGCCACGCCGCGCGGCCCGGTGCTGGCGGCCATCGAGCGCAGCGCCTGCCGGCCGCTCGGCATCGCCACCACCGCGGTCCACCTGAACGCGTACTCCGACGACGGCGACGTCGTCGTCGCCCGGCGCGCCGCGCACAAGCAGATCGATCCGGGGTGCTGGGACAACCTGGTCGGCGGCATGGTGCCCCACGGCGAGACGCTCGAGCAGGCCCTCGAGCGCGAGGCGTGGGAGGAAGCCGGCATCGAACTCGACCGCGTCGAAGTGCATCACGGGCGCGCGTTCACGCTGCTGCGGCCCGTGCCCGAGGGCGTGCAGAACGAGACGATCCACGTCTACGACGCGACGCTGACCGGCAACACCGAGCCGACGAACCAGGACGGCGAAGTCGACGCCATCGAGACCCGGTCGATCGCCGCCGTGGTCGAGGCCATCGAGCGCGACGAGTTCACGCTCGAGGCTGCCCTGGTGATGATCGAATCGCTCACGCGGCGCGGGAGCATCGCTACCCCGCCCGGCCTGTACGTCTGATGCTGGACCCGGTCGTCCTGTTCTTCGCGCTTGGCGTTGTGGCCAGGCTCGCGAAGAGCGACCTGCGGCTGCCGGAAGCGCTGTACGAAGCGCTGGCGATCTACCTGCTGCTCGCCATCGGCCTGAAGGGCGGCGTCGAACTGGCGCGCCAGCCGAGCCTGGCGGTGTTGCCTCATGCGCTGGCGGCGATCGCGCTGAGCGCCGCGATCCCGCTGCTGCTCTACCCGGTCCTCAGGTCCCTCGGGCGGCTGTCGACGGCCGACAGCGCGGCGATCGCCGCGCATTACGGCTCGGTGTCCGTGGTGACCTTCGCCGTCGCGACGAGTGTGCTGCTCCACGCGGGCATCGCCAGCGAGCCGTACATGCCGCTGCTGGTCGCGCTGATGGAGGCGCCGGGCATCATCGTCGGCATCGTGCTGGCGCGCCGCTTCGCGCCCGCGCCGGAGGGTCGGCGCGCGGCGACGCAGTGGGGCGCGCTCGCCCACGAGGTGCTGTTCGGCAAGAGCGTGCTGCTGCTGCTCGGCGGGCTGCTGATCGGCTTCATCGCCGGCCCGGCCGGAATCACGCCCATCGAGCCGCTCTTCATGGGCCTGTTCAAGGGCGTGCTCGCCCTGTTCCTGCTGGAAATGGGTCTCGTCGCCGGCGGCCGGATCGGCGAACTGAAACGCACGGGGGCCTTCCTCATCGTCTTCGGCATCGCGGCGCCGATCGCGCTCGGCGTGCTCGGGGCGGTGGCGGGCCACCTGATCGGACTGTCGCTCGGCGGCACCACGCTGCTCGCCACGCTCGCTGCCAGCGCCTCGTACATCGCGGCGCCCACGGCGATGCGGGTCGCGGTGCCGGAGGCCAACCCGGCGCTGTCGATCGGGGCCGCCCTCGGCGTCACCTTCCCGTTCAACATCACGCTCGGGATCCCGCTGTACCTGCAGATCGCCCGCTGGCTGGGGAGTTGAGATGGAAACACATGCCCGCACACTGCTCGTGATCATCGGCGAGGCCGCGCTGGAGAAGAACCTGGTGCGCGACGCCAGACGCTTCGGCGTGCAGGGCTACACGATCTCCGACGTGCGCGGCGGCGGCGGCCGCGGGGAGCGCGAATCGAGCTGGGAGAACGACCGTTCGATCGAGATGAAGATCATCACCGATGCCGCGGTGGCACAGCAGATCGCGCAGCACGTCCTGACGGAGTACGCGCCGCACTACGCGATCGTGATGTTCACGGCGGACGTCGGCGTGTTCCGGCCGCAGAAGTTCTAGCGGTCGGGCGCTGCTGCGTCCCGGGAGTTCCTCGCCCGCTGTGGATGGAGTGGAGTGTCACGCCCGGAGTCGAATGCAACGCCCGACGTCGGCGTGGTCCAAAGCGGTTTCGGCTCAGGGCAGAATCAACTTGACCTTCGCGCCCACCGCCGACACGCAGGCGGCCGTTGCGGTGGCGAACTTGGCGGCCTTGCGCGACTTCCAGTCGAGGCAGCGTATCTGGTCGGACAGCGCAACACCGGCGACCTTGCCTGAGGCAGGCACCACGGGCACTTCGAATGGATAGCCCTTGACTTGGCTCGTGACCGGGCAGCACAGCATCAGATCGGTCTTTCCGTTGTAGGCCTTGGGCGAGAGCACCAGCGCGGGCCGGCGACCCGCCTGCTCGTGCCCTGCCTGCGGGGTGAAGTCCAGCCACACCACGTCGCCTCGTTCTGGGGTGTAAGCCCTGGTCACCACGCCTCAGCCCCGACGGATGGCCCCTCGAGTGCCAGGCCGTGACGGTTCTCCGGCGTTACTTTCGCGAGCAGCGCATCGAGGCTTTCGGCTGCAGGCTCGAGCACCAACCGGCCGCCTTCGACGCGCAGTTCCAGGCTCTGACCAACCTCCAACCCCGCGTCCCGGAGCGCTGGTGCCGGAACTCGCACGGCGGCGCTGTTACCCCACTTGCATACCTCGACTCGCATGGCCACTCTCCCAAATGTTTCTACATTGTAGATACAACGACGGAAAGGGACAAGCTTCCTGCTGTAGCCCCTGCGTTTGGATCGCACGCGGCGACTCAGAAGCCGGAACCCGGCTGCTTCAGGAACTCGATCTCCTCGGACGTCGACTCGCGGCCGAGGATCGCGTTGCGGTGAGGGAAGCGGCCGAAGCGCCTGACCACGTCGAAGTGGCGGCGCGCCCAGTCGAGCGGCGCGTCGAGGCCGTCGGCGGCGAGTCGCTCGAACAGGCGGACCGACTCGTACTGGTCGAGCAGGCGCTCGGAGTGTTCCAGCGGCATGTAGACGAACCAGCGCTCCACCGGCGCGAGCGCCATGTCGCGCGACGTGTCCACCAGCCGCGTCGCGATCGCGAGCGCGCGGGGGTCGCCGGCGAACGCGCGCGGCGTTCCGCGAAAGACGTTGCGGGTGAACTGGTCGAGAACGATGACGAGCGCGAGGGCGCCACGCGGCGTCGCCGCCCAGTCGTCGTGCTGGCCGAGCAGCGCGCGTTCGACGAGCGGGCCCGAACTGCTCGGCGATCAGGCGGTCGGTCGCGTCGGACTTGGTGAACCAGAGGTCGCGCGGCCGCAGGTAGTCCGCGGAACCGGGCTCGCCGAACCAGAAGGAAAGGACCTCGCTCGGCTGCTGCGCGCTGCGCGCTCGGGATGAGCGCTTCGGAGCGGCGTACGCGCGCAGCGTAGCCGAGCGAAAACGTCAGGGGGAATTAAAGACGGGGCACCGCGCGCTGGGCGGGTGCCCCGTGGGACAGACGATGCTACCGAACGGCGGTCAGGCGGCCGCGTACATCGTGACGCGCTTGCGCACCACTTCCAGCAGGCCCTGGCACGCGTCCTCGACGTAGTCGAGCACGGTGTTGAAGCCCTCGGCGCCGCCGTAGTAGGGATCCGGCACCGTGGCGGCGTCGAACTCGCCGGCGAAGCGCATCAGCAGATGCAGCTTGTGCTTCGCGCTGCGGGGCGCCTGCTGCTGGAGCAGCGACATGTTCTCCCAGTCCATCGCGAGGATCAGGTCGTACTCGTTGAAGTCGTCCTGCGTGACCTGGCGGGCACGGAACTCACCGAGGTCGTAGCCGCGCTTGCGGGCGGCCTGCTGGGCGCGCACGTCGGCCGGTTCACCCACGTGGTAGGCGTGCGTGCCCGCGGAGGCGATCTTCACGGTCTCGTCGAGGCCGCCGTCCGCCGCCATCTTGCGGAACACCGCTTCCGCGGTGGGAGAACGGCAGATGTTCCCCATGCAAACAAACAGTACTTTCGTCATATCCCAGTTCGCCTTTCCATCTTTGGGCGGTGTTACCGCACTTTGTCGTCCGGGCTTCGAGCCGCTCCCGGTCTTCCCTGAACCCGTTCAACGCGCCAGGCCTGCTTGCGGCGCACTTCAGTTCCCGCAGACCCCCAAAACCCGTCAAAGTTTCGCGGGTTACAAATCCCTTGCCGTGCCGCCGCTAGGCGGCCCGTTCGCCCGGAACGAGCGGCACGACGTTCGTCGCCCCGCCGGCCCCGAACACCTGCTCCTTGAGCAGGGCGAGCTGGTCGCGCACCCGCGCGGCCTTCTCGAACTCCAGATTCTTCGCGTGCTCGAACATGAGCTTCTCGAGCCGCTTGATCTCCTTGCCGACCTGCTTTTCCGACATCGTTTCGTAGTCGGCGACGTTCGACGCGGCCTTGCGCTCCTCGCGGGCGCCGGTGGCGTCGTAGACGCCGTCGATCAGCTCGCGCACTTCCTTCACGACGCCGCGCGGAACGATGCCGTGCTCGGTGTTGAACGCCGTCTGCTTCTCGCGGCGGCGGTTGGTTTCGTCCATCGCGCGCTTCATCGACTGGGTGACGACGTCCGCGTACAGGATCGCGGTGCCGTTCATGTGGCGCGCCGCCCGGCCGATCGTCTGGATCAGCGAGCGGTCCGAACGCAGGAACCCTTCCTTGTCGGCGTCGAGGATCGCCACCAGCGACACTTCGGGCAGGTCCAGGCCCTCGCGCAGCAGGTTGATGCCGACGATGACGTCGAACACGCCGGCGCGCAGGTCGCGGATGATCTCGACGCGCTCGACCGTGTCGACGTCCGAGTGCAGGTAGCGCACCTTGACCCCGTGCTCCGACAGGAACTCGGTCAGGTCCTCCGCCATCCGCTTGGTGAGCGTGGTGATCAGCACGCGCTCGTGCTTGTCGACCCGCAGCTTGATTTCGGACAGCACGTCGTCGACCTGGGTGCGCGCCGGGCGCACGCTCACCTGCGGATCGATCAGGCCGGTCGGACGCACCACCTGCTCGACGATCTGCGACGAGTGCTCGAGCTCGTAGCCCGACGGCGTGGCCGAGCAGAAGATGCAGCGGCGCATCTTGCGTTCGAACTCGTCGAAGCGCAGCGGACGGTTGTCCAGCGCGGACGGCAGCCGGAAGCCGAACTCGACCAGCGTTTCCTTGCGCGCGCGGTCGCCGCGGTACATGCCGCCCAGCTGCGGAATGGTCACGTGCGACTCGTCGACGATCATCAGCGCGTCCGGCGGCAGGTAGTCCACCAGCGTCGGCGGCGGTTCTCCCGGCAATGCACCGGAGATGTGGCGCGTGTAGTTCTCGATGCCCTTGCAGAAGCCCGAGCTCGTTGAGCATCTCGATGTCGAAGCGGGTGCGCTGCTCGATGCGCTGCGCCTCGACCAGCTTGCCGCCCTTGACGAAGACGTCGATCTGCTCCTTCAGCTCCGCCTTGATGCCGTCGAGCGCGCGCAGGACGTTCTGGCGCGGCGTGACGTAGTGCGACGACGGATAGAGCGTGAAGCGGGGAATCTTCTGGCGCACGCGGCCCGTCAGCGGATCGAAGAGCTGCAGCGAGTCGACTTCGTCGTCGAAGAGCTCGACGCGCACCGCCAGCTCGGCGTGCTCCGCCGGGAAGATGTCGATCGTGTCGCCGCGCACGCGGAAGGTGCCGCGGTTGAAGTCCATCTCGCTGCGCTTGTACTGCATCTGCGTCAGCCGCACGATGATGTCGCGCTGGCTCAGGCGGTCCTTGTGGCGCAGCGTCAGCACCATCGAGTGGTAGTCGGACGGGTTGCCGATGCCGTAGATGGCCGAGACGGTGGCCACGATGACCACGTCGCGCCGCTCGAGCAGCGACTTGGTCGCGGACAGGCGCATCTGCTCGATGTGCTCGTTGATGCTGCTGTCCTTCTCGATGTACAGGTCGCGCGAGGGAACGTAGGCCTCGGGCTGGTAGTAGTCGTAGTACGAGACGAAGTACTCGACTGCGTTGTTCGGGAAGAACTCGCGCATCTCCGAGTACAGCTGGGCCGCGAGCGTCTTGTTCGGCGCGAGCACCAGCGTGGGGCATCCGGCCTGCGCGATGACGTTGGCCATCGTGTAGGTCTTGCCGGAACCCGTCACACCGAGCAGCGTCTGGAACGCGAGGCCGTCCGCCAGGCCTTCCGACAGACGCGCGATCGCCTCCGGCTGATCGCCCGCAGGGGCGAACGGCTGATGCAACTGGAACGGTGAGTTGGGAAAGGTCAGCACGGCTTATTGCGACGCAATATCCGTTGGGCAAGCGGCGCATCCTAGCATCGGGACGCCAAAAAACCTAGCATTTTTATCGGCCGAACGCCTCGTTAAGGCGCTTGGAAATCAAGGACTTGCGATGCAATTGAGAATGATTCCAGAGAGCCTGCTCGAGCCGTTTTGTCAAGCCCCCGAGGCCGCCTCCGGGCGGATCGACGCTGCTTGAGCCACGTCAGTGCTGCACCTGCGGTAGCTGCGGGACGCTGTGATAACCTTTTGATTTTCCGCGCAAACCATCGGGATTTGCGCACTGCAACGAAAGAAAAGTCGATGGGTGCTTCCCTCTTTGCCGGCGTCGAATTGGCGCCCCGCGATCCGATCCTGGGCCTGACCGAGGCCTTCCAGCACGACGCCCGCGACCACAAGGTCAACCTCGGCGTCGGCGTCTATCTGAACGCGGAAGGGAAGATCCCCGTCCTCCAGGCCGTGGCCGAGGCCGAGCGTCAGCGCGCGTCGCTGCCGCTGCCGCGCGGCTATCTGCCGATCGACGGCATTCCCGCGTACGACCTCGCCGTCCAGCAGCTGCTGTTCGGCCGGGACTCGGCGCTGATCCGCGACGGCAAGGCGATCACCGCGCAGGCCCTCGGGGGCACGGGTGGACTGAAGGTCGGCGCCGACCTTCTGCGCCGGCTGCTGCCCGGGTCCAAGGTCGCCATCAGCGACCCCAGCTGGGAGAACCACCGCGCCATCTTCGAGTACGCGGGCTTCGAGGTCATCGCGTACCCGTACTACGACGCAGCCACGCGCGGGCTGAACTTCGACGCGATGGTCGCGGGACTGAAGAAGCTGCCCGCGAAGACCATCGTCGTGCTGCACGCGTGCTGCCACAACCCGACCGGCGTGGACCCCACGCCCGAGCAGTGGCCCGCGATCCTCGACGCCGTGCGCGCCGCCGACCTCGTGCCCTTCCTCGACATCGCCTACCAGGGCTTCGGCGAGGGCATCGAGCCGGACGGCCATGCGGTGCGCCTGTTCGCCGAGTCCGGCCTGACGTTCCTCGTGTCGAGCTCGTTCTCGAAGAGCTTCTCGCTCTACGGCGAGCGCGTCGGCGCGCTGACCATCGTCGACGCCAGCAAGGACGAGTCGTCGCGCGTGCTGAGCCAGCTGAAGCGCGTGATCCGCTCCAACTACTCCACGCCCGCCCACGCACGGCGGCATGGTGGTCACGACGATCCTCGGCGATCCCGCGCTGCGCGCGCATGTGGGAGAAGGAACTCGGCGAGATGCGCGAGCGCATCAAGGACATGCGCCGCGGACTGGCCGAGCGGCTGAAGGCCCGCGGCATCACGCAGGACCTGTCGTTCATGGTCAGGCAGCGCGGCATGTTCTCCTACTCCGGCATGAACGCCGCGCAGGTCGAGCGGCTGCAGAAGGAGTTCGGGATCTACGCGGTGAGCAGCGGCCGCATCTGCGTCGCCGCGCTGAACCTCAAGAACCTCGACTACGTCGCCGACGCGATCGCGGCGGTCTTCAAGTAGCACAGCAGGCCCGCGAAATTGCGACGGCATGAGGCCGTGGCTATAATCGCGGGCTCCGTTCCCCGATAGCTCAGTTGGTAGAGCGACGGACTGTTAATCCGCAGGTCCCTGGTTCGAGTCCAGGTCGGGGAGCCATCCAATTCAAGGGGTTGCGTCGGCAGAGGCGCGACCCCTTTTTCACATCCGGACGGATAGTCCGCGGGTCCCCATCTTCCGCGTGGAGTTCGACAAGCAAAGCGGCTGGCACCGGCTGACCCTGTTGTCGGGCCAGGACGCGACCTTGAGGCGCAGTAGTTCGCACGCCGTGTACCGCAGTCATACTGGCCGCGGAACCCCACGAAGCACGCGTCTACTTCTTCAGCTGAGGCTGATCGATGTAGCGCACGTCGCGCACCGACAGCGGGAGCGGGTTGACGTACTGATAGCCCTTCTGCTGCCAGTAGACGAGCTCCGGGAAGCCGGCGGGCACGACGGTGATGAAGCCGTGCATGTCCTCGGCTTTGAAAGCCGGCGGCCTGCATGGCGTTGTTGCACATCTTGAACTCGACGCCTTCCTTCGCGAGCTCGGCCATGCGGTCGACCGCGGCCTGGTACTTCTCGTAGTTCTCCTTCGCGAACGCGCGCAGCTCGGGGCCGTGCGTGACCACCACGACCTTCCCACGAGTCACCTTCCGCGTGTTGCGGATGAAGCCGTACAGGAGGTTCAGGCTGTTCGGGTCCTGGTAGTTGACGTCGAAGACCGTGTCGATGACGGGCGACGGGTGCATGTCGACCTTCGCCGTGCCGTACGGGGCGAACGACTGCGTGGCCTGGGCAAAGGCGACGGAAGCTACGAGCGTAAGTGCGCCTACAAGTAGGCGTGCGATGAAGTGCATGTTTGTTCCCTCGGTTTGTCGCTTGGGTTCTGATTCGTATGGCATCAAGCGTGACTGTATCGCTTCCCCCACCCTCTCCACATAACCGTCATGTCTAAGCAAAACAGAGAGAGGGGGGCGCCGAAAGTCGGACAGCCTGGTAAGTGACGTCCAGCGTGGCGGAAGATGGCTTGAAACCATGTACATGCAGGCACCCTAAGAGCCCGCCCTCACCTGGTCTCGTCGCTTCGGCTACAGTCACCGGCCGACGCTCCTTCGCTGCCCGAGCCTTCGGCGCCCCACCGGTCGCGACGACCGATTCATCTTGCCTGACTTCGACTCTGAGGAGCCTTGTGCGCCACATCGTCCTTTTCGCAGCCCTGCTGGTCCTCTCGCTCTCGGCAAGTCGCCGGTCCGACCGACCCCTCGAAATTCGACGGCACGCCATACGCGCCGCAGAAGGCGCTGTACGACTTCAACTTCGCCAAACCGCTCGAAGGCATGGCGGCGTTCGGCTACATCAAGAACCACCTGCGGGCGATCAAGGAGTACGGCGACCCGACCAAGTCGCACATCGTGATCGTGGCGCACGGCAACGAGCTGCACGCCTTCTCGCGCCTCAACCGTGCGGCCTATCCCGACATGTACGAGGAGCTCAAGGCGCTGAAGGACGCGGGCGTGACGATCCGGGTTTGCAGCAACGCGGCGCGCTCGCGCGGTTACAAGCCCGACGAGTTCTACGACGTGATCACGGTCGTGCCGGCCGCCGTGATCGACCTGGCCAAGTGGCAGAACGAGGGCTACAGCTACATGTACGCGGAGTGGTTCCCGCGCCTGACGCGCGAGGAGGTGGTGAAGCAGGATCGAACTGCAGTAGGGCGGCAGCTCCAGGAGAGGCCGATCCGCAGGTCCTGGTAAGAAGTCCAGGTCGGGGAGCCATCCAATTCAGGGGGTTGCGTCGGCGAAGCGCAGCCCCTTTTTCACATCCGGACGGATGGTCCGCGGGTCCCTCCCTCGGGCCAGGGCCGCCGGCGGGGCCGCGGACAAGCCCGCGCCGACGCGATGCAGCGTTTGCCAAGCAAGCGCCAACCCGTCCACGGACGGCAGGCAACTCGAACTCCAGACACCGTCGAGCTTCATACCGAGACGGAGAATGGTTCGAGTGTCGCCGTCCCTTACAGCAAGTGTGTCGCGGTCCAGCAACCCGATGGCTGTCAGCGCCTGCGCGATGCCCATCGTGCGGCCCTCCTCATCGGTGCGCGGAAATTCCAGCGCCATCGCAAGCGAGTGCCAATCGGTCGAGTGGGTCCGGAGCCAGGCGGAGCACACATCCCGGAACATCCGGGCGCGGATCGTTGGCTTGAAGTGAAGCGGCCACTGCGCCGGTCCACGCGGCGTCGGGCCGTTTTACAGACTGCGCAGACGCGAACCTGATCCAACTTCACAAGCCCATGATTCATATAAGGTTGATGTGCATTGGCCCGATTCTTGCCGCTTCGCGAAGCACAACGTGGGGGCGCCCCGCGAGAAACGGCAAACAACCTAGGGGACACCCGATGAAGACGACGATGGTGCGATTGCTGGCTGCTTGCCTGCTGGCCGGACCCGTTGCGGCACAGGCAGGCACGATCTGGATCAATGGCCATGAGTACGAGGTCGTCAGATCGGAAGGCATCACTTGGACCGCCGCCAAGGCCGCGGCAGAGGCGGCCGGTTGGAGCCTTGCATCGACCGGCTCAAAGGAAGAGAACGACTTCATCAAGTCGCTGTTGGATTCGAGCCTCGCAGGCCGTTCGCACTTCTGGCTGGGTGCGACCGACCGGGATGTCGAAGGCGATTTCACGTGGACCGATGGCACTCCGTGGTCGTTCACGAATTTTTGGGGCGGCGAGCCCAACAATTCGGGCAACGAGGACTTCCTCGCCATGGACTTGAGGTCGGGCTCCTGGGCGTGGAACGACGCGCCAGACAACCTAGGCGCGGCTTTTGGCTTCGCTCGCGGATACGTGATGGAGCGTGTCGCGGATGGAGGCTCTGTTCCGGAGCCCGGCACCCTCGCACTTCTCGGCCTCGGCCTCGCTGGCCTTGCAGCCGCCCGCCGCCGCAAGCACTAGCCGCCAGATCGCTCAGACGAACCCGCCCGCGTGGCGGGTTTTACCTTCCCGTTGGCTGCGCTTGCCGAAGCCCGCTCCCGACCGAGGCCGTGTGAAAACTCCACGTAAGGTTGGTGCCCGATGATTCGGCATCGCGTTGCTGGAGCGGTGCATGAGCCGATACATCGACGGGCAGGACCGAACGCAGAGCGTCCTGTTTCCTGAGCGACTGGACGACTGGATCGACGAGGACAACCCGGTGCGGGTGATCGATGTCTTCGTCGACGAGCTGGATCTGGCGCAGCTGGGCTTCGAGCGGGCGGAGCCGGCGGCGACGGGTCGGCCGGCGTACCACCCGGCGACGCTGCTCAAGATCTACGTCTACGGCTACCTCAACCGGGTGCAGTCGAGCCGGCGCCTGGAGCGCGAAGCGCAGCGCAACGTCGAGCTGATGTGGCTGACCGGCCGCCTGGCCCGGACTTCAAGACGATCGCCGACTTCCGCCGGGACAACGGCGCGGCGATCCGCAAGGTGTGCCGCGAGTTCGTGCTGCTGTGCCGCGAGCTCGAGCCTGTTCGAGCGAGGCGATCGTGGCGATCGACGGCAGCAAGTTCAAGGCGGTCAACAACCGCGACAAGAACTTCACGCGCGCACAAGCTCAAGGCGCGCCTGGAGCAGGTCGACGAGAGCATCGAGCGCTACCTGACGCGAGCTGGATCGCGCCGACCGCGACCGAGCCGGTGACCGAGGCGCGAGTCGAGCACCTGAAGGAGAAGATCGCGACGGTGCAAGCAGCAGATGCAGGCGGCTGCAAGGAGATCGAGCAGCGAGCTGAAGCGAGGCGCCTGACGAGCAGGTCTCGCTGACCGACCCCGATGCGCGCTCGATGGCCACCAGCGGCCGCGGCACCGGCATCGTCGGCTACAACGTGCAGACCGCGGTCGACACCAAGCACCACCTGATCGTCGCGCACGAGGTGACCAACGTCGGCCACGATCGCGACGCAGCTCGCGGACATGGCGATGCAGGCGCAGGACAGCGCATCGGCCGAGCCGATCACGGTGCTGGCCGATCGCGGCTACTTCAACGGCGAAGAGATCCTGGACTGCGACGAGGCCGGCATCGTCGCCGCTGGTGCCCAAGCCGCAGACCTCCAACAACAAGGCCGCCGGCCGCTTCGACAAGCGGACTTCGTCTACGACGCGAGCGACGACGACGTACCGCTGTCCGGCGGGCGAACGAGCCATCCACCGCATCACGGCGGTCGAGAAAGGCCAGACGATCCACAAGTACTGGTCCGTCGGCCTGCCCGCGCTGCCCGCTCAAGCCGCAGTGCACGACCGGCAAGGAGCGGCGCATCACGCGCTGGGAGCACGAGGCCGTGCTCGAGCCATGCAGGCGCGACTGATCGCAGCGCCGCAGGCAGCACGGGTACGACGGCAGACCGTCGAGCACATCTTCGGCACGCTCAAGGCGCTGGATGGGCTCGACGCACTTCCTGACGCAAACGCTGCCAAGGTCCGAACCGAGATGAGCTTGCACGTTCTGGCCTACAACCTGAAGCGGGTGATCAGATACTCGGAACCGCTTCGTTGATCGAGGCGATGCAGGCGTAGCGCGAGCGCGCTTGCTCGCCCTCACCAAACAGCGCCGCTACGCTCGGCGACAGACGCCGCTGAACCGCCGCGTCGCTGCGTTTACACACGGCCTCGACCCGTTGCGGACTTCGATCGATCCCGATAGCTGTCATCGGTTCAAGGACAAAGGCTGCTCAGGACCGATGTGATCCATCACCGAGGACCTGGCGCCCGGGTGGACGCCGTCGAGTACGCCATGCCGGAATCGGTCGACTAGTTCAACAATAGGCGCCTGCTCGAGTCGATCGGCAACATCCCGCCGGCGGAACTGGAACCGCAGTACCTTCGTCGACACATGTAAGCGAGACGGCCGTGGCGGCCCGACCCAATGCAGACTGTCTCCGAAGACCCCGGGGCGGTTCAGTCTGCGGTCGGGTACCTCAACTCATGCCAGTCCCAAGTGATGTGCGAGACCAATTCTCTGAAGCTTTCCTGTCGGCCCCTTCGGAATTTCATCGACGAAAACGATCTTCCGGGGAACCTTGAAGTCCGCAATCCGTTGAGACGCAAACGCACGAAGTTCACTCTCAGTCGCCTTCGCCCCCTCTTTGAGCACGACGACTGCCGCGACGTCCTCGCCCAGGAGGGCATGCGGCACGGCGAAGGCGACGACCTGCGCCACCGCCGGGTGATCCATCAGGACCTCGTCGACTTCGCGCGGCGAGATCTTCTCGCCGCCCCGGTTGATGAGTTCCTTGAGGCGGCCGGTGAGGCGCGAGGTAGCCGTCCGCGTCCATCACGCCCTGGTCGCCGGTGCGGAACCAGCCGTTCGTGAACGCCTCGGCGTTCGCCTTCGGGTTGTTCTCGTAGCCGCGGAGTGACGTTGGCGCCGCGAATGACGATCTCGCCGGTCTGGCCGGCGCGGCAGCAGCTCGCCCGGCCTCGTCCATGATGGCGACCTCCGGCCCGGCCGCGCGCCGACGGACCCGGGCTTGCGCGGCCCGGCGGCAGCGGGTTGACTGGCCATCTGGTGCGACGCCTCCGTCATGCCGTAGGACTCGATCACCGGCGCACCGAACGCTGCCTCCAGCTCGTGCGATGACCTGCGGCGGCATCGACGACTGACGACGAGCGAATGAAGCGCAGCGGGTTGTCGCTCGATGATCTCGCTGGTTGTCGGCGGCGCGCGCGAGGATCATCTGGTGCATGGTCGGCACCGCGGTGTACCAGGTGGGCCGCACGCTCGTCCATCCACGGCAAAGAAGTGGAGCGCGTTGAAGCCCGGCGTGCAGAAGACCTGCCGAGCCGGCCGCCAGCGGCGCCAGCAGGCCGGCGATCAGTCCGTGGATGTGGAACAGCGGCATGATGTTGAGGCGACCGATCGCCGGGCGTGAAGTCGCAGCGTATCGACGATGTGCGCGGCTGAAGCGCAGACGTTTCGCTGCGTGAGCGGGACGATCTTCGGTCTCGACGTTGTGCCGGAGGTGTGCAGGATGAGCGCCACATCCTCCGGGCGGACCGGATCGACGGCGCCCAGCGCTTCGTCGCCTTGACTCACAGTGTCGGTCGCGAAGCGGAAGGCACCGCAGCCTTCCCTTGATCCATCCAGTTCCAGCACGCGAATGTGGCGCGCGCGCGCGATCTTGATTGCGGGCGATTGGCTCCCGGCCTCGACGACCAGCGCCTTGGCGGACAAGTCAGAAAGAAAGAACTCAAACTCTTCTTCTCGATAACCAGGATTGAGCGGGCAAGCAGATGCGCCCGACGCGACCGAAAGGAATGCCACTGCCATCATCGGACCGTTCGGCAATACGATCGCGACGCGGTCGTTGCGACTGATACCGGCGCCGCGCATCTGCCCTATCGTGCGGAGAGCGTTTGCACGCAAACCTGCATAGGCCAGGGGCTGGGCGGCGGCGGGGGTGCCGATGGCTACGGCGTTACTTGCGCCGACCGTCAGCAGTTCCGGAATCG
The DNA here is from genome assembly GCA_963698305.1 of uncultured beta proteobacterium. Taxonomy (GTDB): domain Bacteria; phylum Pseudomonadota; class Gammaproteobacteria; order Burkholderiales; family Burkholderiaceae_F; genus JAOUJD01. Next base: position 384,378 of record CAVOQI010000002.1, read on the forward strand.
TTTGTGGGACTGACATGGACGACCACACCTTTCAACAGGTAGAGCACGCAATTCAGGGGAAGAGCCGCATGGCAAGGCCAGCGATGAACGTCCTGCCCGGCGTGGAACCTCGTGTCATGCGAAGCTGGTGTAGATCATGCGCGTATCCCAGTTTCTGATGTCGAGCAACGCCTGACTCTCCGACGGCACTTGGCCGTCGGATTCAACACCACGGACAAGGATGCAGGGCAGCCCTCGGGCTTGATCTTCGAGGTCCGTTAGCGCGAAGCCAAGGTCCGCGAATACCTGTCGCTCACCGGAAGTCAAGGTCGCCGACCACACCACCAGCTCAGGCGCAGAACTGAACTCGATCGTCGACTCGAGAAGGCTGCGCAGGATCGACTCGCTCTGTGCAGCCCAGTCAGCGATGTTGATGCGTCGTGCATTCGCATAGGCGGACTGCCCGCGTTGCAGAACGAGGTAGCCGACGAGTTCGTCGGCACGGTAGCCGAACACGAATCGGTACGAATGAAGCGGATTGCGGAATCTCCAGTCGAGATAGGCCGCGTCCCGAACATGCCGGATTCGCTCGTCCCTTGCCGTGGCTGCAACCAGCCCCGCCATGCTTTCGCATTCCGGTGCTTCTGCAAAGCGAATCGTGACGTCGCCATTGCATATCGACGAGCCCGGTTCGAGCAGGGCAAACACTTTCTCTGAACGCAGACGTGAGGGAACGGCCTCAGCGAATCGCCAAAGCACCGGCAGTCGCCCCAGCAGCCTTGACGCCTCGTCAAGCCGACGCGCCGCGGCCGAAAGGCGTGAGATAGGAATCATCTTGCCGACACTCTGCCAGCCGGCGGCGAGCGACTCCAGGCGCGTAACCCTGAGCGCGCTCAGGCTGAAGAGCAGTTGATGACCTCTTGCAGCCACTTCACGATCTGCGGCCTCGCCTAGAAGGCCGAACAATCCACGACCCTCCTGGTCGCCTGCAACGACGAGGTCGCCCGCGCAGTACCAGACATGACGTCGGTCGGCGTGCTGCCAGACGGACCGAACGAAACCTCGCATACCCAAGACGCGGTCACCTCGGCACGCCAGCAATACGATAGGGTCATCGTCGAGCGGATTTCTCTCGTAGCGCCATTCGAAGAACCGCCGGTTCAATTCGGTGTCCGGACTCCAGAGACGCGTCTGCAGCGCGACAATCTGGTCCTTGTATCGGGGCTCGTAACGAAGCACCTCGACGTCGGCAAAGCGCGGGGCGACGGCCGGCCCGGCAGCGGTAGCCGTGACCGCATCCGTCGCAGAAGCAACGCTCCTCTCCTCAACGACCAGTTGTCCTTTCGCGCTGGCGATGAACCCGAGGATGGATTCGGTCGTGTCCCAAGCTTCCTGCATGTTGAAGGATGAAGGGTCGACTGGCCGGCCGACCTTCTCTTCGATCCAGATAGCAAGATTGAACAGGGCAACCGAGTCCAGACGCCCGGATTTGACGAGCGAAACGCGCTGAAGATCCGAAGCCGCGCCGACACCCCAGGACTCGAGCGCGTGAAGCAGCTCGTCCAGCATTCCCTGGTCGATCTCGGCATCAGCCAGGATATGGCCACGATCCACAGTTGTCAGCCTGCGCAGTTTGCTGAGCACGAACTCCAGAGTACTGCGGGGCTGGGTCTAGGGCGCGAGACGTGCCTTTGCAGATGCAACGGCCACCCTTCGCTCATTGATGTGGTCCTCTGGACACAGGCCAAGGGATGCAGAGGGCGGCGACCACTCAACAGCCGCAGCAGTCGAATTCGAAAGTGGAATTGTCTCGCTGGAGCGTGTTGCATGAGGTCATCGATCTATCGACGTTGAAGAGCACTGCTCGATCGCCCAAGAGTTTGCACGCCTTCGAGATGAGTGGGGCGAAGTTGGAGGCTCCGCTCGTCAGATTCTCAGTATCAGCACTTCCCGTGGGCACAACTTGACGATCTTCAGCTTAGTCGCGCCCCGCCCCGCTCTCCCCTGTCCTGTTAATCCGCAGGTCCCTGGTTCGAGTCCAGGTCGGGGAGCCATCCAATTCAAGGGGTTGCGTCGGCGCGGCGCGACCCCTTTTTCACATCCGGACCGATAGTCCGCGGGTCCCCGGGTCGAGTCCGGGTCGAGGGCCAGATGTCTCAGGTGTCACTGCGGCTTGATGTTCTGGTTCATCCGGAAGAAGTTCGTCGGGTCGTACTTCTTCTTGAGCTCCACCAGCCGCTTGTACGTCGGGCCGTAGGCGAACGCGATGCGGTCGGTCTCGTCCTGGGTGAGGAAGTTGATGTACGCGCCGCCGCTGGCGAACGGCTCGGACTTGGCGAAGAACTCGCGCGCCCAGGCGATGCAGCGCTCGTCCTCGGCGGCCGACTCCCAGCGGCCGTGCACGTTCATCACGTACTTGGCGTCCCGGCTCGAGTAGGCCATCGCCTCGGGCGCTACGCGGGTCGTCTGGCCGCCGATCGTGCCGATGAAGATCTCGCACTGCGGCGACGGCAGCTTGCCGGCGTATTCGATGATCGTGTCGATCGCGCCGTCGCTGAGCCGCGAGAAGTTGTGCGACTTCCAGTAGTTGCGCGCACCCTTGCGTCAGGAGCGGATCGAAGGCCTGCTGCCAGGCGGTGTACGGCTGCACGCCGATGTGCTCGCCGTGCGCCGTGCCGAACCCGCGCAGCGGCGCGATCAGCTTCTCGCCCTCCGCGGGGTCGCCGGCATAGCACAGGGCGAGCACGACGATCTCCTTCCCGTGGACGTCCGCGGGCAGGAACGGCAGCGGCGGCGCCTTGCGCGTGACCATCCAGACGTTGAGTTCGTCCGGCATCGTCTCGGTGAAGCGGGCGAACTGCGTGAGCACGGACTTCGCCTGGTCGAACGGGAAGACGATGAGCCCGGACAGCACGTCCGGCCCGACGGGATGGAGCTGGAACTCGAAGCTGGTGACAATGCCGAAGTTGCCACCGCCACCACGCAGCCCCCAGAACAGGTCTTCGTTTTCGCGTTTCGCTGGCGCGCACCTGACTGCCATCCGCCGTGACGACATCCGCGGAGAGCAGGTTGTCGACGGTCATGCCGTACTTCCGGCTCAGCCAGCCGAAGCCGCCGCCGAGCGTCAGGCCGGCCACGCCCGTGGTCGAGTTGATGCCCAGCGGCGTGGCGAGGCCGTGCGCCTGCGCGGCCGCGTCGAAGTCGGCGAGGGTGCAGCCGGGCTCGACCGTCGCCCGGCGGGCGCTCGGGTCCACCTGGACGCGCTTCATCAGCGAGAGGTCGATCATGAGGCCGCCGTCGCAGACGGCATTGCCCGCGATGTTGTGCCCGCCGCCGCGGATCGAGACGAGCAGGTCGTGCTTGCGCGCGAACTTGACGGCCTGGACGACATCTTCCGGCGACCTGGCAGCGGGCGATCAGCGCGGGCCTGCGGTCGATCATGGCGTTCCAGATCTGGCGCACCTCGTCGTAGTCCGCGTCGCCAGGAAGCAAGCACATCGCCCCGGAAGTGCGCTTTGAACTCGTCGATCGTTGCCGTTCTGTAACTGCTTCATGCTTGCCTCCTTGCTGTGAGTCATGCCCACCGCCGGACGGCGGAGTCGGGATCAAACCGATCTCTCGACCTGCACCGCTGCGCTGCGCGACGCGGCTGCCGGAGCTCGGCCGAACAGTCGAGCGCAATGTGGCGAGCGGCCAGCGAGCGTCCGGTGCGGCTGGACCGGAGCAACGCTCGATGCGGATGGCAACCGTAGTCCTGTGCCCCCCGAATTCCAAGGTGGCCTCGCCGCTTTGCGGGTTGGTGGTTGTAGCTACGGCCGGACGCGATGACCGGCGTCACTTAAAGTCGGTGCCTGGTTCGAGTCCAGGTCGGGGAGCCATCCACTTCAAGGGGTTGCGTCGGTGAGGCGCGACCCCTTTTTCACATCCGGACGGATAGTCCGCAGGTCCGGTCCACATCGCGAGCGCGATGGATTTCGCGGTGTCACCTCTCAGGGTGGCGCAGCGCGCCTCCTTCGTGGAGAGGCCAGATGCTGCGTCGGCTTGCAACCTGGCGGCGTGCGGCGACAGTCTCTAGGCTCTCCCCCGTCAGGGCATCGATCCAAGACGCCGCCGAGCATCTTCCCTGCTCCGCTTCCGGCGACCGGGCGCGCGCGTATCACTCCATAAATTGGGGATAGAGAAATCGCGAGATGAAAGCCGACACTTCCTCGCTGCCGGCTTTCGGCGCCGAGGAGAAGGGTATGGCTCGACTGCTGGCTCATTCCCGCACCGTCACCGCCTCCGAGTCTCGGTCGGCGCGATTCCCCTTGCGCGGTGTTGCGATGGCCGTGGTGCTGGCTTGCCTGTTCAGCTCGAGTGACCTTATGGCGAGGC
>CAVOQI010000003.1:0-170306 GCA_963698305.1 uncultured beta proteobacterium
CCACGTCGAACAAGCTCCCCAACAGCCGGCCGCCCCCTCGACCAGCACGTTGGTCAGCCGGCGCCGCCCCAGCTCGTCGAGCAACTGCAAGAGCCGCGCCCGTGCGTCGCGCCCGGGCAGACCACGACCTCGCACCCGGCCTCTTCCAGAACCGCCGATCGGCATCGGCGGCCGCGGCCCGACCGCCACCAGCACGGGCGTCTCCCGGGCGGTGCGCACCAGTTGGCTTCCGACGCGAGCGAGGCGCGGCGTGTCGAGCACGACGCGCAGCGCCGTGCGCGGTCCCGGCGGGCGGGCCGTCAGCAGCGGATCGTCGCGGGCGGCCGTGCCGCGTCCGACCACGATCGCGTCCACCCGGCCGCGCAGCGCGTGAACGACGCTCGCGCGATGCCGAGCCGGAGATCCAGCGGCTCTCGCCGGTCTGCGTGGCGATCTTGCCGTCGAGCGTCATGGCCCACTTGGCGATGATCCACGGCCGGCCGGTGGCCAGGAGCTTCAGGTACGGCGCATTCAGCCGCCGGGCCTCGGCCTCCAGCAGGCCCACCTCGACCGTCGACGCCGGCGGCCTGCAGCTCGGCGATGCCGCCGCCTGCGACCTCGCGGGAACGGATCGCGCTGGGCGACGACGACGCGGCGCGACGCCGGCGGCGAGCACGGCCCGCGTGCAGGGCGGCGTCTTGCCTGGTGGCAGCACGGTTCGAGCGTGACGTAGAGCGTGGCCCCCGCCGGCCGCGGTGCCGGCCATGCGCAGGGCCTCGACCTCGGCATGGGCGCCGCCGAACCGCCGATGCCAGCCCTCGCCGATGATCTCCGCCCCCTGGGCGATCACGCAGCCGACCATCGGGTTCGGCTCGACGAGCCCCTGCCCCCGGACGGCCAGTTCCAAGGCGCGACGCATGTGCCAGGCATCGAGTTCGTGCGGTTGCATGGCGCTGTCATAGGGCGGTTTCCCGGCAGTTCAAGCATCGCCCTCTGCCCTCGCGCCTGCGGTTCTGTTAGATTGCGAGTCGTTGGAATCGTCGAATCCCGCGGGAATTAGCGTGTCGTCCACCGATCAAAGCCGCTTGTTCGCACCGCGCCGGTCAAGGCGCCAGACGACCCCGACCAGCTGGAAGACGCAGTGCGCCTCGCGCTGTTCTCGGGCATCGGGCCCTTGCTGCGCAAGGCTCTGCTCGATCGGTTCGGAACGGCCACGGCTGTGTTCGCTGCCGCCCCCAGCGACCTGCGGACGGTGCCGGGCATCGGGCCCAAGCTGGCCCCGGGCAGATCCGTCTGTGGGCAGAAGACGAAGTCGATGCGGCCGCCGAGATCGACCTCTGCCAGCGCCCAGGGAGTTTCGATCATTACGCTCGAACACGCCCAATACCCGGCGGCATCAAGAACATTCCCGATCCGCCCGGGGTGCTGTTCGTGCGGGGCGAGATCAAGCCGCAGGACGGCTGGGCATCGCCATCGTGGGCACGCGGCACGCCACGCAGTACGGCTTGCGCAGGCCGAGCGGCTGGCCGGCAGCCTGGCCCGGGCCGGGCTGACGATCGTCAGCGGCCTGGCCCGCGGCATCGACGGCCGGCCCATCGCGGGCGCTCTGGCGGCCGGCGGGCGGACGATCGCCGTGCTGGCCAGCGGCGTGCTGAACATCTATCCGCCCGAGCACGACGCAGCTGGCCGACGAAGTTGCGGCCAGCGGGGCCGTGATGAGCGAACGCGTCGCGCCGCGCACAGCCCGCTGGCCGGCACGTTTCCGCAGCGCAATCGGATCATCAGCGGGCTGTCGCTGGGCGTGATCGTGGTCGAGGCGCCGCGACGCGATCGGGCGCACTGATCACCGCCCGGCACGCCATGGAGCAGGGCCGCGAGGTGTTCGCCGTGCCGGGGCCGGTCGACAGCCGCATGTCGCGCGGCTGCCACCGCGCTGATCCGCGACGGGGCCAAGCTGGTCGAGTCGGCCGACGACGTGCTGGAAGAGCTCGGCCCGCTGGTTGCGGCACAGCCGCCGCGCCGACGGCGACGCCGATCCACCACCCGGCCGAGCTGCTGCTCAACGAAATCGAGCAGCAGGTGCTGGCCGCGATCTCGAACGACCCGACGTCGATCGACAATGTGGTTGCGACGAGCGGGCTTCCGGTGCCACGGGTGCTGTCGACGATCAGCGTGCTGGAGATGCGCCGGCTGGTGCGCCGATTGAGCGGCAATTCACGTGGCGAGGATCTAACCTATAGTCGTCTTTCGCTCCGCGAAAGGACGGAATTTCGCGGAGCGAAAGGCGACACTAACCGTGCTCGAAGTCTTCGACGACGTCGCCTGCACGGTTTGCGGCTGCGTGTGCGACGATCTGCGCGTTCACGGTGCGCGCACGGCCGCATCGCGCGGGCCGAGCGGGCGTGTCGCTGGCCGAGCCGTGGTTGCTGGGGCAAGAACGGGCGCAGCCGCGCGCGGTCGCGGAGATCGACGGCCAGCCGGCCGCCTGGAAGCAGGCGCTCGCGCGGGCGGCCGAGATACTCTGCGCGTCGCAGCTCATCGCCGCTGATCTACGGCCTGTCGCGCAGCAGCACCGCCGGGCAGCGAGCGGCGGTGCGGCTGGCCGATCGTCTCGGGGCGACGATCGACACCACCGCCTCGCTCGTGCCATGCCCCGTCGATCATGGCCCTGCAGGAAGTCGGCGAATCGACCTGCTCGCTGGGCGAATTCAGCAACCGGGCCGACCTGGTCATCTTCTGGGGCTCGAACCCGGCCGAGAGCCATCCGCGCCACTTCGAGCGCTACTCGGTCGCGCCCGCCGGCCATGTTCTGCCGCGCGGCCGGCCGGACCGCACGCTGGTCGTGGTCGACGTCGCGCCCACCGCCACCAGCGCCGAGGCCGACCTGTTCGTTCAGGTCGAGCCAGGGCCGCGACTTCGAAGCCATTGGACGCTGCGGGCCTGGTGCGAGGACCCCGCCCGAGCCCGGCAGCCGTCACCGGTGCGCCGCTGGACGTGCTGCGCGAGCTTGCCGAGCGGATGAAGGCCTGCCGCTGCGGCGTCGTCTTCTTCGGCCTGGGCCTGACACGCCGCGGCCTGGGCCACCCCAACGTCGAGGCCCTGCTTGCGACTGGTGACCGACCTGAACGCCCACACGCGGTTCCACGCCCGGCGGATGCGCGGTCTCCGGCGACGTGGCCGGCGCCGACAGCGTGCTGTGCTGGCAGACCGGCTATCCCTTCAGCGTCAACCTGGCCCGCGGCTATCCCCGCTACAACCCGGGCGAGTACATCGGCCAACGACCTGCTCGAGCGCGGCGAGGTCGACGCCTGCCTGCTCGTCGGCAGCGAAGGCGTGCAGCGACTCTGCCGCCGGCCGCTCGGGACCACCTGCGCAGCATCCCCACGATCGTGCTCGACTACCCCACGGTCGACTCGCCGCTGCAGCCGACGGTGCGCTTCACCACGGCGGTCTACGGCATCCACCGCCCCGGCACCGCCTACCGCATGGACGAAGTCCCCATCCCGCTCGCGCGCCGTGCTGCCGACGCGACTATCCCAGCGACGACGAAGTGCTTCAGGCTTTGCTGACCCGCACGGATTGTCTCAAAATCGACTACGAACCCCGAACGCCACCGTCTAAAATGGCGTCTGGCGTGCCGGCCCCCGTAGCTCAATCGGATAGAGCACCTGCCTTCTAAGCAGGGGGTTGCAAGTTCGAGTCTTGCCGGGGGTAGTGACGTCGCTTATTTATTCACCGCAGGCCAACAAATTCACCGTACGTTATGCGGTGAATGGTGGTGGTATTCGCCGCACAGCTCAGGGAAGCCCTGTCTCCCTGGTGGTGCACACATGCGTGAAACGCTTACATTTGGGGGCACGCGCGTTTCCGAGGCGGTTAGAATGGGAGTGGCGTTTGCGGTTGGTGTTTTGGGAGGGTGACCGCAGTGATCATCGTTCTCAAGCCGGACGCGACCGAGGAACAGATTCAGCACGTCGTCGAGCGGGTCGAAGCGCTTGGCCTGAAGGCCCACCTCAGCCGCGGCACGTATCGCACGATCATCGGCGTGATCGGCGACGAGGCGAAGCTCCAGCGCCGAGCCGCTGCAGGCGATTCCCGGCGTGGCGGAGGTGATTCCGGTGCTGCCGCCCTACAAGCTGGCCAGCCGCGAGGCCCATCCGCGAGCCGAGCGTCGTCGACGTGGCGGGCGTGAAGATCGGCGGCGGCCACCTGGCGATGATCGCCGGGCCGTGCGCCGTCGAAGACGCCGAGCGGATGGACGCGATCGCCGACGTCGGTGAAGGCAGCCGGGCGCGAACATCCTCCGCGGCGGCGCGTTCAAGCCGCGCACCAGCCCCTACGCTTTCCAGGGCATGGGCGAAGAGGGCCTGAAGATCCTCCGCGAGGCGGGCGACAAGCACGGCATGCCGGTCGTCACCGAGGTGATGGACCCGCGGCAGGTCGAGCTGGTCGAGCGAGTACGCCGACATGATCCAGATCGGCGCCCGCAACATGCAGAACTTCACGCTGCTCACCGAGGTCGGCCAGACGAAGCAAGCCGGTGCTGCTGAAGCGCGGCATGAGCGCGACGGTCGAAGACCTGCTGATGAGCGCCGAGTACATCCTGTCGCAGGGCAACCCGAACGTCGTGCTCTGCGAGCGCGGCGTGAAGGGCTTCGACACCGTCGACGCGCAACCTGTTCGACGTGGCGGCGGTGCCGAACGTGCAAGGGGCTGTCGCACCTGCCGATCATCGTCGATCCGAGCCACGCGACCGGCCGGCCCGACCTGATTCCGGCCATGTGCGCTGGCCGGCGTCGCCGCCGGCGCCGACGGCGTGCACATCGAAGTTCACAACTGCCCGGAGAAGCCATGTCGCGACGGCCCGCAGGCCCTGCTGCCCGAACCAGTACGCCGAAGGTCGCCGCACAGATTCGGGCGATGGCGGAATTGCTGGGGCAGACGATCCAATCAGCCGCCACACGCTAGAACCGGGAGATTCCACATGCGACCCTATCAGAGATTGCTGACGTACTGTGCTCTGCTGCTGGCGGTGGTTTCGGCGAGTGCCAGCGACCTGGTTCGCGGCGAGGAGCCGGCGGCACGAGTGTTGTTCGACTTCGAGCAGGCGGGGTTGGGAACCTCTTGGATGGCGGCGGGTCCGATGCGGGTGGGGCGTCAGCCGCTTCCCGAGCGGCCCGAGGGGAAGGGAGAACTGCCGGCGGGCCAGGCCGTGGAGATCGCGACGGAAGGGAAGGCGATCTTTGCCAGCGCAGCCCGAACGCGTGCCGCGCGACTGGCGGACAACGCGCAACCTGGTGTTTTGGGTGTACCGTTCGGGGGACGAAGCCCAGGCTCACCCTAAGAGCACGCTCGACGTGCAGTTCATTGAGGCCGACGGGAAGGCCCGCTTCACCCGCAAGGTGGAACTCGACCATCGCGGCTGGAAGCAGGTGTCGCTCCCGTTGGCGTGGTTTCGGTGGGGCGAAGGGCGCTCCCCGCGGTGGGACCAGGTGGCCCGCCTCGGCTTTTCGTTTCGCGACCCGGCCCGCGTCTGGCTCGACAATGTCGGCACGGTCGCGGGCGACGCTGCCCACGGAGCCGAGCTCACCACCGACCAGCTTCGCGAAGTGGCCTTCCCCGGACGACCCGCGAGCGAAGTGCGCGTTGTCGAGCGAGCCAAAGTGTGCTTGCTGACGGACGCGCCCGAGTTGAACGTTGACGAGCTGGTGTCTCACCTGGCGAAAGTTTCGGCCGCGGTCTATCGCGACTTGCCGCAATTGGTGCCACCTGCGGAAGCTCCGCGCCTGATCGTATTTCGCACGCGCGAGACCTACGCCGCGTTCCCTCCGCGTCTGGCCGAGCGGCTCGGCGGAGTCATTGCGGCACCGCCCCGGTCGGACGGTTTTACGATGCTCGGGATTGCAACTTCGTCGTGGGATGCGGCCCGCGGTTCGTTGCAGACCGTCTACACGCACGAATTCGTGCATGCGACGTTGGGACGAAGCCTGCTCTTAGACAATCGAGGTGAATGGTTGCACGAAGGGCTGGCCAGCACCTACCAACTGCGGTTTCATCCGCAGGCCGATTTCGCGAACATCGTGTCGCAAGGACTTGCCGACCGAATCGACGGCAGACGCTGGAAACGATCTGCCGCGGCGAGACGGCAACTCCGCTCGATGCGTACTGGCAAGGGGCAACCCTGGTGGGGGCTCCTGGCACCCGGCGATCGGTATCGCGACGGATTTCCGAAGCTGCTGGAAGAGTTCAAGAAGTCGGGCTCAACCGACCTGGGTCCGCACCTCAATACGCTCTTCAAGGTAAGCTGGGACGATCTTACGGCCGACTGGATCGCGTATTGCCGCAAGACTTGGACGGGTCAATAAGGAACTCGCATGCCCGACGATCCCGGGGACCAAATCGCCGAAAACGACTACACCGGCACCGGGTTGCGTTCTGCAAAACCTCGTTGATGCCAATAGGGATAGGCCAACGTAGTGGCGGTAAGGGTGGAGTCAGGGCGGGCGACTTGTTCCTGGATGCTTACATGACCCTTGATGGACGCATGTTTGGGATTGGGCTGGCAAGCCGTCGGTTGCTGCGCCAGTTGCAGACCTTGTTGCTGAACTTCGGTGTTTTTTCGATGATTTACAAATCCGCCGAACATGCCTGGGTTTTGAATGTATCAGGCGAGGCGCTGGAGTTGTTGGCATTCTTCGTGGAATTTGTGGAAGTTTGGAAAAATGAGCGGATTGAAATCCGGAATGAAGCGCGTGTACATCTTAAACACAACTATGCCACTCTATTACCCGAAAGTGTAACAACGAATTTGCGCCAGATGCAAGAAAATGCCCCGGAGTCACTCCGCAGTTTGTTTGGCGAACTGCCGAGGACCTACGGATCACATGAGCGTAATTATCGAGCGCGCCCGTGTCAACCTTCTGCGTGGACACCGATTGGAACGTACGCTGGCAAGCCGAATCTATGACCATTTCAAGGATTACGCCAGTCCCTTTGCCCAGCAATTCTTCTCGACCGACCGGCCGGGAATCCTATATGTGAAGGTGCAGGGTGTCGAAGCTGGTTTTGGAGAGGTTTTCGACATAAGTGTTCCTGGTTCGCATTCGTTCATTGCCAACGGGATGGGGAACCACAACACCGTCAACTTCCCTGAGACTGCCACCGAAGAGGATGTAGCCAAAGCCTACATGCTGGCGTGGGAACTCGGCTGCAAGGGGATCACCGTCTATGTGACGGGTTCACGCGAGAAGGTTGTCCTGGAGACGAAAGCTACTGCGGAGAAGAAGGGTCTCGATACGACGCCTTCGGCGTCTACTCGACCAGCGGATCAACTCAAGCCTGAAATCGCTCCCACTTATTCGGCAGATCCAAAGCGCCCACGCCCGCGTGCTCTGACCGGGCAAAACGTACAGCATCGAGACGCCTGTCGGCAAAGCCTTCATCACCATCAACGAGAACGGAGGCGAGCAGCCCTTCGAAGCGTTCATCAACACTGCCAAGGCGGGATCCGAAACTGCCGCGGTCTCCGAGGCGATCGGGCGGCTGATCTCATACATCCTGCGCATGACATCACCCATCAAAGCGACCGACCGTATGCGTGAGATCGTCCGCCAGTTGAGCGGCATCGGCGGCGGGCGCTCCCTGGGTTTGGGCCCCAACCGCGTACGCTCCCTGCCGGATGGCATCGGACAGGTGCTCGATATCTACCTGCGCGACAAGAAGCAGTCTGGAGGCGCGCTGCCTGTGATGGAAGACAAGCGAAGCAGTCCTGAGCGAGACAAAGAACGGCAACGCCGGGCACACCATCGAGGAGGAAGTGGCCCTGCAGACGATGAAGATCGGTGACCTGTGCCCCGAATGCGGCGAAGCCGCCGTGGTGAATGAAGAGGGCTGCAGGAAGTGTTATGCCTGCGGATATTCAGAATGTTAGGATCTGGAAGATCGAGAGGGCGAAGCAATTCGCCCTCTCTTATATTGGTGCTGTGCTATAATGTGTACACAATTGTAGGCACAAATTGGAGGTGAGAATGGTAACAGTTGGAATTCGAGAATTGAAACAACAGGCCAGTGAACTGGTTCGGATGGTCCGTGAAACGGGGAAAGAAGTTCAGGTCACCTATCATGGTGAGGTTGTCGCTTTGTTAATTCCTGTGAAGCCAGCGAAGAAGAGTGATAAAGCCTGGGCAAAACTTGACAATTTAGCTGCGGAAATTGGGGCACGTTGGCCCAAAGGGTGTATCAGCCAGTAGAGGCAATGTACTGAGGCGCGGCGGTAATGTTCATTGTCGTTGATGCCAGTGTTTGGGTGGCCCGTCTGGTTTCACAGGATGTTTTTTATGAACCTGTAAAAGAATGGATGGCTGCTCGACTTGAGAGCGATGATCAGTTTCTTGCGCCCTCGCTTCTGCTTGCCGAAATCGGTGGTGCGATCAGTCGTCGTACAACACCCTCTCTTGGGTTTGAAAGCAATTGCAACAGGTACAAAACCTGCCAGGTTTGCAATTAGTGGAAATGGATCATTCACTCTTACGTGAAGCGGCTCAACTTGCGGCGGAACTTGGATTACGCGGCGCAGATTCGACCTACGTTGCAGTAGCAGCGCGGCTCGATCTGCCCCTGGTCACTTTGGATGTTGACCAGAGGGAAAGAGCCGGAAAACGGGTTAAGGTTATGGAGATTTCACCATGAAGATCGGCGACCTGTGCCCCGAGCGAAGCGAGTGCGGCGACAGAGTGCCCTTGTGGGCAAGCGGCGGTGGTAAACGAAGAAGGCTGCACAGGCAGCGTGCACCCAGAGTGCTATGCCTATGGGTTTAGTGAGCGCTAGAAGGTTGTTAGTTGAATATTGAGCGGGCGACGCAAAACGCGTCGCCCGCTTGTTTGTGCGCCCAGCATGGGCGTTGACTAGGAGGTGAAAGACCCTATGGAGGTTGATTGCACCAACCATTAGCCAAGAGCAAGGGCGTCATCGTGAGGTGAGGTCTGGAGGAAGCTGGCGGCAAAACTGCGACTTGAGGAACACGAACCACATGCGAGGCTAATCCAATCGGGCGAGTTGGCAAGTGACAACAAAGCCCAATGCAATCAAGGGTTGGATGGAGTAAATGTGGCAAGGGTGCAGGGAAAGTCAACGTTCTTACCTGGGGAGACCTGTCGTTCGGCTAACCAGTAACTCTGACAGTGATGTCAGATTGAGACGACAGGGGTCAGCCGAGGCCATAGTACCGCGAGTTTTTCGGGAAGGGCTGAACATCGAGAGGATCAGTACGATGAGCAGTTCGCAGGACGAACAAAGAAGGCCGAATGCTTCGGATAGAGAGGCACTACTGTGCAAACGAAATGGGTGAAGCCTGTAGGAGTTGCGCAGAGGGCCGAGCCGTCCTCGGCACGAGACAGCGGAAAATCCAGCGCAAGAATTTCTGTGTCATTCTCGGTGAACCGCCGGATGCGGACCCGCATGTCCGGTGGTGTGAGAGGGAGCGGTTAGCCGCCGCTCCCTACTCGATTTTCATCTCTTCCTATTCACGACTTTGGTGTGAACTATGGCCTTAATGTCCGATAGGTGGCAAGGTAGAAACTATTAGCTGTGTAAGAATAACAAAATGGCACAGGTCATGAGACTGGACGCCAGCGAACATCCACCCTATGATGTTTATTCGAAATTCTGTAGTCCTTCTGTCTTGCTTTTCACTTGCAGAATCAATAAAATGATAATGTTCTCTTTGCCAAGATGATGGGAGAATATATGAACCGCAAAACATTCATTGCAGGGTTATTCATTGTCGGTATTTCACTCATAATTACTGTCATAAGTGCATTTCTGTGGCAGGATTTATTGCAGCAACCAGCTGGCCTGTTAGGTCTGTTTATTACGGTATTTCTTGCGGTCGCTGGATTATTGGGAGGAACTATCAGAGAATGGGCGGATAATATGTTTGGAAGGAAAAAGCGGGAAACAGAAATGAAGCGGCAGATTAATGTTGGCGACAATACCACAAATGTTATCACCGATAAATTTGTTCAGAATATTTTTGAAGCTGTTTCGAATCAAGAGCACTTAGCACTCGCGCGTTTTCTATCCCATTACCTGTTCAGGACTTTAAAGGCCACGAAGAAGAGCTTGAACAACTCAAATTAGAGTTCAGGCATGGAGTGGTAATTACTGGTATCAGTGGTGCGGGTGGACCCGATCACGCGCCCGCTCGTCATCTCGATCTGCGGCTGGTACTCGCAGATGAACTGCGGACAATCGGACTGCAGGGCCTTGACGAGCTCGATGCCGAGCTGAACTTCGCGCGCGGCCCGCTCGTAGCGGATCGGGTTGAAGAAGCTGGAACTGGTTGCGGCCGTCGCGCTTCGCCTGGTACATCGCGGCGTCGGCGTTCTTCAGCAAGGTGCTCATGTCGCGCCCGTGCTCGGGGAACAGCGCGACTCCGATGGACGCCGAGACCTGCGTGTCGATGTGCGGCACGAGATCCGTTCGATGCAGCGCCTGGGCGACGCGCGCGGCGAGCAGCGCGACCTCCTGGCGATGAACGAACTCGCTGAGCCAGAACCACGAACTCGTCGCCGCCAAGGCGCGCCACGACGCCGCCGCTGCCGACCGTCTTCCGGAGCAGCTCTGCCGCCGCCTTGATGAGCGCATCGCCGACGAGGTGGCCAAGGGTGTCGTTCACGTCCTTGAAGCGATCCAGGTCGATCGAGGATGACCGCCATGCGCCGCTTGCGGTTGGCGGCCGTCATGATCATGTCCCGCATCGTCTCGCGCAGGAGGTTGCGGTTCGGCGGCCCCGTGAGCGGGGCGTACCACGCGAGATGCTCGATGCGCGTCTCCGCTTCCTGCCGCTGGGCCGCCTCGATGGCGAGCGCGAGCATCAGCGCCGTGGTGTTGGCGAAGCTGACGTCGTCCTCGTCCCAGTAGCGCGTCTCGCGGTGGCGCAGGCACAGGACACCGACGACCTCGCCCTCCACCATCACCGGTACATCCAGGAGCGACGGACGTGCGACCACTCGGCGTCGCCGGCGAACATCGTCGTCAGCCGCGAGGTCCGCGTGTCGTTGACGATCACCGGTTGGCGGCTGTTCAGCGGTCCGAAGTAGGCAGGGAACCGCGAGGAATGGAACTCGCGGCCAACCCAGTCGCGCATGAAACGGTCGCTCTGCCGGTCGAACAGCGATTCGCACCGGAGAACGTCAGGATCGTGGGTCAGGCGCCAGAAGCTGGCCGAACCGACGTCGAGCACCTCGGCCGCCGTGCGCAGGATGGTCGACAGCGATTGCGTGAAGTCCGCCTTCGGTTGGATGGCGAGTTCGAGCAGGCGCTCCCGGAAGCGGAGCCGGCGCGCCTGCGCGCGCTCGGCAGGACCGAGATCACGCGCCGTGAGCACGAGGCCGCGAACGCTGGCGTCGTCGAGGCGGTTGGCCAGCATGCAGGAGATGCTGCGGCCCTGACCGTTCAGTGCCGCCCGCGTGCGCAGGTGCAGCTGCGCCGGCTGACGGTCGCCCGCAGGATCGCGCAGCAGCCGGTCCACCGCGCGGCGAAACTCGATGCGGGAAGGCTGGTCGAGGATGAACTCGAACGGCGAGCCCATCACGTCCTTCTCCTGCTCGCCGGTGATCGCTTCCAGCGCCGCGCTCGCGTACACCACCCGACGGTCGGCGTTCAGCACGACGGTGAGTTCGGTCTGGTGCTGGGCCAGCGCCCGGGTCCTCGTCTCGCTCGCCCGCGCGCCACGGGCCGCCGCCCGCGCCTCGTGCGTCTCGGTGATCACGATCGTGGCGAACTCGTCCTGCTCGAAGCGAAACAGGCGCATGGTGATCAGCGCTATCAGGCGACGGCCGTTGCGCAGCGGCAGCTTCGCCTCGACGCGCGCCTCATCGGCGTTTCCCGCGCGCAGCCACAGGCGCGTCCAGCGCCGGGCGAAGGCAGTGTGCGTGGAAAAGGCGAGCAGTTCCGCCAGGCTGCGGCCGACGGGAGGTTCGCCCGGCACGAGGCGGGCCGCCTCGAGGTTCAGCGCGAGGATCTGCCCGCTCGCGTTGACGCAGAGAATCGGAACACCGGCATGCTCGAACGCCGCCTGCCGCAAAGAGCGCTCGACAGCGGCCTGCCGCAGAGGGATGACTGTGGATCCCAATCGCACCTCGGAGATGTGGGCCGCTCCTGTTCGCCGCGGCGCGATGTGCGACGGGCATTCTGCCACGCCGCTCGCCCCGGCGCTCCCGACCGCGGCGAAATAGACTGGCGTTGGCGCCTGTTCAGGTCATCCGAGGCGCCGAGCGAGGTTCGCCCGCCGCGGTGGTCATTGCAGCGACCCTGCTTGCTGTCATCGCGTCGGCGGTCGCGACGCCGTTGCGGATGCAATCTCCGATCGAAACGCCGCCCCGGTAGTTGGCGCAGAAGTGCAGTCCGGGAAAGTCGCGCTCGGCCTGCTCGACGGCTGCGATGCGCTGCAGATGCCCCAGCTCGTACTGCGGAATCGCGCGGGGCCAGCGGATGACTTCGCCGAAGAGCGGCTCGCCATTGGCCGCCGTCAGCCGCGCGAGTTCGCGCCGCGTGATTGAAGCAGGACTTCGTCCGGCGCGGAGACCAACGCCGGGTTCCGCCGACCCCGAGGAACGACGTAAACAGAACCGTGCCGACGTCCGCCCGATGCTCGAACATGCTGCTCGAAAACAGCGTTCCCAGCACCTCCGACCGCTCGACCGCCGGCGCGAGAAATCCGAATCCATCGAGCGGATGCGCCACCTCGGAGCGCCGGTATGCGCTGATCACCACGGCAACCGGGGCATACGGAATCGCCGCCAGCGCATCCGACGCCTGAGGCGCCATCGCCCGCACCAGTTCCGTCGCCGCGTAGGCAGGAACCGACAGGACCACAATGCAAGAGCGGCGGCTCGTCCTGCCGCCCGATGTCTCGACTTCCAGCCGGAACGAGCCGTCCGCCTCACGCGCCAGGCCGGTGGCTCGTACGTTGACATCGAGACCCGGCAGCGCCGCGGCCAGCGCATCGGTCAGGGTCTGCATGCCATCGCGGAACGAGAAGCTCGTTGCCGCGTTCTTGCCCTTTTCCGCAGTACTTGCCGCCTTTCGCGCGCACCACGCAGCGCGCCGCCGAGCAGGCTGCCGTAGCGCTGCTCCAGCGCGTGCGAGATGCGGGAAGGCGGCCGGCAAAGGAAAGGTCCTGGGGATCACCGGCGTAGATGCCCGAGACGAACGGCTCGATCGCGTAGTCGAGGAATTCGTGCCCGAGCCGGCGCCGCACGAATTGCGCGACGTCTCTTCGGTATCGGCAGGTGCTCGACGGATGAACGGCTCGGCGGCCAGGCGCAGCTTGGCGCGCGCGGTGAACAACGGCGTGGTCAGGAAGGCGCCGCCCGACGTCGGCAGCGCGCACGAGCTTGCCGCCCTTGACCACATAGCGGTGTGACGATATCGTTCGCGTGTCGCATGCTGCGCTCGCACCCGAGACGTCGAGCAGCTCACCGATCGTCGGCGTCGTGTCAAGCCCGCTGTTGGGACCAGTTCGTAGAGCATCGCCGTCGCGCCTCCGTCCCGATCACGCCCCGGCCTTGGCCGCGGCTCGATCACCTCGACGCCGAGACCCGGCGCGCTTAGGGCGGTACGCGGTCACCAGGCCGGAGAGTCCTCCGCCGACGACGAGGACATCGATACCCATTGAGGGGCTCCCCTCGGCTGCGCGACGGGAATCGCGTTTGGCGGCCCGGCGGCTTGTGCGTTCAAACCCGGTCACCACCCCGACGGCGCAACAGCGACCCGCTGCCCCGGACCGGTACTCGCACGGGTCCGTCGCGAACCGCATTCCCGGGCGCGGCCCTGCAGCGCCTGCGGGCCGGGAGTATCGTCGTTCGCCCCGCGATCAGAGCAATCGTGATGTTCAACGCGATCTACTTCACCGAAGGTCACGATCAGTTCCGCGCCGAGCTTCGCGCACTTGACGACGCAGAGCTCGAAGCGAATACGCCCGGCGCCGACGTCACCGTCGAGGTCGAGTATTCGACGATCAACTACAAGGACGGGCTGGCGCTCACCAACAAGTCGCCGGTCGTGCGCAAGTGGCCGATGGTGCCGGGCATCGACTGCGCCGGCACGGTCGAGGCGAGCCGCCACCCGACGTGGAAGCGCCGGCGATCGGGTCGTGCTCAACGGCTGGGGCGTGGGCGAGACGCACTGGGGCGGCCTCGCGCAGACGGCGCGGCTGAAGGGCGACTGGCTGGTGCGCGTGCCCGGCGCCGCTGACCACGCGCCAGGCGATGGCGATCGGCACCGCGGGCTACACCGCGATGCTCGCGTGCATGGCGCTCGAGCGACACGGCCTGCAGGCCGCGACGGCGACGTCCTGGTGACGGGTGCCACCGGCGGCGTCGGCAGCATCGCGGTCGCGATCCTGTCGCGGCGCGGTTACCGCGTCGTCGCCTCGCACCGGCAAGGCCGAGCGAGGCCGACTACCTGAAGAGCGCTGGGCGCGGCCGAGGTGATCGACCGCGCCGAGCTTGTCCGCGCCCGGCAAGCCGCTGCAGAAGGAGCGCTGGGCCGGCGTCGTCGACTCGGTCGGCAGCCACACGCTCGCCAACGCCTGCGCGCAGACGCGCTACGGCGGCGTGGTCGCCGCCTGCGGCCTGGCGCAGGGCATGGACTTCCCGCTCACGCGTGGCGCCGTTCATCCTGCGCGGCGTCACGGCTGCTCGGCATCGACTCGGTGATGTG
Organism: uncultured beta proteobacterium; assembly: GCA_963698305.1. Classification (GTDB taxonomy): domain Bacteria; phylum Pseudomonadota; class Gammaproteobacteria; order Burkholderiales; family Burkholderiaceae_F; genus JAOUJD01. The sequence goes on from CAVOQI010000003.1 coordinate 14,704, forward strand.
CCCGGTTCCTCGCCGGACCGCGGCGTGGCAGCACCTGGCCGCGGAGGTCGACCGCGCGCAGCTGGACGCGATCACGCACGAAATCTCACTCGGCGAAGCGATCGAGGCGGGCCGCACAGATCCTTGCCGGCAGCGTCCGCGGCCGCCTCGTCGTCGACGTCAATCGTTAGGGCGCGCCCGGCGCTTGCTGCCGCGGTCACGGTCCGGGGTGCGGTATGGTCCGCACGGCAGCCCGACGGCTGACGGCGTTGCCGGGTTTCGGCAGAATCGGCGGTCCCCACGGAGCGCTGTCTACAGGAGAACCGCAGCATGAACTTCCGCTTGATCCGCAGCACCGCAGTCATCGCCGTTGCCGGCCTCCTCGCCTCCGGCGCGCTGCATGCGCAGGACCGCAAGAGTTGCGACCGCGACTACAAGCCACAGGTCGGCCAGTCCGGCAAGGACGTCGTCTGGGTGCCGACGCCCGACGAGCTCGTGCAGCGCATGCTGCGCATGGCGAAGGTCACGCCGCAGGACATCGTTTACGACCTCGGCGCGGGCGACGGCAAGATCGCGATCGCGGCCGGCAAGGCTCGGCGCCACGGCGGTCGGCATCGAATACAACCCGGACATGGCCAAGCTCGCGCAGTGCTATGTGCAGGCCGAGGGAATGGGCGACAAGGTCAAGATCATCCAGGGCGACATCTTCAAGGAAGACTTCAGCAAGGCGACCGTCGTCACGATGTACCTGCTGCCGGAGCTGAATCTCCGCTGCGGCCGACGATCCTGAACATGAAGCCCGGCACGCGCGTCACGTCGCACCAGTTCACGATGGGCGACTGGGAGGCCGACGAGACCGCCGAGATCGAATACCGCACGGCCTACCTGTGGATCGTGCCGGCCAAGGTCGAAGGGACGTGGACGCTGAAGGAGCAGGGAGGCAACAGCCAGTACACCGTGAACCTGAAGCAGACGTTCCAGAAGATCAGCGGCGACATCGCGACGGGCAGCGCGAAGCAGCCTCTGGTCGGCGCGGCATTGCGCGGCGAGGAGATCAAGTTCGCGTTCAACGACGACAAGGGCGTCACCCGCACCCTGACGGGAACGGTGCGTGGCAACGAACTCACCGGCGTGCTCAAGGGCGCGGCGGGGCCGAAACGAAAGTCAGCGGCACCCGCAAGTAAGCCGCATCCAACGCGGTCCAGCCCCGCGCATGCGGGGCTTTTTGTTGTTCGGGACCAGCAATGAGCTTCCCCGATTCCAAGGACTCGCTCGACCGCTCGCACCGGCGGCGCCCCGCGGCCGGTGCTGTCGGTGTTCGACGCCGTCATGATCACCGTCGGCATCGTCATCGGGGCCGGCATCTTCAAGACGCCGTCGATGGTGGCGGGCGTGACCGGCTCGGTCGACTGGATGCTGGTCGCGTGGGTGCTCGGCGGCGTGCTCGTCGCTGGTCGGCGCGCTCTGCTACGCCGAACTGGCCACCGCCTTTCCGAACGCCGGCGGCGACTATCACTTCCTGATCGCGCGCCTACGGCCGCGACGTGAGCTTCTTCTTCGCGTGGGCGCGCGTGACGGTCATCACCACCGGCTCGATCGCGCTGCTGGCGTTCGTGTTCGGCGATTACATGAGCCGGGTGCTGTCGCTCGGCCCGCATTCGTCCGGCCATCTACGCGGCGCTCACCGTCGTGGCGCTGACCGCCGTCAACGTGCTCGGCCTGCGGGAGTCGGCGCGCACCCAGAACGTGCTGACCGTCCTCGAGGTGGCCGGCGTGCTGCTCGTGGTCGTGGCCGGGGATGGTGGCCACCGCTGCCCGCGGCCGCCGGCGCGCCGCCGCTGCCGCGCGGCATCGAGGGCGCATGCCGGCGATGTTCGGACTGGCCATGGTGTTCGTGCTGCTGACCTACGGCGGCTGGAACGAGGCGGCCTACATCTCGGCCGAGGTCAAGGGCGGCCCGCGCGGCATCGTGCGGGCGCTCGTGCTGTCGATCCTCGCCATCACGGTCATCTACGCGCCGTTCGTGCTGCGCCGTGCTGAACGGGCTCGGCATGGAAGGACTGAAAGCCAGCAAGGCGGTCGGCGCCGATGTGCATGCAGGCAGCGTTCGGCCCGGCGGGCGCGCAGCTCATCGGCATCATCGTGGGCATCGCGACGCTGACATCGATCAACGCGACGATGATCGTCGGCGCGCGCACCAACTACGCCCTCGGCCGCGACTGGCCGGTGCTGGCGTTCATCGGCCAGTGGCATGGCACGCGCCACGTGCCCGTCGTCGCCTTCGTCGTGCAGGCCGTGATCGCGCTCGCGCTCATCGCCTTCGGCGCCCTGCAGAAGGACGGGTTCTCGGCGATGGTCGAGTTCACCGCGCCGGTGTTCTGGCTGTTCTTCCTGCTGACCGGCATCGGCCTCTTCGTCCTGCGGTTCCGCGAACCGCACGTCGCGCGCCCGTTCAAGGTCCCGCTGTATCCGATCCTGCCGATCGTGTTCGTCGTGACGTGCGGCTACCTGTTCTATTCGAGCGTGACCTACGCCCAGTCGCAGCAGGCGGTGCACATCACGTACTGGGTGATGGGACTCGGCGTGGCGGCCTGGGCGCTGAGTGCGCGCGATCAAGGGACGGTAGCGGCTGCCCTGGCACGGGGGCCGGTCGCCGGCTTCCGGTTTCTGATCGATTAAGGGGGTGAAGTGAAGGCTTATGGAACGACGTGGTGGACGGCAGCTCGACGCTGGGCCGAGATCACGACGCTTTCTCCGCTGGTCATCAGCGAACGGATGCGCGCTGCCGCAACGGCCGGGGCGCGGCCGACCGCCGAGCATCGGGCCGAGATGAGCCGCATGGTGGTCGAGAAGGGCCAGGCAGCGGCGGAGTCGGCCACGGCGCTCTGGTTCGCGGCGATCGAAAGCCAGCAACTCGCATGGCAGCGCGCATGGCGTGCCGGGCGCGTCGCGCCGCTGCCGGTCGACTACGCGCCGACGGCTTCGACGGCCCGCCAGCTGGCTCGGGCGCTGACCCCGGTCAGCCGCCGTGTCACCGCGAACGCGAAGCGGTTGACCGCGAAGAGGCGCAGGAAGCGCTAGCCCGTCGTTGCTCTATGCTTCATCGGTCGCCGACCGGGGTCGCACCGATGCCGTTGACGCAGTACCTGATGCTGATGCCGCTGGCCGACTGGCTGGCGCTGGCGTGGTTCGTCGCCGTCTGGGTGGGTTACGCGTTATTCGCCAGGCGCCGCGCGGAACGCTCCGGCTCGCTGCTGGCGACCACCAATCATTACCGGCGCCTCTGGATGCTGCAGACCACCGCGCCGCGAGAACCGCGTCGTCGACGGCGTGGTCGTGCAGAACCTGTCGACCAGCCCGTCGTTCTTCGCGTCGACGACGATCCTGATCATCGGCGGCCTGCTGGCGCTGCTGGGGACCAGCGACAAGGCGAGCGAGTTCGTCCGCGAGATCCCGTTCGCCGCGCGCACCTCGGCGCTTCGTGTTCGACCTGAAGATGATCGTGCTGCTGGTGATCTTCGTCTATGCCTTCTTCCGGTTCACCTGGTCGATGCGCCAGTACACCTTCGGCGCGCTGCTGATCGCCTCGATGCCGGACGCGAAGGCGTTCGAACGCGGCGAAGCGCAGCGCGAGCCGTTCGCCGACCGCGCCGGCAAGGTCGTCGGCCTGGCCGCCGAGACCTTCAACGACGGCCTGCGCGCCTACTACATGTCGTTCGCCACCATCGCTCTGGTTCGTCTCGCCGATCGCCTTCGCGCGCGGCGGCCGCCGGGCGTCGTCTACCTGCTGTACCAGCGCGAGTTCCACTCCGAGATCCTCGGCGTGCTGCGCGGCTAGAGGCGCGCATCCTCAGTGCGCGTGGTGCGCGTGCACGACGGCGTGGCCGCGCCCGCGCGCGATCAGCCAGCGGTTCACCGGCCACGCGGCCAGGCCCGCCACGACCAGCGCGACGGCCAGGCTGCCCCAGAACAGCAGCGTGTCGAGCCCGGCGTCCATCGCGCCCGGGATCGCCCACATGATGGCGTTGTCGACGATCTCCATCAGCGTGATCGACGCCGTGTCGGCAGCGAGCGCCAGCCTGACCGCCGCCGCGCGCGGCATGCCGGAGCGCAGCAGCGGCAGCATCGTCAGCAGGTAGCCGAAGACGAAGGCGAGCGCGACGGCGAGCACGATCGTCGTCACGTTGTCGAGGCCCGAGCGCGGTGCCGATGACCATGCCGAGCACTTCGCCGATCGCGCAGCCGGTCAGGCAGTGCACGGTCGCGGTGAACGAGATCCGGTTCAGGCGTCGGCCAGGCGATTGCGTCGGCCGGCGTCGCCGGCGTGCACTGATCGCAGCCCGGCCGGGCGATCATCGCCGCGGCCGTGGCGAGCGTGCCCGTCATGGTGGTGTCCTGCGTGAGCGCGTGATCCATGGTCGACTCCCGGAGAGCAGTGTCAGTGGCCGCACTGTCCGTGCGTACCCGGGTACGGAGTCAACCGTCGCTCGCTACACTCGCGCCAACTTCCACGAGCCATCATGCCGACTCACTACGCGATTCGCCCGGCCGATCCCGCCGCACACCTGTTCCACGTCACCTGCCGCGTCGACCAGCCCGATCCGGCCGGCCAGCTCTTCATGCTGCCGGCGTGGATTCCCGGCAGCTACATGATCCGCGAGTTCGCGCGGAACATCGTCCGCATCACCGCGCTCGCGCGGCGGTCGCAAGCTGGAGCTCGAGAAGCTCGACAAGCACACGTGGCGAGCGGCGCCGGCGAAGGGGCCGGTCGAACTCGCCTACGAGGTGTACGCGTGGGACCTGTCGGTGCGGGCCGCGCACCTCGACGAGTCGCACGGCTTCTTCAACGGCACCTCCGTGTTCCTGCTGCCCATCGGCCTGGAGCACGAACCATGCACCGTCGACATCCTGCCGCCGGCCGGCGACCGGTACGCCGAGCTGGAAGGTGGCGACCGGGCTGAGCCCGGCGCGCGGCACGCGCCGCCTCGGCTTCGGCACGTACCAGGCGGCGAACTACGACGAACTGATCGACTGCCCGGTCGAGATGGGCACGTTCGAACTGGGCCGCTTCGAGGTGCTCGGCGTGCCGCACGAGATCGCCGTCACGGGCCGGGTGCCGAAGCTCGACATGGAGCGCCTCACCGCCGACCTGGCGCGCGTGTGCGAAGCGCAGATCCGACTGTTCGAGCCGCGAACGAAGAAGGCGCCGTTCAGCCGCTACACGTTCATGACGATGGCGGTCGGCGACGGCTACGGCGGGCTGGAGCACCGCAACTCGACGGCGCTGCTCTGCAAGCGCGACGACCTGCCGTTCAAGGGAATGAAGGACACCACCGAGGGCTACCGGAACTTCCTCGGGCTCGCCAGCCACGAGTACTTCCACTCGTGGAACGTCAAGCGCATCAAGCCGGCGGCCTTCGTGCCGTACGACCTGACGCAGGAGAACTACACGCGCCTGCTGTGGGCCTTCGAGGGCTTCACGTCGTACTACGACGACCTGATGCTGGTGCGCGCCGGGCTGCTGACCGAGAAGCAGTACCTCGAGACGCTGGCGAAGACGCTCACCACGGTGCTGCAGCGCACGAGCCGGCTGAAGCAGAGCGTCGCCGACAGCTCGTTCGACGCCTGGATCAAGTACTACCGGCAGGACGAGAACGCGCCGAACAGCGTGGTCAGCTACTACCAGAAGGGCTCGCTGGTCGGCCTCGCGCTCGACCTGACCCTGCGCGCCGAGACGAAGGGACGCGTTCGCTCGACGACGTCATGCGCGCGCTGTGGAAGCGGGCGCGCGACGCCGGCGCGGCCTACGCCGGCGTGGCGGAGACCGAGATCGTCGAGGTCGCGGAGCAGGTCAGCGGCCTCGCGCTGGCGCGTCGCCTGCGCGAGTGGACCGAAGGCACGCGCGATCCGGATTTCGCGGCGCTGCTCGCTCCATTCGGCATCCGGTACGCGGCGCGGCCCGCGGTCGACGCGCCGCACTTCGCGCTGCTCGGCGTGAAGACCGCGGGTTCGGGAACCGACTGCAGGCTCGCCCACGTGTTCGACGGCTCGCCGGCGCAGCGCGCCGGGCTGTCCGCCAACGACGTGCTGATCGCGCTCGGCGGGCTGCGGGTCACGCGCACGCAATCTCGACAGCCTGCTGACGCGCTACGCGACCGGCGACGTCGTCGAGTGCCTGGCGTTCCGGCGTGACGAACTGCTGCGCTTCGAGGTGAAGCTCGCGACCCAGCCGCCGCTGAAGTACACGCTCGCCGTCGACGACAAGGCGCCGCGCGGCGCGCAGCGGCTGAAGGCCGGCTGGCTCGGCAACGTAGGCCTGCCGGCGCGTCAGCACCAGTCGATCACGCCGCGGCCGTGGGCCGCCAGGAACGCGTTGGCGCGCGAGAAGTGACCGCACCCGAGGAAGGGCACCGGCGGACGGCGCGCCGACAGCGGCGAAGGGTGGTTGGCTTCGAGGACGAGGTGCGGCTCGCCGAGCCCCGCCCGACGCGATTGCGCCTGCGCCCCCCACAGCATGAACACCTTCGGCGTCGCGTCTTCGGCGAGCCGCGCGCAGCAGCGCGGTCGTCAACGACTCCCAGCCCCGGCGCGCGTGAGCGCCCGGCGAGCCGTCTTCGACGGTGAGCACCGCGTTCAGCAGCAGCACGCCCTGACGCGCCCAGCGTTCGAGCGAACCATCGGACGGCGGCGCGCAGCCGAGGTCCCGCTGCAGCTCCATGAAGATGTTGCGCAGGCTCGGAGGCGGCCTGACGCCCGGCGGCACCGAGAAGGCGAGCCCGTGGGCCTGGCCGGCGCCGTGATACGGGTCCTGGCCGAGGATCACCACGCGCACGGCGTCGAACGGCGTCAGCGTGAGCGCGCGCGAACGGCTGCGGCGGATAGATGACGGCCCCTGCCTGCCGGCGCTCCTCGAGCAAACGCGCCACGCGCTCGCCATCGGCGGAGGCAAGGAACGCTTCGACGCAGGCGCGCCAGCCGGGCGCCAGCCGGGCGGGATCGATCACGCGAACAGGCGCGCGAGTTCGGCGCCGGGATCGGGCGCGCGCATGAAGGCTTCGCCGACGAGGAAGGCATGGACGCCGGCGTTGCGCATCCGCGCGACGTCGGCGGGCGCCAGGATGCCGCTCTCGGTGACGACGATGCGGTCGGCCGGAATGCGCGGCAGCAGCGCCAGCGTCGTGTCGAGCGTCGTCTCGAACGTGCGCAGGTTGCGGTTGTTGATGCCGAGCAGCGGCGTCGACAGCCGCAGGGCGCGATCGAGTTCGGCGGCGTCGTGGACCTCGACGAGCACCGCCATGCCGAGCGCGTGCGCGAGGGCCTCGAACTCGCGCAGTTCGGCGTCGGTCGAGCGCGGCGACGATCAGCAGGATCGCGTCGGCGCCCATCGCGCGCGCCTCGACCACCTGGTAGGCGTCGACGATGAAGTCCTTGCGCAGCGCCGGCAGGCCGCTCGCGTCGCGCGCCTGCGCCAGGTACTCGGGCGCTCCCTGGAAATAGTCGCGATCGGTCAGCACCGACAGGCACGCGGCGCCGTTCGCCGCGTAGCTGCGCGCGATGGCGGCCGGATCGAAGTCGGCGCGCAGCACGCCCTTCGACGGACTCGCCTTCTTGACCTCGGCGATCACCGCCGGCTGGCCCGCCGCCAGCTTGCGGCGCATCGCGCCGACGAAGTCGCGCTGGTCGCCGCGCTGCTCGGCGTCGCCGCGCAGCGCGACGAGCGGCCGCACGGCGCTGCGCCTGCGCCACTTCGACGCCGCTTCGTCGCGAGGATGCGTTCGAGGATGTCGCTCATGGATCGAAATCGGGGTCTGACCCCGATTTTCAGGCAGCCAGCTTCCGCGTGACCTCGACGAACTCGGCGAGCTTGCGCTTCGCGGCGCCGCTGGCGAGCGCGGAGCGGGCGCGCGCGATGCCGTCGCCGATCGAGTCCGCGACGTTCGCCGCGTAGAGCGCCACGCCGGCGTTGAACACGACGATCTCGCGCGGCGTGCCGTCGGCGTTGTCGAGCGCGTCGAGGATCATGCTCTTCGACTCGAGCGCGTTGCCGACCTTCAGCCCGCGGTTGGAGACCATCGACAGGCCGAAGTCCTCGGGATGGATCTCGTACTCGCGCACCTCGCCGTCCTTCAGTTCGCCGACCAGCGTGGCCGCGCCGAGCGACACCTCGTCCATGCCGTCCTTGCCGTGCACGACCAGCACGTGGTTCGAGCCGAGCTGCTTCAGCACGCGCACCTGGATGCCGACGAGGTCCGGGTGGAACACGCCCATCACCTGGTTCGGCGCGCCCGCCGGGTTGGTCAGCGGGCCGAGGATGTTGAAGATCGTGCGCACGCCGAGTTCCTTGCGCACCGGGCGCCGCGTGCTTCATCGCCGCGTGATGCGACGGCGCGAACATGAAGCCGATGCCGGTCTCGTCGATGCAGCGCGGCGACCGCCTGCGGCGCCAGCGTGATGTTGGCGCCGAGCGCCTCGAGCACGTCGGCGCTGCCCGAGCCCGACGACACGCTGCGGCCGCCGTGCTTGGCGACGCGCGCGCCCGCCGCCGCGGCGACGAACATGGCGGCGGTCGAGATGTTGAAGGTGCCCGCGCGCGTCGCCGCCGGTGCCGCAGAGGTCGACGAGGTTGGTGCGGTCGGCGAGTTCCACCTTGGTGGAGAACTCGCGCATGATCTGCGCCGCCGCGGCGATCTCGCCGATGGTTTCCTTCTTCACGCGCAGTCCCATCAGCAGCGCCGCGATCTGCACCTGCGTCAGCTCGCCGCTCATCAGCCGCCGCCACAGCGACAGCATCTCGTCCTGGAAGATTTCGCGGTGCTCGATGCAGCGGACCAGGGCTTCGGAAGGTGTGATCGGCATGGTTCGGCTCAGCGCTTCTGGTTCAGGAAGTTCTTCAGCATCGCGTGACCGTGCTCGGTCGCGATCGACTCCGGGTGGAACTGCACGCCCTCGACCGGCGAGCGTCTTGTGGCGCAGCCCCATGATCTCGCCGTCGTCCGTCCACGCGGTGATCTCGAGGCACTCCGGCAGCGACGAGCGCTCGACCGCCAGCGAGTGGTAGCGGGTCGCCGTGAACGGATTCGGCAGGCCGGCGAACACGCCGGCGCCCGTGTGGTGGATCGACGCCGGTCTTGCCGTGCATCAGCGCCTGGGCGCGGATCACGCGGCCGCCGAAGGCCTGCGCCGATCGCCTGATGCCCGAGGCAGACGCCGAGGATCGGCACCTTGCCCGCGAAGCGCTCCAGCACCGGGATCGAGATGCCGGCCTCGTTCGGCGTGCACGGCCCCGGCGAGATGCAGATGCGGTCCGGCCGCAGCGCCGCGATCTCGTCGAGCGTGATCTCGTCGTTGCGCGCCACGCGGACGTCTTCGCCCAGCTCGCCGAAGTACTGCACGAGGTTGTAGGTGAAGCAGTCGTAGTTGTCGATCATCAGCAGCATCGCGCCCTCCTACTCGGCATCGAAGCCGTCCTCGACCTGCTCGGCCGCGCGCAGCACCGCGCGCGCCTTCACTTCGGTCTCCTTCCACTCGCTCTCGGGCACCGAGTCGGCGACGATGCCCGCCGCCGCCTGCGCGTAGAGCATGTTGTCCTTCACGATCGCGGTGCGGATCACGATCGCGAGGTCCATGTCGCCGGCGAAGCTGAGGTAGCCGGCGGCGCCGCCGTAGATGCCGCGCTTGACCGGCTCGAGCTCGTCGATGATCTCCATCGCGCGCACCTTCGGCGCGCCCGACAGCGTGCCGGCCGGGAAGGTCGCGCGCAGCACGTCGAGGTTCGTCATGCCCGGCTTCAGCTCGCCTTCGACGTGGCTCACGAGGTGCTGGACGTGCGAGTACTTCTCGACCACGTACTGCTCGGTGACCTTCACCGTGCCGGTCTTCGCGATGCGGCCGATGTCGTTGCGGGCGAGGTCGATCAGCATCAGGTGCTCGGCGCGCTCCTTCGGGTCGGCGGCGAGCTCGGCGGCCAGCGCCGCGTCCTGCTCGGGCGTCGCGCCGCGCGGCCGGGTGCCGGCGATCGGGCGGATGGCCACCATGCGCTTGCCCTGCCGGTCCTCGCTGCGCACCAGGATCTCGGGCGACGCGCCGACCACGTGGAAGCTGCCGAAGTTGTAGAAGTACATGTACGGCGACGGGTTCAGCGTGCGCAGCGCGCGGTACAGGCTCAGCGGCGAGTCGGCGTACGGCTTGTGGATGCGCTGGCCGATCTGCACCTGCATCACGTCGCCGGCGGCGATGTACTCCTTCGCGCGCGCCACGGCCGCGAGGTAGGCCTCCTTCGAGAACTCGCGGTCCTCCTCGCGCCGCACGCTGGCGCGCGAGTGCGGCGGCTCGATCGGCGCGCGCGAGCCTCGCCTTCAGTTCGCGCAGCCGCTGCCGGCGCGCGCGAGTAGGCCTCCGGACTTGCGCGGGTCGGCGTAGACGATCAGGTAGATGCGGCCGGCGAGGTTGTCGATGACCGCGACTTCCTCGGTCACGCAGCAGCAGGATGTCCGGCACGCCGAGGTCGTCCGGCTTCGGCTGCGCGAGCTTCTTCTCGATGACGCGCACGGTGTCGTAGCCGAAGTAGCCGGCGAGGCCGCCGGCGAAGCGCGGCAGACCCGGGCGCTGCGCGACCTTGAACTGCGCGGCGAACTGCTCGACCGCCGCCAGCGGATCGCCCTCGATGCGTCTCGACGACGCTTGCCGTCTTCGACGACTTCGGTCACCGGCCCGCTGTCGCGGATGAAGGAACGGATCGCCGTGCGCGCCGGCAGGCCGATGAAGGAGTAGCGGCCGAAGCGTTCGCCGCCCACGACCGACTCGAGCAGGAAGCTGTTCGGCTCGTTGGCGAGCTTCAGGTACAGCGACAGCGGGGTCTCGAGGTCGGCGAAGCTCTCCGCGATCAGCGGAATGCGGGTGTAGCCCTGAACGGCCAGCGCCTTGAATTCGAGTTCAGTCACGGTTCATCACTTTGATCGATGCGCCGCGCGAACATGCGGCGAGGATTCGACGAGAGACGCCGTGCGGGCACGGCTCGGCAGTCAGCGACGCCAGCGGGCGCCGGCGATCACGCGGCGCCATCGGCCATCGGCCGCGGCGGGCGCTGCGTGCCAGGTTCTCGTCGGCAGGACTCATCGCGAGTCGGGTTGTCGGTTGGGTGATGAAGCGTGCAGCGGCTCGATCAGGCGAGCCGCGTCGAGCAGCCCGGGCACTATAGCATCGGCATCCAGCTCGCTGACCGGGCGACCTTCGTTGTAGCCGGTCTCGACGACGATCACGCGGCAGCCGGCGGCGCGCGCCGACAGCACGTCGTTCTCCGAGTCGCCGACCATCGCCGCTTCGCTCGGCTGCGAGCTTCAAGCAGCGCGCAGGCGTGCAGCATCGGCGCCGGATGCGGCTTCTTCTCCACGGTGTCGTCGCCCGACACGATCGCGTCGAAGTCGTCGAGGCCCACCCGCTGCAGCAGTTCGTGCGTGAACTCGCGCGGCTTGTTGGTCACGCAGGCCAGCGCCAGGCCGCGCTCGCGCATCAGCGCGATGGCGTCGCGCACGCCCGGGAAACACGACGGCCTGGCGGCCGTTCTCGCGCCGGTAGTGCTCGTAGAAGGACGTCCTTGCCGCGCCGGAAGTCGGCGTCGTCGGCGCGGCCGTCGAGCGACTCCGGTCAGCGAACGGTGCACGAGCACGTCCGCGCCCTTGCCGACATACGCGGCGACCTGCTCGGTCGGCAGCGGCGGACGACCGAAGTCGGCGAGCATCGCGTTGACCGCAGCGGCGAGGTCGGGAACGGTGTCGAGCAGCGTGCCGTCGAGATCGATCAGCACGCCGCGGGCGTGCACCCGCATCACGCGTCCGCGAGCGCCGTGCGCAGCTGCTTCAGCACGCCGCGGTAACCGCCATCGGCATCGCGCGCGCCGAAGATCGCGCTGCCGGCGACGAAGGTGTCGGCGCCCGCGCGCGCGATCTCGGCGATGTTGTCGGTCTTCACGCCGCCGTCGACCTCGATCAGGATCTCGCGGCCCGTCTCGCGGTGGTACGCGTCGACCTTCGCGCGCACCAGCCTGAGCTTCGCGAGGGCCTGCGGGATGAACTTCTGCCCGCCGAACCCGGGGTTCACCGACATCAGCAGCACGAGGTCGAGCTTGTCCATCACGTGGTCCATGAGCGTCGAGCGGCGTCGCGGGATTGAACACCAGGCCCGCCTTGCAGCCCGACTCGCGGATCAGCGACAGCGTGCGGTCGATGTGCTCCGACGCTTCCGGGTGGAACGTGATGATGTTGGCGCCGGCCTTCGCGAAGTCGGGCACGATGCGATCGACCGGCTTGACCATCAGGTGCACGTCGATCGGCACGTCGACGTGCGGGCGGATCGCTTCGCACACCAGCGGGCCGATCGTGAGGTTCGGCACGTAGTGGTTGTCCATGACGTCGAAGTGGATCCAGTCGGAGCCGGCGGCGACGACGGCCCGCACCTCCTCGCCCAGGCGGGCAAAATCGGCGGACAGGATGCTCGGGGCGATGCGGTAGCTTGTCGTCGTCATCGGAACCTCTTCGACCAGCGTTTATTCTAAGGGTCCGTGCCTTCCGACTCGCCCGCTCCTGTGATCCATGCCCAAGTACGAGTTCTCCGTCGAGCGTCCGCCCGCAGTTCGTGCCCGAACACTCCAACCCGGACGAGGACAAGTTCCTGTTCGCCTATACGGTGACGATCCGCAACACCGGTGACGTCACCGCGCAGCTGATCTCGCGTCACTGGATCATCACCGACGCGCACAACAAGGTCGAGGAAGTCCAGGGACTGGGCGTCGTCGGTGAGCAGCCGGTGCTGAAGCCCGGCGAGGCGTTCGAGTACACGAGCGGCTGCCCGATCGCGACCCCGGTCGGCTCGATGCGGGGCAGCCTACCAGTGCGTGGCCGAGGACGGCACGCGCTTCGAAGCGCCGATCGCCGAGTTCCTGCTGTCGATGCCGCGTACGCTCCACTGAGCGCGCAGTCAGCGGTCCTCCGGCGGCTTGCGCCGCGGGCGATGGAACATCGTCCACCAGACGATGAACACGAGCAGTCCGAGGGCGAGCGCAGCTTCGAGCAGGATCAACCACATGGCAGGGCACCGGGACGGTAGCGACGATTGTAGGAGCGGCGCACGCGCGCGCCGCGGCTGAGCCGCCTGCTCGCCGCCTGCGTGCTCGCCGGCTGTGCCGTCGCGCCGGCTCCGCCGCCTTCGTCCCGCCCGCCGCGCCGCAGCCGGCCCTGCCCGGCGCGCCACCGCCGTGCGGCGCCAGCGACGCCGCCGGCCGCGCAGGCGTCGCCTTCGCCGGCAACGCCGCTGCCCGCGACGCGGCCACCCGTGTCGCCCGGAGCCGCGCCATCACCAGCCCGCGGTTACCGTCGCGCCGCAGACCGTGCCTCCGACGCGGACCGACGCCGTCGCCAGATACGACCGGGTGCCGTTCTCGCAGCCTGCCTGCCGCAGCCGACAGCGACTGGATCGCGGCCTGGCCCGCGTTCCTGCAGTCCTGCCAGGCGCTCGCGGCGAACGCCGCGTGGAAAGACGTCTGCGCGCGCGCGGCCGCGGTCGACCGGCGCTCGGCGACCGCGATCCGCGGATTCTTCGCCGGCGGGTTCGATGCCTGGCGCGTGCGCGCGGTGGCCCCGCGCGGAGGCGAAGGACCCCGAGGTCCGCGACTCCGGTCTCGTGACCGGCTACTACGAGCCGCTGCTCAAGGGCAGCCGCAAGCCGTCGGCGAAGTACCGCGTGCCGCTCTACCGCGTGCCCGACGACCTGGTCGCCGTCGACCTCGCGACACGTGTACCCGGAACTCGCGGGCGTGCGCCTGCGCGGCCGGCTGCAGGGCAGGCAAGATCGTCGCCGTATCCGTCGCGCGGGGAGATCAACGCGTCGAACGCGCTGCGCGGCCAGCGAACTGCTCTGGGTCGACGATCCCATCGATGCCTTCTTCCTGCACGTGCAGGGATCCGGCCGCGTCCAGCTCGACGACGGGCGCACCACGCGGGTGGGCTACGCCGACAGCAACGGCCACCCGTATCGCTCGATCGGTCGCTGGCTGGTCGACCAGGGGGAACTGACGATCGACCAGGCATCGATGCAGGGCATCAAGGCGTGGGCCGCGCTGCAATCCGCAACGCCTGAACCAGTTGCTCGAGCAGAACCCGAGCTTCGTGTTCTTCCGCGAGTTGCCGCTCGGCGATCCGGCGGCCGGTCCCGAAGGGCGCGCTCGGCGCGCCGCTGACGCCCCATGCCTCGCTCGCGGTGGACACGCGCTTCATCCCGCTCGGCGTGCCGGTGATGCTGCGCTCGACCGATCCCGTCGACCGGCGCCGCGTTCGCGCGCCCGATGATGGCGCAGGACACCGGCGCCGCGATCCGCGGGCCGCTGCGCTTCGATTACTTCTGGGGATTCGGCGCCGACGCCGGCGAGAAGGCCGGCCGGCAGAAGCACGAGGGCAGCGCCTGGATGCTCACGCCGAAAGGCATCGCACCCGAAGCGCTGCTGAAGCGCTAGTTACTTCTTCGCGGCGGCGATGCGCTGCTCGATCATCGGCACCGGCAGCGCGCCGGCCGCGCGCGTGCCGTCGGCGAAGATGATCGTCGGCGTGCCGTTGATGCCGAGCGACTTGCCGAGCGCGACGTTCTGCTCGAGCGGATCCTTGCAGCTCGTCCGCGGCGGCCGCCGGCGACTTGCCGCCGACCATGTACTGATCCCAGGCCGCCGCGCGATCCTTCGAACACCAGATCGCCTTCGACTTCTCGTGCGACTCGGCCGAGAGGATCGGGTACAGGAAGGTGTAGATGGTGACGTCCTTCAGTCTCCGCCATGTTCTGCCACAGCTTCTTGCAGTACGGGCAGTTCGGATCCTCGAAGGTCACCAGCACGCGCGAGCCGTTGCCGCGGGTGGTCTTGATGGCGCGGTCCAGCGGCAGCGACTTGAAGTCGACCTTGAGCGCGGTGTCGAGCCGCTTCTGCGTCAGGTTCTCGCGCGTGCGCGGGTCGAACATCGTGCCGGCGATCACGAAGTTCACCGCCGGCGTCGACGTAGTACAGCTCGCCGCCGATCAGCACTTCGTACAGGCCGCCCGGCCCCTTGAACACCTGGTCCGGCTTGGTGCCGCCCGACCTTCTCCGCGAACCGCGCCGCCACCTGCGCCTCGGTGCTGCCCGGCGCCGGCGCGTTCTTCGAGGCGCCGGCCTGGGCGAGCGCGGCGGTGCACATCAACGTCATTGCCAGCACGGAGGCGTGCCGCAGCCAACTCTTCATCGTGTTCTCCAATAGGACAGCCGCCAGTGTAGCGAGGCGACGCGGGGCTCCAGCGTAGACCGCCGCCGCCGGGCCGAGTTCAACCGAGCGCCTGCCGAATTAGGCGGCTTTTCAGCGGACTTCAGCCGGTTGACCAGCGCCATGCCCGCATTGCGGGCGCCGCGCACGAAGCGGATCGTCGATGGCGAACAGCCGCGCCAGGCCGTCGGTCGTGAAGCGCATCAGGCCGATCGCCTCGGCACGCGCGCGCTCGTAGCGACGCAGCACGACCGGGTCGCCGCAGCCGCGAAATGCCTCGCGCTCGCCGACCGTCGCGAGCAGCGCATCCACGTCCTGCAGTCCCAGGTTCAACCCCTGCCCGGCCAGCGGATGGACGACGTGCGCCGCGTCGCCGACCAGGGCCAGCGCCGGCCCGACGAGACGCCGGACGGTCAGCAGGCGCAGCGGGAAGGCGTGCACCGGCCCGAGCGACGTCAAGAGCCCCGAGCACGTGGCGCGAGCGGGCGGTGACGCGCTCCGCGAACGCCGCCGGCTCGAGCGACTGCAGCGCCGGCGCCAGCGCCTCGGGCGCGGACCAGACCAGCGACACTCGATCGCCCGCCATCGGCAGCAGCGCCACGATGCCTTCGTCGGTGAACCACTGCCACGCCGTGTTCAGGTGCGGCCGCTCGCATTCGAAGTTCGCGACCAGCGCCGTGTGCCGGTAGGGCTTCAGTTCCGCGTTGATGCCGGCCGCGGCGCGCACCGCGGAGTTCGCGCCGTCGGCGCCGACGAGCAGCGCCGCGGACACGCGCCGGCCGTCGTCGAGTTCGAGTCTCCGCCCCGTCCGGCTTGCGCGCGCAGGCCTGGAACGACGCGTCGATGCGGGTGATCGCAGGCTGGTAATCGCACGCCGCGTCCAGCACGCGCGCCAGTTCCGACTCCTCGACGATCGTCGCCAGCCGCTCGACCGTCGCCGCGTAGGCGTCGAACGTCAGTTCGTCGCCGGCATCGCCGAAGACCCGCATGCGCTCGACCGGACAGACGCGTCCGCCATCGACCCGGCCCCAGACGCCGAGCCGCTCGAGCAGCGCGGCGCTGCCGGGCGCCAGCGCATAGATGCGGGCGTCGAAGGGCGCGTCGTCGGTGGGGCGGTGAATGCGGGGGCGCGGACCGATCAGCCCGACCTTCAGCCCCTGCTGCGCGAACCCCAGCGCGGTCGCCAGTCCGGCGACTCCGGGTCCGACCACCGCCACGTCGAAACGGAGCGAATCCATGCCGCGATTATCGCAGCCGCCGGAATGTCGAATTTGAGAGAGGTAACCCGGTCCGTTATACTTCGCGCCCTTCGTGACGGCTCGCTAGCCGCCACGCGCCGTACAGATCGGCCAAGTAGCTCAGTCGGTAGAGCAGAGGATTGAAAATCCTTGTGTCGGCGGTTCAATTCCGTCCTTGGCCACCAAGATTCCCCCGGAAGCCTGCGCCAATGCGCTCTGCCCCATAAAGTGGCCAGCTGGCCACTTTAGTGGTGGCGGGTCCCGGCCGATGAGTTGGCCGCGGCATGAGCCTGCTGGCGAGGTTGTTCAGCAAGGAACCGATGCGGCAGAGTCGCCTTGCCGATGAGCAGACGACGGCGATCCTGCGCGAAGCGAATCGCCTGCGAGAAATAAAAAAAGTCGGGCACGCGGCCCGACTTCCGAAACGCGGTGCTGAAACGAGTCAGCACACGAAACGCGCTTACTTCTTGGCGGCCGCTTTCGCCGCGTCGTCCATCATCTTCTTGCACTCGGCCTTCATCTTGTCGTCGGTCGACTTCGGATCCATCTTCTTGCAGGCTTCCATCTTCTTGGCCTTGTCCGCATCGCTCATCGCGCCGCCGTGAGCCGCAGCGAAAGCGCCAGCGGAAGCGGTGGCAAAGGTCGCGGCAATCAACATCGACATCAGTTTGTTCATGTATAGACTCCGAATCAAAGGTTGGAAGGAAACGTTCTTGGCCAACGTTTCCGTTGGCGCTGTAGAAAAGGTCCGCCCGCGAGATTCCATCCAGGATTCAGGCGTTACAAGCGAAAGAACGATGGATTTCGAAAATGATGCCGGCCTCGTTCGCTTCGCACAGACGGTCCTCGAGCATTTCAGCCGCAACGTTCATGGCGCCGACGCAAGACCTGGTCGGCGCGGCTGCCACACCCGAAACGGCTGCTCGCGGACTTTTTCTACAACCTCGCTAGTCTAGGGCAAGAAAGACGCAAGCACTTGGTGAACCTGTCGTCGTGGCAGCAGGCGCACGAACTGCGGAACCGTGAACGGCTGCGCCGAGCGCTTACAGAATGACCGCAAGTCACCGTATCGACCCGCCGTTTTCAAGGAACAAGGGGATATTCCAGCCGGCTCTGGCGGCTCTCGCCTTGACGGCAGCCTGTCTGGCGCCGCTTCAACCGCTCGCCGCCCCGCGCCTGCCGACCGATCCGGCTGAAGTGCTGGAGCGCCTGCCGATGCGGCCCGGTGACGCCACTGCACGCGAACTGGCCGGCCTGCGGGCGGCCGTGGCCCGAGCGGCCAAGGAGGCTCCGGCCGATCCGCTGCCCTCCGCCCGACTGGCCGGGCGCTATTACGAGCTGGCCGTCGCCCGGGGCGACCCGCGCTATATCGGCTATGCCGATGCCGTCATGGCGCCGTTCGCCAACAGCCGGTCCCCGGAGGTGCTGGCGATACGCGGGCAGCTGCGGCAATACCGGCATGACTTCGACGGGGCGCTGGCGGATTTTGCCGGGGCGCTCGAGGCCGACCCGCAGTTTGCCTCGGCCCATGCCTGGCGCGGCGCCATCTACCTGGTCCAGGCCAACTACGCGGCGGCCAGGAAAGAATGCGATGCCCTGCTGGCACTGGACCGCGCCACGCTTTATGGCGGCTGCATCGGACTGCTGCGCGCCTACACCGGCCAGTTGGAAGCCGGTTCCGCCGCCTTGCAGCGCGCCCTCGATGAGACGCGACGACGCAGGCAACCGGCTCTGGCTGCTCACTCGCCTGGGCGAGGTGGCGGCCTGGCGCGGGCAGCCGGATCAGGCCGAAAAGCACTACCGCGCCGCGCTCGCGCTCGGAATCGATGATGGCTACCTGCTGGCCGCCTGGAGCGATTTCCTGCTGGATCAGCAACGCCCCTCCGAAGTCGTGAAGTGGCTGGCCGGATGGGAGGCGTCCGATGGGCTGCTGCTGCGGCTCGCGCTGGCCGGGACCGCGCTGAAGCAGCCCGCCGCCAAAGCGCACGTGCAGGCGCTTGCGGACCGTTTCGCCGCGGCGAAGGTTCGCGGCGACACCACCCATCGGGCCGAAGAGGCGCGCTACCTCATGCACCTGGCCGGTGATCCGGCCGCCGCGCTCGCCGTGGCCGCTGCCAACTACCGGGTGCAGCGTGAGCCCCGCGACGCCCGGGTGCTGCTGGAGGCGTCCATCGCGACGAAGGATGCCGGCGCCGCGCAACCGGTGCGCGACTGGCTGCGGTCCAGCGGATTCGAGGACGCGCACTTGCGGCAGCTGGGATCGGCGTCGGCGCAATGATGCGGCTGCGGACGATCCTGCATCTCGTGCTCGCGCTCTGCGCATGGGCCGCGATGCCGGCCATGGCGCACAAGGCGAGCGACAGCTACCTGGTGCTGCAGGTGCAGGGCCGGGAAGTGGCGGGCCAGTGGGATGTCGCACTGCGCGACATCGACTTCGCCATCGGCCTCGACGCCAGCGGCGACGGCGACATCACCTGGGGCGAAGTACAGGCGCGACACGCTGACATCGCCGCCTGGGCGCTGGGGCGGCTGAAGCTGGAACGCGGGGGTGACTGCTCGTTGCAGGCACCGGAGCTCCTGGTGGACAACCACACCGACGGCGCCTATGCCGTGCTGCGACTCACCGGCACGTGCCCGTCCGACGCCCCGGTGCTGGCGTTGAGCTACCGGCTCCTGTTCGACATCGACCAACTGCACCGCGGGCTGCTGCGGTTGGAGGTGGATGGCGTCTCGCACACCTCGGTGCTGGGACCGGACAGCGGCGTGCTGAACGTGAAGGCCGGCGAGACTTCCCGGCTGGCGCAGTTCGGTCAGTACCTGGTGGAGGGCACTTTTCACATCTGGATCGGCTTCGACCACGTCCTGTTCCTGTTGTCGCTGCTGCTGCCCGCCGTGCTGGTGCACGAATCGAGGCGCTGGACGGGCGTGGGCTCATTCCGCGCCGCGCTGACCGAAGTGCTTTGGGTGGTCACCGCCTTTACCGTAGCGCATTCGATCACGCTGTCGATCGCGGCGCTGCAGTTCGTCGAGCTGCCGTCGCGCCTGGTGGAGTCCGCCATTGCCGCCTCGGTAGTGCTGGCGGCGGCCAACAACCTCTGGCCGATGGTGGAGCGGCGGCGCTGGCTGGTGGCGTTCGGCTTCGGCCTGATTCACGGATTCGGTTTCGCCAGCGTGCTGACCGAGCTCGGCTTGCCCAGGGATGCGTTGCTGCTCTCGCTGCTGGGGTTCAATGTCGGCGTCGAGGTCGGCCAACTGGTGATCGTGGCGTGCTTCCTGCCGGTGGCCTACCTGTTGCGAAATACGTCGCTGTACCGCAGGGGCGTGTTCGTGGGCGGCTCGATTCTCACCCTGATGGTGGCGCTCGTGTGGCTGGCTGAGCGGGCGTTCAACCTGAAGCTGATCGCCGCCTAGCGGAAACCTGCCTAGAACTTCAGCAGGCTGATCTTCGTCAGGGTGGTGTTGGGGGCCACCGCCGGCGCGTTCGTCATGTGCCAGGCCACGTACTGCTCGGTGTAGGTGTCGTGCGCCGACACGCCGTCGACCGGCAGGATCACCTTCATGCCGCGCAGCACCGCGCCCGCTGACCGTGTTGAGGACCGCGCCGTGGGCCGCGGTGCCGGTGACGATCACGGTCTGGATGCCCTTGTCCTTCAGGATCTTCTCGAGCTCGGTGTTGCGGAACTTGTCGACGCTCGACGACGACGACCGGTTCGCCCGCTCGCGGCGCCACGTCCTTCAGGATGTCCTCGGCCTTGGTCGTGCGCGGTCACCGAATGGACCACCAGCATTCCGCTTCGAACGCGCGTCCTCCAGCAGCTTCTTCAGCGCCGGCAACGAGGCCAGGCAGCGCGGCCGGGCGCCGCAGGTGGGCGGCGACGAAATCGAGCATCAGCAGCGCGGTGGTCTTCGGGTCGACCGTGACGTCCTTCAGCACGGGCGCGGGAGGCGCCTTCACGTTGGTCCACTCGTCGACGATGGTCTGGGCGCTCGACGACGCGCGGAGGACCAGCAGCGGCCGAGCCGCGGCGAGATGCAACAGCAGTGATTTCATGGCAGGCTCCTTCGTTGAAGGGCCGCCAATCTAGCACCGGACCTGCGCCTGACCGGCGCTGCCGCTGACGGGTTTTCCCGCGCCGCCAGGACCGCCGCGGCGGCCGCGCGACGGCGACCCGGCGCCGACCGGCTAAGCTAGCGCGCCTCACGTCCGGAGGATCCCATGCTGCGCACTTTCCAACGCACCGTCGGCGCGGCCGTCCTGTCGCTGCTGTTCGGTGGCGTCGGCCCACGCGGCCGACCTGACGATCGGCCTGTCCACGCCGGTCACGTCGCTCGACCCGCACTTCCACAACCTGACACCGAACAACAGCCTCGGCCGCCATGTGTTCGAGACGCTGGTCCGGCAGGACGAGACCCAGACGCATGCAGCCGGGGCTCGCCGAGTCGTGGAAGGCGCTCAACGACCTCGAGTGGGAGATCAAGCTGCGCAAGGGCGTGAAGTTCCACAACGGCCAGAACTTCACGGCCGACGACGTCATCGCCACCTTCAAGCGCGTGCCGAACGTGCCGAACAGCCCGGCCTCGTTCGCGTTCTTCGTGCGGCCGATCGTCGAGATCAAGGCCGTCGATCCGCTGACGCTGCGCCTGAAGACCGACAAGCCGCATCCGCTGCTGCCGAACGACATGGTCGCGGTGATGATCCTGCCGAAGTCGGTGGCGGAGACGGCGAAGACCGAGGACTTCAACTCGGGCAAGGCGATGATCGGCACCGGGCCGTACCGCCTCGTCGAGTACGCCGCCGGCGACCGCGTGGTGCTGAAGCGCAACGACGCCTACTGGGGCCAGAAGCCGGCATGGGAGAACGTCCGCTTCAAGATGATCCCGAGCGCGCCGGCGCGCGTGGCCGCGCTGCTCGCCGGCGACGTGCAGATGATCGAAGGCGTGCCGACCGCGGACATCGCCAAGCTGTCGAAGGACAGCCGGGTCACCATTTCTTCGGCGGTGTCGAACCGGGTCGTCTACCTGCACATGGACTCCGGCCGCGAGAAGAACTCGCCCTTCGTCACCACCGCCGACGGCAAGCCGATGGAGGCCAACCCGCTGCGCGATCCGCGCGTGCGCCGGGCGATCTCGAAGATGATCGACCGCGACGCCATCGTCTCGCGCATCATGGAAGGCCAGGGCGTCGCCGCCGGCCAGTTGCTGCCCGAGCAGTTCTTCGGCACCAGCAAGTCGCTGAAGCCGGACAGGTACGACCCGGAAGGCGCGAAGAAGCTGCTGGCCGAAGCCGGGCTACCCGAACGGCTTCGGGCTGACGCTGCACTCGCCGAACAACCGCTACATCAACGACGCGCAGGTGGCCCAGGCCGTCGCGCAGTACCTGTCGCGCAACGGCATTCCGACCAAGCTCGAGACGATGCCGTCGAACGTGTTCTTCTCGCGCGGCTCCAAGCTGGAGTTCAGCTTCCTGCTGGCGGGCTGGGGCGCGGAGACCGGCGAGACGTCGTCGCCGCTGCGCTCGCTGCTCGCCACCTTCGACCAGAAGGCGGGCCTCGGCACCGCCAACCGCGGCCGCTTCTCCGACCCCGGCGTGGACGCGCTGCTGACGCAGGCGCTGACGACCATCGACGACACCAAGCGCGGCATCATGCTGGCGCGCGCGTCCGAAAAGGCGGTCGGCGAACTGATGGGGCTGGTGCCGCTGCACTACGAGGTGAGCACCTGGGCGACGCGCAAGGATCTCGCCTACAAGGCACGCGCCGACCAGTACACGTTCGCGTTCGAGACGCGGCCGGCCAAGTAGCGCGACAATCGCGTCCGCGCGGGAGCGGCGCGAAAGGGCGCCGCAGGCGCCCTTTTCGGGCGGCCGCGGCGTTCGCAGCCGACCAGTCACCGATGTTCGTCTACATCCTTCGCCGCCTGTCGCAGACCGCGCTCGTGCTCGCGATCACGTCGCTGCTGGTGTTCGGCGGCCTGTACCTCGTCGGCGACCCGGTCGAGATCCTCGTCAACCCGTCGGCCGACCAGATCGAGAAGGAGCGCGCCGCCGCCGCGCTCGGCCTCGACAAGCCGGTCCACGAGCAGTACCTCACGTTCGTGAAGGGCGCGTTCACCGGCAACCTCGGCAATTCGTTCGTCTATGCGCGGCCCGCGCTCGAGGTGATCTTCGAGCGCATGCCGGCCACGCTGGAGCTCGCCTTCCTCGCGATGGTGATCGCGGTGGTGCTCGGCATCCCGCTCGGGCTGTACGCGGGACTGCGGCCGGCCAGCCCGCTGTCGAAGGCGATCATGGCGGGCTCGATCCTCGGCTTTTCGCTGCCGACCTTCTGGGTCGGCCTGATCCTGATCATCGTGTTCGCGGTGCAGCTCGGCTGGCTGCCGTCCACCGGGCGCGGCCCGACCACGGAATTCCTCGGACTGCAGCTGTCGATCCTCAACGCCGAGGGGCTGAGGTACGCGCTGCTGCCGGCGATCAACCTCGCGCTCTTCAAGCTGTCGCTGATCATCCGGCTGACGCGCGCGCAGGTGCGCGAGCAGAGCCTGCTCGACTACATCAAGTTCGCGCGCGCCAAGGGACTGTCGAACGCGGCGCGTGATCGGCGTGCACCTGCTCAAGAACATCATGATCCCGCTGGTCACCGTGATCGGCCTCGAGCTCGGCTCGGTGATCGCGTTCGCCGTGGTCACCGAGACCATCTTCGCGTGGCCCGGGCATGGGCAAGCTCGTCATCGACTCGATCTTCCAGCTCGACCGGCCCGGTGGTGGTCGCGTACCTGCTGGTCGTCGTGTTCATGTTCATCGTGATCAACCTCGTGGTCGACCTGCTCTACTCGATCCTCGATCCGCGCGTGCGGCTGGCGGACGTCAAGTCATGAGCTCGCGCCCGCGTCCGCTCGCGACGATCGAACCCTGCGCAGACGCCGTGGGGCCGCTTCTGCGCGCCAGTTCGCCGAGAGCCGGCTGGCGATGCTCGGCCTGACGATGCTGCTCGCTGATCGTGCTGATCGCGCTGTTCGCGCCGTGGCTCGCGCCGCAGAACCCGTACGACCTGACCAAGCTCGACCTGATGGACGCGCGCCAGGCGCCCGGCGCGAAGAGCATGGACGGCCTGACCTACTGGCTCGGCACCGACGGCCAGGGGCGCGACATGCTGTCGGCGATCATGTACGGCCTGCGCGTGTCGCTGCTGGTGGGCGTGCTGTCGGGCGTCATCGCGCTGACGATCGGCTCGATCGTCGGCGTGCTCGCCGCCTACCTCGGCGGGCGCTTCGAGCAGATCGTGATGCGCATCGTCGACATCCAGCTCGGCTTCCCGGCGATCCTGGTCGCGCTGATCCTGCTCGCGGTGCTCGGCAAGGGCATCGACAAGATCATCATCGCGCTGGTCACCGTGCAGTGGGCGTACTACGCGCGCACCGCGCGCTCGGCCGCGCTGGTCGAGCGCAACAAGGAGTACATCGAGGCGGCGCGCTCGCTCGGGCTGTCCGGCGCGCGCATCGTCCTGCGCCACCTGCTGCCCAATGCGCTGCCGCCGCTGATCGTCGTCGGCACCGTGCAGGTCGCGCACGCCATCGCGCTCGAGGCGACGCTGTCCTTCCTCGGCCTCGGCCTGCCGCCGACGGAGCCGTCGCTCGGCCTGCTGATCTCGAACGGCTACGAGTACCTGATGTCCGGCAAGTACTGGATCAGCGTGTATCCGGGCATCGCGCTGCTGCTGACGATCCTGGCGATCAACCTCGTCGGCGACCAGCTGCGCGACGTGCTGAACCCGAGGCTGGCGAGATGACGCGCGCCGCTGCTCCAGGTTCGCAACCTGCGCACCGAGTTCGCCACGCGCGACGGCGTGCTGCCGGCCGTGGCCGACGTGTCGTTCGACCTCGCGCGCGGCGAGGTGCTCGGGCTCGTCGGCGAGTCCGGGTCGGGCAAGTCGGTCACCGGCTTCTCGATCATCGGGCTGATCGACCCGCCGGGCCGCATCGCCGGCGGCAGCATCCTGTTCAACGGCGAGGAACTGGTCGGGCCGGCCGCAGGAGCGGATGCGCGCGCTGCGCGGCAAGCGCATCGCGATGATCTTCCAGGACCCGATGATGACGCTGAATCCGGTCCTGTCGATCGAGACGCAGATGGTCGAGACGGTGCTGGCGCACGAGCGCGTCTCGCGCCAGGCGGCGCGCGCGCGCTCGATCGAGGCCCTGTCGCGCGTCGGCATCGCCTCGGCGGCGGAGCGCCTGGCGCAGTATCCGCACCAGTTCTCCGGCGGCATGCGCCAGCGGGTGGCGATCGCGATCGCGCTGCTGCACAACCCCGAACTGATCATCGCCGACGAGCCGACGACCGCGCTCGACGTCACCGTGCAGGGCCAGATCCTGTACGAGATGCAGAAGCTGACGCGCGAGTCCGGGCACCGCGCTGATCTGGATCACGCACGACCTCGCGGTCGTGGCCGGCCTCGCCGACCGCATCGCGGTGATGTACGCCGGACGCATCGTCGAGATCGGCGACGCCGGCGAGGTGCTCGACGCGCCGCGCCATCCGTATACGCGCGGCCTGCTCGACTCGGTGCCGGCGGCCACCGCGCCCGGGACAGCGCCTGAAGCAGATCAGCGGCTCGACGCCGTCGCTGCTGCGGCTCGGCGCCGGCTGCGCCTTCCGCGACCGCTGCGCCGCGCGCGGCGACGGCGTGCGGCACGATGCCGGAGATGACCGACGCGTCGACGGCCGCGCGCTGCGCTGCCACTTCCCGCTCGCCGCGGAGCGCGAGGCGCAGGCGCGCATGAGCGCGCCGCCGCTGCTGCAGTTCGACGCCGTGTCGAAGCGCTTCTCGAAGCGCCTCGATGCGATCGAGCAGTTCGCGCGCCGCCTCGGCGCGAAGCGTCAGCGAGCACACCGTGCACGCGGTCGACCGCGTGAGTTCGCGGTCGCCGAGCGCGAGGTCGTCGGGCTCGTCGGCGAGTCCGGCTGCGGCAAGTCGACGCTCGGCCGCATCGCCTGCGGCCTGTACGCGCCGACCGAGGGCACGGTGCGCTACCGCGGCCAGCCCGATGCACCACCTGAACGGCGCGCAGCGGCCGGTCCAGATGATCTTCCAGGACCCGTTCGCGTCGCTGAATCCGCGCATGCGGGTCGCGGACATCGTCGGCGAGGCGCCGCGCGTGCACGGCCTCGTGGACGCGAAGCAGGTCGAGGATTACGTCGCGCAGCTGCTGTCGCGCGTCGGCCTCGACCCCGGCTACGTGCGGCGCTACCCGCACCAGTTCTCGGGCGGGCAGCGCGCGCGCATCGGCATCGCGCGCGCGCTCGCGGTGAAGCCGGAGTTCCTCGTCTGCGACGAGGCGGTCGCGGCGCTCGACGTGTCGATCCAGGCGCAGGTGCTGAACCTGTTCATGGACCTGCGCGACGAGTTCAGGCTGACGTACCTCTTCATCAGCCACGACCTCGGCGTCGTGCGTCACCTGTCGAACCGCGTGGTCGTGATGTACCTCGGCCGCATCGTCGAGATCGCCCCGACCGAAGCGCTGTTCGCCGCGCCCAATCACCCGTACACGCAGCGCGCTGCTCGCCGAAGTGCCGCGCATCGACCGCAAGCGCCGCACGTTCGTGCCGATCAAGGGCGAGATTCCCTCGCCGCTGAATCCGCCGACGGGCTGCCACTTCCATCCGCGCTGCCCGCACGCCATGCCGCGCTGCGCCGTCGGAAGCGCCCGCTGCTGCGCGAGATCGCGCCCGGCCGGCACTCGGCCTGCCACCTGAACGATTCCACGCCGTCATGAACCACGAAGCCTTCCGCCTGCACGGGCCGGCCGTGCCCGCCGTCCCGCTGGTGCTCGACTCGCCGCACTCGGGCCTGCGCTTTCCGTCGGACTTCGACGCCGTCGTCAGCGAGCTCGACCTGCGCGACGGCGAAGACTGCTTCGTCGACCAGCTCTACCTGCCGGCGACCGAGCTCGGCATTCCGCTGCTCGCCGCCGAATTTCCGCGCACCTACCTCGACAACAACCGGCACGCGGGCGACATCGACCTCGAGCTGATCGAAGGCGGGCACTGGCCGCACGACCTACGTGCCCAGCGGCAAGGCGGCGATCGGCAAGGCGCTGATCTGGCGCACGCTGGACGACGGCCGCCCGATCTACGCGCGCCGGCTGACGGTCGACGGAAGCGGTCGGCGCGCATCGAGCGGGTGCACGCTCCGTACCACGGCGCGCTGCGGCAGCTGATGAACGCCGCGCACGCCCGCTTCGGCGACGTCTTCCACATCAACTGCCACTCGATGAACTCGGTGGCGGGCAAGATGGGCGAAGGCGGCGAGGGCATCGGAGCGCGCCGACTTCGTGCTCGGCGACCGCGACCGGACGACCTGCGACCCGGCCTTCACCGAGTTCGTGCGGACCACCCTGGTGTCGCTGGGCTACGCGGTGAAGGTCAACGATCCGTACAAGGGCGTCGAGCTGGTGCGCGCCTACTCGGATCCCGGCGCGCGGCCGGCACAGCCTGCAGGTCGAGATCAACAAGCGCCTGTACATGGACGAGGAGCGGTGCGTGCCGAACGAGGGCTACGCGACGCTGCAGAAGGAACCTGACCACCCTGATCGAAGCCGTCCGCGACTTCACTCGAACCCGATGAGCACCGACCACTACCCGATCGAGATCCAGCCGCCCGACATCGCGCCGTACCGGAACGGCAACACCGGCGTCGACTACGTCCACGTCCTCGATTCCGGCCGCCCGGGACCGACGGCGATGGTGCAGGCGCTGACGCACGGCAACGAGGTCTGCGGCGCGATCGCGCTCGACTTCCTGTTCGGCTCGGGCATCCGGCCCGACGCCGGCAGGCTGATCCTCGCGTTCGCCAACGTCGAGGCCTACGCGCGCTTCGACTTCGACGATCCCGACGCCTCGCGCTGCATCGACGAGGACTACAACCGCGTCTGGGCCGACGACGTCCTGTTCGGCCCGCGCGACTCGGTCGAGCTGCGCCGCGCCCGCCAGTTGCAGCCCTTCGTCGATCAGGCGGACTTCCTGCTCGACATCCACTCGATGCACGATCCCTGCCGGCCGATCGGCGTGTGCGGAATGATCGACAAGCATCTCGATCTGGCGCGGCGCATCGGCATGCCTGCCGACCTGCTGATCGACACCGGTCATCCGGCCGGCCTGCGCATGCGCGACCGCGGCGGGTTCAACGACCCGGCCAGCCCGCGCCAGGCGCTGCTGGTCGAATGCGGCCAGCACTGGGAGCGCGCGGCCGCCAGCGTGGCGATCGACACCACGCTGCGTTTCCTCGCGGCCGTCGGACGTCGTCCCGTTCGATCGCGTGCAGCCGCACCTGACGGTTCCACTGCCCGCCGCACAGCGCGTGGTCCGGGTTACCGAGCCGGTCGTCGTGCAGTCGATGGCGTTCCGTTTCCTGGTCCCGGTCGTCGGTCTGAGCGTCGTTCCGAAGGCGGGCACGCCGATCGCCCAGGACGGCGACCGCATCTGGACGGCGCCGTACGACGACACGGTGCTCGTGATGCCGTCGCTGCGGCACCTGAAGCCCGGCAATACCCAGGTCCGGCTCGGGCGCTACGATTGATCACTCTGCCCGAAGATCGCTCCGGCATGACACGTTCGCTCCACGCCCTGCTGACCTCCCTCCTGGCCCTCTTTTGCGCCGGCCTCGGCGCCCAGCCCCTGCCGCTCAAGCTGGAGCCGATCAAGGCGTCGGAGCACGTGTACTACTTCCAGGGCGAGGCGGGCATGGCCTCGTCGGCCAATCGCGCCTTCAACTCCAACGCCGGTTTCGTCGTGACAGGCGACGGCGTGGTCGTGTTCGACGCCCTCGGCACGCCCGCCCTCGGCGCGGCAATGAAGGCGGCGATCGCGCGGGTCACCCGCCAGCCGATCCGGCTGGTGATCGTCAGCCATTTCCACGCGGATCACTTCTACGGCCTGCAGGCGCTGGCGGAGCCGGGCGTCGAGGTCTGGGCGCACGCCAGGGGCCGCGAGGCGCTCGGCTCGCCGTTCACCCAGGACCGATTGGAGCAGCGCCGGCGCGATCTCTGGCCCGACGTCGACCAGGACACGCGCCTCGTCGGCGCCACCCGCTGGCTGGACTTCGCGGACCGGAAGGACGTGGCCTTCGAGCGCGGCGGGATCCGCTTTCGGCTGATCGACGTTTCCGGCGCCCACGCGCCCGAAGACGTGATGCTGTGGGTCGACAACGACCGCGTGCTGCTGGCGGGCGACCTGTACTTCAGCGGCCGCATTCCCTTCGTCGGCGACGCCGACAGCAAGGCCTGGCTGGCCGCGATGGACCGGATCGGTCCGCTGAAGCCCGCGATGGTGATCCCCGGCCACGGCCGGGCGTCGCGCAACCCGCAGCCCGACATCGATCTCACGCGCGAGTACCTGCGCTTCCTGCGCGACGCCGATGGGCAAGGCGGTGCAGGAACTCCTGCCGTTCGACGAGGCCTACAAGGCGACGGACTGGTCGCGCTATGCGAACGTCCCGGCCTTCGAGGCCGCCAACCGCATCAACGCCTACGGCACGTATCTCAGGATGGAGCAGGAAGCGCTGAAGTAGCGACAACGCTGTCGACAGGGAGACCCCATGAGCCATCCGCATCGTTGCTTCGATCCGCACGTCGCTCCTCGCGACGGCTGCGCTGCTGCTGGCGGCCTGCGCGACGAGCACGCAGTTCAACGCCCAGTGGATCAATCCGCAGGCGGGCGACCGCCTGCCGGTGAAGAGCCTGCTCGTGATCGGCATCACGCCGCGACACGACGGCGCGGCGCGTCTACGAGGACACGATGGTGGCGCAGCTCACAGCTCGCGGCGTCAAGGCGCAGCCGTCGTATCGCCACCTGCCGGACGACGGTCCCGCGCCGCAGCCGGCGATCGAAAAGGCGGTCAGGGACGTCGGCGCGGAGGCCGTGCTCATCTCGCGGACGGTGAGCGTCACCAACGAGGTGCACGTCAGTCCCGGCATGGTGATGGGCCCGCCGGACCGCGTTCGGCTGGGGCGGCTTCTACGGCTTCTACCACGGCATGTGGTCGTCGGCGTACGCGATCCCGCCGAGCGTCTACACGGTGCAGAACGTGGTCGTCGACACCCGGCTGTTCGACGCGAAGGACTTCATGGTGCTGTGGTCGGCGTCGTCGACCACGACGCCGACGAGCACGATGCAGACGACGATCTCGGAGTTCGCCACGACGCTCGTGACGGCGCTGGCGGAAGGCGAAGAGCGATCTGACGGGCGAGCGCGCGCGCCCTGTCCGTGCCGGATCGCCGCGACGTTCGCGGAGCCCGTTTCCCGCGGACGGCCGCGTTCCTGCACCGCGGACGGGCACGATCCGGAGCGGTCGGAGGCCCCCCGGCGCTTGATCCAGCGCAGGCCCGGCCCTCGCCCGACTTTCCGCCAGCGGACGCCGCAACCCTATAATTTGGTGCCTGAACGGAAGTTCCCGATGCCACGCCGGTCCGACCTCCCCGGCACCCCTTCGATGCAGCTGCTGACGCTGGGACTGAACCACACGACCGCGCCGCTCGCCGTGCGCGAGCGGGTGGCGTTCGTCCCCGACGAGGTGGGGTCGACGATCGGGCGGCTGCGCGAGAAGCTGGCCGAGCCGTCGGGCGGCCGCCTGACCGAGGCGGCGATCGTGTCGACCTGCAACCGCACCGAGCTCTACTGCGCGGTCCAGGAACCCGAGCGGGCGCAGCAGGCGCTGCAGCAGTTCATCGCGGCCGAGAAGCAGCTCGACGTCAACGAACTGCAGAAGCATTCGTACGTGCTGCCGAACGACACCGCCGTCCGTCACGCCTTCCGGGTCGCCAGCGGCCTCGACTCGATGGTGCTGGGCGAACCGCAGATCCTCGGCCAGATGAAGCAGGCGGAGAAGCTGGCGCGCAACGCCGGCGGCCTCGGCCTGCTGCTCAACCACCTGTTCCAGCGCACCTTCGCCGTCGCGAAGGAAGTGCGCACGACGACCGAGATCGGCACGCAGTCGGTCTCGATGGCGGCCGCCGCGGTCCGCGTCGCGCAGCGCATCTTCGGCGACCTCGGCGCAGGAGAACGTGCTGTTCGTCGGCGCCGGCGAGATGATCGAGCTGTGCGCCACGCACTTCGCCGCGCAGCATCCGAAGTCCATCACCGTCGCCAACCGGACGCTCGAGCGCGCCGAAGCGCTGGCGCACCGGCTGCATGCGCACCCGATGAAGCTCGGCGACCTGCCCGATGGGCTGGCGCGCTTCGACATCATCGTGTCGTCGACCGCCAGTTCGCTGCCGATCATCGGCCTCGGCATGGTCGAGCGCGCGATCAAGAGCCGCCGGCGCAAGCCGATGTTCATCGTCGACCTCGCGGTCCCGCGCGACGTCGAGCCCGAAGTGGCGCGCCTCGACGACGTCTACGTGCACACGGTCGACGACCTCGGCCGCATCGTGCAGAGCGGCAGCGAGTCGCGCCAGGCCGCCGTCGCGCAGGCCGAGGCGATCATCGAGATCGGGCGTGCGCGACTTCGAGGAGTGGATCAAGGCGCGCCGCTCGGTGCCCGGTGATCCAGGACCTGCGCCAGCGCGCCGACGCGCTGCGCCGCCGCGAACTCGAACGCGCCCTCAAGCAGCTCGTCGAAGGGCGACTCGCCCGAAGCGGTCATCGAGCACCTGTCGCAGGCGCTGACCAACAAGTTCCTGCACGACCCGATGAGCGCGCTGCGCGAAGCCACCGAAGACAGCGAGCGGGCCCGCCTGCAGGCGCTGCTCGCCCGCTTCTACTCCAGCTCGGATCATTAGCTGCCGCCGGTGCGCGGGCCGCCGGGCCCGACCGCGCCGGCTGTCTCGTCCGCGCACGCGCGCGGTTCCTGCCGGGCCGTCGCGCCCGCGAACCCCTCCCGATTCCAGAGAAGCACGCCATGCAACCGTCCATGCACAACAAGCTCGAGCAGCTCGCCCGCCGGCTCGAGGAGATCGACCGCGAGCTCGCGAGCGGGGACGCGGCACGTGACATGAACCGCTTCCGCGCGCTGGGGCGCGAGCGCTCGGAGATCGAGCCGGTCGTCACGCGCTTCCACGAGTACAACCGCGCGCGGGCCGAGCTCGCGGGCGCCCAGGAGATGCTGTCCGACCCGGACATGAAGGCGCTCGCCGAGGAGGAGATCCACGCGGCGGGCGGCCGCATCGAGACGCTCGAGGCGGACCTGCAGCGGCTGCTGCTGCCGAAGGACCCGAACGACGACCGCAACATCTTCCTCGAGATCCGCGCGGGCACGGGCGGCGACGAGTCGGGCATCTTCGCCGGCGATCTGCTGCGCATGTACATGCGCTACGCCGAACGGCACCGCTGGACCACCGAGATGATCTCGGAGAGCCCGTCCGACATGGGCGGCTACAAGGAGGTGATCGTGCGCATCGTCGGCGACGGCGCGTACTCGAAGCTGAAGTTCGAGTCGGGCGGCCACCGCGTCCAGCGCGTGCCGGAGACCGAGGCGCAGGGCCGCATCCACACCTCCGCCTGCACCGTGGCCGTGCTGCCCGAAGCGGACGAGATCAACGACGTGAAGATCGACCCGACCGAGATCCGCGTCGACGTCTACCGCGCCTCCGGCGCCGGCGGGCAGCACGTCAACAAGACCGAGAGCGCGGTGCGCATCACGCACCTGCCGACCGGCATCGTGGTCGAGTGCCAGGACGACCGCTCGCAGCACAAGAACCGCGAGCGGGCGATGAAGATCCTCGCCGCGCGCATCAAGGACCAGCAGACGCGCGAGCAGCAGGCGAAGGAAGCGTCGGCGCGCAAGAGCCTGATCGGCTCCGGCGACCGCTCCGAGCGCATCCGCACCTACAACTTCCCGCAGGGACGCGTCACGGATCACCGCATCAACCTGACGCTGTACAGGATCGACGCGATCATGGACGGCGACCTGGAAGAGCTGTCGACGAAGCTCGCGGCCGAGCACCAGGCCGAGCAGCTCGCCGCGCTGGCGGAAGGCGAGTGACCCGCACCGTCGCCGCCCTGCTCGCCGCCAGCGGGCTGCCGCTGCTCGAGGCGCGGGCCCTGCTCGCGCATCGTCTGCGGGTGGCGCGCGAACGGCTGTCGCGCATCCGGAACTGGCCGTCGATCCCGTCGATGCCGACGCCTTCATCGATCTGGCGCGCCGCCGCGCGCTGCGGCGAGCCGCTGGCGTACCTGCTCGGCGAGAAGGAGTTCTACGGGCGGTCGTTTCGTCGTGTCGCCGGCAGTCCTGGTGCCGCGGCCCGAGACCGAACTGCTGGTGGACCTCGCGCTCGAGCGGATGCGCGCGATCGAGGCGCCACGCGTGCTCGATCTCGGCACGGGTTCGGGATGCATCGCGGTCACGCTGGCGCTTGAATGCCGCGAGGCGCAGGTCACGGCGACCGACGCCTCACCGACTGCCCTGGAAGTGGCTCGCGGCAATGCAAACCGGCTCGGCGCCACGGTCGCGTTTCACCTCGGTGACTGGTACGGCGCGGTGCCGGTGGGCCAGACGTTCGACGTGATCGTCGCCAATCCTCCGTACGTGGCGCCCGGCGATCCGCATCTCGATGCACTCCGGTTCGAGCCGATGCAGGCGCTGACGGATGGCCGGGACGGGCTCGCCTGCCTGCAGACCATCGTCGCCGGCGCGGCGGCGCGGCTGGCGCCCGGGGGCTGGCTGCTCGTCGAGCACGGCTACGACCAGGGCCGCCGCCGTGGGCGCGCTGTTCGCCGCCCACGGCCTCAGTGCGCAGACGCTGGCCGACGCGCCGGACATCCGCGGGTGACCCTCGGACAGGTCGGGTAACCCTGACGTTTGACGCGTTCGATCCGCTCGCTACACTGGCCCAACCCTCCTCCCTTGCAAGAGTGCCGTCATGGACGCCAAGGAATTCATCCAGAAGACAGTCACCGAAAACCCCGTCGTGCTCTTCATGAAGGGCACGGCGCAGTTCCCGCAGTGCGGGTTCTCCGGCCGCGCCATCCAGTTGCTGAAGCAGGCCGGCGCGACGAACCTCGTCACGATCAACGTCCTCGAGGACGACGACGTGCGCCAGGGCGTCAAGGAATTCGCCAACTGGCCCACCATCCCGCAGCTCTACGTGAACGGCCAGTTCGTGGGCGGCTCGGACATCATGATGGAGATGTTCGAGTCGGGCGAACTGCAGACGCTGCTGAAGGACTCGCAGTCGGCCTGACCCGCGCATGCGCCGCCTGATCGTCGCGATCACCGGCGCATCGGGCGCCATCTACGGCGTCCAGTTGCTGCGGCGGCTGCGCGCCGCGGGCGACATCGAGACCCACCTGCTGCTGTCGGCCGCCGGCGTGCTGAACGTGCACCAGGAACTGGACATGAAGCGCGGCGACGTCGAGGCGCTCGCGCACGCCGTGCACAACGTGAACGACATCGGCGCTGCGGTGGCGAGCGGCTCGTTCGCCACCGCCGGCATGGTGATCGCGCCGTGCTCCATGAAGACGCTCGGCGCGATCGCGAACGGGCTCGCCGACAACCTGATCTCGCGCGCCGCCGACGTCTGCCTGAAGGAGCGCCGGCGCGTGGTGCTGATGGCGCGCGAGGCGCCGCTGAACCTCGCCCACATCCGCAACATGGAAGCGGTCACGCTGATGGGCGGGGTCGTCTTCCCGCCCGTGCCGGCGTTCTACCAGCGGCCGCAGTCGCTCGAGGAGATGGTCGACCACACGCTCGCGCGCGTGCTCGACCTCTTCGACATCGCACACGATCTCGCGCCGCGCTGGAACGGGCAGATCGGCGCCCAGCGCGCCTGACTGCCGGGGACGACCGCAAGCCGCACCCTTGGCGCCTACTTGCCGAACACCGTCTTCAGCAGGTCGGTGGTGCGGGCCGCCGGGTTGGTGCGGATCTTCTTCTCTTCCTCGCCGACCATGTGGAACAGGCCGTCGAGCGACTTGTTGGTCACGTAGTCGTCGAGATCGAGCGACTGCTTGCCCATCATCGGCACGTTCTCGTAGCGCCCCATCATGTTCTTGTAGGCGCGCGTCGCGCCGACCTCGTCGACCTTCTTCGACACGACCGGCTTGAAGGCGGCGTACAGCTTGTCGTGCGTCTTGCGGCGGAAGAAGTCGGTGGCCGCGGTATCGCCGCCGGTGAGGATGCCGCGCACGTCCTCCAGCGTCATGTCGCGGATCGCGTCGCCGAAGTAGCGCGCCGCCAGCGGCGCCGCGGCCTCGGCCGCGCGGTTCATGCTGAGGATGAACTCGTCGACCTGCTTCTGGTAGCCGGCCATGCGCGCCACGTCGGCCACCTTCTGGATGCTCGACGGCATCAGGATCTTCACCGCCGCGTTGCCGAAGTAGCCGTTCACCTGCGAGAGGCTGCTCACCGCCCTCTCGGTGCCGACGGCGAGCGCTTCCTTGATGCCCGCCGCGCTGGTCTTCTCGTCGGCGAGCGCCCATGGTCGACCCGGCGTCGGCGCCTTGGGCAGCGTCCGGACGCCCTTCATGAGGTCGTCGAGCTTGGGCACTGCGCCACAGCCAGACAGCGCGAACAGCGCTCCAATTGCGAAGGTAAGGGCTCGTTTCATTGCTGCGTTCCTCTCCGTGATGGACACACGCGACTGCCCGGGCGCTCGCGCGCGGCACGGTCGCGGCATCGCCTTGCTCGCCTTCCGCACCGTGCCGGCACGGTCCCGGGGCTCCATGGACACGTTGCCGCGGTTGGCGGCGCTGCGCATGAGCACGGGCTCGGCTGCTGCACCTATGGAGCAGGCAGGCGCAGCCCTTTCACGACAACAACCGCGGAACCTCGGTCCAACCCCACCCTCGTCGCAGGCAACGCGCCACAGCCGGGCGAAGTGCCCTCATTCGAGCGCGGGCCGATCGCTGCAGCGATATTCGGCGGCGGAGTCCGCAAGACTCAGCTGAGCTTGCCCAACGTGCCGGTCGTTTCGGCGAGCAGGTAGTAGAAGACGACTCGATTTTTCTGCTTCGCGGCCTTCATCTTCTCGGCCACCGCCTTGATGCCCGCATCGGCGGCGTCTGGTGCAAGTCCAAGCTTCTTGGCTGCGAAGCCGTCACGAACCGTTGCCACTTCCTTCGCATCCGTCGCTGACACGAGCGAGGAATGCGGATTGCGCATGGCAATCTCGAGGTACTTTTCTATCGTCGCAAGCGCAGCCTCATTGACGTCAGGCGTGTACTTCTTGATATCCATTGCGTAGTTATGCATACGGCCCTCCCTCAAGCCAAACAAGGCAGGCCAGAACGGCGCGGCGAATCCATTTCAACCGTTCTTGCCCCAACCAGTTTATTCATAGGGACTCGAGGCCTGACGGCTTTG
This sequence comes from uncultured beta proteobacterium, assembly GCA_963698305.1. Lineage (GTDB taxonomy): Bacteria > Pseudomonadota > Gammaproteobacteria > Burkholderiales > Burkholderiaceae_F > JAOUJD01. Next base: position 50,485 of record CAVOQI010000003.1, read on the forward strand.
ATGACACGCAAGGTTCTCAGGGGTGTCGGGCGCTGGAGGTCTTCCAGGATCGGGCCGATCGAACCGGACTCCGAGGTGCCGGTTTGCCGGTCGCTGACGTGCCGCTCGAAGGTCGCATCGGCACACCTGAGTGCGCACGGATCCACTCCGTTCTTCCCTTGCGCGGTTCAGTTTCGCCTTGTCCGACGGGTGCTGCTGGTGCCGGCAGAGGGACTCGAACCCCCGACCCTCTGATTACAAATCAGATGCTCTACCAACTGAGCTATGCCGGCGCTGGCCTGCGGTGCGCGGCCCGGCGATCGGCGCGCGCGGACGAGAGGTTACTTGACGCGGGTGAGCTTCGGCCGGTCGCCGGGCGCGCGGCGGCGTCGGCGGTTCGCCGGGGTCGTCGCCCGGGACGGTGGGCACGACCAGTTTGTCGACCGGGACCAGCGCGACCGGCGCGGCGACCGGTGCCGGCTCCGGCCTTCCGGCGGCCGCGGGAACGCCCGCCGGCGCGCCGGCGCCGGGCACGTCGAACGCCATGCCCTGCCCGTTCTCGCGCGCGTAGATCGCGATCACCTTGTCGATCGGCACCGAGACTTCGCGCGCCTGCGCCGCCGAAGCGCGCCTGGAATTCGATGAACTCGTTGCCCAGGCTCAGCCGGTTGGTGGCGAGCGGCGAGATGTTGAGCACGATCTCGCCGTTCTTCACGAACTCGCGCGGAACGTTCACGTGGTCGTCGGCCACCACCGCGATGTACGGCGTGTAGCCCGAGTCCGAGCACCACTCGTGAATGGCGCGGATCAGGTAGGGCTTGGTCGAGACCTCGGCCATCGCGCGCAGACCTCCGCCTCAGCGGCGCATCACCTTCTCGGACGGCGTCAGCGCCTCGATGTACGCGGGACGCGAGAAGATGCGCTCAGCGTACTTCATGATCGGCGCCGCCGTCTTCGGCAGGTCGATGCCGTAGTGGTCGAGGCGCCAGAGCAGCGGCGCCAGCGCCACGTCGAGCATCGAGAAGTCCTCGCCCAGCATGTACTTGTTCTTGAGCATGATCGGCGCCAGCTGGGTCAGCCGGTCGCGGATCGTGGCGCGGCCCTTCTCGATCGCTTCTGGTTGTTGCTGTTCTCCAGCACCTGCACGTGGACGAACAGTTCACGCTCGAAGTTGAACAGGAACAGCCGCGTCCGCGCGCGCATCACCGGGTCGGCGGGCATCAGCTGCGGGTGCGGGAAGCGCTCGTCGATGTACTCGTTGATGATGTTCGACTCGTACAGGATCGAGGTCGCGCTCGACGAGGATCGGCACCTGCCCGTACGGGTTCATCACGTTGATGTCCTCGGGCTTGTTGAACAGGTCGACGTCGCGGATCTCGAAGTCCATTCCCTTCTCGAACAGCACGAAACGGCAACGCTGCGAGAACGGGCAGGTGGTTCCGGAGTAAAGCACCATCATCTTTGTCTTCCTTGGAGTCGCTCAATCGAGCAACCGGTCGGCGGCGCATTCGCGGCGCGAGAGCGCCGCTCGTTGCCTTTGTAGAACCTGCGGGCGCCGGGCCGCCCCAAGCCCGCAGGTCTGACTAATCGCATCGCGTGCACGTGCGACCCGCCAGGGTCGCGTACACGCGATGCGCGCTTACTTGATGTTCTTCCAGTACACGGCGTTCAGGCGCCACGCGACGATGGTGAACAGGCCGAGGAAGATCATGACCCAGACGCCGATGCTCACGCGCGTGCCGGCGGACGGGTCGGTGATGAACGCGAGGAACGCCACGAGGTCGGCGGCGTCCGAATCGAACTGACGCGCCTTCGCCGGGTCGAGCGGCCTGAACGCGTGCGTCGTGCCTTCCCGCCCGGCCGTCACCGTCGTCGGCTCGCTCTTCGTCGCGACGCCGTTCTGGTCGAACACGGTGACGGTCTTCAGGAGCCCGGAGTGGCCGGTCTTCGCGTCCTTGTGCGCGTGGATCTCCTCGATCGTCGCCTCGCGCGGACCCTGCGACTCCCAGAAGATGTGCGGCATGCCGATGTTCGGGTACGCCACGTTGTTCCAGCCGGTCGGCGAGCTCGCGTCGCGGTAGTAGCCGCGCAGCAGCGTGTAGAGGTAGTCGGTGCCGATGAAGTCGAAGGACGTGCGGGCGCGCGTGATCACCGACAGGTCCGGCGGCGTCTTGCCGAACCAGGCCTTCTGCTGCGCCGGCGCGGCGGCGATCCTGATCGTGTCGCCGACCTTCTGGTTGCCGAAGATCAGGTAGTCCTTGATCTGCTTGTCGTCGAGGCCGATCTGCTGCAGGCGGTTCCAGCGCACCAGGCTGGCGCTGTGGCAGCCGATGCAGTAGTTGGCGAACAGTCGCGCGCCGTTCTGCAGCGCGGCCAGGTTCTTCGCGCGCGCGGCGGGCCACTTGTCGAGTTGCAGTTCGGCGCCGGCGGCGAGGACGGAGCCGCTCACGAGCAGGGCGGCGAACGCGGCGGCGAAGCGGGCAAGAGTCGTTTTCATCCCGGCTCTCCTCAGTGCGCCACGAACGTGATGCGGTCGGGAACGGGCTTGAAGGTGCCCATCCGGCTCCACCACGGCATCAACGCGAAGAAGCCGAAATACACCAGCGTCAGCACCTGCGAGACCAGCGTGCCGGCCGGCGTCGGCGGCTGCGTGCCGAGGTACCCCAGCCACAGGAAGGCGACGACCCACGCCATCAGCAGCCAGAAGTGCCAGACGGGGCGGTAGCGCATCGAGCGCGCCGGCGAGTGATCGAGCCAGGGCAGCGGAACGAAGATCAGCACGGACACGCCCATCAGGACGACGCCCCAGAACTTCGGGTCGAGCGCTGAAGTAGCCGAGCAGCAGCACGATCGTGCCGACGGCGATCGCGCCGCGCGCCAGCGCGTTGCGGATCGTGAGGATCAGCAGCGCGGCCATGCCGATGGTGCCGATGCCGAGCCACAGCATGAATTGCTCGGTCGTCGCCCGCAGGATCGAGTAGTAGGGCGTGAAGTACCAGACCGGCGCGATGTGGTTCGGCGTCGTCAGCGGATCGGCCGGAATGAAGTTGTTCCACTCGAGGAAGTAGCCGCCCATCTCCGGCGCGAAGAACACGACCGCGAAGAACAGCATCAGGAAGATGCCGGTCCAGAAGATGTCGTGCACCGTGTAGTACGGATGGAAGGGAATGCCGTCGAGCGGACGGCCGGCGGCGTCCTTGTGCTTCTTGATCTCGACGCCGTCGGGGTTGTTGGAACCGACGTCGTGCAGCGCCAGGATGTGCGCCACGACGAGGCCCAGCAGCACCAGCGGGATCGCGATCACGTGGAAGGCGAAGAAGCGGTTCAGGGTGGCGTCGCCGATCACGTAGTCGCCGCGGATGAAGACCGCGAGGTCCGGCCCGATCAGCGGGATCGCGCCGAACAGGTTGACGATCACCTGCGCGCCCCAGTAGCTCATCTGCCCCCACGGCAGCAGGTAGCCGAAGAAGGCCTCGCCCATCAGGGACAGGAAGATCAGGCAGCCGAAGATCCACACCAGTTCGCGCGGCTTGCGGTAGCTGCCGTACATCAGCCCGCGGAACATGTGCAGGTAGACGACGACGAAGAAGGCCGACGCTCCCGTCGAGTGCATGTAGCGGATGAACCAGCCGCCCGGCACGTCGCGCATGATGTACTCGACCGACGCGAACGCCAGCGCGGCGTCCGGCTTGTAGTTCATCACCAGGAAGATGCCGGTGACGATCTGGATCACCAGCACGGTGATCGCCAGGCCGCCGAAGATGTACCAGACGTTGAAGTTCTTCGGCGCGTAGTACTCGGACAGGTGCTTCTTGTACTCCGACATCAGGGTCGGCATGCGCTCGTCGACCCAGCCGAGCAGGCCCGTGTATTGGCTCTTCTGTTCTGCCATTCTTGTTCCCCGCTCAGTTGCCCGATCAGGCCTTGGAGTCGTCGCCGATGACCACGACGGGTCGCCGACAGGTATTTGTGCGGCGGCACCGGCAGGTTGTCCGGCGCCGGCTTGTTCTTGAACACGCGGCCGGCCAGGTCGAAGGTCGAGCCGTGGCACGGGCAGACGAAGCCGGGATCGGCGCCGAGCTGCGCGTTGGAGCCGCCCGCGTAGGGTCCCGAGGGCGAGCATCCGAGGTGGGTGCAGACGCCGACGGTGATCAGGAACTCGGGCTTGATCGAGCGGAACTCGTTGCGCGCGTACTCCGGTGTCGGGTACTGCGTGCGCAGCGACTTCGGATCGGCCACTTCCGGATCCGCCTTCTTCACCGACTGCAGCATCTCGGGCGTGCGGTGCAGGATCCACACCGGCAGGCCGCGCCACTCGACCACGATCTTCTCGCCGAGCGGGATTCGACGACAGGTCCACTTCGACCGGCGCCCCGGCCGCCTTGGCGCGCTCGGACGGCGCGAACGACGCCAGGAAGGGCGCCGCGACCGCGGCGACACCGGCTCCGCCGACGGCGCAGGTCACGATGATGGCGTTACGTCGCTCCTTGTCGACCGACGCCGTCAGGCGCCTGGCCACCCGGGAGGGATGTGGAGGTGGACATTAAGAACCCCGAAGTTGAGAAGAATCCGGAAGGCGACGAGCGCAACGGATGGACTGTGCCCCATCTGACCCCGTTGCCCGGTATGCCCGGTATGCCCGCGATGCCCGTTCCGACGGCAGCCGGCGATTCTACTTGATCCGCCCATGCCGACTGAAGCCCCAAAACTGCCGTCGACCCGGCGGCTACACTTCGACGGGAAGATCTGCAGCACATCCAGAACAGTCGCCGCTACCGGAGGAATCATGGGCATCCTGAAGGAGTTTCGCGAATTTGCCGTCAAGGGCAACGTCATCGACCTGGCCGTCGGCGTGATCATCGGCGCCGCGTTCGGCAGGATCGTCGACTCGCTGGTCAAGGACGTCGATCATGCCGTTGATCAACGCGATGTTCGGGGGCGCGGTCGATTTCACCAACAAGTACTGGGTTCTGTCCGGCAACGTTGCCGGCGGGCGCGCCGCTGGACGTCGCGCAGAAGACCGGCGTCGTGTTCGCCTGGGGCAACTTCGTCACCGTGCTCCTGAACTTCGTCATCCTCGCCTTCGTCATCTTCTGGATGGTCAAGGCGGTGAATCGCGTCAAGGGCCGCCTGGACGCCGCTCCCGCCGCCACGCCGGAAGACGTCGTGCTGCTGCGCGAAATCCGCGACGAGTTGAAGAAACGCTAGTGCGCCGGCGTTCCGCGCCCTGCCGCGATGCGCGGACCCGGGCGATCGAGACGCCGCGCTGTCATCGGTAACAATGCTGCGCGAGCCGAAGCGGGCTCGCCATCGGAATGCGGGAAATCGACCTGTGATGCTTCGTCGACTGTGGCTGATCTTTGCGCAAGCGACCACGGTCGGGCTGGCGCTGCTGTTCATCGTCTCGACGCTGCGGCCGGAGTGGATCGACCGCTCGCCGGCCGCGTCCGCCCCGCCGGTGTCCTCGGCCGGCGTCGCGATTCGGCAGGTCACCGACTCCGGAGGCCCCGCGCGCGAACGCCCTGACGTCGTATGCCGACGCGGTGAAGCAGGCGGCGCCGGCCGTGGTGAACGTCTACACGACGAAGGAAGTCCAGCGCCGCGGAGCGCCTGAAGACCCGCTCTATCGCTACTTCTTCGGCGACTCGCGCGGCGGCGCGGACAAGGTCGCCAGCCTCGGATCCGGCGTGATCGCCAGCGCCGACGGCTACGTGCTGACGAACAATCACGTGGTGCAGGCGGCCGACGAGATCGCGGTCGCGCTGTCCGACGGCCGCCAGGTCGACGCCAGGCTCGTGGGCGCCGACCCGGAGAGCGACCTCGCGGTCCTCAAGATCGACGCCCGGGACCTGCCGGTGATCACCTTCGGCCGTTCCGACTCGCTGAAGGTCGGCGACGTCGTCCTGGCGATCGGCAATCCCTTCGACGTCGGCCAGACCGTGACCATGGGGATCGTCTCGGCGCTCGGCCGGACCAACCTCGGCATCAACACGTTCGAGAACTTCATCCAGACCGATGCCGCGATCAACCAGGGCAACTCGGGCGGCGCGCTGGTCGACTCCAACGGCAATCTCGTCGGCATCAATACGGCGATCTTCTCGCGCACCGGCGGGTCGATCGGCATCGGTTTCGCCATTCCGTCCACGCTGGTGGTCCAGGTGATGGACCAGCTGATCAAGAGCGGCAAGGTGGTGCGCGGCTACTTCGGCGTCGAGCCGGAGGATCTCACGCCCGAACTGGCCGAGGTGCTGAAGATGCCGAAAAGCGAAGGCGTGGTGCTCAAGGGGGTGCAGCGCTCGAGCCCGGCGGGCAAGGCCGGACTGGAGCCGGGCGACGTGATGCTGACGATCAACGGCCAGCCGGTGCGGAACAGCCGCGCGATGCTGAACCAGATTTCGCAGCTGCCACCGGGCACGGCCGCGCGGGTGCGCGTGGCGCGCGAAGGCAAGGAAGTCGAAGTGCAGGTGACCGTGGGCGAACGTCCGCAGCCGCAGCCGCTCCCGCAGCGGGCCCCGTAGCCGCGCCGTCAGCGCGACAGGCGCTCGCGCATTTCGCGTGCCTTGTAGATCGCGGCCGGGTCCCCGCCGGCGGCGGCGCGGCTGTACCAGTAGAACGCACGCAGCGTGTCCTGCGTCGACGCCGTCGCCCTTCTCGTAGAGGCTGGCGACGATGTAGGCGGACCCCTCGTCGCCCTGCTCGGCCGCGCGCTCGTACCAGCGCGCCGCTTCCCGGTAGTCGCGCGTGGCCCCCCGCCCGAGGAAATACTGCGTGCCGACGCTGACCTGCGCGTCCCGATGCCCGCCCTGCGCCGCGCGCAGGAACCAGGCGGTTGCCTCCGTCAGCGACCGCGGCACGTGCTCGCCTCGCTCGTAGAGCAGGCCCAGCGCGTACTGCGCGCGGGCGAGGCCGAGGTCCGCCGACTTGCGCAGCCAGCGCACGCCTTCGACCGGATCGGCCGGCCCGCCCTCGCCGGCCATCAGCATCACGGCGAGGTTGAACTGGCCCACCCGCTCGTCGCGCGCCGCGGCCTTGCGGTAGTGCTCGATCGCCCTGGCGTAGTCAGCGGCCCGGTACGCGGCCCAGCCCGCCGCCACATCGGGATCGTCGGCCGGACGACCTGCGCCGGCCCGGCGTGCGCGAGGGCCGCGGCAACGGAGAACAGCAGGGAAAGGGCCAGGCGTCGCATCGGGAAGCGGCCGCCGGGCGCGGGTCAGGAAGCTTCCTGCGGAGAGGCTTCCGCCGCGGGCTTCGGCTTGACGAAGAAGCGGGCCAGGACGATGCCGAGCTCGTACAGCAGCACCAGCGGGATCGCGAGCAGCAGCTGCGACACGACGTCGGGCGGCGTGAAGATCGCGGCGACGATGAAGGCGCCGACGATGACATAGGGGCGCACCTGCTTCAGTTTCGCCACGTCCGCGATGCCGAAGCGCACGAGCAGCACGACGACGATCGGCACTTCGAACGTCAGGCCGAACGCGATGAACATCCCCATGACGAAGCTGAAGTACGCCTCGATGTCGGGCGACACGGTCACCGACATCGGCGCGAAGTTGGCGATGAAGCGGAAGATCAGCTTGAAGACGACGAAGTAGCAGTAGGCGACACCGGCGGCGAACATCGCGACGCTGGAGACGATCATCGGAGCAGCCAGCTTCTTCTCGTGCTTGTACAGGCCGGGCGCGACGAAGGCCCAGACCTGCCAGAGCACGTACGGCAGCGCGATGATGAACGCGGCGAACAGGGTGACCTTCAGCGGCACCATGAACGGCGTGATGACCCCGGTGGCGAGCAGCTTCGATCCCGCCGGCAGCGCCGCCATCATCGGCTCCGACAGCACGTCGAAGATTTCCTTCATGAACGGCGACAGCGCCAGGAACACGACGAGGATCGCGATCGCCGAGCGCACCAGCCGCGTCCGCAGCTCGATCAGGTGCGACAGGAAGCTCTGCTCCGGCGCCGGCTCGCGCCGTGGCGGCGCTGTCCGCGCCGTTCTCGGTGGTCATCGGCGTATCCGCGGACGGTTCATGCGCGCGCGCGGCGCGTACTTCTGGCGGCCGCGGTTCGGCGTCTCGGGCATCGCCAGCTGCCGCTTGAGCTTGTCGATCTCCTCGGACAGATCATCGACGCTCGGACCCGGCTTGTAGCGGCGCTGGAAGCGATGCGACTGCCAGCTGTCTCCGGCGCCCTCCCACGAGTAGTCGCTCGCGCTGGATGTCGACGCAGCGGTCGTGGCCGACGAATCATCGAGGCCGCTGCTCAGGGCGCTCGCCGTCGAGTCGAGGCCCGACTGCAGGCCCGACACACCCTCCTGCACGGAGGTCTCGATCGACCGCGCGACGTCCCGCGCCTGCTCCTGCAGCTTCTTCAGCTCGGCGACTTCCATCTCGCGGTTGATGTCGGCCTTGACCTGCGAGACGTAGCGCTGCGCCTTGCCGGCCCACTCGCCGACGGTGCGCGCGACCTTCGGCAGCCGCTCGGGGCCGAGCACGACCAGCGCCACGGCGCCGATCAACGCGAGCTCGCTGAAACTGAAGTCAAACATGCCGATGCGCCAGCGCGCCGGCGGCCGACCTTGCGTCGAACGCCGGGGCGGCGTCGGTCATCCGGGAGATCAGGACTTCTCTTTGGCCTGGACGTCGATCGTCTGGCCGGGAACCTGCTTGGGTTTGTCGGCCGCCGCGTTGTTCGCGACTTCGTCCGCGCCGTCTTTCATGCCTTCCTTGAAGCCCTTGATCGCGCCGCCGAGGTCCTTGCCCATGTTCTTCAGCTTCGCCGTGCCGAACACCAGGATGATGACGATCAGGACGATCAGCCAATGCCAAATCGAAAACGAACCCATCTGAGACTCCTACAGACGTTTCCACGGGCGGGGGCCGCCCAGGATGTGGATGTGCAAGTGATAGACCTCTTGTCCGCCGTCGGGACCGTTGTTGATCACAACGCGAAAGCCGTTTTCGCAGCCTTGTTCTTTGGCGAGGCGAGGCGCAAGACCGATCATTTTACCGAATAGCGCCTCGTGCTCCGGCCCCGCGTCAATGAGGGAATCGAGGTGCTTTTTGGGGATCATCAGGAGGTGGACCGGGGCCGCCGGATGGATGTCGTGGAATGCCAGCGACGTCGTCGTCCTCGTAGACCTTCTTGCTCGGGATCTCGCCGTTCGCGATCCGGCAGAACAGGCACCCGCTCATCGACCCTCCCTCATCGCGATTCCCCTCACCCGCCTTCCCGCAAGCGCGCCTTGCGCAGCGCCTTTTCCTCGATGCCCGAGGTCCCCGCGCGCCGTTGCAGCTCGGCCAGCACGTCCTCGGGCCGCAACCCGTAGTGCGACAGCATGATCATGCAGTGAAACCACAGGTCGGCCGTTTCGCCGACGATGCGGTCCGGGACGCCGTCCTTCGCGGCCATCACCGCTTCGGTCGCCTCCTCGCCGATCTTCTTCAGGATCGCGTCGTCGCCCTTGGCGAACAGCCGGGCGACGTACGAGGCCTCGGCGTCGCCGCCCTTGCGGGAGTCGATGACGTCGGCCAGGTCCTTCAGGATGGCGTCGCTCATGGCGCCACGGGTCGGATCACTTCCGGTAGATCAGTTCGGGGTCCTTCAGCACGGGATCGACGGCGACCCAGCGCCCGCCCTCGAGGCGCTGGTAAAAACAGCTCTCGCGTCCGGTATGACAGGCGATGCCCCCCACCTGTTCAACAGCGTACAGGACCGCGTCGCCGTCGCAGTCGAGGCGGACCTCGGCCACCCTCTGCCGGTGGCCCGACTCCTCGCCCTTGCGCCACAGCCGTTTTCGCGAGCGCGACCAGTAGACGGCGTGGCCGGACGCCTCCGTTTCGGCCAGCGCGTCACGGTTCGCCCACGCCACCATCAGCACCCGCCCGCTCGCCGCATCCTGCGCGATCACCGTCACGAGGCCGTTGGCGTCGAAACGGACGGCGTCGAGCCAGCCCTGGGCGGAAGCCCCGGTCATGCGCCCTCCCGCATCAGGATGCCCTGTCGCGCCATGAAGGCCTTGGCCTGCGCCGACGGTGAATTCGCCGTAGTGGAAGATCGACGCCGCCAGCACCGCGTCGGCCCGGCCCTTCGAGCACGCCGTCGGCCAGGTGCTGCAGGGTGCCGACGCCGCCGGAGGCGATCACCGGCACCGGGACGGCGTCGGACACCGCGCGCGTCAGTTCGAGGTCGAAGCCCTGCTTGGTGCCGTCGCGGTCCATGCTGGTGAGCAGGATCTCGCCGGCGCCCGAGGTCGGCCACCCGGCGCGCCCACTCGACGCGTCGAGGCCCGTCGGCGTGCGACCGCCGTGCGTGTAGACCTCCCAGCCCTGCGCGGGTCGTCCGCCTGGCGGCGGCGCGCGTCGACGGCGACGACGATGCACTGCGAGCCGAAGCGGCCGCTGGCGTCCGCCACCAGCTGCGGGTTCTGCACGGCGGCGGTGTTGATCGAGATCTTGTCGGCGCCGGCGTTCAGCAGCCGCCGCACGTCCTCCACCTTGCGCACGCCGCCGCCGACCGTCAGCGGAATGAAGACCTGCTCGGCGACCGCCTCGATCACGTGCAGGATGATGTCGCGCTGGTCGGAGCTCGCGGTGATGTCGAGGAACGTGAGCTCGTCGGCGCCCTGCTCGTCGTAGCGGCGCGCGATCTCGACCGGATCGCCGGCGTCGCGCAGGCTGACGAAGTTGACGCCCTTGACGACGCGACCGGCGGTCACGTCGAGGCACGGGATGATGCGTTTGGCGAGCATGGCGAGAGGCGGGAACAGCCCGCAGGATAGTCGATGCCGGGCGCCGCCGGCCGATCGACCCGGCCGGATCAGGCGCCGAGCTCGTCCGCGCGTTCCTGCGCCGCCTTGAAGTCGATCGCGCCTTCGTACAGCGAGCGGCCGAGGATGGCGCCTTCGATGCCCTCGGACTCGACCGCGCACAGCTGCTCGATGTCCTTCATGCTGGCGATGCCGCCGCTGGCGATCACGGGAATCTTCACGTGGCGGGCCAGCTCGACCGTCGCTTCGATGTTGACGCCGGACATCATGCCGTCGCGTCCGATGTCGGTGTACAGGATCGCCTCGGCGCCGTAGTCCTCGAACTTCTTGCGCGAGGTCGGTCACGTCGTGGCCGGTCAGCTTGCTCCAGCCGTCGGTCGCGACCTTGCCGCCCTTGGCGTCGAGCGCCACGATCACGTGACCCGCGAAGGCGCTGCAGGCGTCGTGCAGGAAGCCCGGGGTTCTTCACCGCCGCCGTGCCGATCACGACGAAGCTCACGCCGTCGTCGATGTAGCGCTCGATGATGTCGAGGTCGCGGATGCCGCCGCCCGAGCTGCACCGGCAGGTCGTCGCCGACCGCCTTGATGATCTTGCGGATCACCGGCTCGTTGACCGGGATGCCGGAGCGGGCGCCGTTCAGGTCGACGATGTGCAGCCGTCGCGCTCCCTGCGCCAGCCAGTGCCGGGCCATCGCGACGGGATCGTCGGAGAACACGGTCACGTTGTTGTCCATGTCGCCTTGCCGCAGGCGAACACAGTGTCCGTCCTTGATGTCGATAGCCGGTATCAGGAGCATGCCGATGGACCCGCGCGCGGGCGTCAGTTCGGGAGTGGGAAGAGAGCGAAGGAGGGGAGCGTTGGGTGACGCGGAGGCGACTGCGGCCTCGAACACGATCAGGGATTCCAGCGCGTGAAGTTCTCGTAGATGCGCAGACCGGCTGCTGAGCTCTTTTCCGGGTGAAACTGGGTCGCGAAAATATTATCGCTCGCGACCACGCAGGTAAAGGCGGTCCCGTACGTGCTTTCGCCGGCCGAAATCGCGGCGATCGGCCGGCACCACATAGTAACTGTGAACGAAGTAGAACCAGCTGTCGTCGGGAATGCCGTCCCACAGCGGGTGCGTCTGCATCTGTCGCACCCGGTTCCACCCCATGTGCGGCACTTTCAGCCGCTGGCCGTCCGGCAGGCGCATCGCGTCCTCACGAAAGCGGACGACGGAGCCGGCGAACAGCCCCAGCCCGGGCGTGTCGCCTTCCTCGCTGCGGTCGAACAGCATCTGCTCGCCGATGCACACCGCCAGCAACGGCTTGCGTCGCCGCGACCTCGCGCACCGCGCTCGTCGAGCCCGAATTCCTTCAGGTAGCGCATGCAGTCCGGCATCGCGCCCTGGCCCGGGAAACACCACGCGATCGGCCGCACGGATCATCGCGGCATCCGAAGTGATCGTCACCGTCGCCTTCGGGGCGACGTGCTCGATCGCCTTGGCGACCGAGCGCAGGTTGCCCATCCCGAAGTCGACGATCGCGATCATTGCAAGCGCTTTGCGTGTACGCGACGCTTCGCGTCGCACGTGCACGCAAAGCGGTCAGTTAGAGGGCGAGCTTCGGAGCGGCCGGGCGCTCGCCCTGGCAAAGGCAACGAAAAGCATCTCGGGCCTACAGCGTGCCCTTGGTCGAAGGAATCGTGCCCGCGGCGCGGGGATCGAGCTCGACGGCCATGCGCAGCGCGCGGGCGAACGCCTTGAAGACGGTTTCGCACTGGTGATGCGCGTTGTCGCCGCGCAGGTTGTCGACGTGCAGCGTCACCAGCGCGTGGTTGACGAAGCCCTGGAAGAACTCGTGCGCGAGGTCGACGTCGAACTCGCCGATCATCGCGCGCGTGAAGCGAACGTTCCAGATCAGCTCGGGCCGGCCGGACAGGTCGACGACGACGCGCGACAGCGCTTCGTCGAGCGGCACGTAGGCGTGGCCGTAGCGCCGGACGCCGGCCTTGTCGCCGACCGCCTGCGCGAACGCCTGGCCGAGCGTGATGCCGACGTCCTCGACCGTGTGATGCCCGTCGATGTGCAGGTCGCCCTGCGCCTGCGACGACGAGGTCGATCAGCCCGTGCCGCGCGATCTGCTCCAGCATGTGGTCGAAGAAGCCGATGCCGGTGGCGAGTTCGGAGCGGCCGGCGCCGTCGAGGTCGACGGCGACGCGGATCTGCGTTTCCTTCGTGTTGCGGACCACCTCGGCGCGGCGGGAAGCTGGGGTCATTGTGGAGTCCCGATGACGGCGCGCAGCGCCTTGATGAACGTCTGGTTCTCGGCGGCGGTGCCGACCGTGACGCGCAGGCAGCCTTCGAGCAGCGGATGCATGCGCGAAACGTTCTTGATCAGTATGCCGCGCTCCTTCAGCGCCGCAAACACGCGGTCGGGCTTGCTCGACGCGGAACAGGATGAAGTTCGCCGCCGACGGAAAGGCGGCCACGCCCGGGCATGTCGGCCAGCGCCGTCGCCGAGCCGGGTCCGCTCCGCGCGCAGCGTCGCCGCCTGCGCATCGAGGATCGGCAGGTTCTCGAGCATCAGTTCGGCGGCGGCCAGCGTCAGGACGTTGACGTTGTACGGCGGGCGCACCTTGTCGAACTGCGCGATCCAGTCCGGATGGCCGGCCAGGTAGCCGAGGCGGATGCCGGCCAGGCCGAGCTTGGACATCGTGCGCAGCACCAGCAGTTGGCCCAGCCGCGGCAGCTGCGGCATCCAGGTGTCCTGCGCGAACGGCAGGTAGGCCTCGTCGACGACCACGAGCCCGGGCGCGGCGCGCATGACCTCCTCGATGACCGTGCGGTCGAACAGGTTGCCGGTCGGGTTGTTCGGGTACGCGATGAAGACGACCGCCGGCTGGTGCTCTTCGATCGCCGCCAGCAGCGCCGGCGCATCGAGCGAGAAGTCCGCCTTCAGCGGCACGCCCACGAAGCGGCAGCGGTTGAAACGCGCCGACAGCTCGTACATCACGAAGCTCGGGCCAGGGCGCCAGCACCACGGCGTCCGGCCGGGCGCAGGCCTGGATCACGAGATGGATCAGTTCGTCGGAGCCGTTGCCGAGCATCAGCTGCATGCCCTCGGGCACCCCCATCGCGCGCGCCAGCCGCTCCTTGAAGCCCTGCGGATCGGACAGCGGATAGCGGTTGAGCGCGGTGCGGCCGAGCCGGTCGCCGAGCTGCTGCATCAGGCCCGGCGGCAGCGGGAACGGGTTCTCCATCGCGTCGAGCTTGATCAGCCCGATGGCGCTCGGCACCGGGTAGGCGCTCGATCGCGCGCACGTCGTCGCGCAGCACCGAGAGGTTCAGGCGTCCCGCGCTCATCGTTTCTCCAGCCGGTATTCGGCGCTGGCGGCGTGCGCCGGCAAGTTGCTCGCCGCGCGCGAGCGTCGCGGCGACGCGCCCGAGGGTCTGCGCGCCGGCCTCGGACACCCGGATCAGGCTGGTGCGCTTCTGGAAGTCGTAGACGCCGAGCGGCGACGAGAAGCGCGCGGTGCGCGAGGTCGGCAGCACGTGGTTGGGCCCGGCGCAGTAGTCGCCCAGCGCTTCGCTGGTGTGCCGCCCGAGGAAGAGCGCGCCGGCGTGCCGGATCTTCGCCGCCCAGCGCTCCGGCTCGTCGGTCGAGATCTCGAGGTGCTCGGGCGCGATGCGGTCGGCGATCGCGCAGGCCTCGTCGAGGTCGCGCGTCAGGATCAGCGCGCCGCGGTTGGCGAGCGACTTCTCGATGATCGCGCGCCGCGGCATGGTCGGCAGCAGCTTCGCGATCGACGCCTGGACCTGTCTCGATGAACGCCGCATCGGGCGTGAGCAGGATCGACTGCGCCAGTTCGTCGTGCTCGGCCTGCGAGAACAGATCCATCGCGATCCAGTCCGGATCGGTCCTGCCGTCGCAGATCACCAGGATCTCGCTCGGCCCGGCGATCATGTCGATGCCGACGACGCCGAACACCCGTCGCTTGGCGGCGGCGACGTAGGCGTTGCCCGGACCGACGATCTTGTCGACCGCCGGGACCGTCTCGGTGCCGTAGGCGAGCGCGGCCACGGCCTGCGCGCCGCCGATGGCGAACGCGCGCGAGACACCGGCCAGCGCGGCCGCGGCCAGCACCAGCGGGTTGCGCTTGCCGTCCGGCGTCGGCACGACCATCACGATGTTCTCGACGCCGGCGACGTGCGCGGGCAGCGCGTTCATCAGCAGCGACGATGGATAGGCGGCGAGGCCGCCCGGCACGTAGAGGCCGACGCTGTCGAGCGCGTTCACGCGCTGGCCCAGCACGCGTGCCGTCGTCCTCGGTGTAGGTCCAGGTCGTCGCCACCTGGTGCTCGTGGTACGCGCGGATGCGGCGCGCGGCGGCTCTCCAGGGCGACGCGCTGGTCGTTCGGCAGCGCGTCGAGCGCCGCCTGCATCTCGCGCGCGGGAATCTCGAGCTCGGCCACCGTGGCCGCGCGCATGCGATCGAAGCGGTTCGTGTACTCGAGCAGCGCCGCGTCGCCGCGCGTCCTGCACGTCGTCGACGATCGCCGTGGCGACGCGCTCGATCTCGCGGTCGATCGCCGTGTCGACGGCGACGAGTTCGGCGAACTGCGCGTCGAACGTCGGCTGCCGGCTGTCGAGCGTGCGCACTCTCATGCGCGGCACCGCCTGCTGGATGCGCTCGACGATCGGCATCAGCGCCGCGCGCTTCAGCTTCATCGACGACTGGTTGACGATCAGGCGCGACGAGATCGGCGCGATCTCCTCGACCTCGACCAGGTTGTTCGCCTTCAGCGTGCCGCCCGGACGAGACGAGGTCGACGATCACGTCGGCCAGCCCGACCAGCGGCGCGAGTTCCATCGAGCCGTACAGCTTGATCACGTCGACGTGCACGCCCTTGGCGGCGAAGTGCTCGCGCGCGGTCTGCACGTACTTGGTCGCCACCCGCAGCCGCGCGCCGCGGCGCACCGCGTTGGCGTAGTCGAAACCCGCCGGCACGGCGACGCACAGCCGGCAGCGCGCGATGTTGAGGTCGACCGGCTGGTAGAGCCCGGCGCCGCCGTGCTCCATCAGCACGTCCTTGCCGGCCACGCCGAGGTCGGCGGCGCCGTACTGGACGTAGGTCGGCACGTCGGAGGCGCGCACGACGACGATCCGCAGGTCGGGATTCGTCGTGCCGATGATCAGCTTGCGCGAGGTCTCCGGATCCTCGAGCGGCGCGATGCCCGCCGCCGCCAGCAGCGGCCGCGTCTCGTCGAAGATGCGTCCCTTGGACAGCGCCAGCGTGATCACTTGACCCTCTCGACCTGCGCTCCGAGCGCGGCCAGCTTGGTTTCCATGTTCTCGTAGCCCCGGTCGAGATGGTAGATGCGATCGACCACGGTCTCGCCCTCGGCCGCCAGCGCGGCGACGACGAGGCAGGCGGACGCGCGCAGGTCGGTCGCCATCACCGGAGCGCCGGCGAGCCGCTCGACACGCCCTGCACCACCGCGGTGTTGCCCTCGATCGCGATGTCCGCGCCGAGCCGCTGCAGTTCCGGGAACGTGCATGAAGCGGTTCTCGAAGATGGTCTCGGTGATGCGGCCGACGCCGTCGGCGACGCAGTCGAGCGCCATGAACTGGGCCTGCATGTCGGTCGGGAACGCCGGATAGGGCGCCGTGCGCAGGCTGACCGCGCGCGGACGGCCACGCATCCGGATCCGCAGCACGTCGCCGTCCGCCTGCAGTTCGGCACCGGCTTCCTGCAGCTTGTCGAGCACGGCGTCGAGCGTGTGAGGCGCCGCGCCGCGCAGCGTCGCATCGCCACCCGCCGCCGCCACGGCCGCCAGGAAGGTGCCGGTCTCGATGCGGTCGGGCATCACGCGGTGGCGCGCGCCGTGCAGCCGCTCCACGCCCTCGATCGACGATCGCGCTCGTGCCGGCGCCCGGAAATGCGCGCGCCCATCGCGTTGAGCGCATCGGCCAGGTCGACGACCTCGGGCTCGCGCGCGGCGTTCTCGATCACCGTCTCGCCCTCGGCCAGCGTGGCCGCCATCATCAGGTTCTCGGTGCCGGTCACCGTCACCATGTCGGTGACGATGCGCGTGCCTTTCAGCCGCTTCGCCTCGGCCACCACGAAGCCGCCCTCGATGCGGATCGTCGCGCCCAGCGCCTCCAGCCCCTTGATGTGCTGGTCGACCGGACGCGCGCCGATGGCGCAGCCGCCGGGCAGCGACACGCGCGCGGTGCCGAAGCGCGCGACCAGCGGGCCGAGCACCAGGATCGAGGCGCGCATGGTCTTCACCATCTCGTACGGCGCTTCGGTGTTGCGTGACCGCATCGGCCTTCAGCCGCACCGTGGTCGCCGTCGCGTTCGGCCGCCACGCCCATCTGGCGCAGCAGCTTCAGCGTGGTCGCGACGTCCTGCAGCTGCGGCACGTTGTCGACGACGAACTCGTCGGCCGTGAGCAGGCCGGCGGCGAGGATCGGCAGCGCCGCGTTCTTGGCGCCCGAGATCCTCACCTCCCCGTTCGAGCGCCCTGCCGCCCACGGATCTTCAGCTTGTCCATCGGAGACTCCGGCGACCGCCGGCGACGGCCGGCGAAAGTGGATGGCGCGGGTGTACCGAGGCGAATCGAGCAGCAGCGAGTCGGGCATGACGTTGACCTCCGCGTGGCGCCCGCGGACATGCGGGCGTTCGACGCGGAGGGTCGCCGGCCGGCTCGAAGCGGCTGCGAACGGTCCGTGAAATCGACGTGAAGTCACCCTTCCAGCTCCCGGTATTCCTCGGGCGTCAGCGGCGCGATCGACAGCGCGTGGATCTCCTCGCGCATGCGGTCGCCGAGCGCGGCATAGACCAGCTGGTGGCGCGCGACGCGGTTCTTGCCGGCGAACTGCGCGCTGACGATCAGCGCCTGGAAGTGCCGGCCGTCGCCGTCCACCTCCACGCGCTCGCAATCGAGGCTCTGCGCGATGTAGCGCTTGACGTCATCGGGAGTGGGGTCCATCGGGAGTCTCAGTGCCTGAGTTTGAAGCCCCGCGCCAGCAGGGCGACGGCGATGCCGCAGGTGCACGGCGAACGCCGCGGCGACGACCGCGAGGCTGATCCACGGGTTGACGTCCGACTGCGCGAAGAAGCCGTAGCGGAAGCCGTCGATCATGTAGAAGAACGGATTGAAGTGCGACACGGTCTGCCAGAACGGCGGCAGGCCGTGCACCGAATAGAACACGCCGGACAGGAAGGTGGCCGGCATCACGATGAAGTTCTGGAACGCCGCGAGCTGGTCGAACTTGTCGGCCCAGATGCCGGCGATCAGGCCCAGCGCGCCCAGCATCGCCGCGCCGAGGACGGCGAAGACGAGCGACCACAGCGGCGCCGCGAACGACGGCGGCGCGAACCACACCGTGATCACGAACACGCCCGCGCCGACCACGACGCCGCGCACGACGGCCGCGGCGACATAGGCGCCGAACAGCTGCCAGTGCGAGAACGGCGGCAGCAGGACGAAGATCAGGCTGCCCATGATCTTCGACTGGATCAGGCTCGACGACGAGTTGGCGAACGCGTTCTGCAGCACGCTCATCATCACCAGCCCGGGAATCAGGAACGCGGTGTAGCTCACGCCCGGCAGCGCCTCGACGTGCTCCTCGAGCACGTGTCCGAACACCAGCAGGTACAGCACCGAGGTCAGCACCGGCGCGGCGATCGTCTGGAAGCTCACCTTCCAGAAGCGCAGCATCTCCTTCGTCAGCAGCGTGCGGAACGCGACCGCCGCGGAACTTTCGGCGACGGCCGCCGACCGGCGAACGCGCAAGTCCGCGCGGCGCTCCGGGGCGAGCGCTTGGGAACGGCCATTCACGCTCATGCCGCCACCCGCTGCGACTTGCCGGCGTCGGACGTGATCTGCAGGAACACGTCCTCGAGGTCCGCGCGCCCGACTTCGACGTCGTCCAGCACGCAGCCTGCGGCCTCGCAGGCGTTCAGCACGGCGGCCACGTCCGACGGCTGCGACAGCCGCAGCAGCACGGCGCCGTCGCGCTCGTCGATGCGGTGGGCGAGCACCGAAGCCGGCAGCGCACCGCGCGCGCGCAGCGTCATCTGGAGCCCGGCGACCCGCGCCAGCAGGGCGCGCGTCGTATCGAGCGCCACGACCCGGCCCGACTTCAGCATGGCGATGCGCTGGCACAGCGCCTGCGCTTCCTCGAGGTAGTGGGTGGTCAGCACGATCGTGTGGCCTTCGCGGTTCAGCCGGCGGATGAACGACCACAGCGTCTGCCGCAGTTCGACGTCGACGCCCGCGGTCGGCTCGTCCAGCACGATGACCGGCGGCTTGTGCACCAGCGCCTGCGCGACCAGCACGCGGCGCTTCATGCCGCCCGACAGGGCGCGCATGTTGGTGTCCGCCTTCGCCGCGAGTCCGAGGTTTTGCAGCACCTCGTCGATCCACGCGCCGTTGCCGGTCAGGCCGAAGTAGCCCGACTGGAAGACCAGCGTCTCGCGCACCGTGAAGAAGGGATCGAACGCGAGTTCCTGCGGCACCACGCCCAGCGCCAGGCGCGCGGCCCGCGCATCGTCGACGACATCGTGGCCCAGCACGCGCACGCGGCCGCTGGTCGCGCGCACCAGTCCGGCGATGATCGAGATCAGCGTGGTCTTGCCGGCGCCATTGGGACCGAGCAGGCCGAAGAACTCGCCGGGCTCGATCGTGAGGTCGACGCTGTCCAGCGCTGCGAGGGAGCCGTAGCGCTTGGTGACGGAGGAAACCTGGATGGCGGCAGTCACGGGAAGACGGCGCGTGTAGCGCCGCGGAAGGAACCCGTGATTGTAATCGCCGGCTCCGCGTCGCCCGGCGGCGCGGGCCACGGATTGCCGCTGTCAGCGGCCTGGTTCGTCGAGATCCAGCAAAGGCGCGACGCCGTACACCGTCGCCAGGCTCGCGAGGCCGGCCGGCAGGCCCGAGAGCTGCAACTGCGCGCCGCGCGCCTGCGCTTCACGCTGCCAGGCGAGCACGACGGCGACGGCCGACGAATCGCAGGTAAGGACCGCGGACAGGTCGAAGGCGGTGTCGCCGCCGCGGATCGCCTCGATTCCGGCGGCCGCGATCTGCGCGGCGTTGTGCATGCCGATGTCGGTGCTGTCGATGCGCATGGACAGGCTCAGACCTTCTTGCCCTGCTCGAGCTGCCGGTTGCGGTCGGTCAGGGTCTTGATGAGGCCATCGACGCCGCCGGCGTTGATCTGCGAGGCGAACTGCGTCTTGTAGTTCTCGACCAGCCACACGCCGAGGATGTTGACGTCGTAGATCTTCCAGCCGGCGTCGGTCTTCTCGAGGCGATAGTCGAGCTGGATCGGATCGCCGCGCGACGCGACGACGTTGGTGCCGACCATCACGTCGGTGTCGCTCGGCTGGGCGCGGAACGGCCGCAGCTTGACCTGGTGGTCCGTCACCTGCGACAGCGCTCCGCTGTAGGTCCGCACCAGCAGCGTGCGGAACTCGCGCGTCAGCGCGGCGCGCTGCTCCGGGCGTGGCCTGGCGCCAGCCGCGGCCCACGGCAAGCTGCGTCATCTTCTGGAAATCGACGTACGGCAGCATCTTCTCGTCGACGAGCTTCTGCACGCGGTTGATGTCGCCGCTCTTCAGCGCGTTGTCCGCCTTGATGGCATTCAGCACGTCGATGGACAGGTCGCGCACGAGGACATCCGGCGCGGCGGTCGCGGCAGGCGCGGCGGCTGGCGCCTGCGCCGGGGCGACTCCAGCCACCAGCAGGCATGCGCCGAGCGCCGCGGACTTGAATACGTTCAGCAGAGACATGCGTCACCCTTTCGTCAGCATTACTGCGCCGGCTTCGCCGGCTCTGGCGGTTTAACGTCCGTGCCGCCCGGCGGTGGACCGGAACTTCCCGTAGAAGCAGCGGGCTTCGGCGCGGGCTCCGGCTCCGCGTCGTCGTCTTCGTCCTTCTCGCGCGGCGGGTTGCCGTCGAACACCTGGTTGCGCCGACGTTGCAGGTACCCGTCCCGGACGAAGGTGTATTTGTCGAGCGCCGCGCCGGCGATCAGGTCGTCCGCCCTCAGCAACTCATCGCGGGCGTTGATGGTCCGGACGCCGAAGATGGTGTTGCGCACGCTGACGTTGTTGATCCAGAAATTGACGTCCAGCACGGTCTCGACGCCGAGGCCGGCGCCGTCCCGGATCGAACTGGGGCCGAACAGCGGCAGCACCAGGAAAGGACCCTGGCCGAGACCCCACACGCCGAGCGTCTGGCCGAAGTCCTCCCGGTGCCGCTCGAGCCCCATGCGGCTCGCGACGTCGAAGCACCCGAGCAGCCCGACGGTGGTGTTCACCGCGAAGCGGCACACATCGGACACCGCTTCGGCGGCCTTGCCCTGCAGCAGGTTGTTGAACGCATTCGAAGGTTCACGCAGGTTGCTGAACCCGTTGGACAGACAGTCCTGGACAGGAACCGGCAGCACCGTGTCGTACACCTGCGCCAGAGGCTTCAGGACGACCTTGTCCAGCCCCTCGTTGAACCCGAACACCTGCCGGTTGAACGCTTCCAGCGGATCGCGCGGGTCCTGTCCGGCATTCGGCGGCACGGTGGCGCAACCCGTCAGCAGCGCGAACAGCGCGAGCGCAGCGACGCGCGAGCGAGCGGCGCAGCCGGTACGTCGCGGTTTCCACGTTGCTCCAGTCGGCAAGCTCCGGGCCTGTCATCGTGCCTCCTACTTCCGCTCCCCGGCGGGCTCGGCGGCCTTGCTGTACAGGAACTGCCCGATCAGGTTTTCCAGCACGACGGCGGACTGCGTCATCTTGATCGCGTCGCCGGGCTTGAGGTTCTGGTCCGCACCGCCCGGCTCGAGGCCGATGTACTGGTCGCCGAGCAGGCCCGAGGTCAGGATCTTCGCCGATGTGTCGGCGGGGAACGCCACGCCCTGCTCGAGTTCCATCGTGACCGAGGCCCTGGTAGCTCTTCGCGTCCAGCGCGATCGCGGTGACCCGGCCGACCGTCACGCCGGCGCTCTTCACCGGCGCGCGCACCTTCAGGCCGCCGATGTTGTCGAATTTCGCGGTGACCGCGTACGTGCTGCCGACGCGAAAGCTCGCGAGGTTCGCGGCCTTCAGCGCGAGGAACACGATCGCGAGCAGGCCGAGCAGCACGAACAGGCCCACCATCGTCTCGATACTCTTACGTCCCATTGCAGACTCCGTTCATCTCGGCGCGCTGAACATCAGCGCGGTCAGCACAAAATCGAGCCCCAGCACGGCGAGCGAGGACACCACGACCGTGCGCGTGGTCGCCTGCGCGACGCCTTCGGGGGTGGCCTGCGCCTCGTACCCCTGGTAGAGCGCGACGAAGGTGCAGGCGATGCCGAACACGATGCTCTTGACGATGCCGTTGCCGACGTCGTCCCAGGCGTCGACGCCGTTCTGCATCTGCGACCAGAAGGCCCCCGGGTCGATGCCGATCATCAGCACGCCGACGACATAGCCGCCGAGGATGCCGACGGCGGAGAACAGCGCCGCCAGCATCGGCATGGCGATGATGCCCGCGAGGAAGCGCGGCGCGAGCACGCGCTGCTTGGGATCGACCGCCATCATCTCCATCGCCGCGAGTTGCTCGCCCGCTTTCATCAGGCCGATCTCGGCGGTGAGCGACGTGCCGGCGCGGCCGGCGAACAGCAGCCCGGTCACGACCGGACCCAGCTCCCGCACCAGCGACAGCGCGACGAGCAGGCCGAGCGACTCGGCGGCGCCATAGCGGCTGAGCGTGTAGTAGCCCTGCAGCGCGAGCACGAAGCCCACCGCGAGGCCGGACGCCGCGATGATCACCAGCGAGTAGTTGCCGATCGCATGGATCTGCGCGACGGTCAGGAAGAAGCGATTCAGCGCCGACGGCAGGCTGCGAATCAGGTCGACGAGGAAGAACGCGCTGTGCCCGAGCCCGCGCAGCATCCCGAGCGCCCAGACTCCGAGCCGTTGCAGCAGGAGTTCCGGCGCGCGCTCATGGCCGCAGCCCCAGGTCGGCCCCGTACGCCGCCGCCGGGTAGTGGAACTTGACCGGCCCATCGGGCTCGCCGCGGATGAACTGGAGCACTTCCGGATCGTCGGACGCCTGCACTTCCGCCGGCGTGCCGTGGCCGACGATGCGGCCGGCCGAGATCACGTAGACGTAGTCGCTGATCAGAAAGCACTCGTGCACGTCGTGCGAGACCACGAGCGACGTGGCGCCGGTGGCGTCGTTCAGCCGGCGGATCAGGTTCGCGGCCACGCCGAGCGAGATCGGGTCGAGGCCGGCGAAGGGCTCGTCGTACATGATCAGTTCCGGATCGAGCGCGATCGCGCGCGCAAGCGCGACGCGCCGCGCCATGCCGCCGGACAGATCCGCCGGTTTCAGCTGCGCCGCGCCGCGCAGGCCGACCGCGTTCAGCTTCATCAGCACGAGATCGCGGATCATCGAGTCGGGCAGCGTCGTGTGTTCGCGCAGCGGAAAGGCCACGTTGTCGAACACCGTGAGGTCGGTGAACAGCGCGCCGAACTGGAACAGCATGCCGACCCGGCGGCGCAGCGCGTACAGCGCCTCGCGGTCGCGCGGGTTGACCGGCGCGCCGTCGAACGCGATGGTGCCGCGCTGCGGGGTGAGCGTGCCGCCGATCAGGCGCAGCAATGTCGTCTTGCCGCAGCCCGAGCCGCCCATGATCGCGATCACCTTGCCGCGCGGAAAGCTCATCGTGACGTCCGACAGGATGACCCGCTGGTCATAGCCGAACGTCACGCGATCGATCTGGACGAGATTGTCGTTCTTCATGTTGGGCTCGAACGCCGCGTCCGCCGGCAACGGGACGCAGCGGCGCCGACTGGCGCATCGGCGCAGAGCCGCGGATTGTCGCACGCCAGACCGGCGACCCCGGGCCGACGGCCGTCCGATCGACCCTACCGCTGAGGCGTGATCGAGGGGTGCGCGGCGGCGATGCCGTCAGCCGAAACTTCGCCAGCGGTATCCGGGGAAGCCGTGGCTGGACGCGACCTTACGCGCCGGGCCAGGCCGAGCGACTTCAGTTCCGGGTCGTCGTCGGCGACCACGAAGAACGCCGCAGTCACCGCGGCGGGCAGATCGCACGCGCGCCCGGACGCCAGTTCGACGAAGGTCCAGCAGGTCTCGCCGCGGGCGACCAGCTTGCGCTGCCGGGTCACCGCGTAGCGCCGCACGGAGGTGCGGCGATCCCACGTGCCGATCCACGTGTAGATGTCGAGTTGATCGCCAGCGAATGCCGGACGCAGGTATTCGAGAAAGTGTGTGGACGCCACCCAGGCGTTGCCGCGCTCGAAGTAGCGTTCCATCGGCCAGCCCTGCACCGCCGAGTGCTCGACCGCGATGTCCTCCATCCAGCGCAGGTACTCGCGGTTGTTGACATGGCCGACGGCGTCGATCGACTCGGTGGTGACAGTCAGCTTGCGTTGATGGATGCGGGGCATGAAAGGCTTGGGAGACGGCTTCAAGCTGCGCCGGGAATCTACCGCATCGTCGTCGTGGTGGGTGCGTGCGCCGCGACGCCAGCCCTCAACGAGAAACGCCCCGTGCTTGCAGGGGCGTCTCCCGCGACCGACGTGGAACCGTGGTCACGCCCGCGCTGGCCGACCGTGATCGTGGGGATCAGGGCGGCTGAAGCGATCGCCGGTCAGGAGCCAGCGGAGCGTGATCTGATTCAAACGTATGCACAAGTGACGGGCCGGGCCGGCCTGTCGGCGGAATTACTTGCCGCCCCCACCACCACCGCCACCGCCACCGCCACCGCCACCGCCCGCCACCGCCACCGCCACCACCGCCACCACCCGCGCCGCCGCCGGCACCGGCTCCAGCACCAGCGCCACTACCCGCGCCCGCGCCGGCCCCTGCTGATGAGCCGGGGCCGGCTTGCGACTGCGAACGCGACTGCGACTGAGTCATCGCCTGCTCTCGCGTCTGCTGCTGGATCTGCTGCGGTGTCGGCTGCTGCAGTTGCTGCTTGGTCTGCTGCCGCGTTTGCTGCTGCAGCTGTTCCTTGGTCTGCAGTTGTTCCTTGGTCTGCTGCTGGGTCTGCTGCGGCGTCTGCTGCTGCGTCTGCTGCTGCACTGCTCTTGGTCTGCTGCGTCTGCTGCTGCAACTGCTCCTTGGTCTGCTGCTGCGCCTGTTCCCGCGTCTGCTGCTGGACCTGGTCGCGGGTCTGCTGCTGCGCCTGAGTGCTCGTCTGAGCACCGGCTATCGTCGCCGTCATGGCGACGGCAGCACCGATCACCGTCATCAAACGTTTGCTCGTCATGTCGCGTCCTTTCCTCTGAAATTCCGTCCGCCTGCCTCGTGCGCCTCGGCTGGACCGACGAGTAATCGCACCGGGGAGCCGTCACCGCCCTTCGTCAACTCCTTCGGGGTCCGACCAACCGTGCACATCACGCGATAGAACGCGGTGCCACGACTCACGAAACCGCATCTCACTTTGGCCCGCCGACACAAGGCCGGGCTTGACGTCTATCACTGCCGGGAAGCAGCGCGGTACGCGATCCGTATCAAATGTAGTCGGCCGACAGACCGGGTGCTCCCGCTAGCGCCACGATGTGGGCGTCGATGTGCGCGATGCCGTTGTCGCGCTGAGCAATCAGTCCGCGCTTGCGCAGTTCCGACAGGGCGCGCGCGACGCTGACTTCCGTCAGGGCGAACAGGTCAGCGATGTCGGCGCGCCGGATCCGGATGAGCTCACCTGCGGGAATGGCTTCCCGGAGGAAGTGCAGCAGGCTGGCGACGCGCAGGAGCGCCGGGCCGTGCGTCATCCGGAGGAGCCGCTCCGAATCGTCCACGGCCTGTTGCCACGCCTGGCATAGCTGCTTCGCGGCCGCCGAATCGACTTCCTCGTACCTCCTGATGACGTCTACGGGAATCCGGCAAGCCGAGCCTGGATGCAGCACGATGGCGCTGTGCCGGTAGGGCAAGCCGGCCATCGCTTCCAGCCCGCTGACCCCGCCGGCCGTCACCAGTCGGACGACGGCATTCCTGCCGTCGTCCGCCGTCGCCGTGTGCTTCACGACACCGGCCTTCAGCACATAGACGCAGTCGCCGACGCTTCCAGCCGCGTAGAGCCGCCGGTCGCGGACCAACTCGATCCGGGTGGCTCTGGCTCCGCGGTGTACGTGCGTCGACTCCCCCGCATCCCATTCGGGAAGCGCGCACAGCGGGCTCGTTCCGCGTCCCGCGGGCGGTCCATGCAGCGCCCACTCGGGCAGGCCGCAGCAGGATGTCTCCGCTGCGGCCGCGACGGTGGATTCGGTCACCAGCCCGACGCGGTCGTCCATGGTCCGCTCAACAGCCAGGCACCCGGTGCTGCCTGCGCTGCAGGCCCACGAGACTCAATCCGGCCATCAGCAGCAGGACCGGGTCGAACGGGCTGCCGGAACGCGCCACCGTGCACCCTCCGCCGCTGTCCGCGATGGCCGCCGGGACCGACGGCGAAGCCGCCGGCGGAGGCGTCGGCGTTGGCGTTGGCGTTGGCGTCGGGGTTGGCGTTGGCGCGGGCGGCTGTGAAGGTGGCGGCTGGATCGGCACGGGCGGATTGGCGGACAGCTCGGGCGTGACGCTGACCGACAGTGTCCAGGCGTTGTCCGTCACATTCGCGTCCGGCTCCTCGCTGGTCACGCGCATGCTGATGAGATGTTCTCCTTCCGCCGCTCCAGTCACGGTGAGGGCCACCGCACCGTGCTGGCTGGGCGGGACCGTCGGGATCGTGCAGGTGAAGTCCGGGCCATTGACGGCGCAGTTGCCGGAGGCGGAGGCACTGGGGAGCAACCCGTTCGGCACCGATCCACTCAAGACCACGTTGCTGGCGCTGCCGGTGCCGCGATTGAGCACGTTCAGGGCCAGCGTGAGCCTGGAGTTCCTGGACAGCGAGGCACTGCCCGCCGAAAGCGCGAGATCGGGAATTTCAACCGGTTGGCCCATCGCGAACATTGCATCCTTCGTGGCGGGATCGCCGGGCGTCTGCTCACCCATCCAGAGGACCATCGCCGAGGAGCCGTCGGGACTGGGTCGCAGCTGCGATTCCGATTGCCCGCTTGTCGTCGCCGATACCGGAACGAACGGTTCGAAGGTCGCTCCCTGATCCAGCGAGCGGGACACGTAGACCCGCCCGGACTGGCCGATCAAGGTGTTGGTCTCCGTCGCATAGCATGCGTAAAGGACGTTCGGATCCTGGGTGTCGCCCGCGTCCGGCGTGCCGGTCAGCGGATTCACGATCGTTCCCGGCGTCGGCACCATGCGCGGCTCGACCACGGTGTAGGAGGGGGAGTCGATGCGCGACAGGTTGCGCGCCGGGCTCCAGCTGCCGACCTCGCCGTTGCTCGTGGACCGCGTGAAGTAGAGGTTGTAGTTCGCCGTCGGCACCGCGGTCTTCTCGGGATTCGCCGCGTCCATGTTCGGTGTCAGGTCGTAGGCGAGCCCGATGAAGCTGCCGCGCACGACGGCACGATGCGCATTGGCGTTGCCGCCGTACCGCGCCATGTTGGTCATGTTCTGCGGCGGGTCGGCGAGGATGTCGCCCGGCAGGAAACCGGTCGACCCCGGACGCGCGCCGGTATCCACCAGTCCGCGCCGAAGCATGATGTCGGAGGGTGCCGCCGGCGTGACGAATGGCGTCTGGCGCCACAGCACGACCGCTCGCAAGGGTGACGAACCTGCCGCGGCCGCGCCCTGCAGGAAAAAGCGCACCCGTCTCGAATTCTGCGTGACGTCGCTGATGATGGTCCCGGCGTAGTTGGCATCGTGCGCTGAATACGGAAAGGCGTGGTAGACGATGCACTTGCCCGAATTTCCGCCGACGCACGCGGTCTCCTCGTACGCGACCACGGCCGTCGTTCCGCTGAGCTGGAGGTTCGGACGCGACGCACCCGGCAAGCCGGTCCCGCGCGCGTTGTTGTCGCTGAGCTGAACGATGTTCGCGCGCAGTGTCGTCCCGTTCGCGGCCGGCGCATGCGTGTACCAGATGTTGGTTCCGCCGGTGACGTGAGATCCCATGCCGCCGTCTCCGCGACCTTCGCCCTCTCCGGGTTGCAGTCCCGCCGGGTCTTCCTGCCACGCCATCGCGAAGGCGTTGCCCGTGGAACTGCCCGAGATCACTTCGCCGATGGCGTCGCGCTCGCCGTTGGTGAGTTGCTGGACGTCCCAGGTCGCCAGCGTCCGGGTCGGTCGTCGTCGCCACCCAGACGCAGTGGAAGGGCCGGTCGGGCATCCCGTCTTCGTCGAAGTCGCCGGCGCCCTGAACCGGGTTGACGTAGTCGCCGGCATTGGTCGTCGCAGCCGGGTCCTGCGGGCAATACGCGCTGTTCCAGATGATCGCGACCGTCGGCCCGGAGGTGGTCGGCGGAGCGAAGATCGTCGGCTTCTCGTTGTCGGCCACGAAGCTGAGCGATCCCTTGACCGTGATCGTCTGGCCGCCGGTCGGCGCGTTCGCGGCATCGCGTGACAGCAGGATCGGGTCGGACCACGTCGACGCCTTCGTCGAACGAGTGGCGCGCGTACACGTTCTGCTGGTCCGCCGGCCCGTCGGCGTAGGTGAACAGCCAGACCTTCCTGAAGACGCTGCCGTGCAGATAGGCCAGCCGCACGACCTTCGCCTTCTCGGTCGGCGTCGCCGTCCGGCTGACATTGACCTCCGCGCCGAAACGCAATGCGGTCGCTGCGTACACTGCGGCAGCGACTGCGCACAGCGCAAACGCCGCTCGCAATCCTGAGCCTGACGGCCATGATGATCCCCTTGTTGATCGTGTCCGGGCGAAGCGCAGAAGCTCCGATGAGGAGCCTCTTCCCGGACTCGCACGCGCCGCCGCACGCGATGTACTGACTGCGCGAAATCCAATGCGCCTCGTCGTCGCGCCCGCACGCGCAGCGACCGCGCATGTGATGACTGACTCGAAACGCGCGGCCTGATCGGCCTTCGGCACTCCCTGGGCCTCCGACGGCCCGGCGCTGGGCTGGTGGCAGTGGCTCGCGCGATCGGCACTTCGTGCTCGCGGCTCTCGCTGCCGTCGCCGGCGTGGGTCGCGCTCGCGCACCTGGCCGGCGAACGGATGCAGGCGGACTTCGCTGCCGGCTGCGCTGGTCTCGCTCGTCGTCGTGCAGCCCGCTGTCGAGGAGTTCGCGTTCCGTGGCGCCCTGCAGGGTTACCTGCTGGAGCGCGGATGGTCGCGCGCGGATCGGGCCGGTGTCGCTGGCCAATCTCGGCACCACGGCCGCTTTCGTCGCGCTGCACTTCGCGGCGCAGCCGCCGGCGTGGGCGATCGCAGTGGCCGCACCGTCCCTCGTGTTCGGCCATCTGCGCGAACGCTTCGGCAGCGTGTTGCCGCCCATCGCGCTGCACTCGATCTACAACGCCGGCTTCGCGCTCACCGCCTGGTGGGTCCACCCTGACCGCTCACCCGCACGACCTGCCCCAGAGGAATCCGCGCGGGCTGCCGTGCCGAATCGAAACATGAAGCGGCCCCGTCCCACCGCAGAGGACGAAGCCGCAAGAAACGTGGCGATCGCGAGGGACGGGCGCACGACCGGCATAACCGACTGGTCGTGCTGCCCGTGCCCATCGTCTTCGCCTCGAGCCCATCGCTCAGTTCACGTTGATGATGACCGACGTGCTCAGCCCGTCCGCGGACAGCGTCGCACCGGCGTCGGCCTTGTTCACCATCTTGATGTGGTTCGGCACCTTCTCCGTGCCCACCGTCGCCTCCGGATCGAGGCTGAACGTGATCCGGTACTGCCCCGTCTTGTTCGGCGACGCCGGTGACCGAGCTCAGCGAGAAGTTGTAGCCGTAGACCACTAGCCCACCGACGTTCAGCTCGGCGCCGTAGGCCGTGTCATCGTGCCGGCCGCCACCTTCTGACGGTCGTGCCGAAGCCTTCGTAGACGGCCTTGTTGTACGATGACCACATCCGGTGCTGCCGTCCGTGGCGATCTTCTCGATCTTCAGCCGTGCGTTGATCGCGAAGACGTTGCGCGTCGCCGACGCGTAGGTCGACTTGTCGGTGCCCTGCAGCTCGGTGGTCTCCTGAGCCCGGACAGCAGCTTCATCGTGTACGCCGTCATCGTGTCGGTGACGCCGGCGATGGTCGCGTCCTGCTTCAGCACCGTCTCGATGCGGACCATCGAACTGGCCGTGTACGACTTGCTCAGCAGCGCGTCACCCCAGTCGACGATCACTTCGAGCGGCGTGCCGGTCGGCGTTGTTGCGCCATTCGGCCTGCCAGGTGCTCGCGGTCGCCTGCGGGTAGTACGTCACCCCGGCAATGGACACCGCCGTGGCGCTCTCGTAGTACGGGAACGCCGTCAGCGTCTCGGTCGACAGCGGCCGCAGTCCGGTGTTGAAGTCGAACGTCGGCAGCGTCGCGAACGGGCCGATTCCCGGCCACGTTCCGGTGATCTTCGCCCCGGTCAGTGCCATAGCCGTCCGCAAAGATCAGCGGGAACGACAGGTTGTTGCCGAACGATCCCGTCGTCTCGCCACCACCGCCACCGCCAGCCGTCTCCGACCGTCGCGGTGACTTCGCCCGAAGGCACGCTCTCGACGTCGGAAATCGCCGGCACGAACGCCGTCACGACGTAGTAGTAGGTCGTTGCCCTTCGTCACCGTCGCATCGATGAACGGCGCCGTCACGTTGGCGAACTTGTTCGCGCTTGCGTCGCGTCCTTGTAGTACGTCGCCAGGCCCGGCTGCAGACCTCGTAGAGGTTGTAGCCGAGCTGGATCGGCGCCGTCGACGACGGATAGTTCGGGACGTCGTACCACTGCACCGTGACCTCGACCGCGTCCTTCGGCGCGATCGCCGTCACGCCCAGCGGTGCCGGCGGCGGCGGCGGCAGCGGCCGCGCCGATTTCTCGGCCGACGCCGCGCCTTCGCCTGCCATGCCGGATCGCGGTGACGACGTAGTAGTACGTGTCGCCATTGGTCAGGCCGGTGTGCTTGTAGCTGGTCGTCGCGGAGCCGTGGATCTTGCGTGACGCCTGCGCCCCCGGCACGACGCCCGCGGCCTTCGACCAGTAGACGTTGTAGGACGTCGCGTCAGTCGACCGGCGACCAGGAGAGCTGGACCTGCGTGTCACCGCTCGTCGCCGCGAGGTTCGCCGGCGCTCCCGGTGCCGGGGGCATCGGCGTCGCCGAGGCTTCGGACGAAGCCACGCTCTCGCCGCCCGTGTTCACCGCCGTGACGATGTAGTAGTAGCGTGTCGCCGTTCGTCAGACCCGTGTGCGTGTAGCTGGTCGCTGCCACGGACGGAATCTTCGTGACGCCGGCGGCGCCGGGCACGACGCCCGCGGTCTTCGACCAGTAGATGCTGTACGAATCCGCGCCGGACACCGGAGACCACGCCAGCGCCACCGCGGCGTTACCCGACGAGGCGTTCACCGACATCGGCGCCGCCGGTACCGGTGCCACCGGCATCGCGCCGATCACCGATGACAGTTCGCTCTCGACCGCCGGCGTTCCTGCGCGGCGACCGCGTAGTAGATCAGCTTGCCGTTCGTCAGCCCCGTGTGCTTGTAGGGTGACACGGCGTTGGGAATCGCGGTCGCCGTCGCCTTCGTCACAGGACTCGTTTCCGACCAGTACAGCGTGTAGGAAGTCGCGGTCGGTACCGCCGACCACTGCACGGTGTTCACTTGATCGCCCGGTTCCACCGAAAGACTCGATGGAACCGCAGGTACCGTCACCGCTGGCGTCTGGCGTGACCGGTGCGGGGTCGTCATCTCCGCCGCAGGCGGCCAGCACACCGAACAGCAGTGCCGCTGTCAGTGCCTTGACCCATCTGTTCATGTTCACTCCCTCGTTTGATGCTTGAACCGCCCAACCGAAGCCCTGGTCGGGTTCCCCTTCTTCACTGCGAAATCACCATCGAATCGGTTCATCGGCTGCCACTTGCGCCCTCCTGTTCCGCATGAACGGCAACGACCGATGGTGACCACGACTGCGCAAGACCGCCGCCCTCCGATTTCAGTGCTCCCGTCGCCTTGATCTGCCTGACTTCCCCGGGCTTGTCGCAGGAGAGAACCACCCCCCGCTCCTTCGCGCGGGCCTTCATCTGCTCGCGGTGTTCGTTCAGGATCCGGTCGAGGTCCTCTCCGGCTTCATTCCGAACGCGCTCGCGGTACTGCGCACCGCTCGCGTTCGGTCATCAGCTGGTAGCCGCAGATGTCGCTGTCCCGCGCACGTTCTTCGTCATGGCTCGGCTTCTGCGCCCCGGCCTGCTGCGAAACCGCCAGCAGCGCCACCGCCACCGCGACGAGACACGCTTTCGAGTAAGCCCCCATCTGATGCGCCGCCCGCAGTATCAAGACCTGCCTGACTTCAACCTAGGAGGCGGATCTGAAGCGAAGCTGAAGCCAGGGACTGCGGCTCCACCTGGTGCTTGCCGATCTGACCTTCGTCAAGGGCGAAGGGCCGTGCGCAGCGAACCGGCGCCGACGATGGCGCCGCATCCGAGCCCCGCCCGGCGTCGATCAATCCTTGATCTGATCACCATGCGCGGCGTCGCACGGATGCCATTCTTGTGAGCATCCACGGCTGGTTTCAGCGTGGAAGGGCCTCCTGATGCCAACCCGAGGCGACGACCGCTCATGCGACTGCTGCTGGTGGAGGACGACCTGACGCTGGGCGACGCCGTGCGTGCGTTCCTGAAGGCGCGTGGTCACGCCGTCGACTGGGTCACGACCGTTGCGACGGCACGCTCCGCCGCCGAAAGCCCGTTCGAGGTGATCCTCCTCGACTGGCGTCTGCCCGACGGATCGGGCGTGGACTGGCTGCGGCAGCTGCGGTCGGGACGCGGCGACAACCGGCATACGCCGGTGCTGCTGCTGACGGCCAGGGACTCGCTGAACGACCGCATCGAAGGCCTCGATGCCGGCGCGGACGACTACCTGATCAAGCCCTTTCAGCTGGCCGAACTCGCGGCCCGGATTCGCGCGACGTCGCGACGGGCAGCGGGACACGCAGCCGGGGTTCTCACTTCAGGAGAGATCGCACTGGAACGCGCAGGGCAAGTGGTCACTCTCCGAGGGGCACCCGTCGACCTGACCGCGCACGAGTACGCCGTGCTGGAAGCGTTGATGCGGCGCGCGGGCCGCATCCTGTCGCGCCCGACGCTCGAAGAACTGCTCTACGGATTCGAGACGGACGTGTCGAGCAACACCGTGGAAGTGCACGTCGCCAGTCTGCGTCGCAAGCTCGGGCACGAGGTCATCGAGACCGTGCGCGGCATGGGATACCGGATGAAGGCCTGAGGCGCATGAGCGGCGCGAACGCTCCGTCGATCCAGACGCGCCTGCTGCGACGGACGCTGGCGACGGTGCTCCTGTGGTCGGTGATCAGCGCAGTGGCCGCAGCCTTGGGCGTGAGCATCCAGGTACGCACGTCGCTGGAGTCCGCGCTCGAGGAAGCGGCGCAGGCGATCGTCATGCTCGCCGAACACGAAGCCGAAGTCGAAGCCCTCACGCATGGACGCGCGCTGCCGGCGCCACCGCACGAGGAAGTTCTGCAGTGGCAACTGCGCGCTTCGACGGGTCGCCTGATCGCCCGCTCGCACAGCGCGCCGGATGAGCCGTGGCCCGCGGTGCCGCTCGTCGAAGGTCACCGGCGCGCCGGAGGTCTCGCCGTCTACACGATCCCGGGGCAGGACCTCTGGCTTCAGGTGGCCCTGCCCCTCGCCGAACTGCATCGCGCGCAATACACCGCGGCGGCCGTGGCCGGAGGTACGGTGCTCGCACTGGGACTGGTGGCCTGCGCCGTCCTCGGCTGGGCAGTCCGGCAGGAGCTTCGTCCGATCGCCGACTTCGCGCGGGCGATCGAGTCCATCGGTCCGGACACGGTTCACATGCCGGCTCCAAGATTGCCGCGCAGCGAACTGGATCGGGCCTACCTGGGAGCTGGGCGCGATGCTGAGCCGGCTTCAGGCGAAGCTGAGAAGCGAGCGCGCGTTCGCAGCCCATGCCGCGCATTCGCTGCGCACGCCGCTCGCGGGGCTCAGTGCCCAACTGGAAGTGGCGAGCGCCGTCGCTCCGCCCGAAGTCGCGCAGCGCATCGGCCTGGCCAGCACGGCCGCTCAACGCCTGGCCGGCGTCGTCGAAGCGCTGTTGTCGATGACGCGCGCCACCGAGGGAGTGCGCTGGAGGAGCTTCGATGCGACGGAACTGGCCACCGTCGCGACCGGCCGCCGGATCGACGTCGACGCGAGCCAGCTGGCGACCGCAGGGGTGCTGACCGGCGACTCCGATCTGCTCGCCGTTGCCGTGGCGAATCTCGTCGACAACGCCGCGCGCCACGGCGCCCAGCGCGTCCGGCTGCAGGCGCATTGCTCGTCCGGTCAGCAGTCGATCGAAATCACGGACGACGGTCCCGGCGTCACGACAGAAGCACTGACCCGCCTCGAAAGCGCGCTGCAACGTTTCGAGCAATCGGGTGAGATCGACTCGGCACTCGGCCTCGGCCTGACGCTCGCGGCCTCCGTCGCGCGAGCTCACAAGGGACGCCTGGCGCTCGGCTGCGTCGAGGCTGATGGACACGGATTCTGCGCGCGGCTCGCATGGCCGGCCGCGCGATCGCCCGCGATGCAGGCTGCCGTCGCCGCATAGAACGCCGACTCGCCGGCGGCACGCCGTTCGGCCCGCTCACTTCACGGACGTGTCGAGGCGGGCGATGCGGCGCGGCGCGTTGGACGACGCGCGATAGAGCGCCATGAAGCGATCGATCTCGGGCGACGCATGGAGGCCCAGCGCGGCGACCGGACGCGGCGGCGTGGTCTGGTACAGCAGTTCGACGGAGACGGCGAACGGCGTCCGGTAACCGGCCCTGGCGACGACGTAGCTCACCCGGTCCTGTCCACTGCCGAAGTCCGTGTCCGTCGTCACGCCGACCGGACGGATGTCGGCATCGGCGACGTCACTCGGCATGCCGGCAGGAAGCAGACCGGTTGTCCTTCAGGTACCGCGCCGCGAACAGCAGACGCAACGTCGGACGATCGTAGAGGTCGCCCATCACCGCTTCGTAGACCTGCACCTGTTCGGGACGATCGATCGTCTGGTGGTGCGGCTCGTAGTCCGACTGTCCAGGCCGACGATCTCGCCGCCCGCATCCACGTCTCCCGATTCGAACACCGTCGCACCCGAAGCGTCGACCACGCGGACATGCAGCCACATCCGCCGGTTCGGGATACCTGTCGGCAGCTTGTGCCCGGTCAGGTTGGTCACGGTGACGTCCACGGTCAGAGTGGTGGCGTCCAGGCATGCGCCGGCAGTCAGGTTTGCCGTTGTCCGCGACAGCCCGTCGTCCGTGCGTACGATGGCCGCCTCGAAGTTGCCCGCCTCGGCGACGAGATTGAGTGTGTTCGCGCCGAGACGATCCTGCTTCATCAGGCCGAGCATGAACGCGTTGCCGCCGACGAAGTGATGCTTGCCGAACGGCGCCCACCCGCGCGTCGGCCCGATCGATGACAGCCGCACGCTTCCCGCGGAGAGCGGAACGTGACAGGTCTGGCACGACGCCCTCGCCACGTGGCTGCTGCTGAGCCACTCCCTGTACGGCATCTGTTCGGGAAAGATCACGCCGCTGAACTTCTGCGAAACCGGATCGACGGCTTCCGTCCGCAGCGTGTGGCAGGACGCGCACATCGCGCTCTCGAGCAGGTGGGCTCGCGTAGACGGGCGTGAACGCGACCTGGTTGACCATCGGCATCGCACTCACCCCCGTGAACGGTCCGTACACCGGGCGCGCGCTGCCAGTCTGTTCGCCGATGGTGAATCCGCCGGAGAACGACGCGTCGGTGCCGAGATCCGCAGCTTCGATGCGATGGCACAGCAGGCAGGAAACGCCGTCGAGTCCCAACTCGCTGGCGTACATCTCCGCAAGCCCGAACACGGTGTCCGACAGGCGCGCTTCATACGACGCCATCGGGGCGTGGCAAGTCAGGCACTTGGTCTGGATCGCCGCCGAGTAAGTCGGGACGGCTCCCATTTCTGCCGTAACAGTCGCCAGGTAGTAGGGATCGCGCGCCGCGTTCGCCATCATCGTGCCCGCCCAGTCGTTCGGGATGCCGACCGCTTCGCCGGTCAGCAGGTCGACGTTGGTGGGCGGCGTCGTGTTCGTGTCGGTGCGATGACACGTTCCGCACGTCCCGGAGCCCGCGAAGCGCGCCGAGGTGGCGACAGCCAGGCCGGTCGGCAATGCCGGCGGCGCGGCCGTAACCGCTTGCGGGACCGTGGACACGGCCAGGACGCAGTTACCCGGGCCGGGAACGATCGGAGCAGGAACGAACTCGTCATCGTCGCTGCCGCAGGCAGTCAGCAGCGCAGAGGCGAGTACGAAAACCAGGACGCCCGACTGCAACCGGATGCTCGTCATCACGCGTTCCCTCCCTCGAATTTCAGGCTGGGTGGTCGCGACTGGCTGTGCCTAGATCGAGGTCAACCGCTTGCGTCGGACGGCATCCGATCCGTAGCAAATGCAACGGACGGGACCGTCGCCCGTCCCGGCATTGCCCTTGGGTGATCTAGGTTGAAAGGGCGGATTTGTCGCGTACAGCAAGTTGGACTTGGTAGTAGTAGCTGCGGGCGGACGCCTGCTCCCACTCACGCGGCCGTGTTTGCTCTGCCTCGCGCGCCGGACAGTCGTGACGCCTGCCTGATCGGGAGGCAAACCATGACATCGACGAAGAGGATTTCAACACTGGCAGTGGCGATCGCGGTTGCGCTCGCTGCACCGCTCGCCTGGGGCCAGGGCCAGAGGCCCGGTGGCAGCGGTGGCGGCGGCAACAAGCCGCCGGGCGGGGAAACGGCGGTGAACAATCTGTCGTATCCGGCGGTGAAGATCGACGGCACCGCCGCGACGTACATCTTCACTCCGTCCACGCCACTGCTCGGAGCGAACTATTCCTACGGCTGCAACGTCCCGGAAACGGTGGGCGAGTCGAAGTACCCGAACACGTCGTGCGTGAGTTCGGACGGACTCATCTATTACTCGGCTGAGACGTGCCGTGCGCTGGTGCCGAATTGCGCGGACACGATTCCGATCGAGCGGATCTACTGGCAGAAGACGGCGCACAAGTGGAGCGCCGATGCGACGGTGCATCTGACCTCCGTCGACGGCCCGCGGGCCGCGCAGTTCGTCGACTGGTCGGACAGCCTCGAATCGCAGATCTGGTGGGACACCGCTTCCATCCGGGTCGAGACGACGCCGTTTGCCGCTCTGGCGGAAACCCAGACCGGCCTCACGATGTGGCACGTATACGGACAGGGCACGATCGAGATGTGGGGAGCGCGGGCGTCGGAGGCCGGAGTTGCGGCCGAATATGAATCCCCGGTTGCCATCCTGCACACCGACAAGGCGCGCCTGAACATCTCGAAGCTCTCCACTCCGCTCGCCGATTGCACCACCCCCGTGACATGGGGCGGCACCTGGGATCCGTCGACCAGGACATGGTCAACGAGCACGTTCACGCTGTACAACGGCCTGTACACGGCCGAACTGAACATCGGCGGCAAGTACGTGTACGGGTACAACTGGCAAATTCGACGCGACGTCGTGCCGCCGGATATCGGAAAAACCGGCTGGTGGCGGCTGACCTTCTACACGGAAGACAGCGTGATCGGCTTTGTTCCAGGAGCGGGAGTCGACCCACCGGGAGTTGATCCAACGACTCTCCAGAAGACGTTCACTCCGGTCGCGGACTCCGCAAACAGCCTGTCCTACATCGACATCTGCGTGCGCGGATCCAAGGGTGGCGGTGGCACCAAAGGCGGCCGCCAAGTGACGATGCGTGAATCGACCTGAAGCAGGTCCCGACGGGGACCTGCCAGGTCAACCTGATCACTCTGACGTAGAGCGGTTCGACCGTCCTCAGCGCGGCAGCGCTGAGTCTCCCATCAGGAATTCGTCCACCGCGCCGCCGCACTGGCGGCCTTCGCCAACGCGCGCGGTCGCGCGCGTTCCCGTGCTGCCCAAGCGCTCGCGCAGCGAGCGCTGGGCGATCCGAGAGGGTCAGCGTGGAAGGGAACTGCTGCCCATCAGGTACTCGTCCACCGCACGCGCACACTGCCGACCCTCTCGGATCGCCCACACGACGAGGCTCTGCCCGCGCCGCATGTCGCCGGCCGCGAAGACCTTCTCGACATTGGTCGCATACGGCCGCGGCCCGCTCTTCGTCTCCTCGGTCGCCGCCCGCGCGTTGCCGCGCGCATCCTTCTCGACGCCGAACGACTCGAGCACGGACGCCACCGGCGCCACGAAGCCCATCGCGAACAGCACGAGGTCCGCCGGGATCTCGAACTCCGAGCCCGGCACCTCGACCATCTTCTGCGCCCCGGTGGCCGGATCCTTCTGCCACTCGACGCGCGCGGCCACGAGCGCGCGCACGTTGCCCTTGCCGTCGCCTTCGAATCGCTTGGTCGTGACCGACCAGTCGCGCGTCACGCCTTCTTCGTGCGAACTGGAGGTGCGCAGCTTGACCGGCCAGTACGGCCACGTCAGGTCCTTGTTCTCCTTCGCCGGCGGCTGCGGGAGCAGTTCGAACTGCGTCACCGACTTCGCGCCATGGCGGTTCGACGTGCCGACACAGTCCGAACCGGTGTCGCCGCCGCCGATCACGACGACGTTCTTGCCGGTCGCGAGGATCTGGTCCTTGACCTTGTCGCCCGCCACCACCTTGTTCTGCTGCGGCAGGAACTCCATGGCGAAGTGCACGCCCTTGAGCTCGCGCCCGGGCACCGGCAGGTCGCGCGACTGCTCGGCGCCGCCGGACAGCACGACCGCGTCGAACTCCTTCAGCAACTGGTCGGGATCGATGGTCTGCTTCGACCAGTTGGTGACACCGCCGTTGATCTTCGATTTGCCGATCAGCACACCGGTGCGGAAGGTCACGCCCTCGGCCTGCATCTGCTCGATGCGACGGTCGATGTGCGACTTCTCCATCTTGAAGTCCGGGATGCCGTAGCGCAGCAGCCCGCCGACGCGGTCGTTCTTCTCGAACACCGTGACTTCGTGCCCGGCGCGCGCCAGCTGCTGCGCGGCGGCGAGTCCGGCCGGACCGCTGCCGACCACCGCGACCTTTCTGCCGGTCCTGGACCTTCGGCGGCTGCGGAACAACCCAGCCCTCTTCCCAGCCCTTGTCGATGATCTTGTGCTCGATCGACTTGATGCCGACCGGCACGTCCTCGATGTTCAGCGTGCACGCCGCCTCGCACGGCGCCGGGCACACCCGGCCGGTGAACTCCGGAAAGTTGTTCGTGCTGTGCAGGACGTCGAGCGCCGCCTTCCAGTCCTGGCGATACACCAGGTCGTTGAAGTCCGGAATGATGTTGTTGACCGGGCAGCCGTTGTTGCAGAAGGGAATGCCGCAGTCCATGCAGCGCGCGGCCTGCACCTTGCCCTCCTCGTCGGACAGGTGCACCACGAACTCGCGCCAGTGCTTCATGCGCGACTGCGGCGCCTCGGCGGCCTCTTCCAGCCGCTGGTACTCCATGAACCCGGTGATCTTCCCCATCGCTGTCTCGCGTCGTCAGTTCGTCGTTGTGCGTCGTTGGCGTCCGGCGCCTCGGTTCCCGCTACGCCGCCATCCGCTGGGCGGGCGCTTCCTGCGCGGCCGCCAGTTCCTTCAACGCGCGCCTGTACTCGTGCGGGAACACCTTCACGAACTTCGCGCGCATCGACGCCCACTGGTCGAGGATCATCCGCGCGCGCAGGCTGCCGGTGTGGCGGAAGTGGCTCTCGACCAGTCCGCGCAGGATGAACTCGTCGGTCTCGCCGAGGTGCCATACCGCCTCGTCGACCTTCTCCTGCTGCTCGGCCGCCGGCAGCACGCGCTCCAGTTCGCACATCGACTGGTTGCAGCGTGTCGGCGAAGTCACCGTTCTCGTCGAAGACGTAGGCGATGCCGCCCGACATGCCGGCGGCGAAGTTGCGGCCCGTGGCGCCGAGCACGACCACCGTGCCCTTCGTCATGTACTCGCACCCGTGGTCGCCCGTGCCCTCGACGACCGCCGCGGCGCCCGAGTTGCGCACGGCGAAGCGCTCGCCGGCCACGCCGTTGAAATACGCCTCGCCGGCGATGGCGCCGTACAGAACCGTATTGCCGACGATGATGTTCTCCGTGCCGGCGCCGCGGAAGTCGTTCGGGCAGCGCACGATCACGCGGCCGCCGGACAGGCCCTTGCCCGTGTAGTCGTTGGCGTCGCCGACGAGGTCCAGCGTGATGCCGTGCGCGAGGAACGCGCCGAAGCTCTGCCCCG
Source organism: uncultured beta proteobacterium (assembly GCA_963698305.1). Taxonomy (GTDB): domain Bacteria; phylum Pseudomonadota; class Gammaproteobacteria; order Burkholderiales; family Burkholderiaceae_F; genus JAOUJD01. Next base: position 90,472 of record CAVOQI010000003.1, read on the forward strand.
CCGTGCCGTTCAGCTGGATGTGGATCGTGTCGTCCGGCAGGCCGGCATGGCCGTACTTGCGCGCGACCAGCGACGACAGCATGGTGCCGACCGCGCGGTTGACGTTGCGGATCGGCGTGATGAAGCTCACCCGCTCGCCGCGCTCCAGCGCCGGCTTGCTCTGCTCGATCAGCTTGTGGTCGAGCGCCTTCGCGAGGCCGTGGTCCTGCGACTCGACGCACAGGCGCGGCACGTCGGCCGGCATCTTCGGCTGGTAGAAGATGCGGCTGAAGTCGAGGCCGCGCGCCTTCCAGTGGTCGATGCCGCGCTTGGTGTCGAGCAGGTCGGCGCGGCCCACGAGTTCCTCGAACTTGCGGATGCCGAGCTGCGCCATGATCTCGCGCACTTCCTCGGCGACGAAGAAGAAGTAGTTGACGACGTGCTCGGGCTGGCCCTTGAACTTCGCGCGCAGCTTCGGATCCTGCGTGGCGACGCCGACCGGGCAGGTGTTCAGGTGGCACTTGCGCATCATGATGCAGCCCTCGACCACCAGCGGCGCGGTCGCGAAGCCGAACTCGTCGGCGCCCAGCAGCGCGCCGATCACGACGTCGCGTCCGGTCTTCATCTGGCCGTCGACCTGCACGGCGATGCGGCCGCGCAGGCGGTTCAGCACCAGCGTCTGCTGCGTCTCGGCCAGGCCGAGTTCCCACGGCGTGCCGGCGTGCTTGATCGACGACACCGGCGACGCGCCCGTGCCGCCGTCGTGGCCGGCGATGGTCACGTGATCGGCCTTGGCCTTCGCCACGCCGGCCGCCACGGTGCCGACGCCGACTTCCGACACCAGCTTCACGCTGATCGACGCCTGCGGATTGGCGTTCTTCAGGTCGTGGATCAGCTGCGCGAGGTCCTCGATCGAGTAGATGTCGTGGTGCGGCGGCGGCGAGATCAGGCCGACGCCCGGGACCGAGTAGCGCAGCTTCGCGATGTAGTCGCTGACCTTGTGGCCGGGCAGCTGTCCGCCCTCGCCGGGCTTGGCGCCCTGCGCCATCTTGATCTGGATCTGGTCGGCGCTGACGAGGTACTCGGTCGTCACGCCGAAGCGGCCCGATGCCACCTGCTTGATCTTGCTGCGCAGCGAATCGCCTTCGCGCAGCGGAACGTCGGCCATCGACGCGATCGGCGCCGAGCACGCTGGCCAGCGTGTCGCCGTTGCGGATCGGAATGCCGCGCAGTTCCTGCTGGTAGCGGCGCTCGTCTTCGCCGCCCTCGCCGGTGTTGCTCTTGCCGCCGAGCCGGTTCATGGCGACGGCCAGCGTCGAGTGCGCCTCGGTGGAGATCGAACCCAGCGACATCGCGCCGGTCGCGAAGCGCTTCACGATGTCCTTCGCCGGCTCGACCTCGTCGAGCGGAATCGCCTTCCTCGGATCCAGCCTGAACTCGAACAGCCCGCGCAGCGTCATGTGGCGCTTGCCCTGGTCGTTGATGAGCTGCGCGTACTCCTTGTACGTCTGGTAGGAGTTGGCGCGCGTCGAATGCTGCAGCTTGGCGATCGCGTCCGGCGTCCACATGTGCTCTTCGCCGCGGACGCGCCACTGGTAGTCGCCGCCGGCGTCGAGCATGGTGGCGAGCACGGGGTCGTCGGAGAACGCCGCGCGGTGCGTGCGGACCGCCTCTTCCATCACCTCGAACAGGCCCATGCCGCCGACATTGCTCGCGGTGCCGCGGAAGTACTTGTCGACGAGTTCGCGGTTCAGCCCGACCGCCTCGAAGATCTGGGCGCCGCAGTACGACATGTACGTGCTGATGCCCATCTTCGACATCACCTTGTTCAGGCCCTTGCCGACCGCCTTCACGTAGTTCTTGATCGCCTTGTCGGCGTCGGCGCCGTGCAGCGCGATCAGCGTCTCGAGCGCGAGGTACGGATGGACCGCCTCGGCTCCGTAGCCGGCCAGCAGGGCGAAGTGATGCACCTCGCGCACCGAGCCGGTCTCGACGACGAGGCCCGTCGAGGTGCGCAGGCCCTCGGCGATCAGGTGCTGGTGCACCGCGCTCGTGGCGAGCAGCGCCGGAATCGCCACGTGCTCGGCGTCGAGCGAGCGGTCGGTGACGATCAGGATGTTGAAGCCCGCCTTCACCGCGTCCACCGCCTGCGCGCACAGCGACGCGAGGCGCGCCTCGACGCCTTCCTTGCCCCACGCGAGCGGGTAGCAGATGTCGAGTTCGAAGGAGCGGAACTTGTTCGACGAGTAGTTCTCGATCGAACGCATCTTCGCCATGTCCTTGAAGTCGAGCACGGGCTGGCTCACCTCGAGGCGCATCGGCGGGTTGATGTTGTTGATGTCGAGCAGGTTGGGCTTCGGCCCGATGAAGCTCACCAGCGACATCACCATCTGTTCGCGGATCGGGTCGATCGGCGGGTTCGTGACCTGCGCGAACAGCTGCTTGAAGTAGCTGTAGAGCGGCTTGGTCTTGTTCGACAGCACCGGCAGCGCGCTGTCGTTGCCCATCGAGCCGATCGCCTCCTCGCCCTGCAGCGCCATCGGCTCCATCAGCAGCTTGACGTCTTCCTGCGTGTAGCCGAACGCCTGCTGGCGGTCGAGCAGCGGGACGTCGACGCGCGCGGCGGACGCCGGCTTCTCGCCGGCGCCGGCGGGCAGGTCGTCGAGCTTGATGCGGATGCGCTTGATCCACTCCTTGTACGGCTTGCTCGCGGCGAGCTGCTGCTTGAGCTCGGCGTCGTCGATGATGCGGCCCTGCTCGGTGTCGATCAGGAACATCTTGCCGGGCTGCAGGCGCCACTTCTTGAGGATGCGGCTTTCCGGGATCGGCAGCACGCCGACCTCCGAGGCCATCACCACCATGTCGTCGTCGGTGATCACGTAGCGCGCCGGGCGCAGGCCGTTGCGGTCGAGCGTCGCGCCGATGCGCACGCCGTCGGTGAACGCGATGGCCGCCGGGCCGTCCCACGGCTCCATCATCGCCGCGTGGTACTCGTAGAACGCGCGGCGCGCGTCGTCCATCGTCGTGTGCTGCTCCCACGCCTCGGGGATCATCATCATCACGGCGTGCGCGAGCGGGTAGCCGCCCATCACCAGCAGTTCGAGCGCGTTGTCGAAGCAGGCGGTGTCGGACTGGCCGTCGTAGATCAGCGGGAAGAGCTTGTTCAGGTCGTCACGCAGCACCGGCGACGACATCACGCCCTCGCGCGCGCGGATCCAGTTGAAGTTGCCCTTGACCGTGTTGATCTCGCCGTTGTGCGCGATCAGGCGGTACGGGTGCGCCAGTTCCCACGCCGGGAAGGTGTTGGTCGAGAAGCGCTGGTGCACCAGCGCGATCGCCGACACGACGCGCGGATCGGCGAGGTCCGTGTAATAGCGGCCGACCTGGTCGGCGAGCAGCAGGCCCTTGTAGACCACCGTGCGCGTCGAGATCGACGGCACGAAGTACTCCTTGCCGTGCTTCAGCTTCAGCGCCTGGATCTTGTGGCTGGCGGTCTTGCGGATGACGTACAGCTTGCGCTCGAGGGCGTCGGGCACCATCACGTCGGCGCCGCGGCCGATGAAGATCTGGCGGATCACCGGCTCGCGGTCCTTCACGAGCGGCGACATCGGCATCGAACGGTCGACCGGCACGTCGCGCCAGCCGAGCACGACCTGGCCTTCCGCGCGCACCGTGCGCTCGAGTTCCTGTTCGCAGGCCAGCCGCGAAGCGTTTTCGCGCGGCAGGAAGATCATGCCGACGCCGTACTCGCCGGGCGGCGGCAGGGTGACGCCCTGCTTCGCGAGTTCCTCCCGGTAGTAGCGCGTCCGGGATCTGCAGCAGGATGCCGGCGCCGTCACCGCACAGGACATCCGCGCCGACGGCGCCCCGATGGTCCAGGTTCTGCAGGATCAGCAGCGCCTGCTGGACCAGCCCGTGGCTCGCCCGTCCCTTGATGTTCGCGACGAAGCCGACGCCGCACGCGTCATGCTCCTGCGTCGCCGTGTAGAGGCCGTGCCTGCCGGCGTGTTCAAGGGTGTCTCGGGCGGTCATGTCGGCTCCAATCTCTCAGTCCACCCTCGCGTCAGCCGAGGGGAGCCACTGACTTTAATGCGCCGCACCAACCCGGGCAAGGACAAAAATCGGGGTCTGACCCCGATTTTCGGGAAGTCGAAGTTGATCGGGTCTATAAAATCGGGGACAGAGTCATTTCTTACGTGGTCGGCCGGCCTTCAGGGCTACGGCACGGCGGCTGACGCCGGACCGGGGAACCGCCTCCGTCGATCCGAGCAGCCAGCCGCCGCGCGTGGAGCGACGGATCAAGGCGAGTTCAGCTTCCCCCGGGCCGTGCTCGAACAGCTGCAGGTAAGCCGCCTGGCGCTCGAAGGGAGTGTTGCCGAGGGACCAGTAGACCGGGTGGTCGGTGATCAGGGGCTCGAGGGTGCGGCCGACGTGGTGGCGATGACTGGACCACAGGAACTCGGCGGGCTGCGCAGCGAGCGCCGCGCGGACCGGGTTCAGTTCGATGTAGCGCATGCACGCCAGCAGGTAGCGGTCCGCCTCGACCACTGTCGACCGATAGCGCCCCTCGAAGAGCGCGCCCGTCCGTCCGTGCCGGTCGTTGAACCAGCGCACGTACCGGCGCCCGAGCGCCTGCATCGACCCGGCCGATGTCGCCCGCCGCCTGCGGGGTCGACCAGCAGGTGGACGTGGTTCGGCATCAGCACATAGGCGTGAACGGCAAGGCCGGCCCGATCCGCCACTTCGCGCAGCGCCCCCAGGTATCGCTCGCGATCGGCGTCGTCGACGAAGATCGCCCGGCGGTCGACGCCGCGGTGGACAACGTGATGAGGAAAGCCCGGGATCGTCAGCCGGGGCAGCCGCGCCATCCCACCTCCGAAAATCGGGGTCAGACCCCGATTTTGCACTCGCTCAGTCTTCGCCGATGGCGAAGAGACGGTGATGCTCCTTCATCGCGTAGCGGTCCGTCATGCCGGCGACGTAGTCGGCGATGGCGCGCGCGCGGTCCTCGGCCACGCGGGCCTGGTGGTCGAGCGGCAGCAGCCGCGGCTCGTCGTGGAAGGCGCGGAAGAGGTCGGCCACGATGCGCTTCGCCTTGGTCGTCATCCGCATGACGCGGAAGTGGCGGTACAGGTTGTGCAGCAGGAAGGACTTCAGCGCGTCCGCCTCCTTGCGCACTGTCGGGCGAGAACGCCACCAGCGGCCCGGCCTGTCGGACGTCCTCGATGCTCGCCGGCCGCGCGGCCGCGATGCGCCGCGCGCTCTCGCTGGCGAGGTCGACGATCAGCGTGTTGATCATCCGCCGGACGGTCTCGTTCACCATGCGGCGCTCGCCGATCGTCCGGGAACTGCGCCCGCACCTGCCCGCGCGTGGCGGGCGAACAGCGGCACGTCCTCGAGCTGGGCCAGCTGCAGCAGCCCCGAGCGCAGACCGTCGTCGATGTCGTGGTTGTTGTAGGCGATCTCGTCGGCGAGGTTGGCGATCTGCGCCTCGAGGCTCGGCTGCCGCTTCTGCAGGAAGCGCTCGCCGAGCTCGCCGAGCTTGCGCGCGTTCTCGGGCGAGCAGTGCTTCAGGATGCCTTCGCGCGTTTCGAACGACGAGGTTGAGGCCGTTGAAGGCGCCGTAGCGCTCCTCGAGCTCGTCGACCACGCGCAGCGACTGCAGGTTGTGCTCGAAGCCGCCGTGCGCCTTCATGCACTCGTGCAACGCGTCCTGCCCGGCGTGCCCGAACGGCGTGTGGCCGAGGTCGTGCGCCAGCGAGATCGCCTCGACCAGATCCTCGTTCACGCCGAGCTGCCGTGCGATCGCGCGGCCGATCTGCGCGACCTCGAGCGAGTGCGTCAGGCGCGTGCGGAAGAGGTCGCCTTCGTGGTTGACGAAGACCTGCGTCTTGTACTCGAGCCGCCGGAACGCGCTCGAGTGGATCACGCGGTCGCGGTCGCGCTGGAAGGCGGTCCGCCCGGGCGACGTCCGGCTCCTGGCGTACGCCGCCCGCGCGAATGCTCCGGCATGCGCCGCGTACGGCGCGAGGCCGGCGACTTCCGAGGTGCGCGCCGTCACCGGAATCCCCCTGCCAGCAGCGTCTCGCGCACCAGGCCTGTCGGGCACCGCGCGCTGGACCGCCCGCCCGATCGCGCTCCAGCACGATGTAGCGCACCGCGCCGCGCTTCGGCCTTCTTGTCGCCGCGCATGCTCTGCAGCGCGTCGTCGGCGCTCAGTCCCTCGATGCGCGGCGGCAGTCCGGCGAGCGCGACCGCGTGCTGCGACGCTGCGCACGTCGCGGTCGGCGATCAGGCCGAGTCGTCTCGACAGATCGGCCGCCAGCACCATGCCGCAGCCGACCGCCTCGCCGTGCAGCCACTGCGTGTACCCGGTCAGCGCCTCGATGGCGTGGCCGAACGTGTGCCCGAGATTCAGCAGCGCGCGCTCGCCCGACTCGCGCTCGTCGCGGCCGACCACGCCGGCCTTGATCTCGCAGGAGCGGCCGATCGCGCGCGCCAGCGCCGCCGGCTCGCGCGCGCGCAGCGCCGGCAGGTCGCCGACCACATCGTCGAAGTACGCGGCATCGGCAAGCAGCCCGTGCTTGAGGATCTCCGCCAGCCCGGCCGCCAGTTCGCGCGAGGGCAGCGTCTGCAGCACATCGGTGTCCGCCACGACGACGCTCGGCTGGTGGAACGTCCCGATCAGGTTCTTGCCGCTCGGATGATTGATGCCGGTCTTGCCGCCGACCGACGAGTCGACCTGCGCGAGCAGCGTCGTCGGCACCTGGACGACGCGGATGCCGCGCATGTAGATCGACGCGGCGAAGCCCGCGAGGTCGCCGATCACGCCGCCGCCGAGCGCGACCACCACGCTCTTGCGGTCCGCGCCGTGCTCGACCAGCGCATCGAGGATGCGCGACACGCTGTCCCAGCGCTTGGTGCGCTCGCCGTCCGGCAACCGGACCAGCGCCGTGCGCGCGACAGGCCTGCAGCGCGTCGAGCGCGGCGTCACCGTACAGCGGCCCGACCACGTCGTTGGTGACGACGAGGATCGACGTCGGCGCAAGCGGCGCCACGAACTCGGCGAGCCGCGCCAGCAGGCCGGTGCCGATGTGGATCGAGTACGTGCGATCGGCGAGGGCAACCGTGATGCTGCGCATCGGGCGATTCTACGGCGCGGCCAGCGACGAGCCGGCGCACCGCGGGATCGTCCAGCAGCCGGCGCACCAGGCGGCGCGGATTGGCCGCGGCCGACTGGAAGGTGAGGTGCGCGGTCTCCTCGTACAGCGGCTCCCGCTGCGCCAGCAGCTCGTCGATGCGCGCACGCGGATCAGCGGTCTGCAGCAAGGGGCGCGAGCGGTCGTTGCGGGTCCGCCGGTGGATCTCGTCGGCACTCGCGCGCAGGTACAGCACCAGCCCGCGCTCGCGCAGCCGGCTGCGCGTGTCGGCATTCAGGATGGCGCCGCCGCCGGTGGCCAGCACGATGCCGGGTCGCTGCGTGAGTTCGTCGAGCAACGCGGCCTCGCGGCGGCGGAAGCCCTCCTCGCCCTCGACCGAGAAGATGGTCGCGATCAGCACGCCGCTGCGCGCCTCGAGTTCGCGGTCGGCATCGACGAACTCGAAGCCGAGCGCCTGGGCCAGCAGGCGGCCGACGGTGGTCTTGCCCGCTCCCATCATGCCGATCAGGAACACGGAGCGCGGTGGTTCAGTCATGCGCGAAGCGTACGTGAATGCAGGCGGCAAAAAAAGGGCCGCCTCGCGGGCGGCCCTCGATTCCGGCATCCGGCCTTATCTCATCGCCGCATTGATCTTCTCGGAGATCACGCGCGGCGTGATGAAGATGATCAGTTCGGTGCGGTCGTTGATCTTGCGCGGTGTTCTTGAACAGGTAGCCGACCACCGGCAGGTCGCCCAGCAGCGGCACCTTCGTCACGGTCGGTGCGGTCCTGCTGCTCGTAGATGCCGCCGAGCACCACGGTGCCGCCGTTTTCCACCAGGACCTGCGTCTGCACGTTCTTCGTGTCGATCGCCGGGCCCGCGGACGTGTCGACTGGCCGCGACTGTCCTTGTTGACCTTGACGTCCAGGAAGATCGCGCCCTCCGGCGTGATCTGCGGCGTGACTTCGAGCTTCAGCACGGCCTTGCGGAACGCGACCGAGGTCGCACCGCTCGACGTCGCCTGCTGGTACGGAATCTCCGTGCCCTGCTCGATCGTCGCCTTGACCTTGTCCGCCGTCACCACGCGCGGGCTGGAGATGATCTTGCCGCGGCCGTCGGCCTCGAGCGCGTTCAGTTCGAGGTTGAGGAGGCGCGTCAGGCTGCTGTTGAACAGCGTCAGGTTGAACTGTCCCGGGTTGAAGCCGTTGATGCCGGCCGCCGGCAGGTTGACGTTGCTCGGAATGGTGCGGACGCTGCCGACGCCCGGGAGCGTGCCGAACAGGTTCTGCCCGCCGATCACCGACTCGTTGTTGACCTTGCCGTAGCCGAGACGCACGCCGAGGTTGCGGCTGAACTTGTCGTCGGCCTCGACGATGCGGGCCTCGATCAGCACCTGCGGGACCGCGACGTCGATCCGCTGCAGCAGGCGGCGCACGTCTTCGAGCCGCGCCGCGGTGTCCTGCACGAACAGCTGGTTGGTGCGCGGATCGACCGCGACGCTGCCGCGCTTGGACAGCAGGCGCTGCTTGTCGTCCGTCAGCAGCTTGCGGACGTCCTCGGCCTTCTGGTAGTTGACGACGAAGGCCTCGGAGCGCAGCGGCTCGAGGTCGGCGATCTGGTTGCGCGCCTCGAGCTCGAGCTTTTCCTTGGCGGCGATCTCGTCACGCGGCGCGACCAGCATCACGTTGCCGTTCTTGCGCATGTCCAGGCCCTTGGACTGCAGGATGATGTCCAGCGCCTGGTCCCACGGCACGTCCTTCAGCCGCAGCGTGATCGTGCCGCCGACGGAGTCGCTCGTGATGATGTTGAGGTTCGTGAAGTCGGCGATGACCTGCAGCAGCGAGCGCACGTCGACGTTCTGGAAGTTCAGCGACAGGCGCTCGCCCTGGTAGCCCTGCCGCGATGCCCTGGAACAGGCGCGACGGGTCTTCCTTGACCGGACGGACCTCGAGCACGAAGCGCGTGTCGCTCTGGTAGGCGTTGTGCTCCCACAGGCCGCGCGGCTCGATCACGAGGCGCGTGTTGTTGCCCTGCTGGCTCGCGGTGATCTGCGACACCGGCGTGGCGAAGTCGGAGACGTCGAGGCGGCGCTTCAGCGTGTCGGGCAGCGTCGTGTTCAGGAAGTCGACGACGACCGTGCTGCCCTGCTGGCGGATGTCGACGTTGGTGTTCGGGTCGCTCAGGTCGACGACCACGCGGCCCTCGTTGTCGGCGCCGCGGCGGAAGTCGATGCCGCGCAGGGCACGGCCGCCGGTGAAGGCGCTCGGACCGGCGACGGCCTGGGCCGCCACCGGAGCCGCCGCGGCAGGCGCAGCCGCCGGCGCCGGGCGCCCGCGGCGAAGGTCGCGCCCGCCGCCCCGCCCAGCGCCACCAGCACGCGCTTGCCGTCCACCGTGATGTTGTGCGTCACCGGGCGCTTCAGGTTCACGCACCACGCGCGACCGGCCGCCCGACTGCACGACGTTGACCGAGCGCACGTCGCCCTGGTTCAGTTCGACCAGGTTCTTGCCCAGTCGCGTTGACGGTCTGCGGCAGGTCGAGCGCGACGCGCGCCGGATTGGCGACCGAGAAGCTGGCCGGCACGCCGGACACCGGGTTCTTGAGTTCGATGCGTGACCACCACTCCGGTGGTGGTCTGGGTCGCATCGATGCGCTCGATGGCGTTGTCGCTCGACGCCTGTGCCGCCGCCGTGCCGGCGACGGCGAGAAGACCGAGGATCGCGGCGAATCGCGACACCCGGCTGACCAGACCCTTGAATGGTGATGCTCATCGCTTGCTCCCTTGCCGCGACGCGGCCTCCTGCAACTCCAGCTTGGAAGGCCGTTCGACCCACTCGCCGGCAGCGTCCTGGACGATTTCCTTGAGTTCGACTTCTGTTTCGCTGATCTTCGTGACAAGGCCGAAATTCTGGCCCATGTAGTTGCCGACCTTCACCATGAAGGTCTGGCCACCGGCGTCGATCAGCGCCGCGTTGTTGCCCTGCTGCCGCATCGTGCCGACCATCTTCAGCTGGTCGAGCGGATACCCCTCGAGCACCTCGCGGCGACGATCGAGGTCCGGCTTGATGGCGCTCGCGCTGGCCCGTGCCTGCGCCTGGCGCGCGACGGCGAGCACCATCTTCTGCGCGTCGAACGGATCGATCAGCGCCTTGCCCTCGTACACGTACGGCGAGAACTGCTTCGGCTCGGGCACCGGCTGCGTCGTCGGACGCATCGTCTTGCGCGTGTCGTCCATCCACGCCCGGAGTTCGGCTTCATCGCCGCCGCCGCAGCCCGCGAGCGCGGCGGCGAGCACGGCCAGGGCCATGTGTGCGCCGGGGAGTCATCGGGAGGTTCACTTGGCAGGCCCTTTCGCAGGTTGCTTCGCCTTGCGCTGCGCGGCGAGTCTCGTCCTGATCCAGGTACCGGTAGGTCTTGGCCGTGGCATCGAGGGTCAGGTTGCCGCCCTTGCCGGTCGTGACGTTCATGTTGTTCAGCGTGACGATCCGCGGCAGGTTGGCGATGTCGCTCGCGAACGCGCCGAGGTCGTGGTACTTGCCGGACACCTTCACGGTGATCGGCAGCTCCGCGTAGTACTCGCGCACGTTCGTCTGGCCCGGACGGAACAGTTCGAAGTCCAGGCCGCGGCCCACGCCCGCCTGGTTGATGTCGGACAGCAGCGCGTCCATCTCGGACTTGCTCGGCAGCTGCTTCTCGAGCGTCAGGACGTACTGGCTGACCTGCTCGCGCTGCTTGCGCAGTTCGTCGAGGTTGATCGCCTGCTGCAGCTTGTTCTTGTACTCGTCCTTGAGCTTGGTCTCTTCGGCCTGGCAGCTGCTCGAGCTGCGTCCTTCTGGCCGCTCCAGAGAGCGAACCAGCCGCCGACCGCGCACGCAGCGATGACGAACAGCCACAGCGCGACGCGCGGGACCATCGGCCAGGCGCCGACGTTGTCCAGCGTCAGGCCGCGGAACTGGGAGAGAAGATCGCGATTGCTTGCCATCGATGCCTCGTTCCCGCGCTATTTCTTCGGAGCCGGCGCGCTCGCGGGCGTCGACGGCGTGGGGGTGGCGACGGCCGGAGTCGGCGTCGGCGTGACGGCGGCGCGCGGACGTCGGGGGTCGCGACCGGTGCCGCGGCCGCCACGGCGGTCGTGCGCCATCCTGGCGGCCGCCTGGCCTGCTGCTGCATCTGCGTGCGCTCGGGCGTCGGCTTCATCGTGAAGTTCAGCGAGAACTCGAACACGCGCCGGTTGAGCCCGGCCGGGCCCTGCCCGCCACCTTGATCTCGATGAGTTCCGGCTTCTCCAGCACGCGTGAGTTGTTCTGCAGGTTGCGCAGGAACTCCGACACGCGCTCGTTCGACGCCGCCCATCCGCTGACGTTGATGCGACGGTCTTCCTGCTTGATCGAACGCAGATAGATGCCCTCCGGCACCTGCTTGACCAGCTCGTCGAGCAGATACACGGGCTGATTGCGGTCGGCCTGCAGGTCTTCCACCGCACGCTGCCGCGCGCGCAGGCCGTCGATCTCCTGGCGCAGCGTGGCGATTTCCTTGATCTGCGTGTCGAGCTTGCGGTTCTCGTTGCGAACGAACTCGTTGCGCGACTGCTGGTTGGAGATGTAGCCCTGCAGGATCGTCCAGACGACGCCGATCGTGACGACGCCGACGATCGCCGACAGGGCCGTCATGGCCCAGAAGATCTTCTTCTTGAGCTCGCGCCGCGCCTCGCGGTGCGGCAATAGATTGATGCGCGGGGTCATTTGTCGAACCTCCGCATCGCCAGGCCGCACGGCGTCAGGAGCGCCGGCGCGTCGAGGCGCAGTTGCTTGTCGCGGATGTTCGGTGACACTTCCATCCCCTTGAAGGGCGAAATCACCGAGGTCGGCACCTGCGAGCGCTCCATCAGGGCGTCCGCCAGGCCGCTGATCACGGCCGAGCCGCCTGCCAGCATGATCTGGTCGACGCGGCTGTACGGCGTCGACGTGAAGAAGAACTGCAGCGCGCGCGTGATCTCGGTGCTCGCCGTGTCGATGAAGGGCTTGAGCACTGCCGTCTCGTAGTCGGCCGGCAGGTCGCCGCTGCGCTTCTTCTGCTCCGCTTCCTCGGTCGGAATGCCGTAGGTGCGGGAAATGTCGCCGGTGAGCTGCTGCCCGCCGAAGGGCTGCTCGCGCTCGTAGATCGCATCGCCGTCGTGCATCACGGTGACGCTCGTCGTGTTCGCGCCGATGTAGAAGACCGCGATGACCAGGCCCTCGCCGGCGTTCGGCAACTGCTGGATCAGGCGCTCGATGGCCGCGCGCGCAGCGTACGACTCGACGTCGACGACGACGGGCTTCAGCCCGGCCGCCTGCGCGACCGCGACGCGATCCTCGACCTTCTCCTTGCGCGACGCGGCGATCAGCACTTCGACGTCGTCCGGCGCATTGGGAATTCGGCACCCAGCACCTGGAAATCGAGGCTGACTTCGTCGAGCGCGAACGGGATGTACTGGTTCGCCTCGCTCTCGACCTGCATCTCGAGTTCTTCCTCGCGCAGGTTGGCGGGCAGGCGATTCTCTTGGTGATGACCGCGGAGGCCGGCAGGGCCATCGCGACGTTGCGGACCTTGCCGCCGGCCCGGCGCCAGGCGCGCTTGACGGCGTCGGCGACCACTTCGATCTTGTCGATGTTGCCGTCGACCACCGCGCCGCGAGGCAGCGGTTCGATGGCATAGCGCTCGAGGCGCATCACGCCTTTGCCCGCTTCGGACAATTCGACGATCTTGACGCTGGACGACCCGATATCGAGGCCGATCAGCGGCGGCGTTTTAGGCGAAAACGGCAGGTCAAAAGCCAAGGTGACGCTCCCAACGACGGTCGAAGCTCGAAATCGTGCTCAACGGGGCGTCCCAAGAGCGTCCGACGCACAGGGCATCCCCAATCCCTTTTTGCGTCCGCTTCGACACCCGTTTTTCCTTATCTTTCGAGCGTTTACCGCGGTTTTGTCGGACGGTACTTGAGATCCTAGCAACATTAGCAAAATCAAGACAAGCCCCGCATTCAGCCTAACCGTGCCCTCTTTGAGGGATAAACAACGAACGATCCCAGCCGAGCTGCATCCAATCTCCGCAGCGCGCCTGCCGGCGTTCCGCACAGCCTTGAGTGACATAATCCACGACTCTCCGTGCAGCGAAGCGCAAAAAAGCGGCCGCTCACACGTCCAGTTTCCCCTGCCGCAACCACGCCGACGTGTCCTTCTCCCGACCCGGGTCAGTCAACATCGCCAGCCTGCGCCGAGTGAGCGCCCCTGGGTCCTGCGCGCGGCCGGAGCGGTCGCGCTGCTGGTCGCCGGCGGCGCGGCTGGCGCGGCGTCTTGCTGCTGCTGTTCGTCTTCGCGATCGTCTATTCGAACCTGCCGCCGATCGACGCGCTGACGGACTACCGGCCGAAGATTCCGTTGCGCGTCTGGACGGCCGATGGCGTGCTGATCGGCGAGTTCGGCGAGGAGCGGCGCGACTTCCTGCCCTTCAGCGAAATCCCGGAGTCCCTGAAGAAGGCCATCCTGGCCGCCGAGGACGACGGCTTCTACGAGCACAGCGGCGTCGACTACACGGGCCTGCTGCGCGCGGCGGTGTCGAACTTCGTGTCCGGCCGCCGCGGCCAGGGCGGCAGCACGATCACGATGCAGGTGGCGCGGAACTTCTTCCTCAGCTCGGAACGCAGCTACGTGCGCAAGATCTACGAGATCGCGCTCGCCTACAAGATCGAGTCGTCGCTGTCGAAGGACCGGATCTTCGAGGTCTACGCCAACCAGATCTTCCTCGGCCAGCGCGCCTACGGCTTCTCGGCCGCGTCGCAGGTCTACTTCGGCAAGAAGGCGAAGGACCTGACGGTCGCGGAAATGGCGACGCTGGCCGGCCTGCCGGTGGCGCCGAGCGCCTACAACCCCTTCGTCAATCCGAAGCGCGCGAAGGCGCGGCAGCAGTACGTGCTGTCGCGCATGCTGCAGCTCGGATACATCGACAAGGCGACGCACGACGCCGCGGTGGCGCAGGAGCTGAAGCCGCGGCAGACCACCGCTGGAGAGCCCGGAGGGCCCGCGCCTGCGCGTTGCACGCCGAGTACGCGGCCGAACTCGCCCGCCAGCTGGTGTTCGAGGTCTTCGGCAGCGAAACCTACACGCGCGGACTGAACGTGACGACGACGCTGCGCAAGGACGACCAGGAAGTCGCTTACGCGGCGCTGCGCAAGGCAGGTGCTCGATTACGACCGCAAGTACGGCTACCGCGGACCCGAGGCTTTCATCGAACTCGGCGACGACCCGAGCGTCCGCGAGCAGCGCATCGAGGACGCGCTCGTCGAGGCGATCGAGAGCCCGAACCTGCTGCCGGCGGTCGTGCTCGAAGTCGCGCAGGGCAGCGTCCGCGTCGTCGTGCAGGGCGGCGCGACGCTCGACATCAAGAGCGACGGCCTGAAGTTCGTCGCGCCGTCGCTGTCGCCCGAAGGCGCAGCCGAACCGCAAGATCGTGCCCGGCGCGGTGGTGCGGCTGTCGCGCACCGACAAGGGCGTGTGGGAGATCGCGCAGCTGCCGCAGGTCGAGGCGGCCTTCGTCGCCGCGAGCGCGAAGGATGGCGCCGTGCGCGCGCTGGTCGGCGGCTTCGACTTCAACCTGAACAAGTTCAATCATGTGACGCAAGCTTGGCGCCAGCCGGGCTCGAGTTTCAAGCCCTTCATCTACTCCGCGTCGCTCGAGAAGGGGTTCATGCCGAGCACCCTGATCAACGACGCGCCGATCTCGATCGACCCGGCGCTCACCGGCGGGCAGGCGTGGGAGCCGAAGAACTACGACGGCAAGTTCGAGGGCCCGATGCGTCTGCGGCAGGGACTGGCGAAGTCGAAGAACCTCGTCTCGATCCGGATCCTGCAGGCGATCGGCCCGGGCTTCGCGCGCGACTGGGTCACGCGCTTCGGCTTCGAGGCCGACAAGCATCCGGCCTATCTGACGATGGCGCTCGGCGCCGGCTCGGTCACGCCGTGGCAGATGCTGAGCGCCTACGGCGTGTTCGCCAACGGCGGGTACCACGTGAATCCCTACATCATCAGCAAGATCACCGACAGCACCGGCAAGGTGCTGATGGAGAGCAAGCCGCGCGATCGCCGGCGACGAAGCCAACCGGGTGCTCGACGCACGCAACGCCTTCGTGATGGACAGCCTGATGAAGGATGTCGCGCGCTACGGCACGGCGGCGCGCGCATCCGTGGCGCTCAAGCGCTCCGACATCGCCGGCAAGACCGGCACCACGAACGACTCGCACGACGCGTGGTTCGCGGGCTACGGCGGCGACCTGGTGGCGGTGAGCTGGCTCGGTTTCGACCAGCCGCGCCCGCTGGGCGAACGCGAGACCGGCGGCGGCCTCGCCCTGCCCATCTGGATCTCCTACATGGCCAAGGCGCTGTCCGGCGTTCCCGAAGCCCAGCGCGAAATGCCACCGGGCGTCGTGCAGCTCGGCGGCGAGGTCTACTTCGCCGAACACCAGCCGGGTCAGGGCATCGCGAGCGTCGGCGTCGACGAGACGATGCCGGTCGAGGAAAAGGCCAAGCGCGACACGGTGCGCGACCAGATCTTCTGAGCGCCGTCAGCCGGGCCCGAGCACGACGGCTTCGCCGCCTTGCGCCGACACGAGCCGGGACAGCGCCGAGAACAGTTCCGAGCCGTCGCGCGTGTCGACCCATGCGCCGTCCCGCCACGCGTAATGAAACGCGCCGTTCCGGCCTGCGACCCACATCTGCTGCATCGGCGCCTGGCTGTTGATCACCACTTTCGAGCCGTCGCCGAGTTCGAGCGTGAGCACGTTGCCGCTGCGCGAGGATTCGATGTCGGCGCCGGTCGCGTCGATCGCGCGCTCGATTGCGCCCATCACCTGCTCGGAGCGCTGCAGGAACTCCGTTTCCGTCATGTTAGAGTCGTTCGCATGCGATTGATCGGTGCAACGATTCTAGCGGCGACGGCCGCGTGCGCACTCGCTGCATGCGGACAGAAGGGCCCGCTCGTGCTGCCGCCACCGCCGCCCGCGCCACAGTCCAAGGCGGCACCGCCGCCGGCGCAGGATGCCCGCCCGGCGGATCGCCCCTTCCCCGACGTGCCGGCCACGAACGAAAAGAGATGACGCCCACGCTGCCCGACAGCGACGGGTTCGGCTACCGCGACGGACAACTGCACTGCGAGGACGCTTCCGCTCGCCAGCGCTCGCGGACCGCTTCGGAACCCCGCTCTACGTGTATTCGCGCCGCGCGATCGAGCGCGCCTTCGACCGCTACGCCGACGCGCTCGCGCGGCCGCCGCGCGCTCGTCTGCTACGCGATGAAGGCCAACTCGAACCTGGCGGTGCTCGACCTGCTGGCCAGGCGCGGGGCCGGATTCGACATCGTCTCCGGCGGCGAACTCGAGCGCGTCCTCGCGGCCGGCGGCGACCCGCGCAAGACGGTGTTTTCCGGCGTCGGCAAGACCGAGGCGGAGATCGAGCGCGCGCTCGCGGCCGACATCCTGTGCTTCAACATCGAGTCGACGCCCGAACTCGAGCGAATCGACAGCAGTGGCCCGCCGGCTCGGCAAGCGCGCGCGGATCTCGGTGCGCGTGAATCCGGACGTCGACGCCGGCACGCACCCGTACATCTCGACCGGGCTGAAGAACAACAAGTTCGGCGTGGCGTACGCCGAGACACTGCCGCTGTACCGTCGATGCCGCGCGTCGCCCGGCGATCGAGATCGTCGGCATCGACTGCCACATCGGCTCGCAGATCACCGAGATCGCCCCGTACGTGGACGCCGCCGACCGCGTGCTCGACCTCGTCGATGCGCTCGAGCGCGAGGGCATCGACCTGCATCACATCGACTTCGGCGGCGGACTCGGCATCCGCTATGACGACGAAGCGCCGCCGGCCACCGAGAGATCTCGTCCGGGCGCTGCTCGCAGCACGTCGACGCGCCGCGGGCACGGCGCCAAGACCGTGATGTTCGAGCCGGGCCGGTCGATCGTCGGCAACGCCGGCGTGCTGCTGACACGTGTCGAGTACCTGAAGCACGGGGAATCGAAGAATTTCGCGATCGTCGACGCCGCGATGAACGACCTGATGCGGCCGACGATGTACGACGCCTGGATGGGTGTCGTCCCCGTGGTTCCGCGCAGCGGCGCCTGCTCGCGCTATGACGTCGTCGGGCCTGTCTGCGAATCGGGCGACTGGCTGGCGCGCGACCGCTCGCTGGCGCTGCAGGCCGGCGACCTGCTCGCGGTCACGAGCGCCGGCGCCTACGGCATGGCGATGAGTTCGAACTACAACACGCGGCCGCGAGCCGCCGAGGTGATGGTCGACGGCGGGCGCGCGTTTCTCGTGCGCGAGCGCGAGCGCGCGGCTCAGCTCTTTGCCGCCGAGTCGCGCTTGCCCTGACATCCCGCGGGCGCTGCCACGAGCACGCGCCGCCCGCCCGCCCAGCGCAGCAGCCGCGCGCCGAGCAGCGTGCCGAGCACCAGCGCATAGATCGTCGGCTCCGCCAGGTCGTTCTTCGCGAGCTTGTGGTACCAGAAGTGCAGCACGCCCAGCACGCCGACCGCATACACAAGCCGGTGCAGCCGCTGCCAGTTCCGGCCACCGAGCCGTCGCACCATCGCATTCGTCGACGTCAGCGCGAGCGGAACCATCAGGACATAGGCGACGAAGCCGAACGTGAGATACGGCCGCTTGGCGATGTCGGTGACGATGGCGGTCCAGTCGAAGAAGTGATCGATCCACACGTAGCCGGTCACGTGCAGCGTGCCGTAGAAGAAGGTGTAGAGGCCGAGCATCCGGCGCAGACGGACCAGCCACGCCCAGCCGGTCACCCAACGCAACGGCGTGACTGCCAGCGTCACGAGCAGCAGCACCAGCGTCCACGTGCCGAGCCAGCGCAGCACGAACTCGACCGGATTGGCACCGAGTCCGTTCGTGAACCCGAGCCGCAGCAGTTCCGCGAACGGAAGGAAGGCCAGCCCGAACAGCGTGGCCCGCACCGCCATGAACGCGCGCGCCGGCAACGCCGCCGGAACGGCAGCGAAAGGACTGGCCGGCATCAGTAGAGCTTCATCAGGTCCATGCCGGCGTACAGCGACGCGACCTGCTCGCCATAGCCGTTGAACATCAGCGTCGGCCGGCGCTTGGTGAACAACCCGTCCTCGCCGAGCCGGCGCTCGGACTTCTGACTCCAGCGCGGGTGATCGCGCTCAGGATTCACATTCGAGTAGAAGCCGTACTCGGATGGATTGGACTTCTCCCACGCAGTCGCCGGCTGTTTCTCGACGAAGCGGATCCGCACCAGCGACTTGGCGCTCTTGAAGCCGTATTTCCACGGAACCACGATGCGCACCGGCGCGCCATTCTGCGCAGGCAGCGCTTCGCCGTACATCCCGAACGTCAGCAGCGTCAGCGGATGCATCGCCTCGTCCATCCGCAGACCTTCGGTATATGGCCAGTCGATCACCGGGGAGCGAAGTCCGCGCATCTGCTTCGGATCGGCCAGCGTCACGAACTCGACGAACCTGGCGTTGCCGGTCGGCTCCACGCGCTTGATCAGCTCGGCGAGGGGAAATCCGACCCATGGCACCACCGCGGACCATGCTTCCACGCAGCGCAGGCGATACACGCGGTCCTCGAGCGCGGCGAGCTTGAGGAGTTCGTCGATGTCGAAGGTCCGCGCCCGCTTCACCGCACCCTCGACCTGCACGGTCCACGGGCGGGTCTTCAGCATCTTCGGCGCGTAGCGCGGCGGATCTTCCTTCTCGGTCCCGAACTCATAGAAATTGCAGTAGTTGGTGACGAGATCCGCCGGGGTGGGCTTTTCCATGGTGGCGAAGGGGCCCGGCTTCGCCGGCAGCTTCTGCTGCGCGGTCGCCGTGCCGGGCAGCAGCGCGGCCGCGACGGCGGCCTGCAGCAACGCGCGGCGCTTCTCGTACACGGCCCTGGGCGTGATCTCGGACGGCGGGACGGCGGAGCGGCGGGCGGATCAACATCTCGAAACTCCTCTTGAAGGGCCCGTGTTCGTCGGCGCCGACGAGCGATTATTACCGGCGGCGGAGGATCGGTCCGGTTCGATCCGGACAGCGGCGGACGACGCGCGGTCGCCGTGGCCGCCGTTCGAACGCGGGTCGGCGCCGGATAGACTGCCGACAACGCCGCCGATGGAGCCCCAGGATGCATATCGAACACGAGCTCAAACTCGACTTCCGCGACGTGCTGATCCGCCCCAAGCGGTCCACGCTGACATCCCGCTCGGACGTCGACATTTCCCGGCAATTCACCTTCCGTCATGCGGGGGTGCCCTACGACGGCATCCCGATCATCGCGTCGAACATGGACACCACGGGCACGTTCGAGATGGCCCGGGCGCTCGACCGGTTTCGCCTGTCCACGGCGCTGCACAAGCACTACACGGTCGACGAGTGCGTCGACTTCTTCAAACAACTCGAACGAAAGTCCGGCGCCTTTTATTCCATGGGAATCACCAAGGCCGACGAGGAGAAGTTCCAGCGCGTGGCGGATGCGGCGGGAGACGCCGTGCAGTACGTATGCATCGATGTTGCCAACGGCTACCACGAGAATTTCGTCACCTTCGTCACGCGGATCCGCACCAGGTATCCGAAGCTGGTGATCATGGCCGGCAATGTCGTGACGGGCGAAATGACCGAGGAGCTCATTCTCTCGGGAGCCGACATCGTCAAGGTCGGCATCGGTCCCGGGTCGGTCTGCACGACCCGCAAGATGACCGGTGTCGGGTATCCGCAGTTGTCGGCCGTGATCGAGTGCGCCGACGCGGCGCACGGGTTGAGCGGCCTCATCTGCGCGGACGGCGGCTGCACGACTCCGGGCGACGTCGCGAAGGCGTTCGGCGGTGGAGCGGATTTCGTGATGATGGGCGGCATGTTCGCCGGACACGACGAGTCGGGCGGCGATCTCGTCGAGCGCAACGGCGAGAAATACCAGCGCTTCTACGGGATGAGCAGTCGCGCCGCGATGGAACGCTATGCGGGCGGCGTCGCCCGCTACCGCGCGGCCGAGGGCAAGGAGGTGCTCGTTCCGTATCGTGGGCCGGTTGCCGAGACCGTGCAGGAGATACTCGGCGGCGTGCGCTCGGCCTGCACTTACGTGGGGGCGCGCCGGCTGAAGGAACTGTCGAAGCGAACGACGTTCGTGCGGGTGGCCCAGCAGGCGAACGAAGTCTTCAGCCGGCCGTAGCCTCGGGAAACGCAAAGAAAAAGGGCGGCCCTCGGCCGCCCTTCTTTCATGGCAGACAGGTCAGCGGCGCAGCCCCTGCGCGAAGTCGGCCACCGCCTTGATCTCGACATCCGACAACCGCGCCGCGATCTGCTGCATCGGCGCGTTGTTACGGCGCACGCCGTCGCGGAAATTCTTCAGCGTGGTCTCGGTGTACTCGGCGTGCTGGCCCGCGATCCGCGGGTACTGCACGGGGATGCCTGAGCCGGCCGGGCCGTGGCACCCGGCACACGCCGGGACCGATTTCTCGGGAATGCCCGCGCGCCAGATCCGCTGCCCGAGTTCGAGCGAGTCCTTGCTCTTCGCAAACTGCGGCTTGGCGGCCTGGCTCGCGAACCAGGCCGCAACGTTGCGCTTGTCGGCCTCGGAAAGCTGGCTGGCGAATCCGTTCATCACCGGGTTCTCGCGCGCGGGCTTCGCCTGCCCCTGCGCGGCGGAGTAATCCACCAACTGCTTGTAGAGATAGTCCGCGTGCTGCTGCGCCAATCGCGGATTGCCGGGAATCGTGGAGTTGCCGTCGGCGGCGTGGCATGCCGCGCAGACCTGCGATGCGATCTGCTGTCCGCGCGCGGCGTCGGGCTTGGCCGGCCCCTTGGTCTGCGCCTGCGCGATCAACGTCATGCTCGCCGCGGCGGCGGCAGTCAGCAGCACCAGAAAACGTCGCCCCATCGACCTGTTCATCAAAGCGCCTTCGTTGTTGGTTTGCGGCTCGTCGCTCGACCTCGGTGGTTGCCCTCGTGGCCCACGGGCGGCGGACGGCCGATGCGCGAAGCCGCGTATTCTACCGGACCGGATTGTCCCGTCGCTCCCGCCACCACCCTCCCCGTGCAGCTCTTCCACTCCGCCCGCTTCGTCATTTCGGTCGCCGAACTGGCCGGCCTTCCGCCGGCGGGGCTGCCCGAAATCGCCTTCGCCGGCCGGTCGAACGCGGGCAAGTCGACGGCGATCAACGTGCTGACGCAGCAGAAGCGGCTGGCCTTCGCGAGCAAGACCCCCGGCCGGACCCAGTTGCTGAATTTCTTTGAACTCTCGGAGCGCGATGCGGACGGGCAGACGGTGCCGCGCGGCTTCCTCGTCGATCTCCCGGGCTACGGATACGCCAAGGCGCCGGGCGAGCAGCGCTCGCAATGGGGTGCGCTCGTCGGTGGTTATGTCGCGCAGCGCCAGAGCCTGATCGGCATCGTCGTCGTGATGGATGCCCGGCGGCCGCTCATGCCCGGGGACGAGGCGCTGATCGCCTTCATCGACCGGCCCACCTGCAAGCTGCACTTTCTGCTCACCAAGGCCGACCAGCTGAACAACAGCGAGAAACGCGCAGCGCTCGACCAGGCCAGGCGCCGGGCCGCCGAGCTCGGGCCGCGCGCCTCCACGCAGCTCTTTTCCGCGCTGAAGCGGCTCGGCATCGACGAGCTCGAAACCACGCTCGCCAGCTGGTTGCGCGACTGACCCAGCGCAGGAAACCGCGCCATCGCGCGCCGTATCATTGACGCGAAAAAAAAGCCCCGGAGCGCACTCCAGGGCTGCAACGCCTAATGATGTTCCAGGCAACCCCGCTCAGGGAGGAGAAGCGGGAGATGAACGAGTCATCAGGCACAAACGATAATCGCACCACGCTCACGCTCCAGTGGGAGTTTCCCGCATGCAGATTCTTGGTCAGTTTCCCTCGGTGCGGATGCGCCGGATGCGCCGTGACGACTTCTCCCGCCGGTTGATGCGCGAGAACGAAGTCACGGTCAGCGATCTCATTTACCCGGTGTTCGTCCTCGACGGCAGCCAGCGGCGCGAACCCGTCGGCTCGATGCCGGGCGTCGAGCGGCTGTCGCTCGACCATTTGCTGCCGGTGGCCGACGAATGCGTCCGGCTGGGCATCCCGGTGATGGCGCTCTTTCCCGTCATCGAGCAGTCGCTGAAATCGCCCGACGGCCGCGAAGCGACGAACCCGGACGGCCTCGTTCCCCGCGTGGTGAGAGAGCTGAAAGCCCGTTTTCCGGACCTCGGCGTGATGACCGACGTCGCCCTCGACCCGTTCACCACGCACGGTCAGGACGGGTTGATCGACGCCAGCGGGTACGTGCTCAACGACGAGACGATCGGCGTCCTGACGCAGCAGTCGCTGGTGCAGGCCGGCGCCGGCGTCGACATCGTCGCCCCGAGCGACATGATGGACGGCCGCATCGGCGCCATCCGCCAGGCCCTCGAGGGCGCAGGCCACATCCACACCCGCATCATGGCCTACTCGGCCAAGTACGCGAGCGCGTTCTACGGGCCCTTCCGCGACGCCGTCGGCTCGTCCGGCAACCTGGGCCAGTCGAACAAGATGGTCTACCAGATGGACCCGTCCAACACCGACGAGGCGCTGTGGGAGGTCGGACTCGACCTTGCCGAGGGCGCCGACATGGTGATGGTGAAGCCGGGCATGCCGTACCTGGATATCGTCCGTCGCGTGAAGGACGAGTACAAGGCGCCGACCTTCGTCTATCAGGTGAGCGGCGAGTACGCGATGCTGAAGGCCGCTGCCGCGAACGGCTGGCTCGACGAGAAGAAGGTCATCCTCGAGTCGTTGCTCGCCTTCAAGCGCGCGGGCGCCGACGGTGTGCTGACGTACTTCGCGCTCCAGGCGGCACGCTGGCTGCGCGGCGCGGCCTGAGCGGTACCGTGAACTGGATCGAAGTCCAGGCGGGCCGTGCGCAGGAACTGAGCGCCCCGCCGGCCGCGCTGCCGGCCGACGGCTACGTCTGGCTCGACCTGCTGCACGAGGACAACCTCGCTCAGCCCGATCTGCTGCCCGGAGCCGTCGAGCGCCTCACCGGCGTCCGGCTGTTCGATCTGCACCTGCAGGACGCCACCAACCCGCAGCATCCGTCGTTCTTCGATTCGACGAACGAATACCAGATGCTCGTGTTTCGCAAGCTCTCGATCGGCGAGACGCCGCCGCTCGAGGAGAAGCGCGGCACGGCGGCGGACCAGCGCCGGCTGCTGCAGGAAATCGTCACGCGCCCGATCACCTTCTTCCTGCTCGATCGTCTGCTGGTGACCGTCCGGCAGGGCCCCAGCAAGTCGATCGATGCGGTGCGGCTACGGATGCTCGATGCCCGCCGCAACAGCAACGACCCGAGTGCGGGCGACCGCTCGCGCCTGCCCTTGCGGGCCGGCGAGCTCATGTTGCGCATGCTCAACGTGATGGTCGACCGCTACCTGGACCTGCGCGAGCCGCTGTCGGACCGGCTCGACCGCTGGCAGCGGGACCTGCTCGATCCGCGGCGTCCCTTCTCGAACTGGAGCGCCCTGCTCGAGGCGCGCATGGAACTGCGCAAGCTCGAGAACCTTTGCGAAGGGCAGTACGACGCGCTCACCGAGATGCGCGACGAGTACCTGGAGCAGACGCCGGAAGCGAGCGTCAGCGATGCGTACCTGGTGCGGCTGAACGACGTGATGGAGCACATCCAGCGCGTGCTGCATCACGCGCGCAGGCTCGAGTCTTCGGTGGAATCCGCGGTGCAGCTGCACTTCTCGGCGAACACGCACCAGACCAACGAGATCGTGCGCAAGCTCACGGCGATCGCCGCGATCTTCGCGCCGCTGACGCTGATCTCCGGGATCTTCGGCATGAACTTTCGGCACATGCCGCTGCTGGACGACCTCGACGGGTTCTGGATCACGGTCGGGACGATGGGGACAGTCGCCGTCGTCATGGTGCTGTACTTCTGGACCCGCCGCATCCTCGAGCGGCCGCGCGCCCCACGCACGCCGCGCTGGCTGCGCTGACGTCCCGCTTACTTCTGTCCGGGACCTGGCGCGAGGGCTAATCGCCCCCGCGCAGGCGCCGCAGCACGCGCGCGTCGCGCTTGGTCGGCCGGCCCTTGATGTCGAGCGCCGGTTCGCGCGCCAACCGGCGGCGCTCCGCCGCGACGGCGCGTCGCCGACGGCTCTCCTCGGTCTCTTCGTACAGCCGCTGCGCCACCGGAGCCGGACCGCGTACATCGGTCAGTTCCCGCACCACGATGTCCATTGCGTCTTCGCCCCGCCGGATCTGCACCTCGTCGCCGGGCTTGACCACGCGGGCCGGCTTCACGCGCTCGCGCGCGACCCGCACCTCGCCGGCCGTGACCGCGGCGGTCGCGAGCGAGCGCGTCTTGTAGAAGCGTGCCGCCCACAGCCACTTGTCGAGGCGAACCGCGTCGTCGCTCATGCCAGCAACGGCGGCTCCGTTTCCGCGGCGATCCACCGAAGGTACGGAGCGAAGCCCGCATCGATCGCGAGGGCGATGATTTCCGGCACCTCGTACGGATGCAGCGCCCGGATCGACTGTTCGACCTCCGTGTACCTGGCGCGCGTCGTCTTGATGAGCAGGGGCGTCTCGACCGCGCGCTCGACGGCGCCGTGCCAGCGGTAGATCGACGCCACCGGCGCAAGACGGTTCACGCACGCCGCGAGGCCGCTCTCCACCAGGGTGCGCGCGATGCGATCGGCGACCGCTTCGTCGGGGCAGTTGGTCAGCACGACCAGCGACTCGCTCATTTCAGCATCCTCCTGCGCGTCAGCACCAGCGCCACGTAGTAGCAGAGCAGGCCGAACACGGCCAGCAGCGTGACGTCGCGGATCAGATGGGCTGGCGCGCGCCCGAGGGCGAGCGGCCGCACGAGATCCACCGCCGCCCGGATCGGGAGCCACTGGGCCACCTCACGCAGCCACGGCGGCAACTGGCTCAGCGGGAAATAGACGCCGGACAGGAAGACCAGCGGCATGACGACGACCGTGAAGTAGTTCGACAGCAGGTCGTAGCTGCGCGCGACGGCGTTGACGATGAGCGCCATCGACGAGAACACCAGCGCGATGAAGAACGCCGCCGGCAACACCAGCAACGACAGCGGTTCGCGCGCGATGTCGAGCGTCCAGATCATCACCAGGATGCAGAGCGCGGTGAAAGTGGACTTGCTGGCCGCCCAGAAGATCTCGCCGAGCAGCAGGTCGTCGACGGCCAGCGGAGTGTGCAGGATCGCGTCCCACGTCTTCTGCACATGCATCCGCGAGAACGCTCCCCACAGCGATTCGAACTTGGCCGAGTAGATGACGCTCATCGCGATCGCCCCGCTCGCGAGGAACTGCAGATACGTGACGCCTTCGACCTGCGGCAGCAGGCTGCCGAGGCCGTAGCCGAATGCCACGATCGTGAGGAGCGGCTCGATCACGTTCGTCAGCAGCCGCTCGAGGAAGAGCTTGCGCCACACGAGGTAGTTGCGGCGCCAGACCGGCACGAAGCGCGCCGAGATCTGCGGCAGGGCCCACGGCGACGTGCGTCCGGACGACGCGGGCTGGGCGGCGCTCACTGGACAACCCTCCGCGCTGCGCTCCGGGACGAGCGCTTCGGAGCGGCCGTGCGCGCTCATGGGACTACCCTCCGCGCTGCGCGCTCCGGGATGAGCGCTTCGGAGCGGCCGTGCGCGCTCATGCTTCATCCCGCATTTCGCGGCCCGTCAGCTTGAGAAAGACATCCTCGAGATTGGCCGGACGGTGCAGGTAGCGCAGCGATGCGGCCCGCTCGAGGGACTGCAGCAGGTTCGCGGGATCGGCCGCGTAGCAGAACGCCGTCTCTCCGCGGATCTCCATGCGGTCCGCGAGCCGGCGGCCGTCGCCGTCGGCCCAGGGCAAGGCGCCATCGCCGTACACCTCGATCACGTGCGGCTCGATGTGCGCGCGGATCAGATCGCGCGGCGCGCCCTCGGCGATCTTGCGGCCGTGATCGATCACCGCGAGATGCGTCGCCAGGCGCTCGGCTTCGTCCATGAAGTGCGTCGTCAGCAGGATGGTCTTGCCGCGAGCCAGCAGCTGCTTCAGCCGTTCCCAGATCACGTGACGAGCCTGGGGATCGAGACCGGTGGTGGGCTCGTCCATGAAGATCAGGTCCGGATCGTTCACCAGCGCGCGGGCCAGCGTGAGCCGCCGCTTCATGCCGCCCGACAGCTCGCCGATGCGCGCGTCCTTCTTGTGCGCGAGATTGGCGAACTCCAGAAGTCCGGGCACGCGCGCGAGGACTTCGTCGTCGGTGTGCCCGAAGTAGCGGCCGTACACGAGGAGGTTCTCCGTGACCGTGAAGTCCGGATCGAGGTTGTCCATCTGCGGCACGACGCCCACGCGAATGCGGGCGCGTCGCGCATGGCGCGGGACCGGTTCTCCCACCAGCACGATCTCGCCGCCGTCAGGCTCCGTGAGGCCGAGGCAGCAGCGCAGCGTCGTCGTCTTGCCGGCGCCATTGGGCCCGAGCAGCGCGTAGCAGGTGCCGCGCGGAATGCTGAACGACAGGCGGTCGACCACCGTCGTGCCGCCGTAGGCCTTGTGCAGGCCGTCGACGACGAGCACGGCGTCGTCAGCGGCGGCGATCCTGGGCAGCGCGTTCATGCGGAGCAAGGGAGGCGGTCGGATAAAAGCAAAAGGCCTGCCGATCGGGCAGGCCTTTGCAGTCTAGCCGGGGGCGACCCTCAGCTGGCGTCATCCTCGGCGGCAGCCGCCTCAGGCTGGGGGCGGTCGACGAGTTCGACGAACGCCATCGGGGCGTTGTCACCCACGCGGAAACCCATCTTCAGGATGCGCGTGTAGCCGCCGTTGCGGGCCTTGTAACGCGGGCCGATCTCGTTGAACAGCTTGACCACGATTTCGCGGTCGCGCAGGCGGTTGAACGCCAGCCGCTTGTTCGCGACCGTCGGCTCGCGGCCGAGCGTGATCAGCGGCTCGACGACGCGGCGCAGCTCCTTGGCCTTCGGCAGGGTCGTCTTGATGGCTTCGTGGCGCAGCAGCGAGTTCGCCATGTTGCGGAACATCGCCAGGCGATGGCTGCTGGTGCGGTTCAGTTTCCGCAATCCGTGTCCGTGACGCATTCGTTCTTCCTTTCAGTCTTTGGTGGCCGACTCTTCTATCCCTCGCGGGGCGGTTCGGTCAGTGAAGAGGCAGGCCGGAGATCCGGCCCGCCCCGATTCCTCTACTTCTCCATGCCGGCGGGCGGCCAATTTTCCAGCTTCATGCCGAGCGTCAGGCCGCGGGCAGCCAGCACTTCCTTGATTTCGTTCAGCGACTTGCGTCCCAGGTTCGGGGTCTTCAGCAACTCGTTCTCGGTGCGCTGGATGAGGTCGCCGATGTAATAGATGTTCTCGGCCTTCAGGCAGTTGGCCGAGCGCACGGTCAGTTCGAGGTCGTCGACCGGGCGCAGCAGGATCGGATCGACCTGCGGCGAGCGCGACGCCGTCGCCGCCGACGACTCCGTCATGCCTTCGAGGGCGCCGAACACCTGCAGCTGGTCCATCAGGATGCGGGCCGAAGCACGGACCGCTTCCTCCGGCGTGATGGCGCCGTTCGTCTCGATGGTCATCACCAGCTTGTCGAGGTCGGTGCGCTGTTCGACGCGCGCGGCCTCGACTGCGTACGAAACGCGCCGGACCGGCGAGAACGACGCGTCCATCACGATGCGGCCGATGGTCTTCGAATGGTCGTCGCGAAACGCGCGGACGTTGCCCGGCACGTAGCCGCGGCCCTTCTCGACGTGCAACTGCATCTCGAGGCGGCCGCCGCCCGACAGGTGCGCGACCACGTGCTCCGGATTGACGATCTCGACGTCGTGCGGCAGCTCGATGTCGCCGGCCGTCACCACGCCCTCGCCGTCCTTGGCCAGGCGCAGCGTGACTTCGTCGCGGTTGTGCAGCTTGAAGACGACGCCCTTGAGGTTCAGGAGGATGTCGACGACGTCCTCGCGCACGCCGTCGAGCGTCGAGTATTCGTGCACGACGCCGGTGATCTGGGCCTCGGTCGGCGCATAGCCGACCATCGAGGACAGCAGGATGCGGCGCAGCGCGTTGCCGAGCGTGTGGCCGTAGCCGCGCTCGAACGGTTCCATCGTGACGATGGCGGAATTCGGACCGATCGCTTCTACTTCGATCGCCCGCGGTTTCAGCAGTGCGGTGCTTGTCATTTGGATCAGAGTCCCTTCAATACCCTCGGCTCGTTACGCCGATAAGGCTGAGGTTAGGGCAGGGAAGACACGAAAGAAGTTGCCCAGCCAGCTTTCGTCGCCGGACCGGCAAAGCCGGGCCGGCGTAAATCCCTGTATTCGCGTGAGCGAATACAGTCCTTACCGCGAATAGAGCTCGACGACCAGCGATTCGTTGACGTCCTGCGCGATCTCGGTGCGATCCGGCGTGCTCTTGAACTTGCCTTCCATCTTCTTCGGATCGACATCGACCCATGACGGAAAGCCGGACTGCTCGGCGAGCGTCAGCGCCTCCTGGATGCGGCCCTGCTTCTTGGCCTTTTCACGCACGGTGATCACGTCGCCCGCCTTGACCAGCATCGACGGGATGCCGGCGGTCTCGCCGTTCAGCGCGATGGCGCGATGGCCCACGAGCTGGCGCGCTTCGGCGCGCGTCGAGCCGAAGCCCATGCGGTAGACGACGTTGTCGAGGCGCGACTCCAGCAGCATCAGCAGGTGCTCGCCGGTGTTGCCCTTGCGGCGGGCGGCTTCCTGGTAATAGCGGCGGAACTGGCGCTCGAGGATGCCGTACATGCGCTTGAGCTTCTGCTTCTCGCGCAGCTGCGTGCCGTAGTCCGACTGGCGCGCGCCCGAGATGCGGCCGTGCTGGCCGGGCTTGCTGTCCGCCTTGGCCTTCGAGTCGAAGGCGCGGCGCGAACTCTTCAGAAAGAGATCGGTGCCCTCGCGGCGCGAGAGCTTGAGTTTCGGTCCTGTGTAACGAGCCACTTTGCTTTCCTATCCTGCGATGTTTTGCATTAAGTCCCCGATCGAGTCGGCGACACCAAGGCAGTTGCCTGCCTTTACGTTAAAAAGTTCGACTGGCTCCGCCAGCGAACTTTTTCAAATCAGATCAGGCGAAAGTAGGTTTGTACTTTCGCCTGCTCAGACTCGGCGCTTCTTCGGCGGCCGCACGCCGTTGTGCGGGATCGGCGTGATGTCCTGGATCGAGATCACGCGGATGCCGATGGCGTTCAGCGCCCGCACCGACGACTCGCGGCCCGGGCCGGGGCCGGTGATGCGCACTTCGACGTTCTTGATGCCGTGTTCCTGCGCGGCGCGGCCGGCGGTCTCGGCAGCCACCTGCGCCGCGAACGGCGTGGACTTGCGCGAGCCCTTGAAGCCGGCACCGCCCGAACTCGCCCACGACAGCGCGTTGCCCTGGCGGTCGGTGATCGTGATGATCGTGTTGTTGAACGACGCGTGCACGTGGCAGATGCCGTCCGACACGACCTTCTTGACCTTCTTGCGCGCGCGCTGCTGCGCTGCGACCTGCTGCGGAGAGGGACTCTTCGCCATGGCTTACGTTCCTTTCTTCAGCGACACGCCGGCCTTTTTCGGGCCCTTGCGCGTGCGCGCGTTCGTGCGGGTGCGCTGGCCGCGGACCGGCAGGCCGCGGCGGTGACGCACGCCACGGTACGTGCCGAGGTCGATCAACCGCTTGATCGACAGTTGCGTCTCGCGACGCAGGTCGCCTTCGACCGAGACGCGCGCGACTTCCTCGCGGATGCGCTCCACCTCGGCGTCATTCAGTTCCTTGACCTTCTTGTCGTAGGGAACCGCGGCGGCGTCGAGGATCGCCCGCGCGCGGGCGCGGCCGATGCCGTAGATCGACGTCAGGCCGATCTCCGCATGTTGGTGCGGCGGGATATTGATACCAGCAATACGAGCCATTCTGAGTCCTCGTTATCCGCTTAGCCCTGGCGCTGCTTGTGCCGCGGATCGGTGCAGATCACGCGAACCACGCGCTTGCGCTTGATGACCTTGCAGTTGCGGCACATCTTCTTGACGGAAGCCATCACTTTCATCTTGTTCTCCAATCCGCGCTACTTGGCGCGGAACACAATGCGCGCCCGCGACAGGTCGTACGGCGTCAGTTCCACAGTCACCTTGTCACCGGGCAGGATGCGGATGTAGTGCATCCGCATCTTCCCGGAGATATGCCCCAGCACCACGTGCCCGTTCTCGAGCTTGACGCGGAACGTGGCGTTCGGGAGATTCTCGAGAATCTCCCCTTGCATCTGGAT
Source organism: uncultured beta proteobacterium (assembly GCA_963698305.1). Classification (GTDB taxonomy): domain Bacteria; phylum Pseudomonadota; class Gammaproteobacteria; order Burkholderiales; family Burkholderiaceae_F; genus JAOUJD01. The sequence goes on from CAVOQI010000003.1 coordinate 120,891, forward strand.
TGCGTCGTCCTTGGACATGTCCCGTGTTCAGCGCGGCAACTGGCCGGGGCCAAAGCCCTTGAAGTTCGCCTTCTTCAGCAGCGACTCGTACTGGTGAGTCATCAGGTACGCCTGCACCTGCGCCATGAAGTCCATCGTCACGACCACCACGATCAGCAGCGACGTGCCGCCGAAGTAGAACGGCACCGAGAAGCGGCTGTTCAGGAATTCGGGCACCAGGCACACGAACGTGATGTAGATGGCGCCCGCGAGCGTCAGCCGCATCAGGATACGGTCGATGTAGCGCCCGGTCTGCTCGCCGGGACGAATGCCCGGCACGAACGCCCCGCTCTTCTTCAGGTTGTCCGCGGTCTCCTTGCTGTTGAACACGAGCGCCGTGTAGAAGAAGCAGAAGAAGATGATCAGCGACGCGTACAGCACCATGTAGAGCGGCTGCCCCGGGGACAGGGCCGCGGCGAGGTCGCGGATCCAGCGCGTCGCGTCGCCCGTCGTGAACCAGCTCGCCAGCGTGGCCGGGAACAGGATCAGCGACGACGCGAAGATCGGCGGGATCACGCCGGACATGTTGAGCTTGAGCGGCAGGAACGAAGCCTGGCCGCCGTAGATCTTGTTGCCGACCTGGCGCTTGGCGTAATTGACCGTGATCTTGCGCTGGCCGCGCTCCACGAACACGACGAACGCCGTGACCAGGACGATCAGGGCGATGATGAACAGCGCCGCCAGCGGGGAAATGCCGCCCGTGCGAACCAGCTCGAACAGCCCGCCGATGGCCGTCGGCAGCCCGGCGACGATGCCGGCGAAGATCAGGATCGAGATGCCGTTGCCCAGCCCGCGCTCCGTGATCTGCTCGCCCAGCCACATCAGGAACATCGTCCCGGTGACCAGCGACACGACGCAGATGAAGCGGAACATCAGGCCCGGATCGAGCACGAGGCCCTGCTGGGACTCGAGCGCCACCGAAATGCCGATCGCCTGGAAGATCGCGAGGCCCAGCGTGCCGTAGCGCGTGTACTGCGTGATCTTGCGGCGGCCCGACTCGCCTTCCTTGCGCAGCGCCTCGAGGGAGGGCATCACGTAGGTCAGCATCTGCATGATGATCGACGCCGAGATGTACGGCATGATCCCCAGCGCGAACACCGAGAAGCGCGACAGCGCGCCGCCGGAGAACATGTTGAACAGCCCGAGGATGCCGCCCTGCTGGCTGTTGAACAGCTGCCTCAGCTGATCCGGGTCGATCCCCGGCACCGGGATGTGCGTCCCGACCCGGTAGACGACGAGCGCCAGCACCAGAAACAGCAGCCGTCGTTTCAGGTCGCCGTACTTTCCGGTCTTGCCGAGCGTGTTGGGGAGGCTGGTCGCCACGCGTGGGATCCTGGTTGTGTCCGCTGGGGCCGATTACTGCTTTTTCGAGGCGGCTTTTTCCGCCGTTGCGCGCCTTTTCGCGGCGGCCTTGTCGGCCGCCGGCTTGTTCGCCGCCGCCTGGACCGCAGCCTTCTTGTCGGCGATCGCCTTCTTCGCCGCCGCCTTCTTCGCCGTATCCGGCGTCGCCGGCTGCTCGGCCACCGAGCCGCCCGCGGCCTCGATCGCCGCGCGCGCGCCCTTCGTCACGCCGATGCCGCGCACGCTGACCTTGCGGGACAGTTCGCCCGACAGGATGACGCGCGCGTCGAGCGCCAGCGCGGAGACGACGCCGGCCTGCTTCAGCACCATCAGGTCGACTTCGTCGACGCCGAGCTTCTGCAGATCCGACAGCCGCACGACGTCGACATAGCGACGCGTGAGCGACGTGAAGCCGCGCTTCGGCAGGCGACGATGCAGCGGCATCTGGCCGCCCTCGAAACCGACCTTGTGGAAACCGCCGGTGCGGGACTTCTGGCCCTTGTGGCCGCGGCCCGCAGTCTTGCCCCAGCCGGAGCCGATGCCACGGCCCACGCGGTGGGCCACGCTCTTGCTGCCGGCGGCGGGTTTGAGGTTGTTCAGGCGCATGGTGTTGTCCTTGCGTGCGTCACGCGACCTTAACGAGGTGCGCAACCGCGTTGATCATGCCGCGCACCGCCGGGGTGTCTTCCAGCTCGCGGGTCTGGTGCATGCGCTTCAGGCCGAGGCCTTTCACGGTGGCCTGATGCGCGGCCTTCGCCGAGATCGGGCTCTTCACCAGCGTCACTTTCAGCGTCTTGTTCGCCATTGCCAGTCCCTGGGCGTCAGCCCACGATGTCCTCGACCGACTTGCCACGCTTGGCGGCGATCTCGGCCGGGGTGCGAAGCTGCGACAGCGCGTTCAGCGTCGCGCGCACCAGGTTGTACGGATTGGTCGAGCCGTGCGACTTGGCCACGATGTTGCGCATGCCCATGACGTCGAACACCGCCCGCATCGGGCCGCCGGCGATCACGCCGGTACCGTCCGCCGCCGGCGCCAGCATCACCTTGGATGCGCCGTGCTTGCCTTCGACCATGTGATGCACGGTCCCGTTCTTCAAGGGAATCTTTTCCATGCCGCGGCGCGCCGACTCCATCGCCTTCTGCACGGCGACCGGCACCTCGCGCGACTTGCCCTTGCCCATGCCGATGCGGCCGTCGCCGTCGCCGACGACGGTCAGCGCCGCGAAACCGAGAATGCGGCCGCCCTTCACCACCTTGGTGACGCGGTTGACCGCAATCATCTTCTCCTTCAGGCCGTCGTCGCGCTCGTTCTGCGGCATGCCCTTCGGTTGAACTCTCGCCATCGTCTGCCCCTTAGAACTTCAGGCCGGCTTCACGCGCGGCTTCGGCCAGCGCCTTGACGCGGCCGTGGTAACGGAATCCGGCGCGGTCGAACGCCACCTGTTCGATGCCCGCGGCCCTGGCCTTCTGCGCGATGCGCTCGCCGACCAGCTTGGCGGCGCTGACGTTGCCGCCCTTGCCCTTGACCGAGGCGAGCTGGTTGCGCACTTCGGTCTCGACCGTGGAGGCCGTCGCCAGCACCTTGGCGCCATCCGCGGAAATCACGCTCGCGTAGATGTGCGTGTTGGTGCGGTTCACCGTCAGGCGGTTGACCTTCTGCAGCGCGATGCGGGCACGCGTGGCGCGCGCGCGGCGGAGTCGGGATTCTTTCTTGTCGATCATGGTCTGCTCTCCCCGCCCTACTTCTTCTTGGTCTCTTTGATGACGACCGTCTCGCCGACGTAGCGCACGCCCTTGCCCTTGTAGGGCTCCGGCGGCTTGTAGCCGCGGACCTCGGCAGCGACCTGGCCGACCTTCTGCTTGTCGGCGCCCTTGATCACGATCTCCGTCTGCGTGGGCGTCTCGCACTTCACGCCGGCGGGCATCTGGTGCACGACCGGGTGCGAGAAGCCGAGCGACAGGTTGAGCTTGTCGCCCTGCGCCTGCGCGCGATAGCCGACGCCGACCAGCGCCAGACGCTTTTCAAAACCCTTCGAAACCCCGGTCACCATGCCCGCGACCAGCGCGCGCATCGTGCCGCTCATGGCCTTCGCTTCGCGCGACTCGTCCGCCGCCGCGAAGGTGATCTGGCCGTCGGCCACCTTGATGGCGACGCGCGGCGTCGCCGCCTGGGTCAGCGTGCCCAGCGGGCCCTTCACCGTGATCGTGTCGGCCGCGACCTGGATGTCGACACCCTTCGCGACCTCGACCGGTACTCGTGCAATTCGAGACATGTTTCTCTCCGACGTGCCGCGTCAGGCCACGTAGCAGATGACTTCGCCGCCCACACCCTGGGTGCGGGCCTTGCGGTCCGTCATCACGCCGCGCGACGTCGACACGATCGCCACGCCCAGCCCGTTCATCACCTCGGGCAGGTCGTTGCGGCTCTTGTAGATGCGAAGGCCGGGCCGGGACACGCGCTCGAGGCGCTCGATCACCGGACGGCCGGCGTAGTACTTCAGGCCGATCCGGAGCTGCGGCTTGCCGTCGTTGGGATTGACCTCGAAGCCATCGATGTAGCCCTCGTCCTTGAGGACGCCGGCGATGGCCACCTTCAGCTTCGATGCCGGCATCACGACCTCGGTCTTCTCGACGCCCTGGGCGTTCCGAATACGGGTCAGCATGTCGGCGATGGGATCACTCATGCTCATCGTTCGATCTCCTCGCTTACCAGCTGGCCTTGATCAGGCCCGGGATGTCGCCCCGCATGGCGGCTTCGCGGATCTTCGTCCGCGCCATGCCGAACTTGCGGAAGGTGCCGCGCGGACGGCCGGTGATGTCGCAGCGGTTACGCAGCCGGCTGGGGCTGGCGTTGCGCGGCAGTGCCTGCAGGCGCTTCATCGCGTCCATGCGCTCGTCCATCGAACGCGTCTGGTCATCGATGGCCGCCTTCAGTTCGGCGCGCTTGGCCGCGTACTTCTTGACGGTTGCTTCGCGCTTGGCTTCGCGGTTTATCAGCGAAAGTTTTGCCATGTATCCCTCTGGGGACCGGTGCTCAATTACGGAACGGGAACCGGAAGGCGGCGAGCAGCGCTTTGGCTTCGTCGTCCGACTTCGCGGTGGTCGTGATGCTGATGTTCATTCCCCGCAGCTTGTCGATCTTGTCGTACTCGATCTCCGGGAAGATGATCTGTTCCTTCAGGCCGATGTTGTAGTTGCCGCGGCCGTCGAAGGCACGGCCCGACACGCCGCGGAAGTCGCGCACGCGCGGGAACGCCACCGTCACCAGGCGATCGAGGAACTCGTACATCCGCTCGCCGCGCAGCGTGACCATCGTTCCGATGGGCAGTTGCTCGCGGATCTTGAAGTTGGCGATGGCCTTGCGGGCCTTCGTCACGACCGGCTTCTGGCCGGCGATCTTGGTCAGGTCGCCGACAGCCATGTCGATGTTCTTCTTGTCGTTGACCGCTTCGCCGACGCCCATGTTCAGCGTGATCTTGGTGATGCGCGGAACCTGCATCACGCTCTTGTACCCGAACTGCTTCATCAGGTCGGGCACGACCTTTTCGCGGTACTGGGTCTGGAAACGCGCCATGCCAGCTCCCCTTATGCCTTCGCGCCGACGACGGCGCCGTTGCTCTTGAACACGCGCATCTTCTTGCCGTCGACCAGCTTGACGCCGACGCGGTCACCCTTGCTCGTCGCCGGGTTGAAGAGCATCACGTTGCTCTGGTGGATCGGCATGGTCTTGTCGCTGATGCCGCCGGTCACGCCCTTCATCGGGTTCGGCCGCACGTGCTTCTTGACCACGTTGATGCCCTCGATCACGAGGTGATCGGCGTCCACGCGACGCAGTACCGTGCCGCGCTTGCCCTTGTCCTTGCCTGCGATGACGACGACTTCGTCGCCCTTGCGGATACGTTCCATGGCGTTCCCTTACAGCACTTCCGGAGCCAGCGACACGATCTTCATGAAGCGCTCGGTCCGCAGTTCGCGCGTGACCGGTCCGAAGATGCGGGTGCCGATGGGCTCCAGCTTGGCGTTGAGCAGGACGGCGGCGTTGCCGTCGAACTTGATCGCGGAGCCGTCGCCGCGGCGCAGGCCCTTGGCGGTGCGCACGACCACCGCGTTGTAGACCTCGCCCTTCTTGACGCGACCGCGCGGGGCAGCTTCCTTGACCGACACCTTGATGACGTCGCCAATGCCCGCGTAGCGGCGCTTGGATCCGCCCAACACCTTGATACACATCACTGAGCGCGCGCCGGTGTTGTCGGCGACGTCCAGCACCGTCTGCATCTGGATCATGGTTGCCCCATGGCTAACTGCTCGATGACTTCTGCTGTCGTTCTGCTGAATCTCTACCAACTTGCTTCGTCGCAACCGCAAACTGCGCGACGAGCAGTCTTGGCCCCGTCCGGGTTGGAGAGCCTGCCGCGCTCCCGTCCTCGGCCCCGCTCACCGGGGCCCGTCCCGCAGCGCGGGTGGACCGGGGGCGCCTGCCTGCCCCGAAAAACCTGGGTACCGCTACGTGGCTGCTGCCGTACTGCCTGTACTGCCTGCCCTTGCTGCTGTCACTGCCCGCCTTTGCGCCCGGCACTGGCCGGGCCGCGAACGGCGAAGCCCGCGAGTATATCCCGCAGCGCCGCAACGCTGCAAGCCGGGGGCTTCAGATCGCCTGGACCGCCTCGATCACGCGCGTCACGGACCAGGTCTTGGTGCGCGACAGCGGACGCGACTCGGCGATCTCGACGACGTCGCCCTCGTTGATCGCGTTCGTCTCGTCGTGCGCGTGGTACTTGTTCGACTTGACGATGTACTTGCCGTACAGCGCGTGCTTGACGCGGCGCTCGACCAGCACGGTCACCGTCTTTTCCATCTTGTTGCTGACGACGCGACCGACCAGCGTGCGCGTCAGGGGTTTCTTCTCGGCGTTCATTTGGCGGCGACCTTCTGGTTCAGCACCGTGCGGACGCGCGCGATGTCGCGCCGCGTGCGCTTCAGCTGGCAGGTGTTCTGCAGTTGCTGCGTGGCGTGCTGCATGCGCAACGAGAAATGCGCCTTCTGCAGTTCCTGCAGCTCCTTCTGGAGGGCGGCGACGTCCTTCGTGCGCAGTTCCTTGGCGTTCATGCGCGTTCTCCTTACTGGCCGAGCTGACGGACGACGAACGTCGTCTTCAGCGGCAGCTTGGCAGCGGCGAGCGCAAAAGCCTCGCGTGCCATGGTTTCGTTGACGCCGTCCAGTTCATAGACGACGTTGCCGGGGCGCACCTCGGCAACCCAGTACTCCGGGTTGCCCTTGCCGTTGCCCATGCGGACCTCGGCCGGCTTCTGGGAGATGGGCTTGTCCGGGAACACGCGGATCCACACGCGCCCGCCGCGCTTGATGTGGCGGCTGATCGCGCGGCGAGCCGCTTCGATCTGGCGCGCGGTCAGGCGGCCGCGCTCTGTCACCTTCAGTCCGAACTCACCGAACGAGACGGCGGCGCCGCGCAGGGCGAGGCCGCGGTTACGGCCCTTGTGCTCCTTGCGGTACTTGCGTCGAGCGGGTTGCAGCATGGTTACTCTCCGTCTTTCGCGCCGCCCTCGGGCTTGGCGTCACCCGGGGTCTTGGCCGCCACCTTGCGCACCCGCTTGACGACCGGCTTGGCGGCCGCGTCCTTCGGTGCTTCGGCAGGCGCCGCCTCGGCGGTCTTGGTCTCGGCGGTCTTGGCATCAGCCGTCTTGCGCGCCGGGCGCTTGGCCGGCGGGCGGCGGTCGCCGCTCGGGCGGTCGGAACGCGGACGGCGCTCCTCGCGCTCCGGCGACGGCGTGTCGGTCGCCGCCGGCGCTTCGCCGCGGCCCAGCCGGTCGCCCTTGTACACCCAGCACTTGACGCCGATGACGCCGTACGTGGTCTTGGCCTCCGAGAAGCCGTAGTCGATGTCGGCGCGCAGCGTGTGCAGCGGCACGCGGCCCTCGCGGTACCACTCGGTCCGCGCGATCTCGATGCCGTTCAGGCGGCCCGCGCTCATGATCTTGATGCCCTGGGCGCCGAGCCGCATGGCGTTCTGCATCGCGCGCTTCATGGCGCGGCGGAACATGATGCGTTTCTCGAGCTGCTGGGTGATCGAGTCGGCGATCAGCTGCGCATCGAGTTCCGGCTTGCGGATTTCCTCGATGTTCACGTGCACCGGCACGCCGAGCATCTTCTGCAACGTCGCCTTCAGCGTCTCGATGTCCTCGCCCTTCTTGCCGATCACCACCCCCGGACGCGCCGAGTAGATGGTGATGCGCGCGTTCTTGGCCGGACGCTCGATGACGATGCGGCCGACGGAGGCGCTGCGCAGCTTCTTGCGCAGGTACTCGCGGACCTTCAGGTCCTCGCCGAGCATCTTCGAGAACGCCGGGCCGGTAGCGAACCAGCGGGAAGTCCAGTTGCGCGTGACCGGAAGGCGAAAACCGGTGGGATTGATCTTTTGACCCATGGATTGCCCTATTTCTTCGGTTTGGCGTCGCCGACCGTCACGAAGATGTGACAGGTCTTCTTCTCGATCCGCGTGCCGCGGCCCTTGGCGCGGGCGGCGAAGCGCCGCTGCGCCGGCCCCTTCTCGACGTAGATGCGCGTCACGCGCAGGTCGTCGATGTCGGCGCCGTCGTTGTGCTCGGCGTTCGCGATGGCGGACTCGAGCGCCTTCTTGATCAGGCCGGCCGCCTTCTTCTGCGTGAACGACAGGATGTTCAGCGCCTTGTCGACCGGCTTGCCACGGACCAGGTCCGCCACCAGCCGGCCCTTCTGGGCCGACAGGCGCGCGCCTTTGACGATTGCAGTGGTTTCCATCGTGCTCACCCTACTTCTTCGCCACAGCGGTCTTCTTGTCCGCTGCGTGGCCCTTGAAGGTCCGCGTCAGCGCGAACTCGCCGAGCTTGTGACCGACCATGTTTTCGTTGATGTAGACCGGCACGTGCTGCTTGCCGTTGTGCACGGCGATCGTGAGGCCGATGAACTCCGGCAGGATGGTCGAGCGCCGCGACCAGGTCTTGATCGGCTTCTTGTCGCGCGTGGCCTGTGCCGTTTCGACCTTCTTCTGCAGATGCCCGTCGACAAACGGGCCCTTCTTGAGAGAACGAGACATTCAGGACCCCTTACTTCCGTTTACGGCGCTGCACGATCATCGTGTCGGTGCGCTTGTTGTTGCGGGTGCGATAGCCCTTGGTGAGCTGGCCCCACGGGCTGACCGGGTTGCGACCGGTGCCGGTGCGGCCTTCGCCGCCGCCGTGCGGATGGTCGACCGGGTTCATCGCGACGCCGCGCACCGTCGGCCGCACGCCGCGCCACCGCATGGCACCGGCCTTGCCGATCTGGCGCAGGTTGTTTTCCTCGTTGCCGACCTCGCCGATCGTGGCGCGGCAGTCGATCAGCACGCGGCGGATCTCGCCGGAGCGCAGACGCAACTGCGCGTAGCTGCCCTCGCGGGCCAGCAGCTGGACCGAGGTGCCGGCCGAACGCGCGAGCTGCGCGCCCTTGCCGGGCAGCATCTCGACGCAATGGATCGTCGTGCCGACCGGAATGTTGCGCAGGGGCAGCGCGTTGCCGACGCGGATCGGCGCTTCGTTCCCGCTCATCAGCTGCGCGCCGACCGTAAGGCCCTTGGACGCGATGATGTAGCGGCGCTCGCCGTCGGCGTAGCACAGCAGCGCGATGTGCGCGGACCGGTTGGGGTCGTACTCCAGGCGCTCGACCTTGGCCGGGACGCCGTCCTTGGTCCGCTTGAAGTCGATCACGCGATAGGCCTGCTTGTGGCCGCCGCCCTTGTGCCGCACCGTGATGCGGCCGTGGTTGTTGCGGCCGGACCCGCGGATCTTCTTCTCGGTCAGCGACGCGAGCGGCTTGCCCTTGTGCAGGTTGGCGTTGACGACCTTGACGACTCCGCGCCGGCCGGCAGACGTCGGTTTTACTTTAACCAGCGCCATTTACTTCACCTCTTGCGCGAAGTTGATTTCCTGACCCGGCTTGAGCGAGACGTACGCCTTGCGCACGTTGCCGCGACGGCCCTCGAATCGGCCGAAGCGCTTCGTCTTGCCCTTCTGGTTCAGGATCTGCACGGACTCGACCTGCACCTTGAAGAGCAGTTCGACCGCGGCCTTGACTTCCGGTTTGGTCGCGTCGTGCTTGACGCGGAACGCGACCTGCTCGTTCTTCTCGCCGATCATCGTGCTCTTCTCGGAGACGATGGGCGCGAGCAGCACGCTGTAAAGACGGTCCTGGCTCATCCCCACATCTCCTCGAGCTTGGCGATCGCCGGCTTCGTGACCACCACGTTCTTGTAGTGAACCAGCGCCAGCGGATCCGCGTAACGCGGCTCGATCACCATGACGTTCTTCAGGTTGCGCGACGCGAGGTACAGGTTCTCGTCGATCGCGTCGGTGATGATCAGCACCGAGTCCATCCCCATGGCCTTGAGGCGCTGCGCCAGCGGCTTCGTCTTCGGCGAATCCACGGCCATGCTTTCGACCACGGCGATGCGGCCGTCGCGCGCGAGCTGCGACAGGATCGAGGTCATCCCCGCCCGGTACATCTTCTTGTTCACCTTGTGGGTGAAGTTCTCGTCGGGCGAGTTCGGGAACGCGCGGCCGCCTCCGCGCCAGATCGGGCTCGAGGTCATGCCGGCGCGCGCGCGGCCGGTGCCCTTCTGCCGCCACGGCTTGCGCGTGGAGTGCTTGACCGTCCTGCGGTCCTTCTGCGCCCGCGTGCCCTGCCGCGCGTTGGCCTGGAAGGCCACGACGATCTGGTGCACCAGCGCTTCGTTGTACTCACGGCCGAAGAGGGTCTCTGGCGCCGGCGTGGTGCCGTCGGCCTGCCCCTGGGCGTTCAACAGTTTCAGTTCCATCGCGCCCCCTTAAGCCTTTGCTGCCTTGGCCTTGACGGCCGGGCGAACGACGACGTTGCCGCCCGCCGAACCGGGGACGGCGCCGCGCACGAGCAGCAGACCGCGCTCGGCGTCGACACGGGCGACCACCAGGTTCTGGGTCGTGCGCTGCTCGTCGCCCAGATGGCCCGCCATGCGCTTGCCCGGGAACACGCGGCCCGGATCCTGGCGGTTGCCGATCGAGCCCGGCGCGTTGGTCGACACGGAGTTGCCGTGCGTGGCGCGGTTCGACGAGAAGTGGTGACGCTTGATGGCGCCGGCGAAGCCCTTGCCGATCGTCACGCCGGTGACGTCGACCTTCTCGCCGACGGCGAACAGATCGGCGCCGATGGCGGCGCCCGGCTTCAGTTCGCCCGCCTTGGCGGCGTCGAGGCGGAACTCGCCCATCACGGAGCCGGCTTCGACGCCGGCCTTGCTGTAGTGGCCGGCGACCGGCTTGGCGACGCGGGAAGGCTTGCGGGAACCGTAGGCAACCTGGACGGCGCTGTAGCCGTCGACGTCGACCGTCTTCACCTGGGTGACACGGTTGTTCGACACGTCGAGCACCGTGACCGGGACGGATTCGCCGTCGTCGGTGAAGATGCGGGTCATGCCGACCTTGCGGCCCAAAAGACCAAGGGCCGAGCGCGACTCGCTCTGCGCTTCGCTCATTTTTTTCTCCATCCCCGACTTCAATTGGCCGGGACCCTGTTTGCGCACCTGGACCGAGGGTCCGGCGCTGATTCGCCTGCGCCCGGCCGAAGCCGGATCGCGGAAAGCCTGAAATTGTAGCTTAGTCAGCCACTTGCCGGCAAGCGCGAGCGCGTGCCGGCGGCACTGTCCCTACTGCACCTTGATTTCGACGTCGACGCCGGCCGGCAGGTCCAGCTTCATCAGCGCGTCGACCGTCTTGTCGGTCGGGTCGATGATGTCCATCAGGCGCTGGTGCGTGCGCATCTCGAGCTGGTCGCGCGACGTCTTGTTGACGTGCGGCGAGCGCAGGATGTCGAAACGCTGGATACGCGTGGGCAGCGGCACCGGACCGCGGACCACGGCGCCGGTGCGCTTGGCGGTATCGACGATCTCGAGGGCCGACTGGTCGATCAGTTTGTAGTCAAACGCCTTCAGGCGGATGCGAATACGTTGGCTTTGCATTTCCAATCCTTTTCAAAGAGCGAGAGGCCGGCCGGCTCGATGTCCAATGAGCGACCGGCCCCGGTTCAACGCGTTCTGCGGTCCGACCTACTTGATGATCTTTGCCACGACGCCGGCGCCGACGGTCCTGCCGCCTTCGCGCACGGCGAAGCGCAGGCCCTCTTCCATCGCGATCGGCGCAATCAGCGCCACCGTCATCTGGATGTTGTCGCCCGGCATCACCATCTCCGTGCCCGCCGGCAACTGGATCGACCCCGTCACGTCCGTCGTGCGGAAGTAAAACTGCGGCCGATACCCGTTGAAAAACGGCGTGTGCCGACCGCCCTCGTCCTTGGACAGCACGTACACCTCGGCCGTGAAGTCCGTGTGCGGCGTGATCGAGCCCGGCTTGGCCAGCACCTGGCCACGCTCCACCTCCTCACGCTTCGTGCCGCGCAGCAGCACCCCCACGTTGTCGCCCGCCTGCCCCTGGTCCAGCAGCTTGCGGAACATCTCCACGCCCGTGCACGTCGTCTTCACCGTCGGCTTGATCCCGACGATCTCGATCTCGTCGCCCACCTTCACGATGCCGCGCTCGATCCGCCCCGTCACCACCGTGCCACGGCCCGAAATCGAGAACACGTCCTCCACCGGCATCAGGAACGCCCCGTCAATCGCCCGCTCCGGCGTCGGGATGTAGCTGTCCAGCGCATCGGCCAGCTTCATGATCGACTGCTCGCCCAGCTCGCCCTTGTCGCCTTCCAGCGCCAGCTTCGCCGATCCCTTCACGATCGGAATGTCGTCGCCCGGAAACTCGTACTTGCCCAGCAGCTCCCGCACTTCCATCTCGACCAGCTCCAGCAGCTCCGCGTCGTCGACCATGTCGACCTTGTTCATGTACACCACGATGTACGGCACACCCACCTGGCGCGCCAGCAAAATGTGCTCGCGCGTCTGCGGCATCGGGCCGTCGGCCGCGCTCACCACCAGAATCGCCCCGTCCATCTGCGCCGCACCCGTGATCATGTTCTTCACATAGTCCGCGTGCCCAGGGCAGTCCACGTGCGCATAGTGCCGCTTGCTCGTCTCGTACTCCACGTGCGCCGTGTTGATCGTGATCCCGCGCGCCTTCTCCTCCGGCGCCGCATCAATCTGGTCGTAGGCCTTCGCCTCCCCACCAAACTTCGCCGCCAGCACCTTCGTGATCGCCGCCGTCAGCGTCGTCTTCCCATGATCCACGTGACCAATCGTCCCGACATTCACGTGCGGCTTCGTACGCTCAAACTTGCCCTTGGCCATTTCTGCCCCTCAAAGAACGGTTGTTGATGTCTTCCTGATCTACTTCGTCTTGGCGGAGATCACCGCTTCGGCGACCGACTTCGGCGCCTCGGCGTAGTGCTTGAACTCCATCGTGTAGGTCGCGCGGCCCTGCGTCAGCGAACGCAGCGTGGTCGAGTAGCCGAACATCTCGGCCAGCGGCACCTCGGCGCGGATCGCCTTGCCGCCACCGCCGGCGATGTCGTCCATGCCCTGGATGACGCCGCGGCGCGACGACAGGTCGCCCATCACGTCGCCCATCTTCTCTTCCGGCGTCTCGACCTCGACCGCCATCACGGCTCGAGCAGCACCGGCGCCGCGGCGCGCATGCCGTCCTTGAAGCCGATCGACGCGGCCATCTTGAACGCGTTCTCGTTCGAGTCGACCTCGTGGTACGAACCGAAGTGCAGCGTGACCTTGACGTCGACCACCGGGTAGCCGGCCAGCACGCCCGCCTTCAGCGTCTCCTCGACGCCCTTGTTCACCGCCGGGATGTACTCGCGCGGCACGACGCCGCCCTTGATCGCGTCGACGAACTCGAAGCCCTTGCCCGGCGGCTGCGGCTCGAGCTTCAGGACGACGTGACCGTACTGGCCGCGGCCGCCGGACTGCTTGATGAACTTGCCTTCGGCGTTCTCGACGGTCTTGCGGATCGTCTCGCGGTAGGCCACCTGCGGCTTGCCGACCGAGGCCTCGACGCCGAACTCGCGCTTCATCCGGTCGACCAGGATCTCGAGGTGCAGCTCGCCCATGCCGGAGATGATGGTCTGGCCCGATTCCTCGTCGGTGTGGACGCGGAACGACGGGTCTTCCTGCGCCAGGCGATTGAGCGCGATGCCCATCTTTTCCTGGTCGGCCTTGGTCTTCGGCTCGACGGCCTGGGAGATCACCGGCTCCGGGAAGATCATCCGCTCGAGCGTGATGACCTTGTCGCGGGTCGCACAGCGTGTCGCCGGTGGTGACGTCCTTCATGCCGACGGCCGCGGCGATGTCGCCGGCGCACACTTCCTTGATCTCGTCGCGCTGGTTGGCGTGCATCTGCAGCAGGCGACCGACGCGCTCCTTGCGGCTCTTCACCGAATTGATGACCGTGTCGCCGGAGTTCAGCACGCCGGAGTACACGCGCAGGAAGGTCAGCTGACCGACGTACGGGTCGGTCATGATCTTGAACGCCAGCGCCGCGAACGGCGCTTCGTCATTCGCCGGACGCTCCTCGGACACGCCGCGGTCGTTCTCGCCGACCACCGGCGGGATGTCCGACCGGGCTCGGCAGGTACTCGATGACCGCGTCGAGCATCGCCTGCACGCCCTTGTTCTTGAACGCCGAGCCGCACAGCATCGGCGTGATCTCGCTGGCGAGCGTGCGCAGCCGCAGGCCCTGCTTGATCTCTTCCTCGGACAGCGCGCCGCCTTCGAGGTACTTGTTCATCAGTTCCTCGTTGGCCTCGGCGGCCGCCTCGACCATCTTCTCGCGCCACTCGTTCGCGACGTCGACGAGCTCGGCCGGGATCTCGGCGTACTCGAACTTCATGCCCTTGGACGCCTCGTCCCAGTAGATCGCCTTCATCTTGACGAGGTCGACCAGGCCCTTGAAGCTGTCCTCGGCGCCGATCGGGATCTGGATCGCGACCGGGTTCGCCTTCAGGCGCAGGCGCATCTGGTCATAGACCTTGAAGAAGTTCGCGCCGGTGCGGTCCATCTTGTTGACGAACGCCAGCCGCGGCACGCCGTACTTGTTCGCCTGCCGCCAGACGGTTTCGGACTGCGGCTGCACGCCGCCGACCGCGCAGTACACCATGCACGCGCCGTCCAGCACGCGCATCGAGCGCTCGACCTCGATCGTGAAGTCGACGTGGCCCGGGGTGTCGATGATGTTGATGCGGTGCTCGGGGAAGCTGAGGTCCATCCCCTTCCAGAACGTGGTCGTCGCGGCCGACGTGATCGTGATGCCGCGCTCCTGTTCCTGCTCCATCCAGTCCATCGTCGCGGCGCCTTCGTGCACCTCGCCGAGCTTGTGGTTGACGCCGGTGTAGAACAGGATGCGTTCAGTGGTCGTCGTCTTGCCGGCGTCGATGTGCGCCGAGATTCCGATGTTCCTGTACCGCTCGATAGGGGTCTTGCGTGCCATGGTGCGCCTTCAGAACAGCTTGTGTCGCCGGACCGCCGCAGGCGGGCCGGCGTTACCGAGTTCATCTAGAAGCGGAAGTGCGCGAACGCCTTGTTCGCCTCCGCCATGCGGTGCACTTCCTCGCGCTTCTTCATCGCGCCGCCGCGGCCTTCCGCGGCTTCCATCAGTTCGCCGGCCAGGCGCAGCGGCATGGACTTCTCGCTGCGCTTCTTGGCCGCTTCACGCAGCCAGCGCATCGCCAGCGCCATGCGGCGAACCGGGCGAACCTCGACCGGGACCTGGTAGTTCGCGCCACCGACGCGACGGCTCTTGACCTCGACCATCGGCTTGACGTTCGACAGCGCCGCCGAGAACACCTCCAGGGCGTTCTTGCCTGCCTTGGTTTCGATCTGCGTCAGCGCGCCGTAGACGATCCGCTCGGCGACGGCCTTCTTGCCGTCGAGCATGATCACGTTGACGAACTTGGTGACGTCCTGCGAGCCGAACTTGGGATCCGGGAGGATTTCGCGCTTCGGTACTTCACGACGACGTGGCATTTCACACCTCTTGAGTCTTCAGTCGTTGGCGGGTTCGTCGCATCATGCGTCCGGATGCACCGATGCTCGCCGCCCGCGGAAAGCGGCCCCATGGTGACGGACCGCGACTTACTCGGCTGGCGCGCCCCGGATCGACCGGCGGCGCACCGACCGGGAAACTCGGTCAGGCCGCTTTCGGGCGCTTCGCGCCGTACTTCGAGCGGCTCTGCTTGCGGTCCTTGACGCCCTGCGTGTCGAGCGAGCCGCGCACGATGTGGTAGCGCACGCCCGGCAGGTCCTTCACGCGGCCGCCGCGGATCAGCACCACCGAGTGCTCCTGCAGGTTGTGGCCCTCGCCGCCGATGTAGGAGATGACCTCGAAGCCGTTCGTCAGGCGCACCTTCGCGACCTTGCGCAGCGCGGAGTTCGGCTTCTTCGGCGTCGTGGTGTAGACGCGCGTGCAGACGCCGCGCTTCTGCGGGCTGTTCTTCAGCGCCGGGCTCTTGCTCTTGACGGGCTCGCTCTCGCGCGGCTTGCGCACGAGTTGATTGATGGTCGGCATAGGTCCGCTTCTGTGGTCTCGATGCAAAGGCGAGCCGGAAGCGACTCGCGGAACTGATGAACTGAATCTGCTCGGCTGCTGGGGTACGTCGTGCTGCAGGTTTCCGGCGCGTTTGCCGACTCTCGCCTGACACACGCGGGAAGCTGCGACCTGGACTCGACCGACGGCGCCATGAACTGTGAACGACAGGCAGCCACGGCGGGCAAAGAACGCAGCGCCCGGGCGGGCGCCGAAAAGCTCGCCATTATCGCCAGCCGGGCTCCGGGTGTCAAGGCGGCCGGCTCGAGCGAGTCCTCTGCGGAAGCGCGACCGGGCAAAAAAGGGCCCGCCGCGCGGCGGGCCCGCTTCCTCGTCCTGGCCGGCTTACTCGGTGACCTCGGCGCGACTCGTCCGCTCCGGTCTCCGGCTCGCCTTCGGTGGTCGTGGTGGCCGCCATCGCCTCCATCGCCGCCAGTTGCTGCTGCTCCAGCGCGTCGGCCGCTTCCTTCTCCTTGCGGGCGCGGTGGAACGCCAGGCCGGTGCCCGCCGGGATCAGGCGACCGACGATGACGTTTTCCTTCAGGCCGCGCAGGTCGTCCCGCTTGCCCATGATCGCCGCCTCGGTCAGCACGCGGGTGGTCTCCTGGAAGGAGGCCGCGGAGATGAACGAGTCGGTGGACAGCGACGCCTTCGTGATGCCCAGCAGGATGTTGTCGTACAGCGCGGGGCGCTTGCCGGCCTCGATCGCCTTGTCGTTCTCGTCCAGCAGTTCGGAGCGCTCGACCTGCTCGCCCGGTGATGAACGGAGCGTCGCCCGGGTCGGTGATCTGCACCCGACGCAGCATCTGGCGCACGATCACCTCGATGTGCTTGTCGTTGATCTTCACGCCCTGCAGGCGGTAGACGTCCTGCACCTCGTCGACGATGTAGCGCGCCAGCGCCTCGATGCCCAGCAGGCGCAGGATGTCGTGCGGATCGGCCGGACCGTCGACGATCGACTCGCCGCGGTTGACGACCTGGCCGTCGTGCACCAGCACGTGCTTGTCCTTCGGGATCAGGAACTCGTGCTCCTTGCCGTCGAGGTCGGTGATGATCAGGCGCTGCTTGCCCTTGGTTTCCTTGCCGAACGTGACCGTGCCGGTGACCTCGGCCAGCGTGCCGGCGTCCTTCGGCGAGCGCGCCTCGAACAGCTCCGCCACGCGCGGCAGGCCGCCCGTGATGTCGCGCGTCTTCTGCGACTCGGTCGGGATCCGCGCCAGCACCTCGCCCACCGCCACCTGCTGCGCGTCGCGCACGACGATCAGCGCGCCGATCGGGAAGCTGATGGTCACCGAGTGCTCGGTGCCCGGGATCTTCACTTCCTCGCCGGCCTCGCCGAGCAGCTTGACCTGCGGCCGCACGCCCTTGCTGGACGCCGTGCGGCGCTTGGCGTCGATGACGACCAGCGTCGACAGGCCGGTGACCTCGTCGATCTGCTTCGCGACGGTGACGCCTTCCTCGACGTGCTCGAACTTCACCGTACCCGCGTACTCGGTGATGATCGGGCGGGTCAGCGGGTCCCACGCGGCCAGCTGCGTGCCGGCCTTGACCTGCTTGCCGTCGGCGGCCAGCAGCGTGGCGCCGTACGGCACCTTGTGGCGCTCGCGCTCGCGGCCGTTGTCGTCGACGATCGTGACCTCGCCGGAACGCGAGATCGCGACCTGCTCGCCCTTGGCGTTCGTGACGTAGCGCATCGTCGCGGTGAAGCGCACCGTGCCGTTGCTCTTCGCCTCGACGCCGGACGCGACCGCCGCCCGCGACGCCGCGCCACCGATGTGGAACGTGCGCATCGTCAGCTGCGTGCCCGGCTCGCCGATCGACTGCGCGGCGATGACACCGACCGCCTCGCCCGAATTCACCAGCACGCCGCGGCCGAGGTCACGGCCGTAGCACTTGGCGCACAGGCCGTAGCGCGTCTCGCACGACAGCGGGGTGCGAACGCGCACCTCGTCGATGCCGAGCGCCTCGATCTTCTCGACCGCGTCTTCGTCGAGCAGGTGCCCGACCGGGTACAGCACGTCCTGCGTGTCCGGATTGATGACGTCCGCCGTCGCCACGCGGCCGAGAACCCGGTCGCGCAGCGCCTCGATGACCTCGCCGCCCTCGACCAGCGCCTTCATCGCGACGCCGTTGGAGGTGCCGCAATCGTCCTCGGTCACGACCAGGTCCTGCGTCACGTCGACCAGGCGGCGCGTCAGGTAGCCCGAGTTCGCGGTCTTCAGCGCCGTGTCGGCCAGGCCCTTGCGGGCGCCGTGCGTCGAGATGAAGTACTGCAGGACGTTCAGGCCCTCGCGGAAGTTCGCGGTGATCGGCGTCTCGATGATCGAGCCGTCCGGCTTCGCCATCAGGCCGCGCATGCCGGCCAGCTGGCGGATCTGCGCCACCGAGCCGCGGGCGCCGGAGTCGGCCATCATCCAGATGGAGTTGAACGACTCCTGCTTCACTTCCTTGCCGTGGCGGTCGATGGTCTGCTCGGTGGCGAGCTGTTCCATCATGACCTTGCCGACCTGGTCGCCGGCGCGGCCCCAGATGTCGACCACCTTGTTGTAGCGCTCGCCCTGCGTGACGAGACCCGAGGTGTACTGCGCCTCGATCTCCTTCACCTCGCGCTCGGAGTTGCGGATGATCTCTTCCTTCTGCGTCGGCACGACCATGTCGCCGATCGCGATCGAGAGGCCCGCGCGCGTCGCCAGCGTGAAGCCGGTCTGCATCAGCTTGTCGGCGAAGATCACCGTCTCGCGCAGCCCGCACTTGCGGAACGCGGTGTTGATCAGCTTGCTGATCTCCTTCTTCTTCAGCGGCTTGTTCAGCACCGAGAACGGCAGGCCGGCCGGCAGGATCTCCGACATCAGCGCGCGGCCGATCGTGGTCTCGTAGCGCGTGATCTTCGGCGTCTTCTCGCCCGTCTCCGGGTTGACGTCGAACTTCACGGATGCGCACGGTCACGCGCGTCTGCAGCTCGACTTCGCGGTTCTCGTAGGCGCGATGCACCTCGGCCAGGTCGGCCAGGTACATGCCCTCGCCCTTGCCGTTGATCTTCTCGCGCGTGGCGTAGTACAGGCCCAGCACGATGTCCTGGCTCGGCACGATCGACGGATCGCCGTTGCTCGGGAACAGGATGTTGTTCGACGCCAGCATCAGCGAGCGCGCTTCCAGCTGCGCCTCGAGCGACAGCGGCACGTGCACGGCCATCTGGTCGCCGTCGAAGTCGGCGTTGAACGCGGCGCAGACCAGCGGGTGCAGCTGGATCGCCTTGCCCTCGATCAGCACCGGCTCGAAGGCCTGGATGCCGAGGCGGTGCAGCGTCGGCGCGCGGTTCAGCATCACCGGGTGCTGGCGGATCACCTCTTCGAGGATGTCCCACACCACCGGCTCCTGCGACTCGACCATCTTCTTGGCCGCCTTGATCGTGGTGGCCAGGCCCATCAGCTCGAGCTTGTTGAAGATGAACGGCTTGAACAGCTCGAGCGCCATCAGCTTCGGCAGGCCGCACTGGTGCAGCTTCAGCTGCGGGCCGACCACGATGACCGAGCGGCCCGAGTAGTCGACGCGCTTGCCGAGCAGGTTCTGGCGGAAGCGGCCGCCCTTGCCCTTGATCATGTCGGCGAGCGACTTCAGCGGGCGCTTGTTCGCGCCCGTCATCGCCTTGCCGCGACGGCCGTTGTCGAGCAGCGAGTCGACCGCCTCCTGCAGCATCCGCTTCTCGTTGCGGACGATGATTTCCGGCGCCTTGAGCTCGAGCAGGCGCTTCAGGCGGTTGTTGCGGTTGATGACGCGGCGATACAGGTCGTTCAGGTCCGACGTCGCGAAGCGGCCGCCGTCGAGCGGCACCAGCGGACGCAGTTCCGGCGGCAGCACCGGCAGCACCTCGAGGATCATCCACTCGGGCTTGATGCCCGAGCGCTGGAATCCCTCGAGCACCTTCAGGCGCTTGGCGAACTTCTTGATCTTCGCCTCGGAGCCGGTCTCGGCCAGGTCCTTGCGCAGCGTCTCGATCTCGCGGTTGACGTCGATGCCGCGCAGCAGCTCGCGGATCGCCTCCGCGCCCATCAGCGCGCGGAAGTCGTCGCCGTACTCCTCGGTCTTGGCGATGAAGTCGTCCTCGGTCATCAGCTGCCCCTTCTTCAGGGGCGTGAAGCCGGGGTCGACCACGCAGTAGGCCTCGAAGTACAGCACGCGCTCGATGTCGCGCAGCGTCATGTCGAGCACCATCCCCATGCGGGACGGCAGGCTCTTCAGGAACCAGATGTGCGCGGTCGGGCTGGCCAGCTCGATGTGGCCCATGCGCTCGCGGCGCACCTTGGCGAGCGTCACCTCGACGCCGCACTTCTCGCAGATCACGCCGCGGTGCTTCAGGCGCTTGTACTTGCCGCACAGGCACTCGTAGTCCTTGATCGGGCCGAAGATCTTGGCGCAGAACAGGCCATCGCGCTCCGGCTTGAACGTGCGGTAGTTGATCGTCTCCGGCTTCTTGACCTCGCCGAACGACCACGAACGGATCTTGTCCGGCGACGCGATGCCGATCTTGATGGCATCGAATTGTTCTTCCTGCTGGACCTGCTTGAACAGGTCGAGTAGCGCTTTCATGCGTGCTCCTCTGTGATCCTAGGCGTCAATGGCTCGCGTGGTGCTTCCGATCAGATGCGCTCGAGATCGATGTCGATCCCCAGCGAACGGATCTCCTTCACGAGCACGTTGAAGGACTCCGGCATGCCGGCGTCGATCACGTGATCGCCCTTGACGATGTTCTCGTAGACCTTGGTCCGGCCCTGCACGTCGTCCGACTTCACGGTCAGCATCTCCTGCAGCACGTACGACGCGCCGTACGCCTCGAGCGCCCAGACCTCCATCTCGCCGAAGCGCTGGCCGCCGAACTGCGCCTTGCCGCCCAGCGGCTGCTGGGTGACGAGCGAGTACGGCCCGGTCGAACGCGCGTGCATCTTGTCGTCGACCAGGTGGTGCAGCTTCAGCATGTGCATGTAGCCGACGGTCACCGGACGCTCGAAGGCGTCGCCGGTGCGGCCGTCGAACAGGCGCGCCTGCGTCTTGCTGGCGGTCAGCTGCGAGCGCTTGGCCACGTCTTCCGGGTAGGCCAGGTCGAGCATCGCGTGGATCTCCTTCTCCGCCGCGCCGTCGAAGACCGGCGTCGCGAACGGGCACGCCGTCCTTCAGGTGCCCGGCGAGCTGGACGATCTCGTCCTCGGAGAAGGCGTCGATGTCCTCGGGCTTGCCCGAGCGGTTGTAGAGCTCCTTCAGGAACGCGCGCAGCTGGGTCGCCTTGGCGTTGGTCGCCATCTCCCCGATGCGCTGGCCCAGGCCCTTGGCGGCCCAGCCCAGGTGCGTCTCGAGGATCTGGCCGACGTTCATCCGCGACGGCACGCCGAGCGGATTCAGCACGATGTCGACCGGCGTCCCGTCGGCCATGTACGGCATGTCCTCGACCGGGACGATGCGCGACACGACGCCCTTGTTGCCGTGGCGGCCGGCCATCTTGTCGCCCGGCTGCAGGCGGCGCTTGACGGCCAGGTACACCTTGACCATCTTCAGCACGCCCGGCGGCAGTTCGTCGCCCTGCGTCAGCTTCTTCTTCTTGTCCTCGAAGGCCTGGTCGAACTGCTTGCGCTTCAGCTCGATCGAGTCCTTCAGCGACTCGAGCTGGGCCGCCGCCTCGTCGTCCGACAGGCGGATCTCGAACCAGTGGTACTTCTCGAGCGAATCCAGGTAGTCCTTGGTGATCACCGTGCCCTTGGCGATCTTGCGCGGACCGCCCGTCGCCTCCTTCTTCAGGAGCAGGCGCTCGATCCGCTGGAACGCGTCGCCTTCGACGATGCGCAACTGGTCGTTCAGGTCCTGGCGGTACCGCTTCAGCGCGTCGTCGATGATCTGCTGGGCGCGCTTGTCGCGCACGATGCCTTCGCGCGTGAACACCTGGACGTCGATCACCGTGCCGCTCATGCCCGACGGCACGCGCAGCGACGTGTCCTTCACGTCGGAGGCCTTCTCGCCGAAGATGGCGCGCAGCAGCTTCTCTTCCGGCGTCAGCTGGGTCTCGCCCTTCGGCGTGACCTTGCCGACCAGCACGTCGCCGGCGTTGACTTCGGCGCCGATGTAGACGATGCCCGAGTCGTCGAGCCGCGCCAGCTGGTTCTCCGACAGGTTGCTGATGTCGCGCGTGATCTCCTCGGGTCCGAGCTTGGTGTCGCGCGCGACGACGTTGAGTTCCTCGATGTGGATCGACGTGTAGCGGTCGTCGGCGACGACGCGCTCGCTGATCAGGATCGAGTCCTCGAAGTTGTAGCCGTTCCACGGCATGAACGCGACCAGCATGTTCTGGCCGAGCGCCAGTTCGCCGAGGTCGGTCGACGCGCCGTCGGCGATCACGTCGCCCTTGGCGATGATGTCGCCCTTCTTGACGATCGGCGTCTGGTTGATGTTCGTGTTCTGGTTCGAACGCGTGTACTTGGTCAGGTTGTAGATGTCGACGCCGACTTCGCCCGCGACGTTCTCGCGGTCGTCGACGCGCACCACGATGCGGTTGGCGTCGACGTAGTCGACCACGCCGCCGCGCAGCGCCTGCACGGTCGTGCCCGAGTCCACCGCGACCGTGCGCTCGACGCCGGTGCCGACGAAGGGCTTCTCCGGCCGCAGGCAGGGCACGGCCTGGCGCTGCATGTTCGAGCCCATCAGCGCGCGGTTGGCGTCGTCGTGCTCGAGGAACGGGATCAGGGACGCGGCCACCGAAACGATCTGCGACGGCGCGATGTCCATGTACTGCACGCGCTCGGGCGACATCAGCACGAACTCGCCGTTCTCGCGGCAGCTCACCAGCTCGTCGACGAACTTGCCGGCCTTGTCGAGCGGCGCGTTGGCCTGCGCGATCACGTACTTGCCTTCCTCGATCGCCGACAGGTAGGAGATCTCGTTGGTGACGTGGCCCTTCTCGACCTTGCGGTACGGGCGTCTCGAGGAAGCCGTACTCGTTCAGCTGCGCGTACAGCGCCATCGAGTTGATCAGGCCGATGTTCGGGCCTTCGGGCGTCTCGATCGGGCAGACGCGGCCGTAGTGGGTCGGGTGCACGTCGCGCACCTCGAAGCCGGCGCGCTCGCGCGTCAGGCCGCCCGGTCCCAGCGCGGAGACGCGGCGCTTGTGCGTGATCTCCGACAGCGGGTTGGTCTGGTCCATGAACTGCGACAGCTGGGAGGAACCGAAGAACTCGCGGATCGACGCGCTGATCGGCTTGCTGTTGATCAGGTCGTGCGGCATCAGGTTCTCGGTCTCGGCCTGGCCGAGGCGCTCCTTGACGGCGCGCTCGACGCGGACGAGGCCCGCGCGGAACTGGTTCTCGGCCAGCTCGCCCACCACGCGCACGCGGCGGTTGCCGAGGTGGTCGATGTCGTCGATCTCGCCGCGACCGTTGCGCAGCTCGACGAGGATCTTCATCGTGTCGACGATGTCCTCGTGGTTGAGCGTCATCGGCCCGGTGATCTCGGGACGGCCGAAGCGGCTGTTGACCTTCATGCGGCCGACGCGCGACAGGTCGTACGTCTCGTCGTCGAAGAACAGGCGGCGGAACAGCGTCTCGACCGCGTCTTCCGTCGGCGGCTCGCCGGGCCGCATCATGCGGTAGATGGCGATGCGCGCGGCCAGCTGGTCGCCGGTCTCGTCGATGCGCAGCGTGTTGGAGATGAACGGGCCCTGGTCGAGGTCGTTCGTGTAGATCGTGCGGATGTCCTTGACGTTGGCCAGGCGCAGCTTCTTCAGCGTGTCCTCGGTCAGCTCGTCGTTGGCGCTGGCGACGATCTCGCCCGTCTCCGGGTCGACGACGTTGAGCGCCAGCACGCGGCCGAGCAGGTAGTCCTCGGTCACGGCGATGCGCGTCATGCCCGCCGCTTCCATGTCGCGGATGTGCTTGGCGTTGATGCGCTTGTCCTTGGCGACGATCACCTTGCCCGTCTTGTCGGTGATGTCGAAGCGCGCGATCTCGCCGCGCAGCCGCTCGGGCACGAGCTCCATGAAGCCGCCGTCGTCGGCGAGCGCGAAGGTGTCGAAGCGGAAGAAGTGCGCGAGGATCTGCTCCGGCGACAGGCCGATGGCCTTCAGCAGGATGGTCGCCGGCATCTTGCGGCGACGGTCGACGCGGAAGTACAGGATGTCCTTCGGATCGAACTCGAAGTCCAGCCACGAACCGCGGTAGGGAATCACGCGGGCCGAGAACAGCAGCTTGCCGGACGAATGCGTCTTGCCGCGGTCGTGCTCGAAGAACACGCCCGGGCGAACGGTGCAGCTGGCTGACGATGACGCGCTCGGTGCCGTTGATGACGAACGAGCCGGTGGTCGTCATGAGCGGGATCTCGCCCATGTAGACCTCCTGCTCCTTCACTTCCTTGACCGTCGGCTTGCTCGCCTCGCGATCCATGATCACCAGGCGCACCTTGGCGCGCAGCGGCGACGCGTACGTCAGGCCGCGCTGCTGGCACTCCTTGACGTCGAACGGCGGCTCGCCGAGGTTGTAGCTGACGAACTCCAGCCGCGCCATGCCGTTGTGGCTGGAGATCGGGAAGATCGACGAGAAGGCGGCCTGCAGGCCGTGAGGTTCCCGCTTGCTGGGGCCGACCTCGGCCTGCAGGAAGTGGGTGTACGACTCGAGCTGGGTGGCGAGCAGGAAAGGCACCGACAGCACGCTTGGCCGCTTGGCAAAGCTTTTCCGGATGCGCTTCTTTTCAGTGAACGAGTACGGCATGGACGCTCCGTTCAGACGCGAGGAGAGAAAGACAAAAACTACGAGCCCGAAACGAGAGAGGCGGGGACGACAAAAGCCACCGCGGGCGCAGCATTCGCTGTCGCCCGGGCGGCCTGGGGGTATCCCGCGCGTTCTCTCATCAAGGGAAGACTTTGATGTGGGCGGTCCCACATCGAAGGCCTCCCGGCCCTCAATCGAGTCGCCGGCCGGCAAAGCCTGGCTCGCCGGCGCCCCCGAGCGTTACTTGACTTCGACCTTGGCGCCGGCTTCTTCCAGCTTCTTCTTGGCCGCGTCGGCGTCGGCCTTGTTGACGGCTTCCTTGACGGGCTTCGGCGCGCCGTCGACCAGGTCCTTGGCCTCTTTCAGGCCCAGACCGGTCAGCTCGCGCACGGCCTTGATGACGTTGACCTTGTTCGCGCCGACTTCGGCGAGGATGACGTTGAACTCGGTCTGCTCTTCAGCAGCCGGAGCGGCAGCGCCAGCCGCCGGGGCGGCCACGGCGACGGCGGCGGCAGCGGCCGAGACGCCGAACTTCTCTTCCATCATCTTGATCAGCTCGCTGATCTCGAGGACGGACTTGGCCGCGATTGCGTCGAGGATTTCCTGGTTCGAAAGTGCCATTGCTATGACTCCTGGTACGTAGTGTCGGTTTCAAAAAATCGGATGTGGATCAGGCGGCTGCCGCTTCCTTCGCGTCGCGCACCGCTGCGAGCGTGCGCACGAACCGCGAGGGCACTTCGTTCAGGGTGCGAACGAACTGCCCGATCGGGGCCTGCATCGTGGCCATCAGCGTCGCCAGCAATTCCTCACGGCTCGGCATCGTCGCCAGCGCCTTGACGCCCTTTTCGTCCATGACGAAATTGGCCATCGCGCCGCCCTTGACGACGAGCTTGTCGTGATCCTTGGCGAAGCTGGAGAGCACCTTGGCGGC
Organism: uncultured beta proteobacterium; assembly: GCA_963698305.1. Taxonomy (GTDB): domain Bacteria; phylum Pseudomonadota; class Gammaproteobacteria; order Burkholderiales; family Burkholderiaceae_F; genus JAOUJD01. The sequence continues at coordinate 146,480 of CAVOQI010000003.1, forward strand.
CGCGACCGGGTCCGACGGAAAACCCGTACACCAGCGGCCCGACGAGCTTGTCGGACAGACCGGCGAACGGCGTTCCGTTCACGGCGCGACGCGCCAACGTGTTCTTCAGCACACGCAGCTGGACACCCTGGCTGCGCGCCTGCTTGCGCAACTTGGTGACCGCATCCACATCCAGTCCACGGTATTCGGCGACCACGATCGTCTGGGCCTTCGCCACTAGGGCGCTGACTTCCTCGACCACGGCGGCCTTCTCTTGCCGATTGAGACTCACTGAACTGGCTCCATCAAAAAGTGCTTCGCAGGATTGCTAGGCACCGGTTCGACTGCACCGGCGTCCGAAGCGAAACACTGACGGGCGTTCATGAAACCGACGCACTTCAATGCTTACTCCGGGGCCGCCGTCTGCGCTGGATTCCGTCGGCGGTTCGCCCTGCCCGAGCGCAGGCGAGGACGAACACGAGCGGTGATTAAGGAGGGCGGGTTCGCTGCGTTCCTGCACACGCTCACGCGCGGCACCCATCCTCATCCAGCGGTCTTTGACAGCAGCGCGCCCGTTTCGCCCGGCGGTTGATATCCGCCGCTCGACGCGGCGCGCAGCCCAAAGCCCTTGTGACCCGGTCGCCGCCGGGTCGAAATCCTCTGTCCTATACGTGCGCCGCGCCCTGCAGCGTGGCGGCATCCACCCGCACGCCGATGCCCATCGTCGACGACACCGCGACCTTGCGCAGGAAAACGCCCTTGGACGATGCCGGCTTGGACTTGTTCAGCGCATCGATCAGCGCCGCCAGGTTGGTGCTCAGCCGCTCGACGTCGAACGACGCGCGTCCGATCGATGCGTGCACGATCCCCGCCTTGTCGGCGCGGAACTGCACCTGGCCGGCCTTGGCGTTCTTCACGGCCTGGACGACATCGGGCGTCACCGTGCCGACCTTCGGGTTCGGCATCAGGCCGCGCGGGCCGAGGATCTGTCCGAGGCCGCCGACGACGCGCATCGCATCCGGCGACGCGATCACGACGTCGAAGTCCATGAAGCCTTCCTTGATCCGCGCGGCCAGGTCGTCGAAACCGACGACGTCGGCGCCGGCCGCCTTGGCCTCATCGGCCTTCGCGCCCTGCGCGAACACCGCGACGCGCTTGGTCTTGCCTGAACCGGCCGGCAGCACGACCGAGCCGCGCACCGCCTGGTCCGATTTCTTGGCATCGATGCCGAGTTGCACCGACACGTCGACCGACTCGTCGAACTTGGCGGTCGCGCATTCCTTCACGAGTTTCAGCGCGTCGGCCGCCGGGTACACCTTCTGGGTGTCGACCTTCTTGCGGATCGCCTGGGTACGTTTCGAAAGCTTCGCCATTTACAGGCCCTCCACCGTGATGCCCATCGAACGGGCGCTGCCGGCGATGGTGCGCACCGCGGCGTCGAGGTCGGCGGCGGTGAGGTCCGGCATCTTGGTCTTCGCGATCTCCTCGGCCTGCGCGCGGGTGATCTTGCCCACCTTGTCGGTGTGCGGGCGCTGCGAGCCCTTGTCGATCTTCGCCGCCTTCTTGATCAGCACGGTGGCCGGCGGCGTCTTCATCACGAACGTGAAGCTCTTGTCCGCGAAGGCCGTGATCACCACGGGAATCGGCAGGCCCGGCTCCACGCCCTGCGTCTGGGCGTTGAACGACTTGCAGAACTCCATGATGTTCAGGCCGCGCTGACCGAGCGCGGGACCGATCGGGGGCGACGGATTCGCCTTCCCCGCCGGCACTTGCAGCTTGATAAAGCCGACGATCTTCTTCGCCATGTTGGCTCCTGTGGGTTCAAACGCCGCGCGGCTCTACGCGCAGCTCCCCGGTTGTTGCGGTCCCGCCGTCGATACCGTCGCACCGCGCTCGGGCCGCCCCGCGCAGGCACGTGCATGCACTAGACCTTCTCGACCTGCCCGAACTCGAGCTCCACCGGCGTCGAGCGACCGAAGATCGTCACCGACACGCGCAGGCGGCTCTTCTCGTAGTTCACTTCCTCGACGTTGCCGTTGAAGTCGGTGAACGGACCATCCTTCACGCGCACCATCTCGCCGACCTCGAACAGCGTCTTCGGCCGCGGCTTCTCGACGCCTTCCTGCATCTGCGCCATGATCTTGTCGACCTCCTTCTGGGAGATCGGCGCCGGGCGCGTGCCGCTGCCACCGACGAAACCGGTGACCTTGGGCGTGCTCTTCACCAGGTGCCAGGCCTCGTCGGTCAGTTCCATCTCGACCAGCACGTAGCCCGGGAAGAAGCGGCGCTCCGAAATCGACTTCTGGCCGCCCTTGACCTCGACCACTTCCTCGGTCGGCACCATGATCCGGCCGAACTGCGCCTGCAGGCCGGCGCGGTTGATGCGCTCCTGCAGCGCGCGCGCCACGCTCTTCTCCATGCCGGAGTAGGCGTGCACCACGTACCAGCGCTTGGTGTTCGAACTCGTGGAGGTTTCCGTCGTCGTCATCCGTGGCCTCTCAGCGCCAGCTCAGCAGCAGGTCGTACAGGAACCACTCGAGGCTCTTGTCGACCACGAACAGAAGAATCGCCATGATGACGACGAACCCGAACACGATGCCGGTCGTCGTCATCGTCTCCTTGCGGCTCGGCCACACGACGCGCTTGGTCTCTTCGTACGACTCGCGGCCGTAGGCGATGAAGCGCTTGCCGGGCTGGGAAAACCAGGCCACCACGAGCGCCACGGCGAGGCCGCCGATCAGCACCCCGACCCGCGCCAGCGTCGGCTGCTCGGTCAGGAAGGTGAAGCCCAGCACGCCCGCCGCCGCAGCGAGCACGGCCAGCGTCACGAGGACGAGGTCGACCTTGCTGGTGACGGTTTCGACGTTCTGCGTTGTCATGTCGTTCCTGTTGTGCGATGCGACCTTCGCATCGCGCGCGCCGCCTTGCGGCCCGGTTGATTGGCAGGGGCAGAGGGAATCGAACCCCCAACCTTCGGTTTTGGAGACCGACGCTCTGCCAGTTGAGCTATACCCCTACCTGACTGGCGGGACGCCGTCCGGAGACGGCGTCCTGTGTCAGCTCCTTACTTGATGATCTTTGCCACGACGCCGGCGCCGACGGTCTTGCCGCCTTCGCGCACGGCGAAGCGCAGGCCCTCTTCCATCGCGATCGGCGCAATCAGCGCCACCGTCATCTGGATGTTGTCGCCCGGCATCACCATCTCCGTGCCCGCCGGCAACTGGATCGACCCCGTCACGTCCGTCGTGCGGAAGTAAAACTGCGGCCGATACCCGTTGAAAAACGGCGTGTGCCGACCGCCCTCGTCCTTGCGACAGCACGTACACCTCGGCCGTGAAGTCCGTGTGCGGCGTGATCGAGCCCGGCTTGGCCAGCACCTGGCCACGCTCCACCTCCTCACGCTTCGTGCCGCGCAGCAGCACCCCCACGTTGTCGCCCGCCTGCCCCTGGTCCAGCAGCTTGCGGAACATCTCCACGCCCGTGCACGTCGTCTTCACCGTCGGCTTGATCCCGACGATCTCGATCTCGTCGCCCACCTTCACGATGCCGCGCTCGATCCGCCCCGTCACCACCGTGCCACGGCCCGAAATCGAGAACACGTCCTCCACCGGCATCAGGAACGCCCCGTCAATCGCCCGCTCCGGCGTCGGGATGTAGCTGTCCAGCGCATCGGCCAGCTTCATGATCGACTGCTCGCCCAGCTCGCCCTTGTCGCCTTCCAGCGCCAGCTTCGCCGATCCCTTCACGATCGGAATGTCGTCGCCCGGAAACTCGTACTTGCCCAGCAGCTCCCGCACTTCCATCTCGACGAGCTCCAGCAGCTCCGCGTCGTCGACCATGTCCACCTTGTTCATGTACACCACGATGTACGGAACACCCACCTGGCGCGCCAGCAAAATGTGCTCGCGCGTCTGCGGCATCGGCCCATCGGCCGCGCTCACCACCAGAATCGCCCCGTCCATCTGCGCCGCACCCGTGATCATGTTCTTCACATAGTCCGCGTGCCCAGGACAGTCCACGTGCGCGTAGTGCCGCTTGCTCGTCTCGTACTCCACGTGCGCCGTGTTGATCGTGATCCCGCGCGCCTTCTCCTCCGGCGCCGCATCAATCTGGTCGTAGGCCTTCGCCTCACCACCAAACTTCGCCGCCAGCACCTTCGTGATCGCCGCCGTCAGCGTCGTCTTCCCATGATCCACGTGACCAATCGTCCCGACATTCACGTGCGGCTTCGTACGCTCAAACTTGCCTTTTGCCATCGCAGACTCCTGACTGCTCTTCTTGGTTGTGGCCGTGTCGCCTTAGACGACACTACCTAATCTGGTGCCCATGACGCGGATCGAACGCGTGACCTCTCCCTTACCAAGGGAGTGCTCTACCACTGAGCCACATGGGCCTCGCGTCGCTCTCTTGTGCGGCATCGGTCTGCCAGCAGGCTCGCCAGGTGCCGCGTCGGGATCGCCGCGCTAATGATGTTGTCTTGTCCTGTCCTTGTGGAGTGTCTGGAGCGGGTGAAGGGAATCGAACCCTCGTCGTAAGCTTGGAAGGCTTCTGCTCTACCATTGAGCTACACCCGCCCGACGAACCGATCTAAGTCTTTCTTCCTTTTATCCGCCCCGTCTTCCGGCCTCTCGAGGCACACGGGAAAATCTTGGTGGAGGAGGCTGGATTCGAACCAGCGTAGGCGTAAGCCAACAGATTTACAGTCTGCCCCCTTTAACCACTCGGGCACCCCTCCGCGGCGAACCGCAAATTATGGTTTGGCAACAACGGGTTGTCAAACCCAGAGGGAGCGATGGCGCAGCGCGGCGCTACCGATCATCAAGCGGCGCGCGGCGGCGGCGGGCGCGTGACGCCGACAGCCGCAGGGCGCGGCCAGCGAGGCTGGCGTGGGCGCGCCGCCGGGTTTCCCGGCGGATACCCGGAATGCAAAATTTGCAAGCGCCCACTTACGTGAGAAAGCTTGCTTTTACTACATCTGCTTGAACAGGTGGGTGTAGTTCCGGCTGACTTCGAGCTTCTCGTTGCTGCCCTTGATGAGCACGAGCTGGCGGCCCCGAAAGTCGCGGGTGATGCCGGAAATCGCCTTGGCGTTGACGATGGTGGAGCGATGGATCTGCCAGAACTGCTCCGGATCGAGTTCGTCCACTAATTCCTTGATCGGCTTGCGGATCAGCGCCTCGAAGCCCTCGGTCTGGACCCGCGTGTACTTCTCGTCGGACGTGAAGAACAGCACGTCGCCGACCGGGAATCATGCGCAGTTGCTGGCCGACGCTCGCCTGGATCCACTTCAGCGGCGCCGCCTTCCCGGTCGCCGCGGCCGCGCCATCGAGCCTGGCGGACAGCTTCGACAGCAGTTCCCCCAGGTCGCTCGGCTTGGTCCCCAGCCGCTTCTTCAGGCGGTTCACCGTGATCTCGAGCCGCTCGCGTTCCGCCGGCTTCAACACGTAGTCGACCGCGCCGTGCTCGAACGCATCGACGGCGTACTCGTTGTAGGCGGTGATGAAGACGACGTGGCAGGCATCGCCGATCGCCCGGGCGGCCTCGATACCGGTCATGCCCGGCATCCGGATGTCGAGGAAGGCCAGGTCCGGGCGGTGCTCATTGACGGCCGCGACCGCCTCCTCGCCGTTCCTCGCCTCGGCGAGGATCTGCAGGTCGGGCCAGACTTCCGCGAGGCGCGTGCGCAACTGCTCGCGCATCAGCCGCTCGTCATCCGCAATGATCGCCGTGGGCATCGCTCGATTCTATCGACAGCGCGCGGAATCAGGCGGGCTGCGCGGCGCCGTTCGTGATCGGCGCATCGGCCTCGAACGAGTACGGAACCTCGATCGTGACGATCGTGCCGCTTGGCGAATTCGCCTCGATGCTCAGGCGCGCCGCGCCGCCGTAAAGCGCGGCCAGCCGCTCGCGGACGTTGGCCAGCCCGACTCCGGTCCCGGGCTGGGCCGCCACCGCGAACCCGAGCCCGGTGTCGGCCACCGTCACGCGCAGCTTGCCGTTCGCGATGTCCGCGGAGATCGTCAGCGCGCCGCCCTCGGGTTTCGGCTCGAGGCCGTGCTTGATCGAGTTCTCGACCAGCGACTGCAGCATCATCGGCGGGAACTGGGCCGACTGCAGGCCCTGGGGCACGATCACCGAGTACTGCAGCCGGTCTTCCATCCGGAACTTGAGGATCTCGAGGAAGGCGCGGCACAGCTGCACTTCCTTGCCGAGGGTGGTCGAACCCTCGCGCATCTGGGGCAAGCGCAGCCCGCAGGTACTGGATCAGGTTCTTCTGCATCTTCGACGCCGTCTTCGGATCGGTCTCGATCAGGTAGTCGACCGACGCGAGCGTGTTGAACAGGAAGTGCGGCTCGACCTGCGCCTGCATCATCTTCAACTGCGCCTCGACGAGTTGCCGCTTCAGGCTCTCTTCCGCCGCGGTGGCGGTCGCGACCTGCGCCCGCCGCTCGGCCTTCTTCTTCCCGCCGAGGACGACCTTGACGATGACGCCGGTCAGGACCAGCAGCGTGACGAAGCCCAGCAGCCAGTCCGCGCCGCCCTTGACCCGATGGCGCCGCACTTCCCGGGCGACCTGGCTGTTGATCTGGTCCTCGACGATGGTCTCGATCTGGTCCCGCGCGTGATCGAGCGCCAGGGCGAACTTCTCGGGGTCCTGGACCACTTCCTTCGGAATCTGGATCGTCCGGCCGTCGCCTTCGATGACCAGATCTCCAGGGTCTGCAGGCGACGGCTCTGCAGGCGACGCCGCGCTCTCGGGGACGCGCTCCACGCGGACGCCCTTGTCATCGACGATGACCGCGACCTTCTTGCCGTCCTTGTCCGCCAGGATCCGGATGCCCTTGTCGGAGATCGACAGCGACCCGGTTCCCGGCGCCTTTCCCTGCTCGGCCGCCCCGTTCTTGGCGGGCGGTCGTGGCGGCAGCGGCGGGACCGGCATTGGAGGCGGCGGCACGGCCGCCGGCGCCTGGATCCGCACTCCGTCTTCACTGATGTTGATGTCGACCTTCACCCGATCGACGTTCGGCCGGATGACGACCGACTCCTCGCCGGAAAAGATGCTGGTCGCGATGCCCGCTACCGCCCACAGGAGGATGGCGACAAGGAAGAACTTGACCCAGCCGACCGTGGCCAGCCAATCGCCGAGCCTTGCCGACACACGCTTGATGACCGGCGCGGATGCGCGGGCTGCTTCAGCGGCGCCGGCCTTTGCGTCGGCGAAGACCCGCCGTGCCGCGGACTCGCGGGAAAGCGGCTCCGGCGGAAGCGGGGTTCTGGAGGGTTCCGGTGCCTGAGGCCCGCGAGCGTCGGTGGTCATGGTGTTCCGTAGAAGAGTGCGGCGTACGGCCCGCGCACACCGGAACTCTACGTGGACAGCTGTCCCCCGACAGAACCGCGCTGCGACGACCTGCAGAAACGGCGCCCTGGAGCGCAGAAATCCATGCTGGACGGCGGGGAAACGGCCGCCCGAGACGAGGCGGCCGCCGCTGTCAGGCGACGCCACTGATCCGCAAGACCAGGGACACCGCCAGCAGGACCCAGCCGGCGCGCCCCGCACGGTCGGCCCACGGGTTCGCGGTGCGGACCTGCTCGGCCTGCTTCATCAGCTCCTCGCGCTGCTTGCGCACGCGCTCAGGAGAGCCGCCTGTCCTGCTCGCCGCTCGCCTTGACGACGGCCCGCAGGAAGGGGAACTGGACCATCATCGAAAGCATCAGCACCGCCGCGCCCAGGTCGCCCAGCCCGTTGCCGAAGCGCCCGGCATCGAAATCGACAAGAGCGGACGCCGCCATCGCCGCGCTGAAGACGAACAGGGCCGAGCGCCAGAGGCGTTCACCGTTGCTGGGAGGAGCAGGCTGCTTGGTCATGCCATCAAGATGGGGTCCACGCCCGGCGCATCAAGCGCAGGCGCGGATTTCAACCGCACTTGAAAGCATCTTATTGCGCCGGCGCAGGCTGCGGGCGCACATTTCGGCATCGGTCGTACCGGTTCCGGATACTTCGCCCCTTTGACCGCCGCCACAGAAGAAGGAGTCGCGCGATGAAGTTCACGCCTTGGGAAAACCCGATGGGCACGGACGGCTTCGAGTTCATCGAATACGCCGCCCCGGACCCGGCCGCGCTCGGGCGCCTGTTCGCGAGCATGGGGTTTGCCGCCATCGCGCGTCATCGGCACAAGGACGTCACCCTGTATCGCCAGGGTGGCGTGAACTTCATCATCAACGCCGAGCCGGACTCCTTCGCGCAGCGTTTTGCGCGGCTGCACGGACCGTCGATCTGCGCGATCGCCTTCCGGGTCCAGGATGCGGCGTCGGCCTACAGGCGCGCGCTCGAACTCGGCGCGTGGGGCTTCGACTCGAAGTCCGGCCCGATGGAGCTCAACATCCCCGCGATCAAGGGCATCGGCGACTCGCTGATCTACTTCGTCGACCGCTGGCGCGGCAAGAACGGCGTCATGCCGGGCGGCATCGGCGACATCAGCATCTACGACGTCGACTTCGTGCCGATGGCCGGAACCGATCCCAACCCGGTCGGCTGCGGCCTGACGATGATCGACCACCTGACGCACAACGTGCACCGCGGCCGGATGCAGGAGTGGGCCGAGTTCTATGAGCGGCTCTTCAACTTCCGCGAGGTTCGGTACTTCGACATCGAGGGCAGGCTCACCGGGTTGAAGAGCAAGGCGATGACGAGCCCTTGCGGGAAGATCCGGATACCGATCAACGAAAGCTCGGACGACAAGAGCCAGATCGCGGAGTACCTGGACCTGTATCACGGCGAGGGCATCCAGCACGTCGCGCTCGGCACCGAGGACATCTACCGAACGGTGCGCGCCATGAAGGCGCAGGGTGTGGCGTTCCAGGACACGATCGAAACCTACTATGACCTCGTCGACCAGCGCCTGCCGGGGCACGGCGAGAGCCTCGATGCCTTGCGCGCACTGCGCATCCTGATCGACGGCGCAACCCACCAAGGGGCGCCCAACGAACTCCTGCTTCAGATCTTCACGCAGACGGTGATCGGGCCGATCTTCTTCGAGATCATCCAGCGCAAGGGCGACGAAGGCTTCGGCGAAGGCAACTTCCGCGCGCTGTTCGAGTCGATCGAACTCGACCAGATCCGGCGCGGCGTGCTCAAGCCCGAGGGCGCGAAGGAAGCCAGCTGACAGCGCCGAGCGGGCCGGTCGACGCCGCCCGGCTCGCAGCTCTGCGTCGCGCTACGTACTGACGACAGAAAGCCCGCCGGCTCGTTGGGCCGGCGGGCGGACGTTCTCGGTACCGGTCAGGGCTTGACGGGCGCGTTGGCCGTCGGGCTCTGGCAAGCGGCGCCAGGCGTGGATCTCGTCACGCGACAGGGAGCCGTCCTTGTTGGCGTCGATCGCATCGAAGTTCTGAGACAGCATCGGCGCGTTCTTCGCTTCATCGCGCGAGATCGAGCCGTCCGCGTTCGCGTCCATGCGCGGCCCGTGCCGGTGCCCGCGGCCCGCCCAGGCGCTGCGCATCTCGTCCCGGGACAGCTGCCCGTCCTTGTTGGCGTCGATCGCATCGAAGTTCTGCGAAAGCATCGGCGAGTTCTTCGCCTCCTCGCGCGAGACCATGGCATCGCCGTCGGCGTCCATGCGTGGGCGCCGTCCCGCGAACTGCGCGCGCGCCGCCGCCAGTTCTTCGGCCGACAGGAAGCCATCCTTGTTGGCATCCACCTGGTCGAACCGAGCGGCAACCTCGTCCTTCGAGAGCCTGCCGTCCTTGTCCGTGTCCAGCTGGTTCATCAGACCCTGACCACGCATTCCGCCGTGCATCGGACCGTGCATCGGGCCACCCATGGGTCCATGCATCGGCCCATGCATCGGCCCCGCGCCGGGCTGCGCCGGGCCGGGTCCCTGAGCCTGTTGTGCGAATGCGGTGGCGGCGGCCAGCGAGACTGCGGCCGCGATAGCGAGTAACGAGCGTTTCATTCGAGCATCTCCTGCTTGGGATGATGCTCATTCAACGCCTGCCGACGCCCGATGTCGACGGACGTTACCTTTGCTTACGCCTGCAACGCCTCGCTACTGCGCTTGCATGGGCTGCGCGCCGGGCGGCGTCGCCGGCATGGCCGGCTGCGGCGGCTGAGGCTGAGGCTGCGGAAATTGCGGTTGCCCGACCGGCGTCCCGGACGGCGGATTCGGCCGGCCGCCGGCGCCCGCGCTCGGCGCGCTGAGCGTGTTGCCCTCGCGAACGAAATTGGGCGGCGGCGGTGCGCCTCCAAAGGCGGCGATGGCCCGGGCCGGCAGGCGAACTTCCTGGCGGGCACCGCCACTCTCGAGCACCACGGCTGCCGGCGTCACGTCAACGAGCTTCATGCCGGGCGCGACTTCCTGCCCGAGCAGGAAGACCCGCGCGGGGCGACCGTCGACGCTCAACACTGCACTGGAGTCCTTGCCTGCGGAAAAGGCGCCAACCGCCTGGATGTTCGATGCGACGGCCTGAAGCCGCTCGATCTTGCCGAACATGCGCGCGGCGGCCACCGGGTCCGGGTCACGCAACGGCGGAGGCGGCAGTGGCGGCGGCGCGGCCGTCGGCGCCGGCGTAAAGATGCGCACGCCCCAGTAGGCCGCGATCGCCATCACCAGCGCAAAGAAGACGAGGTGAACCGCCGCGGCGGCAAACTTTTTCAGCATTTCGATGTCCAACCAGATCGCCGCGCATCATGGGCCGGATTGCGCGGCACCGCATCGTCCGACCTTCATCCTCATGTATTAGCCCAGCTCAAATATCCCGCTTCGAAGGGGTAAGGGCGACAATCGCCGTTGATAATATCCCCTGCTCCCTCGACGTGCGCGCCGGAAAATCAAGAAACTTCAAGGCGTTCGGCGCGCATCTTCAAGCTTTCTTACGCTTCGGCCAGTGGTCAGATGACTTCGATGAACCTCATTCGTTCCCCGCAGCTTTCCGTCGCCGCCCCGTCGCGGCTCGCGCGCGGCTTCACGCTGATCGAGATCATGGTCGTCATCACGATCCTCGGCGTGCTGGCGGCGCTGATCGTGCCGCGCGTTGTCGGCCGGACCGACGACGCCAAGATCGCCGCGGCCAAGCAGGACATCGCGTCGATCATGCAGGCGCTGAAGCTGTACCGACTGGACAACGGCCGCTATCCGACGACCGACCAGGGCCTGCTGGCACTGATCGCCAAGCCGACGGCCGAGCCGGTACCGAGCAACTGGAAACAGGGCGGCTACATCGAGCGTTCGACCGTGCCGACCGATCCCTGGGGCGAGCCGTACAAGTTCCTGAATCCCGGCATCCGCGGCGAGATCGACGTGTTCTCCCTCGGCCGCGACAAGACCAACGGCGGCGAAGGCCCGGACGCCGACATCGGGTCGTGGGCCCTTTAGCGGTTCACGACCGTTTCCGGACGCCGGCGCGCGCTTCGCGTTGCGCGGGCTTCACGCTTCTGGAGATGCTGGTGGTGATCGTGCTCGCCGGCATCCTGCTGTCCATCGTGACGATCAGCATCACGCCCGACCCCCGCCAGCAGCTGCAGCGCGAAGCGCAGCGGGTCGGCCAGTTGATGGGGCTCGCCGCTGACGAGGCGCGCATCCGCCAGCAGCCGATCGCCTGGGAGGCCGATCTGAACGGCTACCGCTTCGTCACCGAAATCGGCGGCGAGCGGCGCCTGGTGACCGGCGACGAGATGCTGCGCGAGCGGCAGTGGGACAAGCCGATGACCCGTGTCGCCGTGCTCGACGGCGGCGGGCCGCAACCGGCCCAGGTGCTGCTCGGCCCCGGCGCCCCGCCGGTGCGCGTGGCGATCGCACGCGAGTGGATCCAGCCGCGCTGGCGGCTGGAACTGGTGAACGAGGACGGCGCGGTGCGCGTCGACTTCGATGAAGCCGGCCGCGCGACTCTGGCGAAATGAACGATGAAGACGCGCGGCTTCACCCTGCTCGAGGTGCTGGTCGCGCTGGTGATCATCGGCGTCGCCCTGGCCGCCTCGATGCGCGGGCGCGATGTCGCTGACGAACACCGCCGACTACAGCCGCCAGAAGCTGCTCGCCCTGCTGACCGCCGAGAACCGGCTGCTCGAACTGCGGCTCGCGCGCGAGCGGCTCGAGCCCGGGCGAGGAAATCCTGCCGTGCGAGCAGGGAGGCATCACGTTCACCTGCTCGCAGGCGGTCAAGCCGACGCCGAATCCGTTCTTCCGGCGCGTCGAAGTGCGGGTGTTCCGCAGCGACGACGCCGGCAACCGGCAGCAGCTCGCCGAACTGATGACCGTGCTGCCGACCAATCAATGAAGACCGCCCGCGGCTTCACGCTTGCTCGAACTGCTGGTGGCCATCACGCGTGCTGTCCGTCGTTTCCGTGATCGCCTGGCGCGGCCTCGACACCCTCGTGATGACGCGCGACCGGCTGGAGCCGGAAGTCGACGAGACGCGCGCCATGCTGGTCGCGTTCGGCCAGATGGAGCGCGACCTCTCGCAGGTGGTCAACCCCGCCTTTCTCGGACTGACGTCCTCGCCGCTGAACGTCCGTCCCGCGGACGGGGCGCTGATGATCGAGATCGCGCGCGTCGCCGTTCCGGTCCCTGACCGGGCGACCGAAGTGCAGACCGTCTACTACCGCGTCGTCGAGGGCACGCTGGTGCGCCAGGCCACGCGCGGCGCTGCCGTACTTCCAGCGCACGAACACGGAGCAGTTCGAGAATGCCCGGCTGCTCGAGAACATCCAGTCGATGGACGTGCGAGTGTGGCAACCCGGCGTCGGCTGGACGCCCCCGGGTGACCGCGTCGACGCGTCGGCTCCGCCCGGCACTCCCGCCGGCGGACTGCGGAACCAGCCGCCGCCGGCCTGGAAGTCATCGCTCACCCGCACCGACGGACGGAGCTTCCGTCGCGTGTTCCTGGTGAACGCATGATCATCGCGGGCGACCCGAGCCGTCGTTCGCGCCCTCGCCGATGCGTGGAGGTCCGGGGCGGGCGCACGCATTGCGCCCTGCGCCGGTCAGCACCGAAAGCACAGAGAGGCGCGGCCGTGCTGATGGCTCTGTTCGTGGCCACGCTCGCCACGCTGATCGTCACCGCGCTGTTCTACCGGCAGTTCGTCCTGCTGCGCACGATCGAGAACCAGCAACTGATTTCGCAGAGCCGGCTGCTGCTGCGAGGCGCGCTCGACTGGGGCCGCGCCATCCTGCGCGAGGATGCCAATCGATCGAGTTACGACGCGCTGTCGGAGCCGTGGGCGCAGCCACTCGCGGAAACGCGCCTCGACCAGCTCGGGGAGACCGGTTCGATCGCATCGCTCGCGTCGATCGCCGGTTCGATGGAAGACGCCCAGGGCCGCTACAACCTGCGCAACCTCGTGAACAACGGCGAGATCGTCGACAAGGAACTCGAGTCGCTGCGCCGACTGGCCTCGCTGCTCCAGTTGCCGACCCAGACGGCCGACCTGATCGCCGAGCGCATGCTCGAGTCCGCAGGGCCAGGCGCCAGCGGCCGACGACAAGCCGGGCGACGCGGCCAGCGCGAGCGCCGAGCGCACGCGGCCGTTGCCGTTGATGCTGCCGCGAGACATCAGCGGCGTGCGGGGCATCAATCCCGAGGCGGCCGACCGCCTCGCCCCGTATATTGTCGTGCTCGACGAGAGCACCCCGGTGAACGCCAACACCGCCTCGCCTGAAGTGATCGCCGCGCGCGTGCCCGACCTGTCGCTCGCCGAGGCGCGCTCGCTGGTGGCGGAGCGCGAGCGCATTTCCTACTTCAACAGCACCGGCGAAGTGCGCACGCGCCTCGGCGCGAAGGGGTCCGTCGTCACCGATGCGGAAATCTCAACCAACTCGCGTTTCTTCTTCATCCGGGGAGAGGTCAAGCTTGACCGGGCGGTGACGCGTATGGAAGCTCTGGTCAAGCGCGGTGCGCCGGGCCAGGGACCGGCCGCGGTCAACGTCATGTGGACGCGCGAAATCTGAGGAACCATGAAAGAGAAAAGCGCCCAACGCCTGCTCGTCTTCGTGCCACCGCGCAGTTCGATGGCCGGCCGCAGCCAGCTGGCTTCCAGCACGGTGGTCGACTACGTCGCGACGAGCGGGGACAGCCTGAGCGGGCAGACGCCGATCGCGCTGCTGCCGAAGGCCAGCGGGGTCGATCTCGTCTTCGACGCGAGCGACGTGCTCATCACCGAGATCGAGTCGCCGAAGCTGTCGGAAGGCAAGCTGAGGCTCGCGCTGCCCAACATGCTGGAAGAGCGCCTGCTCGCCGATCCGGCCGATTGCCACTTCGCGTTCAGGTTGACGCGCGGCGGCAGCGGCAACACCGCGATCGGAGAGCAGCCGTCGATGCCGGTCGCCGTCATCGACCGCGGGCTGCTCACGCGCGCGCTCGATGCGCTGACCGAGTCCGGATACCGTGTCCGCTCCGCCTACAGCGAGATCTACACCGTGCCGCCGCCGGCCGCCGGCGTGCTGTCGGTACGTCTGAACCGCGGTCGCGGCGTCGCCCGCTCCGGGCTGCACGACGGGTTTTCGTTCGATCTGGGCGACGAGGTGCCGCCGACGCTCGCGCTCGCCGTTCGCCAACTCGGCATCAAGCGGCTCCAGGCCTACGGCAAGGAAGCGTCGCGCCTGACGCCGCTGGCCGCCGCGCTGAACGTTCAGGTCGACGTTCACACCGAGGAGGTCGACCTCGCGCAGCGCGGACGGCGCCGTTAACCTGCTCCAGGGCGCCTTCGCCCAGGGCGGAATGATGGCCTCCCTCGTTCCCGGCGGGCTGCTGCCTGCGCTCAACGCTCGCACCCTGCGGGCGCCGCTCGCGTGGGCGGCGACCGCCATCGTGGTCGCGGTGGCCGGCATGAACGTCTACTACCTGAAGCTCAACAGCGAATCGAAGGCCATTCGCGGCCAGATGGAGGCGAGCTTCCGCTCGAACTTCCCGCAGGCGACCGCCGTCGTCGATCCGATCGAGCAGACGAAGCGGCAGTTGTCCGATCTGCGCTCGCGCTCCGGCATACCGTCGGCCAACGACTTCTCGGTGCTCAACGCGAGGACGGCGCTGCTGCTGTCGATCGCACCGGTGGGCAGCGTCGCCGGGATGGAGTACCGCGACAACGCGCTGAAGGTGAAATTCAAGCCTGGGACCGGCGACAACCCGGCGCTGCAGAACACGCTGCGCTCGGCCGCCGTGCAACAGGGCCTGACGGTGCGGTTCGAGGGCGACGGCTCGGCCCGCATCACGGCGGCGGGGATGTGACATGGAAGCACTGAAACAGTTCTGGGCCGAACGCGCACCGCGTGAGCGCAGCATCCTGCTGATCGGCGGCATCCTGCTGGTGGCGGTCATCGCGTACCTGATCGCCATCGAACCGGCGTGGACCGGCATCGCCCGCCTGGAGAAGAGCCTGCCCCAGCAGCGCGCCAATGCCGCCGAACTCGAAGCCCTGCTGGCAGAGGTCAAGGCACTGAAGGGGCGGCCGGCGGTGGCGACGATGTCGGCCACGGATGCGCGGAGCGCGCTCGAGAGTTCGCTGACCAAGGCGGGGATGAAGGCGACGCGCATCGTCCCGCTGTCGGACGGCGACGTTCAACTGACAGTTCGCCGACGTGCCGATCAGCAAGTGGGCGCCCTGGCTCGCCAGCATCGAGCGCGAACTGGGGGCGCGCGCCACCGCGGTCACGGTCGCCGGCCGCGACGCCACGCCCGGCAACGTCGACGTCGAACTCGCCCTGCGGCTCGCGCGAAAGTGACACGAATCGATGCGCAAGTTTCTCTTCGTCCTCGCCGCGCTCGTCGCGCTGCTGATCACGGTGCTGGTGATCGCGCCCGCGCAGTGGGCCGCGTCGGCGGTGACCAACGCGACCGGCAGCCGGCTGGAGCTTGCGGAGGCGAGCGGGACGATGTGGAACGGTTCCGCCTTGCTGGTGCTGGCGTCATCGCAGGAACCCGGCGCACCGCGCGCGACCTTGCCCGAGCGACTCGCGTGGCGCCTCAGCCCGTGGTCGCTGTTCGTCGGGCAGCTCGACCTGACGCTGACGCATCCTTCCGCGCTGGCTCAGCCCCTCACGGTTCGTGCGCCGCTGATCGGCGGCGGCACCACCACGTTGAGCGCGACGACGCTGCGCGTGCCGGCCTCGTTGCTGGTCGGCATCGGCGCGCCGTGGAACACGATCCGGCCTGGCGGCATCCTGCTGATCAACTGGGATCGGCTGCAACTGGAGAGTCGCCGCGTGCAGGGCAACATCAGCGCCGAGTGGCAGTACGCGTCCAGCGCGCTGACACCGGTGTCGCCGATGGGTCACTATCGTCTGCAGACGAACGGTATCTGGCCCGGAACTCAGCTCGACTTATTGACCATTTCCGGTCCCCTCGAGCTGAAGGGCAGTGGCACAATCCCGGAGGGTGGGCGCCTGCGCTTCACTGGCCGGGCACAGGCCATGGCGGGGACCGACCCGGGCGTAAAGGCGCAACTCACGGGCCTGATTTCGCTGCTGGGCCGGCGAGACGGAGAGGGGGCCCTCTTGAATTTCGGTGGTTGACATGACTAGCAAGCGCACTTCCCTACGCGCTGGCGGGTTGTCACTGTCCCGTTCGATCGCGCTTGCGTGTGCGCTGTCGATGACAGCGACCTCGCTGGTTCCCCCGGCCGTGGCCCAGAACTCCCGCAAGCGGGCGGGCGCCGACACGCCGGCAACCCAAGGCAAATCCGCGAACGCCGATCCGGCCGCCAACGGCGAATCGGTGATGCTGAACTTCGTCAACGCGGACATCGACGCGGTCGTCCGCGCGATCGGCCAGTTCACCAGCCGGACGTTCGTCGTCGATCCGCGCGTCAAGGGCACGCTGTCGCTCGTGACGGAGCGGCCGGTCACGCGCGAGCAGGCGTACGAGCAGCTGCTGACGGCGCTGCGCCTGCAGGGCTTCACGATCGTGCAGACCGGCAACGTGGCCCGCGTGCTGCCGGAAGCGGACGCCAAGCTGCAGGGCGGCACGGTGGTCAGCCCGCAGGACCGCCGCACCGCGCGGCGACCAGCTCGTCACCCAGGTGTTCCGCCTGCAGTACGAGTCGGCCACGGCGATGGTGCCGATCCTGCGGCCGCTGATCGCGCCGAACAACACGATCTCGGCGTACCCGCAGAACAACACGCTGGTCATCACCGACTACGCCGACAATCTGCGGCGCATCCAGCGCATCATCGAATCGATCGACACGCCGGCCACGTCGGACGTCGAGATCATCCCGATCAAGTTCGGCCTGGCGATGGAGATCGCCACCGTCCTGAACCGCGTGCTCGACGAAGGCGCCCGCGCAGCCGGCCAGGCCGTCGACGCCGGACAGCGTACCTCGGTGATGGCCGAGCCTCGCACCAACTCGCTGATCCTGCGCGCGCCGAGCAAGGCGCGGATCGCGCTGGCCAAGTCCATGATCGCGCAGCTCGACCGGCCGGCCCTCACGCCGGGCAACATCAACGTCGTCTATCTGCGCAATGCGGAGGCCGTGAAGACTGGCTCCGCTGCTGCGGGCGATCATCGCCTCCGATCCGTCGCTACGTGCCGCAGGCGGCCACCAGCGGACTCTCGCCGACGACCGGAACGACGTCGGGTGGGGCCGGCATGTCCACACAGCAGCCGACGCTCGGCAACCAGCCGGCGCCGCAGGCCGGCGGCGCTGCCGGCGGGTCCGGCGGCCGGCCCGCTCGCCGGAATGATCCAGGCCGACGCGGCGACCAACTCGCTGATCATCACCGCGCCCGAGCCGCTGTACCGGAACATCCGCTCGATCGTCGACAAGCTCGACGTGCGCCGCGCGCAGGTCGTCATCGAGTCGCTGATCGCCGAGGTCTCGGCCGAGAAGGCCGCCGAGTTCGGCATCCAGTGGCAGACCTGGGCGGCAACCTGAACGACCCGGGCACCAACGTCATCGCCGGCACCAACTTCGGCAGCGAGCGGCCAGAACATCATCGGCGCCTCGCAGAACATCGGCTCGCTCGCTACCGGGCCTGAACATCGGCATCGTGCAGGGCAAGGTCAACATTCCCGGCATCGGCGAGGTCATCAATCTCGCCTTCCTTGCCCGCGCGCTCGAGACCAAGGCCGACGCCAACATCCTGTCGACGCCGACGATCCAGACGCTGGACAACGAAGAAGCGAGAGTTCCTCGTCGGCCAGAACATCCCGCTGATCACGGGCTCGTTCGCCAATACGGGCGCGGGCGGCACGTTCGTCCGGCGTCAATCCGTTCCAGACGTTCGAACGGCGCGACATCGGCCTGCAACTGCGCGTGAAGCCGCAGATCTCCGAGGGCGGCGTGGTGAAGCTCGCGATCTACCAGGAACTGTCGTCGATCCAGAACACGCTGACGGCGGCGCAGGGCGGGATCATCACCAACAAGCGCAGCTTCGAGTCGATGGTGCTGGTCGAGGACGGCAACATCGTCGTGCTCGGCGGCCTGATCGAGGACAAGACGGACAACAGCAAGAGTTCGGTGCCGGTGCTCGGCAGCATTCCGCTCATCGGCGAGCTGTTCCGAGTACGAGAGCCGGAAGCGGACCAAGACCAACCTGCTGGTGTTCCTGCGGCCGTACGTCGTGCGCGACGAAACAACCTCGTCGGCGCTGGCGATGGACCGCTACGACTACATCCGCGGGCAGATCGCGAACAGCACGCTGGCGGACAACATCATCTTCCGCGACCTGCAGAGCCGCCAGTTGCCGGAGACGCCGCCGCTGGCGCCGTCGATGAGGCGTGTCCGACAGCGGGCCGCGGACGCTGTCGAATGACGTCGCTCCGGGCATCCCGGCGCAGGCCCGCCCGCGCAAACGCCCGCGCCGTGATCGACGCTGCGCCGGCGCGCCGCCGCGGGCAGCCCCGGGACGCCATCGCCGGCGGCTCCGCAGCCCAGCGCTTCCGCGCCAGCCGGGGCACTCCCGGCGCCGCGGCACCGTCGAGCGGAACGTTCTCGGCACAGCCGGGGACCCCGCCGTCCGAGCAGCGGCGTCCAGTTGCTGCAGGTCGCCGTCCATCACCGACATCGCGCGCGCACGCGAACTGCAGCGCAGCCTGCGCGACGCCGGCTTCGACGCCTACTGGGAGAGCGTCAAGACGAACACCGGCGACATGGTGCGGGTGCGCGTCTCGGTCAACCAGGCGACGCAGCAGCGTGGCCGACACCATCGCGAGGCTGAAGGCGATGGGGTACGACCCGGTCATCGTCACCCCTTGAGACGCGGGATCCGGCAGTGACACAGGCCAGCCGCTACGTTCCGTACGCCTTCGCGCGCGATAACGCGATCCTGATCGTTCCGAAGTCCGAGCGCGACGCCGAAGTCGTGGATCAGCAACGCGACGCCGCTGCGGCGCTGAACGAAGTGATGCGCGTCTTCCCGGGCAAGGTGCGCCCGGTCGTGATCGAGAGCGTCAAGCTGACCGAAGCGATCTCCAGACCTACGGCGACCAGGGCGGCTCGGCGCAGCAGATCGTCGGCGACATCGAAGGCGAGTTCGACATCACGCGGATGATGCAGGAGGTCCCGGACGTCGAGGACCTGCTGGAGACCGAGGACGACGCGCCGATCATCCGCATGATCAACGCGCTGCTGACGCAGGCCGCGCGCGACGGCGCCTCGGACATCCACATCGAGCCGTTCGAGACCTATTCGATGGTGCGGTTCCGGGTCGACGGCACGCTGCGCGACGTCGTGCGGCCCAAGCGCGCGCTGCACGCGGCGCTGGTGTCGCGCATCAAGATCATGGCCGGCGCTCGACATCGCGGAGAAGCGCCTGCCGCAGGACGGCCGGATCACGCTGCGCGTCGGCGGCCGCCCGGTCGACGTCCGCGTGTCCACGCTGCCGACCGGCCACGGCGAGCGCGTCGTGCTGCGCCTGCTCGAGAAGGACCTGTCGAAGCTCGAACTGACCAACCTCGGCATGGCCGAGGGCGCGCTCAGGCGCTTCGACCACCTGATCCACCAGCCGCACGGGATCATCCTCGTCACCGGCCCGACCGGCTCCGGCAAGTCGACGACGCTGTACGCGGCGATCCGCCGGCTCGACAAGAACACCACGAACATCATGACGGTCGAGGACCCGATCGAGTACGACATCGAGGGCATCGGCCAGACGCAGGTCAATCCGAAGATCGACATGACGTTCGCGAAGGCGCTGCGCGCGATCCTGCGCCAGGACCCGGACATCGTGATGATCGGCGAGATCCGCGACCTCGAGACCGCGCAGATCGCGGTGCAGGCGTCGCTGACCGGCCACCTCGTGCTCGCCACGCTGCACACGAACGACGCGGCGTCGGCGGTCACGCGGCTGATCGACATGGGCATCGAGCCCTTCCTGCTGTCGTCGTCGCTGCTCGGCGTGCTCGGCCAGCGCCTCGTGCGCAAGCTCTGCCCGCGCTGCCGCCAGCCCGATCCGGCCACCGGCGGCTTCCGCGCGGTCGGCTGCGACCACTGCGGCAACACCGGCTACCTCGGCCGCACCGGGATCTACGAGTTGCTCACGGTGAACGACGAGATGCGCATGCTGGTGCACCAGGGCGCGAACGACACCGATGTCCGCCGCCTCGCCGAGAAGACCGGGATGATCAGCATGCGCAACGACGCGCAGCGCTGGATCAAGTCCGGCGTCACCTCGCAGGAGGAAGCGCTCCGCGTCACGCGCGAAGCGTAAGCCGGGCGGATGGCAGCATTCAGATTCGCCGCCGCGGACGCGTCCGGCAAGGAACAGTCCGGCGTCCTCGAAGCCGACAGCGCGCGCCTCGCGCGCCAGCTGCTGCGCGGCCGCGGCCTGATCCCGCTCACCGTCGAGCCCGT
Source organism: uncultured beta proteobacterium (assembly GCA_963698305.1). Classification (GTDB taxonomy): domain Bacteria; phylum Pseudomonadota; class Gammaproteobacteria; order Burkholderiales; family Burkholderiaceae_F; genus JAOUJD01. Next base: position 167,241 of record CAVOQI010000003.1, read on the forward strand.
CTCGCACGAGGCGGGCGGGCGGGGCCGCGGCGGGCTGTCGATCGGCCGCCGGCTGTCGCAGACCGAACTCGCGGTCATCACGCGCCAGCTCGCCTCGCTGCTCGGCGCGCAGTTGCCGGTCGCCGACGCGCTGACCGTGATGGTCGAGCAGAGCGAGAAGCAGCAGGTGCGCGAGCTGATGGCGTCGATCCGCACCGATGTGCTGGGCGGCAGCTCGATGTCCGAACGCGCTCGCCCGGCATCCGCGGCAGTTTCCCGAGATCTATCGCGCCCTGATCGCCGCCGGCGAAGAATCCGGCAAGCTCGGCTCGGTGCTCGGCAGCCTCGCCGATTACGTCGAGGAACGCGCGAAGCTGCAGCAGAAGATCACGCTCGCGTTCGTGTATCCGGCGATCGTCACCTTCGTCGCGCTCGCCGTCGTCATCGGCCTGCTGACCTACGTCGTGCCGCAGGTCGTCCAGGTGTTCGCGAACACCAAGCAGGCCCTGCCCTTCCTCACGGTGGCGCTGATCGCGCTCTCCGACTTCGTCCGCAACTACGGCTGGATTGTCGTCGCGGTTCTGGTGGTGACCGGGTTCCTGGTCCAGCGCTCGCTGCGCGTGGAGGCCGTCCGCCGGCGCTGGCACAAGCGCATCCTGACGCTGCCGGTGATGGGCGTGCTCTCGCGCTCGATCAACACCGCGCGCTTCTCGTCCACGCTCGCGATCCTGGTGGGCTCGGGCGTGCCGATGCTGCGTTCGCTGCAGGCCGCCGGCGAGACGGTGACCAATCTCGCGATGCGCAGTCGCGTCATGGAGGCCGTGCAGCGCGTCCGCGAGGGCTTCTCGCTGGCCAAGGCGCTGCGCGCCGACGCCGACGAGGAGCGCAAGCAGGGCCACCTGAAGCTGTTCCCGCCGGTGCTGATCCACCTGATCGCGTCGGGCGAAGCGACCGGCAAGCTGCCGGAGATGCTCGACCGCGCCGCCGACATCCATGCGCGCGAAGCCGAGCGGCGCGCGCTGTTCTTCACGTCGCTGCTCGAGCCGATCCTGATCCTCACGATGGGCGTCGTCGTGATGCTGATCGTGATGGCCGTGCTGCTGCCGATCATCGAGATCAATCAGCTGGTGCGGTAGCGAGTCGAGGTGTACGCGATGCTGCGCATCGCACGTGCACCTCGACTGACTAGTCGTGAGCCGGGCTTCGGAGCGGCCGGGCGCCCGGCTCAACACAAAGCAACGCGGGGCCAGCTCCGCGCGCCTCATAATCCGCCATGATCCGACCCCTCATCGAATCCCTGCCCGCCTCGCGCATCCGCGAGGTGGCCAATGCCGGCATCGGCCGCGACCGACGTCCTGAAGTTCTGGTTCGGCGAAGGCGACCAGGTCACGCCGGCGTTCATCCGCGAGGCGGCGAAGGCGGCGCTCGACGCCGGGCGAGACCTTCTACAACCACAACCTCGGGATCGCCGAGCTGCGCGAGGCGCTGGCGGCGTACGCGAACCGGCTGCACGGCCCGGCCGCAGCGCCGTCACGGTCGACCGCATCGCGGTGACGAGCGCCGGCGTGCACGCGCTGTCGCTGATCGACCAGACGCTCGATCGATCCGGGCGACCGCGTCGTCGATCGTCACGCCGGTCTGGCCGAACCTCACCGCGATGCCGCGGATCATGAGCGCCGACGTGGTGCGCGTGCCGCTGACGTGCCGCGCCGGCGCGTGGTCGCTCGACCTGCAGCGGCTGCTCGACGCCGCGACGCCGGGCACGCGCATGGTGCTGGTGAACTCGCCGAACAACCCCACCGGCTGGACGATGCCGCGCGCCGACTGGGTCGCGCTGCTGGAGCACTGCCGCCGCCACGGCATCTGGCTCGTCTCCGACGATGCCTACGAGCGGATCGTCCTCGACCCGGCGCTGACGACGAACGGACACGCCCCGAGCGTGCTCGACCTCGTCGACGCCGACGACCGCTACGTCAGCGCCAACACGTTTTCGAAGAGCTGGACGATGACCGGCTGGCGGCTGGGCTGGCTGGTCGCGCCGCGCGCGTTCATCGCGCAGGTCGGCAAGGTGATCGAGTTCAACACCTCGTGCGCGCCGCCGTTCGTGCAGCAGGCCGGGCTGGTGGCCGTGCGCGACGGCGAGCCGCTCGTGGCGGCGACGGTCGCGCGCCTGCGCAGCGTCGCGCGACCTGCTCGTGCGCGAACTCGCCGCGCTGCCCGGCGTCGAGGTCGCGCCGCCGCCGGGCGCGATGTACCTGTTCTTCACGGATCGCCGGCCTCAGCGACGACAGCCTCGCCTGCGCCAAGCGGCTGGTCGCCGAGGCGGGGCTCGGCATCGCTCCCGGCGTCGCCTTCGGGCCCGAAGGCGAGGGCTATCTGCGCTGGTGCTTTGCCGCGTCGGACGCGCTGCTGCTGCAGGGCGCGGAGCGGCTGCGCGCGTTCCTGAAGTAGGCGCGCGCCGCCTAGGCGGTCGCGCCGTCCGTCACCAGCGTCGGCTGCCCACTCAGCCGGGAAAGGCGCCAGCGTACTGACACTCTGGACCGCTACCCAATGCGGCGGACTTCACTCTGAGACTGTCTCAGTCCGGCCAATTGCTGACCTGAGCGTCCTCGGCCAGAATTGCCCGGGAGCAGACGCTCTTGGGGGGTTGCTTGGTTCGCCGCCGATACGTTTTGGCCTGGTTTGGACTGCTCATCATCGCCGTCGCCAACGGCGCACTGCGGGAGGCTGCTTTCGCCGAAGCGATGAGCGAACTCGCTGCCCACCAGCTTTCGACGCTCATCGGTTCCACGGCATTAGGCGTAGCAATCTGGTTCATCGTCCGCACCTGGCCGCCCGCATCAAGTGCCGAAGCGTTGGGTATTGGGCTGGCGTGGCTAGTCCTGACCGTCGCCTTCGAGTTCTTCATGGGCCTGGTACTGGCAGGCAGGCCGTTGTCCGATGTGCTTGCCGCATACGACGTTCAAGCTGGACGGGTATGGGTCTTCCTTCTGATCTGGATCGCCCTGTCGCCGCTTCTCTTCTACCGTCTGAGCGGCGCGAAAGACGAAAGGGTGACGCGGTAGCGCAGCTTTGCCCGGCCGTAGT
>CAVOQI010000004.1:0-171648 GCA_963698305.1 uncultured beta proteobacterium
GCGCAGCACGCGATTGCAGCGGCGATTGCCAGCCTGGTTCCGAGCATTGCCTGTCTCCCTTGCGTTGGATGCGCTGCCTACGTTAGGCGCCGAACGGCACTCACCCTTGATCGCGATCAACCCGCGCGGCCACTCCGGCTGAGAGCAATGCGTCTTGCAGGCGCATTTGATTAACATGCAATTCGCATAGAATGCGACTGCCATGCCGACCCGGACCGAAAGCAAGACGGCGCGCCTGACCCTGCTGCTCGACCCGCGCAAGAAGGCGCTGTTCGAGGAGATCTGCGCCGCGCAGGACCTCACGCCGTCGCAGGTGGTGCGGCAGCTGATCCGCGAATACATCATCGAGCACGCCGGCAACCGCCCGCTCCCGGCCTGGCTGCTGGCCGCTTCGCGCAAGCCGATGCGGCGCTGACCGACCGCGGCGGCCGTGGACCTCCCTTTCGCAGCTGCTGCCGATCGACGGCGTCCTGATCGCCGTCGGGCTGTGGATCCTCGTCGGCGCGGCGGGCATGGTCGCGGCCGGCGAGCTTCTTCCTGGTGGCGCGCGTGCTGTTTCCGCTCGGCGCGCTGGTGAGCCTGCTGCTCGCCGGCGGTCGCCGTCGCGGGGCTGTTCACGGTGCCGCAGGTCGCGGTGCTGCCGATCGGGCTGCCGGGCCTGCCCTTCCACCTGCGGCTCGATGCGCTGTCGGCGTTCTTCCTGTTGCTGCTCGGGAGCGCGGGCGCCGGCATCTCGATCTTCGCCGCCGGCTACTTCAGGAAGGGCGAAGGCACGCCGCCCGGGCTGCTGTGCCTGCTCTATCACCTCTTCGTCGCCAGCATGGCGATGGTGATGGTGGCCGACGACGCCTACGTCTTCATGGTGATGTGGGAACTGATGGCGCTGTCGTCCTTCTTCCTGGTGACCGCGAACCACACGATTCCCGCGATCCGCCGCGCGGGCTACCTCTACCTGCTCATCGCGCACATCGGCGCGCTCGGCATCCTGCTCGCCTTCGGCGTGCTGCAGGCCAACACCGGCGACTACACCTTCGCCAACATGCGCGCGCAGCAGCTGTCGCCGTTCTGGGCGTCGACCGCCTTCCTGCTGGCGCTCTTCGGCTTCGGCGCCAAGGCCGGCATGCTGCCGCTGCACATCTGGCTGCCGGAGGCGCACCCGGCGGCGCCGTCGCCGGTGTCGGCGCTGATGAGCGGCGTGATGCTGAAGACCGCGATCTACGGGACTGCTGCGCGTCGGGTTCGAGGTCCTGCAGACGCAACTGTGGTGGTGGGGCGTGCTGGCGATCGTGCTCGGCCTGTCGACCGCGCTGTTCGGCGTCGTGTTCAGCGCGGTGCAGACCGACATGAAGCGCCTGCTCGCCTACTCGTCGATCGAGAACATCGGGCTGCTGCTGGTCGGCATGGGACTCGCGCTGCTGTTCGTCGGCTACGGCACGTCGGCGCTCGCCGCGCTCGCGCTCACCGCCGTCCTCTACCACGCGCTGAACCACGCGTTCTTCAAGAGCCTGCTGTTCCTCTGCACGGGGGCCGTGCTGCACGCCACGGGCGAGCGCAACCTCGGCAAGCTCGGCGGGCTGCTGCGCGCCATGCCGTGGGTCGGCTGGCTCGCGCTGGCGGGCGCGCTCGCCGCCGCCGGGCTGCCGCCGCTGAACGGCTTCGTCTCCGAGTGGCTGCTGCTGCAGAGCTTCCTCTTCACGCTCGGGCTGCCCAGCACCTTCGTGAACATGCTGCTGCCGGTGGTGGCCGCCGGCGTCGCGCTGGTGGCCGCGCTCGGCGGCTACGTGATGGTGAAGTTCTTCGGCGTGATCTTCCTCGGCCAGCCGCGCGAACCAGCGCTCGCGCGCTCGCACGACGCCGCGCGCATCGAACGCGCGGGCCTCGTCTGGCTGGCCGCCGGCTGCGTGCTGCTCGGCCTGTTCCCGGCGACCGTGATCGGCTTGATCGACCCGGTGACGCGCGTGCTGGTGGGAGACGGCGTCGGCCGGCAAGTGGCCGCCAACGGCTGGCTGATGCTGGCGCCGGTCGCGGCCGAGCGTTCGAGCTACAGCCCGCTGCTGTTCCTGCTGCTGGTGGCGGCCGCCTGCGCCCTCGCGTTCGTGCTGGTGCGCCGGCTCTATCACGGCCGCATCCGCCGTGCGCCGCCGTGGGACTGCGGCTTCCCGCTGCTCACGCCGCGCATGCAGGACACCGCCGAGGGCTTCGGCCAGCCGATCCGCCAGGTGTTCGAGCCGTTCTTCCGCATCGAGCGCCACCTGCCGAGTCCGTTCGACCGGCATCCGGTGTACCGCCTGTCGGCCACCGATCACGTCTGGCACTGGGTGTACGTGCCCGTCGCGCGCGCGGTCGAGAGCCTGTCGCGCCTCGTCGGCCTGCTGCAGCAGGGACGCATCGCCACCTACCTGATGTACAGCTTCGTCACGCTGATCGTGATGCTGCTGCTGGTGTTCCGATGACCGCGTACAGCGTCCTCGCGCAACTGCTCGCGCTGCTGATCGCCGTGCTGGGCGCGCCGCTGCTGACGGGATGGATCAACCAGTGCCGGGCCTGGCTGCAGAACCGCAGCGCGCCGCCGCTGCTGCTGCCGTATCGCACGCTGCACAAGCTGTTCCACAAGGACTCGGTGGTCGCCGACAGCGCCAGTCCGCTGTTCCGGATGGCGCCCTACATCGTGTTCGGCGTGATGGTGCTGGCCTGCGGCATCGTGCCGAGCCTGTCGACGGACCTTCCGCTCGCGCCGGCGGCCGACGCGATCGCGCTGGTCGGCCTGTTCGCCGTGGCCCGCGTCTTCATGTCGCTCGCCGCGATGGACATCGGCACCGCCTTCGGCACGCTCGGCGCGCGGCGCGAGATGCTGGTGGGCTTCCTCGCCGAACCGGCGCTGCTGATGGTGCTGTTCACCGCGGCGTTCATGACGCAGTCCACCTCGCTCGCGAGCATCGTGGAGACGACCGCCAGCCAGGAGTTCGCGATCGTGCCGAGCCTCGCCTTCGCCGGCGTCGCCTTCGCGATGGTGTCGCTCGCCGAGAACGCGCGGGTGCCGGTCGACAACCCGGCCACCCATCTCGAGCTCACGATGATCCACGAGGCGATGCTCCTCGAATACTCCGGGCCGTCACCTGGCGCTGATGGAGTGGGCGGCGAGCCTCAAGCTGTTCGCGTATTCGTCGATCGGCCTGGCGCTGTTCTTCCCCTGGGGCATCGCGCAGGTGCACGATCCGGTCGGGCTGCTGCTGGCCGCGCCGGCGCTGATCCTGAAGCTCGCCATCGGCGGCGCCGTGCTGGCGCTGATCGAGACGCTGTCGGCCAAGATGCGCATCTTCCGGGTGCCCGAGTTCCTCGCCGGCGCGTTCCTGCTCGCCGTGATCGGCATCCTCGTGCACTTCCTGCTCGGAGCCTAGGCGGACATGCCGGCCCTGGTCTCCCAGCTGATCAACCTGTTCGCGGCGCTCCTGCTGCTGCTGTCGTTCGCGCTGCTGGCGCAGCGCCGCGTGCTGTCGCTGATCCACCTGTTCACGCTGCAGGGAATCACGCTGGTCGCGTCCACCTCGATGATGGCGTACTTCACGCAGCAGCCGCACCTGTACTACTCGGCGGCCCTCACCTTCGTGCTGAAGGTCCTGGTCATCCCCTGGCTGCTGCACCGCCTGCTCAAGCGACTCAACGTCCGGTGGGACGTCGAGTCGCTGCTGAACATCCCGATCACGATGCTGCTCGGCATCGTGCTGGTGATCTTCGCGTTCAACCTCGCGGCGCCGATCTCCAGCCTGTCGGCGTCGGTGGCCCGCGGCACGCTCGGCATCGCGCTCGCGTGCGTGCTGCTGTCGTTCCTGATGATGATCACGCGCACCAAGGCGATCGCGCAGGTGATCGGCTTCCTGGCGATGGAAAACGCGCTGTTCTTCGCCGCCACCAGCGCCACCTACGGCATGCCGATGGTCGTGGAGCTCGGCATCGCGCTCGACGTGCTGATCGGCATGGTGATCCTCGGCGTCTTCATGTTCCAGATCCGCGAGCAGTTCGACAGCCTCGACATCCGCAAGCTCGAGCGGCTGAAGGAAGACTGAGGATGGAAGCGCTCCTGCTCGTCCTCGGCACTCCGCTCGTCGGCGCCGGCGTGCTCGGGCTGTTCGGCCATCGCGAGCGCGCGGCCGAGGTCAACATCGCGTTCAGCCTGGCGACGCTGGTCGCCGCGGCGTTCCTCACCGCGATCGTCATCGCCGACGGCCCGCTGCTGGTGCTGCAGGAGCAGTTCTTCGTCGACTCGCTCAACGTGTTCCTCGTCGCGCTCACCGCCTTCGTGGCGTTCACGACGGCGCTGTTCGCCCGGCCGTACATGCGGATCGAGCGCGACCACGGGAAGATGACGGCGCCGCGGATGCGGCTGTTCCACAGCATGTACCAGCTGTTCTCGTTCACGATGCTGCTGGCGCTGCTGACGAACAACATGGGCCTGCTGTGGGTGGCGATGGAAGCGGCGACGCTCGCCACCGTGCTGCTGGTCGCGGTGTACCGGACACCGGCGAGCCTGGAGGCGGCGTGGAAGTACTTCATCCTGTGCGGCGTCGGCATCGCGCAGGCGCTGTTCGGCACCATCCTGCTCTTCCTCGCCGCCGAGCGCGTCGTGCCGGTCGAGGGCGCCGGGCCTGCTCTGGACCCACCTGGTCGCGGTCAAGGGCGACCTCGAGCCGACCGTGATCGCGCTGTCGTTCGTCTTCCTGCTGGTCGGCTACGGCACCAAGGTCGGCCTGGCGCCGCTGCACAACTGGCTGCCCGACGCGCACGCCGAGGGCCCGACGCCGATCTCCGCGGTGCTGTCCGGGCTGCTGCTGAACGTGGCGCTCTACGCGGTGCTCCGCTGCAAGGTGCTCGCCGACGGCGCGCTGGAAACGCGCTTCGCCGGCGACCTGATGATGGGCTTCGGCCTGCTGTCGGTCGTGCTGGCGGCGTTCTTCCTCTCGCGCCAGCGCGACATCAAGCGCATGTTCGCCTACTCGTCGATCGAGCACATGGGGCTGATCACGTTCGCGTTCGGCATGGGCGGCCCGATCGCGAGCTTCGCCGGGCTGCTGCACATGACGGTGCACTCGCTGGTGAAGTCGGCGATCTTCTTCGCGGTCGGGCACGCGGCGCAGAAGGCCGGCACGCAGGTGATGGAGGACATCCGCGGGCTGATCAAGGTTTCGCCGGCCGTGGGCTGGGGCCTGATGATCGGCACGCTCGCGATCCTCGGCATGCCGCCGTTCGGCGTGTTCGCCAGCGAGTTCCTCATCCTCACCACCGCGATGCGCGAGTATCCGTGGACCACGCCGCTGCTGCTGCTGTCGCTCGGCGTGGCCTTCGCCGCCGTGCTCGGCAAGGTGCAGCCGATGGTCTTCGGCGAGACCTCGCGTGAAGCGGCTCGCGCATCCGCCGGCGCTGATCCCGGTGTTCGTGCACCTCGGCCTGAGCCTGATGCTCGGCCTGTACATCCCGCCGTACCTCGAGGCCTGGTACCAGCAGGCGGCCCGGCTGATCGCGGGAGGCTGACGCATGCGCATCGACACCTCCGATCTCGACTTCCGGCGACTGCCGGGCGCTGCGCCGGCGGCCGTCGCGACCGTCACGGAAGCGCAGTGGTCGGCCCTCGCAGCGGCGGTCCGCGCGGGCGGCCGCTTCGTGGCGGTGTGGGGCTCGGATCGTCGCCTCGCCGGCGAAGGCTTCGTCGTCTACGCCGCCTACGCCGTGGAGGACGGACTCGCGTGCGCGCGCCTCCCGGTCGCGGCGGACCGCCTCGAGTACCCGGATCTCGTCGGCCGTCTTCCCGTCGGCGACGCGCATGCAGCGCGCGGTGTTCGACCTGCTCGGAGCTGAGCGCCGCCGGCGCCGAGGATCAGCGGCCGTGGCTGCGCCACGCCGCGTGGCCGGCCGACTTCTTCCCGCTGCGGCACGACGCCGACCCGCAGCGCGCATTCGAGAACGAGCAGGAGCGCTACGCCTTCGTCAGCGTCGAGGGCGACGGCGTGCACGAGATTCCGGTCGGCCCGATCCACGCCGGCATCATCGAGCCCGGCCACTTCCGCTTCTCGATCGTCGGCGAGAAGGTGCTGCGGCTCGAGGAGCGGCTCGGCTACGTGCACAAGGGCATCGAACGACGCTTCGTCGGCATGCCGCTCGCGGATGGGCATCGGCTGGCCGGACGCGTGTCGGGCGACTCGACGGTGGCCTACGCGTGGGCCTACGCGATGGCCGCGGAAGCCGCGTCCGAGCTGCGCGATCCCGGCGCGCGCGGCCTGGCTGCGCGCGCTGCTGCTCGAGCGTGAGCGCGTCGCCAACCACCTCGGCGACCTCGGCGCGCTCGGCAACGACGGCGGCCTCGCCTTCGGGCTGGCCCAGTTCTCGCGGCTGCGCGAACTGTGGCAGCGCACCAGCGCGGCGGTCTTCGGGCACCGCCTGCTGATGGACCGCATCGTGCCGGGCGGCGTCGCGGTGGATCCCTCGCGCGCGGGGCTGGCGGATGTCCGCGCGCAGTGCCGCGAACTGCGCGACGAGGTGAACCGGTTGCGATCGATCTACGACGAGCACGCCGGGCTGCAGGACCGGTTCCTGACCGCGGGCATCGTCACGCCGGAGCTCGCGGCGCAGCTCGGCCTCACCGGCTTCGCGGCGCGCGCCAGCGGATCGCCGCGCGACCTGCGCGTCGACTTTCCATGCCCGCCGTACGATCGACTCGCCGTCAAGGCCGCGCATGGAAGTCCGCGGCGACGTCGCCGCGCGCGTGGCGGTCCGCTTCGACGAGATCTTCGAGTCGCTGCGCCTGATCGAGGCCATCGTCGACGGCATGCCGGACGGTCCGGTGCGCGTGGACCTGCCGCAGCGCTCCGGACCCGGGTTCGGCATCGGCTGGGTGGAAGGCTGGCGCGGTGACGTCCTGGTGGCTCTCGAAGTCGACGCCGAGGGCCGCTTGCAGCGCTGCCACTGCCACGACCCGTCGTGGCAGAACTGGCCGCTGCTCGAGCACGCGGTGATCGGCAACATCGTTCCCGACTTCCCGCTGATCAACAAGTCGTTCAACCTCAGTTACTCGGGGCAGGATCTCTGATGCTGCTTCTGCTGCGACAGGTGCTGAAGACCGGCATCCGCACCGAGCCGGCGCCGCCGGCCGACATGGCGGTCGAGTCCGATCGCCTGCACGGCGAGATCCTCGAACTGCTCGGCCGCGCGCTGGCCATCCGCCACGTCGACGCCGGCTCGTGCAACGGCTGCGAACTCGAGATCCACGCGCTGAACAATCCCTACTACAACATCGAGGGACGCGGCATCAGGTTCGTCGCCAGTCCGCGCCATGCCGATCTGCTGCTCGTCACCGGCCCGGTCTCGCGCAACATGGAGATCGCGGTCAGGCGGGCCTACGACGCCACGCCGGATCCCAAGCTGGTCGTGGCGATCGGCGACTGCGCCTGCTCCGGCGGCATCTTCGGCGAGAGCTACGCGAGCTGCGGCCGGGTCGCGAACGTCATTCCGGTCGACGTCGCCGTGCCGGGTTGCCCGCCTCCGCCGGTGGACATCCTGCGCGGCATCCTCAGCGCGGTGCGGCCGCGCAAGGCCTGACGCGTCACCCTCTCAACCGCCGCCGAGGCGGCTCGGGTCTTCCTCGATCGCGGTGCTGACCACCCGCCCCGTCGCGTCGAACATCACGACGAACAGCCTGGTGTCGTTGCCATCGAGGAAGCGCCACTCCCATGCCGTCTGCTGCTTGAGCGGATACCCTTGCCTGCTGCCGGGCGGCCCGAGCAGCGCCGATACCTGGTCGCCCGCCATGCCGGGGGTAACGCGGCCGAAGTTCTCCCGCGTCAGCAGGTTCTCGCGTCCCTGGTAGCGCCCGTCGGCGCCGATGCGCAGCAGCAGGGTGTGCGCGCCTTGGGGGCCGAGCGGATAGACGAGGCCCTTGCCGCTGGCGAGAGGACGCACCGCCGCCGGGGCACCGAACAGCCGGACCACGTCCTGCTCGGTCGATTCGCCCGACCTTCAGCCGCGCCAGCCGCAGATCTTCGTAAGGCTGTCCGCTCGGATCGCACGCGGCCACCGAGAACAAGGCCGCCACGGCGGCGATCAGCCGTCCGAACCATCCCATCGTCCGTCCCTCGTCGTCACGTAAAATCGGCGCCAAGCTTACAGAGGCACACCAACCGATGGCCGCCGGCTACGTCTCCGACTTCACGAAATTCCTTCAGCAGATGAAGGAAGGGAATCCCGACCTCGACCGCCAGCAGCGCGAAGGCCGCGCCATCTGGTGGGACAAGAACGTCGATCCCGAGTTGTACAAGCGCTTCAGCGAATCGACCCTGCCGCAGCCGGCCTACGTCTACCAGCCGAAGGCGAAGTAGTGGGGCCGGCCGGGAACGTCCCGCTGACCGGGGTCGAGCCGGTGCTCGATCCGAATGCGGCCGCCGCGCTTGAAGCCCCCGTGGCCGACACGACGCCGGACATCATCGACGGCGTCGCGCTCGCGAAGCTGTACGGGGAGCCGCTGTTCAAGCTGCCCGAGGACCTCTACATCCCGCCCGACGCGCTCGAGGTGTTCCTCGAGGCGTTCGAGGGTCCGCTGGACCTGCTGCTCTACCTGATCCGCAAGCAGCACTTCAACGTCCTCGACATCCCGATGGCGCCGCTGACGGTCCAGTACCTCGCCTACATCGACCAGATCCGCGCCAAGAACCTCGAACTGGCCGCGGAGTACCTGCTGATGGCGGCGCTCCTCATCGAGATCAAGTCGCGCATGCTGCTGCCGGTGCGCAAGGCGGACACCGGCGAGGACGTCGAGGACCCGCGCGCCGAGCTGGTGCGGCGGCTGCTCGAGTACGAGCAGATGAAGCTGGCGGCAGTGCGCATCGACGAACTGCCGCGCGTCGGACGCGACTTCGTGCGCGCCATCGTCGTCATCGAGCAGTCGATCGAGAAGCGGTTCCCCGACGTGAACGTGGTCGACCTGCGCGAAGCGTGGGCCGACGTGATCCGGCGGGCGAAGCTGCATGCGCATCACCACATCAGCCGCGAAGAGCTCTCGGTGCGCGAGCACATGAGCCTCATCCTCAAGCGGCTGCAGGGCAGCAGGTTCGTCGAGTTCTCCGACCTCTTCGATCACGCCCGCGGCACGGCGGTGGCGGTGGTGCATTTCCTGGCCTTGCTGGAACTCGCCCGCGAATCGCTGATCGACATCACGCAAGCGGCGCCGTACGCGCCCATCTACGTCCGGCTGGCCTACACGCCGGCCTGAGGAACTCCCATGAAGATCACCCGCCGCCTCGCCCTCGTCGCCCTGCTCGCCACGACGGCCGCAGCAACCGCTCAGCTGAAGCCGTCGAGCCCGGGCAACCCGCCGCTGCCGCCCTCGTCGACCGAGACCAGGAAATCCGAGGTGCAGGCGGTCAAGGAGATGGCGGCGCGACTCGCCGCTGAGAAGTGGCTCGCCATCGTGGATTCCGGAGACTATGGCAAGGCCTGGGATCAGTCGGCGCGCAAGTTCCGCGACAGCGTCACGCGGCAGCAGTGGGTGGAAGGCCTGCCGAAGACGCGTGGCGCGCTGGGCGCGATGAAGTCGCGGCGGGTCGAAGTGGCGTCCTACAAGTCGTCGCTGCCCGGGATGCCCGAGGGGGACTACGTGACGGTCAGGTTCGCCACCCAGTTCGCGACGAAGGACGGTGCCCAGGAAATGGTGACGCTCGTCTTCGAAGAGGGCACCTGGCGTCCTCTCGGGTACGGCATCGGCTAGACGCCGGCACATGGTCACGACTGAGGAAGCGCTGCTCCTTGCGGGGCTCTTCTTCGCCGCGGCCATCCTGTACTCGTCCGTCGGCCACGGCGGCGCTTCGGGCTACCTGGCGTCGATGGGCCTGGTCGGCGTCGCACCGGCCATCATGCGGCCGACGGCGCTGGTGATGAACATTGCCGTCGCCTCGATCTCGCTGTACAAGTTCGCACGCGCCAACGGCTTCAACTGGCGACTCTTCCTGCCCTTCGCGATCACCTCGGTGCCGATGGCGTTTGTCGGCGGGCGCATTCATCTTCCGGTGGCGTGGTTCGGCGTGCTTCTCGGCGCAGTCCTGCTGTACTCGGCGGGGCGCCTCTTCGTCGAAACGATGAGCTTGAAGGTCAGGGCGCGCGACGTCACCGGCCCGCCACCCGTGCCGCTCGCGCTCGTCATCGGCGCCGGCATCGGATTGCTTTCGGGCCTGACCGGCGTCGGCGGCGGCATCTTCCTCAGTCCGCTGCTGGTGCTCGCCGGCTGGGCCACCGTGCGGGACAGCGCGGCTCCGATCGCAGCGTTCATCCTGATCAACTCGATCGCGGGCCTCGCCGGGCTGCTGACGCGCCACCCGACTCTGCCGGATCCCCTGGCCTGGTGGGTGGTGGCGGTGATCGCCGGCGGCCTGATCGGCGCCAGCTTCGGCGCGCGACGACTCGACAACCGGGCGCTGCGCCGCGCGCTGGCCGCCGTGCTGGTCATCGCCGGCGGCAAGATGCTGATCTGACGCTGGTCCTGGTGCGGGCTGCCGACGGGTGGTCACGCCGTCCGGTGCCGCCCCAGTCCGAGTGCACGTGCGACCCCGCAGGGGTCGCGCACACGAGGACTGAACTGAACTACTCCGCGGTGAAAAAGCCCTTCATCTTGTCCATGAAGCCCTTCGTCTGGGGCGAGTGCTTGTTGCCGCCTTCCTTGACGCTCGCTTCGAACTCGCGCAGGAGCTTCTTCTGCTTCTCGCCGAGGCGCACCGGGGTCTCGACGACGATGTGGCAGTACAGGTCACCCGGATACGACGCGCGTACGCCCTTGATGCCCTTGCCGCGCAGCCGGAACGTCTTGCCGGCCTGCGTGCCCTCGGGAATGGTGATGCTCGCCTTGCCGGCGAGGGTCGGCACGTCGATCTCGCCTCCAAGCGCGGCCGTGCCGAAACCGATCGGCACCTCGCAGTGCAGATCGTCTCCCTCGCGCTGGAAGACGTCGTGCTGCGTGAGGTGGATCTCGACGTAGAGGTCGCCCGGCGGACCGCCGTTCATTCCCGGTTCGCCCTTGCCCGACAGCCGGATGCGCTGGCCTTCGTCGATGCCGGCGGGGATGTTGACCTCCAGCACCTTGTTCTTCTTCACGCGACCCGCGCCATGGCAGCTGGCGCAGGGATCGGCGATCACGGAACCGGAGCCGTGGCAGGTCGGGCAGGTCTGCTGGATCGAAAAGAAGCCCTGCGTCATCCGCACGTTGCCCGAGCCGCCGCAGGTGCCGCAGCGGCTCGCGCTCGTGCCTGGTTTCGCGCCGCTGCCGCTGCAGGTTTCGCAGGTGTCCCAGCTCGGCACGCGGATCTCGGTGGCGAAGCCGTTCGCCGCCTGTTCGAGCGTGATCTCCATGCTGTAGCGCAGATCCGCTCCGCGGTACACACCGCTGCGGCCACCGCCTGCGCGCGTCGCCCCGAAGATGTCGCCGAAGATGTCGCCGAACGCATCGGCGAAGCCGCCCATGCCGTCCGGGCCGGCTCCGCGCCCGAATCCGCCGGCGCTCGGGTCGACACCCGCGTGCCCGAAGCGGTCGTACGCCGCGCGCTTGCTCGAATCCGAAAGGACTTCGTAGGCCTCCTTGGCCTCCTTGAACTTGTCTTCCGAGTCCTTCGACTTGTCACCCTGGTTGCGATCCGGGTGATGCTTCATGGCGAGCTTGCGATACGCCTTCTTGATGTCGTCCTCGGACGCGTTCTTCGCAACGCCGAGCACCTCGTAGTAATCCCGTTTCGCCATGTTCCTTCCGTTCCCCCTGACGCGGAAACGCCGAGGGGGGCAACGCGCGGGCGTCGTCCCGGACTCGGCGTGTCAAACGCGCTTATCCGCCCAACGGCTTCAGCTTATCCGCGTTTGACCTCTTTGTAGTCGGCGTCGACCACGTCGTCGTTCTTCGCTTCGCTGCCTGCGCCCGCCGCCGCGCCCGGTCCGGGCTGCGCGCCGCCCTCGGGCCCCGCGGCACCGGGCTGCGCGTACATCTTCTCGCCCAGCTTCTGCGACACGGTCATGAGCGTCGTCGTCTTCGCTTCGATGGCGTCCTTGTCGTCGCCCTTCAGCGCTTCCTCGACGTCCTTCAGCGCGGCCTCGATCTTCTCCTTCTCGCCGGCGTCGATCTTGTCGCCGTGCTCCGTCAGCGCCTTGCGGATCTGGTGCACCGAGGCGTCGGCCGTGTTGCGCGCCTGCGCGAGTTCGAAGCGCTTGTGGTCCTCGGCCTTGTTCGCCTCGGCGTCCTTCACCATGCGCTGGATCTCGTCTTCCGTCAGGCCGGAGTTGGCCTTGATGGTGATCTTGTTCTCCTTGCCGGTGCCCTTGTCCTTCGCGCTCACATGCAGGATGCCGTTGGCGTCGATGTCGAAGGTCACCTCGATCTGCGGCGTGCCGCGCATTGCCGGCGGGATGCCCTCGAGGTTGAACTCGCCGAGCAGCTTGTTGCCGCTCGCCATCTCGCGCTCGCCCTGGTAGGCCTTGATCGTCACGGCCGGCTGGTTGTCGTCGGCAGTCGAGAAGGTCTGCGAGAACTTCGTCGGGATGGTCGTGTTCTTCTGGATCATCTTCGTCATCACGCCGCCGAGCGTCTCGATGCCGAGCGACAGCGGGGTGACGTCGAGCAGCAGCACGTCCTTGCGCTCGCCCGTGAGCACCGAGCCCTGGATCGCCGCGCCGACGGCGACGGCCTCGTCAGGGTTCACGTCCTTGCGCGGCTCGCGGCCGAAGAACTCCTTCACCTTCTCCTGCACCTTCGGCATGCGCGTCATGCCGCCGACCAGGATGACGTCGTTGATGTCGCTCGTCTTGACGCCCGCGTCCTTGATGGCGATGCGGCACGGCTCGATGGTCCGCTCGATCAGTTCCTCGACCAGCGACTCGAGCTTCGAACGGGTCAGCTTCATGTTCAGGTGGCGCGGACCCGACGCATCCGCCGTGACGTACGGCAGGTTGATGTCGGTCTGCGTGCTCGACGACAGCTCGATCTTCGCCTTCTCGGCCGCTTCCTTCAGGCGCTGCAGCGCGAGGACGTCCTTCGACAGGTCGACGCCCTGCTCCTTCTTGAACTCGCCGATGATGTAATCGATGATGCGCTGGTCGAAGTCCTCGCCGCCGAGGAAGGTGTCGCCGTTGGTCGACAGCACTTCGAACTGCTTCTCGCCGTCGACGTCGGCGATCTCGATGATCGAGATGTCGAACGTGCCGCCGCCGAGGTCGTACACCGCGATCTTGCGGTCACCCTTGTGGGTCTTGTCCAGGCCGAACGCGAGCGCCGCCGCGGTCGGCTCGTTGATGATCCGCTTGACGTCGAGACCGGCGACGCGGCCGGCGTCCTTGGTCGCCTGGCGCTGCGAGTCGTTGAAGTAGGCGGGCACCGTGATCACGGCCTCGGTGACCGGTTCGCCAAGGTAGTCCTCGGCGGTCTTCTTCATCTTGCGGAGCACTTCGGCGCTGACCTGCGGGGGAGCGATCTGCTTGCCGCGCACCTCGACCCAGGCGTCGCCGTTGGGCGCCTTGACGATGCTGTACGGCATCAGGTTGATGTCCTTCTGCACTTCCTTCTCTTCGAAGCGCCGGCCGATCAGCCGCTTGATCGCGTACAGCGTGTTCCTCGGATTCGTCACCGCCTGGCGCTTCGCCGAGGCGCCGACGAGGATCTCGCCGTCCTCCTGGTACGCGACGATCGACGGCGTGGTGCGCCCGCCTTCGCTGTTCTCGATGACCTTGATCTGCCCGCCTTCCATCACGGCGACACACGAGTTGGTCGTGCCCAGGTCAATGCCGATGATCTTTGCCATGTGTGTTCCCTCTGTTTCCGCTGTTCCGTGCCGATGTTCGTTCAACCACCTGCCGCTAATGTGCGGCGCCTGTGGACAAGTTCAAGATTGCGCGACCGTGACCAGCGCCGGTCGCAGCACGCGCTCGGCGATGGACCAGCCCTTCTGCAAGACGCTCACGACGTGGTTCGGCGCGACGCCATCGGGCGCCGGCACGACCGAGATCGCCTGGTGCCGGTGCGGATCGAATTTCTCCCCCACCGGGTTGATTTCCTTCAGGTTGCTCTTCTCGAAGGCAGCGCGGAGTTGCTTCAGCGTCAGGTCGACGCCGGCGCGCATGGCATCGGGCGTGGCATTGGTCGCTTCGAGCGCCTTCTCCAGTGAGTCGATCACCGGAACGAGGCTCTCGGCGAACGACTCCACCGCAAACTTGTGGGCCTTGGCCACGTCGTCCTGCGCACGGCGGCGCACGTTGTCGGCTTCGGCCTTCGCCCGGAGGAACAGGTCGTAGTTCTCGTTGGCCTTGTCGAGCGCTGCCTGCAGTTCCTTCTCGACATCGACGACGGTCGCCGACTCGAGCGCCTGCGGCTCGACCGCCTCCGGAGCGTCGTTGCGGTTCGTGGACTCCGCCGCCGCGCCCTCTTGTCCTTGCATCGACTCCTCCGCTTTCTGCTTGCACTTCAATGGTTTAGGGGGATGTTGGGCCGCCCGCGCGGTTTTTCAAGGGAAACCTCGGTGGGCTCGGCGAGATCGTCCCTCAGCGTGGGCAGACGAAGCGACAGGACCGGGAAAAGCCTTGCGCCCGGCGGCGGCGCCATCCGCCTTCCGCCTTCACCGGAAAACGGGATCGCGGGCCCTATCCCGGCGCAGCCGCTCCCCGTACAAAGCGAGCCGTGAAGGTGGAGCACGACGTGACAACTGCATCGGGACCGGACCGCCGCCCGGCGGAGGCGGAACACCAGGCGCCGATCGCCTTGATCGGTTTGCTCGCGATCGGCGTCATCGTCGCGGTCAACTATCTCGCTCGGCCCGGCCCGGTCGCCGGAAACGGGCTGCTCGACGTCCCCGGGTGCAGGCAATGCGGCACGGTCGTCGCCGTGCGCCGCTCGGCCCATTCCGTTCCGGTGACGTTCGTCGAGGTGCAGATGGCCGACGGCTCCCTGCGAACCGTTCGCGGGCCCGGCCCGGGCTTCAGCGTGGGCGACGTGGTCGAGGTCCGGGGCAACGCCCTGACCCCGCGCGACACTTTCTAGTCGGGCGCGCCGGCGGCGAGCGCCTGCGCCCGGCTGCGCGCCGCCTCCGCGGCCCGCTCCTCGGCATGGCCGCGGGCCACGTCCCAACCCTGCATGTGCCGCTGCGCCAGTCGAGCGAGGGCGCTGATGAACGCCGGCGCGCCGTTCAGGCACGGGATGTAGCGATACTCCGCGCCGCCCGCCGACAAGAACTCCTGTTTGCCTTCCATCGCGATTTCCTCGAGCGTCTCCAGGCAGTCGGCAGGAAATCCGGGGCACATCACGTCAACGCGACGCACGCCGCGCTTGCCGAGTTCGCGCAGCGTCGGCGCGGTGTACGGCTGCAGCCATTCGGCCTTGCCGAAGCGCGACTGGAACGTGACGACGTAATCGTCCTTGCCGAGGCCGAGCGCCTCCGCCAGCAGCCGTCCCGTCTTCTGGCACTCGCAGTGATACGGATCGCCGAGCAGCAGCGTGCGCTTCGGCACGCCGTGAAAACTCATCACGAGCTTGCCGCCTGCATCCTGCGCGCGTCCGTGCGCCTTCCAGTGCGCCAGCACGGACTGCTTCAAGGCGTCGATGTACCCCGGGTCATCGTGAAAGTGCTTTACCCAGCGCACTTCGGGCACGTTGCGCGTTCGCTGAAATTCGGCGAAGACGGCGTCGAGCACCGAGGCGGTCGTCGTGGCCGAGTACTGCGGATACATCGGAACGAGCAGCACGCGCTCGGTGTTCCGGCGCCCGGAGCTCGGCGAGGACGGAGGCGATCGACGGTTTGCCATAGCGCATCGCCAGCGCCACGTCGGCTTCGATGCCCTGCTCACCGAGGTACCCGCGCAGCAGCGTGGCCTGTTCCGCGAGTGCACCATCAGCGGCGAACCCCGCGCGGTCCAGATCGCGGCGTACTTCGCGGCCGACTTGCGCGGCCGCACGGTCAGGATGATCCCGTTCAGGATCGGCCACCACAGCGAGTCGCGGGATCTCCACGACGCGCGGGTCCGACAGGAACTCCTTCAGGTAGCGCCGCACGGCCCCGGGCTGCGGCGCCTCCGGCGTGCCGAGGTTGACCAGCAGGACGGCCGACCGCGCAGGCGTGCCGTGGGAGTAGGACGGTTCGTCGGCGAAGGGCATGGTTTGGAAGACGTTTGAGGAAATTTCGCGGGAATCCGACCCCTCCCACGGCGCATTGTAGGAAGAGGCGACGGACGGACGGCCCCTCTCATCCTGATGGATTAGCGTGGTACGGTACTCGCTCCGGCCCGCCGCCCCTAACATCGGCCACATCAGCGAGGGAAATAATCCCACGGTTCCACTGACCGGTGACCCGATTGCCAGGTAAACGACCCGACGGCCGAGATCCACGCGACGCGCCCCCCGAAGGACCGGGCGGGGCAACGCGTGCCGATGCTCTCCTCGACGAGAGCCTGGCAATGCTCGCCCCGCTGATCCGGTTGCTGGTGTCGCAAGGCGTCACCTATCCGCAGTTCACGGCCGCGCTGAAGATTTCCTTCCTGCGCGCCGCGCACTCCGAACTGACCGCGGCCGGCAAGAAGGTGAGCGACTCCGCCATCAGCCTGCTCTCGGGAGTGCACCGGAAGGACGTTCGCGCGTTGACCGCGGATGGACAACTGGGAATCAAGCCACCGGACCGGGCGCTGTCGGTGGCCGACGAAGTCTTCACGCGCTGGGTGAACGATCCCGCCTACCTGGCCGCCGACGGCCTGCCGAGGATGCTGCCGCTGCGCAGTCGCGCCGATGACGAACCGTCGTTCGAGTCGCTGGCGCAGTCCGTTTCACGGGACTTTCACAGCCGGGCGATCCTCGACGAGATGACCCGCCTGGGCATCGCGGAGGCCGCCGGCGAGTTCGTGCGCCTGCGCGCGGAGCGCTTCGTGCCGGATGCCGGATTCGCGGAAACCCTTTCCTATGTCAGCCGCAACGTGTACGACCACCTGGGCGCCATCGAGAACAACATGAAGGCGATCAACGCCGGACACCGTTCGCCGTTCCTCGAACAAAGCGTCTTTGCCGACGGCCTGAGCCCGGAATCGGTGCGGGAACTGCAGGAGTTGTCGCGGAGGATCTGGGAGTCCGCGCTGCGTCGCATCTACGCGCTTGCCACGGACCGCATCGAGAACGATCAGCGGGTCGGCGGCGAGCAGGCGATGCGCATGCGCTTCGGCGTCTATTTCTTTTCGGAGCCCGACTCGCCCCTGACTCGCAACGGCGACCTGCCGGTCGTTGATGGGAAGGACACGCCATGAACGCCCTTGCGCGCTTGCTCACCGCAATCGCCGCGATCCTTGCGGCGATCGCGCTCGCCGGCTGCGGCGGCGGCATGCAGGCCGGCGTCGGCAGCGGCGGCAGCGGCGCTCCGCTGGCGGTCGGACTCGGTCCGGTCACCGGTTTCGGCAGCATCATCGTCAACGGCGAGCGCTACGACGAAAGCGCGGCCGAAGTGCTGGTCGACGAGCGGCCGGATGGCGCCCGGGCAGCGACCGTCGCGGCGATCCGGCTGGGAATGCAGGGCCGAACTGCAGCACCGCAATCTCGTGGTCGCGACCGCGACGGTGGCCGCGGAAGTCGTCGGCCCGGTGAGTTCCGTGAGCGCGACGGGCTTCGTCGCTCTCGGACAGACCGTGCGGGTCAATGCCGATCCGGTGAGCCGACCGCGTTCGAGGGCTTCGACTCGCTCGCCGATCTCGCCGCCGGAGCCGTCGTCGAAGTGCATGGTGACCGCGCCGGCAACGGCGACATCCTCGCCACGCGCGTGGAACTGAAACCCGCCGGACTGGCGCTGGTCCGCGTCGCGGGCACGGCCGCCAACGTCAACGGCCGCAGTTTCAGCATCGGGGCCCTGAGCGTCGACGCCACCTCCGCGACCCTCGTCCCGGCCGGTGCGACGATCGCGAACGGGCAGCGCGTGGTGGCGTGGACCGATGTGCCGTACACCGGCGGCGCGCTGGCCGCAAAGGTCGTGCGGGTCGGCGCCTCGACGATCGCGCCGAACACGGCGGTGACGCTCGACGGCGTGATCGGCGACTTCCAGGGCACGTCCAGCTTCCGCGTCAGCGGCGTGCCGGTCAGTGCCGCCCAGGCGAACGCGATCACCGGCGGATCGGCCGCGGACCTGCGCAACGGCCTGCACGTGCGCGTGCGCGGCACGTTCGCGACCAGCGTGCTGAACGCAACGAGTCTCGAGTTCCTGAAAGCCGCCCAGGCGACGGTCCAACTGACCGGGCCGATCACCGACTTCGTCGCCGCCGACGTACCGTTCCGCATCCGCAACACCCTCGCGCGCGTGACCCCGCAGACGACCTACGTCGACGGGAGCGCGTCGAATCTCGGCAATGGCGCCGTGGTGAAGGCGACCGGCCTGCTCTGCCGGCGGCACCGTGCAGCTGACCACGGTCGAGTTCCTTCCGGTGGCCGCTGACGCGCAGGGCGTCGTCTCGGGCCGGATCGGCGCCCCGCTCAGCGCGATCGCCGCGGACGGCAGCCGGACCTTCCGTCTCGAGGGCCTGAAGGAGGACGTGAAGACGACGTCGGCGACGGCATACCGGAACGGCGACGTCGGCCGACGTCGCGGCGGGACGCCAGGTCAGGGTCAGTGGCAGCCTCGAGGGCGCGCAATTCGTGGCCGGCGAGGTCGAGTTCATGGACAACCCGTCGAGTCCGCCGACCTTCGAGATCGACGGCACTCGCCGGCAACGTCCAGCCGACGTCGGTCGTGGTCAACGGCCAGAACGTGCAGCTGACACCGGCAACGACGTACACGCTGGACGGCGAGGCGACCGCGAGCGCCAGCCTGCGCAATGGCGTCGCGGTGGAGGTGGTCGCGACCCGTGCTGGCACCACGGTGACCGCCGTGTCGATCGAGATCGAGTCGGCCGGGAAAGCCGATGCGAGCGTTCGCGGCCGCGTCAGCGGACGGACGCCATCGAACGCGACCTCCTTCATGGTTGGATCGCAGCGGGTGAGCGTGGCGGGCAATCCGCGGGTGCTGCCCGCCAACAAGACCCTTGCGGATGTCGTCAACGGCGTGGATGTCGAGGTCGACGGGACAGTGAGCAGCGGCGTGCTCAACGCGACCCGGATCCAGATCAAGTAAGCGGACGATTCCAGGCGACGACGGCCGGGCTCGCCCGGCCGTTTTCGTTGCCGGGCCCCCTTACTGGCCTTGCGACAGGACGTTCGACAGCAGCTTCGCCGTGATGTCGACGATCGGGATCACGCGCTCGTAGGCCATCCGCGTCGGCCCGATCACGCCCAGCGTACCGATCACCCTGCCGTCCACGGTGTACGGCGCGACCACCATGCTCATGTCGTCGACCGGCACCAGTTGCGACTCGCCGCCGATGTAGATCTGCACGCCGTCGGCATTGATCGCCGTGTCGAGCAGCTGCATCAGCCGGCTGCGGTGATCGAAGAGGTCGAACATCCGCCGCAGCTTGTCCTTGTCGGTCGCGAGATCGGACACGCCGAGCAGGTTGCGCTCGCCGGAAATCACGACCGGTTCGGATTCCTCGGCGGCCTGGCTGCCCGCCTGCAGCGCCGCTTCCATCAGGCGCGAGATGTCCTCGCGCAGGCGCAGCAGGTCGCCGTGGAGACGCGAGCGCACCTCGCTGAAGGAGCGGCCCGCGAACTGTTCGTTCAGGATGTTGGCCGCCTCGACAAGCTGCGACGGCGTGTAGGGCGTTTCCGACACGAGCACCCGGTTCTGCACGTCGCCTTCGGGCGTGACGATGATCAGCAGGACCCGCTTGGCCGACAGCCGCACGAACTCGACCTGCCGGAAGGTCGAGGCCCGGCGCGGCGTCAGCACCACGCCGGCGAACTGGGACAGGCGCGACAGCAACTGCGCGGCGTTCTGGATCGCGCGGCTGGGGTCGGCGACCTGCAACTGCCCCTGCATCAACTCGGTCTGCTGCTGCTCGAGCGGCTGAACCGTGACCAGGCTGTCGACGAACAGGCGGTACCCCCGCGGGGTAGGAACCCGGCCGGCCGAGGTGTGGGGGCTCGACACGAAGCCCATGTCCTCGAGATCCGCCATCACGTTGCGAATCGTCGCCGGAGACAGTTCCAGGCCGGAGATGCGGGCCAGCGCCCGGGAACCGACCGGCTGACCGTCGGCGATGTAACGCTCGATCAGGGTCTTGAGCAGCTGTCTTGATCGATTGTCGAGCATGCGGAACATTATGGGGCAAGCGCGCCCCTGCAGCGATGTCGCGCATCCGACACGAGCCCGGCAGGAGCGTTCCTGCATAATCGAACGATGACCCAGGCGTTCACCCACGTAGCCGTCTTCGGCAAGCCGCGCGCGGAAGGGATCCGCGAGCCGCTCCTCGAGATCGCCCGGTTGATCGCCAGCGCGGGCGGCAAGCCGATGTTCGACCTGGCGACCGCCGAGAGCGTGGGCTCGAAGGACTACCCGGGCCACACGGTGCACGCCATCGGCAAGCAGGCCGACGTTGCCATCGTGCTCGGCGGCGACGGCACCATGCTCGGCATCGCGCGCGAACTGGCGCCTTTCCGGGTGCCGCTCATCGGCATCAACCACGGCCGGCTGGGCTTCATGACCGACATCGCGCTCGACCAGATGGCCGAGGTGCTGGTGCCGATGCTGCGGGGCGCCTACGAGACTGACCGCCGCGTCCTGCTCGACGCCGAGGTGCGGCGCCAGGGCCGGGTGGCGCACCACGCGGTCGCGATCAACGACGTCGTCATCTCGCGCGGCGTCGCCGGCGGGATGGTGGAGTACACGGTGCGGGTCGACGGCGTGACGATGTACAACCAGCGCGCCGACGGCGTGATCCTGTCGACGCCGACGGGGTCGACGGCGTACGCGCTGTCCGCCAACGGTCCGATCCTCTATCCGTCGCTGGCGGGCCTGCTGCTGGTGCCGGTGGCGCCGCAGACCCTGTCGAATCGCCCGATCGTGCTCGCCGACGACGTGGTCGTCGAAATCGAGATCACCGACGTCCGCGACGCCAGCGCGCATTTCGACATGCAGACGTACTCGCACCTCTCGCCGGGCGACGTCGTGCGGATCAAGCGCGGCGCGGACGCCGTGACACTGCTGCATCCGGTGGGCTACAACTTCTTCGCGACCCTGCGCCAGAAGCTGCACTGGAGCGTGATGCCGAGCAGTTCGCGCAGTTAGCCCGCCGCTTTCCGCCTTCCCCATGCTGCTGTCGCTCGCGATCCGCAACTTCGTCATCGTCGAGTCGCTCGAACTCGACTTCGCGCCCGGCTTCACCGTCCTGACCGGCGAAACCGGAGCGGGCAAATCCATCCTGATCGACGCCCTGCTGCTCGCCCTCGGCGAACGCGCGGATGCCGACGTCGTGCGCGAAGGCGTCCGCGCGGGCCGAGATCGGCGCCGAGTTCCGCGCCGGGCCGGACGTCGCGGCCTGGCTGCGGGCCCAGGAGGTCGACGGAGCCGACGAATCGAGCGTGCTCGTGCGGCGGACCATCGACTCGGGCGGCCGCAGCAAGTCGTGGATCAACGGCTCGCCGGTGACGCTGGCGCAACTGCGCGAACTCGGCGAACTTCTGCTCGACGTCCACGGCCAGCACGCCCATCAGTCGCTGCTGAGGAGCGCCGCGCAACTTGCGCTGCTGGACGAACACGCCGGCAACGGCTCCGGGCGGCGCGAACTGGCCAGGGCCTGGGCCGAGTGGAAGCGCGAGCAGCGCACGCGCGAGGAAGCCGAGGCCATGGCCGCGAGCGCGCTCGCCGAACAGGACCGCCTGCGCTGGATCGTCGAGGAACTGGAAGCACTGGCGCCGCAGCCCGGTGAATGGGACACCGTGCAGGCGGAACACAAGCGGCTGTCGCACGCCGCGGGACTGCTTGAAGGCGCGCAGGCGGCGGTCGATGCGCTGTCCGAAGCCGACGCCTCCGCGCTCACGCAGATCGGCAACGTCAGCGCCAGGCTGACGCAGCTGGTCCCGTACGACGAGCGCCTGCAGCCATCGGTCGAACTGCTCGACGCCGCGCAGATCCAGCTCGACGAGGCGGTCGCCGCGCTGCGCAGGTACCTCGACAGGACCGACCTCGACGCTTCGCGGCTGGCGGAAGTCGACGCGCGTCTGTCCGCCCTGCACGCCGCCGCGCGCAAGTTCAAGACCACGCCGGAGCAGATCGCCGATCTCCTCGCCGCGTCGCAGGCCCGGCTCTCTGCGCTGGCTTCGGTCAGCGACCTCGACGCGATCCGCGCGCGGGAGAGCACGCTGCAGGCCACGTACGAAACGCTGGCGAAGGCGTTGTCAAAGAAGCGCGTCGCGGCCGCCAAGGCGATGGGCCAGGAAGTCACGCGCGCGATGCAGGACCTGAACATGGAAGGCGGCCGCTTCGAGGTCGCGCTGACCGAAGGCGAGCCGACGGCGGCCGGCATCGATCGTGCGGAATTCATGGTTGCCGGCCACGCCGGCGTCCAGCCGAGGCCGCTCGCCAAAGTCGCGTCCGGCGGCGAGCTGGCCCGCATCAGCCTGGCGATTTCGGTGATCGCCGCGAGCGCGACGCCGGTCGCCACGCTCATCTTCGACGAGGTCGACGCCGGCATCGGCGGCGCAGTCGCGGACACCGTCGGCCGGCTGCTGAAACGTCTCGGCCAGAGCCGTCAGGTGCTCGCCGTCACCCACCTGCCGCAGGTGGCGGCGCACGGCGACCAGCACTTCGTGGTGCTGAAGGAAAGCGACGGCACCGGACGACCCGTGTCGCGGCTGCAGCAACTCGACCGCAAGACCCGCGTCGAGGAACTGGCGCGCATGCTCGGCGGGCAGTCGATCACCGAAACCACGCGCAAGCACGCGCGCGAGATGCTGGCGTCCTAGGTCTGAACGACGGAAAGCTGCTTTCGCATGCGGGCCCGCATGTGGATCGGGGTGCTCTCGTTCTCGATCGAACACCGCCGGAACGCCGCCTGCGCCTGAACAGGCTGCGGCGTACCTCGCCTCCGCGCCCGTCGCAGCGGGCGTCATTCAGCGCACCGCGGTTCATTGCGGGCCAGCAGATGTCTGGATGGCGTCCTTGCCGCGCCGGCGGCGGTGGGTTGCGGTCAGGCCCTCCCGGCCCGCCGGTCTTGCGCAACTGGTACGCCCGCCGCCTGACGGTCGCTGCGCGAGGCACGCCACAGCCTGCTCAGGCGCCGCGCTCTGTGGGCCAGGCCGGAAAGGCGCGAAGTGCGCTGTGCTGCAGCCATCGGAGCTCAAGCCAGCGATGCCGCCGGTCGAATGCCGGCGCCTCCGGCCTGCGTCCACAACGCTCGGCGCGTCGACCGTGATGCGGGGAGCCTCGCGGAGCGCGGCGCGTTGCGGCGGGCGTAGCAGCCCGGCGGCTGCGGCGGGCCAACGCGAGCGCCGGCCGGAAGGCACGACCGGCGGGATCGGAAGATCTCACTACGAAAGCTGCCGGCCCGCAGGGAGCTCCCTGGACCCAGTGACGCCCGCCGCGCGTCGCGCGGAGCGAGGTCCCCCGCAGCGCGGTCGGCGCGCAGGTGAAGCGCACTCTGCGGCAGTCACGAGCGGTCAACGCGAAGGAAACTCAACCACACAGGACAACCTGTGAAGCGGCACACCTAATCCGCAGCGTTCCGCAGCAGCAGTTGCGCGGCGGCGAGATCCTCGACGGCGGTGCCCACCGACTTGAACAGCGTGATGTCGGCCGACGAGACGCGGCCCGGCACGTCGCCGCGGACCAGTTCCGCCAGTTCGCCCAGCACGTCGCCGCGCGCGATGACGCCGCGCTCGAGCGGCTCGGCGATGTCGGCGGCTTCCGCCAGCGCGCCCGCGTAGGTGTCGACATACACGCGGGAGCGCGCGACCGCGGCGTCGTCCGCCTCGCGCATGCTGCGCCGAAAGCCGCCGACGAGGTCGAGGTGGCAACCGGCCGGCAGCCACGCGCCGTGCACGATGGGCGCCGTCGCCGTCGTTGCGCAGCTGACGATGTCCGCTTCGCGCACGGCCTGTTCCAGGTCGTCCACCGCCTGCGCGGGGAGCCCTTCGTCGCGCAGCATCTGCGCCAGCGTCTGGGCGCCGACACCGTTGCGTCCCCACACGCGCAGGCGCGTCACCTTCCGCTCGTGGCAATGGGCGCGCGCCATGTACGGTGCGAGCCGGCCGGTGCCGACGATGAGCACGTTCTCCGCATCAGGGCGCGCGAGATGACGCGCGGCCAGCAGCGACGCGGCCGCCGTGCGGCACAGGGTCAGCGCTTCGCCGTCGATCACCGCCCGCGGTTCGCCACTCGCCCGATCGAACAGCACGTAGATCGCGTTCACGGTGGCGAGGTTGCGTTCGCGATTGCCCGGCGTCACTGTGACGAGCTTCACACCCAGCCCGCCCTTCGCGCCATCGCTCCACGCCGGCATGAGGAGCAGCGTGTCGGTCGCCGACAGTGCGTGGGCGTGTCGCAGCGGCGCCACCGGATCGGATCGCAGCATGGCGGCGATCGCGTCGGCGAGCGCGCCAAGTCTCAGTGACCGGTGCACCTGCTCGGAAGTGAAGAACTGCATCGATGCGTGAGCAAGAAGCCAGGCGCGGGCCGCCGCTCAGGTGGCGACCCAGCTGCCCGACTTGCCGCCATGCTTCTCGAGCAGGCGCACGCCGCCGATCTCCATGCCGCGGTCGACCGCCTTGCACATGTCGTAGATGGTGAGCAGGCCGATCTGCACCGCGGTCAGCGCCTCCATCTCGACGCCGGTCTGGCCGCTCGTTTCGACCTGCGCGCGGCACTCGACGCTGTGGCGCCGCGGCATCGAGCGTGAAATCCACCGCGATCGTCGTGATCGCCAGCGGGTGGCACAACGGAATGAGCTCCGAGGTTCGCTTGGCCGCCTGGATCGCCGCGATCCGGGCCACCCCGAGCACATCGCCCTTCTTCGCCGTGCCCCCGGCCACGAGATCGAAGGTCGCCGGCTCCATCGTGATCCGGCCGGCGGCGATGGCCACCCGGCGCGTGACCGGCTTGTCGCCGACGTCGACCATGCGCGCCTGGCCGGTGGCATCGAAGTGGGTCAGTGAACTCATGAGGATCCTCGGGATCGGCGTCACGCGAAAGTGTCAGGCGGTCCCGCAAACGGCGGAACGAAAAACGCGGCTGGCTATCATACAAACTCGATGAGCCTCGCCGGTCCGCGGGCTCGTTTTCCGGGTCGCCGGCAGTTCCTCCCCTGCTATTGTGAAACGCTCTTGACCGTATTCCGCCTCCTCGTCGTCGCACTCCTGTCGCTCGCGCTCAACGCGCCGCCTGCGCACGCGCAGACGCTCGACCTGCCGTCGCTGGGCGATGCCGGCGGCGAGGAATTGCCGCCGGCGATGGAGCGCCGCCTCGGCGAGCAGATCATGCTCCAGGTCCGGCGCGACCCCACTTACCTCGCCGACCCGGAGTCGACCGAGTACCTGAACAACCTCGGCTATCGGCTCGTCGCCGTGAGCCCGTCGCGCTCCCTCGACTTCGTCTTCTTCATCGTGCGCGACGGGATGCTGAACGCCTTCGCGCTGCCCGGCGGGTTCATCGGCGTGCATTCGGGCCTGGTCATCACGGCGCAGTCCGAATCCGAGCTGGCGAGCGTGCTCGGCCACGAAATCGGCCACGTCACCCAGCGGCACATCGCCCGCATGATCGCGCGGCAGAAGGAAAGCGCGGCGATGGCGATCGGCACGCTGCTGCTCGCCATCCTCGCGGCACGCGCGGGAGGCTCGTCGAGCGGCGACCTCGCCCAGGCGGCGATCCTGGGCGGGCAGGCGGCGATGATCCAGCAGCAACTCAATTTCTCGCGCGAAGCGGAACGCGAGGCGGACCGGGTCGGCTTCCAGACCCTGACGGAGGCCGGCTTCGACGGCCGCGGCATGGAAGCCTTCTTCGCCCGCATGCAGTCAGGAACGCGGATCTACGAAGGCACGGCGCCGGCCTACCTGCGCACGCACCCGATGACCGTCGAGCGGATCTCCGACATGCAGAACCGCACGCGCAGCCTCCCGTTCAAGCAGCGCGCCGACAGCCTCGAGTTCCAGCTGGTGCGGGCGCGCCTGCGCGTCCTGCAGGAGACCTCGCTGCAAGGCTGGCGCGACACGCTCGAGTACTTCAACAGCCAGGTTTCGAACCGGACCACCAACAACGAGTACGCCGCGCGCTATGGCGCCGCCGTCGCAGCGCTGAAGCTCAACATGCCTGAGGTGGCGCTGCAGAACGCTCAGGCGGCCAAGCGCATGGCGCCCGGGAACTCGGTGCTGCTGGACAAGATCGTGTCCGAAGCGCGGTTTGCGGGCGCCCGGGACGACAACGAACGCGCGGAAGTGGTCAAGCTCGCACAGGAGATCGCCGCGCGGTATCCGCTCTCCGGGGTCGCGGCGCATCACTTCGTCGACCTGCTGTTGAAGACGAACCGGTACGAAGACGCCATCGGTTACCTGCGCAACCAGCAGGCGATCACGCGCGACCATCCGGCCTACTACTCCCTGCTCGGCCGTGCCTACGAGGCGCTGAACCGCAAGTCGCTGCACCACCAGGCCGTGGCGGAGATGTACGCGCACTTCGGGGCGCTCGCCCCGGCGATCCAGCAGCTCGAGCTGGCGCGGCGCGCGAACGATGGCGACTTCTACACGATGTCCGAGATCGACGCCCGCCTGCGCGACCTGCGCACGGAATTCAGGCGCGAGCAGGAGGCGCTGAAGGAGACCGGCAAACGGTCGCCCGACGGCGGTCGCTAGCGCCCCTCACCCCCGAAGGGGTTCGCCGGACTCCGTACAATCTCGGGTTTGCTTGCCGGCCCGACCCGCCCGGGCGTCGCGGCCACTACGGCGTTTGTGATGAACCAGACTGATCAACCCTCCCAGGCCGCTGCGCAGGTCGCGGTCGCCGCTCCCATCGAGACCGACGTCGTCATCGTCGGTGCCGGCCCCGTGGGTCTGTTCCAGATCTTCGAGCTCGGCCTGCTCGAAATCCGGGCGCACGTGATCGACTCCCTGAAGGAAGTCGGCGGACAGTGCATCGAGCTGTATCCGGACAAGCCGATCTACGACATTCCCGCGATCCCGGTGTGCACCGGCAAGGAACTGACGGACAACCTGCTGAAGCAGATCGAACCGTTCGGCGCCACGTTCCACCTCGGACAGGAAGTGAGCGTCGTGCGCAAGGAAGACGACGGCCGGTTCTACGTCGAGACGGGCGCGGGCACCGCCTTCCTCACGAAGGTCATCATCATCGCGGCCGGCGTTGGCTCGTTCCAGCCGCGCTCCCTGAAGGTGCCGGAGATCGACAAATTCGCCGGCACGCAACTCTTCTACCGGGTCCGCGATCCGTCGCGATTCCACGGCAAGAACCTCGTGATCGTCGGCGGCGGCGATTCGGCGCTCGACTGGACGCTCGACCTCGCCGGCAAGGCCGAGAGCGTGGTGCTCGTGCACCGGCGCGACGGCTTCCGCGCGGCGCCGGCGTCCGTGGCGAAGATGAAGGAGCTCTGCGACAGGCTGGAAATGCAGTTCCTCGTCGGGCAGATCACCGGTTTCGAGGAACAGGTCGGGCCGCATGACCGAAGTGCGCGTGACGTCGCTCGACGGCCTGACGCGCCGCGTCCCGCTCGACATGCTGCTGGTGTTCTTCGGCCTGTCGCCGAAGCTCGGCCCCATCGCCGAGTGGGGACTGGACCTCGAGCGCAAGCAGATCCTCGTCGACACCGAGAAGTTCGAGACCAACGTCCCGGGCATCTTCGCGGTCGGCGACATCAACACCTATCCGGGCAAGAAGAAGCTGATCCTGTCCGGTTTCCACGAAGCGGCGCTCGCCGCCTTCGGCGCGACCCGGTACATCTTTCCGGAGCGCAAGGTTCATCTGCAGTACACGACCACCAGCCCGAAGCTGCACAAGATCCTCGGCGTGGAAACGCCGGTGTTCGACTGAGCGGTCGCCGTCCCCGATTCGTCGCGGGAGCGGCAGGCGGGGCGCGGCGGGCGCGACTTCCGCGGCGGCGAGCAGCGGAGTCGTGCGGTCGGCGCGCCAGGCGCGCTCGTGGACTGACTCGCCGCCTCCTGTCCGAGCGCAGTGAGCGGACAGCGAACGCAGCGAGTTAGGCGGCGCGACCGCACGATGAGCAGCGCAGCGAAGTCGGCGCTAAGCGCCGACCGACGCGGACGAGCGCCCGCCGCGCCCCGCCTGCCGCTTCGACCACGTGCCGAGACCTGAAGGTACGAATCTGGCTACGCTTCCGTCATGGATGAAATCGTCAAGGCCGCCATGGCCAGATGGCCAAACGTCCCGGCCGTCTACGGCTGGCTCGAGCTGACGTCGCGCGGCGAATGGAAGATCAAGGGCGAGCCCATCGGCAACGAGGCGATCCGCGAATTCATCGGGCGCAATTACACCAACGACGGCTGCGGCAACTGGTTCTTCCAGAACGGGCCGCAGCGGGTCTACGTGTCCGTCGAGGCCACGCCGATACTCTATCGGCTCGACGAGTCCGGTCGCCTGCAGGCGCACACAGGCGCGATGCCGCACGAACTGCGCGCCGTCTTCGCGGACGCCAAGGGGCGGCTCTTCCTCGACACCGAGCTCGGCACCGGCCTCGTCGACAGCCAGGACACCGCGAAATTCGCGGAACGCCTGGTCGATGGCGAGGGCCGCAAGCTCGACGAGAGGAGCTTCGACAGATGGACGCGGGACGAGGGCGAGATCTTGCTCAACCCCGACGGACTGCACGTCCAGGACGAACGCTCGATCCCGGTGCAACGCGTGCCGTCGGACAACTGGCCGGACGTCTTCGGCTTCGTTGCCAGCCCAGGCGGCGGCAAGGTGACTTGAGCCGTACCGCGAGGGGCGCTAGCAGCCGTCCCTGAAGAACCGCTCGAGACGCTCCGGCAGAAAACGCAGATGCCCCGGGAAGCGGCCGCCGGCGAAGCCGATGTGCCCGCCTTCCGGCGGTTGCTCCAGCGTCACGGTGGCTGACACGTCACCCGCCTGCGGCAGGCTCTCGGCGGGAACGAAGGGATCGTTGCGCGCGTTCAGCACCAGGTGCGGCACGCGGACGTTGCCGAGGAGCGGCTTGGCCGACGCGCGCGTCCAGTAGTCCAGCGTGTCGCGAAAGCCATGCACCGGCGCGGTGTACAGGTTGTCGAAGTCGTACAGGTCGCGCGCGCGGCGCAGCACGTCGGCGTCGATGGCGTAGCCGAAACGCTCGGCCTTGTCGCGGGCTTTCGCCTTCAGCGTGGCGAGGAACATCCGCGTGTAGAGCCGGTTGAAGCCGCGCCCGATCGCGTGCCCGCCGGCCACGAGGTCGAGCGGCGAGCCGATCGACGCGGCCGCGGTCATGAAGCGGGCCTCGTCGCCCCGCTCGCCCAGCCACTTGGCCAGCATGTTTCCGCCCAGCGACACTCCCACGGCGTGCAGACGCGCGGTCGGCCAGCGCCGCCGGATCGTCCGCAGCACCCAGTCGCCCTCCTCCGAGTCGCCGGAGTGGTAGGCGCGCAGCATCAGGTTGGGCTCCCCGGAGCAGCCGCGGAAGTGCACCACCATCGCGCGCCAGCCGAGGTCGGCGAAGTGGCGCATGGTGACCCGCGAGTAATGGCTGCCGCGAGTCTCCTTCGAGTCCGTGGAAGAGCGCCAGCAAGGGCGCGCCCTCGGCGGCCGGCTCGGGCAGCGTGAAGTCGACGTCGATGAAATCGCCGTCGGGCGTCGGCCAGCGTTCGCGTCGATAGTCGACGTCCGGCAAGGGCACCAGCCGCGCGGGCCAGATCGTCTGCAGGTGCCCGCCTGGCAACCAGAGCGGCGCGCGATAGCCCGACTCTACGAGCGGCACGGCAGCAGGTGGGAACGCATGCCGGGGCTGCGGGCAGCCAGCGTCAGTGCAGCACGCCGTGCGACTCGTCGAAGCTCGCCGCCTCGCCGTCGGGCACGGCCGAAGCATGGTGCAGCACCATCTTCCAGCCGGCGCCTGTCTTCACGAAGGCATTGGTGGCGACGATGCGCGCGACGCGCCGTTCGCGACCTTGCGTGACCACGACTTCCTCGATCACGTTGTGCACGGCGACGGTCGGCGTGTCGAGCGACTTGCGAACCGTGCTGCGCACGTGCAGCGGGCCGCTGGAAAGGATGGCCGCCCAGGACGCGCGCACGGTGCCATGCCCCGTGAGCCGCGGACCGCCGGGGTGCACGCAGACGACATCTGCGTCCTCCAGCCACAACTCGGAGATCGCCGCGGCGTCACCGCTGTCGAGCGCCTCGTAGAAGGCGTGCTCGCACTCTTCCGCGGAAGCGAACAGCAGCGGGCGCGTCAGCCGCGACATGCGAGGCCCAAGCTCAGTGGCCCTTGACGACTTCGCCCGCGCGCAGGCGATACACCGTGCCGCAGTACGGGCACATCGCCCGGCCTGTCATGGCGATGTCGAGGAACACGCGCGGATGGTGGTTCCACACCGGCATCGCCGGATTGGGGCAGAACGCGGGCAGGTCCTGCGCGCCCAGCTCGACGACCGGACCTTGTTCCTTGGTGGTGCTCATACCAGTGTCAGCCAGTCCCTGTACTTTTCCGCGCGTCCGTTGACGACGTCGAAGAACAGCGTCTGGATCCGTTCGGTCACCGGACCCCGGCGGCCGGCGCCGATGGTGCGCCCGTCGAGTTCGCGGATCGGCGTGATCTCGGCCGCGGTGCCGGTGAAAAACGCCTCGTCGGCGAGGTACACGTCGTCGCGCGTCATCGGTTTCGACACGACGCTCAGGCCGAGGTCGCGCGCCAGCGCGATCACGGTGGCCCGCGTGATGCCGGTCAGGCCCGAGACCATTTCCGGCTCGATCAGCTGGCCGTCCCTGACGATGAAGAGGTTCTCGCCCGCGCCCTCGGCGACGAAGCCCTGCGTGTCCAGCAGCAGCGCCTCGTCGTAGCCGTCGCGCGTCGCTTCCATGTTCGCGAGGATCGAGTTCACGTAGTGGCCCGCCGTCTTGGTGCGGACCATCGACACGTTGATGTGATGGCGCTGGAACGACGACGTCTTCACGCGGATGCCCTTGAGCAGGCCCTCCTCGCCGAGGTACGCACCCCACGGCCACGCCGCGATCGACACGTGAACGGCCGCGCCCTTGGGGCTGACGCCCATCTTCTCGGAGCCGTAGAAGGCCAGCGGCCGCAGGTAGCACGACTCCAGCTTGTTCGCGCGCACCACTTCGCGCTGTGCCTCCATCAGCTGCTCGCGCGAATACGGAATCTCCATCATGAAGACCTTCGCGGAGTTGAACAGCCGGTCGGTGTGCTCCTTCAGCCGGAAGATCCCGGTGCCCGCCGGCGTCTTGTACGCGCGGACGCCCTCGAAGACCGCGAGGCCGTAATGCAGCGAGTGCGTGAGGACGTGCGTGGTGGCATCGCGCCACGGCACGAGCTTGCCGTCGTACCAGATGAACCCGTCGCGGTCCGCCATCGACATCGCGTTTTCTCCCATTTGTTCGCACAGGCGGACGGCGCGATGCGCGTGCGTCCAGTCACGGTGCGGAGCGCGATTCTAGCGAACCGGGATCGCCGCGCTGCCCGCTCCATATAATCGCCGGTCCCAGGAGCCCCCGTGTCGTCACCCTCCACCGCCGTTCGGCAGATCTCGCTGCTCGCCATCTGCCAGGCGCTGCTGTACGTCAACAACGTCACGCTGATCTCGATCAACGGCCTGGCCGGGTTGACGCTGTCGCCGACCCCGCTGTTCGCGACGCTGCCGATCACCGCGTACATCGTGGGCTCCGCGCTCACGACCGTCCCGGCGTCGCTCGCGATGGCGCGCTGGGGGCGGCGCGCCGGATTCATGTTCGGAACCGGCATGGCGATCGTCGGCACGTCGACCGCCGCGCTCGGGATGATGACCGGCAGCTTCCTGCTGCTGTGCCTCGGCACCTTCCTCACCG
Organism: uncultured beta proteobacterium; assembly: GCA_963698305.1. Lineage (GTDB taxonomy): Bacteria > Pseudomonadota > Gammaproteobacteria > Burkholderiales > Burkholderiaceae_F > JAOUJD01. The sequence goes on from CAVOQI010000004.1 coordinate 31,899, forward strand.
GCGTGTACAACGCGTTCGCGCAGTACCTGCGCTTCGCCGCCGTCGACGTCGCCGATGCCTACGACCCCGCGCTGCGGGAGCGCGCGATCTCCTGGGTCCTGGCCGGCGGCATCGCGGGCGGACTGATCGGACCGGAGCTGTCGAAGGTCACCGTCGGCCTGCTGCCGGTGATGTTCGCCGCGAGCTACCTCGTGCTGGCCGGCGTCGCGCTGGTGGCCGGCATCGTGGCGAGCCGGCTGGTCATCCCGAAGCACGTCGCGTCGGCCTCGGCGGCGGCGGCGCGACCGCTGTCGTCCATCGCGCGCCAGCCCGCGTTCGTCGTGGCGGTGCTGGTCGGCGCGATCAGCTACGGCGGCATGAACCTGCTGATGACGGCGACGCCGCTGGCGATGAAGGTGTGCGGCTTCGGCTATCCGGAAGCCGCCGACGTGATCAAGTGGCACGTGGTGGGAATGTTCGCGCCCGGGTTCTTCACCGGGAGCCTGATCCGGCGCTTCGGCGTCCTGAGGATCATGTTCGTCGGCTGCGTGCTGATGTTCCTCACCGTCGGCATCGCGCACGCCGGCTTGACCTACTGGCACTTCTGGTTCGCGCTGTTCGCGCTCGGCGTCGGCTGGAACTTCATGTTCGTCGGCGCGACGACCTTGCTGACGACGACGTACACGACGGCGGAGAAGGCCAAGGTCCAGGGCGTGAACGACCTGACTGTCTTCATGACGATGATCTCGTCGTCGGCGGCCTCCGGCGCGCTGGTGTCGACGAGCGGCTGGACCGACCTCAACCTGTACGCGCTGCCAGCCCTGGCGCTGGCCACCGCGGGCACCGTGTACCTGATGGTGCGCCGCTCGCCGTCGCGGCTGAAGCACGCGTGATGATGAACGCCCTGTTCGGCGCGGATGCGGCGATCGCGGCGCGGCGCCGCGAAGCCTTCCTGCGCGGCATGCGCGCGGTCGCCCCCGCCACCATCGCGACCGGCACCTGGGGCCTCGTCACCGGCGTCGCGATGGTCAAGGTCGGCCTGACCACGGCGCAGGCGCTCGGCATGACGCTGCTCGTGTTCGCCGGCTCCGCGCAGCTCGCCGCGCTGCCGCTGATCGCCGCGTCGGCGCCGGTCTGGGTGGTGCTGCTGACGGCCACCGTGGTGAACCTTCGCTTCGTCATCTTCTCGGCCGGGTTGCAGCCCTTCTTCAGGCGCTTTTCGCTCCGTCGCCGGCTGCTGCTCGGCTACGTCACCAGCGACATCGGCTTTGCCCTGTTCCTGTCGCGCTTCGTCAACGCGCCCGACGACGAGCGCGGCTCGCTGGAGCAGGTGTGGTTCTTCCTCGGCATGGCGGCCGGCAACTGGATTGCGTGGCAGTGCATGTCGATCCTCGGCATCTTTCTCGCCGCGCAGATTCCGGGCGCGTGGGGACTGGAATTCGCGTCGATCCTCGCGCTGATCGCTCTCACGGTGCCCATGATCAACAGCCGTCCCGCCGTCGTCGGCGCGGTGACGGCCGGCGTCGTGGCCGTGCTCGGAGCGGGCCTGCCGCTGAAGCTCGGACTGGTGGCCGCGGTCGTCGTCGGCATCGCGGCGGCCATGAGCGCCGAAGTGCTGCTGGAACGCCTGGGAGGGCGCGCATGAGCGCGCACGGCCGCTCCGAAGCGCTCACCGCGGCGCGCGCAGCGCGGAGGGTATTTCAGTGAGCGATATCGCGATCTGGGTGATCATCGTCGGCCTGACGGCGGTCACGGTCGTCACACGTTCCGCGTTCCTCGTGCTCGGCGAACGCTTCAAGCTGCCGGACCGCGTTCAGCACGGCCTGCGCTACGCCCCGGCCTGCGCACTCGTGGCGCTGATCGCACCGGAGATCGCGCTCGCGAACGGTTCTCTCGCGCTTTCGCTCGAAAATCCGAAGCTCGTGGCGGGCCTCGCCGCCGGCGCGCTCATGCTGTGGACACGCAGCATGATCGCCGCCATGGCCGTCGGGATGCTGGCCTTCACCGCCTTGCGGCTGCTGGCCGGATGAACAACCACGATCTCGTCGAACGCGCACGGCGCTTCGCCGAGCGGGCGCACAACGCGATCGATCACCGGCGCAAGTACAGCGGACGTCCCTACACCGAGCACCTCGAGCGCGTCGCCGCACGCGTGGCGGAGGTGACGGACGATCCCGCGGCGATCGCCGCCGCCTGGCTGCACGACGTGGTCGAGGACACGCCGGCCACGCACGCCGACATCGAGCGCGAGTTCGGTCCTCGTGTCGCCGAACTGGTGCATGCGATGACCGATGTCGAGAAGGAGCACGGAAACCGCGACGCGCGCAAGGCGGCCGACCGCACTCGGCTCGCCCGGGCGCCCGCCGCCGCGCACACCGTGAAACTGGCCGACGTGATGGACAACGCGGAGGACATCGCGGAGAACGATCCGCATTTCGCGCGCGTCTTCCTCAGCGAGATGGCCGCGCTGCTCGATGTTCTGACGCGCGGGGATCCAGGGCTGATGGCGGAAGCCCGTGCGATGCACGCGCGGCTCGCGCCGCGACGTCAGGGCCGGCCACCCCGCGGGTGAGCGCGCCGCACGGCCGGCGCCACCCACACCACCAGCACGAGTGTTGCCAGCGCGACGAACGACGACGCCACCATGAATGCCGCGGTGGCGCCCGCCGCGAACCACAGCCAGCCGAACACGGCCGACGCCGGCAGCAGCAGCACGCCCTTGACCAGGTAGTACCAGCCGTACGCGGTTCCCAGCCGGTCCTGCGGCACGAGATCTGCGATCAGCGCCCGCTCGGAGCCCTCGGTCGCGGCCATGTACACGCCGAGCAGGATGGCGGCGATCCACAGCAGATCGACGTCGCTGATCCAGCCGAGACCCACGAACAGCACCGCGTGGAGCGCCCAGCCGATCGTGAGCATCGGCACCCGGCCGACCCGGTCGGAGTGCGCGGACAGCGGCACCGCGAGCAGCGTCGACGTCGCCGCGACGGCGGCCCACAGCAGCGCGGCCTGCGCGGCCGGCATCCCGAGTTCGTGCGCGCGCAGGATCACGAAGGCGTTCGAGGCCTGGCCCAGCGTGAAGATCGCGATGGCGACGAGCATCCGCTGGAACGCGCGGCGACAGTCCGCGCCAGGTCCAGTCGGGCACCGCAGGGTTCACGGCGACGCCGTCGTCCGGCTCCTTCAGCGACAGCGCCAGCGCGACGCAGAGCGCGCCGGGGAACGCGGCCCACAGGAGGATGTCGCGCAGCGGAACGTTCATCGCCAGCAGCGCCGCGGCCAGCAGCGGGCCGATCACGGCGCCGGCATTGTCGAAGGCACGGTGCACGCCGAAGGCCGCGCCGCGCCTGCGACGGCATGCACCGAGCGCGCCAGCAGCGCATCGCGCGGCGACGACCGCAGGCCTTTCCCGAGGCGGTCGAACACCCGCAGCGCGAGCAGCATCGGCCACGAGGCCACCAGCGCGATCAGCGGACGCGACAGCGCCGCGAAGCCGTAGCCGGCGACGATGAACACCTTGGCCCGCCGCACCCGGTCGTACCAGACGCCCGATACGAGCTTGAGCAATGCCGCAGGTGGCTTCCGCCGCGCCTTCGATGAGGCCCAGCGCGCGCGGCCCCGCACCGAGCACGGTGGCCAGGTACAGCGGCAGCAGCGGATAGACGAGTTCCGACGCCGCGTCGTTCAGCAGGCTGATGACGCCGAGCACCCACACCGTGCCCGGCAATGCGCGCAGCGTTTCGCGCATCACTCCGTTCCGAACACCTCGTGCCACAGCCGGCGCACGGCGGCCGCCGGCGCCTCGACCTCCGCCGGCTCGACCCGCGCGCGCTCGGCGCCGTTCAGCCGCATGCGGTGCTGCAGCGCGCGGAACTCGCGGTAGGCATCGGCCACTTCGCGGCGAGCGCCACGTCGATCAGGCGCATGCCGCCCGCCATCTGCAGCAGCGCGATGTTGCCGAGGTTGCGGACCAGGTCGCCGTGGCGGTGCGAGTGCGCGAGCACGAGGTACTGGACGATGAACTCGATGTCGATCATGCCGCCGCGGTCGTGCTTGAGGTCGAACAGCGCGCTCGGGTTCGGGTGGCCGTCGAGCATCTTCTGGCGCATCTTCAGCACTTCGCTCGGCAGGTGGGCGAGGTCGCGCGCCTGGGTCATCACGTGGACGCGCACCGCCTCGAAGCGGTCGCCGAGTCGCGCGTCGCCGGCGCAGAAGCGCGCCCGCGTGAGCGCCTGGTGCTCCCAGACCCAGGCCGATCTCGTTGCGCTGGTAGCGCGAGAACGCGTCGAGCGACGACACCATCAGGCCGGCGTCGCCGTTGGGGCGCAGGCGCAGGTCGATGTCGAACAGGGTGCCCGACGACGTGTGCGCGGTCAGCCAGGTGATCAGGCGCTGCGCGAGCCGCGCGTAGATCTCGGGCGCGTCCGGTGCTCGTCGTCGTACAGGAAGATCAGGTCGAGGTCGGACACGTAGCCGAGTTCCTTGCCGCCGAGCTTGCCGTAGCCGATGACGGCGAAGCGCGGCATCTCGCGATGACGCTGGCGATCGTGCGCCAGCACGCGCTCGAGCGTGAGGCCGAGCACGAGGTCGGCCAGCGCCGACAGGTGGTCGGCGAGCCGCTCGACCGTCAGCAGGCCGTCGAGGTCCGGCGCGAGCAGCCGGAACACCTGCGCGTGGTGGACCTCGCGCAGCAGGTTCATCTGCCGCTCCTGGTCGCCGTCGGCCTCGTCCAGCTGGCGCCGCACCGCCGCTGACACGCGGTCCAGTCGGGCTCGCGTTCGTGCAGGCGTTCGTCGAGCAGCTCGTCGAGCAGGATCGGATGCACGCGTGAGGTACTCCGCCGCCCAGCGGCTCGCCGCCAGCATGCGCATCACGCGCTCGAGCGCCTGCGGGAACTGGTTCAGCAGCGTCAGGTAGGTGTTGCGGCCGGCGATCACCTCGGCGAACTGCGCGAAGCGCGCGAAGTGCTCGTCCGGGCCGATGTCGTGCGCGGCGCCGGCCGTGCGACAACTCGATCGCGCGAGACCAGCGCGCGCTGCAGCAGGCGCTCGATGCCGGCGCGCGCCGATGCGCTCGCTCCCTGCACCCGCCGCCCGCTCAGCACGCCGCGCAGGCGCAGCGCGGTGCCCGGCGGGATCGCGGAAGCCCTGGTCCTCCAGGTGCTCGACGAGCGCGTTCTCGTCGCCGTCGCCCGGCGCGTTCCAGGTCGTCGGCATCGGCGCCTGGCGCGCCGTCTCGGTCGGTTCGGCGAACACCGCGTCGAACACGCCGGCGACGAATCCTGCACCGCCCGGTACTCGGCGAGCATCGCGCCGACGTCGGCCGCGCCGAGCAGCGTCGGCCACGCGCCCGCGCGCCGCCGCGTCGACCGGCAGGACGTGCGTCTGCGCGTCGTCGATGTACTGCAGCGGGTGCTCGAGGTTGCGCAGGAAGACGTAGGACGCGGCGAGCCGGTCGCACGTCGCCTCGGGCAGCACGCCCTGCGGCCGAGCGTGGCGAGCGTCTCCAGCGTCGAGCGCGACGCGCAGCCCGGGGTCGCGGCCGCCGCGGATGAGCTGGAACGCCTGCGCGATGAACTCGATTTCGCGGATGCCGCCGCGCCCGAGCTTGACGTTGTCGGCGCGCTCCTCGCGGCCGGCGTTGCGGCGCGAGCTCTCCGCGCGGATCAGGCCGTGCAGGTCGCGCAGCGCGTCGATCGCGCCGAAGTCGAGGTACTTGCGGAACACGAAGGGCCGCACCACGCCGGCGAGCGATCGCTCCTGCCGCTCGAACTCGTCGTTCGAGGCGAACACCGGCGCCGACACCACGCGGCCCTTGAGCCAGGCGAAGCGCTCCCACTCGCGGCCCTGGACCATCAGGTATTCCTCGAGCATCGCGGTCGAAACGGCGAGCGGGCCGGCGTCGCCGTTCGGCCGCAGCCGCATGTCGACGCGGAACACGTAGCCGTCGCCGGTGACGTCCGAGAGCGCCGGAATCACGCGGCGGCCGAGGCGGATGAAGAACTCGTGGTTGCTGAGGGGACGAACGTCTCCGCCGCCCGGCTGGCCCGCGTTTCGCCGTCCTCGTCGTAGACGAAGATCAGGTCGATGTCGGACGAGACGTTCAGCTCGGCGCCGCCGAGCTTGCCCATGCCGATGACCAGCAGGTCCTGCGGAACCCCCTCGGCGCTCGTCGGCACGCCGTGCAATTGGGCAAGTTCCTGCGCGTGCACGGCGACGGCGCGGCGCAGTGCAAGTTCGGCGAGCGCGGTGGTGGTGGACACGACCTCCGGGAGGCCGCAGGCGCCCGTCGCGTCCCGCACGACCAGCGATGCGATCACGTGCCGACGCAGCCGGCGGATGTCGGTGGCGAGGCGTTCGGGCGTCGGTGGCGCGGCAGCGCCATCGCCGAGCTCGCGCGCCATGCGCGCGGCTGACCAGCCCTGCGCCGCCCACGCCGTCAGCAGCGCCGACCGCGCCGCCGCGTCCTCCCCCGCCTCGCTGCGCAGCGTTCGTTCGACGAAGTGCGACAGCGATGGAATCTCGTCCGGCCGGACGCGTGCTCCGCGCCAGTCTCGTCCCGCCAGGAAGGTCAGATCTTTCACTCGTTTTCGCGGTCGAAGCCGAAGGTCGCTGTGATAGAGTGCAGCGGTTCCAGCAGCGTCTCGTCCCACCGGAGTTCCACCGGACGCGCCAGGCCTGCCCGGATCGGCGACCGGATCGGTATCCGCATTCTACGGAGCGCCAGCGCAGGTCCACTTGATTCTGTTCACATCCTTTCCCTAGCGTCGTGTCCGATCATCCGCGTCCGGATCCGCCGTCGCCGGACGGCGACGATCGCGGAAGCCGCCATTCCCTTGCCGCCGAACTGAGTGCCACCGCGCACCGGGTCGAGCACGCGGTCGAGGAACGGCTCGAGCACGGCATCGAAGTCGCGGAGCAGACCATCGCCAGGCGCTTCGGGCTGCGCGCGCTGCGCGTCGTCCGTCGCACGCTGCGCGTCGCGTTCTGGTCGATGGTGGCGGCCTACTTCGCATTCGGCGCGCTGATGCTCGTCACGCGTTACTACGTGCTGCCGCGCATCGACCAGTGGCGGCCCGAGATTGAAGGCATTGCCAGCCGCATGTTGAAGGGGCAGGTCGCGATCGGTCGCCTCGCGGCCGGCTGGCGCGGGCTCAATCCCCACCTTTCTCTCGACGACGTACACATCACCGGCCCGCGCGGCGGCCCCCCGCTGGCGCTGCCGCGCGTGGAGGCCACCGTTTCGTGGGCGTCGCTGCTGGCGATGGAGCCGCGCTTCGCGGCACTCCGGCTGCGATCGCCGGAGGTGTCCGTGGTACGGCTGGCCGACGGCAACTTCACCGTGGCGGGCTTCGTCATCCAGCCCGGCCAGCGCCGCACCGAGTCCGAAGAGTCGGCGGCGCTCGATTGGCTGCTCGTCCAGAAACGCATCGTCGTCAGCGACGCCGTCGTCGCCTACCGCGACGATCGTGGCGCCGAACCCCGGACCGTCGACCTGCACGAACTGAACCTGATCGTCGAACAGTCCCTCGGCACGCACTCGTTCGCCCTGAAGGCGGTGCCGACGGCCGCACTGGCCGGACCGATCGACGTGCGCGGGAAGCTCACCACCGGAGCCTTTGCGCGTCCCTCCGAGATCGGCCAGTGGAAGGGCGAGGCCTTCGTGCAGGTCGACTTCGTCGATCTCGCGCTGCTGTCGCAACTCGTCGAACTGCCGGTGCAGATCGAGCACGCCCATGGCGCGCTGCGTGCGTGGATTGGATTCGACGAGGGCAGCATCATCCGCATGACCGCCGACGTGGCGTTGCAGGACGTGACGGCGCGCCTGGCGAAGGACCTCGAACCCTTGCGTCTGACGTCGCTCCAGGGGCGCGCCACGCAACGCCAGTGGGGCGATCTCTGGCCGATCGGACTCGGCGGACAGGAATTCGGACTGGCGGGCACGACGTTCCGCACCGCGGCCGGCCTGACGTTTCCGCCGCTGGACATGAAGCTGCGCCGCACGCGCGCCGCCGGCACCGAGCCGCAACGAACGGAGCTGGAGGCATCGCGCGTCGACCTCGGGAGCCTCGCCGCCGTGATCACGCACATTCCCCTGCCGCGCGAGCTGAGGGACAACGTCGCGCGGCACGCGGTGCGCGGCGTCCTGTCCGGACTGACGGTGGCGTGGGTCGGCGAGTCACCGGCCGCCGGCGACATCGCGCTGAAATCGAAGTTCAGCGGACTGTCGAGCGCGGCGCAGCTGCCGCCGGAAGGCAGCGAGCGCACCGTGGGCTTGCCGGGCTTCGAGAATCTCAGCGGCGCGATTCGGATGGAGCGCGGAGCGGGCACGCTGGAACTCGCGACGACCGACGCGACACTCGTCTTTCCCGGCGTCTTCGAGGAGCCGCGCCTGCCGCTGAAGCAGTTGCTCGGCTCGGTGCACTGGCGACACGCCACCACGCTCGAGTTCCGCGCGGAGCAACCTGCGCGCCTCCAACGACGACGTCGACCTGGTGGCGAACGGCACCTATCGCACGGCAGAAACGGGGCCGGGCGCGGTCGACCTCGCCGGCCGCATCGCGCGGGCCAACGCCAGCACGGCCCATCGCTACATCCCGCTGGTCGCCGGGGCCGGGACGCGCAAGTGGCTCGAGCGCGCGCTCGTCAAGGGCCGCCTCGCCGACGGCACGTTCAAGCTCAAGGGAGACCTCGCGCGCTTTCCGTTCGTGAACCCCGCCGACGGTGACTTCCGGATCGCCGGCCGCGTGACCGGCGCCACGCTCGACGTGTTTCCCGGCGCACCGGGCGACGACGGCAGGCCCGCCGAGCCCGGAGCGGTCTGGCCGCTGCTGTCCGAGATCGACGCCGATCTGCTCTTCGAGCGGGCGTCGATGACCATCACCGCGCAGCGCGCCCGCGCCTACGGCGCCCGCATCGACAACGCGACGGCCCGCATCCCGAACCTCGGTCACGATGCCACGCTCGACGTGCGCGGCGCGGCCAGCGGCCCGCTGGCGGAGATGGTGCGGTACGTGAACACGAGCCCCGTGAAGGGCTGGATCGGCGGCGTCACCGACGGCGCCGAGGCGCAGGGCAACGTGAAACTGGACCTCGGCCTGCTGATTCCGCTGCAGCACGCTGCCGACGTCAAGGTGACCGGCGCACTCGCGTTCCAGAACAACACGCTCACGCTCGCCGGCATTCCCCAGTTCACGCGCACGAACGGCACGCTGAACTTCGACGAGCGCGGCGTGCGCATCAACAACCTGTCCACGAACCTGCTCGGGGGGCCGGCGCGAATCGATGCCTCCACGCGAGCGGACGGAGCGCTGGTGTTCAACGCGGCCGGTCTCGCCACCGCATCCGGTCTGCGGTCCGCGGTGCCGATCGCACCCGTGCAGCGCCTGCTCGACCGCTCCACCGGCAGCACGCGCTACCAGGCGTCGGTGATCGTGAAGAACGGGACCGAGCTGCGCATCGACAGCGACCTCACCGGCCTCGCGGTGGACGGCGTGGCGCCGCTGCGGAAAACCGCGCAGGAGAGCATGCCGGTCCGCATCGAGCGCACCTCCAGCGCGGCCGGAGACGACCTGCGTGTGCAGGCGGGCCGTGCCCTCGGCGTGCGCATCGAGCGCCGCGCGGACAAGGGCGCCATGCGGATGTCCCGCGGAGTCGTGGCGGTGAACGAGCCCGCGAATCTGCCCGAACGCGGCCTGCTGGTGATCGGTTCGCTCGCGCGGCTGGACCTGGACGCGTGGTCGGAGCTGCTGAGTTTCGAGGGAGCGTCGTCGAGTGGCGGGCAAGGCGGCGGCAGCGGATCGCTGGACGACCTGCAGGTAGACCTGGTGGCCCTCCGCGCGCAGGAACTGGTCGTGCACGGCCACCGGGTGCAGAACCTGACGCTGGGCGCAACGCGCCTGCCGGACGGCGGCTACTCGGCGAACGTGGTGTCGGACGGTGCGAGCGGCAACATCGAATGGCGGCCCGCGGCCGATCCACAGTCGTTCGGGACCATCACCGCACGCCTGTCGCGATTGGTGATCTCGTCGAGCAAGGAAAAGGAGGTGGTGGAAGCGCTGCGCGCGCCGCCGAAGCAGATTCCTTCGCTCGAGGTCAGCGTCGAGCAGTTCGAGATGACCGGAATGAAACTGGGCCGGCTCGACCTCCTCGCGCAGAACGTCGGCAGCGGCAGCAATGCGGCCTGGCGCGTGCGCCGCTTCGACATCGCGAACGCCGACATGAAGCTCGCCGCCACCGGCGAATGGGCGCCCGTCGCCAACGGCGCCGGCCGTCGCACGCAACTCAAGTTCGGCATCGACGTGATGGACGGCGGAGCGACGCTGGGCCGCCTCGGCTTTCCCGATGCGCTGTCGAACGGCTCGGGGCGCGTCGAAGGCGAAGTCCAGTGGCTCGGCTCGCCGCTCGACATCGACTACCCGTCGCTGTCCGGGCGCCTCAACCTCGCGGTCGACAACGGCCGCTTCCTGAAGGTCGACACCGGGAACGCGGCCCGACTGCTTGCGCTGCTGTCGCTGCAGTCCCTCGGGCGCAACCTCGCCGCCGATGGCGGCCGCCAGTTCACGGAAGGGTTCGCCTTTTCGTCGATCCGCGCCGACGCGGCCATCGACCGCGGCATCCTGAAGACCGACAACTTCCGCATGAACGGCGCGAGCGCGGCGGTGCTGATGTCGGGTTCGCTCGACCTGCGCAACGAGACGCAGCAATTGTCGATCGTCGTCCTGCCCGAAATCGATGCCAGCACCGCGGCGCTGGCCGTCGGCGTCGTCAATCCCGTGATCGGACTGGGCACCTTTCTCGCACAACTCCTGCTGAAGGATCCCCTGTCGAAGGCTTTCGCGTTGCAGTACGACGTGACCGGGTCGTGGACCGATCCGAAGATCGCGCGCAGGAGCCGCATCACGCCAACCCAATCGCCCGAGGCAGCCAAATGACCACCACCGCTCTCGCCCGCGTCGCCGCCGTGCAGATGGTGTCCAGCACCCGCGTGGACGACAACCTCCAGACGGCCGCGACGCTCATCGAGGAAGCCGCCGGCACCGGCGCGCAGCTCGTGGCCCTGCCCGAGTACTTCTGCCTGATGGGCCAGCGCGACACCGACAAGGTCGCCGTGCGCGAGCCCGATGGCCGTGGACCGATCCAGGACTTTCTCGCCGAGCAGGCGCGCAAGCACCGCCTCTGGCTGGTCGGCGGGACGCTGCCGCTGGTCGCGTCCGAACTGGACCGGGTGATGAATTCGGTGCTGGTGTACGGACCCGACGGTGCGCGGGTGGCCCGCTACGACAAGATCCACCTGTTCCGGTTCACGAAGGGCAGCGAAACCTACGACGAGGCACAGACCATCGCGCCGGGCAGCCGGGTATCGACCTTCGTCTTCGCGCCCGACGGCGGACCACGGCTCACCGTCGGCCTCTCGGTCTGCTACGACCTCCGCTTTCCCGAGTTGTACCGGGCCATGCCCAGACCCGACCTGATCCTGGTCCCCGCCGCCTTCACCGCCACCACCGGCAAGGCGCACTGGGAACTGCTGCTGCGCGCGCGCGCCGTCGAGAACCTCGCCTACGTGCTGGCGCCGGCCCAGGGCGGGCGGCACGAGAACGGGCGCACCACCTTCGGCCACTCGATGCTGGTCGACCCGTGGGGCACCGTACTTGCCAGTCGCCCTGACGGTCCCGGGGTTGTGTTCGGCGACATCGACCCTCAGGTGATCGCTGTCGTGCCGGACCTCGTTGCCGGCGCTGGAACATCGAACCCTTTGCTGAGGACGCGGTCCGTACAATCGCGCCTCCTTGTCGATTCCCCTCAAGACTCTCCTGATGAAGCCTCCGATCCCGCCCTCGACCGCCGCCGTCGCCAAGAACCTGCTGCTCGACCCGTACGGCCTGGACGAGGCGAAGCTGCAGGGCACGCTGGCGTCATCTTCGAGCACCGCGCCGACTACGCCGACCTCTACTTCCAGTACACGCGCTCCGAGGCGGAGCTCGAGGAAGGCATCGTCAAGTGCGGCAGCTTCAACATCGACCAGGGCGTGGGCGTGCGTGCGGTGGCCGGCGACAAGACCGCGTTCGCCTACTCGGACGACATCAGCCTGCCGGCGCTGCAGCGAGGCCGCGGACGCCACGCGCGCCGATCGCGCGCCAGGGCGCGGAGCGCCGCGTCCCGGTGGCTGAAGGCGCGATGCCGGCGCGCGGCGCTGTACGGCTCGCACGACCCGGTCGCCTCGCCTCGACGCGGCCGAGAAGGTCGCACTGCTCGAGCGCGTCGAGGGTTCGCGCGCGCGCGCGACCCGCGCGTGAAGCAGGTGATGGCGAGCCTCGCCGGCGAGTACGAGGTGGTGCTGGTCGCGCGCACCGACGGCCTGCTCGCCGCCGACGTGCGGCCGCTCGTGCGTCTCTCGGTGCAGGTGATCGTCGAGGAAGGCGGTCGCCGCGAGCAGGGCTAGCGCCGGCGGCGGCGGCGCGTACGACCTCGCCTACTTCACGACGACCTGCTCGCCGAGTACGCCAACAAGGCCGTGGACCAGGCGCTCGTCAAGCTCGATGCGCGAGCCGGCGCCCGCGGGCAAGATGCCGGTCGTGCTCGGGCCCGGCGACAGCGGCATCCTGCTGCACGAGGCCGTGGGCCACGGCCTCGAGGCCGACTTCAACCGCAAGGGCACGAGCAACTACACCGGCACAGTCGGCCAGCGCGTCGCGCGAGGCGTGCACCGTGGTCGACGACGCCACGCTCGCCCGGTCGCGCGGCTCGATCAACGTCGACGACGAGGGCAACGCCCACGCGCCGACCGTGCTGATCGAGAACGGCATGCTGCGCGGCTACATGCACGACGCCTGAACGCGCGCCTGATCAAGCTGCCGGTGACCGGCAACGGCACGGCGCGAGAGCTTCGCGCAACCTGCCGATGCCGCGCATGACGAACACCGTCCTGCTCGCCGGCGCACGGACCCGAGGAGATCGTGAAGAGCGTGAAGAACGGCATCTACGCCACCAACTTCGGCGGCGGCCAGGTCGACATCTCCAACGGCGACTTCGTGTTCTCGCTGACCGAGAGCTACCTGATCGAGGACGGCAAGATCACCGCGCCGCTCAAGGGCGTGAACCTGATCGGCAACGGCCCGGACGTGCTCCGCGCGGTGTCGATGCTCGGCAACGACATCGAGCGCTCGACGGCATCTGGACCTGCGGCAAGGACGGCCAGAGCGTGCCGGTCGGCGTCGGTCAGCCCGACGCTGCGCATCGACGCGCTCACCGTCGGCGGCACAGGCTGAGGGGCCCGCAGGATCATCTCGCAAACGGCGCCCGCGGGCGCCGTTTTTCATCGGGTCATCCGCACCGTGTAGAGTCGGCAGGCGCCTCCTCCGAACGTGCCAGTTCACCTTGCCTGACACATCGCAAAACCGATCGTCGCATCCGATCCCGCGCAGCGCGTGGATCGTCTTCGCGCTGACCGTGGCGCTGATGCTGGCGGACTACATGACGCGCAGCGTGATCAATGGCGTCCTCCCCGATCTGAAGAAATTGTGGGCGCTGGACGACAGCCAGCTGGGTTTACTCATCAGCATCGTGCCGCTGATCGTCGGCCTTGCCGCCTGGCCGATCGCGCTGATGGCCGACCGCGGGGGCTACATCAGGAGCGTGACGCTGATGGGTGCCGTCTGGAGTGTGGCGACGATCCTCTGCGGCGTCAGCCAGAGCCATGCGCAGATGCTGATGGCGCGGGCGGCCGTCGGCCTGGGCGAAGCGGGATACGGCAGCGTCGGCGCGGCGGTGCTGTCGTCGACGTTTCCCGCGACACGCATTTCCGCCGTCCTCGGCGCCTTTCAGGCCGCGGCCGTGTTCGGCACCGCACTGGGCGTCGTTGCCGGTGGCCTCATCGGCGCCGCGCACGGATGGCGCGGGACGCCTTCATCTGGGTCGGCGCCGGTTCCCTGCTGCTCGTGGCGTTGTTTGCGCTCCTCGTGCGCGAGCCCTCCCGGGTTGTCGCGGCCGGTGTGTCGGCGTCCGAACCGATGGGGCTCGGCGACGTCGTGCGCGAACTGTCTCACGCCTTCGAGCGCGCGCTTCACTTACCTCGGCAGTGGCTTGCAGATCGTCATCCTCGCTGTGATCGCCGCGTGGATTCCGAGCTTCCTTGCCCGCGAATACGGACTGCCGGCCGACCAGGCCGGTACGCGCGCGGGCCTCATGATGATGATGGCGGGCATCGGGATGATCGTCGGCGGCCTGCTGGCCGACCGGGCCGGTCAGCGCCGCAGGCTGCACTTCGCGAGCGCCTGCACCTTCACGTCGTTCGTGCTGCTCACGACGGCATTCGCACTTCCCGCCGGACCCGCGCAAATGGCCCTGCTGTTCGCTGGCACCGCGATCGCGGGCGCACACGCTGGCGCCGCGATCGCCGTGATCATCGATGTCACTCATCCGGGCCTGCGGGCGACGGCGATCGCGACGCTCGCGCTGTCGAGCAACCTGCTCGGCCTTGCTCCCGGTCCGTACCTGGCCGGCGTGATTTCGGATGCGACGAGTCTCGGGACAGCCATGATGATCATGCCGGTCGCGGGACTCCTCGCCTCGGCGTGCTTCCTTCGGCTGCACGGACGTACGAGCGCGACTCGGCTGCCAACGCCTCGCGCACGGCGAACCGGATTGCCGGTGAGACGTCCCGGCAGCGCGCCTGACCCGCAGCCGGTACTGCGCCCTCGTACAACGCGCTTCAGCGCTGTCCGCGGAACTGCGCGAGGGCCGGGTCGTCCGGATTGATCGCCTCAAGCGCCTTGAGCGCCTCGCGCGCGCCCGCGTCGTCACCGCCTTCGCTGCGGTACATCGCGAGCGCGAGCAGCACATCGCGGTCACCGCGGGGGCCGGCACTGTCCGCAAGCACGCGAATGGCATCGGCCCGCCGGCCCGCGTCGTGTAGAGCCAGCGCATAGAGATAGGCGTAGCGGGCTTCGTCCGGTGCGGACTTCCGTGCGGCGGCCAGTTCGGCAAGCGCCGATGCCTTCTTGCCCTGGCGCACCAGCGTCAGCCCGAGCGCCTCCCTCAGCGCGGCGGCAGCGGGCGCTGCGCGCAGTCCTTCGCGCAGCACCGCCTCCGCTTCCGCGTCGAGCTGCCTCGAACGCTTCAGATCGGCGAGGTTCACGTACGCGGGGACGAAGCGCGGGTCGCGCTTCAGCGCGCTTCGGTACGCCTCTTCCGCGGCGTCCGCGTTGCCGCGGTCCAGGTGCAGGTTCCCCAGATTCATCCACGCCTCGGGACGGTCCATGTTGCCGCGCTGCACGGCCTCGAACTCCGCGATCGCCGTGTCGAACGCGGCGCGCCCGGCCCCGTCCAGCCGTGCGGCCACGGGCGCCATCCGCCGCGCCGCCTCGATGCGCACCGCGCGCACCGGGTCGCCCAGCAGCGGCGCGAGGGCCGCCACCAGTTGCTCGGGCGTCGCGGCCTGCGTTGCACTGACCGCGGCGTGACGGACGAGCGGATCGGCGTCGCCCAGCGCGCGGCGAACCGCGTCATCGGCCGCGCGGCCCGGATAGCGCGCGAGCAGTTCGATCGCCGTCGCGCGCACGATCGGCGGATAGGCGACGCTCGTCGCCAGCGCGACGAGTCCGCGCGCCGCCCCGGGGCGTGCGCGACGGCCGGCATCGATCGCCTGCCCGTAGTGCGGCTCGTTGCGCCGTTGCGCGCCGTACCAGCGGGCCACCGCGTCGGCCGCCCACCGCACCGTGCTTTCACGATGGCAGCCGTTGCAGGCGTTCGGCGTGCCGAGGCGACCGACAGGTCCGGCCGCGGCACGCGGAAGCTGTGATCACGCCGTCCGTCGACCACCATGTAGGTGCGCGCGGCCATGTGACAGGACTGACGCACTGCGCGCCCGCGCTTCCCGACGGGTGGTGATGGTGTTCGGTCGCGTCGAAGTACGTTCCCTGAGTGGCACTGCGCACAAAGCGCGTTGGCTGCGCGCTCGAAGTCTCGAACTGTGCGGCTCGTGACAATCTGAGCAGGTCACGCCGGCGCCATACATCCTGCTCTGCAGGAATGAGCCGTATTCGTAGACCTCCTCGTGCATCTGGCCGTCTGCGAAATACAGCTCCGCGTCGAGCAGGGCGCCGGCGATGGGTCGCGCCAGCGCATCGCCGTATCGATAGTCGGGCCAGAGTTGCGCGCGACGCGAATGACAGCGTGCGCAAGTCTCCACCTCCGTGTGAACGGCGAGCGGCTTGGAGCGCCTCGGCGATCGGCTCGCCATCCTGCGAAGCTCCATAGGCCGCTCGAGTGATCGGCCAGTTGAAACACGAGCCCGTGATTCGCACCGTCCTTGTCGCTGCCCTGCTTCGCCCACGCGACGTGACGACGAGCCCGGTCCGTGGCACGACTCACAGGCGACGCTGACATCAGCTCCACGTGGTGTCGAAGCGGCGCGTGTCCGCGTGGTAGTTCTTCCGCAGGTTCGTGGAGTGGCACTCGGCACACTGGTGATTCCAGTTTTGCGCCGGATGGCTCCAGTGCAGCACGTCGCGATAATCGATCTTGTCGTTCGGGTACAGATCGAACCATCGCTGGCCGCCCTGCTCCTTCGTGCGTGTATCCCATGCGATGCCAAGCGCCTGCAGGCGCCCATCGGGAAATGGAATCAGGTACTGCTGCAGCGGCTCGACGCCGAAGGTGTAGGTGATCTCGAAATCTGCAAGTTTGCCATCAGGCCCCTCGGTGCGGACGTAGTAGTGGCCGTCGCGCGTCGAAAACGTCGAATTGACGCCGTCATTCGTGAAACTCGCGTTGGCGAAATCCCCCAGCACCGTACATGCGGAGGCGGGCTGCATCGCGAGTGCGTGCTGGGACGTCGTCCAGGCCGCGTGCTGAGGCGCGTGACAGGCCGCGCACGACGCGCTGCCGACGAACACCGCGGATGGTGCAGCGGACCGGGCGGCCTGCACCGCGGGCGCCGATGGGGAAGGCATCGTCGAACGCGATACCAGCCAGGCGGCGCCGACCAGAACGAGCAAGGCGGCGAGCATCAGCACCGGGGTCCACGGTGACGACAGGAATCGGCGGGGTGGCGTTTTCACGGCCGGCAGGCGCGCAAAAGAAAAAAGGCCGCGTCCCGAAGGTGCGGCCTGTTCGCTGTGGCTGGGACTACCAGCGGAAGCCGACCGCGATGGCGGGTCCCGTGAACGAGATGTCCTGCAACGCCTTGCTCGAATCGAAGCTGGTATTCGAGGTGGCGGTAGACGCCGACGACTCGCCCCAACTGAACGTGTAACCGACGCCGGCCATCGCCTGCCACGTCAGGTCCGACTGGCCGGTCCCGATGTCCGCGTAATACGGCACAAACCACTTGCCGCCCTCGCCCAACCTGGCCCGGCCGCGGACGCCGACGATCGCGTCCCACCAGTCCGGCTTGGCCGTGTTGGCGCCGGTACGAGCAACGGCCAGCGACCCCAGGTTGCCGTTGAGCCTCCAGCTGAGGGTCGTGTCCATCTTCAGCAGGCGAGTGCCGGCCAGCACGTCGAGTTGATAGCTCGGCGTTTCGATTGCCGTGTACGTTCCCGCCAGCGTCCAGGCCTGCAGCCCTTCAAGGCGACGTTCAAGTCCGCACTGGCGCCGCGGGCAATGCGATATTTCCACCGGGGCCCGACAGGGTCAGGTCGCGCGTGGCCGATTTGTCGGCCTCCATGTTCAGGTAGATGTAGTCGGTCAGCATCCCGAAGCTTGCCTCTTGCGGGCGTCGAAGCTCCCCATGAAGCGAACTGCAGCGCGTCCAGGATGTCGCCCGCGTCGGCATTCACGGTGGCACTGCCCGTCGCGGAGGCGGAAACATCGTCTTCCCGCTGACGCTCGGGAACCAGAAGTAGACCTGTGCGTGATACTTCCAGTCCCCCGCCGTGAGGTTCGAGAAGTCCTGCGCGGCGGCGGGCGAACCGGCCAGCGAGGCCGAGAACGCGCAAGCGGCCGTGAACAGGCTGCGGATGAGTTTTGTTTTCATCTGTTCTCCGTTTGAGGTGACCTGAAACGACCAAGGCCGCATCCTACAGTCACGGACGCGGCCCGGGTTTCCTGTGGTTTCAATCGATCACTGCGCGGGCTTCGTCAACGCTTCCATCACGCGGTCGAGGTTGAAGCTGCCCGGCTTCTGGCGCGGCGGGAACTCGCGGAAGCTCTGCAGCCACTGGCCGACATAGGCGCCGGCCGGTGCGATCACGAACATGCGCTCCATGATACCAGCGCTGGTAGCCCATGGCGTCTTCGTGCTCGGCGCGCTCGAACGGATCCATGCGCAGATTGGTGAGCATCGGCGCGCGCAGTTCGGCGAACGGCTCCTGCCAGACCTTCAGGCCTTCGGCGTTCTGCTCCAGGAAGGTGATCTTCCAGTTGTCGTAGCGCAGCGCGGCGACGCTGCCGTCGTCGGTCCAGTAGATGAACTCCTTGCGCGGCCATTCGCCTTCGCCCTTGCAGCGCCGGGCCAGAGGTTGTAGCCGTCGAGGTGGACCTTGTAGGTCGTGTCGCCGATCTTCTGGCCCTTCAGCAGGTCTTCCTTGACATGTCGGGTCGCCGGCCGCCGCGAGCAGCGTCGGCAGCATGTCCTCGTGCGCGCCGATGTCGTTGATGACCGTGCCCGGCTTGATCACGCCGGGCCAGCGGATCAGCGTCGGCACGCGGTAGCCGCCTTCCCAGTGCGTGTTCTTCTCGCCGCGGAACATGCGTCGTGCCGCCATCGGGCCAGGTGAACGTCTCGGCGCCGTTGTCGGTCGAGTACATGACGATGGTGTTGTCTTCGATGCCCAGCTCCTTGAGCTTGTCCAGCAGCTGGCCGACCATGCCGTCGTGCTCGACCATGCCGTCGGCATAGACGCCGAGGCCGGTCTTGCCCTCGGACTCCTTCTTCAGGTGCGTGAAGATGTGCATGCGGGTGGAGTTCCACCAGACGAAGAACGGCTTGTCCGTCCTTGCTGCGCGCGCTCCATGAAGTCGAGCGCCTTGGCGGTGACTTCCTCGTCGACCGTCTCCATGCGCTTCTTGGTCAGCGGGCCGGTGTCCTCGATCTTGCCGCCGGCGAAGCTGTGGATGACGCCGCGCGGGCCGAACTTCTTCTTGAACTCGGGGTTCTTCGGATAGTCCGGGTTCTCCGGCTCCTCCTCGGCGTTCAGGTGGTAGAGGTTGCCGAAGAACTCGTCGAAGCCGTGGGCGGTCGGCAGCATCTCGTCGCGGTCGCCGAGGTGGTTCTTGCCGAACTGGCCGGTGACGTAGCCCAGCGGCTTGAGCAGCGTCGGCGATGGTCGGGTCTTCCTTCTTGCAGGCCCTCGGCGCGCCCGGCAGGCCGACCTTGGTCAGGCCGGTGCGGATCGGCGACTGGCCGGTGATGAAGGCGGCGCGGCCGGCGGTGCAGCTCTGCTGGCCGTACCAGTCGGTGAACAGCGCGCCTTCCTTGCGCGATGCGGTCGATGTTCGGCGTCTTGTAGCCCATCATGCCGTGGTTGTAGGCGCTGACGTTGAACCAGCCGATGTCGTCGCCCCAGATGATGAGGATGTTGGGCTTCTTCTTTGCGGCCGTCTGCGCGGTGGCCGGTACGGCCACGAGCATCAGGCAGGCCGCCAGGAAAGCGGAGAAAAGCTTCATCGATGTGTTCCCCTGTGTGCGCTCTTGGAAGGCCGAACGCCGAGCGGTCCGGTCCCTTTTCGATGCGCGGAGATTAGAGGGGCGCCCGCCCGTGCCTATTGAACGAAGGTTCAACGGCCAGGGACGGGCAGGCTGCGACGCCCGCGACCGGTCGAGGACTCGGCACCGCAACTCCAGCCGGTCGCCGCCGGCAGCGACATCGCCCGTCGCGTGTTCGGCGCCCGGAAGTAGCGCTGCCCGCCCGGTCGTCAGGCGGGCGGGACGTCCCCCGCCGATGGCGGGCGGCGGAGCAAAGCGCGGCTGCAGTGCCAGGAGTTCCTCGTCCGACGTCGCAACGAGCCAGGCGCGCGCGTCCTCGACCAGGATGCGGTTGTGGTCCTTGAAGGGACCCATCACCGTCGCCGTCTTCCACAGCACCGGGCCCGCCCGGCTCTTCTTGCCCGACGGCGTGCCCACCAGGAGGCAGTACGGACCGAGCGGCAGCGACACGAAAGGCTGCACCGGCTTCGCCCGCACCCGCCAGTCGATGAACGGCGCCTCGCTGCACAGCAGCGGCGCGGGCAGGCTGTGAAAGACCGTGAAGTCGTAGAGCGCGAGTTGCGCGCGCAGGCCCACGTACCTGGCGCGGATGTCGGTGACGACCGCCGCGTGGATCTCGTCCTCGAACATCGGTTCGAGCCGGTAGCGCGCAAGCGCTTCCCGCGCCTCGGTTTGATACGCGGACACGAGGCCGAGCGCCACGCACTCCTGCACCGCGCGCTGCACGTCCGCCACGGCGCCGGCCTCCTCCGGCTTCCCGAGTTGCGCGGCACGCAGGAAGCGGGCCAACGCACCCTCGTGCACGGTCGGTCCGGCGGCTTCGTGCGCATCCTCGTCGAGCGGAACGTGGAAAATGATGTCGTCGGCGAAGCGCGACTTCTTCCCGTCGTCGAACTTCACCTCGCCGGTGCGGCAGTCGAGCCAGCGCGTGCCGACGCGGCCGTGCTCCCACACCCAGTTCCTGAGGATCGGTCGCAACGGATGGAGAACTTCGGGGTCGTTCATCGACTCTCCGGAAACGCAGGGCGGGGTGAAAGAGCGGATCGTGCAGCCACCGGCGGGATCCGCCCTTGCCCGGGATGCTACGTGATCGCATGCGTCGATCGCGCGATGCCTGGAGTGCGGAGGAATTGGAGTGAAGACGGCATGGAACTGACGCCCGAGGACCTGCGAGCGATCGCCGCGCGCACCCTGTCGCACTACACCCAGCGCGCGCGGAATTCTGGGAGGGCACGCGCGATCACGACGTCCGCCAGAACATCGACGCGCTGCTCGGCGCCATCGAGGCGCCGCCGCCGTTCGAGTTGCTCGACTTCGGCTGCGGTCCGGGCCGCGACCTGCAAGACATTCCGCGAGCTCGGGCACCGGCGTCACGGGACTCGAAGGATCGCCGCCGCTCGTCGCACATGGCGCGGACCTACAGCGGCTGCACGGTGCTCGAGCAGAACTTTCTCGAGCTCGACCTGCCGACGGCGCAGTTCGACGGCGTGTTCGCCAACGCGGTGCTGTTCCACGTCCCGCGCCAGGAACTGCCGCGCGTGCTGCGCGAACTGCACGCCGACGCTGAAGCCGGGCGGCGTCCTGTTCAGCTCGAATCCGCGCGGGGCAGGGCAGGAGGGCTGGAACGGCGACCGCTACGGCGTCTTCCTCGACTGGGAGGCGTGGCGCACCTTGATGACGGCCGTCGGCTTCGTGGAACTGTCGCACTACTACCGGCCGCCCGGGCTGCCGAGGGACCAGCAACCGTGGCTGGCCAGCGTGTGGCGCAAGCCGAGGCCTGAGTCGACCGCGCGCGCGCTATCGGGCGTCGGCTGGAACAGCCATCAACGCGCGCCAGCGCTCGACACCGAGGCGCCGCAGCGTTTCGATGTTGCGCTCGTAGATCGTTTCCGCCTCCGGGAACGCGGCGACGGCGCGGTCGATGCTGTCCTCCCGCAACAGGTGCAGCGTCGGACACGGCGAGCGGTTGCTGAGGTTGCCGGCATCGTCGGGCTCCGTGCCCTCGAACTGGTAGTCCGGGTGAAAGCTCGCCACCTGGAGCACGCCGGCGAGCCCCAGTTGCTCGACCGCGGCGTCCGCCGCGTCGAGAAAGTCGTTGTAGTCCAGGAAGTCGTTGAGCACGTGCGGGTGGATGAGGAGCGTCGTGTCCAGAGAGTCCGGATCGGCCGCCGCAAGAAACTGCAGTTCGCGCACGAGATCGGCAAGCAGCCCGTCCACATCGCGTGCCGGGCTCTCGACCCAGCGAATCTGCTGCTTCAGGTGCACGCCCTTGGCGAAGGGGCACAGGTTGAGCCCGATGACGACCTGCTCCAGCCAGTGGCGGGTGGCGACGATGGCATCCATGAGACCGTCATTGTGACCGCACTCCGCAGTTGCAGCGGACAAGCGCCGCTACCGTGCGCAGGCGCGCTCGATGCAACCGAGCAAGGCCGGGGCAGCGATAGGCTTCAACTGGTAGTCGAACGCGTTCAGGGCCAATGCGCGCTTCATGGTCGAGGGATCGTCGTTCGCCGTCAGGACAATGACCGGCGGGGGCGAGCTCGCCCAGCAGTTCGGACAGCACGTCAAAGCCCGACATGCCCGGCATGTTGAGATCGAGCAGCACGCAGCCGAAGGTGCGCCGCGCGGCCTCGGCGATCAATTCCTCACCGGCGGCAAAACTGGCGACCTCATAGCCGTGCGCCTGCAGCAGCCGCGACAGCGCGCGCCGGAAGTGCTCTTC
Source organism: uncultured beta proteobacterium (assembly GCA_963698305.1). Classification (GTDB taxonomy): domain Bacteria; phylum Pseudomonadota; class Gammaproteobacteria; order Burkholderiales; family Burkholderiaceae_F; genus JAOUJD01. The sequence goes on from CAVOQI010000004.1 coordinate 54,247, forward strand.
GTCGTCGAGGATGGCGATCACCGGATGTGCGGAACCCATGCGCCCGAGTGTGCCGCACGACGGCCCGGGCAGCCATTGCACGTTGGTGCAACCTGCCGGCGACGAGTTCTACTTCGTCTGCGCCTTCGCCGGCACGCGCTCGACGTCGAGCACCAGGGTTCGACACGGTCGGACGCACCCTGCGCGCCGGCGCCGGCAGCGCCAACGCGCAAGCCGCCGTCGCCGCGATGCCGATCACTTGTGCGCCATCGGCAGCATGGCGCAGACCGCGGCGGGTCGGCGGACCCTACGGCGATGGCTCCACACCGAGCTGCTGCGCAACGCGGACGAGATCGGCGACCGAGTCGACAGCGAGCTTCTCCATGACCCGCGCCCGGTGCACCTTGATCGTCTGCTCGGTGGTGCCGAGGTCCGCCGCGATCACCTTGTTGAGCTTGCCGGCGATCACGTGCGCGAAGACCTCGCGCTCGCGCGGGGTGAGCTGGGCCAGCCGGCTTCGCAGTCCCGCGGCGGCATCGGCCGCCTCGTGCTGTTCGCGCGCGTGATGCGAGCGCGGCGTGCACCGCGCGCAGCAGGTCGGCCCGCTTGACCGGCTTGGTCAGAAAGTCGAGCGCACCGGCCTTGATCGCCTGCACACTCGTCGGAATGTCGCCATGGCCGGTGAGGAAGACGATTCCGAGATGCGCGCCGCGTCGCCGCCAGCTGGCGCTGCAATTCGAGCCCGTCGAGCACCGGCATGGCTGAGGTCGAGCACGAGCAACCGGTGCACGCGTCGTCCACCCGCGCGAGGAACGCCGTCGCCGAGCCGAGACTCGACCTCGAGCCCTTCGGCCGCAGCAGGCGCGAAAGCGCCTGGCGAAGCTCGGGCTCGTCGTCGACGAGGAAGACCTTGCGCCACCGCTCATGTCGCCCCTCCGCGAACGGCAGGCAGACGGTGAACACGGCGCCGCGCGGCCGATTCGGCGCGCGCCGTCAGCCGCCCGCCGTGCGCCGGTGACGATCGAGCGCGAGATGGCCAGGCCCATGCCGAGGCCGTCGGTCTTGGTCGTGTAGAAGGCGTCGAACACGCGCTCGGCACCGCCGGCAGGCCGCTGCCGACGTCTCCGATCCGCACGCATGCCATCGCCGCGTCCTCGCACAGCGTGACGGTCAGCCGGCGGATCGCCGTTCGCGTTGGCCATCCATGGAATCGCAGGCGTTCGTGATGATGTTGATGAGCACCTGCTCGATCGGCACACGATCGGCGCGCACGCTTCCTCGTGTCCTCCGGCACTGACGTCGAGCGCGACGCCGCGGCGGACGAGATCGGCGCGCATGAACTGCAGCACTCCTCGCACGACCTCGCCGAGCGACAGCGGCTGGCGCTGCGGCACGCCGCGCTTGAGCATGCCGCGCAGCCGCCGGATGACCTCTCCGGCGCGTTCGTCCGCATCGACGATGTCGCCGAGGATCGCGCGCACCTCGTCGAGGTCCGGCTCGGCCCGCTGCAGCAACTGCTGCGCGGCTTCGGCATTGCTCATGATGATCGCCAACGGCTGGTTCAGCTCGTGCGCGAGCGCTCCGGACAGTTCGCTCAGCGTCGGCCACGCGAGACAGGTGCTCGAGCTCGACCCGCTGGCGCGCGCCGTCTCCTCCTCGGCGCGCTTGCGCTCGGTGATGTCGATCGTCGCACCCATCAGGCTCTGCGCGGTCGCGCGCCCGTCTTCGTGCGAACCGCCGCGCGCTCCGAACCACCGCACTTCACCGTTCGGCGTGATGACCCGGTACTCGACCGCCCCGCGGCTCTCGACCGCGTGCTCCCCGTGGATGAACTCGCGCACCCGCTCCACGGTCCTCGGGATGCACGGTGCGCAGCAACTCGTCCGCATGGTGTTCGCCGTCGCGCTTCAGACCGAACATCGAAAGCGCCTGCGGCGTCGCCCACAACCGGCCGGTGGTGCGGTCCACGCTCCACAGGCCGGCGTTGGCTGCTTCCGCCGCGAACGCCAGCTTCTGCTCGGACGCGCGCAGCGCCACCGCGGTGACCTCGAGCTCGGACGCCAGCCGTACCGAACGGATCAGCTCCAGGCTCAGTTCGTAGCCCATGAACAGCACGATCGGCAGGAAGAACAGGCTCGCCAGCACGGGGATCTTCGCGAGGCCCCAGTACGACACGATCGCAGTCCCGGCGGCGACCGAAACGAAGAGGACCAGCTGCCTGCCTGATCGTCCACGCGCGGCGCCGTTCGCCGTTGCGCCACGCCGTCACTGCGGCATCGGCGACGAAAACGATCAGTGCAAGCAGGGCCGACTGCCCGATCAGGATCAAGGGGTTGGTCGTTCCCTGAGCGAACGACAGCGTCTCGCCGAAGACGGTGACCTGCCGCAGCGCGACGATCTCGCTGTAGTTGATGTTGGGCGCCGAGAAGAAATTGATGACGAGCGCGAGCGTCCGCAGCCCGATCGCGACCCATCCGAGCCACGCGCGGCCGGCGCGCAGGTGCAGGCGCACGAACGCGACCACCGACACGACGCGAACCAGATCGGGACGTGGTTCCACCACAGCATCCGGCCGAACTCCGCCGGCGTCTGCGCGCGCAGCATGTGAAGTTCGAGGAACGCCATCACGCCGACACTCGCCGCGAGCACCGCGAATGCTGCGTTGGCGCTGACGTTGCGCTCCCGCAGCCACACGTGGGCGTGGATCGCGGCCAGCGTGAAGCACGCCGACGCAATGACGACCAGCGCTACCGTGAACCAGCCCATCCTTCCCCTCGCCCCGCGAGCCCGTGTGCCCGTCCGCGCTCTTCGCGCCCGGTGAGATCGATTATGCAGGGCGGCCCGGCGCGGGCCGCGGCCGTCGAAAGGCGCGGTCACGAGCGCAGGCGGCGCGCGACGATCCGGCGGCCCTGATCGTCCTCCAGCACCAGCGCACCGTTCTCGCTGATGTCGAAGCGCCGGACGCGCTGCAGGATCTCCAGGAAGCGCTTCTCCTGTTCCATCAGGGCGGGGGCACAACTCATCATCGTGGTTGCGGTGGTGCCGATGGCCAGGCTCTCCCCGGTCAGCGTGTACGTCGTGGTGAACGCGTTGCAGGAAGCGCGGCCGGCCAGCCGGCCGTCGACACCGAAGTCCAGCGTCGCGCGCGAGCGGTCGATCAGCGTGCCGGCGATGTCCTCGACCACCCACTCGTCGCCCATCAGCAGGGTGTCCGGCTCGCCGGCGCAGCCGCGAAAGGTGCGGCCGGCGATGATGACCTCGGCGCTGTAGGGAAACGGCATGCCCGCCATGGTGTCGCGGCAGACACGCGGCGTGAGCGTGACGTACACCGAGCGTCCGGCGACCGTCCCGACGTGGCGCCGCACCCCGCCTGCGTACTGCGCCGGCGGCGCGGTCCCTTCCACGCTTTCGCCGCCGCCGACGAAGCGCAACGCGTTCCCCAGGTCCAGGCGCCAGCCGGGCTCGTTGCCGCGCGCCGTGATGGCGTCGGGAGCGTCGCGCGTCACCGTGCACTCCGGCCAGGCCTCGCCACGGACGGTCAGCGTGGCGCGATCGCCCTTGTCCCAGAGTTGCGTGGTGGGGTCGTAGACCGCTTCGTAGCGGGCGCCGGAGGCGCTCACGATTCCATGCAGTTCGAAGCGGTCGCCGTCGACCACCAGGCGCGGGACTTCGCCGTCGCCGCGTTTCACGAGGCCCACGCGCGCGGTCCGTTGTCCGCATTGCAGGCGGGTGGTGAAGGCCATCCGCTCGAAGGGACGCATCTGAAGCGCGCCGACGTTCACCGTGCCGGGCGTCGCGCGAACGTCCACGGGCTCGGTGACCCACGCGGGTCCGCTGCGCGTCTCGATCGTCCCGCGCAGCGCGTACCCGGTGTTGTCCGCGAGGCCTTGCCGACGCACCTTCAGCTCGAACGCGATCGGCACCTGCCGGCCGTCGAGCGCAATTCGCTGCTCAGCCAGCACGCGGCCGTCCTGCGGGCGGGTCAGTTCGACGATCGCGACGCTGTCCGGCGCGAGGGCAATGCGGGTCCGGGTCGTCAACTCGCCGCGGATCAGCATTACGTCGTCTCCGCCGCTGCCGGTCGCGCAGCCGGCAAGCACCGTGACGGCGATCGACACAAGGGGAGCGAGCCAGCGGATTGTTCGTTGCATCTTCATGTCCTTGTTGTTGCGGCGCGAATGCTAGCGGCCGGCGCAATGCCGGCAAAGCGCGCCCGCTCCGGGATACCGGCGGCGATGGGCGTCGCTCCCTCCGACTCGGCATAATCGCATCTACAACAACGACCCCGCCCTCCCGCAAGGGCCAACGGGGGAGACCGTCCTGAAGTTCCTGCTGCCCATCGTCTGGCTCGTGCGCCTGCTGGTCGGCGCCTATCCGAGGTGGATGGGCTCCGCGCCCACCGCGTCCCAGCGGATCTACTTCGCCAATCACACCAGCCACATGGACACCGTGGTGCTGTGGGCCGCACTGCCGGCGGCGCTGCGCGCCAACACGCGGCCGGTGGCGGCCAAGGACTACTGGGACCGGCCCGGCATCCGCGGGGCGATCGCGCGGGACGAACTGAACGTCGTGATGATCGACCGCAGTCGCGACAACCCGGACGCCGATCCGCTGCAACCCCTGCGCGACGCCCTCGAGCACGGCTTCTCGCTGATCATCTTCCCGGAGGGCACGCGCTCGGCGCAGCCGCTGCCGAACGCGTTCAAGTCGGGCCTGTATCACCTGGCGACGGAGTTTCCCGGCGTCGAACTGATTCCGGTGTACATCGAGAACCTTCACCGCAGCATGCCGAAGGGCGCGGTCATCCCGGTGCCGGCGCATCTGCACCGTGCGCTTCGGCGCCCCGCTGGAACGCATCGCCGGCGAGGACAAGGCGGAGTTCCTCGAGCGCGCGCGCGACGCGGTCATCGCGCTGGAAGCCGACTGATGCAACTGACGCTGAACGAAACCTTCCTCGCGGTGCTGGCCGGGCTCGTCGGCCTGTCCGTGATCGTCACCGCGCTCGGCGCGTGGCTGAGCGCGCGCACGATCGATGAGGCCAGGCAGCAGCGGCTGCGGCTCGTCAACTCGCGGCTGCGCGCGTCGTGGTCGATCGTCGCCGTGTTCTCGGTGGCCTTCGCGCTCGGCACCGGGAGCGCTGCTGTTCGTGTTCGCGCTCGTTTCGTTCTTCGCGCTGCGCAACTTCGTGTCGCTGACGCCGATCCGCCCCGCGGATCACTGGGCGCTGGTGCTCGCGTTCTACGTCGTCACGCCGCTGCAGTACGTGCTGATCGGCACCGGCAAGATCGGCCTGTTCACCGTCTTCATCCCGGTCTACGTCTTCCTGCTGCTGCCGGTCGTCATGGCGCTGAAGCAGGACACGGAGCGCTACCTCGAGCGCGTGGCCAAGGTGCAATGGGGCCTGATGATCTGCGTGTACTGCGTCAGCCACGCCCCCGCGATCGCGCAGCTCGGCGGCCCGGAGATCGGCGAGCGCGGACCGCTGCTGCTGGTCTACTTCCTGCTGGTGCTGTACGTCGCCGACCTCGCGCAGGTCATCACGAGCGCCGTGGTGGGCGGCACGCCGCTGAAGTCGGACCCCAACCGGACCTTGGCGGGCGTGATGGTGGCCACGACGGTCGCGGGGCTGCTGGGCACGGCGTTGTGGTGGATGACTCCCTACCGCTGGTGGCAGTCGACGCTGATGTCGATCATCATCGCCGCCTCGGGCTTCTTCGGCTCGGTGGTGCTGTCGTCGGTGAAGAAGAGCCTCGGCGCGCGCGACTGGGACACCGGTATCGTCGGCGTGCGTGCGGTGCTCGACCGGCTCGACGCGCTCGCCTTCGCCGCGCCGGTGTGCTTCCACCTGACCGCCTGGCTGTACAGCCGCGCGGCCCATTGATCGCTCCGAATCGCCGGCGCACGCGCGGCAGCAGCTTGCCCGGTCGGCTTGCCCTGCGGTACAGTGCGGTTGCCATGACGCGCTTCGCATCCTCCTTTTCGACCTACTTTTTCGGCTTTTTCCGGCCACAGGCGGAACGAGTCGCGCGACGCACGTAACAAGGGCACAACCGACACGCACCGCCAGGCCGAAACCCTGGCGGTTTTTTTTTGGCCAGGGCGGCGCCGGCACCAGAGGACCGACCATGGATGGAGCTCGAGCAATGCGACACATGACCGATGACCTGCGGATCAAGGAGATCAAGGAGCTGGCGCCGCCGTCGCACCTGCTGCGCGAGTTTCCGTGCGACGAGGCGGCGTCGAGCACCGTGTTCGAGGCGCGCTCCGCGATCCACCGCATCCTGCACGGCATGGACGACCGCCTGGTGGTGGTCATCGGCCCGTGCTCGATCCACGATCCCGACGGCGGCCCTGGAGTACGCGAAGCGGCTGAAGGCCGAGCGCGAGCGCCTGAAGGCCGACCTCGAGATCGTGATGCGCGTGTACTTCGAGAAGCCGCGCACCACGGTCGGCTGGAAGGGCCTGATCAACGATCCGGACCTCGACGGCAGCTTCCGCATCAACCACGGACTGCGCGTCGCGCGCGAGCTGCTCATGGAGATCAACGCCGCCGGCGTCCCGGCCGGCTGCGAGTTCCTCGACATGATCACGCCGCAGTACATCGCCGACCTCATCTCCTGGGGCGCGATCGGCGCGCGCACCACCGAGAGCCAGACGCACCGCGAACTGGCCTCCGGCCTGTCGTGCCCGGTCGGCTTCAAGAACGGCACCGACGGCAACATCAGGATCGCCGTCGACGCCATCAAGGCGGCGCAGCAGCCGCACCACTTCCTGTCGGTGACCAAGGGCGGCCACTCCGCCATCGTCTCGACCAAGGGCAACGAGGACTGCCACATCATCCTGCGCGGCGGCAAGACGCCGAACTTCGACGCGGCGAGCGTCGAGGCCGCGTGCGCCGATCTCGGCAAGGCCGGGCTCGCCCAACGCGCTGATGATCGACGCCAGCCACGCGAACAGCCAGAAGAACCACCAGAACCAGGTGGCGGTGTGCGCGGACGTCGCCGGCCAGCTGGCCGCCGGCGAGATGCGCATCGTCGGCGTGATGATCGAAAGCCACCTCGTGGCCGGCCGCCAGGACCTGCAGCCGGGCAAGCCGCTCACGTATGGCCAGTCGATCACCGACGCCTGCCTGGGCTGGGACGACAGCGCGCGCTGCCTGGAGACGCTCGCGGAGGCCGTGCGGCAGCGCCGCTTGAAGCAGGTGAACTACAGCGGGAAGTGACACAGGCCGATGACGTTCCTGGCCTTCCTCTTCGCCGCCGTCGTCCTGGCCGTCACCCCAGGTCCCGGCATTGCCTACGTGGTGGCACGCACCGCGGCCGGTGGTCGCCGTGAAGGCCTCGCCTCCTGCTTCGGCACCGGCATCGGCGGCATGTTGCACGTCGGCGCCGCGGCGCTCGGCCTGTCGCTGATCGTCGCCCAATCCGCCGTCGCCTTCAACCTGGTCAAGTACCTCGGCGCGGCCTACCTTGTCTACCTAGGTGTCCGCCTGCTGTTGAGTCGCAGCAAAGAGGTCACGGTGAAGGCGGTCACGTCACGGGGCGTGCGTCGTGCTCTGTTCGAAGGAGTCGCCGTCGAGGCGTTGAACGTCAAGACCGCGCTCTTCTTCCTCGCGTTCCTGCCCCAGTTCGTCTCGCCCGGCGAACCCCTGGTTCCGCAGCTGGTGCTGCTCGGGAGCATCTGCGTCGCGCTGAACACGCTGGTCGATGTCGCGGCGGTGTTCGCGGCCGATCGCATGCTCGCGTCGCAGACCGCCCGCGCGGCGCGCGCCCGACTGCTGACCCGGGTATCGGGCGTCACGATGATCGGCCTGGGGGCTCCTCGCGCTGGCACGGCGCGAGGCGTGAGCCGCTGGCATGCGGCCGAGGGCGGCATCGCGCGCCGGATGTGCCTGCACTCGCTCGGCCACACGGCGCGCGGTTATCGGGCGTTCAACTTCGTCGTCAGCACGAGCGCGCAGTTCGGACTGTGGGAGTCGCTGGCTTCAAGGTCCTGCGACGGACGGAGCGAAGGGTTGTCCGCATCGCTGGCGGCGGCGCCTACGTTCGCATGCGTATGCGACACTCGGAAGGTCCATCCGTCGAAGCCCAACTACTCGCCGTACGCGGGTCGCGCCTTTCCGACGCGGCCGCTGTTCGGCGACACGCACTTGCACACGTCGTTCTCGATGGACGCGGGTGCGTTCGGCGCGCGCCTCACGCCGAGCGACGCCTACCGCTTCGCGCGCGGCGAGGAAGTCACGTCGTCGACCGGTCAGCGTGTCAAGCTGTCGCGTCCGCTTGACTGGCTTGTCGTCGCCGATCACTCCGATGGCATGGGCTTCTTTCCGCTGCTGATGGGCGGAGATCCGACGCTGCTCGCGACCCCGCAGGGCCGCAAGTGGTACGACGAGATCAGCGGCGGACAGGGGGCGGCGGCGGCGATGGACATCATCGTCAGCTTCGGCAAGGGCCAGATGCCCGAGGGCTTTCCGCTTCCTGGAACCACCGCCTACCGCGGCGCCTGGCAGCAGACGATCAAGGCGGCCGAGGATTACAACGATCCCGGACGGTTCACGGCGTTCATCGGCTTCGAGTGGACGTCCAACACCGGCGGCAACAACCTGCACCGCAACGTGATCTTCCGCGGCAACGGTGCGCAGGCCGCGCTGGTCGAGCCGTTCACCACCTTGAAGCCGCTGGGCAGCGACAACCCGGTGGACCTGTGGAAGTGGATGGCCGCCGCGCAGGACAAGACGGGCACTGAAGTGCTCGCAATCGCCCACAACGGCAACCTGAGCAACGGGCGGATGTTCCCGGTGGTCGAAGCCTTCGGCAAGTCGATCGATCGCGAGTACGCGATGAACCGCGCGCGCTGGGAGCCGCTGTATGAGGTGACGCAGACCAAGGGCACCGGCGAAGCGCATCCTTTCCTGTCGCCGAACGACGAATTCGCGAGCTTCGAACTGTGGGACAAGGGCAATCTCGACGGCACCGTGCCCAAGTCGAAGGACATGCTCGAGTACGAGTACGCGCGCGCCGCGCTGAAGAACGGGCTCAAGCTGCAGGACAAGCTGGGGATCAACCCCTTCAAGTTCGGGATGATCGGCAGCAGCGACTCGCACAACGGCCTGGCGGCCATGGAAGAAGACAACTTCTTCGGCAAGACGGTGCCGCAGGAGCCGAGCCCGGAGCGGATCAGTGCGACCTTCGTCAACAACGCGAAGTCCGGCGTCCGCATCATGGACTGGGAAGTCGGCGCCTCCGGATTCGCTGCGGTGTGGGCGACCGACAACTCGCGTGAAGCGATCTTCGACGCGATGAAGCGGCGCGAGACGTACGCGACCACCGGCACGCGCATGGCGGTGCGCTTCTTCGGCGGCTGGGAGTTCGCGGCGCAGGACGCACAGAACCGGCTGCCTGCCGCCGTCGGCTACGCGAAGGGCGTGCCGATGGGAGGCGATCTCGCCAAGGCCCCGGCCGGCAAGGCGCCGACCTTCCTGGTCGCCGCGCTGAAGGATCCGATCGGTGCCAACCTCGATCGCATCCAGGTCGTCAAGGGCTGGATGAATGCGAAGGGCGAGCTCCAGGAGCGCGTGTATGACGTTGTCTGGAGCGGCGATCGCAAGGCGGGCAAGGACGGCAAGGTGCCGGCCGTGGGCAGCACCGTCGACGTGGCGAACGCCACCTACACCAACTCGATCGGCGCGCCCGAACTGATCACCGTGTGGCGCGATCCGGACTTCAAGCCGGGCGACCGTGCGTTCTACTACGCCCGGGTGCTCGAGATCCCGACGCCGCGCTGGACGGCCTACGACGTCAAGCGCTTCGGCGTCAAGGCTCCGGCCGGCGTGACGATGACCCTGCAGGAGCGCGCGTACACGGCACCGATCTGGTACTCGCCGATTTGATCCGGATCGTTCGTCGCTCGATGCGCTGGATTCCGGCCGCGGTTGCGGCCGGTTTCTGCGTGACGGCGCAGATGGCGTAGACCTGTGCTGCTATTTCTTCAGCGTCGCTTTCGGCGCCGCGGCCATCGGCTCGACCGACAGCGCGACCGCTTCCGTGAACGTCACTTCGACCTGGTCGCCGACCTTCACCAGGGCAAACTGCTTCGGATCCCGCACCTTCAGGTCGATGGTGCGCTCGACTCCGCGCAGGCGAATGCTCTGCTTCGCGGCGTTGACAGCGACGACGTCCGCGACCGCGGTGATCTGGCGGCCAGCAGCCACGCCGGGTCTTTCCCCCGGCTTGGCAGCCACCGCGTCCTCGCGCTCCACCCTCTCGCGGATGCCGCCGCTGCCCTTCCTCAACTCGAGGGTGAGCGCCTCGACGTAGCGGGCGACGACCTGGTCGCCGACCTTGATCTGGTCGAAGTTTCGGACTTCCGGTCCCGCCTGCACCGCGAAGGTGTTGCCCTCGGGACCTTTCAGCGTGACCAGGCGCTTGGCCTTGTCGATCGCCTGCACGGTGGCCGCGACCTGTACCGCTTCGGCCAGGGTGACCTTGCCCGGCTCGCTGGCCTTGACGGCCGCCGCGCCGCTGGGCGCCTGGGCGAACGCCGCGGGGGCCGCGCAGGCCAGGGCCACGGAGAGAGCCAGGACGGATTTGCGCATCATCGTTCTTCTTCCTTGTTTGGGTTGATCCGGGTTACTGCACCGGCCTGATCGCGGCGGGCTTCCAGCTCGCGTCGAGGATCGACGGACTCGTGTCGGTGGGCCAGTACATCCGCATCGTAACGTTGAACCTGCCGGTCGGCGCCGGCAGCCAGTTCGCCTCCCTGTCCTTGCCGGGCGACGCGTTCTGCACGTAGATGTCGAGCGAGCCGTCGGCGTTCTTCCGGAACGGCATCCAGCTGCTCACCGCGTAGCGATTGATCGGGTTCGCGACGAAGAACGAGTTGGGGTCGTACATCGTGATCGACCAGAACGCATTGACCGGCGGCGTGGCGCCCTTGTCGAAGTGGATGACGTACTTGTTCGCGCCGTCGAGCGGCTTGCCGTCGCCATCGACGAACGCGGACGGATACACCGCATCGGCGGGCAGGTTGGCGCCGAGGCCAACCTGCGAGATCACGGCGCGAAGGCCGCCCGACCGCACTGGAACACGTCGGTTTCGGCGCTCAGGGCGACTGCGCCGCGCGCGAGATGATCAGCGGCCCGTCGATCGCCTGCATCACGGCCGAGACCGGCAGGTCGTTCTCGAGCAGCGTCGTCATCGCGCGCAGGTACTTGCGGATGTGGCGGAAGAACTTCTTGTAGCCGGCGCACAGGTAGTGCAGGCCCGGCTCGCCGTCGGGCGTGGTCGCGAAGCGGTGCTTCGGGCAGCCGCCCCAGCAGGCCTCCTTCACCTCGCACTCGCGGCAGTAGCGCGGCAGCGTCTTCTCCTTGTGCGGCCCGAAGCCGTCGGCGACCGAGCGCTCGACCATCTCGCCGAGGTTGTCCGTCGAGCACGTTGCCGAGCTTGTACTCCGGATAGACGTAGTGATCGCAGGCGAACACGCTGCCGTCGTGCTCCATCGCGACGGCGCGGCCGCACTGGCTGCGAGAAGATGCACACCGGCGAGGGCTCGCCCGAGCCACGGCGTCAGCGCCCACTCGAAGTTCATCACGAAGATGGTGCCGACGTCCTTGCGCACCCACTCCTCGTAGATCGCGATCAGGAAGTCGCCGTAGGCCTCGGGCTCCACCGTCCACGGCGTGACCTGCGTGTTCGGCTCCGGCCGGTCGAGCACGGCGGGCCGCGCCAGCCAGAGCTTGATCGACCTTGGTCGCCTCGTCCGGCTCGCGCTCGACGATCGGCGTGAACTGGATGTAGTGGATGCCCGCCTCCTTGAAGAAGCGGTACACCTCGAGCGGCCGGTAGGCCGTCTCGCGGCCGACGCACGCCAGCGCGTTGAACTCGACGCCGTGCTTCTGCAGCAGGCGCACGCCCGTCCATCACGCGGTCGAAGGTGCCCTTGCCGTGGCGGTCCTTGCGGTAGCGGTCGTGGATCTCGCGCGGGCCGTCGAGGCTCACGCCGATGAAGAAGTCGTTCTCCTTGAAGAACGCGCACCACTCGTCGTCGAGCCGCATCGCGTTGGTCTGCAGCGTGTTGCGGATCTCCTTCCTGTCGCGGAACGGCTTCTGCAGCTCGACGACGCGGCGGAAGAAGTCGACGCCGAGCAGCGTCGGCTCGCCGCCGTGCCACACGAACTCGACCACCGGCGTCGGCTGCGCCTCGACGTACTGCTCGATGTAGTGCGCGAGCACCTCGTCCGGCATCTTGAAGTGCTCGCCGCGCGGGATAGAGCTCCCGCTTCTCGAGGTAGAAGCAGTAGTCGCAGGCGATGTCGCACACCGCGCCGATCGGCTTGGCCAGCACGTGGATGCCGGGCCGCCGGACTTCGACCGCTGCGTCCATCGCGCGCTCGCTCCGGCTACTTCACCTGGACGGTCAGCTTCGGAATCCGCCCGGTGAACTTCGACTTCGCTTCCGCGCCGATCGCCTCGACCACCGGCGTGCCGAGGTCGATGCCGACGTCGGCAGTCTCGTCCGCCGAGAAGAGGCCGAACTGCGTGCGCTCGATCCGCCCTTCCGCCACCTTCTCGTCGTTGACGAAGCAGCGTGCCCTTGCCGCCCTTGGCCGGGCCGCCGCCGTCGTACGCGAAGTCGAACCGCAGCACCGCCTTGCCCGGCGGGAGCTTCTTGCGTCGCCGGCGATCGACGTGCGCTGCAGCCCGAGGAAGTTGTAGTCGTACGCCGGCACGCCGTCCTTGACGTACAGCGACCAGCCGCCGAAGCGGCCGCCCTGCGCGATCACCGTGCCGTTGGCCGCCGCCCTCCGGCACCTCGATCTCGGCCGTGATGGTCTTCGAGCGGTTCTTCACGTTGATGAAGACCGCCTCCATCATGCCGGTCATGCCTTCGGCAAGCGTCATCGACGTGCGCCCGCCCATCAGGTCGGGCCGCCCGACCGCCTTGGCGTCCAGCCGCTCGAACACGCGGTCGTCGATCGGCAGCACGTTGTACTTCGCCGCCTCCTTCAGGAAGATCGCCTGCAGTTCGGCGAGCTTCTTCGGGTTCTTCGCCGCGACGTCGTTGGCGAGGCTGAAGTCGGCGCGCACGTCGTACAGTTCCCAGACGTCGTCCTTGAGCGGCCGGCGCGGCTTCGTCTCCCACGGCGCACGGTGGATCGTGCGCGCGAACCAGCCGTCGTGGTAGATCGCGCGGTTGCCGGCGATCTCGAAGTACTGCGTCGTGTGGCGCTCCTTCGCCTTGCCGTCGTCGAACGAGTAGACGAGGCTGGTGCCCGCCATCGGGATCTGCGGCACGCCGTTCACGACCTTGGGCTCCGGCAGCCCGGCCGCCTGCAGCACGGTCGGCGCGACGTCGATCACGTGGCTGAATTGCGTGCGGAGCTCGTTCTTCGCCTTGATGCCCTTCGGCCAGTGCACCACCATGCCGTTGCGCGTGCCGCCGAAGTCCGACGGCACCTGCTTCATCCAGCCGAACGGCGCGTTGAACGCCACCGACCAGCCCGCCGCCATGTGCGGGTAGGTCTCGGGACCGCCCCACTTGTCGATCAGCTTCAGCATGTCCTCGACCTTCTCGGGCACGCCGTTGAAGTAGGTGTACTCGTTGAACATGCCGTTGGCGCCGCCCTCGCCGCTGGTGCCGTTGTCGCCGGCGATGTAGAAGACCAGCGTGTTGTCGGCCTGGCCGACCTCGTCGAACGCCTGCAGCATGCGGCCGATCTCGTGGTCGGTGTACTCGACGAACGCCGCGAAGACCTCGGCCTGGCGCGCGAACAGGCGCTTCTCGTCGGCGCGAGAGCTTGTCCCAGTCCTTGATCGCGTCCGGCTTCGGCGCGAGCTTCGTGCCCGGCGGCACGACGCCCGGCCGCGATCTGGCGCGCCAGCGTCTCCTCGCGCACCTTGTCCCAGCCCTGGTCGAACTTGCCCTTCCACTTCGTCGATCCACGCCTTCGGCACGTGGTGCGGCGCGTGCGTCGCGCCCGGCGCGAAGTAGACGAACGACGGCTTGTCCGGCGTCAGCGCCTTCTGGTACTTGATCCAGGCGCGCGCCTTCTCGGTCATGTCCGTCATGAAGTGGTAGTTCGGGTCGTTCGGCAGTTCGACCTGCGTGATGCCGTCGTACAGGTACGGCGCCCACTGGTTGGTTTCGCCGCCGATGAAGCCGTAGAACTTGTCGAAGCCCTGGCCGGTCGGCCAGCGCTCGAACGGACCGGACGACGCTGGCCTCCCACGAGGCGGTCTCGTGCCACTTGCCGAACGCTGCCGGTGCTGTAGCCGTTCAGGCGCAGGATCTCGGCGAGCGATGCGGTGGTGTCCGGGATCTGGCCGGTCGCGCCCGGGAAGCCGGTCGCCATCTCGGTGATGAAGCCCATGTTCACCTGGTGATGGTTGCGGCCCGACTTCAGCGCGGCGCGCGTCGGCGACGACAGCGCGGTGGTGTGGAAGTTGTTGTAGCGCAGGCCGTTGGCCGCGAGCCGGTCGAGCGCCGTCGGTCTGGATCGGGCCGCCGAACGTGCTCGTGGCGCCGAACCCGAGGTCGTCGATCAGGACGATGACGACGTTGGGCGCGCCGGCGGGCGGCTTCACGTCGAACTGCGCGGGCATCTTGGCGTTGCGCACGTCGAAGACCGTGCTGTGCGGCGTGCGCGGCTCCTGCACGGGCAGGACGGTGCGGTTGATCGCGGGTTGCGCCGAGGCGGCCGTCGCACAGACGGCGGCCAGCATCGGCGTCAGCGATACATTCTTCGTTGCCTTGCTCATGACTTCCTCCGAAATCGGTCTGCTGCTTGCACTTCTAACAGGGTGAGACGTCGCGCGATGCGAATCACCGACATTGCACGCGGCCTGCGGATGGACAAACCCAGCCAGCTATCGGACGACGCTGCGACGCGCGACACCGCCGACATTGCCGGCGACGCCGGGTTGATTGAGTCCGGGATCCACGACGCCCACGCCCGGCGCACCGACGCCGACCCGCGCCGCCGGCACGCCGACGTTGCCGGCGGCCCCCGGTTGGTTGATGCCGGGATCGCGGACCCCGACTCCGGGCGCGCCGACGCCCGGCGCGACCCCGGGACCGGGCGCACCGACTCCCGGCGCCACTCCGGGGCCGGGTGCACCGACTCCCGGCCTCACGCCGGGCCCGGGCGCGCCGACACCTCGGCCTGGATCGACTGCAACGGCCGGCTGCATCACGGCGAATCCCGCGACCATCAGACTCGCATGCGAGCGTCGGGACTTTGAGTTGGCCTGCCCTCATGCGCTGCTCCTAGGGTTTCGGCTGAACGACGTACACCAGGTTGTTGCTCTGGAACGCCGCTCGATAGTAGACGCTGCCGCAGCGGTAGTACTGGACCTCGCCGTGTGGCTCCGCCGTGCAGCCGGACGGCAGCGCAGGAACCACCGTGCCGATCGCCGGAGCGCCGGCAGCAGCCTGCTGCGCGGCGGCCTGCTGCTGTTGCGCCGTGGCCGCCTGCTGCTGCGCAGTGGCCTGCTGCTGCTTGGCGGTCGCCGCTTGCTGCTGAGCGACCGCCTGTTGCTGCGCGGCGCCGGCAGCCGCCACGGTTGCTGTCTCCGCCGCGACCACACGATACGTCGTGCGCCGTGCGACCCCGGCGACCGACACCGGCGTCATCGGCGCACCGACGATCGCGTGTGCCGGCCTGAGGACCCGGATTGCCGGCCCGTCCGTCCAGTCGAGTTCAATCACGAGCAGCCCAGGCAGCGCCAACGCGGCCGCGGCGAGGGCGAAGCCGGTTCTGGAAGTTCTGATATTCATGCCCGCACCTCCTAGCGTCCGGCCTTGCCGCCAACCGGCGGCAGGAAGTCGACCTTCTTCGCACCCTTCGGAGGTGTGAAGGTGAACATCCCGTCGGTCTGCTTCGGCTGCAGGTCCCACCGTGTCACGACCACGGCGAACTGCGGCGCATTGACGACGTCGCGGGTGGTGATGACGAGCTTGCGCGGCAGCGGCCGTGCGCCGTCCTCGATCCAGATCTGCCAGTCGACATGGGGCGCGCGAAACGCCAGGTGGTCGCAGCGGACGCCTTCGACGATGCCCTTGCCGACCACGAAGCCGGAGGAGACGTCCGTCATCAGGATGTCGTACGCGTTGCGTTGGAGCAGGTCGCCCGCCGGCGCCACGATGTCGAGCGACGTGCGCGCGAAGTTCAGCATCTCCTCCAACGTCGGTGGAGCGGCCACCGTTGCAAAGTACTTCTCGCCCGGGTTCGAGAGAGTGAGCGACTTTCCGTCGTAATAGAAGACCTGGTTCACGAGGTCCCCGGTGCGCTCGGCCCGCAGCTTGTTGGGCCGTTGCAGGGACACGCTTCGCCGTATGGGCGAACTGGATCTTCTGCCCGGACGTGAGGACGACCTCGAGCGTGTTGCGCGTATCCGCGGCCAGTGCTTTCTGGCTGGCGACGAAGTCGGTCGCCGCCTTCAGCAGCTTGACCGCCTGCGGGTCGATCTTGTCCGACTGCCCGACCGCCACCTGCGGCAGCGGCGACAGCGGCCAGCAGCGCGGCCGCCCCTGCGATCCGGCGAATCGAGGCGCCGGTACCCGGTTGTTCCTGCCATCGTGATGCTCCTTTGCAATGCAGTCAGCACGGCTTACCAGCGAAACACGGCGGCGATCGCCCGGCCCGCTGAAATTGACATCCTCGACCGGCTTGCCGGACTTCATCTGGTAGTCGATGTAGCGCCAGGCGGCGACGATGTCGCCCCAGCCGAAGGAATAGCCGATTAGCCGGCCATCGCCTGCCACGAACGCGCTTTTCGAAGCCGCACGGCACCAACCGGCTCAACGCAACACGGGCCGAGCGTTCACCGGCTGCACCGGACGGTTGTTGGCGAAGCCGAGCGCGGTCGTGAACTGCTCGATCTGCTGCTTCGACACGGTCATCGGCTGCTTCATCACGATCCAGCGCACGCCTTCGGTGCACGGTGGCGTGGTCAGCGAGCCGTTGTACGGTAGTAATCGCGATTCGCCGGCAAGCAGGCCGACGCCGGACACCTTGGTCGGCCAGTGCACTCTTGCCGCCTTCGCTCTTCGGCATCTGCTTCCAGGCCGCCGCAACGACCGGGTTCGCCTTGCCTTCGTCGAACACCGACCGACACGACGGCGAGATTGCCGTCCTTGTCCGCGTGCACGAAGTGCGCCTCGAGCGGGAAGGACTTGCCGTTGATCTGGTTCTCGCTCGGGGAGTGGAAGTGGAACTGCTTCAGTTCGAACGCGATGCCGTCGATCGCGATGCTGCTGCCGGGCTCGAAGTTCACCTGGACGGCGTGCCCGTTGTTGATCACTTCGCCGCCGCCGGCCTTGTAGTCGAACTTGATGGGCTTCAGTGTCGGCGTCGATGGTGCCGGAGACGTTGACCGGCGACTGGTTCCTGCCCGCGCACGCTGCGAACTCCGGCTTCAGCGCCGTCCACTTGTCGGGTCCGACGTCGCCCTTGTAGCCCCAGTGCGTGCCGTGGCCGGGATGCTCGCCCGCGGCCCACGCCGCACAGGACAGTGTCGCGATCGCGGTGGCGACCAGTGTCTTCGCAACTGCTCATGATGATTCTCCGCTCGCAGCAATCGGTCATGGTCGCGGCCTCGAGCCCGCAGGCGGTGAACGGCAGGCGGCGACCGCTTTGACAGCGCGCGATTGTCCGAGCAGATACGCAGTACTGCTTGACCGCAAAATCCCCTTCTTTGACAATTCGCGCCAATCGAAGCCTGGATCGACTTCCGCCCGTGCCGAAAGCGAGACGCCCCATCCACCAGTGACGCCCCGGCCGGCACCCACGCGGAGCGGGGCGTCGTCACGGAGGGCACGCTCCGTTGCGGTCCGCTCGCGGCGCTGCCGGCGGTGCTCGACCGCCTCGGCGCCGACACCGATGCGTTGCTTTCGGAGTTCGGCCTGGAGCCGCGCGTACTTCGATGATGCGGAGAACACGGTGCCGACGGTGGTCGTCGGCCGCATGTTCCATCGCATCGTGCAGGTGACCGGGTGCGACCATCTCGGCGTCCTGTTGGGCCGTTCCGTCACCCTGTCCGCCATGGGCGCAGTCGGCGTGCTGATGCAGGCCTCGCCGAACGTCGCCCACGCGATCGAGGTGATGGGAAAGCACTTCCACGTGCACGACAAGGGCGCCCAGCTCTCGGTCGAGGCGGACAGCAAGGCGGTGAGAATCGGCTACCGGCTCACGGCGCGCGACGTCGACATGGTCGAGGAGATCTACACGCTCGCCGCGATGGCGGGTCTCGCTTTCCTGCGGGCGCTGTGCGGGAAAGGCTGGCGTCCGCTGGAGTTCCAGTTTCCGTTCCGCCGCCCGCGCACGGTCGAGACGCTGCGCGAAGCCCTCGGCGTGCCGCTGAAGTTCGATGCCGAGCAGATGTGGATGATCTTCCCGGCCGCCGATCTCGCGCGCCCGCTGCCGAGCGCCGACCCGCTGCTGTACCGGATGATGGCGGAACGCATCGAGCAACTCGAGGCGCGGCAGCGCCGCGACCTCGTCGGACGCGTGCGCGACGTGATGCAGACCGTGATCTTCCTGGAAGCCTCGAACGCATCGATCGTCGCCAGCCGGATGGGCATGAGCCTGCGCACGCTGAACCGGCGGCTGCGCGCCGAGGGAACGAGCCTGCAGGCGATCCGCGACGAGGTGACCGCCGAAGCGGCCTGCCAGCTGCTCGGCAACACGGAGAAGCCGGCGAGCGAAGTGGCGCTGATCCTCGGCTACTCCGACTCGAGCGCGTTCACGCGCGCGTTCCGCCGGTGGTGCGGCGTTCCTCCCGCGCAGTGGCGCGCGAGGCGTCCGCGCAATCGCCAGGCCAGGCCCGCCCGCAGCAAGGCGCGCTGACTTCTTCCGCTGCAGGCGCGGGACGCATCCCCGCCGTCCGTCGGCCGCGCTTGACAGTCCGCCCCGCCTCTATCAAAGTGATATCACTTTGATACGAAGGAGGTCGGGATGCAACAGTCCTCGCGCACCCAGGAAACGGAGCGCAGCAGTCCGAGCGGCTACCTGTGGGTCGCCATCGGCCTCGCGCTGATCGCCGCGGGCGCTTTCTTCATCGTCCGCCCGATGGGTCTGCCCTTCCTCGCGCTCGGCGTCCTGCTGATCGTGCTGGGCGCGTTCACGCTGGCGGGCCTCTACATGCTGCAGCCCAACGAGGCGGCGATCCTGCTGCTGTTCGGCGAGTACGTCGGCACCGACCGCTCCGAAGGCCTGCGCTGGGCCAACCCCTTCTACAAGAAGCAGAAGATCAGCCTGCGCGCGCACAACCTGATGAGCGAGCGGCTGAAGGTCAACGACAAGCGCGGCAACCCGATCGAGATCGCCGCCGCGATCGTCTGGCGCGTGCGCAACACCGCGCAGGCCGTGTTCGACGTCGAGAACTACGAGGAGTACGTGCGGATCCAGGCCGAGGCCGCGGTCCGCCACCTCGCCTCGTCCTACAACTACGACGAGAGCGAAGACGAGCACTCGGGCGAGCCGACGCTGCGCGCCAGCCAGGACCGCGTCACGCAGGCGCTGATCCGCGAACTCGCCGACCGCCTCGACCAGGCCGGCATCGCGGTCGAGGACGCCAAGCTCACGCACCTCGCCTACGCGCCCGAGATCGCGCAGGTGATGCTGCGCCGGCAGCAGGCCGAGGCCATCATCGCCGCGCGCAGCAAGATCGTCCACGGCGCGGTCAGCATGGTCGAGATGGCGCTCAAGGGCCTGTCCGAGCGCGACATCGTGCACCTGGACGACGAGCGCCGCGCGGCGATGGTGTCCAACCTGCTCGTCGTGCTGTGCTCCGAAAGCGACGCGCAGCCGGTGATCAACACCGGCACGCTGTACCAGTGAGCCCGCCATGAACGCACTCGCCCTGTGGATCCCGGGATCGCTGCTGTTCGTGGCCGGTCTTCTGCTGCTCGTGTTCGAGCAGGTCAGCTTCGGCGTCGGCCTCGCGATCGTCGCTGCCGGCCTGGCGCTCGAAACGGTCGGCGTGCTGCTGTGGGTGAAGCAGCGGAAGGCGGCGAGCAAGGGGTAGATCGTGCTCCGCAGACGCCCGCAGAGCGGTCCGGCGCTGCCCGCGAATTGCGCGCAGGCGCGCAACGGGTATCGCCGGTGAGCAGCCCGGACAAGAAATCCTTCCTGCTGCGGATCGATCCGGCGGTCTGGAAGGAACTCGAGCGCCTGGCCGCGGCGGACCTGCGTTCGGTCAACGCCCAGATCGAATTCCTGCTGCGCGAAGCGCTCGATCGCCGCGGGATCCGACCGAAGGAGAGTCGCGCCAGGAAGTAGCCGTGGAGACCGCTCGCTGCCGGCTGTCGCTCGTCGCGCAGGATCCGGCCGAGGCGATCAGACAGGAGCGGACATCAGCATGCGGGTGTAGTCCTGCCTGGGGTTGTCCAGCACTTCCCGCACCGTGCCCGACTCCAGGACGTCACCGTCGCGCATGACCAGCACGTCGTGCGCCATCGCGCGGATCACGTCGAGGTCGTGGGTGATCAGCAGATAGCTGAGCCGCAGTTCGCGCTGCAGCCGCTGCAGCAGCTTCAGCACCTGCTTCTGGATCGTCACGTCGAGCGCGCTCGTCGGTTCGTCGAGGACGAGCAGTTGCGGCCGGACGATCAGCGCCCGGGCGATCGCCAGGCGCTGGCGCTGGCCTCCGGAGAACTCGTGCGGATACCGGTGCAACAGCCCGGGAAACTGGTCGTCCGTCAGACCGACGTCCGCCAGCGCCTCGACGACGCGCTGGCGTCGCTGGTCGGCGTTCAGGCCGGGCTCGTGGACCTCGAGGCCCTCGCCGACGATTTCCTCGATCACCATGCGCGGCGACAGCGACGAGAACGGATCCTGGAACACGACCTGCACGAGGCGACGGATCGACTTGTTCGCGCCGGCGTGCGGACCCCAGCGGCGACCGACCACGTCGAGTGTGCCGATGTGCGGCATCAGTCCCAGCGCGGCCAGGGCCAGCGTGGACTTGCCCGACCCCGACTCGCCCACGACACCGAGCGTGCGGCCCGGCGCGATGTCGAACGAGGCGTCCTTGACGGCGACGAAGCGGCCCTTGCGGAACCAGCCCTTGATGCCGGGCAGGTTGACCGGATACGCGACCTGCAGCCGCCTGGCGACCATCACCGGCGTCGCATCGGCGACCGACGGCGCTTCCTCGACGTCGCGCTCGGGGCGGCTGTCGATCAGCTTGCGCGTGTAGGGATGCTGCGGCCGCGAGAAGATCTCCTCGACGCTGCCCTGCTCGACGAGGTGGCCGTTCTCGAGCACCGCGACGCGGTCCGCGAACGTGCGGACGAGGTTCAGGTCGTGCGTGATGATGAGCATCGACATGCCGTTGCGCGCCTGCAGCCCCGCCAGCAGATCGAGGATCTGGCCCCGCAGGCTCTTGTCGAGCGCGGTCGTCGGTTCATCGGCGAGCAGCAGCTTCGGGCGACCGGCGAGCGCCATCGCGATCATCGCGCGCTGCCGCTGGCCGCCCGAGAGCTGATGCGGATAGGCGAAAGCGCGCCGCTCGGGTTCCGGAATGCCGGTCTCGTGCAGGGCCTCGACGGCGCCCTTCCAGGCATCGCGCTTCGTGCGCCCCTCCTTGAACTGGAGCACCTCCGCGATCTGGTCGCCGACCGTATACAGCGGGTTCAGCGCGGTCATCGGCTCCTGGAAGATCATCGCGATTTCCCGGCCGCGGACGCCGAGCAACTCGCGCTCGGTCAGCTTCAGGAGATCGCGCGGCGGCTGGCCGTCGCGCCCGTGGAACAGCGCGCTGCCGGTCACGGCGGCGTTCAGGTTCAGTCCCAGCAGGCTCAGCGCGGTCACCGTCTTGCCCGAGCCGGATTCGCCCACCAGCGCCAGCCGCTCGCCCGCGCCCACCGTGAAGTCGATGCCGTGCACGACCTCCTTGCCCCCGAATGAGACCCGCAGGTCCCGAACCTCGACGATCGGCGTCATGCATCCGCCTTTCGCGGGTCGAGCGCGTCGCGCAGGGCGTCGCCCATGAAGGTCAGCAGCAGCAGCGTGATCACGAGCACCGCGAAGGTGGCGATCGAGATCCACCAGGCGTCGATGTTCTGCTTGCCCTGCTGCAGCAGCTCGCCGAGCGACGGCGTGCCCGGCGGCACGCCCAGGCCGAGGAAGTCGAGCGACGTGAGCGCGAGGATCGCGGCGCTCATGCGGAACGGCAGGAACGTCACGACCGGCGTCATGCTGTTCGGCAGGATGTGCCGCCACATGATCCGGCCGTTGCCGACGCCGAGCGCGCGCGCGGCGCGCACGTAGTCCATCTGCCGGTTGCGCAGGAATTCAGCGCGGACGTAGTTCGACAGGCCGGTCCAGCCGAACAGGCTCAGCAGGATCAGCAGCAGCGCCACGCTCGGCGCGAAGATCGCGCTGAAGATGATCAGGAGGTACAACTCCGGCATCGACTCCCAGATCTCGACGAAGCGCTGGAAGCCCGAGGTCGATCTTGCCGCCGAAGTAGCCCTGGATCGCGCCGGCGACCACGCCCAGCGCCACGCCGATCGCCATCAGCGCCAGTCCGAACAGGACGCTGAGCCGGAACCCGTAGATCAGCTGCGCCAGCAGATCGCGGCCCCGCTCGTCCGTGCCGAGCCAGTTGTCGCCAGACGGCGGGCTCGGAAACGGGTACTGCGAGTGATACGCGATCGTCTTCGAACCGTACGGAATGAGGGCGCTCGAGCGCCCAGTTGCCGCCTTCGGACAGGCGCGCGCGGATGAACGGGTCGCGGTAATCGGTCGGCGCATGGAACGCGCCGCCGAACGTCGTTTCCGGGTAGTCCTTCACGATCGGCAGGTACCACTCGCCGTTGTAGCGCACGACGATCGGCCGGTCGTTGGCGATCAGTTCCGCGACGAGACTGACGGCGACGAGCGCCGCGAACACGACCAGGCTGACGAACCCGAGCCGGTTGCGGCGGAACCGGCGCCACGCGCGGGCACCGGGGCTGTTCTTCAGCGGGCGCGGCATCTCCGCGCGCCGCCGTCGAGCGGAATGGCGGGCGACTCAGTCGAACTTGACACGCGGATCCACCCACACGTAACTCAGGTCGCTGATCAGCTTGGTGAACAGCCCGATCAGCGTGAAGACGAAGAGCGACCCCAGGACCACCGGGTAATCGCGCCGGATGATGCTCTCGTACGACAGCAGCCCCAGCCCGTCGAGCGAGAACAGCGTCTCGATCAGCAGCGAGCCGGTGAAGAAGGCGCCGACGAAGGCGGCCGGAAAACCGGTGAGGATCGGGATCAGGGCGTTGCGGAACACGTGCTTCCACAGCACGCGCCGCTCGGTCAGCCCCTTGGCCCTGGCCGTCAGCACGTACTGCTTGCGGATCTCCTCCAGCATCGAATTCTTCGTGAGCATCGTCGTGATGGCGAAGCTGCCCAGCACCATGGCCGTCACCGGCAGCGTGATGTGCCAGAGGTAGTCGACGATGCGGGCGCCCCAGCCGAGTTCGTCCCAGTTCGCGGACGTGAGGCCGCGCAGCGGAAACCACTGCAGCTGGCCGCCGAAGATCACGAGCAGCGCGATGCCGAGGACGAACCCGGGGATCGCATAGCCCGGCCAGCACCAGCAGCGTCGTGATGAAGTCGAAGCGCGATCCCGCGCGCACCGCCTTGGCGATGCCCAGCGGCACGGCGATCAGGTAACTGATGAAGAAGGTCCACAGGCCCAGGCTGATCGAGACCGGCAGCTTCTCGACGATGAGCTGACCGACGGGCTTGTTCTGGAAGAAGCTGCGGCCGAGGTCGAAGCGCGCGTACTGGCCGAGCATCTTCCAGAAGCGCTCGGCCGGCGGCTTGTCGAAGCCGTAGAGCGCCTTGATCTGCTCGATCTTCTTCGGGTCCACGCCCTGGCCGCCCCGATACGCCGACGCCTCGCCGCCACCGCCCTGCAGCCGCCGCGACTCCGCGATGTACTGCTCGACCGGGCCGCCGGGCACGAACTGCGTGACCACGAAGGTGATCAGCAGCACCCCGAACAGCGTCGGGAGCATCAGCAGGATGCGCTTGAGGATGTAGGAGAACATCGAGCGTCAGGTTGCGGGCGCGGGCGGCGTGCGCGCCCACCAGGTCTTCATGAACCAGTCCATGTACGGCACGCCCTCCGGCGGATACGGCGGCACCACGCCCGGACGCGCGAGCTTCGACGCGCTGTAGGCGATGCGCTGCCCCGACGAGGTCCACGCCGGGATCAGGTAGTGCTCGTGCGCGATGACCCGATCGAGGGCACGGCAGGCGGCGAGGAAGTCGTCGCGATTGTCCGCGTTCGACAGTCGCGCGACGAGCGCGTCGATGGCCGGATTCCGGATTCCGCTGTAGTTGTTCGATCCGGGAATATCGGCCGCCTTGCTTCCGAACAGGTCCGCGTAGTCCGAGCCGGGGAAGTGGGTCCCCGGAAACGAGATGCTCAGCATGTCGAACTTGTTCGACTCCAGCCGCTCCTGCCACAGGGCGAAGTCGACCTCGCGCAACTGGAAGTCGATGCCGAGTTGCGCCAGCGCCCGCTTCCACGCCGCGGTCGTCGTCGCGCCGCGGGCCTCCGTGCTGTCGAGGAACTCGATGACGAAAGGCTCCCCCTTGTCGTTCCGCAGCGCGCCGTCGCGGTACGTCCAGCCCGCTTCCTTGAGCAGCTCCTGCGCCTTCAGCAGGTTGTTGCGCAGCGAGTTGGGCGGCGTCGTTGTCGGCGGCACCGCCATCGGGCCGAAGACTTCGGCAGGCAGGCTCGCGCGCAAGGGTTCGAGCAGGGCCAGTTCGCGCGCCGACGGCAGGCCGTTCGCCTCGCAATCCGTGTTTCCGAACACGCCCTTCACGCGCTTGTAGGCGCCGCGGAAGAGGTGCAGGTTCATCCACTCGTAGTCCATCGCCAGTTCGAGCGCCTTGCGCACCCGGCGGTCCTGGTACTTCGGCAGCCTCAGGTTCAGGACGTAGCTGTAGTAGCCGTCGGGCAGCCGATGCTTGAACTCCTCCTTCACGAGCTCGCCGCTGTCGATCCGCTTGCCGTTCAGCCGCCGGCTCCAGTCGCCCGCGGAGAAGAACTGCATCAGGTCGAACTCGCCGGCCTTGAGAGCCTCGAGCTGCGCGGTGTTGTCGCGATAGATCTTGACCGTGATCCGGTCGAAGTTGTTCATGCCCCGGCGCACGTTCAGGTCGCGCGCCCAGTAGTTCTCGTCGCGCACGAACGTCACGTCCTTGCCGAAGCGCACCGGCCCGATCCGGTACGGCCCGGTGCCGATCGGCGTGTCGAGCACGACCTGGTCGAACGGCTTGGCCTTGCCGTTGTCCATGCCCCACTTCGGACTGAACACCGGCAGGTTCGTGCCGACGATGAGCGGCAGCTGCCGGTCCGGCTTCCTGAAGCGGAACCGGATGGTCCGGTCGTCGATGACGTCGGCGCCCGCGACGTCGGCGAACAGCGTGGCGTAGGTCGGCGCGGCGTACTGCGAGATCAGCGTCTCGAAGCTGTGCTTCACGTCCGATGCCCTGACCGGATCGCCATTGTGGAAACGGGCTTCGCGGCGCAGCCGGAACGTCGCCGACATCAGGTCCGCCGCGACTTCGACGTCCTCGGCCAGCAGGCCGTAGGCGACGCCGATTTCGTCGTACGGCGCCGTCAGCAGCGATTCGAACAGCAGGCTCGACGTGAACGACGGCGCGTTGCCCTTGAGGGTGAACGGGTTGTACTTGTCGAACGTGGAAATGCGCGAGCCGGCGACCATGACCAGTTCGCCGCCTTTCGGCGCCTTCGGGTTGACGTACTCGAAGTGGTCGAAGCCCGGCGCGTACTTGAACGTGCCCCAGACGGAATACCCGGGAGCCGCCGACGCGAACGACGCCGGCAGCAGCATCGTCAGAATGAAGAACGTGAGTAAACGCATGGCGCGCATTGTGCCCAATCGGCCGAGCTTCGGGAAAAGCCGGCTGTCGCCGATCGCAGCGACGCTCGGGACGGTCACGCAACCGTCGGCGCTCGCGGCCGTGGCGCCGTTGGCGGGACGCGCCGAACTTCCGACTACTGGTTCTTGCGCTGCTGCCACTGCACGTCGGTGCCGCCCGCATGGCGGTTCAGCACGCGCGCGAGGACGAACATCAGGTCCGACAGCCGGTTCAGGTATTGCCGCGGACCGTCGTTGACGGTGTCCTGCTTGCCGAGCGCGACGAGCGCGCGCTCGGCGCGGCGGCAGACCGTGCGACAGACGTGCGCCACGGACGCCGCGCGCGAACCACCGGGAAGGATGAATTCGGCGAGGCGCGGCAGATCGGCGTTGTAGCGCGCGAGGCGGGCGTCGAGGCGGGCGACCTGCTTGTCCGCGATCATCGTGTAACCCGGAATCGCGAGTTCGCCGCCGAGGTCGAACAGGTCGTGCTGGATGTCGGAGAGATCGGCGCGGACTTCGTCGGGAAGATCTTCCGTGACGAGCAGCCCGATGAAGGAGTTCAGCTCGTCGACGTCGCCGAGCGCCGCGATGCGCAGGTGGTCCTTGTCGACGCGCGTGCCGTCGCCCAGGCCGGTGGTGCCCGCATCGCCCGTCCGGGTGGCGATTTGCGTAAGTCTGTTGCCCATAGAATGCCTTCCAGTGCCGACCGCACGCCGTTCGAAGTGACCAGCGGAGACCGATTATGAACGCGCCCCTTCCGACGCAGGCAATCCGCAAGCCGCTGCCGGCGGCTGTCGTCGAGAAGCTCAAGGCCCTGTTCGGCGAGCGGTTTTCGACGGTCGATGCGGTGCTCGACCATCATGGGCGCGACGAGTCGCCCTACCCGCCGCTGCCGCCCGACGCAGTGGTGTTCGCGCGCAGCACGGACGAAGTGGCGGCGCTCGTCCGGGTCGCTGCGGACCATCGCGTGCCGGTGATCCCGTACGGCGTGGGCACGTCGCTCGAAGGCCATCTGCTGGCGCTCGAAGGCGGCATCTCGATCGATCTTTCGCAGATGAACGCCGTGCTCGCCGTGAATCCGGAAGACCTGACCGTCACCGTCGAGGCCGGCGTCACGCGCAAGCAGCTGAACAACGAGATCAAGGACACGGGCCTCTTCTTCCCGATCGACCCGGGCGCCGACGCCACCCTCGGCGGCATGGCGGCCACGCGCGCCTCGGGCACCAACGCCGTGCGCTACGGCACGATGCGCGAGAACGTGCTCGGGATGACCGTGGTCACCGGCGAAGGCAAGGTGATCCGCACCGCGCGCCGCGCGAAGAAATCGAGCGCGGGCTACGACCTGACGCGGCTCTTCGTCGGCAGCGAAGGCACGCTGGGCATCATCACCGAGGTCACGCTGAAGCTCTACCCGCAGCCGGAGGCGATCTCCGCCGCCACCTGCTCGTTTCCCAGTGTCGAGGCGGCCGTGCGGACGACCATCGAAACGATCCAGATGGGCGTGCCGATCGCGCGCTGCGAACTGCTGGACGCACTCACGGTGAAAGCCGTCAACGCGCGCAACAAGCTCGGCCTGCCCGAGATGCCGATGCTGCTGTTCGAGTTCCACGGCTCGCCGGCGAGCGTGGCCGAGCAGGTGGAGGCCGTGCAGGCGATCGCGCGCGAACACGGCGCCGCGGCGTTCGAATGGGCCAACCAGCCCGAGGAGCGTTCGCGCCTCTGGGAAGCGCGCCACAACGCGTACTTCGCCTGCCTGCAGCTGAAGCCCGGATCGCGCAGCTTCACGACCGACGTCTGCGTGCCGATTTCGCGGCTCGCCGAATGCATCAGCGAGACCATCCGCGACACGTCGGCATCGCCGCTGCCCGCGCCCATCCTCGGCCACGTCGGTGACGGCAACTTCCACTGCGCGATCCTCGCGGACCCGGACAAGGCCGACGAACTCGAGGAAGCCGAACGTCTGAACGGCCGCATCGTGCGCCGGGCGCTCGCGATGGACGGCACCTGCACCGGCGAGCACGGCGTCGGCATGCACAAGATGGACTTCCTGCGCGAGGAACACGGCGACGACGCGCTCGAACTGATGGCGCGCATCAAGCGCAGTTTCGATCCGCAGAACATCCTGAACCCCGGCAAGATCGTGCGCGTCTAGGCCGTCCATGCAGCGCCTGCCACCACTGCACTGCCTGCAGGCGCTCGAAGCCGTCGCGCGGCTCGGCAGTGTGGTGGCCGCTGCGGACGAACTGTGCGTCACGGCGAGCGCCGTCAGCCACCGGCTGAAGCAGTTCGAGGCGTGGCTGGGCCAGCCGCTGATTGCGCGCCCGCAGCCGCTCACGCTCACGCCGCACGCCGTGCAGTACGCCGCCGCGGCGCGGGCCGCCCTCGCCGGCCTCGCCGCCCTGCCCCCGCCGCGCTCCGACGCGCGGCAGCGCCTGATGGTCGCGGTCCCGCCGACCTTCGCCCGCAACATCCTCGTGCCGCGGCTCGCCTCGTTCACCGAGCAATACCCGGAGATCGAACTCGAGCTGCACCTGACGATTCCGCTGCTCGACGTGAAGGCGGGCGAGGCCGACGTCGAAGTCCGCTTCGGCGGCGGGCAGTACGCGGATGCCGGCGGGCCGGAACTGCTGCTCGCCGAGCCGGTGTTCCCGATCGCCGCGCCCGCTTATCTGGAACGCGCCGGACCGTTCAAGGCCCCGGCCGCGCTGTCGAAGGCGAACCTGCTGCGCAGCCCGCTCGAACCGTGGCGCCCGTGGTTACAGGCCGCCGGGCTGGACTGGCCCGAGCCCGCGCACGGCGTGCAGTTCAACGACCTCGGCCTGCTGATGGAAGCGGCGGTGGCCGGCCAGGGCATTGCCCTCGGACGCCGCACCATCGTCCGCCACTGGCTCGCCGCCGGCCTGCTCGTCCCTGTGTTCGACCTCGCCGCCGACTCGCCCCACGCCTACTGGCTGCTGTACGACCCGGCCGACCTCGCCCGCGACGAGGTGCGGACCTTCGTCGACTGGCTGCGCCACGCGGTGAAGGCGCCGCCGGCCGCTGCTGAACCCGCCTCAGCGCCGCGCTGAGCCGAATTCAGCCCGATCTCCCGCCGCCTGCGCACAATCCGTCTCCTCAGCCCGCAGGCTGGAGGAGACGACGATGAACGATCCGGTGACGAGCGTCCGCTCGACGGTGACCGAGTCCGAGTGGGAGCAGCGCGTGGCGCTCGCCGCGTGCTATCGGCTGGTGGCGCATGTTCGGCTGGGACGACCTGATCTTCACGCACATCTCGGCGCGCGTGCCAGGCCCCGAGCACCACTTCCTGATCAATCCGTACGGCTGGCTGTTCAGCGAGATCACCGCCTCCAGCCTGGTGAAGGTCGACCTCGACGGCCGCAAGGTGGACGACAGCCCGCATCCGATCAACCCGGCCGGGTTCACGATCCACAGCGCGATCCACGCGGCGCGCGACGATGCGCAGTGCGTGCTGCACGTGCACTCGGTCAACGGCGTCGCGGTCTCGGCCCAGCGCGACGGGCTGCTGCCGCTGTCGCAGCACGCGATGTTCGCGCTGGCGTCGCTCGCCTACCACGACTACGAAGGCGTCGCGCTCAACGAAGACGAGAAGCCGCGCCTGGTCCGCGACCTCGGCGAGAAGCGCTCGCTGATCCTGCGCAACCACGGGCTGCTGACGGTCGGCCGCACCGTCGCCGAGGCGTTCGTCGCGATGTACTTCCTGGAAGCGGCCTGCATGATGCAGGTGCGGGCGCAGGCGGGCGGCGGCGCCTTGACGCGCATCGGCCAGTCGATCGTCGACGGCGCCGAGGAACAGTGGCAGCGCGTCACCCATGGCGCCGGCGGCGGACTCGCGTGGCCCGCGCTGCTGCGCAGGCTCGACCGTGCCGATCCGTCCTATCGGACCTGAGGCCGGGATGTCACGTCGCGCGCGCCCTGGCGATGTACGCCGCGAGATCGTCGAGGTCCTTCGCGGTCAGGACGTCGCGGTACTGCGCCTTCGCCCCGACCGCGCCCGCCACCGCGCCGTCGATGGACTTCTGCAGCACGCCGCGCACGAAGCGCGCCTCGTCCGGCTTGCCGCCGCGGTTGGCGATCATCGCGCGCAGCGCGTCCTGGTTCGCATGGCAGGCAACGCAGTTGCCGACCGCCTTGCCGGTGACGCCGCGGGTGTCCGTGAAGAGCTTGCGTCCGCGCTCGGCGTCCTGCGCGAGACAGGCGCCGCTCAGGGCGCTGACGAGCAGCGCAACGATCCATCGTTTGTCCATGCCTTCCTCCCGGACGCGATGGTACTCAACACCACTGCGGGGGCGAACCGATTCATGCATCCCGGTAAAGGCTGTGCCGCCCACGCAGGCCATGGTCGCGGCCGTCCCCGCGTGTAATCTCTCCAGTGATGAACGCCCCTCGCGCCATTCCCCCCACCATGCTCGCCGACCGCATCCCGCTCGAGGGCACCGGAGCGGTCGACGTCGAACGCCAGCGGGCGGTCGTCGCCGCGCTGCGGACCTTCCTGCCGGACCATTGCATCCTGTGGCGCGAGGAGGACACGCGGCCGTACGAGTGCGACGGCCTGACGCTCTATCGGCAGGTGCCGATGGTGGTGGCGCTGCCGGAAACCGAGGAGCAGGTTGCCCGCATCGCGCGCACCTGCTTCGAACTCAACGTCCCGATCGTCCCGCGCGGCGCCGGCACCGGGCTGTCGGGCGGGGCGCTGCCGCACGGCCAGGGCGTGCTGCTGTCGCTCGCCAAGTTCAACCGCATCCTGCGCATCGACCCGCTCGCGCGCACGGCGGTCGTGCAGCCCGGCGTGCGCAACTCGGCGATCTCCGAAGCGGTGGCGCATCTCGGCCTGTATTACGCACCCGACCCGTCGAGCCAGATCGCATGCACGATCGGCGGCAACATCGCCGAGAACTCCGGCGGCGTGCACTGCCTCAAGTACGGGCTGACACTGCAGAACGTGCTGCGCGTGCGCGGCGTGACGATCGACGGCGCCATCGTCGAAGTCGGTTCCGAAGCGCCGGATGCCGCGGGCTACGACCTGCTGCCGCTGGTGGTCGGCTCCGAAGGCATGCTGGTCGTGATCACCGAGGCGACGGTCAAGCTGGTGCCGAAGCCGTTGAAGCAGCAGGTGATCATGGCGTCGTTCGACGACATCGAGAAAGGCGGCGATGCCGTCGCCGCCGTGATCGCGGCGGGCATCATTCCGGCCGGCATGGAGATGATGGACAAGCCGGCGACGGCGGCGGTCGAGCCCTTCGTCAAAGCGGGCTACGACCTCGACGCCGAAGCGATCCTGCTGGTGGAGTCCGACGGCACGCCCGAGGAAGTCGCCGAGGAGATCGAGCGCATGAAGGCGGTGCTCGACACGCGCGGTGCCACGCACCTGACGGTGTCGCAGAGCGAGCCCGAGCGCCTGCGCTTCTGGGCGGGCCGCAAGGCGGCCTTCCCGGCCGTCGGCCGCATCTCGCCCGACTACTACTGCATGGACGGCACGATCCCGCGCAAGCGCCTCGGCGAGGTCCTGAAGGCCATCGCCGCGATGGAGAAGAAGTACAACCTGCGCTGCGCCAACGTGTTCCATGCGGGCGACGGCAACCTGCATCCGCTCATCATGTTCGACGCCAACGATCCGGATTCGGTGCGTGCGTGCCGAGGAGTTCGGCTTCGAGATCCTCGAGCTGTCGATCGCGGTCGGCGGCACGGTGACCGGCGAGCACGGCGTCGGCGTCGAGAAGATCCACCAGCTGTGCCTGCAGTTCGACGCCGCCACGCTCGAGTCGTTCTTCGCGGTCAAGCGCGCCTTCGATCCGCCGGGCCTGCTGAATCCGGGCAAGGCGATTCCCACCCTCAACCGCTGCGCCGAGTACGGGAAGATGCACGTGCACGCGCGGCGCGCTGAAATTCCCCGAACTTCCCCGCTTCTGACCATGGAATCCACTCTGCAGGCGTTGCAGGAACGCGTGCGCGCGGCGGCTGCGTCGAAGACGCCGCTGGCCGTGGTCGGCGGCGGCACCAAGGCCTTCTACGGCAACGCCCCGCGCGGCGAGGCGTTCGACGTGCGCGCGGTGAGCGGCGTCGTCGATTACGAGCCGACCGAACTCGTCGTCACCGTGCGCGGCGGCACGCCGCTGGCCGAACTGGAGCACGTGCTCGCCGGGAAGAACCAGATGCTGCCCTTCGAGCCGCCGCATTTCGGCCCGACGGCCACCGTGGGCGGCGCGATCGCGGCCGGCCTCGCCGGTCCGCGCCGCGCGGCGGCCGGTGCCGTGCGCGACTTCGTGCTGGGCGCACGGCTGCTCGACGGCCGCGGGCAGGTCCTGTCGTTCGGCGGCCGCGTGATGAAGAACGTCGCCGGCTACGACGTCGTCGCGCGCGCTCCCCGGTTCGCTCGGCACGCTGGGCGTGATCGTCGAGGTGTCGCTGAAGGTGCTGCCGCGGCCGGTGGCCGAGCAGACGCTGCTGTTCGAGATGAACGAGGCGGAGTCGATCCGCCGCGTCAACGAGTGGGGCGGCCAGCCGCTGCCGGTCTCCGCCACCGCGTGGTGCGGACGGCCAGCTGTACGTGCGCCTGTCCGGTGCCGCAGCCGGCGTGCGCGCCGCCCACGCGAAGATGGGCGGGACGCCGGTGCCGGAAGACGCGCTGCTGTGGGCGGAACTGCGCGAGCACTCGCATGACTTCTTCGCGCAGGGCAGCGGCACGCTGTGGCGCCTCGCCGTGCCGCCGACGACCGGCCCGCTCGACCTCGGCGCGACGCTGGTCGAATGGAGCGGCGGCCAGCGCTGGGTATGGTACGGCGAGCCGGCGGAAAGACTGCGGGCGCGCGTCGAGGCCGCGGGCGGCCATGCCACGCAGTTCCGCGGCGGCGATCGCCGCTCGACGTTCCACCCGCTGCCGCCGGCGCTGGCGGCGATCCACCGACGCCTGAAAGCCGAATTCGATCCGGCCGGCATCTTCAATCCCGGCCGCCTCTATCCCGAGCTCTGATGCAGACCGCACTCGCCGACTTCATCCGCAACACGCCCGAGGGCAGGGAGGCCGACGCCATCCTGCGCAAGTGCGTGCACTGCGGTTTCTGCACGGCCACCTGCCCGACCTACCAGCTGCTCGGCGACGAACTCGACGGACCGCGCGGCCGCATCTACCTGATGAAGCAGGTGCTGGAGGGCAAGGAGGTCACGCGCTCGACGCAGGTGCACCTCGACCGCTGCCTCACGTGCCGCAACTGCGAGACCACCTGCCCGTCCGGCGTGCAGTACGGCCGCCTGGTCGACATCGGCCGCAAGATCGTCGACGACCACGTGGTGCGGCCCGCCGGCGAGCGTCTGATGCGCACGGCGCTGAAGGAGGGCCTGACGAGCGTCGCGTTCGCGCCGGCGATGGCCGTCGGCCAGCTGGTGCGGCCGCTGCTGCCGGGTTCGCTGAAGGCCAAGGTGCCGGAGCGCACGCGCCCCGGCGCATGGCCGGCACGCACGCACGAGAAGAAGGTGCTGCTGCTCGAAGGCTGCGTGCAGCCCGCGATGGCGCCGAACATCAACACCGCGACCGCGCGGGTGCTGGACGCGCTCGGCATCGAGACGCTGCGGCCGAAGGCCGCCGGCTGCTGCGGCGCCATCCGCTACCACCTCAACGATCACGACGGCGGCCTCGTCGATGCGCGCCGGAACATCGACGCCTGGTGGCCGTACATCAAGGACGCCGAGGCGGAAGGCGTGATCGCGATCGTCGTCAACGCCAGCGGCTGCGGCGTGCAGGTGCGCGAGTACGGGCACCTGCTTGCGCGCGATCCGCGCGTACGCGAAGAAGGCCGAACGCATCAGCGCGATGGCGAAGGACCCGGCCGAACTGCTGCCAGCGCTGGCCGCCGAGTTGAAGCAGGCGCTGCCGGCGCCGCTCGAAGGACGCGTGGTGTTCCATCCGCCGTGCACGCTGCAGCACGGACTGAAGGTCAAGGGCGCCGTGGAGGCGCTGCTCGCATCGCTCGGCGCCGCAGGTGCCGCCCGTGGGCGAGCCGCACTTCTGCTGCGGCTCGGCCGGCACGTACTCGGTGCTGCAGTCCGAACTGGCCACCGAACTGCGCGACCGCCGCCTGGGACACCTCCAGGCGCCGAAGCCCGACGCGATCCTGTCGGCCAACATCGGCTGCATCACCCATCTCGCCAGCGGCACCGACACGCGCGTGATGCACTGGATCGAGTGGCTGGACGAGCGGCTCGCCGCGCGCTAGCCCTCGCAAGATCACGATGCTGCAGGCGCTCGCCACGCTGCTCGTGTTCCAGACCGTCGGTGAAGTCCTCACATATGCGCTGGCGCTGCCGATCCCCGGACCGGTGCTCGGCATGGCGCTGCTGCTCGCCTACCTGCTGCTCAACGAACGCGCCGTGGCCGGGCTGCGTCCCACCTGCGTCGAACTGCTGAAGCACCTGTCGCTGCTGTTCGTGCCGGCCGGCGTCGGCGTGATGCTGCACGTGGCGCGCATCGCCAACGAGTGGCTGCCGATCGTCGCCGCGCTGCTCGGGAGCACGGCGCTCGCGATCGTCGTCACCGCGCTCGTGATCAAGTGGAGCTCGCGCGCGCTGTCGCAGGAGCCGCCGTCGTGACGCGGCAACTCGGCGAGATCTGGGTCTACCTGTCGGCCACGCCGCTGCTCGGCCTGACGGTGACGCTGCTCGCCTACCTGCTCGCCTACCGGCTCTACGAGCGCGTCCGCTTCAATCCGCTCGCCAATCCCGTCGCGGTCGCGGTCGCGCTGCTCGTGCTCGTGCTGACGCTGACGCGCACGCCGTATGCGACGTACTTCGAGGGCGCGCAGTTCGTGCACTTCCTGCTCGGACCGGCCACGGTCGCGCTCGCGATTCCCCTGTACGACCAGCGCGCGAAGCTGAAGCGGCTCTGGCTGCCGCTGACCCTCGGGCTCACGGCCGGCGTCCTGACCGCGATCGTTTCGGCCGTCGCGATCGCGTGGGCGTTCGGGGCCAGCCGCCAGACCCTGCTGTCGCTCGCGCCGAAGTCGGTGACCACGCCGATCGCGATGGGCATCGCCGAGAAGATCGGCGGCCTGCCGTCGCTGACCGCCGTGTTCGTGATCCTCACCGGCATGACGGGCGCGATCATCGCGCGGCCGCTGCTGAACCTGATCGGCATCAGCGCGCACCCCACGCGCGGCTTCGCGGTCGGCGTTGCCGCGCACGGCATCGGCACGGCCCGCGCGTTCCAGGTGAGCGAAGAGATGGGCGCGTTCGCCGGCCTCGCCATGGGGCTGACGGCGCTGCTGACCGCGTTCATCGCGCCGTGGCTGGCGCCCTGGCTGGTCGACCTCGCGCGCTGACGATCGCCTTGAACGCCGAACCGGTCTCCGACCTGCGGAACCTCGGGCCGAAGAGCCGGCAGTGGCTCGCCGCGATCGGCATCCACACCGCGGCCGACCTGCGCGCCGCCGGTGCGGTGCCCACCTACGTCGCCCTCAAGCGCGCGCGCGGCGGAATCAGCCTGAACATGCTGTACGCGCTCGTCGGCGCGCTCGATGGCATGCACTGGCAGGACGTCAGGCGCACGCGCCGGCTGGAACTGCTGCTTCAGGTCGAAGACTGCGAGCGCGAGCAGGCAGCCGCATCGATCCCGCGCGGCCGTCGCGGGGCGAACTCCTGAGGTCGCGCCTGCCTGTTCGCATCCGTCCTTGAAGATCGACGCGCGCGGTCGCGCGTTCGAGGCTCCGCTCCGGCTTTGGCCACAAGGGCGACGCCGGCCGGCTGCTATCGTTTCGCCCTTCATCGAACACGGATTTGCACCATGCAACGAGAAACCTTCCGGCTGCGCTGGGTCGCGCTCGCGGCCAGCGCGTTCGCCGCCCTGCTGCTCGCCCAGCCCGCTGTGTCCCAGGACGCGTCGACCAAGAAGGCGCCTGCGAAAGCCGCGGCGCCCAAGGCCAAGCCGAACGTCATGACGCGCGACGAATTGCGGACCTGCATGAACGAGCAGGACCGGCTGAAGGAAGCGCGCACGCGGTTCGACCAGGAACAGGTCGCGCTCGACCAGCAGCGCGACCAGGTGAAGGCGCTGGACGCCGAACTGAAGAAGAAGATCGCCGCGTTCGACCCGGCGGTCGAGGGCGCGAAGAAGGCCCTGGAAGACGAGGCGGCGAAGTTCGACGATGCCGCGGACGCCTACAACGCCCGCCTGAAGGCGCTGCGCGACAAGAGCCAGGCGCACAACACGGAGCAGCAGGCGTGGGTCGAGAAGTGCGCGAACCGCAATTTCGACGAGATGGACGAAGCCGTGATCAAGAAGGAACGGCGGCTGGCCGCGGAGAAGGCGGCGAAGAAGTAACCGGGTCACCTGCGCGGCCCGGTGGTGGCGGCCGCCGGTCGCTTCCCTCGTCTCCGGGCACGCGTTACCGGTGCGGCGAGGCTTGCGCCGCGGAAGTCACCGGCAGATTCTCGATCGCTACCGGTTCGATCGCATCGGCCGGCTCGAAGCCGAAGATGCGGCCGAGGAAATACAGTTCGGCCTCCAGCGCCCGCGCGATGTTCTGCGCCTGGCGGAAGCCATGCTGCTCGCCCTTGAACTCGATGTAGGCCACCGGCCTGCCGCGCGCGCGCACGGCCGCCACGATGGCGCGGCTCTGCTCGGGCGGAACCGCCTTGGTCCTCGTCGCCCTGGAACGTGATCAGCGCCGCGTCGAAGCCGTCCAGATGGTGGATCGGGCTGCGCGCGCGGTAGATTTCGCGCCCCTCGGGCAGCGGCGCGATCAGCGTGTCCGTGTAGCGGCTCTCGAACTTGTGCGTGTCTGCTGCCAGCGCTTCGAGGTCGCTGATGCCGAAGTAGTTGATGCCGGCCGCGAAGCGCCGCGTGAAGGCGAGGCCCGCGAGCACCGTGTAGCCGCCGGCGCTGCCGCCGCGGATCGCCACGCGCCTGCCGTCGATGCGCCCGGTGGCCTCGAGATGATCGACCGCGGCGACGGCGTCCTGCAGGTCGACCACGCCCCACTGCCCCCGCAGCCGGTCGCGATACGCGCGCCCGAAGCCGGTCGAGCCTCCGTAGTTGACGTGGACGACCGCGAAGCCGCGCGTCGTCCAGAACTGGACCGAGAGGCTCAACGCGCGGCGACGACGTGCGCGGTCGGGCCGCCGTGCAGCATCACGATCAGCGGCGGCCGCGACCCGGCCGGCCCGTGAAGCGCGGGTTGCGCGGCGGATAGAAGAAGGCGTGCGCGGTGCGCGGCGCGCCGTCGCGCCCGGGCGTCGTCGGGAACTCGACCGCCTCGGCCCGCGACACGAACTCGGCGGGCAGCACCGGCTCGCCGGCGCTGCGCAACGTCCGAAACGCGCCCGTCCGCGAGGTCGATCGTGATCAGCGCCGGCGGCGCGTCGTCGGGCGCGGCGACGGCGAAGCCCGTGCGGGCGTCGAGCACGCCGATCGATCCGAACGTGCCGAACGGCAGCGCGAGCGGCGCTCACATCCCCGCTCGCGAGGTCGACGAGCGCGAGGCTGTCGACCGCGTTGCGGCAGATGCGCACCAGCGCGCGGCCGTCGCCCGTCAGCGCGTACGTTGTCAGCCCGAGCACCCACAGCGGACCGCCGAGATCGGCGTCGAGACGCGGTCACCTGCTCCACCGACGCGCCGCGCCAGCGGTAGAGGTTCCAGTAGCCGCTGCGATCCGACAGGAAGTAGAGCGTGCCGTCGCGATCCCACACCGGCTCGAGCACCGCTTCGTCCGGGGCCGCGGGCCCACCCGCGACGATCCGCACGTCGGTCAGGCCGTCGGCGCCCGGCGCGGCCGACGTGCAGCGCGGCGCCGTCCCACGGCATGTGCGGATGGTTCCACGCCATGAAGGCGAGCCGGCCGTCGTCGCTCGGGCGCGGACAGGCGACGAAATCGGCGCGTCGAACAGCACGCGGCCGCGGACCGTGCTCGCCGACGTCCAGCGCCACCACGGCGTTGACCGGTTCGCCCGGCTGCGTGTGATCTTCCCGCACCCAGTAGATCGTGCGGCCGTCGGGCGACGCGCGCGCCGTCGGCATAGCGGAAGCCGTCGGGCGTCAGCGGCGCGGACGGCGCGCCGTTGCGCGCGAACGCGCAGGCGCTGGTCGCCGAACTCGCAGTACACCACCGCGCCGCCGGCGACCGTGTACGGACGGCCGCCGTACTCGTGCACGCGCGACCGCACATTGTCGGCGGCGGCGTCAGTTCGGCCGGCGCGCCGCCGGCGCAGCCGACATCAGCACGCTGCGCCCGCGCTCGGCGGGCCGCGACTCGATCCAGTACGAGCCGCCCATCGCGCGCGGTCACGTAGGCGAGCCCGATAGCCGCCGCCGCGACATCGGCGGCCGCGCAGCGGCGACGGCCAGGCTCCGTACGGTCGCGTTCGTCGCGTCACGCATGCGGCGACGGCTACTTCAGCAGGCTGCGCAGCATCCATGCGGTCTTCTCATGCACCTGCAGGCGCTGCGTCAGCAGGTCGGCCGTCGATTCGTCGCCGCCCTTGTCGGCGGCCTTGAACACCTCGCGCGCGGTGCGCGCCACCGTCTCGTGGCCGAGCACCAGCAGCCGGACCATTTCAAGCGCGTCGGGCACGCCCTCGGTGTCCTCGATCTTCGACAGCCGGGCGAACTCGCGGTAGGTGCCGGGCGCCGGATAGCCGAGCGACCGGATGCGCTCGGCGATCGCGTCCAGCGCGGTCCACAGTTCCGTGTACTGATCCATGAACATCAGGTGCAGCGTGTTGAACATCGGGCCTTCGACGTTCCAGTGGAAGCTGTGCGTCTTCAGGTACAGGCCGTAGGTGTCGGCCAGCAGGCGCGCCAGCCCTTCCGCCGTCTTCTGGCGATCCTTCTCGGGAATGCCGATGTCGATCGCAACGCCACCGCCGTTGCCCGTGACCTTGTTCTTCGCCGTCTTCGCCATGCGCGAGCCTCCTCAGTAATGGGTCAATGCTAGGCACCCCGGGTGCCTGCGGCAATTCGAGATTTCCTACCGGTTCGATAGCGCCCGGTCACCAGACCTCGACCGGCGCGTCGGGCAGCATCTGCACGCCAGGCAACTGGCACTTGAGTACCGCCTGGCGCAGGGCCTCGATCGCGGCCGTGCGGGTGAACGACTTGCGCCAGGCGAGCACCACGCGGCGATCGGGCACCGGCGCCTTGAAGGGCACGTACTCGAGCAGCGAATCGCGCGGGGTCTTCACCGGCACCGAGGTCCGGGGCAGCACCGTGACGCCGAGTCCGGACGCCACCATGTGGCGGATCGTTTCGAGCGACGAGCCCTCGAAGGTCTTCTGCATCCCTTCCGCCGACGACGAGAAACGCGACAGTTCCGGGCAGACCTCCAGCACCTGGTCGCGGAAGCAGTGGCCGGTGCCGAGCAGCAGCATGGTCTCGCGCTTCAGGTCCTCGCTCGGGACCGCCTTGCGCTTCGCCCACGGATGCGCTTTCGGCACCGCGATGATGAAGTCCTCGTCGTACACGGCCTGCATCATCAGCCCGCTCTCGGGCAGCGGCAGCGCCATGATCGCGACGTCGATGTCGCCGTTCTTCAGCAGCTCGAGCAGCTTGACCGTGAAATTCTCGGTGAGCAGCAGCGGCATCTGCGGCGCGTCCTTCAGCAGCTGGCGCACGAGGCCGGGCAGCAGGTAGGGCCCGATCGTGTAGATCACGCCGAGTTGCAGCGGCCCGGCGAGCGGGTCCTTGCCCTGGCGCGCGATCTCCTGGATCTGCGCCGCCTCGTCGAGCACGCGCTGCGCCTGGTTGACGATGCGCTCGCCCGCCGGCGTCGTCGTCACGTCGTTGGTCCGGCGCTCGAAGATCTGCGTGCCGAGTTCGTCCTCGAGCTTCTTGATCGCCACCGACAGCGTCGGCTGGCTGACGAAGCAGGCCTCGGCCGCGCGGCCGAAGTGGCGCTCGCGGGCAACGGCAACGATGTATTTCAGTTCGGTCAGTGTCATGCGGTCAGGAAGGCGTGCCGTCCCCTCGTACCAGCGCTTCACGTGGGCCGCGGCGGCGGCGGGTTCGCGGTCGAGCAGTTCGGTCGCCGCCGCCCGCGCCCGCTCGACCAGGGCGGCGTCGCGCTCGAGATCGGCGAAGCGCAGCAGCGGTGCGCCCGACTGCCGCGCGCCCAGGAACTCGCCCGGCCCGCGCATCATAAGGTCTCGCCGCGCGACCTCGAATCCGTCGGCGGTCTCGTAGATCACCTTCAGGCGCTCGCGCGCGACCTCGGACAGCGCGTGGTCGTAGAGCAGGATGCAGAAGCTTTCCTCGGCACCGCGTCCCACGCGCCCGCGCAACTGGTGCATCTGGGCCAGGCCGAAGCGCTCCGCGTGCTCGATCACCATCAGGGTCGCATTGGCGACGTCGACGCCGACTTCGATCACGGTGGTGGCGACCAGCACGTCGATCTCGCGCGCGACGAAGGCCTGCATCACCGCGGACTTCTCCGCCGCCGGCAACTGCCCGTGCAGCAGTCCGATGCGCAGATCGGGCAGCAGCTCGGCGATCCGCGCGTGCGTCTCGGTGGCCGCCGTCGCTTCGATCACGTCGCTGGCTTCGATGAGCGGGCAGACCCAGTAGGCCTGCCGCCCCGCCCGCACCTCGGCGCGGATCCGCTCCATCACTTCCTCGCGCCGGCGCATCGACACGAGCTTCGTCACCACCGGCTTGCGACCGGGCGGCAGTTCGTCGATCACCGACACGTCGAGGTCGGCGAGATAGCTCATCGCCAGCGTGCGCGGGATCGGCGTGGCCGACAGCATCAGCATGTGCGGCAGCACGCTCGGTCTGCCCCTCGCCGCGCAGCGCCAGCCGCTGCGCGACGCCGAAGCGATGCTGCTCGTCGACGATCGCGAGTCCGAGGCGGTGGAACGCAACGGCGTCCTGGATCAGCGCGTGCGTGCCGACGACGAGCTGCGCCTCGCCGCTCGCCACGGCCTGCTGCGCCGTGCGCTTCGCCGCCGCGCCAAGGCGCCCGACGAGCCACGCGACGTTGACGTCGAGCGGCGCCAGCCACTGCGCGATCTTGCGGAAGTGCTGCTCGGCGAGGATTTCGGTGGGCGCCATCAGCGCCACCTGGAAGCCGCACTCGATCGCGCGGGCGGCGGCCAGCGCCGCCACCACCGTCTTGCCGCTGCCGACGTCGCCCTGCACGAGCCGATGCATGGGCCGCGTGCCGGCGAGGTCGGCCTCGACCTCGGCCCACACCCGGTCCTGCGCCCGCGTGAGCTTGAACGGCAGGCCGTCGCGCAGCTTCGTCGTCAGCTCACCCGAGCCTCGCAGCGCATGCGCGCGCCGCTGCTCGCGCGCGTCGCGCGCCGCGCGCAGGGCGATCTGCTGCGCGAGCAGTTCGTCGAACTTCAGGCGTTGCCACGCGGGATCCGTCCGTTCCGCCAGCGCGTGCGCGTCGGCGTCGGGCGGCGGGTGGTGCAAGCGCCCGATCGAGGGCGCGAGCGCGGCCAGTCCCTGCTGGTGCAGCAAGGGCGCCGGCAGGACCTCGACGATGTCGACGTCGCGCAGCGCGCGGTCGATGCGCTTGCGCAGCCAGCCTTGCGGCACGCCCTCGGGCGCCGGGTAGATGGGCGTCAACGCGCTGGGCAGCGCGTCGCCCGCGTCGACCCTGCGCACGCGGGGATGCACCATCTCCGCGCCGGCCAGTCCGCCGCGCACGCTGCCGAACGCGCGGATGCGCCTGCCAATTTCGAACTGCTTCAGTTGCGAGGGATAGAAGTGCAGGAAGCGCAGCGCCAGTTCGCCGCTGTCGTCGCGCACGGTGACGCGCAACTGCCGGCGTCCCCGGTAGACGACGTCGGCCGTGACGACCTCGGCCTCGACCTGCGCTTCGCCGCCCGGCACCAGCTCGGCGATCGGCGTGACGCGGGTTTCGTCCTCGTAGCGCAGCGGCAGGTGCAGCACGAAGTCCCAGTCGCGCGTCAGCCCGGCGCGCGCGAGTTTCGCGGCGATCGTGTTGCGCGCCGCCGCCGCGGGATCGCCCGCGGCGCGCTTCGTGCGGGCGCAGATCTCGGCAAGCTGGCGACCTACGTCCTGTTGGCGCCTGGCTCGCGCCTGTGCGATCCGGGCGTCATCGGGCCCTAGAGGACCAGGATCGCTTCGACCTCGAACTGCGCGCCCTTCGGCAGGCTCGCGACGCCCACCGTCGACCGCGCCGGATAGGGCTTGCCCACGGCCTCGGTCATGATCTCGTTGACCTTGGCGAACTTCGACAGGTCGGTCAGGAACAGGGTGAACTTGACGGCGTTGGCGAGCGACCCGCCGGCGGCCTCAGCGACGGCCGCGAGGTTCGCGAACGACTGCCGCACCTGCGCCTCGAAGTCCTGGCTCACGAGTTCGCCCGTCGCTGGGCTCAGCCCGATCTGGCCGGAGGTGAACACCACCAGCCCGGTCTTGACCGCCTGCGAGTACGGACCGATGGCGCCCGGCGCCTTCGGCGTCGAGACGATCTCCTTGTTCATGCGGGTCTCCTGCGCGTTGACTGACGCGCAGTCTAGCCGCCGCCGCGAGGCAGGGCCGGGCCAGGGGACCGACAGGAAAGCCCGCGGGGAATTTGCGTGCCGTTGGAAGAAAGACGGGCGCCGGGCCGCCCCAAGCCCGTCTTTCAATCTGAATCGGGCGAGGTGCACGTGCGACCGCGCAGCGGTCGCGTACACCGAGCCCGCTTACTTCAGCTTGTGCGCCAGGTCGATGAAGGCGAGACCGGAGAGCGGGCGGCCGAGCAGGAAGC
This sequence comes from uncultured beta proteobacterium, assembly GCA_963698305.1. Classification (GTDB taxonomy): domain Bacteria; phylum Pseudomonadota; class Gammaproteobacteria; order Burkholderiales; family Burkholderiaceae_F; genus JAOUJD01. The sequence continues at coordinate 96,838 of CAVOQI010000004.1, forward strand.
CCTGCGCCTCGTCGCAGCCGCAGGCCTTGACGAACTCGAGCTGGTCCTTCGCCTCGATGCCCTCGGCCACGACGGCGAAGCCGAGCTCGTGCGCAAGGTGCGCGAGCGCCGCCACGATCTTCGCGTCGGCGGGTTCGTTCGGCGCCGAACGCACGAACTGGCCGTCGATCTTGATGATGTCGACCGGGAAGCGGCGCAGGTTCGACAGGCTCGAATAGCCGGTGCCGAAATTGTCGAGCGCGATCTTCACGCCCATGGTCTGCAGGCCGGACAGCACCTGTTCGGCCTTTTCGCGGTCGCGCATCAGGCTCGCCTCGGTGATCTCCACCTGCAGGCGTTCGGCGTCGAGGCCGGAATCGACCAGCGCCTGGCTCACCATCGGCAGCAGCGAACGTCCGCGAAACTCCCGCGGCGACAGGTTCACGCTGACGGTCAGGTCGCCCAGCCCGGAATTCGACCACTGCATCGCCGCCTGGCAGGCCGCGCGCAGCACCACCTCGCCGATCGGGAAGATCAGGCCGGTGTCCTCGGCCACGCTCATGAACGACGCCGGCTCCTGCACGCCCAGTTCCGGATGGCGCCAGCGGACCAGCGCCTCGGCGCCGGCCACCTTGCCGGTGGCGAGGTTCATGCGCGGCTGGAAGTAGACCTCGAACTCGCCGCGGTCGAGCGCGCGACGCAGGCCCGCTTCGACCTTCAGGCGGCGCAGCAGCTCGTCGTTCATCTGCGGCTCGAACGTCTGCACGCGCCCGGTTCCGCGCGCCTTCGCGCACGCCAGCGCCGCGTCCGCGTTGCGCAGCAGCATGTCTGAACCGACGCCGTCGCCCGGGTAGCGCGCGATGCCGACGCTGACCGTGACGTTGATCTGTTCGCCGTCGATGTCGTACGGTTGCGCCAGCAGTTCGCTGACCTTGGCCGCGACCCGTTCGGCGTCGTCCGTGTAGCGCAGTCGGCCGAGCACGATCGCGAACTCGTCCGAGCCGCTGCGGGCGACGAGGTCCGACGTCCGCACCATGTCGACCACGCGGCGCGCCGCCTGCCGCAGCAGGTCGTCGCCGACCCGGTGGCCGAGCGCGTCGTTGAGCTTCGTGAAATCGTCGATGTCCACCACGAGCACGGCGAGGCGGTCGCCGGCGAGCTGGTGGTTGCGGACGGCTTCGTCCAGGCGCGACTCGAGCAGGCGGCGGTTGGGCAGCCCGGTCCAGTTGTCGTACAGCGCCATCCGCCGCGCCCGCTCTTCGACCTCGCTGCGTTCGTACATCTCGGCGACGAGCCGCTCGTTGGTCCACGCGAGCTCGTCGTGGGCCGCACGCACTCGCAGTTCGAGTTCCTCGCGCGCCCGCGCGAGCGCCATCTCGGTCGCCTTGCGATGGGTGACGTCTTCGACCATCCACACCGTCTCGCCCGCCGGTCCGCCGGGCGTGATGCTCTTCACCAGCAGGCGCGCCCAGAAGCGCGAGCCGTCGCGGCGCATCGTCTTCCATTCCATCGCCGGCGAACCGTCGGCGGCCAGCGCATCGCCGATGCGGCTGGCGAACGACTGGAACTCATCCTCCGACTCGAACACCGCGCTCGCGGAGCGGCCCAGCAGGTCGGCCTGCTCCCAGCCGAACAGGCGCGCCGCGCACGGGTTGCACTGCATGATCTCGCCGTCGCAGACGACCAGGATGCCCATCGAGTCGTTGGCCAGCAGCGCCTGGTACTCCTGCAGCCGGCGGACGATGTCCCGCTGGTTCAGGGAGGAAAGCAGTTCGTCGGCGGTCTGGCTCATGGTTGTCCTTGTGGCTGGCAGGCGGGCGCGGGCGAGATCGGTCTCACCCCTCACGCTGGCGAGTGTGGGGGGAGCCCTCCCGCCCAGATCGCGGGATTACCCGGGAGCTGTCCGGCCTATTCGCCGCCGGTCGGGACTCCGCCCCGGCCCGGGCCGCGACCCCCGACCCCGGACCGGGACCCCTTGTTCCCGCCGCGGCCGTCCCCCACCTAGGTGGACCTCCGCTCCCCAGGGCCTGCCCGCCATGTTGATCACCTGCCCCCATTGCTCCACCCGGAACCGCGTTGCGGCCGGACCGGCTGGCCGAGGAACCGGTGTGCGGGCGGTGTTCGAAGGAACTGCTGAGCGGCGCCCCGGTGGCGCTCGACACGGCGAACTTCGACGCGGTCATCCGGCGCGAGCGCCCGGTGGTGGTCGACTTCTGGGCCGCCTGGTGCGGACCCTGCCGGGCCTTCGCGCCGGTCTTCGCCGCCGAGGCCGCGCAGCAGCGCGATGTGTTTCGCAAGTGACACTTGCGCCGGACCGGCAGGCCGAGGAACCGGTGTGCGGGCGGTGTTCGAAGGAGCTGCTGAGCGGCGCCCCGGTGGCGCTCGACACGGCGAACTTCGACGCGGTCATCCGGCGTGAGCGCCCGGTGGTGGTCGACTTCTGGGCCGCCTGGTGCGGACCCTGCCGGGCCTTCGCCCCGGTCTTCGCCGCCGAGGCCGCGCAGCAGCACGACGTCGTCTTCGCGAAAGTCGACACCGACGCCAATCCGGAACTGTCCGCGCGCTACGCGATCCGCAGCATCCCGACCCTCGCGGTGTTCAACCGCGGGGAACTCGTGCAGCGCGTGAGCGGCGCCTTGCCGGCGGCGGAATTCAGGCGCTGGCTGCAACAGGCGACCGCAGGCACGCGCAGCCCGGGCTGACATCACCCCGGCCGAACCGGCCCGGCCCTCGGTGTTTTCCCGCGTCGCGAGCGCTGCCACCGCGACCGATCATTCCGGCTTGACCTGAGCCAAGCGCGATCGGGATGCGCCCGATACCCTCGGCCACCTCCTGCAACGACCTGCGACCATCATGACCATCGACTTCACTCGCCGGCGTGTCGCCGGCCTGCTCATCGCCGCGCCCGCGGCGCTGGCCGTCCCGCTGCGCGCCGCGCTCGCGCAAGGCGCGCCCGTCGTCGAGGTCTACAAGAGCCCGACCTGCGGTTGCTGCAAGGACTGGATCACGCACCTGCAAGCGAACGGGTTTCCGAACGTGAAGGTCTACGACGTCGGCAACGCGAAGAAGCGCGCCGAAGTCGGCATGTCGCTGCGCTACGGTTCGTGCCACACCGCGCTCGTCGATGGCTACGTCATCGAGGGCCACGTGCCGGCGCGCGAGATCAAACGCCTGCTGCAGGAGCGGCCGAAGGCACTGGGCCTGTCGGTCCCCGGCATGCCGCTCGGATCGCCCGGGATGGAGGTCGACGACGGCCGCGTCGACCGGTACGACGTGCTGCTGGTGCAGAAGAACGAGACGGCCACGGTCTACGCTTCCTACGCGCAGCGGGCGCCGAAGACCTGATGCGCCGGGACGCCGCGCGCGTCCCTCCTCTCCGCGCCGAACGCTCGGGCGCACCGGTTCGCTGACGACGGTCAACGCGATCCCGCTCGCCGCCGCGAACCGCCGCCGCGCGGTGACTAGACTCGGGTCGAGGTTCCGCGCGTCTCCTCGCGTGCAAACTTACCCGAAGATGAACGCCACCCCGACGCGTACGCCACGCACCGCGCTGCATGCGCTGCTCTGGCTCGCGGCGTACGTGCTGGCGGTCACGGTCCCGCTGTTCGCGCTGCTGCCCGGCCCGGCCGCCGGACTCGGGTTCAGCTGGGACTTCCCGATGGCGCTCGGCTACGCCGGGCTGGCGATGCTCGGCGTGCAGTTCGCGCTGACGGCGCGCTTCCGCCGCGCGACCGCGCCGTTCGGCATCGACATCGTCTACTACTTCCATCGCTACCTGGCGGTGTTCGCGCTGGCCGTGATCGGCGCCCACTACGCGCTGCTGCGCCTGATGCATCCGGAGGCGCTCGGCACCGCGGATCCCGACAGCCGCGCCGGCATCACATGACGGCCGGGCGCATCGCGCTCGCGCTGTTCGCCGTCATCGTGCTGGTCGCGCTCGTGCGCAAGCGCGTTCAGCTCGAATACGACCGCTGGCGCTTCATGCACGCGCTGCTCGCCACCACCGCGTTCGCGCTCGCGCTGTGGCACCTGCACGGGGCCGGGCGGTTTCTCGATACCGCCTGGAAGCAGTGGCTGTGGAGCGTGTACGGCGCCTTCTGGGTGGCGCTGATCGCCTACGTGCGCGTCCTGCGGCCGCTGCGCGCGCGGCATCTGCGGTGGACCGTCGCCGACGTGCGGCCCGAACGCGGCCAGGTGTGGACGCTCGCCATGCAGCCACAGTCCGGCTTGCCGTTGCGCTTCGCTCCCGGGCAGTTCGCCTGGGTCACGCTGCGCGCCTCGCCCTTCGCGATGCGCGAGCATCCGTTCTCGATCGCGTCGAGCGCCGAACGCGGCGACCGGCTCGAGGTGTCGATCAAGGCGCTCGGCGACTTCACGTCGACGATCAAGGATGTGAAGGTGGGCGAGACCGCGTGGATCGATGCGCCGTACGGCACCTTCAGCATCGACGACTACCCGGCGGCCCACGGCTATGCCTTCGTCGCCGGCGGCATCGGCATCGCGCCGATCCTGTCGATGCTGCGCACGCTCGCCGACCGCGGCGACCGGCGTCCGCTGGTGCTCTTCTACGGCAATCGCGCGTGGGACCGCGTGGCGTTCCGCGAGGAACTGGACGCGCTGGCGGCGCGGCTGGACCTGAAGGTCGTGCACGTGCTGCTCGAGCCGCATCCCGCATGGTCCGGGGAACGCGGCTTCGTCAGCGAGGACGTCCTGATGCGCCATCTGCCCGCCGAGCGCCACCTGTTCCAGTGCTTCCTGTGCGGGCCGACGCCGATGACGACGAGCGTGGAGCACGCCCTCGCGGCGCTCGGCATCCCGGCGGCGCAGGTGCATTCGGAAATCTTCGACTGGGTATGAGGCGCCGCCCATGACACGCAAGTCGCGCGCGCGCTGGCTGGCCTTCGCCACGGCGGTCCTGGTGGTGCTGCTGACGGCCCTCTTCGCATGGCTGCGCAACCTCTTTCCTGCTCACCCGACGGCGCGGCCGTCGCAATCGTCACCCATGGCCCAGGCCGCGCAGCCGCGCGTCGACGCCGGTCGTTCCGCGTTCGAGCGGCTGGGTTGCGTGGCGTGTCATGCCGCGGAGGGACGCGGCAATCCCGGCCTGCCGCTGGACGGCATCGGCGGGCGCCGCAGTCGCGACCAGTTGCGGGCAGCGGCCTTCGGACAGGGTGGTTTCGCCGACGGCTCCCCGGGCAGCGTGGTCCGGATCAAGCGGGCGCGCGCAGGTGATCCCGAGGCGGAAGCGGTGCTGGACTACCTGCAGCAACTGCGGTGAAGTCGTGGCGCCGGCAATTCAGCGCGCCGCCTGCGCGTCGCGCGGTCACGTTACTTCGCGTGGCACTTCTGGCATGTGCCCATCCCGCCTGCGGGATCGATGCGCGACAGCCTCCGGAAGTCCGACCGATGCGGTTCATGGCAGCTTACGCAGGTAAATGGCTTGCCTTTGCGCAGCGGATCGGCAACGGGCGCGGCGCGCTGCTCGTCGCCGAGCGGATGCCCGGCCCCACCGAAGCCCGCGACCATGTGCGGTTTCTTCTTGATGTCCCCATGACACCCCAGGCACACCGCGGACACCTGCCCGGGAAGCAGCGCGGACTGGTCCGTCGAGTGCGGATCGTGGCAGCCCATGCACATGCCGCCGCCCACTGGCGCATGCACCACCTTGCCCGCGAAGTCTCCCTTGGAGTGGCACTCGGTGCACAACGCCGGGACTGCCGCCGTCAGCAACTTCTCGTTCGCCGACGCGTGCGGGTCGTGGCACCCCGTGCATCCCATGCCGAGCGGCGCGTGCACAACCTTCTTCCCGAACTTGGCCTTGTCATGGCAGGTGAGGCACAACTCGCCCTGCTCGGACGTGAGCCCCTTGGCCACCTTGCCGGTGATCCGGTGCGGGACCACCGCGGCATCGACGGCGCCATGGCAAGTGACGCAGCCCATCTGCATCGCCGCGTGGACCACCTTCTGCCGGGACAGGCCGCGGTGGCACTTCAGGCAGTCGACCTCCGCCGCGCTGGCGGCGCTCGTCCATGCCAGCACGGCTGCCACCGCACCCGCCACCCTCCACAACCATCGTCTCGCAGTCATCTCCCCGCCTTTCCCGCCGGCACCGACCACACGTCCTCTGAAACTTCCGCCGGTCGCAACCATCGCCGTCAGTAGCTCAAGGGGTTGTGATTCTTGCCATGGCACGTGAGGTAACAGCGGCCCGCATTGGTGCCCGTCGACTCGAACCGGCGCGCCCCGGAGGAACTCGGCAGCACGACCGTGGTGTCGAAGTTGATCAGGCGGCTGTTGTTGACCGTGTTGCCCTGCGTGCTGCTGATGCCGTGCGGGTCGTGGCAGACGTTGCACGGCGTGCGCTCGCCGTCGATGTGCTTGTTGTGCTCCCGGAAACTGCGCGTCGCCGAGGATGCTGGTCCGGCTGTGGCACTTGTAGCAGAGCGCGTAGGCGGCCGCGCTTTCCGTCGTGTTGTCGGCGACCACGTACTGGCGCTCGAGCAGCGGCGTGTAGATCGATCCGTGCGGACCGGCCGGACCGGTGCCGCCGGTTCCGCGGGACCGGCGTTGTTGTTGTGGCAATCCGTGCACTTGATGACGCTCGACGTCGTCAACGGCGCGATCAGGCTCGGGACGTTGGCGCTGCGGCCGGCACCCAGCGATCGCGTGATGCGAAGGGTTCGTCGTCTGGAACTCGAGCCGCGTGTTGATCTGCGCGATCTGCCGCGTGGTGCGCGACGCCGGCATGCCGGTGCTGTCGCCATGGCAGCGGAAGCAGATCTGGTACTCGCTGGTCGACGGATTGACGTCCGCGCCGGCGATCCCGTGACGCCGACGCGACGCCGGCGAGCGGGCCCGACGGCGTCCCGGCGCCGGCCGCAGCCGCGTGCGGGTTGTGGCAGTCGACGCACTCGACGTGCCGCGTCGTGATGATGTTGGCCTCGGCCGGATCGTGCACGCCAGTCGTGGTGGCGACCGGATGGCGCGATGGCTTGGAGGTGAACTCGGACTGCACGTTCTTCGGGCCACGTTGCCGTTGTGGCAGGAGTAGCAGTTGTTCTCCTCGGCCGCCTCGTTGAGCAGCCACCTGCGCGCCGCCCGCCGTGTGCGGCCGGTGGCAGTTCTCGCAGGCGTTGGCGGCCACCGTCGTTCCGCTCGTGTGCGGCCACGGATCGGTCGCCGGTGCCGTTCCACGTGCGGGTGGAGTTGCGGTGATCGCTCTGCGTCCAGAAGTTCTTGACGTGACACGTCTGGCACAGCGCCGAGGCGGTGTTGGCGACGACGAGGAACTTGCCGTTGATGTTGTCGTGCGGGTCGTGGCAGGTCCGGCACTGCATCTGGCCGCTGCCGTCGAGCTTCACCCGGCCCGTGAGGGTCGACGGGACTGACGAGTTCGCCGCGGCTCGCGGCGAGCGTCGCGGTGTACGGGAAGGAAACCGGGTGATCGTCGGAGAGATTGGTGCCAAGGCGCGTCACGCCCACCGGCATCGTCGGTCCGCGCCATCGCGATCGGCGTGGTGCGACTGAGCACTTCGCCCAGCGCGATGGTGCCGTCATGGCAACTCAGGCAGAGCTGCGAGGAGCCGGTCGGCTGACCGATCGCGCGCGCGGGTGGTCGAACTCGAGTATGTGGTGTAGGTGGAGCCGCTCACGTTACGGTTCCACAGCGGCGTGAGCGGCGAGCGCGAGTGCGGCGCATGACAGAAGATGCACAGCTCCTGCTCGCTCGTGGCCTTCACCGTGCCCGGTCCGGACACCGAGAGGTTGTGCCTGGTGTTCGACACCTGTGCGCCCGCCGGCATGGCGCTTCCGATCCCCCAGATCAGCGCCGCGGCGGCAGCCAGGAAGCCCAGTCTCGCGCTCACGTCTTCCCCCCGAGATAGCGGAACATCTGCACCCGCCGGTTGTAGGCATCCGCGACATAGATGACGTCGTCGTCGCCGATGAAGATGCCCATCGGCAGCCAGAACTCGCCGCGGTCCTGGCCCATCGCGCCGACCGACAGCAGGAACTCGCCGCGGGCGTCGAAGATCTGGAATGCATGGAACAGCGCGTCGACGACGTAGACGTGGCCGTGCCGATCGGTCGCCACGCCCTTCTGGCGCGCCGCGTCGCCCGTGCCGTCGCCGTGGCGCCCCCACTTGGTCACGAAGCGTCCGTTGGCGTCGAAGACCTGGACCCGGAAATTGAGTGAGTCCGTCACGAACAGGCGACCGGCGCCGTCGCACCAGATCAGCGTGGGGTAATTGAACTGGCCGTCGCCTGCGCCCCGCGCACCGATGCGCGACACCTCGTTGCCCTTCGCATCGAAGGCGACGATCGCGTGCGCCGCCGTGTCCGTCACGTAGAGGCGGCCCTGCGTGCGGTCGTACGCGATGCCGGTCGGTTGCCGCAACCCGGCGATGCCGAGCGGTGTGGCCCGGTCGGCGCCGGGACGAATGACGTAGACCCTGGCGAGCGCCGAGTCGGTCACGTACACCTCGCCGCCCGGGCCGACGGCCAGGCCCACCGGAGAGGGCAGCGCCACGTCGTCCTCGGCGCGCAGCAGCCGGTAGCCGCCGTCCTTCGTGTCAAAGCGATGGACCCCCAGCGCGCCGGCGTCCGCAACGTACAGCACGCCGCCGGTCGCGACCACCGCGGTCGGGCGCACCATCTGCGCGTCGCGTTCGCCGAATACGAACTCGGTCAGCCGTTGCAGCACGGTCTTGCGGATGCCGAGGTCCTCCGGCCGAGAAAAGCCCCGCACGTAGAGGACGCGCGGCTCGGCCGGCGCCGCCGGCCAGACCAGCGCCGTCGCGGGCTCGGGCGGCACCGGGACAGCGGGGGCGCAGGCGACCTGGCCGAGGGCCATGCAGGCCAGGGCGCAAACCTGAAGAAGCAGGCGCACGGTCTTCAGAAGTCCCTCCTCACCTGGAAGCGCGTATACCCGCGCCGCCTGGAGAACGTGCCCTGTTCGTCCACACTGTACGAGCCGCTGAGCGACATCAGCACACGACGGACACGCCATGAGCCCTTCAAGGTCGCGTAGTCGTAGCGCCTCGGCACGAGGCCGCCCGTGTCCTGCTCGGTCGCGACATTCAGCAGGAGTTCGAGGCCGAAGGGCATGTTGGCCCACGCCCACAGGTCGTAGGCGCTCAGGTTGACGTCGGCCGATGTGAAATCGGCGTAGTCGACGCGCGCGTAGCGCGCTCCGACGCGCGCCCCGATCCAGCTCACGCGCGGGATCGTGCCCTGGAGATACGCGCTGTACGACTGCCGGCGATACGGCGCGATGGTTTCCTCATGGTCCTCCCACTCCGCCAGCCCGCCCACGTACAGGTCGGCCGGGCCGTTGAGCGGCAGGTCCAGCTGACCCACGAGCAGCCAGGAACGCACTGAATTGAGCGGGTTCGTCGGCTGGCCGGACGTCAGCGACTGCTGCGCATCGAGAAAGCGCATGCGCACGCTCGCGATCGAGTCGAGATACCAACCGGCATCCAGCGAGTTGTTGAGCTGGCGGTAGGCGAACGTTCCGCCGGCGTCGTAGCGGTAGTCCGCCAGAACGGTCTCGCCGCTCAGGATGGCGCCGGAAGCGACGCGCTGCACGTTGGTCCTCAGGCCCACGACGGACAGCAGGTAGTCCACCCCTTCGACGTACGTCTGAGTGCGGGTGGCGTTGCTGATCACCACCGAGCCCGCCAGCACCCGCTCGCGCGCCAGCGGCTGCAACGCCGTGCCGGCCAGGGTGACGCGCTCGCCGAGCACGGTGCCGGTGGGCGTGTTGGCCTCCTGGTCGCGCTGGCCTGCCAGCAGGCTGTAGCCGAAGGCCAGCTTGCCGACGGAAATCGGACGCTGATACCTGACGCTGCCGTCGAAGCCGTAGCGCACGGTGTCGATGTCGGTGGCCTTGCCGACCTCGCCAGCGACGCCCGCCGTCACGGTGAGGTCCCGTGTCGGCATGTAGGTGACGCCGCCGCCCAGTGCATGCACGTCGCTGCTGAAACCGTCCTGGTCCGTCGCATTGATGCCGTACCGGACCCACCTCGTCAGGGTGGTGGACTGCGACTCCCGAAAGTCCAGCGCGGCGCTCAGCGCGTCGGTGCTGAGCGTCTGGCCGCCTGCGAGCTGGTACTCCTGGGTGATGTAGTTGATCGGATTGACGAGCAGCCACCTGCGCGCCTCGCCCAGCCAGAACTGCGAGTCGAGCGAGAACGCGTGACTCTTCAGCGATGACGACTGGATCGGCAGGTTCGGGCTGCCGCTGGCGGAGTCCTGCCGGATGCCGCTGTAGTTGAGACGCGAGTCGCCGGTGGCGCCGAACGAACGGCTGCTGCGGACGTTGATCTGGTCGATCTCGTCGTCGACCACGCGTTCCACGCCCCGCCCCTCGTTGCGGGTACGCCAGGCCTCCACGGTCGTCGGCATCGGCGTCAGGGGCGAAAGCAGCGAAAAGTCGAGACCGTACCGCGTCGTCTCCTGGATCAGCACTTCACCGGGCGCGACCAGCACGGAGGGATTCAGGTGGTCATAGAAGATGCTGCCCCGGTAGGGCTTGTCCTTCAGCACCGTCGCACGCGCCGTGAAGTCATAGAGCGAGTTGCTCGAGGAGTACGTGGTGCTGCCGGTGTCGTACGTGGCGCGTTCGAAGATCGGGCCGAAGCCGAGATCGAGCGTCAGCAGGGTGGGATGGTAGAAGTAGCTGTGCGTCATCAGGAACGGCTGGACCTGCAGATCCGACTGCGTCGTCTCCGACCCGCCGGATATCCGCGTGGCGTCGCGCCAGTAGTCGAACCTGACATACCCTTCCGTACCGGTAAGGCGGAACGGCGCGATCGGCGCGATCTCCGCGGCGCCAACGGCGGTCGCCGACAGGACTGCGCCGAACAGAGCGACCGACGGGAGGGTGCGGACGAGCACTCGGCCGAGGCCGCTGCGCGCGGCGGCAAGGAAAAGGCAAGCTGCATTCCAGTGACGTCGTCCGGTTCCGGTCACGATGCGCGCTCGATGCGGCCGGCGTGCCGAAGGCCGCTCAGCCCTGCGGTTTCGAAACCGCGCCGTCCGGGTACTCGACGCCGCCCATGCGACCGAAGCCGAAGACGTCGACCTTGTTCGGGCCGAACTGGCTGACGACGAAGATCACGTACTCCAGGGCGAACTTCGGGTCCGCGTAGCGCTGGAACAGCGGCACGCTGGCGTAGTCGATGTAGACCCCGGCGGGCAGGTGAAGTCCGGCCCGCGTGTCGTCGCCCTTGCCAAAGGCCATCAGCAACCGGCCCTGGGGATCGAAGATCTGCACGTTCTCGAAGCCGGCATCGCTGACGAGCAGCCGGCCCGCGCGATCGATGGCGATGCCCTTGGGCCGCGCAAACTGCCCCGGCGAATCACCCAGCTCGCCATAGAAGCGAACGTGCCGGCCGTCTGGCTTGAACCGCTGCACGCGGAAATTGCTCGTCTCGACGACATAGATGTCGCCTTCGGGGCCGACCGCGAGGTTGGTCGGATGGTGCAGCTCCCCTTCCTTGCCGCCCGGCTTGCCGAACTTGAAAAGCAGCTTGCCGCTGCGCTTGTCCAGCACGTGGATCTCGTGATGCTGGATGTCGGCGACGTACAGCCGGTCGCCGGCGATCAGGGCGTCGACGGGCTTGAACTGCTTGTCTTCGCCCAGGGCGCGGAGGAACTGGTCGTTGCGGTCGTAAACGAGCACCCGGTCGCGTCCGGTGTCGGTGACGTACCTGGTGCCGTCCGTGTCGATCGTCACGTTGATCGGTCGCTGCATCCGGCCGCTCCCGAGGCCGGAGAAGACGGAGTAGCCACGCTTCGCGAGATCGAACACGACCAGGCCCGGCGCCTTGCTGTCGACGACGTAGAGCTTGTTGTCGAACATCGCCACTCCATACGGCTGCTGCAGTCGGCGCACCGACTTGCCGGCGTCCCCGAGCAGGAACTTGGCGAGCGAACTGTCCGCCTCGGCCAGGTCGCGCTCGCCCTCGAACGTCGTGAGGAGTTGTATCCGCGGCAGATCCGGAGGAGCCGGGTAGAAGACCCTGGCAGGGGCTGTCGTCGGCGCAGGCGCCGGCGCGCTGGCACAGGCGGCCAGCATGAGCGTGCCCGCCACCACCAGCAGCGTCCAGGCCATGCGGAGTTTCAGGACCATTCCGGGCTTCCTCGATGTTCGGCGCACCCCACCCTCAGGACGCAACGCATGGAATCTGCAAACAAACGCCGGTGCGGCAAGCGAGAAATCAAGGCACGCCTGCAACACCGGCGGAGGGTCCCTGCCATCGCGGCACCCAGCGGCGTTTGCCGAGGGTCACCGAAGTCGATGGTCGCGGACCGGACTACCGACCTACTTGATATGGCATGCAAGGCACAGGCCGCTTGCCGGGGCGGTCTGGCTGATCTTGAGCAGGCCGCCACCCGCAGCCGTGAACGTGTTGTGCACGTCATGGCAGCTGGCGCATTCCATCACGCCGCCGATCAGCATCGTGCTGGTGATCGAGCCGGTCTTCGATGGGGCCGTCCCGATGGTCACGGTCTTGGTATCCGGATTCGCCAGCGAGCCGTCCGTCGTCGAGAGCGCCGCGTTATAGGAGAAACCGATAGGGTGATCGTTCGACAGGCCGGTGCCGAAGTTCGCGCCGCCGCCGATGATGTTCGTTCCCGTCGTGCCTCCGAAGGAATCCACGGCCACCGTGCCGTCGTGGCACGACAGGCACAACTTCGACGACGTGCCCGGCTGGCCTACCGTCGCATTCAGCGTCGGACTCGAGTACACCGTGTACGTTGCCGTCGACGATGCGTGGTTCCAGAGCGGCGCCCCGACGGTGGTGACCGCGTTGTGCGGGGTGTGGCAGAAGATGCAGATCTGGGTCGAGCCGTAGCCCTTGCCGGAGAGATCGTGGTTGGATCCCACGATGGTGCCCGCGGAAGCAGTCGACGCGGTCAACAGCGCCATCAATCCGATGGCCAGTCCTGCAAGTGTGTTCCGACCGATAGCTGTGTTCACTTTGCTCTCCTTTTGACAGCAGTCCTAACGAACCTTCGCTGCTGCAGCGACCGACCGTGGTCCAGTCTTCCCCGGCCCCTGTAGCAATGGGGCCCACGCTATGCAAGGGGATACTTGACACGCTTGACGAAAGTCATTTGCCAAACGCAGACGCACTCTCGCTCACGGAGACGCGGGACGACAGTCGGTCCGATCGGATGATGATTGGTAGGGAATGTCCTACCACCGTGAGCAGAAGTGACAGCTAGCCGAGCGGATAGACCCGAGCACCACAGGTGAACCAATGCACTCGCGAGACTCGCGGGCTCGCGAGCCCGTTGTGACCGGCGCCGCCGGAAAGTTGCTGTGCGGAGCGCGGCGCGCGTGACCTGCACTACGCTTGTCGACCGTCAGCGTCCGGCGCGGATCCGCTTGCGATGATCCGGCCAGCAACTTTCCTGAAGGTTCCCCATGAAGACGCTCCTGCTCCGGCTTCTGCCGCTCCTGTTCGTGCTCTGTTCCATCGGCGCCGGAGCCGCTCCTCCCGCGCCGACGCAGGGCGCGCCGCTCGTCCGGGACTGTGCTCGAAGTGAAGGACGTCGCTCAGTACACCTACCTCCGCCTGCGGACGAAGGAAGGCGAAGTGTGGGCAGCGGTTCCGACTGCGCCGGTCAAGGTGGGCGCCGAGGTCGGCATCGCGAACCCCCAGGCGATGAACGGTTTCCACAGCAAGACGCTGAACAAGACCTTCGATCGCATCGTGTTCGGCACATTGGCCGGCCGCGATGAGCAGGCCGCTCCGCCCGACACGCCGCGATGCACGCGGCGGCGGGCAAGGCACGCCGCCGTCCCGCCAGTGAAAGTCGAGAAGGCGAAGGGACCCAACGCCCAGACCGTGGCCGGGATCGTCACGGGGGCGGCGTCCCTCAAGGACAAGCCGGTGACCGTGCGCGGCCAGGTCGTCAAGTTCACCGCGGACGTGATGGGGAAGAACTGGCTGCACCTGCGCGACGGCACGGGCTCGGCCGCCGACGGCAGCGACGACGTGCTCGTCGTGACCGGCGACAAGGCGAACGTCGGCGATGTGGTCCTGATCAAGGGCACGGTGACGGACCGACCGCAACCTCGGTTCCGGCTACAGCTACAAGGTGCTGGTCGAAGACGCCACGTTAACGAAGTGACCGGCGACGGCCGAATGGCCGAGTGGTCAAGTTGAACAAGGACCGGGCGCTACGCCGGCCAGTAGCGCGCCCGCACCAGTTGCTTGTAGAGCTTTCCGGTCGGCTGCCTGGGCAGTGCGGCGTCGAAGTCGACACTGCGCGGGCACTTGAAGGCGGCCATGTGCTGTCGGCAATAGGCCAGGAGTTCGGCTTCCATGTCCGGGCCGGCATCGCGCGGGTCGAGCAGTTGCACGACGGCCTTCACTTCCTCGCCGAGGTCTTCGCTGGGCACGCCGATCACCGCGACGTCGGCGACCTTGGGGTGACCGATGAGGACGCTCTCGGCCTCCTGCGGGTAGATGTTCACGCCGCCGGAGATGATCATGAACGCCCGGCGATCGACGAGATACAGATAGCCCTCGTCGTCGAGCCGGCCGATGTCGCCCAGGGTAGACCAGCCCTCGGCGTTCCGGCTTTGCGCCGTGCGCACCGGATCGTTGTGGTATTCGAACTCGGGCCCGTCGGAGAAGTAGACCAACCCGGTTTCACCGGCCGGCAACTCGTGGCCCGCTTCGTCGCAGATGTGCAGCACACCCTGCGTCGCCCGGCCCACCGAGCCCTGGTGCTGCAGCCACTCCTGCGGCGTGATGCTGCAGAAGCCGTTGTTCTCGGTGCCGGCGTAGTACTCGTGCACGATCGGCCCCCACCAGTCGAGCATGCGTTGCTTGACGTCGACCGGGCAGGGGGCTGCCGCGTGCACCGCCACCTGCATCGACGACAGGTCGTGGCGCGCGCGAACTTCTTCAGGCAGCTTCAGCATGCGCACGAACATGGTCGGCACCCACTGGCTGTGCGTGATGCGATGCTGCGCAACGTAGTGCAGCGGACCGCTCGGCATCGAAGGTCTCCATCACGAACACGGTGCCACCGAGCTTGATGACGGTCATGCAGTGGCGCAGCGGCGCGGCGTGATACAGCGGAGCCGGCGAGAGGTAGCGAGCATCGCGCCCGTAGCCGAAGAGCGGCGCCAGCAGGTTGACCAGCATCGTCCGCCCCCCGGCCGGCGTGGTGCGGCAGCGGCCACTTGACGCCCTTGGGGCGCCCCGTGGTGCCCGACGAGTACAGCATGTCCAGGCCCTGCGCGGGGTCGGCGATGGGCGTTGACGCTGCGGCGTCGACCGCGGCGTCCCAGCTCTCGAAACCCGGCACGGGCCGCCGATCACGAAGCACCGCAGGCCCGCCGGCAGCAAGCGGCTGCAGCTGCTGCAACCAGCTCATCCAGGCCCGCCGACACGACCAGGACCTGCGCGGCGCAGTCGCGCACGATGTAGGCCATCTCGTCGGCCAGCAGGCGCGTGCTGATGGTCGTGTAGTAGACGCCGGCGCGGTCGGCGCCGAAGCAGGCCTCAAGGAAGCGGCGATGGTTCTTCATCAGCAGGGCCACATGCGCGCCCCGCGTCACACCGCAACTCCGCAGCACCCGAGCCACCTGGTTGGCCCGCGCGTCGAGTTGGCCGAAGCTGACCGACTCGCCGCTCTCGCACATCTGGAAGGCCAGACGATCGGCATCGCCAGGCACCGGGTCGATCGGGAAACAGCATGGGCAATGCCCTGCGGGTCGCAGACCGCTGCGTCAGTGCGCCAGACACACCTTGCCGAACTGCGCGCCGCTTTGCAGATAGGCCATGGCTTCCTTCAGTTCCTCGAAGGCGAAGACGCGGTCGACCACGGGCTTCAGCCGGTGCTGCTCGATGGCGCGCAACATCGCCTCGAAGCCGTCGCGGTGCCCCACGGTCACGCCCTGCAGACGCACCTGCCGGGTGATGATCAGGCCCAGCGAGGTGGCCATGGCGCTGCCCGAGAGGATGCCGATCATGGCGACCGTGCCGCCCGGCCGGATGCAGCGCAGCGACTGCGGCAGGGTCTTCTCGCCGCCGAGTTCGAGGATCAGGTCGTAGCCGCGCCCGCCGGTGATGTCGCGCGTGGCCTTGGCCCATTCGGGGGTCGTGCGGTAGTTGACGGTGGCGTCCGCCCCGAGCTGCGTGACGCGCTCGATGCGCTCGTCGGACGACGAGATCACCGTGACGTGCGCGCCGAGCATCTTCGCGAAGGCGACGGCGAACAGCGCCACGCCACCGCAGCCCTGGACCAGCACGCGGTCCCCGGGCCGGGTGTTCGAGCAGGTGACCAGCGCGCTCCAGGCCGTCAGCGCGGCGCACGGCAGGGTGCGCGGCCTCGACGTCGCTCAGGTGCGCCGGCACCTTGGACACGCCCTCTTCGGACAGGCACATGTACTCGGTCATCGTGCCGTCGATGGGACCGCCCAGCGACTGCGTCAGGCGCTCCAGGTCGGGCTCGCCGCTGACCCAGCGCTGGAAATAGGTCGGGCATACGCGGTCGCCGACCGCCACCCGCCGCACGCCCGGGCCGACTTCGGTGACCACGCCCGCGCCGTCGGACACCGGGATCAGCGGCAGGTTGCCGGTGTGGCTGCCGTAGCCGCGGTTGGGAACCACCAGGTCGCGGTAGTTCAGCGACGACGCCTTCATCTTCACCACCACCTGCCCCGGGCCTGCCTGTGGGTTCGGCCCGCGTGGACAGCGTGAGGTGGTCCATGCCCCAATCGCCTTCGATCTGGAATACGCGCATCGTGTTCTCGCTTGGTTTGCTCTGCGTCGACGCGGTCGTGCCGCGGCGGCCCGGTCAGACTTGCGCAGGCCCCTGGCCACGCGCTCCAGCAGCATCTCCGTCGAGCCGTCGGTCAGCGTGGCCACCTGGGCTGCTGCCAGGTGGCGCAGAAGCGGGTGCTGCTCGCGCAGGCCTTCTGCGCCCATCGCGTGCATCAGCGCGGCGATGTGCCGGCCTGCCATGCGGGTGGCAAAGACCTTGGCCCGCGCCGCCGCGGTCTGGGCATCGCTGCCGTTGTCGACCAGGGCGGCCGCGGCATCGACCATCAGCCGCGCCGCCTCGAGTTCGATCGCGGCGTCGGCCAGGCTCCAGCGCCAGCCCTGATGCTCGTGCAAGGGCTTGCCGAAGGTGTGCCGCAGCGCCCCGTACTCGCTGGCCACGCGCAGGCACTCGTTGCACCATGCCGCAGCACATCGCGGCGACGTAGATCCGCGCGCCGTTGATCGATTCGAGCGCGGCCTTGAAGGCCTCGCCTGGCGGGTGCAGAAGTTCGTCAGCCCGCGCGCGATAGCCCTGCAGCATGAAGCCGCCGGCATCGATGCCCCGCGCGGCGCTGCTGTCAGCACGAGGACTCACGCGACGAAGCCGCTGCGGCTGCCGTCGACGACGAAGGCGGCAATGCCTCGCGCGCCGCTGCCGGGCTCGGTCTGCGCGTAGACGACGACCACGTCGGCATGCGTGCCGTTGACGATC
This sequence comes from uncultured beta proteobacterium, assembly GCA_963698305.1. Classification (GTDB taxonomy): domain Bacteria; phylum Pseudomonadota; class Gammaproteobacteria; order Burkholderiales; family Burkholderiaceae_F; genus JAOUJD01. The sequence continues at coordinate 114,322 of CAVOQI010000004.1, forward strand.
CAGGCCTTGCTGGCCGTCGAGTTGCCATTCGTCGCCCGACCCTGCGCGCCAGCGTGGTGATGGCCGAAAAGTCGGAGCCGGCGCCGGGCTCGGTCAACGCCGTGCAGCCGGTGCGCTGCGCCCGACAACAGCGCCGGCACGTAGCGGCGTGCCACGTCCGGTGCAGCCATGCGGGCGAGGTGATTCGCGACGTTGTGGGTGTTGATCACCGACATCGCGAGCCCGAAGTCGGCGCCGGCCAGGATCTCGGCCACGCGCCGCTTGCAGCCGAAAGACAGTCCCAGTCCACCGTGCTCGACCGGCACTTCGAGCCCCAGCAGGCCCGCGCGCCGCCTGCCGCGGGCAGGACCGCGCGGCTGTCGGCTAGGCCACGGTCCCAGGCCTGCGACATTCGGCTTCACGTGCGAGGCCACGAAAGCCCGCGCCGCTTCGACGACGCGCTGTTCGGCGGCCGTCAGGGCACTCATCTCGGCTTGCGCGCGAGGCGTGCCACGCAGCGCGCGCAGGCCTTGCGCCACCAGCGGCACCAGCCCGCGCGGCATGAAGATCGTTGCCGCCACGAGGATGAAGCCGTAGATCACCAGCCGATAGTCTTGCGCGACGCGCAGGTACTCGGGCAGAAACACCACGGCGAAGGCGCCGACCACCGGCCCCGACAGCGTCCCGCTGCCACCCAGGATCACCGCCAGGATCGCATTCAGCGAATGGTCGACACCGAAGGCATCCGGGTTGAGGAAGCCGATGAAGTGGGCATACAGCGCGCCGGCCAGGCCGGCGAGGCTGGCACTGACCACGAAGGCGAACAGCTTGTAGCGCCAGGCCTGCACGCCGGCGGCCTCGATCAGCGCCTCGTTCTGGCGGATCGCGAGCAGCACCCGTCCGACGCGGGAATGCAGGATCAGCGCGCAGAGCAAGGTGGCGAGCGCCGCGGCCGCCAGGACCAGGTAGTAGTAGCCGACGCGGCTGCCGAGAGTCCCACACGAAACCGCCGACGGCAATGTTCGGCGGGCGCGGCACGTTCGAGATGCCGGCTTCACCGCCGGTGAGCGAGCTCCAGGTCATCAGCACGATGAAGATGACCATGTTGTAGGCCAGCGTCACGATCGCGAAGTAGTGCCCCTTGACGCGCAGGCTCGGGTAGCCGGCCAGCACGGCCAGCGCGGCCGTCACCGCGGGGGCGGCAGCCATCGTCAGCCAGACCGGCCAGCCCAGCTTCACGCTCAGCAGCGTGGAGCCGTAGGCGCCGATGCCCATGAAGCCGGCCTGCGCGATCGACACGTAGCCGGTGAAACCCTGGATCAGGTTCTGCCCCTGCGACAGCACGACCCAGATCAGCGCCAGGATGATCAGGTGCTGGAAGTACGGCAGCGTCACGCCCAGCGGCAGCGCCAGCGCGGCCAGCACCAAGGCCGCCAGTCCCACAGTGGCACGCACGTGCGTCGGACTCATCGCTTGCCCAGCAGGCCCTCGGGCCTGAACAGCAGCACCACGATCATCACCATGAAGGCGATCACGTCCTTGTAGGCCGACGAGATGAATCCGGCCGCCAGGGACTCGCTGACGCCGAGCACGAGGCCGCCGACGATGGCACCCGGGATCGAACCCAGTCCACCCAGGATCAGCACGGCGAAGCCCTTGACCGCCAGGCCCTCGCCCGACGCCGGGCGCGATGGCCAGCAAGGCGCCCACCAAAGCACCGGCCGCAGCGCCGAGCGCCGACGACACCGAGAAGACGATGGCCGAGACGCGGTTGACGTTGACGCCCATCAGCACGGCTGCCGGGCGGTTCTGCGCCACGGCGCGGATCGACTTGCCGGTCTTGGTGCGGCTGATCAGCAGCGCCACCACGCCGATCAGCGTGAAGGCCGTCAGGATCACCAGCAGGCGCAGTTCGGCCACCGCCACGCCGCCGACGTTGAAGACGCCGCGGTACGGCGTCTGGATCACCACCTGGTCGGCGCCGAAGGCGAGCAGGTTGATGCCTTCGACCATCATCGTCAGGCCCAGCGCGATGATGAAGGCGTTGATGTGCGGCGCGTCGCGCACCGGCCGGTAGGCCAGCCGCTCGATGAGCAGCCCGATCACCGCGCCCACGAGCATGGCCAGCGCCATGGCCTGGAAGAAGCCGATGCCCAGTCGCTCACCGAAGAAGAAGGTGAGGTAGCCGCCCGACATGGCCACCGAACCGTGCGCGAAGTGCGCGATGCCCAGGATGCCGAAGACCACGGTCAGGCCCAGCGCGATCACGGTGTACACCGACCCGATCGCCAGGCCGTTCAGCATCTGCTGCAGGATCTCGATGATCATGGGCGTGCCCGTGGTCGGATCAGTGCGATGTCCGCGGCGGTCCGCCTCACTTGCGCAGGCCGCGCAGGAACTCCGAGTACTGCGCCGGGTCGGACGGCAGGTCCGACACGTAGACCCACTTGCCCTTCTGCCACTGGAAGGCGCCGTTCGAGGTGTAGGCCTGGCCGTTGACGTCGAACATGGTGCCGCCCACCGGCAGGTACTTCATCACCGCTTCCTTGGGCACCGTCACCTTGCGCACCTCGGCGGTCACCTTCTTCGGGTCATCGGCCGAACCGGCGCGCTCGATCGCCTGCTTCAGCACGTAGACCTGGTCGTAGGCATACGGGGAACTCGGCGACGGCGGCGTGCCGAAGCGCTTGGTGTAGTTGGCGACATAGGTCTTGGCGTTGTCGGCCAGCGCCTCGACGGTCAACTCGGTCGGGACGCAGGTCCCAGACGCCTTCCATCTGCTCGCTGGTCGCCACGCGCAGGAACTGCTCTTCACTGCCGCTGGTGAAGCCGTAGCGCGGGATCTTCATGCCCAGCTCGGTGGCCTGGCGATAGACGAAGGCCGAGGGCTCGACGTAACCCAGCACCAGCAGCGCATCGGGGTTGAGCGCACGCACCTTGGTGAGTTGCGGCGTCATGTCGCGGTCCTTCAGGCCGAAGGTCTCCTTGGCGACGATCTTGCCGCCCGACTTGGCGAACTCGCGCTCGAAGGCTTCGAGGTACTGGGTGTAGAAGCCGACATCCAGCGAGCCGATCACCGCGATGTTCTTGGCACCGCGCTTGCCGACGAACACGCCCGCGGCGGCGCCGGTGAAGTCGGCCGGCGGACGCGTGCGGAACAGGTTCGGCGTGCCCTTGGCGGTGATGGCGCGCTCGGCCGCGTTGCCGACCAGCATCAGCGCGTTTTCGCGTTCGATGAACGACGCCACCGCGCTGGTCGGGCCCGAGCAGCAGAAGCCGAGCAGGTACTTGACGCCGTCGCGGTCGATCAGCTTGCGCACGCTGTTGGTGGCCTCGGTCGGGTTGGCCTTGTCGTCGTTGGCGATGACGCGCAGCTTGTAGACGTCCGGCCCCGCCTTGATGCCGCCGGCCGCGTTGATCTCGTCGGCCGCCATCTGCACCGAGTTGGCCTGCGGCAGTCCGTACACGGCGCCCGGGCCGGTGAGCGAGTCGTTGACGCCGATCAGAAGTTCCTTCTCGGCTGCCATGGCGCTCAGACAGGCCAGCGCGGCCGCAGCCGCGGCGATGGATCTTGCGAGCTTGTTCATGCGTTCGTCTCCAGGTTGAAAGGGTTCAATGCCGAGCGCGCGTCAGTAGCCCAGATAGGCCTTGCTGACTTCGGGGTGTGCCTGCAACTCCGCTCCCTGTGCCCTGCAGCACGATCTCTCCAGCCTCGTAGACATAGGCCCGGTCGGCCAGCCGCAAGGCCATCGAGGCGTTCTGTTCCACCAGCAGGACGGTGACGCCCATCGCCTTGATGCGGGCCAGGGTCTGCTCGACTTCGGCGACGATCTTCGGCGCCAGGCCCAGCGAGGGCTCGTCGAAGATGCACAGCTTGGGCTTGGACATCAGCGCGCGTGCGATGGCCAGCATCTCCTGCTCGCCGCCGGACAGCGTGCCTGCGCTCTGACGCGCGCGGGAGCGCAGCACCGGGAAGAGGTCCATCATGGCCTCGAGGTCGGCGCCCTGCTGCGCGGTCGCGGCGCACATGCGCGCCCATTTCCAGGTTCTCGCGCACCGACATGTCGGGGAAGACCTGGCGGCCTTCGGGACACATCGTGATGCCCAGGCGCACGATGGCATGGCCCGGCATGCCGTCGATGCGCCGGCCTTCGAACTCGATGCTGCCGCCGCGCACGCCGACCAGGCCACAGATGCACTTGAGCGTGGTGCTCTTGCCGGCTCCGTTGGCGCCGACCAGGGCCACGCATTCGCCCGCGTTGACGTCGAAGCTCACGCCATGCAGGACGTCGGCCTTGCCGTAACCGGCGTGCAGGTCGCGCACCTTCAGCATTCAGTGCGCTCCACCGAGGTAGGCGTCGATCACGACGGGGTTCTGCTGAATTTCGGTCGGCGCGCCTTCGGCGATCTTCTGGCCGAAGTTGAGCACCACGATGCGCGAGCAGACCTCCATGATCAGGCCCATGTGGTGCTCGATCACCAGCACCGCGGTACCACGCTCGCGGATGCGCTGGATCAACACGGCGAGATCCTTGCGCTCCTTGGCCACCATGCCTGCGGCCGGCTCGTCGAGCAGCAGCAGGCGGGGTTCGGTGGCCAGCGCCGTGGCGATCATCAACAGCCGCTGTTGCGCCGACGAGATCGCCGAGGCCAGCTTCGTCCGCCACTGGCGAGAGCCCGACGAACGCCAGGATCTCCTCGACCTTGGCACGCTGAGCGTTCTGCTCGCGGCGCGCCGAGGCGCTGCGGAAGACCGAGCCCGAAGCACTGGAGCGGTAGCGCACATGGCATGCAGTCAGCACCTGCTCGCGCACACTGAACTCGGCGAAGACGCTCGTGGTCTGAAAGGTACGCGCCAGCCCTAGAGGAACACGTTCGCTGACCGACAAGCTGGCGACGCTGGCACCTGAAAAGCGTATCTCGCCGCTCGAAGGCGCGAGCGTGCCCGAAATGAGGTTGACCGAGGTGGACTTGCCCGAGCCGTTGGGACCGATGAGACCTACGATCTCAGCCTTGCCCACCGAGAACGACAGGTCCTTCACGGCCTGCACGCCGCCGAAGCGCTTGCCCAAGGCGCTCAACACGAGCAGGGGCTCAGCCATGGAGCCCCTGTTCAACGCTGCGGTACCTGGTGATCTGCACGGCGCACTCTGCTCCGGATCAGTGGCTGCGACGTCTGTCGCGACCCCCAGATTAATAATAGACCGGTCGTCTATAAAAATCCAAAGGAAAACCCTAGGGGTCGATCCACTGCCGGGTCATCGGTTGCGGGTGCGGCGCGCCGCAGGCGCCAGCATGGCAAAGAACATGCTGGCAAACTGGTCCAGGGGTTCAGCGTTCTGCGTCAGCTTGGCGCGCAGCACGGCCCCTTCCCAGCCGATCCAGAAGAAGCGCGAAATGGCGGCGGCATCGCTGTCCGGCGCCAGTTCACCTGCTTCGATTGCCTGCCGCAGACAGTCCTCGACACGCCGCTCCCATGCGAGGAGCACGGCCTCCAATTGCACACGAAACGCGTCGTCCAGGCTGGCCAGTTCCTGCCCGAGGTTGCCGATCAGGCAGCCCCGTCGGTAGCCGTACTTCAACATGCCTCGCTTCGCGTCTTCGACGAACGCGCGCAGGCGCGACAGCGGGGACGTGGTCTCGTCGTCGAAGATGCGTGCCATCTTGCGCGCGTAGTACTCGACGTAGTTCTGGATCACTGCTTCGCCAAACTCGTGTTTGTTGGCGAAGAAGTGATAGAACGATCCCTTGGGGACACCCACGCGCTTGAGCACCTCGTCAATGCCGGTGACCTGAAAGCCGCGCTCGGTCAGCAGTTCGGTTCCGCACCAGACCAACGCTCGCTTCGTATCGCCCCGCTCCACGGCGCGCTCGCTGCGGCTGCGGACGCGGGGGTCCGCCTGCTCGGCAATGGCCGGCTTCTCGGGGAGGCGAACTTTGGTTGTTTTGCCGTCGGCTTGAGCAAGTCCTCGTCTCATGGAGTCCAGACTAGACCGGTCGCCTCCGGAAGTCAATGGCGCGGGCTTCGTGAAGGAACCGCCAGGGTGTACGGCGCCGCCGTCACAGCGCAGCATGAAGCGCCAGTTGAAAGGGCCTAGCGATCGCTAGGCCCCTGATATTCGTGGTGGAGAAGAGGAGGATCGAACTCCCGACCTCTGCATTGCGAACGCAGCGCTCTCCCAGCTGAGCTACTTCCCCGTTTCGCGCGCCGCCCTGACCAACCGCAGCCGAGGCAGCGACGAAGGAGCGCGATTATACGTGGCCCCGCGCGGTCGTTCAAACGGGCGCGCCGTGAGGCTGGCTACACTGCCGGCCATGCCTTCGACTGCTACGAATCCCGCTGCCCTGGAGCGCGAGTACAACGCGCGCGCCGCGATCCCCGACCATCCGCAGATCTTCGCCCGCTGGGCCGAGCAGGGAGCGATGACGCGCCGGCGGCGCGCCGGGCTGATCGACATGCCGTACGGCGACGACCCGGGCGAGCGGCTCGATTTCTTCCCCGCCATGCAGCGCAACTCGCCGCTGCTGGTCTTCATCCACGGCGGCTACTGGCGCTCGCTCGACAAGTTCGACTTCTCGTGGATCGCGCCGCCCTTCCTCGACGCCGGCGTGTCGGTCGCCTTCCTCAATTACGGGCTCGCGCCGCGCGTGCCGATCGAGGAGATGGTGCGCCAGCAGCTGAGGGCGATCGCGTGGCTGCACGCGCGTGCCGAGGAACTCGGCTTCGACCCGCAACGCATCGTGGCGAGCGGGCACTCCGCCGGCGGGCATCTGACGGCGATGCTGATGGCGGCGCTGTGGCCGGTCTTCGATCCGGCGCTGCCGCCGGACCTCGTGAAGGGCGGCGTGGCGATCAGCGGGCTCTATGACCTCGAGCCGCTGGTACCGCTGCCGTTCATCAACGACGGATCTCAGGCTCGACGTCGCCACCGCCCGCGCGGTGTCGCCGGTGCACCTGCCGGCCGCGACCGCCGCGCCGCTGGTGACGGCGGTCGGCGCCCTGGAGTCGAGCGAGTTCAAGCGGCAGACACGCCTGATCCGCGCGGCGTGGCCGCGCAATGCGCGGCGCGACGTCGAGGTCGCGGACGCGAATCACCTGACCGTGTGCGACGCGCTCGCGGATGCGGAGTCGACGCTCTTCCGCGCCGCCCTCGGCCTCGTCCTCGCGATCTAGAACGGCGCGCCGCTCAGTCGCCGCGCCCGTTCGTCGCTTCGAGCACCTTCAGCAGCGCGCTGGTGTCCAGCGTGCCCCAGCCGTTGCTCATCAGCGCGTTGAGCTGCTGCGCCACGAGCGCGACCGCGGGCATCGCCAGGTGAGCCTCACGCGCCATGTCGACGATCAGCCCGTAGTCCTTGTGATGCAGGCGCGCCTCGATGCCGGCCGCGAAGTCGCGGCCCGCCATCTTCGGCCCCATCAGGTCCAGCATGCGGCTGCCGGCGAATCCCGAGGAGATCGCCGCCAGCATCGTCTGCGGCTCGACGCCGTTGGCGCGCGCGAACAGCATCGCCTCGGCGATGCCCTGGATGTTGACCACCTGCACGATCTGGTTGCACGCCTTGACGACCTGACCGGCGCCGTGCCCGCCGCACAGCGTGATGGTCTTCGCCGAGCAGCTGCAGCAGGGGACGCACGCGCTCGAGCACGTCGGTCTTGCCGCCCACCATCATCGTGAGCGTCGCCGCCTGTGCTCCCTTCACGCCGCCGGAGACCGGGCAGTCGAGCATCTCGATGCCCTGCTCCGCCAGCCGCGCGGCGAAACCGCGCGTCGCCGCGGCCGAGATCGTCCCGTGGTCGATGACGATCGTGCCGGGCGTCGCGCCCTCGACCACTCCGCCCGGTCCGAACAGCACCTGCTCGACGTCAGCCGTGGCGGTGACGTTGGTGAAGACCACGGCCGCGCCGCGCGCGGCCTCCGCCGGCGACGCGCAGGCCGTCGCGCCGCGCGCCACCAGCGGCTGCATCGCATCGGCGCGGCGCGCGTGGACCCTCAGCGTGTGCCCGCCGCCGATCAGGTGCTCGGCCATCGGCCGTCCCATGTTGCCCAGCCCGATGAATCCGATCGTCTGGCCGCTCATCTTCGTCTCCCCTTCCCTGCCTTCGTGTGCATCAGTCGATCCCGAGCGCCTTCGCGCGCGCCTGCGCCAGCGCGTGCACGTGACGCACGGTCGGCACGTCGATGCCCGCACGCCCCGCCAGTTCGATCACGCTGCCGACGATCGCGTCGAGCTCAAGGCGGCGGCGCTGCTCCAGGTCCTGCAGCATCGAGATCTTCACCGCGCCGAGCTGCCGCGCGAGGTCGATGCGCTGATCCGGCGTCATCGGCACGCGGATGCCGACATGCTCGGCGACCCGCATCGCTTCGACCATCATCGGACGGATCACGTCGAGCACCTGCTCGTCGGCGACGATCTGGTTCATCAGGTAACCGGTCAGCGCCGCGATCGGGTTGAACGACAGGTTGCCGATCAACTTGGTCCAGACGTCGAGGCGGATGTTCGTCGATCGCACGGTCTCGAAGCCCGCCGCGTCGAGCGCGTCGCACACGCGGTGCAGCCGGGCGCTGGAGCTGTTGTCCAGCTCGCCGAGGAGCAGTCGCTTGCCGCCGGTGTGATGCGCCTCGCCCGGCGCCCGCACTTCGCCCGCGATGTGGACGACGCAGCCGATGATGTGCGAAACGTCCAGCGCCGCGGACATCGTGCCGTCAGGATCGAGCGAGCGCAGCGCCAGGCCGTCGAACTCGCCGCCGACGCCGTCGAAGTACCACCACGGGAGCCCGTTGATCGCCGGCACGACCACCGTGTCGCGGCCGACCAGCGGGGCCATGCGTGGCAGCATCGCCGGGATCGCGTGCGCCTTCAGGCCGATGATGACGAGGTCCTGCGGCGCGAAGTCCGCCGGCTCGTCGCTGGCGGGCAGGCGGTACGTGCCCGATGGCGCCGCCGACATGATCGACCAGCGTCAGGCCGCGCTCGCGCAGCGCGGCGAGGTGGGCCCCGCGCGCGACGAGCACGACGTCGTGCCCGGACGCGGCCAGCTTGGCTCCGAGAACGGCGCCGATGGAGCCGGCGCCGACGATGGCGACGCGCATCTCAGCGAGCGGCGGTGCCCGCGCGGGCGGCGCGCTCGGCCACTTCCGGGCGGTCGTTCTGCTGCGGCTTCAGCACCGCAGGGCCGGCGCCGGCCGCGCGCTCGCGCCGCCACTCGTTCTTGCGGCGCGTCCACTCCTCGAGGCGCGCGTGCGCGTGTTTGCTCTCCTCCTGCATCTGCATCTCCGAGGCAAGCTGCGCCGACAGTTCGAGGCGGATGCCGTTCGGGTCGAAGAAGTAGATCGACTTGAAGATGTGGTGGTCGGTGATGCCGACGACGTCGACGCCGTGCGCCTCGAGCCTGGCCTTGATCTGCTCGAGCGCTTCCACGCTGTCGACGCGGAAGGCGATGTGGTTCACCCAGTCCGGCGTGTTCGGCGACGGCGCGCAGGCGACGTCGTCGCCAAGGTCGAAGAAGGCGATGCACGAGCCGTCTGTCATGCGGAAGAAGATGTGCGTGTACGGGCAGTACTCGCCGGTCGACGGCACGTAGTCGCTCTGGATGATGTGGAACAGCGGCAGTCCGAGGATGTCCTCGTAGAAGTGCCGCGTCTCCTCCGCATCCTTGCAGCGGTAGGCGTAGTGGTGGAGGCCGTGGATGGGGATGCTGGCGGGTGGAGTGCTCATGATGACCTCGCTCGGGTTGGCCCGGGACTGCGGCCGCGCACGGCGCGCCCGGGTCGACGACGGATTCCGAGTGTAGCGAGCCGCGGATCCTTGTCGCTGTGGCACGAGCTTCCGACGCGCGCAGCGCTCTGTCGCGCCATTGCGAGCCGGCATTCTGTCGCGCCGCTTGCGCGCCGCCCGCGCTGCGGGGTCCTCGCTCCGCGCGACGCGCGGCGGGCGTCACTGGGTCCAGTGAGTTCTCTGCGGGCCGCAGCTTTCGGAGTGAGATCGTCCGATTCCGCCGGTCGTGCCTTCCGGCCGGCGCTCGTGTCGGCCCGCCGCAGCCGCCGGACTGCTACGCCCGCCGCAACGCGCCGCGCTCCGCGAGGCTCCCCGCATCACGGTCGACGCGCCGAGCGTTGTGGACACACCTGGCGTCGACTGTGCCTGCGACCGGCGGCATCGTTGGCTGGCTTTGGTATGCCGGCAGCAGGCGCACCGCGGCGCCCTTCCGCCCTGACCACAGCGCGCGGCGCCCGAGCAGGCTGTGGCGTGCCTCGCGCAGCGACCGTCGGGGCGGCGGGCGTGCCATGCGCGCAAGTGCGGCGGGCCGGGAAGGCCTGACCGCAACCCGCCGCCGCCGGATCGGCACGGACGCCATCCAGACATCTGCTGGCCCGCAATGAACGCCATGCGCTGAATGACGCCCGCCGCGACGGGCGCGGAGTCGAGGTGCGCCGCAGACTGTTCGGGCGCAGGAGACGACCCTCGGGCCATTCGAAGAGCCGAAGAGCCTGCTGCCATGCGAGCTGGCCTGCGTCAAGAACCGGTTCGTCGTTCAGCGCTACCCGCGGAACGCCTCCTCGACGCGGCGCTTGTCCCACCCCGGCACCAGCGTCTCGATGAACGAATAGACGAAGCCGCGCAGGTAGGTTCCTTCCTTGACCGCCAGCCGCGTCACGTTGCGGCCGAACAGGTGTCCACACGGCAGCACCACCAGGCCGTCGCGCTGCGCATCGGCGGCCACGCCGGCGACGATGCCGACGCCCATGCCGATCTGCACGTAGGTCTTGATGACGTCGGCGTCGATCGCTTCCAGCACGATCGACGGCTCGATCTGCACCTTGGCGAACGCCTCGTCGATCTTCGCGCGGCCTGCGAACTGGTGCTCGTAGGTGATCAGCGGATGCCGCGCCAGGTCCTTCAGCGCCAGCTTGCCGGGCGTGGTGACGAACTTCGCGAGCGGATGGTCGGGCTTGACGATCGCCACGTGCTGCCAGTCGTACACGGGGATCGACAGCAGTCCCGGCACGTCGGCGAGCGATTCGGTGGCGACGCCGAGATCGGCCTGTCCATGCATCAGCATCGATGCGATCTGGGGCGGGTTCGCCTGCAGCAGCTTCAGTCTCACCTGCGGGAACTTCCGCGCGAAAGCCTGGACCACGGTGGGAAGCACGTACCGCGCCTGCGTGTGCGTGGTGGCCACGCGCAGCGTCCCTTCCGGGCTGCCGGCGTAGTCGCGCGCCAGTTTCTTGAGGTTGTCGACGTCCTGCATGATCCGCTCGGCCGCCTCCAGCACCTGCTGACCCGGCGCCGTGAGGCCTTTCACGCGCTTGCCATGGCGGGCGAGGATCGGAACGCCGAGTTCCTCCTCGAGGTCGATGATCGCCTTGGAGATGCCCGGCTGCGAGGTGTGCAGCGCGCGCGCCGCTTCGGTCAGGCTGAACTTGTGCCGGGCCGCTTCGCGCAGGAAACGAAACTGCTGGAGATTCATCGGTTCCCCGGCGTCAGCTGGTCGTATCGGAGACGAATCTTATACGTCGGCCTGATCTGCGTTAACGCAAATCCCCTTGCGGCCGGCGGGGCACGATCTACTGCCGTTGCGCGGGCCGCCGCTGCCTATAATCGTCCGATCATTCGGCCTCGCACAGAACAACGGCAGCGCCGCGCAGCGATCCTCCGGGGACAAACCACGACATGAAACTAGACAAGGCCCAGCTTCTCCTCGACGAACAGCCCATCTCCATCGACGTTCTGCTGGAGAAGTACGCGAAGGGCGACGAAAGGACGGTCGACGAAGTGCGGCGCCGGGTGGCGCGGGGCCTTGCCCACGTTGAAAAGCCCGAGGTGCGCGACCTCTGGGAAAAGCGGTTCTACGACGCGATGGTCGACGGTTTCATTCCGGGCGGCCGCGTCAATTCGGCGGCCGGCACGGGCATCGCCGCGACGCTGATCAACTGCTTCGTGCAGCCGGTGGGCGACGCCATCAGCGGCGTGCGCGGCAACGTACCCTCGATCTACCTGGCCCTGCAGCAGGCGGCCGAGACGATGCGGCGCGGCGGCGGCGTCGGTTACGACTTCTCGCCGATCCGTCCGCGCGGCGCGCTGGTGCACGGCACGCATTCGCGCGCGAGCGGCCCGCTCTCTTACATGCGCGTGTTCGACAAGAGCTGCGAGACGCTCGAATCCGCCGGCAGCCGGCGCGGCGCGCAGATGGGCATGATGCGTTGCGACCATCCGGACATCGAGGAATTCATCCACGCCAAGCGCGACGGTTCGCTGACCAACTTCAACATGTCGGTCGCGGTGACCGACGCCTTCATGAAGGCGGTCGAGCAGGACGGCGACATCGAGCTGTGGCACGCCGCCGAGCCGTTCGACAAGACCAACGCCTACGAGCGCGCCGACGGCACGTGGGTCTATCGCGCGGCCAAGGCGAGCGAACTCTTCAACCAGATCATGACGTCGACGTACAGCCACGCCGAGCCCGGCGTGATCTTCGTCGACCGCGTCAACGGCGACAACAACCTGTCGTACTGCGAGACGATCGCCGCGACCAACCCGTGTGGCGAGCAACCGCTTGCCGCCCTACGGCTGCTGCTGCCTCGGGTCGATCAACCTGACGCGCTTCGTCAACGATCCGTTCAGCGACACCGCGAGCTTCGACTGGGACAAGTTCCGCGCCGTGACGCGCGTGTCGATCCGCGCGCTCGACAACGTGCTCGACGCCACTCTGTGGCCGCTGCCCGAGCAGGAGCAGGAAGCCGCCAACAAGCGCCGCATCGGGCTCGGCTTCACCGGGCTCGGCAACACGCTGACCATGCTGAACCTGCGCTACGACAGCGAACCGGCGCGTCGCATGGCCTCGGACATCTCGCGCACGATGCGCGACTCCGCCTACGAGGCCTCCGTCGAGAACGCGCAGGAGAAAGGCGCCTTCCCGCTGTTCGACGCCGAGAAGTTCCTGGCCGAGCCGCACTGCGCCTCGCGCCTGACGGACAAGCTGAAGGACGAGATCCGGGTGCACGGCATCCGCAACTCGCACCTGCTGTCGATCGCGCCGACCGGCACCATCTCGCTGGCGTTCGCCGCCAACGCCTCGGGCGGCATCGAGCCCACGTTCTCGTGGACCTACGTCCGCAAGAAGCGCATGCCCGACGGCACCAAGCAGGAATACGCGGTCGAGGATTACGCCTACCGGCTCTACAAGCGCATGGGCGGCGACGAAAGCGAACTGCCGGAGTCCTTCGTCAGCGCGCTCGAGATGTCGGCGCGCGATCACATGAAGATGATCGCCGCCGTGCAGCCGTACGTCGACGCCGCCATCAGCAAGACCGTGAACGTCCCGGAGGACTATCCCTTCGAGGAGTTCAAGAACCTCTACCTCGAAGCGTGGCACGCCGGCCTGAAGGGCATCACCACCTACCGCCCGAACAACGTCATCGGCTCGGTGCTCGAGGTCCACAAGGAAACCGCGCAGTCGCACAACGCCGCGCCGCAGGACCTGAAGGACGATCCCGATCGTCGCGTGCGCCTTGCCTCGGCGCCGCAGCCCGCGCTGGCCAGCCTCAAGTGGCCGGGCCGCCCGGATCTCGCCGACGGCAACATGGCGTGGACCTACATGGTCGAGATTCCCGAGCGCAGGGAAAGCTTCGCCATCTTCATCGGACAGGTCGACAACAACGGCCACGGCGCCATGCCCTTCGAAGTCTGGGTCAACGGCGCCGAGCAGCCGCGCGGCCTGGGCGCGATCGCCAAGGCGCTGTCCATGGACATGCGCAGCGAGGACCGCGCGTGGCTGAAGATGAAACTCGACTCGCTCGCCAAGGCGCGCGACGAACAGGGCTTCCAGCTCAAGATGCCGCCATCGGGCGAGCGCGTGTACCAGAACGGCGTGGTGGCGGCGTTCGCCAACATCGTCGCCTGGCGCTGCGAGCAGCTCGGCGCGTTCCGCGACATCGACCAGCAGCAGACGCCGGTGCTCAACGCCCTGTTCTCCAAGAAGGAGCCGAAAGCCGGCCCGCTCGGCACCATGAGCTGGACGGTCGACGTGTCCAATGCCAACACCGGCGACGACTTCGTGCTGGGCGTGAAGGAACTGCACCTGCCCGACGGCAGCCGCCGCCCGTACTCGATCTGGCTGGCGGGCGAGTATCCGAAGGTGCTCGACGGCCTGTGCAAGCTGATCTCGCTCGACATGCGGGTCGTCGACGCCAACTGGATCGGTCTGAAGCTGCGCAAGCTGCTGAACTTCGGCGAGCAGAACGGCGAGTTCTGGGCGCCGGTGCCGGGTGACGACCGTTCGTCGCTGTACCCGAGCACCGTGGCCTACATCGCCACGCTGCTGCTGCACCGCTACAAGGTGCTCGGCATCCTCGACGACGAGGGCCGCGCGATCCAGTCAGCCGGCATCCTCGCGCTGCCGGACGCGGTGAAGGTCATCGAGCACGAGACCGCGCCCGTGAAAGGCAAGGTCTGCCCGAGCTGCGGCGCGGCGGCGATGATCAAGCGCGACGGTTGCGAGTTCTGCACCGCGTGCGGCCATACGGGTCAGTGCAACTGACCGGTACTGCGACAGACCAGCCGGGCAACGGCCGCCGCGTCAGGCGGCCGCGCCCGCAACCGGCCGGCGGCGCAGCAACGTGACGCAGACGATGACGCCGCTCACCGCGGCGAACAGGTGCTTCAGCGTGTGCCCGCTGATGAGCCCCGCGGTCCATTCCCAGATTTCGGCGTCGAGGGTCTCGGTGACCTTGGCGGCGAGGTAGGCCGCGAACACCCAGTAGATGTCGCTGCCGCGCGTGTAACGCGAAGGATGCGTGAAGGCGAGCAGCAGCACCGCGGCCATCGTGTATCCCTGCAGGATTGCGTAGGGCAGCACGTTGCCGGCGCCCGCCCGCTCCGTCGCGCGCCAGTAGAACACGCTCGCCGCGCCGATCGCCAGCATGGGAGTCAGCAGCGCGACGCCGAGGCGGGGATTCATGCGCTCGGCGATCTGGCCGGCGACCAGACCGGCGAACGCGATCGTCATGGGCAGACGGTCCCAGAACAACGTCTCGTTGTCCGGGTCCAGGTGGTAGTAGGCCGAGCCGAACCCGGTCAGCGCGAGTCCCGCGAAGAACACGTAGTACGGCCAGCGCTCGGCAGGACGAATGAAGGCCGCGGGCGAGCGCGCCATCGCCACGAACCCGGCCGCTCCCGCCAGCACGAAGGCCAGGTTCGACACGACGTTCTTGAAGTGCGGAACGCCAAACAGCGTGCGGTCGTCGACGAACGCGTGGTAGTCCGTCGGCTGCGGCATGGCGGGCAGCAGAAAGGCGGCGGCCACGCAGGCCAGCGTGAACGCGACGAAGGCGATGCTGTGCCACGGCCGGGCGGCTGTCGTCGTACCCGCCTCGGCCGTCTGGCGATCGCCGTTCACTGCGCGGCTCAGCTCAGGACAGCGCCTTGGCCTTCAGCCGCTCGAACTCGGCCTGCGTGATCGTTCCGGCGTCGAGCAGCGACTTCGCCTCGGCGATGTCGGCGGCGGGCGACCGACCGGCCACCTGGCGAATGTACGAGTCCGACTCGCTCTTCATCCGCTCGAGCGAGGCTCTCTGCCGCGTCGCCATCCCCTTGCCGCGCGCGATGATGTAGACGATCGCCGTGAGCATGGGCAGGAAGATCAGTCCGATGATCCAGAGCGCCTTGGCGACGCCTCCCGTCTCGCTGTCGCGGAACAGATCGGTGACGATCTGGAACAGGACGAAGAGGTAGGCGACAAACAGGAATGTCGAAAAGATTAAGGTCAGAAGATCCCAGAAATTGCTCATCACGTCCCTTGCAGGTTTTCTTGTTGATCCGGGCTTGCCGGCGCGGTCTCCGCTGGCGTCGCTTCTTCCAGGGCAACCGTCGCGGGTTGGCTGCAGCCGCGTCCTGAACCGAATCGGCGCGCGGTGGATACGCAATATTACGTGGTCGCGCCCCCCGCCTGTCCGCCACAGCGTTCGAAACACGGTTGCGGCGTGTGGGGCCGCGTGACGAAGAACGCCGCCGGGGCAGCCCGGCGGCGTTCAGGAAGAAACGGCAGGCTGCGGCCGTCAGCCGAGGTTGATCGGCACGAAGATGCGCTGGCTGTCGCGCTGGATCAGCAGCGCCACGTTCGCGGGTTTCTTGTCGAGCGCGGCGCGGATCTGCTCGGCGCTCTCGACCGGCTGGCCGTTCAGCGACAGCACCACGTCGCCAGGCTGGATTCCGGCGCGCGCGGCGGGACCGGAGGCCCCCTCGACCACCAGACCGTGCTCGGTCCGCAGTTGCCGCTTCTCGGGTTCCGACAGCGGCCGCAGCGCCAGCCCGAGGCGGCCCTTGGGCGCCTCGGCGGCAGCCTGGCGGGACGCGCCTTCCGCCGCGCCCAGCGCCACATCGATCTCGACGCTCGCCTTGTCACGCCACACGGTCAGCTTCATCTTCTGACCGGGCTTCGCCATGCCGACGCGGCTGGACACGTCGCCGCTCGCGCGCACCGGCTCGCCGTCGATCTTCGTGATGACGTCGCCGGGCTTCAGCTCGGCCTTCGCCGCCGCCGTGCCGCTCGCGACGCTGGAAACGATGGCGCCGTCCGGGGCCTTCAGGCCGAACGTGTCGGCAAGGCCCTGGTTCAGGTCCTGCAGCGTCACGCCCAGGCGCGCGTGCTCGACCTTGCCGTGCGCGACGATCTGGTCCTTCACGTTCAGCGCGACGTCGATCGGAATCGCGAAGGCGAGGCCCTGGAAGCCGCCGCTGCGCGAGTAGATCTGCGAGTTGATGCCGATGACGCGGCCGTCCGCGTCGAACAGCGGGCCGCCGGAGTTGCCGGGGTTGACGGCGGCGTCCGTCTGGATGAACGGAACGTACGCATCGCCAGGCAGCGAACGGCCCTTGGCGCTGACGATGCCCTGCGTCGCGGTCTGCTCGAAGCCGAAGGGCGAACCGATTGCGAGCACCGGATCGCCGACCTGCACCTGCTTGGCATCACCGAGCGCGACCGCCGGCAGGTTCTGCCCGTCGACCTTCAGCACGGCGACATCGGTCGCGCTGTCGGCGCCCAGCACCTTCGCGCGGAACTCGCGACGGTCCGACAGCTTGACCGTGACCTCGCTCGCGCCGCGCACCACGTGCGCGTTGGTGAGGATCAGGCCATCGGCGCTGATGATGAAGCCCGAGCCCTGCCCGCGAACCGGCGCATCGCCGCGCGGGCCGCCGAAGGGCATGCCTGGCATGCCGCGGAAGTACTGCGGGACGTCCTCCGATTCGTCGTCGACGTCGGCCTTGCGCGTTCCGGCCGTCGTGATTCCGACGACCGCGGGACCATAGGCTTGCACGATCTCCCGGTAGCCCGTGCCGGCGATGCCCCCGCCTTTCGGCGCCGACGCGGTCTGCTGAATGAAGGCGGGAGCGCTGGAGCCGGCCGGCGCGGTGGGCGCGGATGCGGTCGCCGCGGCGGGCATGCGTTCCAGCATCTCTCCAACGCCCCAGGCGCCCGCGCCGCTGGCGGCGATCACGATGCCTGCCGCGACGAGGGCGGCGGCCACTGGTTTCATCTTCATTGCGACTCCTTGTGCGTTTCGACGCGCGAGCCGTCTCGCGCAGCACGCACTCTAGGAATCCGCCGTGATGGCTCGATTAGCGCCCGGTTAAGCGAACGTTAGGACGTCGCCTGCGGAACGCCGGACCCGCCGACCGGGTGCGCCAGCGCAAGCCGCACCTCGACCCGCAGCCCTCCAAGCGGGGCGTCGCCAAGGTCGATGCGCGCGCCGTGGCGGTCGGCGATCGCGCGCACGATCGCGAGGCCGAGACCGCTGCCGGTGGTCTCACCGCTGTCACGACGGTAGAAGCGGTCGAACACGCGCCCACGTTCCTCGGGCGGGATGCCCGGGCCGGAATCGTCGATCCGCAGCACGGCCTGGCCGGCGTCCTCGAGCACCGCCGCGCGGACGCGCCCGGCAGCGCCCGCATAACGCACCGCGTTGTCGATCAGGTTGCGGGCGAGCATGCGCAGCGCTGCGCGGTCGCCGCGCACCGCCACGGGCCGCGCGGCGTCGAGTTCGAGGTCGGTTCCGCGCGCGGACGCGAGCGCAACGGTGTCCGCCGCCGCCTGGCGCGCCACCTCGGCAAGATCGGCGTCGCCGACCACGGCTTCCGGGCCGCCCGGCTCCGCCCGGGCAAGCGCGAGCAACTGTTCGAGCAGGTGATGCACCCGGTCCATGCCGGCGGAGAGGTCGCGCAGCGCGTCGTCGCGCGCGCCCTCGTCCGGCGCTAGGCGGACGAGGTCGAGCTGCAGCTTGAGCGCGGTGAGCGGGGACCGCAGCTCGTGCGCCGCGTCGGCGACGAACGCGCGCTGTGCCTGGAGCGCGGCGCCGAGGCGCGCGAGCAGGCCGTTCAGCGCATCGACGAGTGGCGTGATCTCCGACGGCAAGCCGGCCGCGTCGAGCGTGTTCAGCGACTCGGCCTCGCGCGCCCTGACCGACGCGACGAGGGTGCCGAGCGGCGCGAGTGACACGCCGACCAGCCACCACATCGCCAGAGCCACGATCGGGGCCGCGACGAGCACCGGCACCACGCTGCGGCGCGCAGTGGACGCCGCGAGCGCCTTGCGCACGGCGAGCGGCTGCGCCACGCGGATCACCCGATCGCGCGCCAGGGTGCTGTAGATGCGCCACGGCCGGCCATCGATCTCGGCGTTCGCGAACCCGATCGCCACGGTGGGTGGCAAGCGGCGGTTCGGATGCGACGAGTACGTCACGCTGCCGTCGCTGGTCCAGACCTGAACGACGTAGTCGAGGCTGGGGTCGGCGAGCGCGGCGCGGTGATCGTCCGGCACCGCGCCCTGGTCGCGCAGCGACAGTGCCATCTGCTGCAGCTGATAGTCGAAGATCTCGTCGGTGTCCTGCAGCACGCTGCGATAGCTGATGAACGCGATCGCCGCCACGGCGATGCCCGCCAGGGTGAAGAGGAACAGCAGCAGCCGGCCGCGCAGCGAGTTCACAGGCCTCCCTCCGCGCTGCGCGCTCCGGGATGAGCGCTTCGGAGCGGCCGTGCGCGCTCATGCGCTCGCCCTGCGGCGCGCCGACGTAGTAGCCGACGCCGCGCACGGTGTGGATGAAGCCGTCGCCGAGCTTGCGGCGCAGCTGATGCACGTAGACCGAGATCGCGTTGCTCTCGAGTTCCTCGCCCCAGCCGTACAGGCGATCCTCGAGCTGCGCGCGCGACAGGATCGCGCCGGGACGCAGCATCAGGGCTTCGAGCACCGCGTACTCGCGCGCCGACAGCGGGACCGGCACGCCGCCCTGCGCCACCTGGCGGGTGGCAGGGTCGAGGGTCACGTCGCCGACCGCGAGGGCCGGCGCGGCGCGGCCCGCCTCGCGGCGCACGACCGCGCGCATGCGCGCGAGCAGTTCGTCGAGCTCGAACGGCTTGACGATGTAGTCGTCGGCGCCGGCGTCGAGTCCGCGCACGCGGCTCGCCAGGGCGTCGCGCGCCGTGACGACGATGACCGGCGTGCGGTCGCCGCGCGCGCGCATCGCCTCCAGCACCGCGATGCCGTCGCGCTGCGGCAGGCCGAGGTCGAGCAGGACGAGGTCGAAGCGCTCGGTCGCGAGGGTGTCCTCGGCGGCGCGGCCATCGCGCACCCAGTCGACGGCGAAGCCGGACTGGCGCAGCGCCTTGCGCAGGCTTTCGCCGATCATGCGGTCGTCTTCGGCGAGCAGCAGGCGCATACGAACGTGGGCAGGCGGTCGAAGTCCGCAGTATGCCGCCGGCGCATTAGGCGACGATTAGGACGGCGCGGGCGGGGAAGGCACGGGCGCGACCCTCGCCCGCGAGTACACAACGGGCGTTTTCCCTAGGGCCAGGGCCGTCGTTTCGCGTTGACTTCACGTGCGGCGGCTGCTGCAATGCGCCTGCTTCGGATGGGGAGTAGCTTCCCGACGCAGGTTCCGACCTGCGCTCACTGCGATGTCGTCAATACGGCGGAACTGGCGTAGTTGCCCGCCCGGCGTCGCGGACCAGGAATCCACCCTGGTCTAGCCAGACCACTCCAGCACTTTCACACCACCCGCGGTGCGCCAGCGCGGGAACGACCTTTGAAAGTGCCCCATGAATTCCATCGGCAGTCCCCTGATGTGGTCGCTGTTCGCGGCCTTCGTCCTTGTCGCCCTGCTCGTCGACTTCTTCGCGATGAGCAAACAGGGCGCCCACCGCGTTTCGATCAAGGAAGCCGCCGTCTGGTCGCTGATCTGGGTCGGCGTGTCCTTCGTGTTTCTCGGCTGGCTCTGGTGGTACCTCGACGCCAACTCGACGCGCGAGATCGCCAACGCCAAGGCGCTGGAGTTCCTGACCGGCTACCTCATCGAGAAGGCGCTGGCGGTCGACAACATCTTCGTGTTCCTGATGGTGTTCACGTACTTCGCGGTGCCACCCGAGTTTCAGAAGCGGGTGCTGATGATCGGCATCCTCGGCGCCCTGGTGCTGCGCGCCGGCATGATCCTGGTCGGCGCCTGGCTCATCCAGCAGTTCGACTGGATCCTGTACATCTTCGGCGCCTTCCTCGTCTTCACCGGCGTGAAGATGTGGTGGGCGGCCGGCCAGGAGCCCGACCTCGAGGCCAACCCGGCGCTCAAGTGGGCTGCGCAGCCACTTGAAGATCGCGCCGGGCTACGACGGCGAGCGCTTCACCACGACCATCGACGGCGTGCGGCACTTCACGCCGTTGTTCGTCGTCATCGCGCTGATCGGCATCGTCGACATCATCTTCGCCGTCGACTCCATCCCGGCCATCTTCGCCATCACCACCGATCCGTTCATCGTCCTGACGTCGAACGTCTTCGCGATCCTCGGCCTGCGCGCGATGTACTTCCTGCTGGCGGGAATGCACGAGCGCTTCCACCTGCTGTCGTACGGCCTGGCGATCGTGCTCGCCTTCATCGGGACGAAGATGCTGCTGCTCGACGTCTACAAGATTCCGGTGGTGTGGTCGCTCGGGTTCACGGTGGTCGTGCTGGCCGTCACGATGATCCTGTCGCTGATGATTCCGCCCTCGGGCAAGGGCGGCGGGGCGTACCCGTTTGCTTCGCGGAAGCGGGCGGAAGGAGAGGTGCGATGACGCGGCAGTTCTTCGCTGCGCGAGGCGACTGACGCCTGCGCGGCGGGCGGTTACTTCTCTTGTCTTGCCAAGAGAAGTAACCAAGAGAAGGCGCGCCTGCGAAGGCGCCCTTCGGGTTCCCTGCGCTGCTCGCCTTGCGGTCGCGCCGCGTAACTCGCTCCGTGCGCCGCGCGCACTGCGCTCGGACAGACGCGGCGAGATGGAAGACGAAGCGCGCTGCGCGCGCCGACCGCAAGACTGCGCTGCTCGGCGCCTTCGGAGGCAACCAGCGTGGGCAGCCGGCCAGCGGCAAAGACCAAAGCCAGAGCTGCTTTCCTTTCTTGTCTCTTCGCCCCGCGACGCAGTTCCTGCCTTCGAAGGCGGCGAGCAGCGGAAGCCTGGGGTCGGCGCGCGCCGCGCGCCTCCTGATCTGACTCGCCGCGTCTGTCCGAGCGGAGGTCGCGTAGCGACCGCAGCGAGTTACGCGGCGCGACCCCAGGCTGAGCAGCGCAGCGGAGTCGGCGCAGCCGACCGCCTTCGCAGGCGCGACTTTCTTTGCCTACTTTCTTTGGCAAGACAAAGAAAGTAGGCCCCCGCCGGGCAGGCGTCCGAGAGAACAACTCTGGAAAGTGCAGCGCTCGCCGCAGGCGCAATTGAAGCCGCTTAGCGCCTCTCAATCCAGTAAAGCGCACTCATCGCCATCACCAGCACCACCAGGCTCGGCAAAGCCGCCACGAAGATCGGCGGCCACGTGTTGAGCATCCCGAGGTGCGCGAAGAGCTTGTTCAACCCGTAGAACGCCACGCCGATCATCACGCCCGTGAAGATCTTCAGGCTCAGTCCGCCCGCGCGCACGTGCAGGTAGGCGAACGGCAGGGCCAGCGCCATCATCACCAGCACGGCCCACGGGTAGAAGAGCTTGCTCCAGAACGCGATCTCGTAGCGTTCGGTCTGCTGGCGGTTCTCGGACAGGTGCTGGATGTACTGCGCGAGATCCCAGCCGGCCATCCGTTCGGGCTGCACCATCAGGACCCCGAAGATGTCCGGCCGCAGTTCCGACCTCCATGCCCGCGTTTCCTCGCGTATCACCTGCGTGCCCGCGGCCGTCTGCGCCGTGGATCCGGTCGACAAGTGCGGGAGGCGGGTCTCGACCACGTTGGTCAGGGTCCAGCCGCCGCCGGGCGCGTAGCTGCCGGACTCGGCGGTCGTGATCGAACGCAGCCGGTAGTCCCGATCGAACTCGAAGATGCGCCAGTCCCGCGTGCTGCCGGCGTCGGGCGAGACCCTCAGCACATTGATGAAACGGAACGCTTCGACGCCACCCCCCGGTTCCTTCAGAACATCCCTCACCCACACGCCCGAGCGGAAGTCCCGCACGCTGATCTGCGAGCCCGTGGCCTTCAGCCGCACTCGCTGCGCCAGCTGTTCCGCCGGGGGCGAGACGAACTCGCCGAGCGCATAGGTCACCGCGACGAACGCCAGGCCGATCACGAGCAGGGTCTTGAGCAGGGCTCCGGTGCTCATGCCGGACACCCGCATGATCGTGAACTCGGAGTTCGCCGCCAGCTTCGACAGCGCGTAGATGGTTCCGATCAGCGCCGCGATCGGCATCAGCTCGTAAGTCCGCGACGGCAGCGTGAGCGCGACGTACGAAAACGCGTGGCGCAGCTTGAACCCGCGCCGCCCGATCTCGTCGAGCTGCGTCACCATGTCGAAGAACATGAAGAGCGACAGCAGCGCGAACAGGACGAAGGCCGTCGCCACGACGATCTCGCGCCACAGATAGCGCCGCAGCGTCCTCACCGCGCCGCCTCGCGCCGCCCGGCGAGGAACTTCGGCAGGGGCCAGCCGTGCACGAACAGACGGCGCGCGAACAGCAGGACGATGATCGCCAGCACGATCGCGTGCAGCACCCAGACGCCGACGCCGAAGCTCAGCCGCTCCTGCTGCACATAGGCCTGCACCGTGTTGAGCACGTTGATGTACACCGCGAACGCGAGCACCGCGATGATCAGGTTGGTCGACCGCCCGACGCGCGGATTGGTGTACGACAGCGGAATCGCCAGCAACGCCACGAGCAGCGCCATCACCGGCGAACTGATGCGCCAGAGGATCTCGCCGAGGTTGGTGGCGGTGGGCTGGGTCACCAGCTGGAAGGTGGTCAGCGACTTCGCGCGCCGCTCGCTGATCGGCTGGTCCGGGCGGCTTTCGAGGCGGATGGCGTAGCTGTCGAACTCGAGCGTGCGGTACTCGAGTTGCCCGGGACTGCCCTCGTACCGGCGCCCCTGCTTGAGCACGATGAAGCGATCGCCATTGGGCGCGATCTCGATCACGCCGTTTTCCGCGACCACCAGGGTCTCGCGTCCGTGGCTCTTCGCGCTGACGAAGACGTTGCGCACCTCGCCGCCGCTGACGTCGACCGATTCGACGAAGAACACCCGGTCCGCGGCGCCCGATTCGATGAAGCGCCCCGGCGCGACGCGGCTCACGTCGTCCCGCCGGGCAAAGCGATCCCGGCTCTCCTCGATCCGCCCCTGCGACCACGGGGTCACGAAGAACGACAGCAGCGCGATGGCGATCACGATCGGCCAGGCGAAGCGCAGCACCGGGCCGATCCAGGCCACGAGGCTCTGCCCGGTGGCGAACCACACGACCATCTCGGAGTCGCGGTAGGCGCGCGACAGCGTCATCAGCACCGCGATGAAGAGCGTGAGCGTCAGGACGATCGGCAGCCAGGTGAGCGCGGTCAGCGCCACCAGTTCGAGCACCGCCTGGTTGTCGACACGGCCGCCGGCCGCCTGCCCGAGGATGCGCACCAGGCCGACCGAGAAGATGATCGAGAACAGCACCGTGAACACGGCGCTCGCCGTGCTCGTCAGTTCCGCGATGATGGAGCGCGAGAAGATCATCCGCCTGCGCGCCCCATGCAGGGGGGAGGGGTCAGGAAAGCGCAGGCCGCGCTATATACTTCGCGGCGTTTCGCCGGGCCGTGCTGGGACGCCAAGAACTGCAGCCGAGAGTGGCCCTCATGCCGCGCATTTTTCGAACGCCTCGCCGATGGGACGAAAGCACACATCGCGCGACTTTTCAGAGGGAAATCCTCGATGGAATTTAGCACAAAGGTCGGTCGCCCCGAGACCGTGAAGACCGACGCGATCGTCGTCGGCGTGCATGCGGATGGCGAACTGACGCCAACGGCGAAGGCGCTCGACGCCGCCTCCGGCGGAGCGGTCAAGGCAGCCGTCAAGAGCGGCGACATGACGGGCAAACGCGGCACCAGCCTGCTGCTGCGCGCGCTGGCCGGCGTCGCGGCGCCGCGCGTGCTCCTGGTCGGCCTCGGCGGCAAGGACGATTTCAACGAAAAGGCCTACACCGAGGCGGTGCGCGCGAGCGTGAAGGCCTTCGGCGGCGCCGCGAAGGACGTCGCGATCGCGGCGTGCGACTGGCACGTCAAGGGCCGCAAGGCCGAGTGGCAGGCGCGCACCCTCACCATCGCCGCGCGCGAGACGGCTTTCCGCAGCGACGAGCTGAAGAGCAAGCGCGAGCCGGACGGCAACGGCGTCGACAACGTGACCCTGCTGGTCAGCGAGCGCAAGCCCGAAGCGGAACGAGGCGTGCGCCACGGCACCGCGATCGCCAACGGCATGGAAGTGACGAAGCGCCTCGGCAACCTGCCGCCCAACATCTGCACCCCGACCTACCTCGGCGAGGAAGCGCGCAAGCTGGCGCGGCAATGGAAGCTCGACGTCGAAGTGCTCGAGACCAAGCAGCTCGAGGCGCTGAAGATGGGGTCGTTCCTCGCCGTCGCCCGCGGCTCCACGCAGCCGCCGCGCCTGATCGTGCTGAAGTACAACGGCGCCGCCGCCAAGCACGCGCCCATCGTCCTGGTCGGCAAGGGCATCACCTTCGATTCGGGCGGCATTTCGCTGAAGCCCGGCGCCGCGATGGACGAGATGAAGTTCGACATGTGCGGCGCGGCGAGCGTCGCTCGGCACGATGCGCGCGCTGGCCGAACTCAAGCTGAAGCTCAACGTGGTCGGCGTGATCGCCGCCTGCGAGAACATGCCGGCGGGCAACGCGGCCAAGCCGGGCGACATCGTCACGTCGATGTCCGGCCAGACGATCGAGATCCTGAACACCGACGCCGAAGGCCGGCTCATCCTGTGCGACGCCCTCACCTACGCCGAGCGCTTCAAGCCCGCGGCCGTGGTCGACATCGCGACGCTCACCGGCGCCTGCGTGGTGGCGCTGGGCAACGTCAACTCGGGCCTGTTCTCGAACAATGACGACCTTGCCGCCGAACTGCTCGCCGCGAGCAAGGCCGCCGGCGACCCGGCATGGCGCATGCCGCTCGACGAGGACTACCAGGAGCAGCTCAAGTCCAACTTCGCGGACATGGCCAACATCGGCACGCCGGGGAACGCCGGCGCGGTGACCTCCGCGCTGCTTCCTCGCGCGTTACACGAAGAGCTACACGTGGGCGCACCTCGACATCGCCGGCACGGCGTGGAAGGGCGGCGCCGCGAAGGGCGCGACCGGCCGTCCGGTGCCCTTGCTGGCGCAGTTCCTGATCAACCGGGCGAGCTGACGCCGCGGCCGTGACGCGCATCGACTTTCACTTCAACGTCGACCACCGCGTCCACTATGCGTGCCGCGTCACGCGCAAGGCGCGCGCGGCGGGCAAGCGCCTCGTCGTGTACGCGCGCAGCTCCGAGCGGCTGGCGCAGTACGACGCCATGCTCTGGACCTTCTCGGCCCTCGACTTCCTGCCGCACGTGTACGTCAGTTCGCCGCTCGCGGGCGCGACGCCGATCCTGCTCGCGCTCGACCCCGGAACTGCGCCGCCGAGCGACGTCCTGCTGACGCTCGACGACGAAGCGCCGTCCGCGTTCGAGACGCTCTTCAGCCGGTACGAGCGCGTGATCGAGGTCGTGTCGCGCGACGAGGCCGAACGCGCGCGGGCGCGTTCGCGGTTCAAGGCGTACAGGGAGCGGGGTTTCGAGCCGACGACGTTCGATGGCCATCAGTGAACCGGCCAACGTGAGCAGCAGCAAGAAGACCACCGACCTCGAACGGCTCACGCAGCCCGGCGGCCCGGTGCTGCCCGACGACGAGACGATTCCGGTGCTGACCGAACGCCTCACGCTGCCGTCGCTCGAACTCGACATTTCCCTGCCGACCGGGCCCTTGCCCGAGCCCGAGCACGCGGCCGCGCCCAGGCCGGCGCCGCAACCCCGCGAGGAAGCAGCGCCGCCCGCCGCCGCGCCGGCGGTGACGACCAACGTTGCGGCCCAGCCCGCGCCGGTTGCGGAGGTCGAGTGGGCCACCGTCGAGGAGCAAGCGCGCGAGCTGCTCGTGCTCGAGCTGCAGCCGCGTCTGACGGCGGAACTCGACCGTCAGCTGCGAGAACGCCTGCAGCCGACACTCGTGCGCATGCTGCTGGCGACCGTCACGGAACTGCGACCGTCGATCGAAGCCGCCGTGCGCGACGCGGTGGCGCGCGCGGTCGCCGCCGAAGTCGCGCGCCAGCGCTCGGGCAAGTAGCCTCGCCCGCGGGTCCAGCCGGATCCGGGCCGTGTGGGCCTGCAGGCCCTAAAATCACGGGTTCCCTCACGCCGCTTCCGGCGCTTCCTCCATGACGACCACGACTCCCGCCACCGGCCCCGAACTCGCCAAGAGCTTTGAACCCGCTGCCATCGAAGCGCGCTGGGCGCCGGTCTGGGAGTCGCGCGGCTACTTCGGCGCGGGCGCCGATCCGGCAAGACCGTCCTTCTCGATCCAGCTGCCGCCGCCGAACGTCACCGGCCTGCTGCACATGGGCCATGGTTTCAACCACACCATCATGGACGCGCTCACGCGCTACCACCGCATGGCGGGCTTCAACACCCTCTGGCTGCCGGGCACCGACCACGCGGGCATCGCCACGCAGATCGTGGTCGAGCGTCAGCTCGAGGCGCAGGGCACGAGCCGGGCCGCGCTCGGCCGCGACGCCTTCAACGCCAAGGTGTGGGAGTGGAAGGAGTTCTCCGGCGGCACGATCCTGCAGCAGATGCGCCGGCTCGGCGACTCGGTGGACTGGTCGCGCACCTACTTCACGATGGACGAGAAGCTGTCCGACGTGGTCGTGGAGACCTTCGTGCAGTTGTACGAGCAGGGCCTGATCTACCGCGGCAAGCGCCTCGTCAACTGGGACCCGAAGCTGCAGACCGCGGTCTCCGACCTCGAGGTGGAGACCGAGGAGGAAGACGGCCGGCTGTGGGAGCTGCGCTATCCCGGCGCGGACGGCAGCGAAGGCGTGGTCGTGGCGACGACGCGGCCGGAAACCATGCTCGGCGACGTCGCGGTGGCGGTGCACCCCGAGGACGAGCGCTACATCGCGCTGGTCGGCAGGCAGCTCGTGCTGCCGCTCACGGGCCGCACGATTCCCGTGATCGCCGACGCCATGGTCGACCGCGAGTTCGGCACCGGTTGCGTGAAGATCACGCCCGCGCACGACTTCAACGACTTCGAGGTCGGCAAGCGCCATGGCCTCGCGCCGATCCCGATCTTCACGCTCACCGCGACCGTCAACGACAACGCGCCCGAGAAGTACCGCGGGCTCGACCGCTACGTCGCGCGCAAGCGCGTGCTCGAGGACCTGCGCGCGGCCGGACTGGTGGTGTCCGAGAAGCCGCACAAGATGATGGTGCCGCGCTGCGGACGCACCGGCGAGGTCGTCGAGCCGACGCTGTCGGAGCAGTGGTACATGGCGATGAGCAAGCCCGCACCGGCCGGCACGCTGCACCCGGGCCAGTCGATCGCGGCGGTCGCGCTCGACGCCGTCGCCCGTGGCGACGTGAGGATCTTCCCGGAGCAGTGGCTCGCGGTCTACAACCAGTGGCTGGAGAACATCCAGGACTGGTGCATCTCGCGGCAGCTCTGGTGGGGCCACCAGATTCCGGCGTGGTACGACGACAGGGGCAACGTGTTCGTCGCCCGCAACGAGGCCGAGGCGCAGGCGAAGGCCAGGGCGGCCGGCAGTTCCGGGCCGCTCACGCGCGACCCGGACGTGCTCGATACCTGGTACTCGTCCGCGATGGTGCCCTTCTCGACGCTCGGGTGGCCGAACCCGCAGGGCGCGGACAAGCTCGCGTACGACCTCTACCTGCCGTCGACCGTGCTCGTCACCGGCTACGACATCATCTTCTTCTGGGTCGCCCGGATGATCATGATGACCACGCACTTCACCGGCCGCGTGCCGTTCCGGGATGTCTACATCCACGGCATCGTGCGCGACGCCGAAGGCAAGAAGATGTCGAAGAGCGAAGGCAACACGCTCGACCCGATCGACATCATCGACGGCATCGACCTCGACGCGCTGGTGAAGAAGAACACGACGGGCCTGCGCCGTCCCGAGGACGCGCCGAAGGTCGCGAACAAGGTCAGGAAGCACTTCCCGGGCGGCATCGCCCCGTATGGCGCGGACGCGCTGCGCTTCACGATGGCGGCCTACGCCACGCTCGGCCGCAACATCAACTTCGACCTGAAGCGCTGCGAGGGCTACCGCAATTTCTGCAACAAGCTGTGGAACGCCACGCGCTTCGTGCTGATGAACACCGAGGGCCGCGACTGCGGGCTCGACACGAGCGCGCCCGTCGAACTGTCGGCGGTCGATCGCTGGATCATCGGCGAACTGCAGCGCGCGGAAGCCGCGGTCGCACAGGGCTACGCGGAGTACCGGCTCGACAACGTCGCCAACGCGATCTACTCGTTCGCGTGGAACGAGTACTGCGACTGGTACGTGGAACTCGCCAAGGTGCAGCTCGCCGAAGCGACCGCCGCGGGCAACGAGGCGGCGCAGCGGGGCACCCGCCGCACCCTGGTGCGCGTGCTCGAGGTGCTGCTGCGGCTCGCGCACCCGGTCATCCCGTTCATCACCGAGGAGCTCTGGCAGAAGGTGTCCGTGCTCGCCGGCAAGCGCGCCGCGGACCAGGAAACGTCGATCATGGTGCAGCCCTTCCCGCGCCCGGAGCCGGCGAAGACCGACGCCCGGGCGGACGCCGAGGTCGCGCTGCTGAAGCGCGCGATCGACGCGCTGCGCAACCTGCGCAGCGAGATGAACCTGTCGCCGGCGCAGAAGGTGCCGCTGATCGCCTCCGGCGATGCGAAGGCGCTGGCGTCCTATGCGCCGTACATGCAGGCGCTCGCGCGTCTGTCCGAAGTGCAGGTCGTGGCCGACATCAACACGGCTTCCGACGGCACGGCCGCGCCGATCAAGGTCGTCGACGACCTGCGGCTGCTGCTGAAGATCGAAGTGGATGTCGCCGCGGAACGCGACCGTCTCGGCAAGGAGGTCGAACGGCTCGAGAACGAGATCCGCAAGGCCGAGGGCAAGCTCGGCAACGCGAGCTTCGTCGAGCGCGCGCCGGCCGCCGTGGTGGCGCAGGAGAAGGAGCGGCTCGCGGGCTTTGGCGCGACGCTGGCGAAAGTGCGGGAGCAGCTCGGTCGCCTGCCCGCCGCCTGACGGCCGCCGCTATCCGCGACCCTTACTTTGCGGGAGCCGGCGCCCCGGGAGCTGCCGGCGGCTGTGGAGCGGGCGCCGGGGCCGGCGCAGCGGGGACAGCCGGCGGGGTCGCGTTGTTCGTCGTCGGCACCGGGACCATCACGCCCGGCGAAATCGGGATCTCGGGCACCACCGTGATGCCGTTGACCCAGTGGCGCGTCTCGCCGAAGCAGGTCGTCGGCAGGCCGACTTTCTCGTTGTAGTGCAGCGACACGCGGCGGCCCATCGCGGCGTTGACGTCGGCGGCGACCTTGTCGTCCCACACCGTGAAGTAGAACTTCTCGGGCGTCGCGCCGGGCATCGAGATCATCGACAGTTCGCCTTCCCATGTCTTGCAGATCCAGCCCTTGCGGGAGAATTTCTGCACCCAGCCGGCCCGCTCCCCGGTCGAGTAGTCCCACTTCAGCACCGCGACGAAATACAGCGTGACCAGCAGCGCCGGCAGCACCAACAGCCAGAAGAACAGCTTCAGGCGCGAGGGACCGCGGCGGGGGGAAACGGGAGCGTTCATCGGCGCTTGAGGTAGTGGATGTAGTCCTTGCCGACGTTCTCCTGGCCCAGCAGATCGTTGCCAGTCTGTCTGCAGAACGCCTGGAAATCGCGGTTCGAGCCGGGATCGGTCGACACGACCTTCAGCACCTGGCCCGTCGCCATGTCGGCCAGCGCCTTCTTCGCGCGCAGGATCGGCAACGGACAGTTGAGGCCGCGGGTGTCGATTTCCTTCTCCGCGACGATGTTCAGGGACGTGGGTTGCTGCATGGGCGGGACTGCCGGCACCGGAGGAGGCTGAACGGGAAGGCGCGATTCTAGCCTCGGGGCGTGCCTGAATACCGCATCCCGGTTAAGTCGCGGTGGACGGCACGGCCGCGGATACCGGATACCCTCGGGGATGATCCCGCACTCAATTCACACTTACATCCCGAAGAAGGAAACGCGATGAACTGGATGAAAGCATGCGTGGCGGCGGTCGCCGCCCTCGGCGTTGCCGGCGCGGCGCAGGCGGCGGGCGTCGGCCTGCGGGCCGGCACGACCGGCGTCGGCGGCGACGTCGGCTTCAGCCTGGTGCCCACGCTGTCCGCGCGCATCGGCTACTCGGGGCTGTCCTACAGCCGAGATGTCGACGTGACCGATGTCAACTACGACGGCACGCTGAGACTCTCGAACCTCAACCTGCTGCTCGACTTCAGTCCGCTGCCGGGACCCTTCCGCGTCACCGGCGGCTTCATCCTGAACGACAACAAGGTCGACGTCACGGGACGTCCCACCAACGGCACCTACACGCTCAACGGCAACGTCTACCCCGCGGCCGCGATCGGAAGCCTTAGCGGCGAGGTGAAATCGGGCAACCGCGCCGCGCCGTATCTCGGCATCGGCTACGGCAACGTCGCCGGCCTCGGCGTCAATTTCTACTTCGACCTCGGCGTGATGTTCCAGGGAACGCCGAGCGCGAGCCTGACGGCCACCTGCGGAAGCGGCGGTGCCGGCGAGCCTGTGTTCGCAGGTGCAGCGGGATGTCGCGGCCGAGCAGGGCGAAGCTGCAGAACGAGATCAGCGGCTTCAAGTACTACCCGGTCGCCAACATCGGCATCACGATCGGCTTCTGACCGGGCCTGCCTAGCCTCGCCCGGGCAGCGGCGCGAACTCCACGGCGAGGCCTCGCCCGCGCATCCAGTCCGCCACCGCGAGGCCCGGTGCCCAGCGGCCAGGGCTTCACGCGCGCGGGTTCGATCAGCCGGTACTCGGCCAGTTCCTCGCCCAGCACGATGGTGCCCTCGGCCGGCGTGTGGAACGCGATGATCACTTCGTTGCGGCGCTGGAATTCGTAGACGCCGATGAGGCGCGTCGCGGTGACCGTGAGCCCGGTCTCCTCGAGCACTTCGCGGGCGACCGCCTGCTCGGGCGTCTCGTCGCGTTCGAGGAAACCGGCGACGAGCGCGAAGGTCTTTTCCGGCCAGGCGACGTTGCGCGCCAGCAGCACCTTGCCTTCGTACTCGATCACCGCCGCGACCACCGGCGTGGGGTTGTCCCAGTGGACCCAGCCGCACGCGGGGCAGCAGAGCCGATCGCGTCCCGCCTGCGGGGCACTTCCGAGCGGCGCCGCGCAGCGCGGGCAGTAGCTGTACGGCGCCTGCATCACCCGCCCCGCAGCGCCGCGATCGCCGGCGGCAGCGGGCGGCGCGCGCCCTCGAGCGGAACGTTGTTTCGCCTCGCCCACTGCTCGATCGCCTGCTGCCGGCTGCGCGTCAGCGGATGGGTGCGGAGGAGTTCGACCTGGGGCGCCCCGCTGTCGGCTCCCGGCAGCGCCGCCATCGTGCGGAACAGGTCGATCGCGCCGCCGAGGTGGCCGTACTCCTGGGCGACAACTTCCAGGGCCACGTCATCGGCCTCACGCTCCTGGTCCCGGTTGAACGACAGCGTCGTCGCCATGCCGGCCTGGCTCAGCACACCCGCGGCCGCGCTCCGGCCGAGTTCGGCCGACACCACCGACAGGATGAGCCCGACCGCGACACCGCGGCCGAGCGCGGCCGACGCATGGCGATGCTGCAGGTGGGCGATCTCGTGCGCCATCACCATCGCCAGCGCGTCTTCGCTGTCGAGCCGCGCCAGCAGGCCGCGGAAGAACACCGTCTGGCCTCCGAGCGTCGCGAACGCGTTGATCGTCTTGCTGTCGGCGTAACCGACGCGGACCTGCATGCCCTCGGGGAGCTGCATGCGCGCCGACAGCCGATCGGCAAGCGCCTGCAGTTCGCCCTGCACGGCGCGGCCGGCCTCGGTCGGTGGAGTCGTCGCAATCGCCGGCAGCTTCGACGCCAGGCGCGCTTCGTACTTGTACGGCACGCGCGGCGCGATCCACTGGGCGGCAAGCGAGACGGCGAATACAACCGCGATCACGACCGCCACGCTGCCGCCGAGCAGCCACGCGAGCTCCTTCAGCGGGTGATCGGTCGACGAGTTGATGCCCTCGGCCGGCGGTCGATTCTCGAGGCGCACGGCGGCGTTCAGCTGCGCGGGCGCACCAGCCCGTCGCCGAGCAGGCGCGAAACGCCCTGGGGCGCGTCCGGCAACCGCAGGCTGCCGTCGTCGGGCACCAGCGCCGTGCCGTAGGCGAAGATCTCCATCGCCGGCGCCCAGCCACTGGCGATCGTCGTCGTCTCGAACCGCACGCAGACGACCATCTTCGAGCCCTTGCGCCGCGCTTCGGCCTTCAGCCGCAGCAACGCTTCGCGGCGCGCGCGTTCCATCAGCGTCTCGTACGAACGGAAACGGCCGCCGAACAGGTTGCGCAGGCCGGCGATGAAGGTCTTGAAGTAGTCCGCGCTGACGACCACCGTGCCGTAGACGAGGAAGGCGCGCTGCGGCGTCGTGCGGTCGAACGGAAAGCGCACCATGAAGGCCAGCACGTCCCGGTACTCCTGCTCGCGCTTGCGGATCGAGGCGTAATGCTGGCGCTCGATCATCGACCCGGCGAAATAGCCGACGATCAGCAGCGCGACGAAGACTCCGAGCTGGAACAGGTCGGCCACGGCAGCGCTGCCCTACTGCTCGTCGAGTCGCACGGCGCTGCCGTACGCGAGGATCTCGGCGGCGCCCACCGCGATCGAGGTCGTCGCGAAGCGGACGTTGAGGACGGCGTTGGCCCCCATCGACCGCGCCTCGGCGAGCATGCGCTCGACCGCTTCGTCGCGCGCTTCCTGCATCAGTTCCGTGTAGCCCTTGAGCTCGCCGCCGACGATGTTCTTGAGACTGGCGAAGATGTCCTTGCCGACGTGCTTGGCGCGGACCGTGCTGCCCTGCACGATGCCGTAGTGGGCCACGATGCGCCGGCCCGGGATGAGCTCGAGGTTGCTGACGATCATCGATGCGGCCCTTCCCTGCGTCATGTCACCTCCTCCAGCGCCTGGCGCTTCATTCACCCGGAGACGCCACGCGGCGGCAGCCGCGGCGGACGCGGATGCAGCCGCGCCATCGCGTAGGTATCCGTGTACTGGCCGTCGCGCAGCGAGTACGCCCTGTGCGTGCCCTCGATCTCGAAGCCGAAGCGGCGGTAGAGTTTCAGCGCGTACTCGTTGTCGACATACACGGTCAGTTCCAGTCGCAGCGCACCGAGCCAGTTGTCGGCGAGGTCGATCAGCGATTCCATCAGCCGCGTGCCGACCTTCCGGTTGTGCCAGTCGTCCCGCACGCTCATGCCGACGTGCCACGCATGCGCGCGGCGGGAATTCTCGCTGCCGTGCAGGCCGGCGTGGCCGACGACCTCGTCATCGGCGAGCGCGACGAGCACGTAGTTCAGCGCTGAACTGCGGGCCAGCCGCTCCGTCCACTGCGCAATCGACGGATACGGGTTCTGCAGCGTCCCCTTCGAGGCTTCGCGCGCGCGAAACGTCAACGCGATGCCTTCCGCGTCCGACGGCTCCGCCCGGCGAATGACAACGTCGTTCACAGGCGCTGTTCGGCCCAGGCCTGGACGCTCGCCAGGGCCGGCGCGAGCATGGAAGGATCGGTGCCGCCGGCCATCGCCATGTCGGCGCGGCCGCCGCCCTTTCCGCCGACCTGCTGCGCGACGTAGTTGACGAGGTCACCGGCCTTGACCCTGGCCGTTGCATCGGCCGTCACGCCGGCCGCCAGCTGAACCTTGCCGCCCTCGACCGCGCCGAGCACGATCACCGCGCTCTTCAGCTTGTCCTTCAGCTTGTCCAGCGTCTCGCGCAGCGATTTCGCGTCCGCGCCTTCGAGCAACGCCGCCAGCACCTTGATGCCGCGCACGTCGATCGCCTGCGCCGCGAGGTCGTCGCCCTGGTTCGACGCGAGCTTGCTCTTCAGGCGCGCGAGCTCCTTCTCGAGCGACTTCACGCTGTCCTGCACCTGCGCGATCTTCTGCCCGATTTCCGACGGTGGCGCCTTGAGCAGCGACGCGGCATGGTGCAGTTCGCGGTCCAGCGCCTGCACGAAGTCGAGCGCACCGCGGCCGGTCACGGCCTCCACGCGGCGCACGCCGGCGGCGATGCCGCTCTCGCCGACGATCTTGAAGAAGCCGATGTCGCCGGTGCGCGCGACGTGCGTTCCGCCGCACAGCTCGGTCGAGTGATCGCCCATCGCCAGCACGCGCACCTCGTCGCCGTACTTGTCGCCGAAGAACGCCAGCGCGCCTGCCTTGATCGCGTCGTCGTACTTCATCACGTTGGCGCTGACCTGCGCATTGCTGCGGATCGCGTCGTTGACGAGTTCCTCGACCTTGCGCATCTCGTCCGGCGTCATCGCCTTGTCGTGCGAGAAGTCGAAGCGCGTGCGCTCCGGATCGACCAGCGAGCCTTTCTGCTGCACGTGCCTGCCGAGCACCTTGCGCAGCGCCGCGTGCATCAGGTGGGTCGCCGAGTGGTTGTTGCGTGTGCGCTCGCGCAACGCGCCGTCGACCTTCGCCTGCACCACGTCGCCCACCGCCAGCGTGCCCGACTCGAGCGTGCCGTGGTGGCCGAACACGTCGGCCTGGATCTTCTGCGTGTCGACCACCGTGAAGCGCATCACGTTGTGGTCGCTGATCGCCTCCAGCACGCCGCGGTCGCCGACCTGGCCGCCGGACTCCGCGTAAAAGGGCGTGTTGTTCAGCACGACGATGCCGGCGTCGCCCGCGTTCAGGCGCTGGACCGCGGCGCCGTCGAGGTACAACGCCACGACCTTGGCGTCCTCCGTGAGCGACGAGTAGCCGGTGAAGCGCGTCTTGTCGCCCACGTACTCGACGCCGGCGGCCATCCGGAACTTGCCTGCCGCGCGCGCCTGCTCGCGCTGGCGCTCCATCGCCTCGTTGAAGCCGGCGTGGTCGATCGACACGCCGCGCTCGCGGCAGATGTCGCCGGTCAGGTCGACCGGGAAACCGTAGGTGTCGTACAGCAGGAAGACCGTTTCGCCGTCGAGCATCTTCGGGTCGCCCGAGGAGAACTTGCCGAGCGAAGCCTCGAGGATCCTCATCCCGTTGTCGAGCGTCTCGCCGAAGCGCTCCTCTTCCTGCTTGAGCACCGCGGCGATACGCGCGTGCTGCTCGACCAGCTCGGGATACGCGGCACCCATCTCCTGCACGAGATCGGGCACGACCCTGTGGAAGAAGGGCTTCGTCTGTCCGAGCTTGTAGCCGTGGCGCAGCGCGCGCCGGACGATCCGGCGCAGCACGTAGCCGCGGCCTTCGTTGCCCGGGATCACCCCGTCGGCGATCAGGAACGAGCATGCGCGGATGTGATCGGCGATGACCTTCAGCGAGTTGCTGCCGAGGTCCTTCGTCCCGGTCTCGCGCGCGGCAGCCTTGATCAGGTTCTGGAACAGGTCGATCTCGTAGTTCGAGTGCACGTGCTGCAGCACCGCCGCCAGCCGCTCCAGGCCCATGCCGGTGTCCACGCAGGGCTTCGGCAGCGGGGTCAGCGTGCCCGCCACATCGCGATCGAACTGCATGAACACCAGGTTCCAGATCTCGATGTAGCGGTCGCCTTCGGCATCCGGCGATCCCGGCGGCCCACCGGCCACCTCGGGACCGTGGTCGTAGAACACTTCCGAGCACGGTCCGCACGGCC
Source organism: uncultured beta proteobacterium (assembly GCA_963698305.1). Lineage (GTDB taxonomy): Bacteria > Pseudomonadota > Gammaproteobacteria > Burkholderiales > Burkholderiaceae_F > JAOUJD01. The sequence continues at coordinate 150,470 of CAVOQI010000004.1, forward strand.
CGGTGTCGGCCATCTGCCAGAAGTTGTCCGAGACGTACTTCGGCTGGCCCGGCTTGTCGCCGATGCGGATGCAGCGCTCGGCCGGCACGCCGATGTCCTTGGTCCAGATCTCGTAGGCCTCGTCGTCGTCGATGTAGACGGTCGTCCAGAGCTTGTCCTTGGGCAGCTTGTAGACCTCGGTCAGCAGTTCCCAGGCGTAGCGGATCGCGTCGCGCTTGAAGTAGTCGCCGAAGCTGAAGTTGCCCAGCATCTCGAAGAACGTGTGATGCCGCGCGGTGTAGCCGACGTTCTCCAGGTCGTTGTGCTTGCCGCCGGCGCGCAGCGACTTCTGCGAGGTGGTGGCACGCGTGTACGGACGCTGCTCGCGGCCCGTGAACACGTCCTTGAACTGCACCATGCCGGAATTGACGAACAGCAGCGTCGGGTCGTTGGCCGGCACGCAGGCTCGAGGCGCGCACGATGGTGTGGCCCTGGGACTCGAAGTACTTCAGGAATTTTTCGCGGATTTCTGCGCTTTTCATGACAGCCTGGCGCGGACGACCGCGCTCTCGATGGGGATTCACGCGGAATGATACTTGCGGTCGGTTTCGCCTCGTGGCCGCGCCATCGAGGCACGTGAGACTCCGCGGGCAAGCACTCTCCTGCGCCGAACAGGCTGGGGGCTCGCCTCGCAGCCGGCGCGGAGCGCATCAGCAAGGCCGCGGCATCCACAACGCTCGGCGCGTCGACCGCGATGCGGGGTGCCTCGCGGAGCGCGGCGCGTTGCGGCGGGCGTAGCAGTCCGGCGGCTGCGGCGGGCAGACAGGAGCGCTGGCCGGAAGGCACGACCGGCGGAATCGGACGAACTCACTCCGAAAGCTGCGGCCCGCAGGGAACTCCCTGGACCCAGTGACGCCCGCCGCGCGTCGCGCGGAGCGAGGTCCCCGCAGCGCGGTCGGCGCGCACGTGACTCGGTCACACGCCTTTGAACGCCGTCAACTACCGATGACAGATCGACGACAGCGCGTTGATCATCGGCGACTGGTGCCCCGCCACGCGGGCCGCGTGGGCCAGGCCGGACACGCCGAACACGATGACGACCGCGCCGGCCGCCACCTTCAGCCACGCATGGCCCGCGACGAGCGAGCCGGATGCCGACAGCCGCGACGCCGCGAAGTCCACCACGGTCAGGCTCGGCAAGGTGCCGACGCCGAACGCCACCATCACCACAACGCCCTGCCAGGCGCCGCCCGCGACGAACGCGAGCGGGAGGACGCCGTAGACCAGCCCACACGGAATCCACCCCCAGGCGAGACCGGCCAGGTACGCCTGGCCGCGGCTCCGCGGCGGGTAAACCTTGCGCGCATACGGCCCGACGATCTTCCACACGCCCTGCCCCACCCCTTCCAGGCGGCGCATCCAGCGGTTGCCGGCGAGCATCGAGATGCCGAGCACGAGCAGCATCAGCCCGCCGATCGCCAGCAGCGTGACCTGGACGGGGACGACGTTCTGCGTGAACACGGCGCCGCCGACGGCCCCGAGCAGCGCACCGGCCGCCGCGTAGCTGCTGATGCGCCCGGCGTGATAGCCGACCGCGAGCGTGCGCGCCGAGACACCGGCGGGCCGGTTCAACTGGAAGGCGCTGACGAACCCGCCGCACATGCCGGCGCAATGCAGCCCGCCGAGGAGTGCGGTGGTGAAGGCGGCGAAGACCTGCGCCCAGAGCAGATCGAGCATCGGTGTCCTGCGAGGCCGGCGCGCGAACTGCACGCCGGCCGGTGAGTGACGATCAGGCGATCTTCGAGTAGCGGCGCTGGCGCTCGTCCGAACGCAGGTAGCGGTCGAACTGCATGGCGATGGCGCGCACCAGCAGCTTGCCCTTCGGCGTCACCGAGACCCACTCCGGCGTGTTCTCCGCCAGGCCCTCGTCCTCGAACTGCTTCAGCGCGGCGAGTTCGACCTTGAAGTACTCGTCGAACTTGATCATGTACGTGGTTTCGATCGACTCCTTCGAGACCTCGAAGTGGCACATGAGCGCCATGATCACGGCGCGGCGCAGGATGTCGTCACGATCGAGCACGATGCCGCGCACGGTCGGCAGCATGCCCTGGTTCAGCATGTCGTAGTACTCCTCGAGCGTGCGCACGTTCTGCGAGTACGTCGGGCCGATCTTGCTGATCGACGACACGCCGAGCCCGACCAGGTCGCAGTCGGGACGCGTGCTGTAGCCCTGGAAGTTGCGGTGCAGCCGGCCCTGGCGCTGCGCCTTCGCGAGGTCGTCGGACGCCTTCGCGAAGTGGTCCATGCCGATGTACTGGTAGCCGGCCGCGGTCAGGCGCTTGATCGCGTCGAGCATGATCTTCATCTTCTCGGCCGGCGAGGGCACGTCGGCGGAGATGATGCGCCGCTGCGGCTTGAAGCGGTCCGGCAGGTGCGCGTAGTGGTAGAGCGCGATGCGATCGGGGCTCAGCACCATCACCTTGTCGAGCGTTTCCGCGAACGTTTCGCGGGTCTGCTTCGGCAGGCCGTAGATCAGGTCGAGGTTGATCGACCTGAACCCGTTGGCGCGCGCGGCATCGACCGTCGCCTGCGTCATCTCGAAACTCTGCAGGCGATTGACCGCCTTCTGCACGTCCTGGTTGAAGTCCTGGACCCCGACCGAGATGCGGTTGAAGCCGAGGCGGCCGAGCGTTTCGACCTTGTCCGGTGGCGTCGTGCGCGGATCGACCTCGATCGAGAACTCGCCCTTCTCCTCGAGGGGGAAGCGCTTCGTCAACTCGGACATCAGCTGCTCGAGTTCCTCGTTGGAGGCAAAGGTGGGCGTGCCGCCGCCGAAATGCAGCTGCTCGATCTTGCGGCTGCCGGTCAGGTGCTCGAGGACGAGGTCCGCTTCGCGCGCGATGTAGCCGACGTACTCGGCCGACTTGCTGCGGTCCTTCGTGATGACCTTGTTGCAGCCGCAGTAGTAGCAGACGGTGTTGCAGAACGGCAGGTGGACGTAGAGCGACAGGGCGTTGTTGACGACGCCCGTGGCGCGCGCGCGCAGCGCTTCGGCGAACGCGTGGCGGTCGAACGCCTCGACGAACCGGTCCGCGGTCGGATAGGAGGTGTAGCGCGGTCCGGGAATGTCGAAGCGGTTCAGAGTCCCCTCATCGGGGAGGGCCACTTCGCCTCGGGTGGACATCAACATGGGGTTTCCTTTTGCAGGGTGCATTTCCGCATTGGAGTATTATTTCCGCCGAGGTCTGCCCAGCCTTGACCGGGGTCAACCGCGCCGGACCGCGCGGATCCCGGGCTTCTCACAAAGACAATAAACGATGGCGGAGCCGGAGGCGGAGCAGCCGCCTCCTCGGAATCGGGCACAACCAAGAGCATCGCTCACATGAACGCGCCAACCGTCAACATCGCCAATCTTCGCGTCGCCTGTTCGAGCTGCAACCTGCGCGAACTCTGCTTGCCAGTAGGGTTATCGCTGAAGGACATCGAAAAGCTCGAAGAACTCGTTGCGACGCGCAAGAAGGTCAAGCGTGGCGACTCGCTGTTCCGGGCCGGCGACCGCTTCGAGTCGCTGTACGCGGTGCGCCTCGGTTTCCTCAAGAGCACCGTGATGTCGCAGGACGGCCGCGAGCAGGTGACGGGCTTCCACATGGCCGGTGAACTCGTCGGTCTCGACGGCATCAGCAGCGAACAGCACTCGTGCGACACCGTCGCCCTCGAGGACACGGAAGTCTGCGTGATCCCGTACGAGCGTCTGGAGGAAGTGGCGAGCGCGATGCCGGTGCTGCGCAATCACTTCCACAAGGTCATGAGCCGCGAGATCGTGCGCGAGCATGGCGTGATGCTGCTGCTCGGAAGCATGCACGCCGAGGAGCGCCTTGCCGCGTTCCTGCTGAACCTGTCGCAGCGCTTCGAGGCGCGCGGGTACTCGCGCACCGAGTTCGTGCTGCGCATGACGCGCGCCGAAATCGGCAGTTTCCTCGGGCTGAAACTCGAAACCGTCAGCCGCGTGCTGTCGCGTTTCGCGCAGGACGGCCTGATCGAGGTGAACCAGAAGCACGTCCGGATCATCGATCCGGAAGGTCTGCGATCCATCGTTTCCGGACAGGGCGGCGCCGCCGCCTGACGTCGTCCCGACCGTTCCGCGGTCTCCCGCGCTGCTCCGCACTACTCGGCACTACCCCGCCCTGCTACGCGCGTTCGGCGTGCGCAGCCGTTTCATCGTGGCACCGCTTCGGGCAGCCCAGCGGCCGCTCGTTCGGCTCCAGCGTGCAGCGGTTGACCTCGAAGGGCGACTGCGCGAGGAACACGGTCAGCGCGCTCGACACGGCGCCGATGACCCAGAATCCGAAGAAGCCGATGGTGTAGATCGGCATGCGGTCGGCTTCGATCGGCACGCCGAACAGGTGCAGGTCGGTGGGATCGAACAGCGCGAAGAACCCGAGTTCAGCGACGCAGGCCATCAGGAACGACGGCCACAGCACCCATCCGAGTCGTTGCGCCAGCGAGTTGGTCATCGTCTCCTCCTGTCGTTATGTACGGGCGGCGCGCCGCTGCTCTATCGGGCACGCAGCGTGAACTCGCCCGCGCCGCCCGCGCTGAAACCGTCGTCGAGGCGCCACTGGGGCGTCTCGAGCACGACCTGCCACGCCACCGCGCGCTGCGCCAGACGCGGGTCAGGCTCGCCCTGCTGCCACTCGCCCGCGTACACAGCCGAGCGGTTGTCGGCCCCGACGTCGATCCTCGACAGGACCGCGAGGCGATCAGCCTCGCGACGGCCCGGATGGATCAGGCGCAGACGCAGCGCGGCCTCCGGCGGCAGCGGCTCGGCCGCCTGCACTTCGACACGCAGGCGCTCGCCGACCGCGAGGCCGCCGAGTTTCACCGTGGCCGTCACGCCGAGTTCGCGCGCGCGCGTGGCGCGGCCGAGTTCCTCGTTGATCGCGAGGCCCTGCTTGTAATAGTCGTTGGCGACCGGGCCGTCCCAGCCCTTCGCCGCGAGGTAGAAGGTGAACGAGCCAGCGATCACCGCCGTGGCCGGCAGCGAGATCAGGAACCAGGGCCAGGCCTGGCGGTACCAGGGCGTCACGGGGGCTGTCATGGCTGTCATCTGCTCTGCTAACGGGTGAGACCGAGGAAGACGGTCTTTTCGTCGACGTGCACCGACGGGTCATCCGTCTCGGTCACGCTGATGGTGATCCTGTTCGACCCCGGCTTCAGCGCTTCCGGCGCCGCGCGCAGCCGCACCAGCACCGACTGCGTCGTCGCGCCGTTCATCTCGAACGCGCGTTCCGAAGCGATCTCCAGGCCGTCCAGGCCTGCGGCCGAAATCACGTAGCGGCGTGCCCGCTCGCTGGTGTTCATGACCTGCAGCCGGTAGGTGTTCTCGATGCGGCCGTCCTCGACCTCGCGGGCCAGCGCGCCGCGGTCGCGGATCACGTCGACCTTCAGCGGAATGCGCACGGCCACCGCGACGACGAGCGCCGCGGTGACCGCGCCGAGGATGCCCATGTAGACGAACACGCGCGGGCGGAAGACGTTGTGCCAGATTCCGGTCGCGGCGAACCGGTCCTTCAGGGCGTGCTGCGTCGAGTAGCGCACGAGGCCCTTCGGCAGCCCCGCCTTCTCCATCACGTGGTCGCAGGCGTCGATGCATGCGGCGCAGCCGATGCATTCGTACTGCAGGCCATTGCGGATATCGATGCCCGTCGGGCACACCTGCACGCACAGGTTGCAGGCGACGCAGTCGCCGAGGCCCTGGTCCTTGCGCCCGGCCTTCTTGCTGCCCGGCCCGCGCGGCTCGCCGCGCGCCTGGTCGTACGTGACGATCAGCGTGTCGGGATCGAACATCGCGCTCTGGAAGCGCGCGTACGGGCACATGTACTTGCACACCTGCTCGCGCATCCAGCCGGCGTTGCCGTAGGTCGCGAAGCCGTAGAACAGGACCCAGAAGAGCGACCAGCCGGTCATCGACAGCGTCACGAATTCCGCGAACAGCGGGCGGATCGGCGTGAAGTAACCGACGAAGGTGAAGCCGGTCCACAGCGCGACCGCGATCCATGCGCCGTGCTTGGCCGCCTTCAGCGCGAACTTGCGGGCCGACATCGGCTCCTTGTCGAAGCGCATGCGCTTGACGCGGTCGCCCTCGATCACGCGTTCGATCCACATGAACATCTCGGTGTAGACCGTCTGCGGGCAGGCATAGCCGCACCACAGCCGTCCACCGACCGCCGTGAACAGGAACAGCGACAGCGCCGCGATGATCAGGATGGCCGTCAGGTAGATGATGTCCTGCGGCCACAGCACCAGGCTGAAGAGGTAGAACTTGCGCGACGCGAGATCGAACAGCAGCGCCTGGCGGTCGTTCCATTGCAGCCACGGCAGGCCGTAGAAGACGATCTGCGTGAACCAGACCAGGCCCCAGCGCCACTTCTGGAACACTCCGAGCGAATCGCCGATCCGTTGCCGCGGATAGATCTCCTGGCGCTTGGCGTAGAGCTGCACCTCGACTTCGCGCAGCGGTGCCGCGCCCGCCGCCTCGGTGGCCTGTGCCACGCGCGCGGTCGAACCGTCGCCGCGTTTCACTTCGACCGCTTCGCTCATGGGGTTACTGCCTTTCAAAATCAAAAACGCGGCACGCCGTCGCCGGCGGCCGCGTTTCCGGACGTGCCGGGCTACTTCGCCGGCGCGGCGGCGGGCGCCGCAGGCGCGCTGGCGCCCTGCTTGTTCGTCAGCGACCAGACATACGCGGCCACCAGGTGGATCTCGGGCTCCGTCAGGATGTTGCTGTGCTTCGGCATCACATTGTTGCGCCCGTTCGTGATCGTCTCAGTGATGGTCGCCACGGTGCCGCCGTACAGCCAGATCTTGTTCGACAGGTCCGGCGCGCCCAGCGCCGGATTGCCCTTGGCCTCCGGTCCGTGGCAGGCCGCGCAGGCCGCGAACTTCTCCTTGCCGCGCGCGGCACGGGCCGGGTCGTGCGCCGAGTCGGACAGCGACAGGACGTAGTTGGCGACGTCGATCACCGCCTCCTTGTCGCCGACCGCCGCGGCCATCGGCGGCATCACGCCGTTGCGGCCGTTGGCGATCGTCGTCTTGATCGCGTCAGGCGCGCTGCCGTACATCCACTCGCTGTCCGTCAGGTTCGGGAAGCCCCGCGAGCCGCGCGCGTCCGAGCCGTGGCACTGCGCGCAGTTGTTGAGGAAGATCCGCTCGCCGATCTGCTTCGCCTTCGGATCGAAGGCGATCTTCTCGACCGGCTCCTTGGCGAAGGCCGCGAAGATCGGCCCGAACCTGGCGTCGGCCGCCTTCACCTCGGCCTGGTACTGGCCGCTCTGCGTCCAGTTCAGGACGCCCGGCCACTTGGTGCCGAGGCCCGGGTACAGGATCAGGTAGACCACCGAGAAGAACACGGTGATGTAGAAGAGCAGGATCCACCACCGCGGCATCGGGTTGTGGAACTCCGCCAGGTCGCCGTCCCACGTGTGGCCGGTGGTCTGCGGCTCGCCCTGCGCATTGAGCGTGACCTTGACGGTCCGCTTGCTCTGCATCCACAGGAACACGGCGCAGCCGAGCACCGAAACGATCGAGATGATCGCGACGTAGTAATCCCAGAAAACGCTGTAGAAATCGCTCATCGATCGCCTCTCTCAGTGCCGGCCCGGCGTGTCGTCTTTGAACGGCAGGGCCTGCGCTTCATCGAACCCCTTCTTGGCGCCGCGGCTGTATGCCCAGACCGCGATGCAGCAGAACGTCACGAACGCCAGCAGCGTCATGACCGCGCGAATGTCGTTGATGTCCATGCCCGCTCCTCAGCGCACGCCCCGGAGCTCGACGCCCAGGCCCTGCAGGTAGGCGATGACGGCATCCAGCTCGGTCTTGCCCTTGAGCGCCTCGGGCGCCTTGGCGATCTGCTCGTCGGTGTACGGCACGCCGATCGACTTCAGCGCCTTCATGCGGCCCTGCACGTCCGTGCCATCCAGCGTCGACTTCGCAAGCCACGGATAGGCCGGCATGTTCGACTCCGGCACGACGTCGCGCGGGTTGTTGAAGTGCACGCGGTGCCATTCGTCCGAGTAGCGGGCGCCGACGCGCGCCAGGTCCGGACCGGTGCGCTTGCTGCCCCACTGGAACGGATGGTCGTAGACGAACTCGCCGGCCACCGAGTAGTGGCCGTAGCGCAGCGTCTCGGCGCGGAAGGGCCGGATCATCTGCGAGTGGCAGTTGTAGCAGCCCTCGCGGATGTAGATGTCGCGCCCCACGAGGCGCAGCGGCTCGTACGGCTTGATGCCTTTCACCGCTTCGGTGGTCGCGCGCTGGAAGTACAGCGGCACGATCTCCACCAGGCCGCCGATGGCGACGACCAGGATGACGAGCACGATCAGCAGCGTCGGCGTCGTTTCGATCTTGTCGTGAGTCAGGCTCATTGCTGTTTCCTCGATCTCGTAATCGCAATCAGGCGTGGGCGACGGCCGCCGGGATCGGCGCTTCCACCGCCTTGCCTTGTCCGATCGTCTTGAACATGTTCCACGCCATCAGGAACATGCCCGCCAGGTACAGCGTGCCGCCGGCGAGGCGGATCACGTAGAACGGATAGGTCGACTTCACGCTCTCGATGAACGTGTAGGTCAGCGTGCCGTCCTCGTTCACCGCGCGCCACATCAGGCCCTGCATCACGCCGGCGATCCACATGGCGGCGATGTAGACGACGATGCCGATGGTCGCGACCCAGAAGTGCGTCGTGACCAGCCGCACGCTCGCCATTTCGGTGCGGCCGTACAGGCGCGGCAGCAGGTAGTAGATGGCGCCGATCGAGACCAGGCCGACCCAGCCGAGCGCGCCGGAGTGCACGTGGCCGATCGTCCAGTCCGTGTAGTGGCTGAGCGCGTTGACCGTCTTGATGGACATCATCGGCCCTTCGAAGGTCGACATGCCGTAGAACGACAGCGAGACGATCAGGAACTTCAGGATCGGGTCGTCGCGCAGTTTGTGCCACGCGCCCGAGAGCGTCATGATGCCGTTGATCATGCCGCCCCACGACGGCGCGAGCAGGATCAGCGAGAAGACCATGCCGAGCGACTGCGCCCAGTCGGGCAGCGCCGTGTAGTGCAGGTGGTGCGGGCCCGCCCACATGTACGTGAAGATGAGCGCCCAGAAGTGCACCACCGACAGCCGGTACGAGTACACCGGCCGGCCGGCGGCCTTCGGCACGAAGTAGTACATGATTCCCAGGAAACCCGCGGTCAGGAAGAAGCCGACCGCGTTGTGGCCGTACCACCATTGCACCATCGCGTCCTGCGCGCCGGCGTACACCGAGTACGACTTGAACAGGCCCGCTGGCACCGCCATGCTGTTGACCACGTGCAGCAGCGCGACCGTCAGGATGAACGCGCCGTAGAACCAGTTGGCGACGTAGATGTGCCGCACCTTGCGCTTGTAGATGGTGCCGAAGAACACGACGGCGTAGGCAACCCACACCAGCGTGATCAGGATGTCGATCGGCCACTCGAGTTCGGCGTACTCCTTGCCGGACGTCAGGCCGAGCGGCAGCGTGACCGCCGCCAGCACGATGATCAGCTGCCAGCCCCAGAAGGTGAACGCCGCCAGGCCGTCGGAGAACAGCCGCGCCTGCGAGGTGCGCTGCACGACGTAGTAGCTCGTGGCGAACAGGGCGCAGCCGCCGAACGCGAAGATGACCGCGTTGGTGTGCAGCGGACGGAGGCGACCGAACGACAGCCAGGGCACGCCGAAGTTGAGTTCGGGCCAGGCCATCTGCGCGGCGATGATCACGCCGACCAGCATCCCGACGATGCCCCAGATGACCGTCATCACGGCGAACTGCCGTACGACCTTGTAGTTATAGGTGCCTTCTGCGTTCACAGTTGGGCTCATGTATTCCTCGTGCAGGAGAGCGTGCGGCAGGTGAATTGGCCGTAACGGCCGGGGCGGTGCGTTGAATCGGTGACCGGCTGGCGTGGATCGTCGCAGCGCCCCACGTGACCGCTCACCGGAGAAGGAAAACTCCTCGTCCGGGAGGGGATGCTAGGGTTTGCACGCTTCTCACGATTGACAAAGGTCAACCCGCCGGGAAGCGCCGCACCCGTGAGTGAAGTCACTGAAATAGTCCTTGCAACTGTCGCGGGTTTCAGCGAGGGGCGGCCGTCAGGACTTGTCGTCGTGACCGTCTTCATCGAGCACGCGCTGGCCGGCGTCGTCGAGTTCCTCGAACTGCCCCGACATCACGGCCCACACCAGGATGCCCCCGATCAGCAGCACGAGGATGACGGACAGCGGGATCAGCAGATAGAGCGATTCCACAGGAGCCTGTCGAGCTTGGCGCGCACGCGCCGGGATGGGGCTGGCGCTCAGCCCTTCGGAACGCGCTTGGCGCGCAGCGCGTTGCCGACGACGAGCAGCGAGCTGGCCGCCATGCCCGCCGCCGCCACCGCGGGCGAGACATAGCCGAACGCCGCCAGCGGAATGATGACCACGTTGTAGCCGAAGGCCCACGCGAGGTTCTGTCGCACGATGCGCATGGCGCGGCGCGCGGCGGCGAACGCATAGTCGACGTCGGCGAGCCGCGACGACAGCACGATCAGGTCGGCGCGCGCCTGCGCCAGGGTCGAGCCGCTCGCCAGCGCCAGCGAGACGTCGGCCTGGGCGATGACCGGCGCGTCGTTCATGCCGTCGCCGAGCATCGCGACCACATGGCCGGCACGCTGCTGGCCGGCAACCCAGGAGCGCTTGCTGTCCGGCGTCTGGTGAGCCAGCGCGCGTTCGATGCCCAGCGATGCAGCCACGCCCTGCACCGGTTCACGGCGGTCGCCCGACAGCACGACCACGTCGATGCCGCGTTCCGCGGCGCGGTCCGCCAGCGTCGCCGCGTCCTCGCGCAGCCGTTCGCCGAACACGAAGATCGCGACGGCGCCGTGCTCGTCGGCCAGCACGACATAGCTCGCGGCGCTCAGGCCTTCCTTCTGCACGATCGCGTTGATGCCCGCCCGGTGGGACGCCAGCTTGTCCGGCAGCGCGAATTCCAGCTTGCCGAGGCGCTGCCGCTGCCCGCTCACGATGCCCTCGATGCCCGCCGACGCTTCGACGCGGCCATCCACCACGCTGGGCAGCGGCTTGCGGACCGATTGCGCGGCGGCGACCAGCGCGCGCGCGTACGGATGGGTGGACATCGTCTCCAGCGCGGCTGCGACGGCGAGGATGTCCTCCGGGTCCCCGTCCCGCACGACGAGCTGCCGCAGCAACGCCGGTTCGCCGGTCGTCAGCGTTCCGGTCTTGTCGCACGCGAGAACGTCGACCCGTGCCAGTGTCTCGATGGCGACGGTGCGCGCCAGCAGGATCCGGCGCTGGGCCAGCGCGGACTGCGCGGCCGCGATGGCGGCGGGCGCGGCGAGAGACAGCGCGCACGGACAGGTGGCCACGAGCACCGCGATGGCGTTGGGCAGGGCCTGTGTTGGGTCCACGATCCACCAGCCGATGACCGTGGCCGCCGTGATGCCGAGCACCGCCCACAGGAACCAGCCCGCGATGCGGTTGGCGGTCTCGATGATCTGCGGCCTTTCGCGACCGGCCTCGTCGACCAGCCGCTGCAGGGCCGCGAGCGAGGTGGCGCGGCCGATGCGCGTCACCTCGATCACCAGCGGCTGGTCGAGGTTGATGGAGCCGGCGAGGACCGCCGCGCCGTTCGTCTTCTCGATCGGTGTCGACTCCCCGGTGAGCCACGCCTGCGAACAGCTGGAGCGGCCGTGCACGACCACGCCGTCTGCCGGCACGGTCTCGCCGGGCGGCACCAGCACGCGGTCGCTGATCCTCAGCTGCTCGGAATGCACCGTTTCGGTCGCGAGCGACGACGGGAAGGCGACCAGGCGCAGCGCCGGGATCGCCGACTGCCGGCGCGCGGCATCGATGTGCTCGCGCGCCGCCGCCAGCCCGCGCGCCAGCACCCAGCGCGAAGCCAGCACGAGCGCGACGAACATCGTCACCGAATCGAAGTAGACGGCGCCGCGTGCGGCGAGTGTCGCCGCCGCGCTGGCGACGAACGCCGCCGAGATGCCGAGCACCACGGGCAGGTCCATGCCGACCGAGCCCATGCGCAACTGGCTCCACGCGGCGCGGTACAGCGGCTGCGCCGAGAACAGCATCACGGGCAGCGTCAGCACGAGGCTGGCAATGCGCATCAGCTGCTCGATGTCCGGCGGAACATCGCCCGGGGCCGCGAAGTACAGCGGCACCGCCAGCATCATCACCTGCATCATGCCGAGCCACGCGATCAGGACACGCAGCAGCTCGATCCGCCGCACGCGGCGCTCGTCGACCGGGACGCGGCCGGCGTCGTAGCCGGCCCGCTCGATGACCCGCTGCAGCTCGACGCGGGTGACCCGCGCCTGGTCGAAGGTGATGTAGGCGATCTGCGCGCCGAAATCGACGTTCGCGCGCGCCACTCCATGCTGCTTGCGCAGCGTGAATTCGATCAGCAACGCGCACGCGCTGCACACCATGCCGCGGATGGGCAGCTGTACCTGCGAGTGGCCGCCCGCGGGAACGAGCGTTGCCTCGTCCGCGCCCCCGTTGGCGCGCGAGACGAGCGCCTCGCGGTCCTTGCTGCCCGCCTGCGCGAGGAACAACTGCTCCGCGATGAACGAGCAGCCGTTGCAGCAGAACGACCGCATGGCCGGACCGAGAGACCGGCGAACCACGCGCAGCCCGACGAGCGAGTCGCCGCAGTGGTCGCACACGCCGGCGGATTCGTCGGCCGACGCGCCCGCGCCGGCCACCGCAGACACCTTGGCCTTGCGAATCAGGTCAGAAGACATTCAAAGGGGGAAAATGCGGCGGCCGCAAAACGCATCGGAACCGCGCCAGCGTACCCGAAGCGCCCCTCCCTTGGGCCGCCGCACAAAGGGGAACATGCGAAAAGAAGGCTACGCAAGACGGCTGAGTGCCCGTTGACTTTCGTCAACGGCGTTCGAAGGCGCATGCACGCGACCGTGAACGGCCTCACGGTCCGATCGTTCCGGCGCGGATGGCATTGCAGGCAACGAAGGCGCTTCGATCCGACCGGCGGTCGGTGCGTTCCACTCCCGAAGATCGCGCTTTCACGCCGCGCTTTCGAGCCATCGTCGGAACCAGGCTGTCTGCGCCCGAACCGCTTGCACAATCGATCCGCGCAAGTGCGAAGAACGGCAACCGGAACGGAGAACCGCGATGAAGGCACGACGCTGGCTGTGGGCGGGGGCAAGCTGTCGGCCGCGCTGTCGACCATCCTGTTGGCGGGATGCGGCGGCGGTGGCGATGGCCCGTCGTCACTGGCGCCGCCACCGCCTCCGCCGGCGCCCGCCCCCGCACCGCCGCCTGCGCCTGCGCTGCCGCCGCTCGTGGCCGAGGCAGCCGTGCGCATCTCGGCGGCCACGCCGTTCAACGCGAACTGCACGGGATCGACGCGAACGGACACCGTCTACCTGAACGCCGAAGTGGAGCCGTACGTAGCGGTGAACCCGCGCGACCCGAACAACTGGGTCGCGACCTGGCAGCAGGACCGCTGGTCGGGTGGATCGTCGAACGGCTTGCTGACGGCAGCGACGACCGATGGCGGCGTCACCTGGACGCGAACGGCGGTGCCGTTCTCGCACTGTGCCGGCGGCAACGCGCTTAACGGTGGCGACTACGAACGATCGACCGATCCCTGGGTCACGTTCGCGCCTGACGGCACCGTGTTCCAGATGGCGCTCAGCGTCACCGGAGCCGCGTTCAACGCCGGCGCCTCCAACGCCATGCTCGTCAGCCGCTCGACCGACGGCGGACGCACGTGGGGTCCGGTGTCGACGCTGATCCGCGACGGCGAGGAGTTCTTCAACGACAAGAACACCATCACCGCGGACGCCACCGACCCGCGCTACGTCTATGCCGTGTGGGATCGCCTCTCCGCCAACGGCTCGGGACCGGCGATCTTCGCCCGCACGACGGACGGCGGCGCCACGTGGGAGGCGGCGCGCGCGATCCACGACCCGGGCCAGGGCAGCCAGACGATCGGCAACGTCATCGCCGTGCTGCCCAACGGGACTGTCGTGAATCTATTCACGCAGCTCGTTGCCGGCCCGAACAACGTGACGGTTGCCTCGCTGCACGTGCTGCTGTCCGCCGACAAGGGCGGCAGCTGGGCGGGTCCGTTCAAGGTGGCCGACCTGCTCGCCGTCGGCGCGCGCGATCCGGACAACGGCACGCTGATCCGTGACGGCGCGACGCTTGGGCAGATTGCCGTCGCGCCGAACGGGCACCTGTGGGTCGTGTGGCAGGACGCCCGCTTCTCCAACGGTGCGCACGACGGCATCGCGCTGTCGCGCTCGACCGACGGCGGCCGCACGTGGAGCGCGCCGGTCCAGGTCAATTCGCGGCCGTCGGTGCCCGCCTTCACGCCGAACGTCCACGTGCTCGCCAACGGGACGATCGGCGTCATCTACCACGACCTCCGCAGCAACACGGGTGACGCCGCCAACCTGCCCACCGAGGTGATCCTCGCGCGTTCGGCGAACGGCACGACCTGGACCGAACACCGCATCAGCCCGACCTTCGACCTGGCCACCGCGCCCTTCGCGCGCGGACTGTTCCTCGGCGACTACCAGGGACTGGCGAGCGCGGACAACGTGTTCGTGCCGGTTCACGTCCGCACCACCGGCGATCCGGCCAACCGCACCGATGTGTATGCCGTCGCCGCGCGATCCCTGCCCGCGCTGTCCTCGGCTCCCGGCGCCACGCGCGCGCTGCGCGCCACGGCCCCGGTCGAGCCGGACGCCGAGTTCCGCCAGCGGGTGCACGAGAACATCGTGCGCGCGATGGAGCGCCGGATCGCGGGATGGAGCGCGCGCTTCGCTTCACGACCGCGGTAGATCCGCCGCTCGGCCGCGCCGTGACCATCGCGGCGCGCCGACCTTCGATCCCGGGTTCGCAGCATGGACGCCGCGCCGTCCGCCGGTCGAGTCGCCTACACTGAACACTCCGATCGTCCCGGCCGTCCCCTCCCCTCATGGACACTCTCGACGCCCGCCGCGCCAGCATCCGCGCCCGCATCGCCTCGATACGTGCGGCCCTGAAGTCGCGCAACCTCGCCGCGCTCGTCGTGCCGTCGAGCGATCCGCACCTTTCCGAGTACCTGCCGGACCACTGGAAGGGACGCGAGTTCTTCTCCGGCTTCACGGGCTCGGTCGGCACGCTGATCGTGACGCCCGGCTTCGCCGGCGTCTGGGTCGATGGTCGCTACTGGGTGCAGGCCGAAGCGCAGCTCGCCGGCACGGGCATCGAACTGATGAAGCTGACCGGCGTCGGCGCCGCCGCCCATGTCGACTGGCTCGCGGCGCATCTGCAGCCGGGTGACCTCGCAGCCGTCGACGGCAACGTGCTCGGCCTCGCCGCGGCGCGCCAGTTGCAGTCGGCGCTCGCCGCGCGCGGCATCGACCTGGTGAGCGACCATGACGTGCTGAACGACGTGTGGACCGAGCGCCCGCCGTTGCCGGTGGCTCCGGTGTTCGAGCACGTCGCGCCCTTCGCGCCGACGCCGCGCGCAGCGAAGCTGGCGCAGGTCCGCACCGCAATGAAGGCGCTCGGCGCGACGCATCACTTCGTCTCCACCGTCGACGACATCGCCTGGCTGACCAACCTGCGCGGCGCCGACGTGCAGTACAACCCGGTGTTCCTCGCGCACCTGCTGATCGACGGCGAGCGGGCGACGCTGTTCATCGGCGACGGCAAGATCGCCCCCGCGCTGAAGGCGCGACTGGAAGCCGACGGCGTCGTGCTCGCGCCGTACGCCCGCGCCGCGGCCGCGCTGGCCGCGCTGCCGTCCGGCGCGACCCTGCTGGTCGATCCACGCCGCGTCACTCATGGCCTGCGGCAGTCGGTGGCGCGCGACGTCACGGTGATCGAATCGATCAACCCGTCCACGCTGGCCAAGAGCCGCAAGACCGACTCGGAGGCGCATCACATCCGCGCGGCGATGGAGCAGGACGGCGCGGCGCTTGCCGAGTTCTTCGCGTGGTTCGAGGGCGCCCTCGGACACGAGACGATCACCGAACTGACGATCGACGAACACGTCACCGCGGCGCGGGCGCGCCGGCCGGGCTACGTGTGCCCGAGCTTCCCGACCATCGCCGGCTTCAACGCCAACGGCGCGCTGCCGCACTACCGCGCGACCGAGGAAGCGCACGCGACGATCTGCATGCGCGGCACGATCGGCGACGGCCTGCTGCTGATCGACTCCGGCGGCCAGTACGAGTACGGCACCACCGACATCACGCGCGTCGTCGCGGTGGGCCACACCACGGCCGAGCAGCGGCGCGACTTCACGCTCGTGCTGAAGGGCATGATCGCGCTGTCGCGCGCGAAGTTTCCGCGCGGCACGAGGAGCCCGCTGCTCGACAGCATCGCGCGCGCGCCGATCTGGGCCGAGTTCGCGGACTACGGCCACGGCACCGGCCACGGGGTCGGCTACTTCCTCAACGTGCACGAAGGTCCGCACGGCATCACGCCGCACCTGCCGCCCGAGCCGCACACGGCAATGGAGCCCGGCATGGTGACGTCGAACGAGCCGGGCCTGTACCGGCCGGGCAGATGGGGCGTGCGCATCGAGAACCTCGTGCTCAACGTTCCCGCCATGACGACGGAGTTCGGCGAGTTCCTGCAGTTCGAGACGCTGACCCTGTGCCCGATCGACACGCGCCTCGTCGACCGGTCGATGATGAGCGCCGACGAACTGATGTGGCTCGACAGCTACCACGCCGAGGTGCGCCGGCGCATCGGCCCGCACGTGAGCGGGCCCGCGCTGGCCTGGCTCACCGAGCGCACGCGGCCGCTCGGGTAGCAAGACTTGGCCTTTGATCCTCAGTCCGCCACGGCGGCTTACATCGACGCGATCGGCACCGAAGCGCTCGCCAGGTCGGCCGCCTACACCATTGGAAATCACTGGCTGCTGCTGTGGGGCTTGGTGGTCACCATCGCGGTCGCCTGGCTGATCATCCGCGTTGGGCTTCTCGAACGGATCGACGCGCGACTGGGCAGGCGCGGCCCGAATGCGCGGGCATTCCTGGTGAGCGCCATCTACTTCCTTCTTGCCGGCGTTCTCTCGCTGCCGTGGTCGATGTACGAGGGGTGGTGGCGGGAGTCGAGCTACGGCCGCTCCTCACAGCCGTTCGGCGATGCCCTCGGGCAGAGTCTGCTCGGCATCTCGATCTCGGCCTTGCTGGGCGGACTTTTCTTCATGGGCGTGTACGCGCTGATCCGGCGCGCGGGCAAGCGCTGGTGGATCTGGTCGGGTGCGCTGGCCGTTGCGGGGATATCGGCTGTACTGCTGGTGGCCCCCCTGGTCATCGAACCGCTGTTCAACGACTACAAGCCGCTGCCGGAGGGTCCGGTCCGGACGTCCCTGACAGTGATGGCTGCGGAGGCCGGCATCCCGGCGGACCGGATCTTCGTTTACGACGGGTCGCGCCAGTCAAACAATTTCACGGCGAACGTCAGCGGCCTTGGTCCCTACGCCCGGATCGCCATCTCGGACGTTGCCCTGAAGGGCGCGTCGCTGGAGGAGGTGCGCGCCGTCACCGCCCACGAAGTCGGCCACTACACGCTGCGACACGTGTGGCGTTCCGTCGTGCTCTTCTCCGTGATCGTCATGATTGCCTTCTTCATCGCCGATCGCAGCTATGGCCGGGTTGCGGCGGCGTTGCGCAGTCAGGCTCCGCTGTCCAGCCCGACCAGTCTGCCGGTCGTCATGGTGATGATGTCGTTGCTTCTTCTGCTGGCTCAGCCGGTGGTCAATGCGTTCATCCGGCTTGGAGAGACACAGGCCGACCAGTATTCGCTGGAAACCGCGAAGCTCCCCGATGCCCTGGCGAGCGCACTGGTGAAGACGGCCGAGTACCGTTACCCGCGACCGCATCCGGTCCAGGAGATGCTTTTCTACTCACATCCCTCGGTGGAGCGGCGCGTTCGAATGGCCATGGACTGGAAGGCGGCCAACGCGGTCGAGCCGGCCAGGTGACTGCGTGCGGCCAGAACCTGTCGTGGCAAGTCGACCGCGAACTTGCCCTAGAGCGGCCGCTCTGATGCCCCGTGATTTGTCCGAGGCCGGCCCTTGACTATATGCATATCATATGCATAATGGCGATGTGGACATCGAGTTCGATCCGGTAAAGGCGCGGGAAAATTTACGCAAGCACCGTGTCAGCTTCGCGGACGCGGAACAGGCGCTGCGAGATCCGTTTGCCGTAACAATCGACGATCCCGACGCGGAAGGCGAGCAACGCTTCATCACCCTGGGTATGGATACCCTGGGGCGAGTACTGGTCGTCATCCACACTGCCCGGGGCGATCGAGTGCGTCTCATCTCGGCAAGAAAGGCCAGCAAAGGCGAAGTGGAGCAATACCATGCGTAAAGAGTACGACTTCAGCAAGGGGCGGCACGGCGCGGTTGTTTCTTCGAAGGGCAAGACCAGAATCACGATCATGCTCGACGACGACATCCTTGAGCACTTCCGTGCGCGTGCCGAGGCGGAGGGCATGGGCTATCAAACGATGATCAACGCTGCCCTGCGCGAAGCGGCCGCCGGGACGAAGGGAAAGGCGGCTGGCGAGAAGCCGCTGACTGCAGCGGCGTTGCGTAAGATTCTTCGAGAAGAGTTGCACGCCGATTGATGCGCAGACTCTGGTCGGCCAAATTATCTTTGCCGCTTGTTTCGCTGGGACGGACAAACTACTACGGGCCGGAACAGTGACGCACTGACCAGCCTCAGATTGGATTCGCGCGCCGCTGCTCGTCGTCGGTGCGCAGGTCATTCGGAAGCGTTGACGCCAATGCTCGCATGTGATCCTTTCCGCGGATCGACGTCCGGCTGTGGGGTGAAGTCGACGTCCGCTCTCAGAGGGCACTGACGGACGCAAGGGGTCGACAGCGATCTTCCCGGCCCTGACCTCATTTCGAATGGGTTCGATCCGAATTCACGCGGTGCGTCGGCCGAGCCTGGCCGACTTCATCTGAGCGCCAATCCGCACCGGGCACGCCGTCAATCCTCCTGGCCCGGCCGCGCGGGCCGTCCGAACCGCGGCCGCCAGACCGCGACCGCCATCGCGACGAGCACGAGCCCGAGGGTCCACCAGGCGGCGGCGTGCTCGCTCGCGACCACGCTCGCCAGCAGGCTGGGTGCCGCTTCCCCGAGCGCGCCCGTCGCCGACATCGCTGCCGCGGCCTTCACCGCCGGCTGCAATGCCAGCAGGATCACCGCGCCGGTGACGACGCCGAGCGCGGCCTTGGCCCACACCCAGCGCGCGCCGATCAGGTGCGGCCGCGCGACCACCAGCAGCATGCCGGTGAGCAGCATGACGATCATCGACGGCACGATCAGCGCACCGCACAGGAGGGCGATCGCGGCGTGCATGCCCGCTGTCGCGCTCGGCGACGTCGCGTCGATGGTGTCGGCGAGGACCAGCGAGACAACAATCCCGCCCGCGAGTCCGACGAGGCTCGCGAAGTGCAGCAGCTTGATCAGGTTCTTCCACATGGACACGGGCTCCGGCTGGAGCCCGTAGTGTGCCGCGAACCCGCAGCGCGTTCGAGCGTCGGGCCGGAAGGACCGCGAGCCTAGGCGGCGAGCGCCAGCCGGTCGGTCCGCACGCCGCGCGTCACGAAGCCCACCGCGTTGTCCACCACGTGGCGATCCCGCAGGATGCGGCGGTGGCCGAGTCCGTCGGTCGCGATCAGGCGCGCGCCGGTGCCCATCGTGTACGCGTAGCCCTGCGCGATCGGGACGTCGTCGTCGCCGACGTCATGCGCCACCAGCAAGGGCGTTCGGATCCGACGTGCGAGCCACGGTTGCATGACCAGGCGCTCCATGGCGATGCCTGCCGTGGCCTCGGCCTGTCGCTGGATCGCGGGCAGCAGCTGCTCCGGCGCGCCGAGCATCCGCGCCAGGGCGAACAGGTACGGACGAGGATCCGATGGCGGCGCGATCAGCACGGCGCCCGCCAGTTGCCGGCGCGACGACGACAGCACCGACGCCAGCGCCGCGGCCCCGAGCGAATGGGCGACGCCGCCCACCAGGTTCGGGGTGTCGTTCATCACATGCGCGGTCGAGCGGATCATCGCCGGCAGCGAGGTCGTCTCGCCATCGCTGCGGCCGTGCGCGACGTGGTCGAACGCCAGCACGGCGAAGCCGCGCTCGGTCAAGGGCGCGACGAACGGCTCCATCTGCTGCGCCCAGCCGTTCCAGCCGTGCGCGAGCAGCACGGTCGGCGCCTCCGCGTCGCCCCAGCGATAGGTCGTCACCTTGCCGTCGGCGACTTCCAGGACACCGACACGCGGCTTGACTCCTCGAAACTGCTGCCGCTCGAGGGCGGGCCGCAGCGTGGTGAAGAAGCGGCGTGCGATCGATGCCGAGGCGCGATCGGGCGCGACCGTGGCGGCGACCCGCACGGCGGCGCGCAACCAAGCGATTTTTAGCGACCGTTCGGTCGCTTTTAGGGCGTTGGAAAGTGTCATGGCGGTTCCTTCAGGGTCAGTCAGGGAGGGGCGCTACGGGGTGAAGAGCAGGTCGAACGCTCGTTCCGACTCGCGGATGGCGTGGCGGTCGTCAAGCAGCCGCAGCATGCTGTCGCATGCCGAAGCGATCCCGATCGCCACCATGACGACCTGCTTCGGGGAAAGTGGTGTGGCGATGTGCTTCAGCTCGATCGCCTTCGTGGCCTGGCGCTCGAGGTACGCGAGCCAGTCGTCCCAGCCCGCCACGAGGGTGTCCCTCACCTCGCCCGGCTGATCGTCGAACTCGAGCCGTGCGGCGTTCAGCGGGCATCCGCCCTCGAGACCGGTGTCCGCGATCCAGCCGAGCCAGTTGCGGAAGATGGACCGCAGGCGCGGCAGGCCAGCGGGCGACGACAGCGCCGGCAGCAGCACGCGCTCGCGAAAGAGCTCGGTGGTGCGATGAACGACCGCGAGTTGCAGCGCTTCCTTGTTCGGAAAGTGCCGCAGGAGGCCGCCCTTGGACCATCCGGCGCGCTCCGCGACCGGCGCGAGCGTCAGCGCGGCCAGGCCGATCCGGCTGGCCTCGCGCATGGCTGCGTCGATCAATGCGAGTCTGGCTTCGTCACCGCGTTGCATGCCGGGAATATAGAGACCGATCGGTCTCTTTGTCAAGCCCCGTGGCTGGATTTCGGCT
>CAVOQI010000005.1:0-38523 GCA_963698305.1 uncultured beta proteobacterium
CCGTTGATCATTTCGCGCGCGGCAAAGTCGCCCTGAACGGCCAGCCGGTACGATGCGCCAGCCGGTCGACAATCCAGCCGGGCTGCCCGGGTCGCTTCGCAGGCGGAGTGACTCGTGTCGACCCTTGTGATCACACTTCGCAATGCGACGAACAACGGCGGTCCTTGCTGCGCACTTCGTTCCGTTGATCGCGCTCGTCGCCGCGGTGCCGACGGCGTGGTCCTGCGGCTATCACGATCCGTCGAACGTGAGCCTGGGAATGCTGAACTGGGCGTATCCCGATTCGCTCCACGTCAAGACCGCGGTCTGGATGGCGCAGCAGGAAGGTGTACTAGCGACTTCGGAGTCGTCCAGCGGGCCGGACGCACAGGCCCTGCTGCAGCACATGGCGCAGCTTCGCCAGACCGCAGCGAACCTGGGCGCACTCCAGAAGGGCATCGCCAGCGCGCTGGACGGACGGGAGATTCCGTCGTTTTCAGTCGTGCTCATCGGCCCGATGCTGTGGACCCGCTTCCACGTCGTCGACGGCTCGCTCGCGATGGCCGTCCACGTCGAAGGTCCGGCCGTCGAGGACGTCATCCTCGTGTCGGACGCGCCGGTGATAGCGGCGCTGGCGGCCGGGCGACTCACTCCCGCCGAAGCGCGCCGGCGGGGGCTGCTGCGCCCGTATGGCAGGCCACAGGACGTCGAGCGCGTGGAGCTTGCGTTCGATCGAATGGCGTCACTCAAGACTGCCGACGTGACGGCAGATTAGTATCCACGTCGCATCAATAAGGGAACGGGAGGGAACACACATGAGGTCACGATCGCTGTTGCGACTGAACTTGTTGGCTGCGTTGATGGGCAGCCTCTTGCTGGCCTCATTTCCTGGTGCAGGCCCAGGACGCCGGCGCGGCGGACAAGGCCAAGCTCGAGAAGGCTCACTCGAGCAAACCGAGCTACTCGCCGTACGCGGGCCGCACCTTCCCGACGCGGCCGCTGTTCGGCGACACGCACCTGCACACCGGCTTCTCGATGGACGCGGGCGCCTTCGGCGCGCGGCTCGCACCGCGCGACGCGTACCGGTTCGCGCGAGGCGAGGAGATCACGTCGAACTCGGGCCAGCCGGTCAAGCTGTCGCGTCCGCTCGACTTCCTGGTCGTCGCGGATCACTCGGACGGCATGGGGTTCTTCCCGCAACTCATGAGCGGAGACCCGGAACTGCTCGCCACGCCGCAGGGCCGCAAGTGGTACGACATGATCCGCGGCGGGCAGGGCGCCGATGCTGCCATCGACATCATCGTCAGCTTCGGCAAGGGGCAGATGCCCAAGGGATTTCCCCTGCCGGGCACGCCGTCGTACAAGAACGCCTGGATGGAGACCATCAAGGCGGCCGAGGCCTACAACGAGCCCGGCCGCTTCACGGCTTTCATCGGTTTCGAGTGGACCTCGAACACCGGCGGCAACAACCTGCACCGCAACGTCATCTTCCGCGGCAACGGCGCGCAGGCCGCGCTGGTCGAGCCGTTCACGACGCTGCCGCCCCTGGGCAGCGACAACCCCGTGGACCTGTGGAAGTACATGGCGGTGACGCAGGAGAAGTCAGGCAGCGAGGTGCTCGCGATCGCGCACAACGGCAACCTCAGCAACGGCCGCATGTTCCCGATGGTCGAGGCGTTCGGCAAGAAGATCGATCGCGATTACGCGCAGACGCGCGCGCGCTGGGAACCGCTGTACGAAATGACGCAGACGAAGGGCACGGGCGAGTCGCATCCCTTCCTGTCGCCCAACGACGAGCTGGCCGACTTCGAGTTGTGGGACCGGGCGAACCTCGACGGCACGGTGCCGAAGACGAAGGACATGCTGGAGTTCGAATACGCGCGTTCGGCGCTGAAGAACGGCATGGTGCTCGAGGCGCGGCTCGGCACCAACCCGTTCAAGTTCGGGATGATCGGCAGCAGCGACGCGCACACCGGCCTGGCCGCCATGGAAGAGGACAACTTCTTCGGCAAGACGGCGCCGCAGGAACCGAGCCCGGAGCGCATGACCAAGGCCTTCTTCGACAATCCGAAGACCGGCGTGCGCATCATGGACTGGGAAGTCGGCGCCTCCGGCTACGCGGCCGTCTGGGCAACCGACAACACGCGCGAGGCCATCTTCGACGCGATGAAGCGCCGCGAGACGTATGCGACCACCGGCTCGCGGATGGCGGTGCGGTTCTTCGGCGGCTGGGACTTCGCCGCGAACGACGCGCACAACCGCATGCCGGCGCAGATCGGCTACGCCAAGGGCGTGCCGATGGGCGGCGACCTGAGCGCCGCGCCCGGCGGCAAGGCGCCGACCTTCCTCGTCGCTGCCCTGAAGGATCCGATCGGGGCGAACCTCGATCGCATCCAGATCATCAAGGGCTGGGTCGACAAGGACGGCAAGACTCAGGAGCGGGTGTACGACGTCGCATGGTCGGGCGACCGCAAGCCGGGCCGCGACGGCAAGCTGCCGGCGGTCGGGAGCACGGTCGACGTCGCCAACGCAACCTGGACGAACACGATCGGCGCGCCGGAACTGATCGCGGTCTGGAAGGACCCGCAGTTCGACGCGAAACAGCGCGCGCTCTACTACGTGCGCGTGCTGGAGATCCCGACGCCGCGCTGGACGGCGTACGACGCCAAGCGGTTCGGCGTCAAGCCGCTGCCGGAAACGCGCATGACGATCCAGGAACGCGCGTACACGTCGCCGATCTGGTACACGCCGTGACCTGGAGCACGTTGGACTGTCGAAGGTAGGCCGGTGAGGAGGTCGCTCCGCGCGGTTGCAGTGGCGCGGCAGGCCCCCCTTCTCCGGTCCCTTGATCAACTGTTGTCCCGATGCCCTTGAGAAAGCTGCTCCGGGAGCCGCTGCTTCACTTCCTCGCGATCGGGGCGGCGATGTTCCTCTACTCCCATTTCGCCGGCAGCGACAGCGCGGGCCCCGGGTCGACGCGCATCTGTGATCACGCCGGGCCAGATTGCCCACCTCGAGGCGGGATTCACGCGGACGTGGTCGCGGCCGCCGACCGCGGACGAGCTGAAGGCCGTGCTCGACGAGTGGGTGCGCGAAGAGATCGCCGTGCGCGAAGCGATGAGCGCCGGGCTCGACCGCGACGACACCGTCATCCGGCGACGGTTGCGGCAGAAGCTGGAGTTCCTCGCCGAGGACGAGGCCGAAGCGAAGGCCCCGACCGACGATGAACTGAAGGCCTGGCTCGACGCGCACGCGGAGCAGTTCCGCACCGAGCCCCGCGTTGCGTTTCGCCAGGTGTTCGTGAGCCGCGACCGGCGCGGGTCGTCGGCAGACGCGGACGCCGTGTCGATCCTGACCCGCCTGAAGGCGACCGGCGCGGCGGCGCGCACGGCCGAGTTCGGTGACCCGACCATGCTCCCGGGAGAGTTCGCGCTGGCCTCGCTGCGCGACGTTGACAGCGTGTTCGGCACCGGCTTCGCGAAGCAGATTGAGTGCGCTCGAGGTCGGCGTGTGGTCGGGCCCGTTCCGTTCGGGCTAGCGGCCTGCACCTCGTCCTCGTGCGCGAGCGCGTCGAAGGCGGCATGCCGGAACTGGCGGCCTGCGGCCTCTTGCACTGCGCGAAGTACTCGCCGAGCGGCGCAAGCGGCAAATCGCTGCGATGTACGACCGGCTTGCTCCGAAGTACACGGTCGTCATCGACCGCGTGCCGTTCGGCAAAGGCGCGCCGGCGGCAACGTCGAGGCCGCCCGGGGAATCGTGATGCCGCCACTGCTGCGAATGGCAGTCGCCGCGTGCCTCGTCGTTCTCGGGGTGCTGCGGACGGTCCACGCCCACGAGACTCGTCCCGGCTACCTGGAGCTGCGCGAGCAGGAACCGACAACGTACGCGTTGCTGTGGAAACGTGCCGACGGGCGGCGAAATCGACGATCCACATTGCGCCGGTCGTGCCGGATGGCTGCCGGCTCGTCACGCCAAGCCAGCAGCAGCTGACGCCGGGCGCGGTCGTGGTCCGCGGCACCTCTTCGATGCGAGGGCGGTCTGGCCGGCAGGACGCTGCGAATCGCCGGGCTGGAGACAACCATCACCGACGTCCTCGTGCGCATCGAGCACGCGGACGGGCGCGTCGAGAGCCATCTGCTGCGGCCGGCCACGCCGGAGGTGACGCTGGGCGCGGCGACGACCGGCGGCGAGCGAGCGTTGTCTTACCTGCAGCTCGGCGTGCAGCACATCCTGCTCGGCGTCGATCACCTGCTGTTCGTGCTCGGATTGCTGTTGATCGTGCGCGACCGCTGGATGCTGGTGAAGACCATCACGTCGTTCACGGTGGCGCACAGCATCACGCTCGCGATTGCGACGCTCGGGTATGCCAGCGCGCCGCTTGCTCCCGCTGAACGCGGCGATCGCGCTGTCGATCCTCTTCCTCGGCCCGGAGATCGTGCGCGTATGGCGCGGCAGACGAGCTTCACGATCCGCCATCCGTGGGTCGTGGCGTTCCTGTTCGGGCTGCTGCACGGTTTCGGCTTCGCGAGCGGCCTCACGGCGATGGGCCTGCCGAAAGCGGAGGTCCCGCTGGCCCTGCTGCTGTTCAACCTCGGCGTGCGAGCTTGGCCAGATTGCGTTCGTGGCGCTGGTCCTGCTGCTCGAGCGCGCCTTTCGAACGGCTGCAGGTGCACTGGCGCGCGCGTGGTCGCCGCGCTGCCCGGCTACGTTGTCGGTTCGCTCGGCGCGTACTGGACGATCCAGCGCATCGCGGTCCTGTTGGGAGCGCTGCGGTGAACGTCGCGAACCTGCGATGCGGCTACGTGATCGCGCGCTCTTGATGGCTTCCGCGGCGTGTCGCGCACGAGCAGCCGGGCCAGGCGGCCGGCTTGCATCACGGGACTGCTGCATCCGGTGTCGGGGCTCGACCACGCGCTGGCGATGATTGCGGTGGGCCTGTGGGGCGGCGGCCGGCCTGGGTGGAAGTTCTCGTCCGGACCGTCCTTTACGCGTTCGGCGTGCTCGTCGTCCTGCTCCTGGAGAAGGCGTTCGAAGTCAGGCACGAACAGGGCGGAGTGCTGCACGCGCTCGCCGGCATCCTCCATCACGAAGACATTCCGCACGTGGTGGCGAACTGCATCGTCGCGTCCGGCGCACTGCTGGTCTTCAACCTGCTGTCGTTGCTTCGCAGGCGCATGGGGCCGGACGCGTTGCGCGCGATGCTCCGGTCACCGTCGGGAGAGGTCCGCTGAGCGGGCATCAGCCGCTCCCGCTCGCCCTGCAGCCGCTTCGCGTACTCCAGCTCCTGGCGTCCGTCGCGGTGGTCCGTGGCCATGCCGGCGGCTCGCTCGACATCTACGTGCTGAGCGAGTCGCAGGGATGCGAACTAGCTGCCGGCGCCGAAGGGCGGGTTCAACGTTACGATGCCGGTGTACTGGCCGACCGCCGAGGGTCCGTCGATCCTCGGCGCGAGCCGGAGGCCCTCCTCAATCAGCCGAGTGCAGTAACCCGGATCAACCCAACCAAGGAAGAAGAACGATGATGCGCAAATCCCTCCTGGCTCTCTCCGTTGCCCTGGCCTTCGCGGCTCCCGCGGCGTTCGCCCAGGCGCCCAGCGGCGCGGCGGCCGTCAAGGCCAGCGAGCCGGGCAAGGTCACCCTGGCCGAAGCGGTACAGGTCGCGGCAACCGTGCAGGCGATCGACAAGGCCAAGCGCCTGGTCACGCTGAAAGGTCCCGAGGGCAACACCTTCGCGGTGCAGGCGGGACCGGAAGTCCGCAACTTCGACCAGATCAAGGTCGGCGACCAGGTCGTCGCGCGCTACGTCGAGGCGCTCACCCTCGAACTCAGGAAGGGCGGTGGCGGCATCCGCGAACGGGTGGAGCGGGAAGACGCGGTCGCGGCCAAGCCGGGCGAGCGGCCGGGCGTGGCTGCGGGCCGGCAGATCACCGCCAGTCGCGGACGTCGTGGCCGTCAATGCGGCCAAGCAGACCGTCCGCCTGCGCGGCGTCGAGCGCACCATCGACCTGAAAGTCCGGGACCCGAAGCAGTTTGCCCTGGTGAAGGTCGGCGACCAGGTCGAAGTGACGTTCACGGAAGCGGTCGCGCTGTCCGTCGAGCCGGTGGCCGCGGCGCCGAAAGCGGCGCCGAAGAAGTAGCGCTTGGCGTCAATGCGGTAGCGCCGGCGCCGCAATCACTGACGTTTGAATCGCGACCAGGGGCTGCGAGAGCTTGCTCGCAATCCCCTGGCGCTTCGCGGCCCCGGCGCGTCTCACTCGCGACTGAAGTCGAGGCGCCGCAGCGCATCGCGCGCTTCGACGGCCGCGCCTTGTGCTACTTGACGCGTGTCAGCAGGGCCTTGCACGCGCGCTGGTCCTCACCCCGCCCTGGAATCTTCACCGCCTCGGTGCCCGCGAGCGTCATCTCGGCAGCCGACACCTTGCCCTCGAACTTGCCGCCGAGGGTGCCCGAGGTCGTCGCCATGTCGACAGTGACGCGGCCGTCGCGCACCGACCCTTGCCGGTCATCTCGCCGGCGATTTCGATCATGCTTCCCGAGCTTGTACCACGATGCGCATGACGGTCACGTGCTCGCCATCGACGACCGCCGAGGCCGGCACCGAGAAGCTCGGCACGACTGACCTTCGGCGCGGCCTCGACGGCGACTCCAGTTCGCCCAGCGTACGTAACGCTCGGCGCCGCTGACGCGACCGGCGCAACCGCGAGGCCACGTGCCGCGACTCAACGCGGCGGCACGCTGGGCACGACAGAGATAGCGCCGGATCCGGACCATCTTGTCTCCCAGGTGGGCTGAAGACGACTACGCACGTTTCCAACGCTAGCAGCGCGGCAGAGCGCGCGTTGACGACCGATCATGGAAGCGTTGATCGACTCGCATGCCGGATTTCGGAGCAGGCGGCGAGGCCTACGGCTACCGCGTCCGCGCGGCGCCCGGCGCAGGCATGCCGGGACCCGGGGTGACGGCCAGGACGACTGCGGCGATGCGGAAGGCCAGGAACGGGCGCATCGGCCTCGCTGCTCACTTGCCGCTGTAGTTCACCTGCTTCAAGCGGCGCTGCCGCACCGCCTCCGCGAGCGTCTCCAGGCAGCGCACGCTGTCTTCCCAGCCCAGGCAGGCGTCGGTGATCGACTGGCCATAGGTGAGCGGCTTGCCCGGCTGCAGGTCCTGGCGGCCGGCGACCAGATGGCTTTCGATCATCACGCCGAACACCCGCATGTCCCCGGCCGCCAGCTGGCCGGCGACGTCCGCGCACACCGCCATCTGGTTCTGGTGGTTCTTCTGGCTGTTCGCGTGACTGGCGTCGATCATCAGCCGCTGGGCGAGCCCGGCCTTGCCGAGATCGGCGCAGGCGGTCTCGACGCTCGCCGCGTCGAAGTTCGGCGTCTTGCCGCCGCGCAGGATGATGTGGCAGTCCTCGTTGCCCTTGGTGGAGACGATGGCGGAGTGGCCGCCCTTGGTCACCGACAGGAAGTGGTGCGGCTGCTGCGCCGCCTTGATCGCGTCGGCGGCGATCCTGATGTTGCCGTCGGTGCCGTTCTTGAAGCCGACCGGGCACGACAGGCCCGACGCCAGTTCGCGGTGCGTCTGGCTCTCGGTGGTGCGCGCGCCGATCGCGCCCCAGGCGACGAAGTCGGCGATGTACTGCGGCGTGATCATGTCGAGGTACTCGCAGCCGGCCGGAACGCCGGCGGCGTTGATCTCCATGAGCAGCTCGCGCGCGACGCGCAGTCCGTGGTTGATGCGGAAGCTGCCGTCGAGGTCCGGGTCGTTGATCAGGCCCTTCCAGCCGACCGTGGTGCGCGGCTTCTCGAAGTACACGCGCATCACGATCTCGAGGTCGGCCTTCAGGCGCTCGCGCTCGGCCTTCAGCCGCTTCGCGTATTCGAGGGCCGCCGCGGGATCGTGGATCGAGCAGGGGCCGATGACGACCACCAGGCGGTCGTCCATGCCGTGCAGGATGCGGTGGATCGCCGAGCGCGTCTCGAACACGGTGCTCGACGCCGCGTCGTCGCACGGAAACTCGCGCAGCAGGTGCGACGGCGGCGCCAGCTCCTTGATCTCCCTGATCCGCAGGTCATCGGTCATGTGTCGCATTGCTCGAGCTCCATCCATGGTCGGTCCTCGGGTGCCGGCGCCGCCCTGGCCAAAAAAAAACCGCCAGGGATTCGGCCTGGCGGTTGGTGTCGGTTCTGCCCTTGTTACGTGCGTCGCGCGACTCGTTCCGCCTGTGGCCGGAAAAAGCCGAAAAAGTAGTACGAAAAGAAGGATGCGAAGCGCGTCATGGCGCCCGCACTGTACCGCAGGGCAAGCCGATACGGCAAGCCGCTGCCGCGCGAGCGTCGGCGATCCGGCGCGATCAATTGGGCGATCAATGGGCCGCGCGGCTGTAGAGCCAGGCGGTCAGGTGGAAGCACACCGGTGCGGCGAAGGCGAGCGCGTCGAGCCGGTCGAGCACCGCGCGCACGCCGACGATTCCGGTGTCCCAGTCGCGCGCGCCGAGGCTCTTCTTCACCGACGACAGCACCACCGAGCCGAAGAAGCCGGAGGCGGCGATGATGATCGACATCAGCGTCGACTGCCACCAGCGGTAGGGAGTCATCCACCACAACGCCGTGCCCAGCAGTCCCGCGACCGTCGTGGCCACCATCACGCCCG
The DNA here is from genome assembly GCA_963698305.1 of uncultured beta proteobacterium. Classification (GTDB taxonomy): domain Bacteria; phylum Pseudomonadota; class Gammaproteobacteria; order Burkholderiales; family Burkholderiaceae_F; genus JAOUJD01. The sequence continues at coordinate 8,634 of CAVOQI010000005.1, forward strand.
CCAAGGTCCGGTTGGGGTCCGACTTCAGCGGCGTGCCGCCCACCACGGCGCTCGTGATGACCTGCGCGAGGTCGGCGACGTACAGCACCAGCAGGAAGTAGACCAGCAGCAGCGGTCCGCGCTCGCCGATCTCCGGGCCGCCGAGCTGCGCGATCGCGGGCGCGTGGCTGACGCAGTAGACACAGATCATCAGGCCCCATTGCACCTTGGCCACGCGCTCGAGGTAGCGCTCCGTGTCCTGCTTCAGCGCCATGACCACCGGCAGCAGCAGGAAGACGTAGACCGGGATGAAGACGGTGAACAGCGGGATCTTGCCGGTGCCGATCAGCACGTACTGCAGCGGCGTCACGACGTAGAACGCGAGCACCAGCGCCCAGTGATCGGCGGGGCGGATCGGCGTCAGCGACACGAAGTTGCGCAGCGCGAAGAACGAAACGAGCGCGAACACGAACAGCAGCGCCCCGGTGCCGAGCGCGAAGGCCACCGAGAACACGGCGACGATCGACCACGACGCGCGCAGCCGCGAGTTGACGAGCCGCAGCCGCTGCTGCCTGGCCTCGTCGATCGTGCGCGCGCTCAGCCACGCGCCGAGCGCGGTGACGATCACGGACAGGCCGACGAGCCCGGCCAGCACCGCGAGGAAGGTTTCGTTCAGCGTCAGTTGCATCAGTCGGCTTCCAGCGCGATGACCGCGTTGCGCGCCCGTTCGAGGAACTCCGCCTTGTCTTCGCCGGCGATGCGCTCCAGCGGGGCGCCGAAGCGCACGGTGCAGATCGCCGGCACCGGGATGACCGCGCCCTTCGGCATGCTGCGGTGAAGGTTCTCGATGTACACCGGAATCAGTTCGACGCCCGGAAACTCGGTCGCCAGGTGATACAGGCCCGACTTGAACGGGTTCGGAAACGGCTGCGCCGAGCGCGTGCCCTCGGGAAAGATGATCAGCGAGAAGCCGTGCTCGAGTGCGTCGCGCAGCGGCTGCAGCGGGTCGGCGTCCGGGTCGTCGCGACTGCGGTCGATCATCACCACGTTCAGTTCATCCCTGGCGATCGCCCCGCGGATGCCCGGCCGGTCCCAGTAGTCCTTCGCCGCCACCGGCCGCGTGTTGGCCCGCAGCGCCGACGGCAGCGCGGCCCACAGCACCACGGTGTCCATGTGGCTGGTGTGATTGGCGAAGTAGATCCGCTGCGACGCGGTGGGCGCGGATCCCATCCACCTCGGGTAGGCGCCGACCAGCAGGCGCACCAGCCAGACGATCGGAAGAAGGAACTTCAGGACGGTCTTCCCGTTTGCCCCAGGCGGGAGGGCGGGGTCGTTGTTGTAGGTGCGATTATGCCGAGTCGGATGCAACGCCGGCGATGACCCGTCGCGCGCCGCGCCGGATCGACCTTTGCCGGCAGCGGGCGGGCGGCTAGCATTCGCGCCGGCAACGACGAGGACAAGACATGCGGCAAGTGATGAGGTGGCTGGCTCCCCCACTGGTGATCGTCGTCGCCCTGCTGGCCGGCTGCGCGACCGGCGGCGGTGACGACGTGATGCTGGTCCGCGGCGAGCTCACGCATCGGGCGCGCATCGCCCTCGCGCCCGACAGCGTCGCGGTCGTCGAACTGACGCGCCCGGAGGACGGCCGGGTGCTGGCTGAACAGCGGATCGCGCTCCAGGGCCGGCAGGTGCCGATCGCATTCGAACTGCAGGTGCGCCGGCAAGGCCTCGTGCCGGGCGCCGGATATGCGCTGCGCGGCGCGATCGAGGCGCGCGGCGGACCGGCCTGGGTCACCGAGCCGATCGACGTGCGCGCGGCGCCAGGACCGGTGAACGTCGGCGCGCTGCAGATGCGTCCCTTCGAGCGCATTGCGTTCGCCACCCGCCTTCAGTGCGGCGCACGCAGCGCGCGCGTCGGCCTCGTGCGGCGCGGCGACGGCGATGTCCCGCGCCTCGTGGTGGAAGGCGAGCGCTACGAACTGCGGGGAGTCGAGAGCGCGTCCGGCGCCCGCTACGAAGCGGTCTACGACCCGACCACCCAGCTCTGGGACAAGGGCGACCGCGCCACCCTGACGGTGCGCGGCGAGGTCTGGCCGGAATGCACCGTCACCCGCGACGCCCCGGACACCATCACGGCCCGCGGCAACGAGCCCGGATGGCGACTCGACCTGGGCAACGCGATGCGCTTCGTCACCGACGGCGACAGCGTCGAAGGTACGGCGCCGGCGGCGCAGTACGCGGGCGGGGTGCGGCGGCACGTCGGCACCGTCGCCGGGCGTTCCGTGTACATCACGCTGACGCCCGGCGTCTGCCGCGACACGATGACCGGGATGCCGTTTCCGTTCAGTGCCGAGGTCATCATCGCCGGGCGCGCGTTCCGCGGCTGCGCCGGCGAGCCGGACACGCTGCTGATCGGCGACGAGTGGGTGGTCGAGGACATCGGCGGCGGCCTGATCGACCGCTCGCGCGCGACACTCGACTTCGGCGTCGACGGCCGCCTGGCGGGCCGCGCGTCGTGCAACGCGTTCACGTCGACGTACACGCTGACCGGGGAGAGCCTCACCGTCGGCACCACGGCGACGACGATGATGAGCTGCGCGCCCGCCCTGATGGAGCAGGAGAAGCGCTTCCTCGACATCCTGCAACGCGTGCGGCGCTTCGACATCACCGACAACGGCGCACTGGTGCTGGAGGACGATCGGGGCCGCCGGATCGTCGCGCGCCGTCTGCGCTCCTGACCGCGTACGTCGGCGGCCGCGGCCCGACAGCCCGCCCCTGCATAATCGGCTCCATCGGTCGCGAAGAAACCGATTAGCACCGGCGCTGAGGTCAAGGGGAAGGATGGGCTGGTTCACTGTAGCGCTGGTCGCGATCGCGTCGGCGTGTTTCACGCTGGCCGCGATCCACGCGCACGTGTGGCTGCGGGAGCGCAGCGTCCGCGCTAATGGCGCGTTCGCGGTGCTCGCCGCCAGCGTCGGCGTGATGGCCTTCATCGAACTGCAGATGCTGCGCGCCCAGACGCCGGCGGAGTTCGGCCGGCTGCTGTGGTGGAACCACATCCCGATCTGGCTCGCCTTCGTGTCGGTCGTCGCGTTCGTGCGCCTGCACCTGCAGGCCGGCCGCGCATGGCTCGGCTGGACGGCAATCGGGCTGCGTACCGTGGCCCTCGTCATCAACTTCTTCGCGACGCCCAACATCAACTACAGCGAGCTCGTCGCGCTGCGGCAGGTCACGGTCTTCGGCGAGGTCCTGTCGTTTGCCGAGGGCACGACCAATCCGCTGCTCCTGATCGCGCAGAGCGGCCTGTTCGCGCTGATCGTGTTCGTCGCCGATGCCGCGGTGACGGCGTGGCGCAAAGGCGAACGGCGCCGCGCGTGGACGATCGGCGGAAGCCTTGTCTTCTTCGTGTCGGTCGGCGCGGGGCTCGCGAGTCCTGTCCTACTGGGGCCTGGCCAGGGTCCCCGTGTTGGCGAGCCTGTTCTTCCTGCCGATCGTGCTCTTCATGGGGTACGAACTGAGCCTGGACTTGATCCGTTCGGTGCGCCTGGCGGCGGAACTCGAGGCCAAGACGGTTGCGCTACGAGGATCCGAGCAGAAGCTCGCATTCGCCGCCGAGGCGGCCAGCGCCGGCCTGTGGAGCGTGGACCGAACCAGCGGCCGGTTGTGGGCGACGCCCCAGGCGTTGTCGATGTTCGGGATGAAGCCCGACAGCGAGCACTACGCAGATGAACTGCTGCGCAGCGTCCATCCCGAGGATCTGGACCGGGTGCACGAGTTCATCCACGGAGAGCACGCCACCGAAAGCCGAGCGTCGGTCGAGTACCGGGTGGTCGCGCCAAACGGCGAAGTGCGATGGTTCGGGGCGCGTGGCGGCTCGCACGAGGACGGGCGCGCGACCTCACGGAGCCTGATGGGCGCCACGATCGACATCACCGACCGCAAGCGTGCCGAGGAAGAGACGGCGCGGCAGCGTGTCGAGCTCGAGCACCTTGCGCGCGTTGCCACGGTGAGCGAACTGTCGGGCGCGCTCGCGCACGAGCTGAACCAGCCGCTCGCGATCATCATGAGCAACGCCGAGGCGGCGCAGCAGCTGCTGCAGCGGCGCGAGCCCGACCTCGACGAGGTGCGCGCGATCCTCGGCGATATCGTCGATGCGGACGAACGCGCGGGCGAAGTCATCCGCCGGCTGCGCGGAATGCTCAAGCGGGGGGTGCCGCAGCGCCAGCCGCTGTCGCTGGCCGACGTCGTGCACGGCGTGCTGCAGTTCATGCGGGCCGATCTCGTCCGCCGCGGGGTCGCGCTCGACGTCCAGCTTCCGGAGGGCACGACGAAGGTGAGCGCCGATCGCGTCCCGATCGAGCAGGTGCTCATCAACATCATCACGAACGCCTGCGATTCCATGGCGGCGAACACGGATGGCGATCGCCGGCTGACCGTCTCGCTTTGCGAAGACGCAGCGATGGCATGCGTGCGCATCGAAGACGTCGGCTGCGGCCTGCCCGCGGCTCCCGAGCGGGTGTTCGATGCCTTCTACACGACCAAGTCCGAGGGACTGGGCATGGGCCTGGCCATCTCGCGCTCGATCGTCACCGCGCACGGCGGACGCCTGACCGCCGAGCCGAACCGGCCCCGCGGTGCCGTGTTCACGGTCTGCCTGCCGTTTGCAGAGGCGGCGACATGACGGTCACCGGCAAGGTCTTCCTGGTCGACGACGAGCCCGAACTGCGTCAGGCGCTGTCGCGCCTGTTGCGCGCCGAAGGGCTCGAGGTCGAGGATTACGAGTCGGCACCGGCATTTCTCGCGCGGGTGGATGACGCCTGCACGCGGCTGTCTCGTGCTCGACCTCGCGATGCCGGAATTCGACGGGCTCGAACTGCAGCAGCAACTGACGGCACGCGGAGCGCACCTCGGTATCGTCTTCCTGACCGGCCACGGCGACATTCCCGACCAGCGTGCGGGCGATCAAGGCCGGCGCGCTCGACTTCCTCACCAAGCCGGTCAAGCGGGTCGACCTGCTGCGTGCTGTGCACGCCGCTCTTGCCCACGCACGCGAACAGCACGGGGCGGCCAATGCCGCCGCCGGATTGCGAAGCCGACTGGCCCAGCTCACGCCGCGGGAGCGCGAGGTCTTCGCCCACGTGATTGCTGGCAAGCTCAACAAGGTGATCGCGTCGGATCTCGGCACCACCGAGCAGACGATCAAGGTTCACCGGGCGCGGGTCATGGAGAAGCTCGCCGTCGACTCGGTCGCCGATCTCGTCCGGGTCGCGCAGCAGCTCGGTGTGCAGCCGGCGCCGTAGTCCGTCCGCCGCGCCTTGCATTGAACGAAAGTGCAATGGCCCGCCACGGTCCCCGTCGCCACACTTCGCTCCGGCATGCGCCGGACATGCGGGGCGGCGGGCCGTCGACCGGATGCGCGGCGCGTAAGCGGCGCTAGGGCGCGGCAAGCGACGCTTCGGAGGACGTAACCTTCCCCGGCTGCCCGGCTGGTAGCGGCATGTGACTCGCACGAAGCGCGACGAAGCGAAACAAGAGGAAGGGGATCCCATGAAACACAGCGAACGCCCGGCGTGGCGGGAACTCAGTCGCCTCGCGGCGGTGGCCATGTTCGCCTTCTGCGCGCTTCTGCCGATGGCGCACGCCCAGGACTCATCGGCGTTCAAGAACGAGGAGCTCGACCAGATGCTGGCGCCGATCGCGCTGTATCCGGACTCGCTGCTGTCGCAGATCCTGATGGCGAGCACCTATCCGGCCGACGTCAAGGCCGCGGCCGACTGGTCGAAGGCGCACCCCGACGACAAGGGCGACGCCGCCGTGCAGAAGGTGGAAGGCCAGGAGTGGGATCCGTCGGTGAAGTCGCTCGTTGCCTTCCCGCAGGTGCTGGCGATGATGCGCGACAAGCCGAGTGACGTTCAGCGCCTCGGCGACGCCTTTCTCGCCGACCCCGGACGCGTGATGGACCGCGTCCAGTACCTGCGCACGAAGGCGCAGCAGGCGGGCAACCTGAAGTCGAACGAGCAGCAGAAGGTCGCCACGCAGACGGTCGAGACCAAGCAGGTCATCGTCATCGAGCCGGCGCAGCCGCAGACCGTGTACGTCCCCGTGTACCAGCCAAGCGTCGTGTACGGCCCCTGGATGTACCCGAGCTACCCGCCGTATTACTGGCCGCCCCCGCCGTACTACTACCCGGGCGCTGCCTTCGTCGGCGGCGTGATCTGGGGCGCGGCCGTGGTCGGCATCAGCAACAGTCTGTGGGGCGGGTTCGGCTGGGGCCGCAACGAGGTCAACATCAACGTGAACCGGTACAACAACATCAACGTGAACAACCGGATCTCGAACAACAACAACACGTTTCAGCACAACGCGGCGCGTCGGGGCGACGTGCCGTATCGCGACAGCAAGAGCCGCGAGCAGTACGGCAAGAAGCAACTGGCGGGCGCCGACCAGCGGCAGGACTTCCGCGGCAAGGAGGGCCGTCCCGACGCACGCGATGCGGACCGGGCCAAGGCGCAGGAAGCGATGAAGCAGCGCGGCGTGGATCCTGCGGGAGGTAGCCGGGATCGCGCCCAGGCCGCGGCCCGCGACATCGACCGCGGTGGCGCGGGTGCGGGCGGACGTGACGCCGCTCGCGGCGACGCCGGCGGACGCGACCTGGATCGTGGCGGCGCGCAGACGCGCGACGCGAACCGCGGCAGCGCTCCGACGCGCGACGCGAACCGTGGCGCCGGACCGAGCAACGCGATGTCCGGCGTGCGCGACACCGGAGCCTCGCGCGCAAACCAGAACCGCGGGCAAGCGAGCGTGCAATCGATGAACCGTGGAGGCGGCGGAAGTGCCGCGGCCCGACCGGCGCCGGCGTCACGCCCGTCCCCGGCGGCGGCGCGTCCGTCCCCGGCCGGCGGCGGTGGCGCGCGCGCCGGCGGCGGTGGACGCGCGGGTGGCGGCGGCGGACGCCGTTGAGCGACAAGGGGAAGACACGATGAAGACGACGAATGCGATGTACCCCCGTGCGGCGGCGCTTGCGCTCGCCGCCGCGCTCGGTGCCGCGTCACCTGCCGGCGCCCAGGCGCCGTTCGCCACGCCGCAGTCCGCGGCGAACACGTTGATCGAGGCGATCGCCACGCACGACGGCGAGGCGATCTCGCGGCTGCTCGGCCAGGACTACCGCAAGCTGCTGCCGATCGGCGAGGTGGACCCGGACGACGTGACGACGTTCCTGCAGAAGTCGAGCCAGGTGCGCAACGTCAAGGTGGATGGCGGCAGCGCGCTGCTGAGCGTGGGCAACGATCCGTGGACGCTGCCGATTCCGATCGTCCAGGGCAAGGACGGGCAGTGGCGCTTCGACACCGTCGGCGGGCGCGCGATGCTGCTGGAGAAGCGGATCGGCGCCAACGAGCGGGCCGCCATCCAGGCGTCGCTGGCCTTTGTCGACGCGCAGCGCGACTACGCGCAGGTCGACCGCAACGGCGATGGCGTGCTCGAGTATGCGCAGAAGCTCGTCAGCACGCCGGGCAAGCGCAACGGACTGATCTGGAGCACGGCGCTCGGCGACGAGAGCCCGCTCGGAGAGGCCTTCGTGCCGAAGAAGCCAGGCGAGGGTTATCACGGCTACCACTTCCGCATCCTGACCGCGCAAGGGCCGCAGGCGAAGGGCGGGGCGCGCAGTTTCCTGATCGGCAACCGCATGACGGCGGGCTTTGCGCTGATCGCATGGCCGGTCAAGTATGGCGAGACCGGCGTGATGACCTTCATCACCGGCAGCGACGGCGCGGTGTACGAGCGCGACCTCGGCCCCGGCACGTCGCAGGCGGCGGCCGCCATCAAGGCGTTCAACCCGGACGCCAGCTGGAAGCCGGCCCAGCCCTGACCCGGCCAGGACGCGCGCCGTGACCGTGCCCGTGGCCCGGCGCGGCCGGACGATCGTCGAGCCGCGGACTTCGTGGGCGCGCGTTGCACCAACGTGCAATGGCTGCCCGCACCGTCGTGCGGCACACTCGGGCGCATGGGCTCCGCACTTCCGGTGATCGCCATCCTCGACGATGAAGAGCATTTCCGGCGCGCGCTGTCGCGGCTGCTGAAGGCGCACGGCTATGAGGTCGCCAGCTTTGCCGCCGGCGAGGAACTGATTGCCGAGGTCGCGCGGCGCCCCTTTGGCTGCGTCCTGCTCGATCTCAACATGCCGGGCATGTCGGGCTTCGACGTACTGTCCGAACTGCAGGGCGAGTTCTCGTCGCCGCCGGTCATCGTCCTGACGGCGAACGACGATCCCTCGGCCATGAAGCGCGCATTGGACCTGAACGCGTTCGAATACCAGTTGAAACCCATCGCCGCCCCGGCCTTGCTCGGGTGCATCGAGCGCGCCTGCACCCGGTAGCCGTGCTGGTCCGCCGCAACCGCGGCGTGCGGTGACAATGACGGTCTCATGGATGCCATCGTCGCCACCCGTCACTGGCTGGAAGAGGTCGTCATCGGCCTCAACCTGTGCCCCTTCGCCAGGGGCGTGCACCTGAAGCGGCAGATTCGCTGGGTCGAGAGCCCGGCACGCGATGTGGACGGACTGCTCGCCGATCTCGTGCGCGAACTGCAGCTGCTCGCGGCCGCCGATCCGGAGGCGGTGGACACCACGCTCCTCATCCACCCGCACGTGCTCAACGACTTCCTGGACTACAACGACTTTCTCGACGTGGCGGACGCCGCGGTCGTGCAACTGGGACTGGATGGCGTGCTGCAGGTGGCGAGTTTTCACCCGGACTACCGTTCGAGGGCACCGAGCCCGACGATGCCGGCAACCTCAGCAACCGCTCGCCGTGTCCGACGCTGCACCTGCTGCGCGAGCAGAGCATCGACCGCGCCGTCGCCGCGTTCCCGGAGGCGGAAACGATCTACGAGCGCAACATCGAAACGCTGCGGCGCCTCGGTGTCGAGCGCTGGCGTGCGTTGATGGCCGTTCCGACCGATGCTGGCTAGCCAGCCGGCGCGCGTGCGGTCGATTCACGCCGCCGGCTTGCGCCACACGCTCGCCAGCCACGGCTGCTGTTCCCTCGGCAGCCCGGGCGGCCGGTAGTAGTGCGACAGTTCCACGAATCCCGCGGCCGTCATCAGGCCGTGCCAGATCTCCCAGTCGAGGTAGACGCCGTAGCGGTCGCCGTTCCAGCCCTCCTGGCCTGTCCCGCGCGGATTCGAACTGAACAAGACGCCGCCGGGCTTCAGCGCCGCGTGCAGTTCACGCAGGACGCGCGGCAGTTCCTGGCGCGGGATGTGGAACAGCACCGCGTTGGCGAACACGCCGTCGAACTGCGCCGCGGGCAGATCGAGTTCGAGAAAGTTCTGCTCGAGCACCGGGCAGCCGCTGTGGGTCCGCGCCATGTGCGCGAGCGGCGGCGATCCTTCGAGTCCCGTGACCCGGTGCCCGAGGTCGCGGAAGGTCTTCAGGTCGCGGCCCGGACCGCAGCCGAAGTCGAGCAGCTCGAACGGCGGTGGCCCCTCGATGGCGCCAAGCAGAGCGTCGATGTTCTGGCGGACGTCGTGATCGCGCGTGCCCTCCCAGAATTCGCGCGCGCGCTCGGTGTAGTGCGACAGGGTGCGCGCGGCGATCGCCCGCAGGTCCTCGGGCGTCAGTTCCATGCGGTCGTCTCGCCCTTCCTGGGTGCTACAGGCCTCGCGCGATCGACGAACGCGATCACGTAGCATCCCGGCCAAGGGCGAATCGCGCCGGTGACCGCACGATCCTCCCTTGCACCCCACCCCGCGTTTCCGGAGAGTCGATGACCGACCCCGAAGTTCTCCATCCGTTGCGACCGATCCTCCGGAACTGGGTGTGGGAGCACGGCCGCGTCGGCACGCGCTGGCTCGACTGCCGCACCGGCGAGGTGAAGTTCGACGACGGGAAGAAGTCGCGCTTCGCGGATGACGCGATCTTCCACGTTCCGCTCGACGACGATTCGGCCGAAATCGCGGGACCCGTCATCCACGAAGGAGCGCTGGCCCGGTTCCTGCGCGCCGCGCAGCTGGGCAAGCCCGAGGAGGCCGGGCAGGTCGTGGATGTGCAGCGCGCGGTGCAGGAGTGCGTGGCGCTCGGCCTCGTCTGCGCCTACCAGACCGAAGCGCGGGAAGCCCTTGCGCGCTACCGGCTCGAACCGATGTTCGAGGACGAGATCCACGCGGCGGTCGTCGGCGACATCCGTGCGCGGTACGTCGGCCTGCGCGCGCAACTCGCGCTCTACGACTACACGGTGTTCTACAGCCTGCCCGCGCCGCTGCTGTGCAGCGAGGCGCCGTTCATCGACTGGCGGGTGCGGGCGAAGCCGGTGCAGCCCTTCGTGTCGCTGCCGCTCGGTCCGTACTGCCTCCTCGTGGGCACGCCGTCCGGCAAGAAAAGCCGGGCAGGCCCGGTGCTGTGGAAGACGGCGACGGCGATGGGCCCCTTCAAGGACCACAACCGCATCCTGGTCGAGGACGCGCGTGCCTGGCTCGTTGCGACGTCGGACGAAGAACTGCTGGCACTGCAGCCGCGCTTCGCTCCGCCGCCGGCGCCATCGGCCGGCGCTCCCGAGGTTGCCTGACACTGCGGCGAGCGGCGCTACTTCAGGGCGCCGAACACGCGACGCACGATGTCGCTGCCGGCAGCCACCGGGTTCGCGCGGATCTTGCGCTCCTCTTCGCCGATCATCGTGTAGAGGCCATCGAGCGCCTTCTGCGTCACGTAGCGCTCGATCGTCGCCTCGTCCGCCTTCACGAGCCCGAACTGCGCGGCCTGGCCCGCGAGGGAGTTGTATTGCTGCGCCAGTCCGCTGTTCGCGGTGACCTTGCCGACCACCGGCAGGAAGCGCTCGGTCAGCTGCGGCGCGGTCTTGGCCTTGAAGAACTGCGTGACGGAATCGTCGCCGCCGGTGAGGATCCGCTTGGCGTCCTCGACGGTCATGGACTTGACCGCGCTGGTCAGCAGTTGCTTCGACTGCGGCACGGCCTCCTCGGCCGCGCGGTTGATGGCACGCTCCAGTTCGTCGATCTCCCGGCCCTTGCCCATCAGCTTCAGCGCGCTCTTCGCGCGCTGCAGGTTGTCCGGCAGCGGGATCTTCACCTTCGGGTTGCCCCAGAAGCCGTCGGTTTTCCCGAGGCTGGCGACCGCGCTCGTCACGCCTTGATCGAGCGCTGCCTTGAGTCCGGCGCTCGCGTCCGCGCTGGTCAGCTGGTCGATGGATACCGCGGAGGCGCTGCCGAACGCTGTGAACAGGCCGAGCAGCATCGCGGACATGAAGGCACGTGCGGGTCGAACGAACATGGGGACTCCAGAGGCTGGTGTGCGGAACCGCATTCCCGGCCTGGCGGCCAAGGCGGCGTCGGCTTCCAGCATAGGCCAGGCGGCGGCGCGATGTTCGGTCGTTGAACCTTGGTTCAATAGGCAGGCACGCCCGTGCCCTCTACTCTGCGCGCATCGAAAAAGGACGGGACCGCGTGGTGCTCGGCCTTCCGAGAGCGCACAAAGGGGAACCCATCGATGAAACTTTTCACCGCTTTCCTGGCGGCCTGCCTGATGCTCGTGGCCGTGCCCGCCACCGCACAGACGGCCGCGAAGAAGAAGCCGAACATCCTCGTCATCTGGGGCGATGACATCGGCCAGTTCAACGTCAGCGCCTACAACAACGGCATGATGGGCTACCGGACGCCGAACATCGACAGCATCGCCAAGGAAGGCGCGCGTGTTCACCGACTGGTACGGCCAGCAGAGCTGCACCGCCGGCCGCGCGGCCTTCATCACCGGGCAGTCGCCGATCCGCACCGGGCTGACCAAGGTCGGCCTGCCGGGCGCGCCGGAGGGGATGCAAGAAGGAGGACCCGACGATCGCCACGCTGCTCAAGGCGCAGGGCTACGTCACCGGCCAGTTCGGCAAGAACCACCTCGGCGACCGCGACGAGATGCTGCCGACGCGCGCACGGCTTCGACGAGTTCTTCGGCAACCTCTATCACCTGAACGCCGAGGAGGAGCCGGAGAATCCGGACTATCCGAAGAACCCGGAGTTCAAGAAGAAGTTCGGCCCGCGCGGCGTGATCCACAGCTTCGCCGACGGCAAGATCACCGACACCGGCCCGCTGACGCGCAAGCGCATGGAGACGATCGACGAGGAAGTCACGGCCAAGGCGCTCGACTTCATGGAGCGCGCGAAGAAGGCCGACAAGCCGTTCTTCATCTGGTGGAACTCCACGCGGATGCACATCTTCACGCACCTGAAGGCGGCGTCCGACGGCAAGACCGGCCTCGGCGTCTACGCCGACGGCATGGTCGAGCACGACGGCCACGTCGGCCAGGTGCTCGCGAAGCTGAAGGAGCTCGGCCTCGACGAGAACACGATCGTCATGTACTCGACCGACAACGGCGCCGAGACGTTCACGCTGGCCCGACGGCGGCACGACGATGTTCCGCGGCGAGAAGAACACCAACTGGGAAGGCGGCTACCGCGTGCCGACGATGATCAAGTGGCCCGGCGTCATCAAGCCCGGCACCGTCGTCAACGACATCGGCGCGCACGAGGACATGCTGCTGACGCTGGTCAACGCCGCCGGCGACAAGGACGTGGCGGAGACGCTGAAGAAGGGCGCGACGATCGGCGGTCGCCCGTACAAGGTGCACCTCGACGGCTACGACCTCGGGCCGGCGCTGCGGGGCGAGGCGAAGCAGTGGCCGCGCAAGGAGTTCATCTACTGGACCGACGACGGCAGCGTCGCCGCGCTGCGCTACGGCGACTTCAAGGTCACGTTCCTCGAGCAGGACGGGCACGGCTGCGTGTCTGGCAGGATCCGTTCAAGGTCGCTGCGCGCGCCGCTGCTGACCAACCTGCGCATGGATCCGTTCGAGCGCGCCGAGCCGGAGCACGCAATGGGCTACCAGCGCTGGTACGTCGAGCACATGTGGGCCTTCGCGCCGGCCGGTGCGTACGTAGCGCAGTGGCTGCAGAGCTTCCGGGACTTCCCGCCGCGCCAGAAGCCGGGCAGCTTCAACCTCGACCGCGTGATGGAAGCGGTGTCGAAGCCGGCGCAGTGATCGATTGACCGCCCGCAAGGCAACCGGGCCGCATTCGTTCTACGATGCGGCCCGGATCGTTTCAAAGGAGTACCGAATGAAACCCACACGCACTGGCCGCCTGCTCGCGGCCGCCGTCGCGATGGCGGCGGCGCTGGTCGGCTCACCCGCCGCGGCGCAGGACCTGACCGCCGGCGACTGGAAATTCCGCGCGCAGATCTACGGCTGGTTTCCGACGCTGGCAAGCGAAAGCACGTTCTCCGATCCGAACGGTGGCGGCTCGACCAGCCTCGATGCCGGCGACTATCTCGATGCCCTGCGATTCGTCTTCATGGCGACGTTCGAGGCGCGCAAAGGCAAGCTCGGCCTGCTCACCGATTACATCTATCTGGATTTCGACGCCGAGAAGGGCGGTTCGCGCGACCTCTCCTTCAGCGGCCCGCTGGGCGTCGTCAGCATTCCGGCCGATGCGTCCGCCGACGTCAACCTGCGTCTGCGCGGATGGGCGTGGGGACTCGCCGGCACGTACGCGCTGGTCGAGAAGCCGAACTACGAGATGCAACTGGTCGGTGGCGTCCGCCTGCTGAAGATCGACACGACGCTGGACTGGAATCTTCGTGGAAACGTCGCCTCGCTGCCCCAGTTCACGCGGGCCGGCGCGTTCACGTCGAAGGAAAGCGTGTGGGACGCGATCATCGGGGCCAAGGGCGCGCTGAGGTTCGGCGAGGGCAATCGATGGTTCGCCCCGTATTACGTCGACGTCGGCACCGGGCAGTCCGACCTGACCTGGCAGGCCATGGGCGGCGTTGGCTACGCGTTCTCGTGGGGCGAAGTCCTCGGCGCCTACCGGCACCTGGACTACAGGTTCGGCCAGGACACCGGCCTGAAGTCGATTTCGTTCAGCGGCCCGGCGATCGCGGTCGGCTTCCGCTGGTAGTCCAGGGAACGGCAGGGGGCCGCGTCGGACGACGCGGCCCTTTTCACATCTCGAGCCTGCCGACGATGGCGCGTCCGTAAACTGGCGGCACAGCACGACGGGGCGGAGCATGGCGAAGAAGCAAGGGACCCGGGCAGCGGACGCCGCATCGCGCGGAGCGGTTGGCGTCAGCGCCGCTGCCGGCCAGGACTCCCGATCGCGTCGGCGGCTGGGGCTCGGTCTCGTCAGCGCCGTGCTCATCCTGATGGCAGCCGCCTGGCTGGTCTGGCGCTCTACGATGCCTTCGGAGTTCGTGCCTCCCCAGGCCACCGGCAAGGCGGTGGCGTCGTCCGCAACCTTCGTCGGCAGCACCGCGTGCGCGGGGTGCCACGCCGTGCAGCACGCGGCCTGGACCACATCACAGCACGCACGGGCCATGCAGCACGCCTCCGGGGCGACCGTGCTCGGTGACTTCAACGACGCGAAGTACACGCGGGACGGCGTGACCTCGACGTTCTTCACGCGGGACGGCCGGTACTACGTTCGCACCGACGGCCCGGACGGCCGACTCGCCGACTTCGAGGTGAAGTACACCTTCGGCGTCGAACCGCTGCAGCAGTACCTCGTCGAACTGCCTGGCGGCCGCCTGCAGGCGCTCGCCGTCACGTGGGACACGCGCGCCGCGCGCGACGGCGGGCAGCGCTGGTTCCGGCAGTACCCGGACGAGAAGCTCGACTTCCGCGACGAACTGCACTGGACGCGGGCCTCGCAGAACTGGAACGGCATGTGCGCGGACTGCCATTCGACCGACGTGCGCAAGGGCTATGACGCGGCGAAGGACGCGTTCGACACCCTTTGGGCCGAGATCAACGTCGGCTGCGAGGCGTGCCACGGTCCGGCGTCGGCGCATCTCGCGTGGGCGCAACGCAAGGACCGCGCCGATGCCTCGAAGGGCTTGATCGTCGCGCTCGACGAACGGCGAGGGGCGACGTGGCAGATCGATCCCGCCAGCGGCAACGCCAGGCGGACACCGGAGCGGCGCACGGGACGCGAGATCGAGGTCTGCGCGCCGTGCCACTCGCGCCGCGCGCAGATCGCCGAGGGCTGGCGCGCCGGTCAGCCGTTGCTGGACCACTATCTGCCGGCGACGCTGCAAACCGGCCTTTATCACGTCGACGGTCAGCAGCGTGACGAAGTCTTCGTCTGGGCCTCCTTCCTGCAGAGCCGGATGCACGCGGCCGGCGTGACGTGCGGCGACTGCCACGACCCCCACTCGCAGAAGCTTCGCGCGCCCGGCAACGCCGTCTGCGCGCAGTGTCACCTCGCGTCGAAGTACGACGGCCAGGCGCATCACTTCCATCCGCCCGGGACCCCGGCAGCGCAGTGCGTCGGTTGCCACATGCCGGCGGCGACGTACATGGTGGTCGATCCCCGCCGCGATCACAGCCTGCGCGTGCCGCGGCCCGACCTGTCGGTCACGCTCGGCACGCCGAACGCGTGCAGCGGATGCCATCGGGAGAGCACGGCGCAGTGGGCGGCCGATGCGGTGGCCCGCTGGTACGGACCGCAGCGGCGCAGCGAGCCGCACTACGGGCAGGCGATCGATGCCGGCCGCGGGGCACGGCCCGGGGCGGCGCGTGGGCTCGTCGCGCTGGCGACGAGCGCTTCCTATCCGCCGATCGTGCGTGCGACCGCGATCGAACTGCTGGCGCGCTATCCGGGCCGCGCGGCCGACGATGCGGTCCGCCGCGGCCTCGTCGATGCCGATCCGCTCGTACGGCACGCGGCGGTTGGCGCGCTGCAGGCCGCGGCGCCCGAGCAACTGGCGGCGGTCCTTGCGCCGCTGCTGGGCGACCCGGTGCGCGCCGTTCGTGTCGAAGCGGCACGCCGCATGGCGCCCGCGGCTGCACGGCTCGACGGCGCATCGCGCGCAGCGTTCGACGCGGCGCTCGCGGAATTCGAGGCCGTCCAGCGCGGCAACCTGGACCGTCCCGAGGCGTGGATGAATCTGGGTAACCTCCACCTTGACCGTGGCAACCGTGTCGCCGCCGAAGAGGCGTACCGCGGTGCGCTGAAACGCGACCCGCGCTTCGTTCCGGCGTATGCGAACCTCGCCGACCTGCAGCGTGCCACCCAGCGCGACGCCGAAGCGGAAGCCGTGCTGCGGGAAGGGCTGCGCGCCGCGCCCGATGCGGCCGCGCTGCGGGAAGCGCTCGCGCTGACGCTCGTGCGGCAGGGCAGGAAGGGCCCCGCGCTGGCCGAATTCGCCGCCGCGCGGAAGTCCGCCCCGGACGAGGCCCGCTACGCGTATCTCTACGCGCTGGCGCTGCACGACGCAGGCCGGCGGGCCGAGGCCGTACGCGTGCTAGCGGACAGTGCGGTGCGGCGTGGTGACCGCGATGTGCTGCTCACCCTTGCGATGTACCGCAGCGAAGGCGGCGACGAGGCCGGCGCGCGCGAAGCGCTGAAGGCTCTCGAGGCCGTCAATCCGGACGACCCGGCCCTCGCGCAGTTCCGCGGACGACGCTGAGGCGCGCTCTCCGGGGGGCGGAGTCGCGGCTGCGGTTCAGGCGAGCGGCCGGGACGTTGCGCCGTCAACCCGGTTCGCGGCACGCAGGGCGTTGGCAGCCGAGTCCCGCTCGTACGTCCGTGCGGCCATCAGGAAGCACGCCGAGGCGAGGAGTCCCGTGACCGGCATGATCAACATGGCTGTCCTGAGGCTGCTCGCATCGGAGATCACGCCGGCCAGGTATGGACCGGGCGCAAGGCCGAGCAGGTTGTTCGACAGCGCGAGCGTCGCGATCGCCGTCGCCCGCAGGCCAGGATGCGTGACGTCGATGATGACGGAGATGGCGGCGCCCGCATGGGCGCCGGCGATCGCAGTGCCGGCGAGCAGCAGGGCCATCTGCGCTGCTCCGGCTGGCAAGGCGAACGCCACCGTCAGCAGGACGAACGACGTGCCGGTGCAGGCGCCCGCGAAGTTCAGCCTGCGCAGGCCGGCCCGGTCGGCCAGCAGGCCACCGATGATCATCCCGACGCCCGCCATCACCATCAGGAGACCCGCGCGCGTTCCGGCCTGATCGGCCGGCAGTCCGTATTCGCGCGCGAGGAAACTCGGCATCCACGCGGCGATCACGGCGAGGATGGCGATCTGCAGGCCGCTGGCGACGTAGGTGAAGCGCGCGCTCGGCGTCGCCAGCAGCTCGCGCACGACCTCGGCGAGCCCCATCCGTCCCGGCCCGCACAAGCCGGCCGTCGAAGCGCGGGGCGGTTCGCGCACGAGAAGCGGAAACAACGCCACGAGCAGCAGGGAACCGGCGCCGACCCAGACGAATGCGGTCCGCCATCCGTGAGCGGCGCCGATGAGGCCGCCGGCCACCACGCCCAGCGCGGTGCCGAACACGGCCGCGGCCTGAAAGGCGCCAAGCACGGCGGAAAGGCGTCTCGCGGGAAACGCCGACGACAGCACCGCCGCGCCGACGCTGCCATAGCCCGCTTCGCCCAGGCCGACGGCCGCCCGCGCCATCAGCATCTGCGCATGGCTCTGGCTGACGCCGCAGGCGATCGTCGCCACGCACCAGACGGCGCCCATCAGCGTCACGCTCCTGACGTGGCCCCAGCGGTCGGCCAGCAGCGCGATGGGCCACGCGGCGACGCCGACGAGCAGCGGCACGATGCTGACGAGAACACCGAGCTGGCGGTCGTCCAGCCGCCACAGCGTCTTGAGATCGGGGAGGATCCCGTTGATCACGCTGCGCGTCATGTAGTCCGACAGCATCAGCCCGACGGTCAGCGCGAATACGATCCACGCGCTACGCGCAATCGGATGTGGCGGCTTGTCAGGCGGCGTGACCGGCACGGCGAAGAGATGAGTTCGGGGCGCCGTACGGTCCCGGCGAGTCGGTCAGCCGGTGCCGCCGACGGTGAGTCCCTCGATGCGCAGTGTCGGCTGACCGACGCCGACAGGCACGCTCTGGCCGTCCTTGCCGCAGGTGCCGATGCCCGGATCGAGCCCCATGTCGTTGCCGATCATCGTCACCCGCGTCAGCGCGTCCGGGCCGTTGCCGATCAGCGTCGCGCCCTTGACCGGATGCGTGACGCGGCCGTTCTCGATCATGTACGCCTCGGCCATGCTGAACACGAACTTGCCGTTGGTGATGTCGACCTGGCCGCCGCCGAAGTTGGTGGCGTAGATGCCTTTCTTCACCGAGCGCACGATCTCCTGCGGGTCCTTGTCGCCGGCCAGCATGTAGGTGTTGGTCATGCGCGGCATCGGCAGGTTGGCGAACGACTCGCGGCGGGCATTGCCGGTGACCGGCACCTTCATCAGGCGCGCGTTCAATGAGTCCTGGATGTAGCCGCGCAGCACGCCGTCCTCGATCAGCACCGTGTTCTGCGTCGGATTGCCTTCGTCGTCGACGTTGAGCGAGCCGCGGCGATGGGCCAGCGTGCCGTCGTCGACCACCGTGACGCCTTTCGAGGCGACGCGCTCGCCGACCTTGCCGGCGAATGCGCTCGACCCCTTGCGGTTGAAGTCGCCTTCCAGTCCGTGGCCGATGGCTTCGTGCAGCAGGATGCCGGGCCATCCCGGGCCGAGCACGACGGGCATGATGCCGGCGGGCGCTGGCCTGGCGATCAGGTTGACGAGCGCCTGGTCCACCGCCTTGCTGGCGTAATCGGCGAGCAGGTCGTCGCCGAAGTAGGCGAGGTCGTAACGCCCGCCGCCACCGGCGAAACCCTGCTCGCGCCGACCGCCTTCCTCGACGATCACGTTGACCGACAGACGCACGAGCGGACGTACGTCGGCGGCGAGCACGCCGTCGCTGCGCGCCACCAGCACGACGTCATATTCGGCCCCGAGGTTGGCCATCACCTGCTTCACGCGCGGGTCGCGCGCGCGCGCGAACTTCTCGATCTTCTCGAGCATGCGGATCTTCGCGGCCGCATCGAGCGAGGCGACCGGGTCGTGCGAGCCGTAAAGCGCCGGCTGCGCCCGCAGCGCGACCTTCGACGCGACCTTGACCTTGCCGGCGCCATGGCGGGCGATCGAGCGGGCGGACACCGCCGCTTCGTAGAGCGCTTCCAGCGAGATGTCGTCGGAGTACGCGAACGCGGTCTTGTCGCCGACCACCGCACGCACGCCGACCCCCTGCTCGATGTCGAAGCTGCCGCTCTTGACGATGCCTTCCTCCAGCGAATACGACTCGGAGCGCGTGTACTGGAAGTACAGATCGGCGTAGTCGGCGCGGTGCTCGAAGATCGACGCCAGCGCGCCCTGCAGTTTCGCCTCGTCCAGACCGTAGGGGTCGAGCAGCAGGTTCTTGGCGACGGCCAGGCGGTCGAGGGCAGGATCGGAAGGCTTCATCAGGGGCGGGGTCTTGGGTGGGATTCCGAAAGGAGGAGCGATTGTACGGACCGCGTCCTCAGCAGAGGGTTCGATGTTCCAGCGCCGGTAACGAGGCCCGGCACGCGGCGATCACCTGCGGGTCGACATCGCCGAACACAACCCCGGGGCCGTCAGGGCGACTGGCAAGGACGGCGCCCCACGGGTCGACCAGCATCGAGTGTCCGAACGTCGATCGCCCGTTTTCGTGGCGCCCGCCCTGGGCCGGCGCCAGCACGTAGGCGAGGTTCTCGACGGCGCGCGCGCGCAGCAGCAGTTCCCAGTGCGCCTTGCCGGTGGTCGCGGTAAAGGCGGCGGGAACCAGGATCAGGTCGGGCCGCGGCATGGCGCGGTACAGCTCGGGGAAGCGGAGGTCGTAGCAGACCGACAGACCCACCGTGAGGCGCGGTCCGCCTTCCGGGGCGAAGATGAACGTCGACACCTCGCTGCCCGGTGCGATCGTCTGCGCCTCGTCGTAGGTCTCGCTGCCTTTTGTGAAGCGGAACAGGTGGATCTTGTCGTAGCGCGCCACCCGGGCGCCGTCCGGTCCGTACACGAGCACCGAGTTCATCACCCGGTCCTGTTCGGCGGCCACCAGCGGCAGCGTGCCGCCGACCAGCCAGAGGCGGTGCCTGCGCGCCTGCCCGGCGAGAAAGTCCTGGATCGGTCCGCTGCCATCGGGCTCGCGCACGGCGACCTTGTCGGTGTCGCGCTGGCCCATCAGGCAGAAGTACTCGGGCAGGGCCACGAGCTGCGCGCCGGTGCCGGCCGCCTCTTCGATGAGCGTCGCGGCCGTCCGCAGGTTGTCGTCCACGCGCGTGCTGGACACCATCTGCACGGCGGCGACGCGGGCGAGGGGGGTGGTGGTCATTTGGCGGCCTCCGGCGACGGGGTGGGCGTGATGCGGCTCCTGCGGGCGATCTGCGGATCGGTCCACGATCCCGTCACGTCGTACTGCAAGGCGAAGGCCTTCGACAGGGGATCCTTCAGCACGAGCTGTGCGAGGAAGGTGCCGAGGCCGATCACGGGATTGACGACGCCGACCGCCAGCGCAGCGGTGCTGGCGTCGATTTCGGGCAGCACGACGATCGACAGCTGCTGCGTCTCGTTGCGCAGGTCCAGCGAACCCGACATCAGCACGGCGGCGCTCGCGCCGTTCATGCGGAAGTTGTCGGTCTTCAGCAGGCCGCGTTCGATCGTCGCGTCGGCGCGGATCGACGAGAAGGCGAACCCTTCCGTGAACTGGCGGCCGCCGTCGGCGGCGAGGTTGCGGCCGAGGGACTGCAGCGACAGCAGGGCGAGGAGGCGGGCGGCGTTCCCGGTATCCACCTTCAGGAAGCGGCCATTGTCGATGGCGACGTTGAGGCGTCCCGACAGCGACGGGTAGTCGATGTCGAGCGGCGAGCCGAGCCATTGGACTTCGCCTTCGACACGGCCGGAGCCGTTCGACAGCGCGTCGGCGAAGCCGAGGCGGCCGAGGGTGGCTCCGCCGTCCTTCACGTCGATGCCGAAGTTGAGCTGCGTGCGACGGTTGCCGCCAGCCGCGACGGGCGCCCATTCGCCGGTGGCGGCGAGCTTCATGTCGGCGTTCGCGATATCGAAGCGGTGCACGCGCCAGGCGGCATTGGCGCCGCTGCCGACGTTCTGCGCGAGGAGGTCGAGCCGGCCGAGCTTCATGCCGGTCATTTCGAATTGCTCGACCACGACCTCGAGCGACGGAATCTGCTTCGGCGGCGCGCGCAGGACTTCCACCACCTCCTTTTCCTTGTTCGAGGAGATCACCAGTCGCGACAGGCGGGCGGTGATGCTGCCGAGCGATTGCGGATCGGCCGCGGGCCGCCATTCGAGATGGCCGCTCGCGCCGTCCGACACCACGTTCGCCGAGTAGCCGCCGTCCGGCAGGCGCGTTGCGCCCAGCGTCAGGTTCTGCACGCGGTGGCCGTAGGCGATCAGCTCCGGCGTGCGCAATGCGAGCAGATCCACGTGCAGGTCGTCCGGCGATCCGCCGCTGCCGCCAGGTCCGCCGCGCGGCGACGGCCCCTCGGAGTCCAGCAGCTCCGACCAGGCGTCGAGGTCCAGTCGCGGGAGCGATGCGATCACCAGCAGGCCGCGCTCGGGCAGGTTCGCCGGCTCGTTCACCGCGACCACGCCGCGCGTGAGCCGCATGGCGCCCTTGTCCGTCCGGCGCTCGATCCGCACGCCGACAGCGCGGCCCGCCTGCACACGCAGGTCGTCCCCCGCCGCGTTGGCCGTCCGCTCGATGCGGATCGGCATGCTCTCCTGCGCGGTCTTGCGCAGAGGCGCCACGCCGTCGATGGCGAGGCCGGTGAGGTCGCTGTCGATGCGCAGTTCGGTCCCGTTCTTCACGATCACCGACGCCTGGTAGCGCGTGCTGCCAGTGGAGCGGTCGAGCAGACGCTGCACGGGAGCGATCGGCACCGCGGGCCGCAGACCGGGCGCGCGTCGCGAGGCCGGCGGCGTTGAACACCAGGGCTCCGTCCGCGCGCGTGGAGGCGTCGAGCCGCGCCGCGCCCCCGAGCAGGCTCGTGGCAAGGTTGTTGATGCGCACGCCGCGCTCGTCGAAGTTCAACGTGCCGCTGGTGCGCGTGAACTGGGGAATGCCGGCGAGCGTGAGCGTGTTGTTCTGGAACGCGAGAGCGCCCGTGACCTTGACGTCGGCCGCGTGCGCCAGCGGAATCAGCAGGCCGAGGTCGAGTTTCGCGTTGCCCTGCGCCTCGGCGCCGTCGGTGACGCCGCCGATCCAGCCCTTCACCGGGCTCGCGTTCACGTACCGCACCATCTCCGCCAACGGGCCGCTCGCCGTGCCGCGCACGTCGAGCGTGGCCTCGTGACCAAGGTGGGGGATGCGGGCGGTGGCATTCTCGATGCGCGCGCCGTAGGCGCGGGCGCGCTGCGCCGTGATGGTCATCGACGCGCGCTCGAACAGCAGATCGGCGTCGATCTCGGACAGCACGGGCCAGACCGCTCCCGGCGCGGCCGGCCTGCCGTCGTCGCCCGGTGCGCCGGGCAACACGTCGAGCGTGGCGCCGGTCACGCGGCCGGCGATCCGGAAATCACCGTCGGCGGGGCTGATGAACGGAAAGCGCGCCAGGTCACCCCGCAGCTTGAAGGTGCCGTCGGCGAGGCGCCCCTTGACGAGGGCACCTTCGAGCCACTTGCGCGTGCCGGCCCCGGCCACCAGCGGGATGTAGCGATGGGCCGTGCTGGCGTTCGCGCGGGCAATGCGTCCGGAGAGATCGACCACGCCCGGGCCGGTTTCTCCCGCGCGATACGTGCCGTTCGCGACCAGGTCGACGTCGTCGTTGGAGGCGCGCAGGTTCTCCGCGCGAAACTCGAGCGTGGCATCGCGGCGCCAGTGAACCGTGCCGAGCAGTTGCTTCAGCGGCAGTTGCGGCTCCTCGAACACGCCGGGAAAGACGAGCATGGCGTCGGCCGACGCGAGCTCGAGCGTGCCGGCTCCGCGATCCATGCGGATCGCGCCGCTGAGGTTCTCGAAGCCGGGCACTCCGACTCTGCGCTCGCCGCCTTCGGGCGGCAGCTGCGCCGCGCTCGACAGTCCGCTGAACTTCGTGCTCAGCGCGATGTCGCCGGCGGCCGGTGACTCGCCGACCCACGCGAGGGTCACACCGGACAGCACGCCGCGCACGGCGTGTCGCGCGACGTTGTCCCGCAGGTCGCGCGGCAGGGGAATGTGCACGAGGACCGCCGCGAGACTCTCGAGGTCGACGCGCGAGGCCTCCAGCTCGGTGCGCTGCGGCTCGGCGCCCGCGGCGCGCGTGCGACGCAGCTTCAGGTCGAGCGGCGGAAACGTCAGTCCGGCCGCAGTGCGGAACGTCGCGCCCGCCAGTCCGAATTCCTGTCCGCCGCGGCCGACGGGCCACAGGTCGCCCCACCGGCGTTGCGTGGCCCGCCCCTGGAGCGACGCGAGACGCAGGGGCTCGAGGTCCTGCGCCAGCCGCGTCGTCACGTCCTGCAGGGCCACGTCGGCCGTGATGCGGACGATGCTGCCCGCATCGAATCCGAGCCACGCGCGCAGCGCCCCATGGGCGTGCTCGATCTGCACCGGCAGTTCGACGAGCTGCGACACGAGCGCGAGATCGACGAAGTCGACCTGCACGAAGGCTTCACCGTTCCACTTGCCGATGGCGGACGGGCGCGCAAACGCTCCGGTCGTCAGCCTGCCCCGCACGTCGAGCGGTCCTGCCAGCGCGGCCGTCGGCACGGCCCTGAGCGCGAACGAGTGCGTGCCGAGGGACTGCTCGACGATCAGGTTGAGGTCGCGCAGGTCGACCGTCCGCGGCTCGTCGCCACGATCGTCGCGGTACAAGACGGCGGCATCGCTGACGACGATGCGTTTCTGGGCCAGCAGCCAGTCGAGCGCATCCGACTCTTCCGATTCCGCATGGCCCGGCTGGATGACGAAGCCCGCGACCGTGAAGTTGCCATCGGCGAGCCGGACGACAGACAGTTCCGGCGACCGCAGACGTAGCGCCGAGAAGCGCGGCTCCATCGACAGCAGCGACGTCCATGACACGGTGGCCTCGACGCGGGGCAGCGCCAGCGGCGGGCCGCCGCGCGGTCCGGTGACCAGCACGTCGTCAATGGAAAGGTGTGGACTGAAGCCGCGCCACCCCGCCTCCAGCCGACCGATGGCGACCTGCCCCTTCAACGCGCGGCTGGCGATGCCTTCGATCTCGGGCCGCCACTGATCGACGCGCGGCAGCACGTAGTAGCGCGTGACGAGCACGAGCGCGCCGAATGCGAAATAGGCCGCCACCATCGACCCAGAACGCGACGCGCAGCGTGCCGCGGACCAGCCGCAGAGCGCCGAGCCCGAAGCGCCGGACGATGGTCTGCTCCGCGACCTCGATGCCGTGCTCGAGCCGCTCCTCGACCGCGTGCTCGACGCGGTGCGCGGTGGCGGTCAGTTCGGCGGCAAGGGAATGACGGCTTCCGCGACGGTCGCCGTCAGGCGACGGCGGATCCGGACGCGGATGATCGGACACGACGCTGGGGGAAGGATGTGAACGGAATCAAGTGGATCTGCGCTGGCGCTCCGTAGAATGCGGATACCGATCCGGTCGCCGATCCGGGCAGGCCTGGCGCGTCCGACAGGACGAAGACGCTGCTGGAACCGCTGCACTCTATCACAGCGACCTTCGGCTTCGACCGCGAAAACGAGTGAAAGATCTGAGCTTCCTGGCGGGACGTGACTGGCGCGGAGCACGCGTCCGGGCGGGTGACGTTCCAGCGCTTTCGCACTTCGTCGAACGAACCCTGCGGAGCGCGGCGGGAGAGGACGCGGCGGCGCGGTCGGCGCTGCTCGCCGCGTGGGCTGAGCAGGGCTGGTCGGCCGCGCGCATGGCGCGCGAGCTCGGCGATGACAGCGGCGCGCCGCCGACGCCCGAACGCCTCGCCACCGATATCCGCCGACTGCGGCAGCAGGTCATCGCATCGCTCGTCGTGCGCGACGCGACGGGCGCCTGCGGCCTGCCCGAGATCGTGTCCACCACCACCGCGCTGGCCGAACTCGCGCTGCGCCGCGCCGTCGCCGTGCACGCGCGCGAGCTCGCGCAGGCGCATGGCGTGCCGACGAGCGCCGGCGGGGTGCCGCAGGACCTGCTGGTCATCGGCATGGGCAAGCTCGGCGGCGCCGAGCTGAACGTCTCGTCCGACATCGACCTCATCTTCGTCTACGACGAGGACGGCGAAACGCGCGCCATGCCCGGCGCCGAGGACGTCCGTCCTATCAGCAACCACGAGTTCTTCACGCGCCTCGGTCGCCGGGTGATTCCGGCCATTTCCGACGTCACCGGCGACGGCTACGTCTTCCGTGTCGACATGCGACTGCGGCCCAACGGCGACGCCGGTCCGCTCGCCGTCTCCACCGCGATGCTCGAGGAGTACCTGATGGTCCAGGGGCGCGAGTGGGAGCGCTTCGCCTGGCTCAAGGGCCGCGTGGTGTCCGCGCCGGTGTTCGCGTCGGCCGACGAGTTCGAGCGGCAGGAGCGATCGCTCGCCGGCGTGGTGCGTCCCTTCGTGTTCCGCAAGTACCTCGATTTCGGCGCGATCAACGCGCTGCGCGACCTGCACGGACTGATCCGCGCCGAGAGCTCGCGCCGCAATGCCGGCCGCGAGGAGCGGTCGGACAACGTCAAGCTCGGGCGCGGCGGCATCCGCGAGATCGAGTTCATCGCGCAGGCGTTCCAGATCATCCGCGGCGGCCGCGATCCGGGGCTGCGCTCACGCTCGACGCTGGAGACGCTTTCCATCCTGGGCCGGCAAGGCGTGTTGCCCGAGGCGACCTGCGACAGGCTCTCCGCCTCGTACGTCTTTCTGCGCAACCTCGAGCACGCGCTGCAGTACGTCGACGACGCGCAGACGCACGTGCTGCCGGTCGACGCGGCGGCGCGCGAGCGGGTGGCGAAACTGCTCGGCGCGACCGATGCCGGCGCGATGCTCGCCGAGTACCGGGCGGTGCAGGAGTGCGTCGCCGGGGTGTTCGATGCGGTCTTTGCGGAACCGACGGAGACCGTGCGCCAGGCGCCGATGCCGACGACCTGGAACGCGCCGGGCGACGGCGACGAGAACGCGCTCGTCGAGCACCTGCAGGACCAGGGTTTCCGCGATCCGCCGGGCACCGCGCAGCGCCTGCGCGGCGTGCTGAGCGGGCGGCGGGTGCAGGGAGCGAGCGCGGCGGCGCGCGCCGGCATCGAACGCCTGCTGCAGCGCGCGCTGGCGTCCGCGATCGAACTGTCGCACGGCACCGGCGCCGCGCACGACATCGGACCGGACGAACACTTCGCGCGCTTCGCGCAGTTCGCGGAGGTCATCGCCGGCCGCAACACCTACGTGACGCTGCTGAACCAGTTCCCGCACGCGTTCGAGCGCGTGATCCGCATGCTGGCGGCGAGCCGCTGGGCCGCCGAGTACCTGGTGCTGCACCCGATCCTGCTCGACGAGTTGCTCGACGAGCGGCTGCACGAACGCGAGCCCGACTGGGCCGCGTGGTCCGCGGCGGTGCGGCGCCAGCTGGACGAGGCCGACGGCGACCAGGAACGCCAGATGAACCTGCTGCGCGATGTCCATCACGCGCAGGTCTTCCGGCTGCTCGTGGCGGACCTCGACGGCCGGCTGACGGTCGAGCGGCTCGCCGACCACCTGTCGGCGCTGGCGGACTACACGCTGGGCCTGACGCTCGAGCGCGTGTGGCGCACCATCGCCAAGCGTCATCGCGAAGTCCCGCGCTTCGCCGTCATCGGCTACGGCAAGCTCGGCGGCAAGGAACTCGGCTATGTCTCCGATCTCGACCTGATCTTCCTGTTCGACGACGAACATCCGGATGCGCCCGAGATCTACTCGGTGCTGGCTCGGCGCCTCGTGACCTGGCTGACCGCGCAGACGTCGTCGGGCAACCTGTTCGACATCGACCTGCGCCTGCGTCCGAACGGCAATGCCGGCCTGATGGTGTCGTCGTTCGACGCGTTTTCGCGCTACCAGCGCAACGAGGACGGCCTCGGCGCGTGGGTCTGGGAGCACCAGGCGCTCACGCGGGCGCGCTACTGCGCCGGCGACGCGGAACTCGGTTACCGCTTCGAGGCGGAGCGGGTCCACGTGATGACCCAGGTGCGCGACCTCGCCCACCTGAAGAGCGAAGTGCTGAAGATGCGCCAGAAGATGCTCGACGGCCATCCCAACCCGAGCGCGCTGTTCGACCTCAAGCACGACCGCGGCGGCATGGTCGACATCGAGTTCATCGTCCAGTGCATCGTTCTCGCGCACTCGCACCGCCACGGCGACCTGGTTCGCAACCTCGGCAACATCGCGCTGCTGCAGATGGCGGGCGGGATGCGGCTGATCGACATGGCGCTCGCCCGCGAAGTGGCGGATGCGTACCGCACCTTCCGCGCGCTGCAGCACCGCATGCGCCTGAACGGCGCCGAGCGCGCGCGGGTCGAACCGGCCGAGGTCGAGGCGCCGGCGGCCGCCGTGCGCCGGCTGTGGCGCGAGGTGTTCGGAACGGACTGATGCGCGAAACGCTGCGCGCATTGCCGGGCACGGTATGGCTGCTGGGCGTCATCAGCCTGCTGAACGACTCGGCGTCGGAGCTCGTCTATCCGCTGCTGCCGCTGTACCTGGCCACCGTGCTCGGGGCCGGGCCGCGCGCGCTGGGGCTCATCGAAGGCGCGGCGGAAGCCGCCGCGGCATTGCTGAAACTCGTATCGGGCGTCTGGTACGACCGGGTGCGCCGGGCCAAGGTCTTCATCGTCGCCGGCTACGGCTTCGCGGCGCTGTCGCGTCCGCTGATCGCGCTGGTGGCGTCGTGGCCGATGCTGCTCGCGCTGCGGGTGTTCGACCGCCTGGGCAAGGGACTGCGGTCGTCGCCGCGCGATGCGCTGCTGGCGCGCTCGGTTCATCCGTCGAAGCGCGGCGCGGCCTTCGGCGTGCACCGTGCGTTCGACAACGCCGGCGCCGTCATCGGCCCGCTGCTGGCCGCGGCGCTGCTGGCAATGAACGTTCCGCTGCGCGACATCCTCCTGTGGGCCGCGCTACCTGGCGCGCTCTGTGTCGCGCTGGCGCTGTCGCTGAAAGAGCCGGACGACGGCGTCGCCGTGAACCCTGCGGTTCCCGACTGGACCTGGCGCGGCCTGTCGAAGCCGTTCCAGCGGATGCTCGCCGCCATCGCGATCTTCACGCTGGGGCAGGCCTCGAACGCCTTCGTGATCCTGCGCGCGCACGAGCTCGGGATGCCGGCCGCGCAGTCCGCGCTGCTCTGGGCCGCCGTCGCCGCGACGTCGACGCTGCTCGCGGTGCCGCTGTCCGCGCATTCGGACCGGGTCGGCCGGGTGCCGATGCTCACGATCGGCTGGGCGCTCCACGCGGTGCTGTTCGTCGGTCTCGGCTGGATCGGCGACGCCGATCTGCTGTGGGTCGCGGCGATCCTGCTCGGCGTCTACATGGCCGCAACCGAAGGGTCGGAGCGGGCGCTGATCGCCGATCTCGTCCCGCCGGAGCGGCTGGGGACGGCCTACGGCTGGTATTACCTGGTCAAGGGCCTGCTGCTGCTCCCGGCGTCGGCCGTGTTCGGCTGGCTGTGGTTCGCCGCGGGCGCTGCCGCCGCGTTCACGGTGGCGTCGTCGTTCGTCGCGCTCGCCACGCTCGCGCTGGTGGTCTGGGTGGCGCCAGCCGTGCGGAGGGCATCGCCCGCGGGAACGGCCGAGCCGCGAACGGCAAGTGCGCATAGCCCCTGCGCGCCTGCCGCGCGCGCTCGACGCGATCGCGGGCGTTCAGCCGGCCAGCAGCCGCAGGGCGGTGAAGGCCAGCATGCCGACGGCCATGGCGGCGATCATGTTGCGGGTGACGAGCATGACGATGGCGGCGCCCGCGCCGGCGATCAGCTTCGGGCTCATCAGGACGATGGATCCGTTCGCGTAGGCGAGTTCCGGCGCGATCAGCGCGACCAGTGCGCAGACCGGGGCATAACGCAGCGCGTGCTGCAACCGCTCCGGCAGCGTGTAGCGCCGGCCGAGCACGAGGAAGGCGGAACGCGTGGCGACGGTGATCCCGGTCAGGCCGACGATGACGGCCCAGACGGCAAACTCGTTCATCGACGGCCTTCGCGCCGCTCGAGCAGCAGTTCCGCGCCCATGGCGGCGGCGATCCCACAGACGACCGCGGCGACCAGCCCGAGCTTCAGTGGCAGTCCGGCGGTGAGGACGGCAACGACCCCCGCCGCCACCGCGCCGACGATCGACGGTCGGCCGGCGATCATCGGGATCGTCATCGCGATCAGGCCCAGTATCGCGGCGAAGTCGAGACCCCACGTCGCCGGTACCTTCGCAGCGAGTGCGATGCCGAGCACGGACATCGACTGCCATGCGACCCAGATTCCGCTCGCCATGCCGAGGAAGAACCATACCTGCTCCTCCGAACCGCGCTCGCCGGGCGGCGAGTCGCCGTAGCGCGACAGGAACATCGCGAAGCCGACGTCGGTTGCGAAGTACCCGAGCAACGCGCGTCGCATGATCGGAAAGTGCGCGAAGTAGGGCTGCAGCGCCGCGGAGAAGATCACGAATCGAAGGTTGACCACCGCCGCGGTGAGGAAGATCACGGACAGCGGTGCCGAGGCCGCCAGCAAGGGAAGTGCCGTCAGCTGGGCCGAGCCCGCGTAGACGAGAAGCGTCATGGCCAGCGCCTGCACCGCCGTCAATCCGGACTGGATCATGGCGACGCCCGTGACCAGGCCCCACGCCCCGGTCGCAACGAGGGCCGGCGCGATCGCGCGGATGCCGCGCAGGAAGGGCTCGCGCCGCCGTGCCGCGATCGCCGCATCGGCGCCGAAGAAGGCCTTCATCATCCCGCGTGCTTCAGCCGTGACGGCGCCGCTCGCGCCATCAGGTACACCGTGCCCGCGGTGGCCAGCACCAGGGCGGGAATCGCGTACAGGTTGAGGTCGGTCCAGCCGCTAGTCGACACCAGCGCGCCGGAGGCCGCCGACGACGATATCATCGTCATGAACACGGTCAGGTCGTTCACGCCCTGGACCTTGGCCTTCTCCGCCGTCGTGTACGT
>CAVOQI010000006.1:0-174183 GCA_963698305.1 uncultured beta proteobacterium
AGCGCCGGGCCGCCTCGAACGGCCCGCACCCCATCCGGTCGCGACACGAAGGGCCGGCGAGCCCGGACGCAGACCGCCTGCCCTGTCTCGACACGCCCATCCCGCCGTACGATCGGCGGCCATGCACTCGACCGTCTTTCGTCGCGTCTTCGCCGCCGACGTGATCTCCACGTTCGGCTCGCTGATGAGCCGCCTGGCCATTCCGTGGCTGGCGGTGCTCGTGCTCGACGCCGGCCCGGCGGCGATGGCGCTGCTGGCGGTGGCGGACGTTGTCGCCGGCGCGCTGGCGGCGCTGACGCTGGGCGTGCTGGTCGATCGGCTGCCGAAGCGCGCATCGATGATCGCCTGCGACCTGCTGCGCGCGGCCGCGCTGCTCGCGATCCCGCTGCTCGCGTGGTCGGGTCATCTGTCGATCGGCGCGCTGATCGCTGTGGTCGCGGTCAACGGCGCGCTGACGGTGGCTTTCGAACTCGCGCAGTCGGCGTGGATCGCGCGGCACACCGAAACCGAGGCCCTCGCGGGGCGCAACTCGGCGCTGGCCGCGGGCAGCGCGATCACGGAGGCGGCCTCGTTCGGACTGACGGGCTGGATCTTCCAGCTCGCCGGCGCCTCGATGGCGCTGGTCACGGACGCGCTGACCTACGTCGCGTCGGCGCTGCTGCTTGTGAAGGTCGACGAGGCGCCGCCTCCGCCGAGAGCAGCGACCGCCGGCCCCACGCTGCGCGCGACAGTGAGGTCGTTCGCCGCGGAGGTGCGCGACGGCCTGCGCACGCTCGTCGACCATCCGACGCTGCGCGCGCTCGCGAGCGTCGCCGCGCTCACGGCCTTCGGCTCCAGTTTCGCCGCGACGACGTACATGATCTACGTCGCGCGCGACCTCGGCTTTTCCACGGGCACCCTCGGCATGATCTTCGCGCTCGGGGGCTTCGGCTCGCTGGCGGGTGCGTGGATGGTCGCGAAGCTCGCGCGACGCGTTCCGGCGCACCAGTTGCTGATCGCCGGCCTGTTCGTGTGGGCCATCGGCAGCGCCGCCGCCCCCCTCGCGGCGTCCGCCACCGTGCTCGGCGTCCTGCTCCTGTGCACGCAGCAACTGATCGGCGATGCCGGCGGCATCACCGTCCACATCGCCGATCGCACGCTGCGCCAGTCGCACACGCCGCAGACGCATCTCGCGCGGGTCGACGCGTCGATCCGCACCGTCACGCACCTGTTCACCCTCGCCGGGGCGCTGCTGAGCGGGGCGCTGGCGGAAGCCTTCGGGGCCCGGCCGCTGCTGTTCGCCTCGTCCGCCCTGATTGCGATCGCCGGCGCCGTGGCGTTGTTCACCCTGCGCGCCGCAGGCGAGAATCGCGGAACCACGAACCCCCGCGACCTCGAACGAAGAGCCACATGATCGACGCCGAGTATTGCCAGACGATGGCCGCCTACAACGGCTGGATGAACCGCACGCTCTACGCGGCGGCCGCGCAGCTGACCGACGAAGAACGCAAGGCCGACCGGAAAGCCTTCTTCGGCTCGATCCACTCCACGCTGAACCACATCCTGTGGGGCGACCGCGTCTGGCTGCCGCGCTTCAATGGCCGGAGCTATCCGGCCGGCCGTGTCGGCGAGGACCTGTACGACGACTTCACGGACCTGCTGGAAGCGCGGCGCGCGATGGACGACGACATCGCCGCATGGGCCGCGCAGCTCGACTCCGCGCAGCTCGCCGGCACGCTCACCTGGTACTCCGGCATCGCCCAGCGCGAAATGTCACGCCCGCGGTGGTTGTGCGTGACGCAGATGTTCAATCACCAGACCCATCACCGCGGGCAGGTGACCACGCTGCTCAAGCAGGCCGGTGTCGATCCGGGCGTGACCGACCTGCCGTGGGCGCCGCTGACGCGCGACGCGCAGGGGCGCGTCGTCCTGGGCGAGACGTTCGGACTGTAGGCGAACCACGGCGGCCAGTGCGAATGACGACGAACACTCCGTCCATCTCGTACCAGACGTTCGACGAGCCGCCGGCGGCGGCGCTGGTCGTGGTCGATGCGGGACTGGAGGCTCACAACCAGGCGGCGGCGCCACTGGGCGATGTGCGGCCCCTGGCGGCGATCGCCTCGTTGCCTTCCGGTGAAGTGATCGGCGGCGCGGTGGGACGCACCTGGGGAGCATGCTGCGAACTGCAGCAGCTCTGGGTCCATCCGGATCGCCGCCGGCTCGGCACCGCCTCGAGACTGCTGCAGGAGTTCGAGCGCCGGGGCGCAGCGCGCGGCTGCCACACCTTCTACCTCACGACGCTGAGCTTCCAGGCCCCGGAGTTCTACCGCAAGCGCGGCTACAGTGTCGTGGCGCGCATCAGCGGGTACCCGGACGGCATCGCCAAGTACCTGATGCAACGCCAGCTGCCGTCCGAGGCGTCGGACGCGACGCCGGGCGTCCCCCACTCCCCACCGCATTCCCCACAAACGGAGAATGGCTCATGAAGAACGTGGCGCAGATCCTGAAAGGCAAGCCGAGGCGCGGCCGTTCATGCGATCCGCCCGGACGACACGGTCTATGCGGCCGTCCGGAAGATGGCCGAGCAGAACATCGGCGCGCTGCTGGTGATGGAAGGCGAGAACATCGTCGGCATCGTGACCGAGCGCGACTACGCCCGCAAGATCGTGCTGGCCGACCGCTCGTCGAAGGAGACGGCGGTCTCGGTCATCATGACGCCGAAGGTCCTTTGCGTCGGCCCGCTGCAGACGACGGAAGAGTGCATGGCCCTCATGACGGAGAACCGCTTGCGCCATCTGCCCGTCATGGACAACGGGCGGCTGATCGGCCTGGTGTCGATCGGCGACCTGGTGAAGGACATCATCTCCGAGCAGCAATTCATCATCGAACAGCTCGAGCACTACATCACCGGCACCCTGGGCTGATTCGGGGCCGGTGCGCGCACCGGCCTTCGATCCGCCGCGTAAGTCTCACGGTCCGCCAGGCGATCGGCGTCGTGGGCGACAATGCCGTCCCCACTTCCGAGCCGGCGCCGATGATCACCGTCCACCACCTGAACAACTCACGCTCGCAGCGCGTGCTCTGGCTGCTCGAGGAGCTCGGCGTCCCGTACGAGATCCGGAAGTACGAGCGCGACCGCAAGACGATGCTGGCGCCGCCCGAGCTGCGTGAGGTGCACCCGCTCGGCAAGTCGCCGGTGATCACGGACGGCGACGTCACCGTCGCCGAATCCGGCGCCATCCTCGAGTACCTCGTCGAGCGCTACGACGACGGACGCCTCGCGCCGGCCCGCGGCACGTCCCGAGCGGCTGCGCTGGACCTACTGGATGCACTTCGCCGAGGGCTCGGCGATGCCGCCGCTGCTGATCAAGCTCATCTGCGAGAAGGTCGCGCAGGCGCCGATGCCGTTCTTCGTGAAGCCGATCGCGCGCGGGATTTCGGCGAAGGTGCAGGCGATGGTGGTGACGCCCAACCTGACGCGCCAGCTCGACTTCATGGAAGCGGAGCTCACCCGGCACAAGTGGTTCGCCGGCAAGGAGTTCAGCGCGGCCGACATCCAGATGAGCTTCCCGCTGGAGGCGGCGTCGCAGCGCGCCGGTCTCGACGCCAGCCGGCCGAAGCTGATGGCTTTCCTCAAGCGGATCCATGCGCGGCCCGCGTACAAGAAGGCGCTCGAGCGCGGCGGGCCGTACAGCTTCGCCGAGGACTGACGGTTCGACGGTGCGCCCCGGACTCGACATCCCGGGCGGTCGCTCGTCTACCTACCGGGTGTCCGCGACCTTCAATGGCATGGACCCGCCCGGCACGGCCGCGCTGACGATGACGAATTCCGCGGGCACCCTGTAGCCCGCGCCGTCCCGCCAGGCCGCGAGCCCATCAAGGTAGCGTGCGCGGACCCGGTGGCGCGCCTCCTCCGAGAACCGCGACCAGGCCAGCGCGACCGGCCCGCCCACGAACGCCGCGCGGCAGGCTTCGTCGCCATCGACATACGTCAACGCAGTGTCCAGGCGTTGCTGCCCGATGCGATGCAAGCCGGTTTCCGTGCAGAGCCGTGCCAGCGCATCCGCGCGCCCGAGGCCGAAGAACAGCGGACACACCTCGCTGGCCACCTCGGCGTCGACGACCTCGAACAGCCCCGCCCAGCCGCAGCGTGCGCGCTCACCCCACACCGACAGCGCCAGGCGGCCGCCGGGCCGCAGCACGCGACGCATTTCCCGCAGGGCCTGTCCCGGGTCGGGCAGGTACATCAGACCCAGCGAGCACAGCACCACGTCGAACTGCGCGTCGGGCAGCGCCAGTTGCTGGGCGTCCATGCGCGCGAACGGGTGTTGGGCGGCGCATGGAGCGCGGCGGCGTCGACCATCCGCGCCGACAGATCGACGCCCAGGACGCTGCCCTCGGCGCCAACCGCCTCCGCCGCCTGCAATGCGACCCGCCCGGTGCCGCTGGCGACGTCGAGCACGCACTCGCCAGGCGCCAGCGCCGCCGCGACCAGCAGCGCGCGTTGCACGCCTGACAACTGCGTGGCCCACAGCGGCTCGTAGTCGTCGGCCGCCAGGTCCCAGCCGTAGCGCTGGATGCGGGTTTGCAGCCGGGCGTCCATGGGCTTGCGCTGCCGGTGCTGGATCGGAAGGGGCGGTCGGTCAACGGCGCGTGATCACGACTTCCAGGTACGCGCTCGGCACCACCAGCGAGGCGGCGCCTGCCGTGTTCGTGTTCGTTCAGCAGTTCGATCAGGTCGTGTTGCAGCACCTGCGCCTGCTCGGCGGGCAATGCGGCGAAGGCCTTGTGCACTGGCCCGTACCACTGGCGGAAGACGTCGACGAAGTGGGCCGCCGAGCGATAGCGGAAGTTGAAGACGCGCGGCGTCACCTGCAGGCTGGCGGCGCTGTCGCCGAACAGGGACCGCAAGTGCGCCTCCACGCCCCACAGCGAAGGCGGCTGCAAGCCGGCGGGCGGCGGCAGTTGCCGCCCGAGCACCTTGAACATGCGGCCGACCAGGCTGTCGGGCGTCCAGTTGGCCAGGCCGATGCGACCGCCGGGCTTGCACACACGGATCATCTCGGCGGCGGCCCGCGGCTGATCGGGCGAGAACATGACACCGAACGTGGACAGCACGGCGTCGAACCGGGCATTGGCGAACGGCAGTGCCTCGGCGTCGGCCGCCTGGAATGTCACCTGCAGGCCGTCGGCACGCGCGCGTTCGGCGCCACGCTCGAGCAAGCCGGCGACGTAGTCGGTCGACGTCACCCGGCAGCCGCGGCGGGCAGCGGCCAGCGTGGCGTTGCCGTTGCCGGCGGCCACGTCGAGCACCTCCTCGTCGCAGCGCAGGTCGCAGGCCTCGGCGAGCAGTTCGCCCACCAGCTGCAGCGTCGTGCCGATGACGGCGTAGTCGCCGCTCGCCCAGGCTGTCTGCTGACGGGTCTTGAGGGCGGTGAAGTCGACGGCTGCATTCATGGCGCTGGTCTCCTGGCGGTTTGGACGGCCGCCAAAGGGCTGCCGGGTGAACCGCATTGCAGCGCGTCGCAGCGCGGCCGTCCTGCCCGCACGGCCTGCGGAGTTGCCCCGCCGTCCGCTGGCGACGGCGGGCACGCTTCAAGCTGTCCCTGCGTCCGAACGTCTTGACCGGGCGTCCGGACGGCCTTCCATGGGTCCGATGCCGGTTGGCTGCGCAGGCGCCGGCACTCACAATGCGTCGACACTCCGCCGCGTTGAACGGCTGCGCATGTCGACACCCGTCGCGCGCCGCGCAGCGTCACCCACCAAGGACTCGTTCATGACCGCCTCCCTGCAGCCCGTCGCCACCGCCGTGCAACGTGTCCGGAGCGTGTTCAGACGTCGACCCGAGGCGGCCGTGCACGACGACGCCCCGGCCACCGCCCGCTGGCAAGGCGGCACGCGCGTCGTCACCTCTCATGCCGCCGGCGCGCAGATGCTCACCGACATGCCGGCCGAGCTGGGTGGCACCGGGGACCAGGTGACGCCGGGCTGGCTCTTCCGCGCCGGCCTGGCCTCGTGCGCGACCACCTCCATCGTGCTCGCGGCGGCGGCCGAGGGCATCGAGCTCGCCACGCTCGAAGTGTGGGTGGGCAGCCGCTCGGATGCGCGCGGCCTGCTCGGCATGCACGACGACGCCGGGCAGCCGGTGTACGCCGGCCCCTCCGACATGCAGCTGCAGGTACGGATCGACGCGCCGGGTGTTGCGCAGGATCGCGTGCGTGCGCTGGTCGAGAGGCGCGGTGGGCTGCTCGCCGGTGCCGTGTCTGGTCCGGCAGGCCACCGCGTTGGGGCTGCAGCTCGACATCGTCGGCGCCTGACGACGAGCGACGATGGACGCCCTGTC
Source organism: uncultured beta proteobacterium (assembly GCA_963698305.1). Lineage (GTDB taxonomy): Bacteria > Pseudomonadota > Gammaproteobacteria > Burkholderiales > Burkholderiaceae_F > JAOUJD01. Next base: position 6,323 of record CAVOQI010000006.1, read on the forward strand.
GGAAACCCTGCGTGTCGTGCGCCTGGTGGGCGCCATCTTCCTGCAGGGTCGCTTCACGGCACCCTGGTGCTACCAGTCGCCGCAGCGCTGACAGCGCTGCGCCGCTGCTCGAGCCCAGTGCCGAGCGGGTGGTGATCTTCCACCTCATCACCGAGGGCGAGTGCCACGTGGAGATGGACGGCCAGCCGCCGGTGCGCCTGTGCGCCGGCGACGCCGTGCTTTTCCCGCAGGGCGACGCACACCGCATGGGATCCGAGCCGGGCCTCCCACCTGCGACGGGCGCGCGGCTGCACGAGGTGCTGTCGCGCCGGCCGCGCGTCAGCTGGCCTACGGCGGCGGCGGCGCCACGACGCGGCTCGTCTGCGGCTACATGGCCTGCGATGCCCGCCTGGCCGGGCTGCTGCTGGCCGGGCTGCCGCCGCTGGTGCGCGTGAACGTGCGCGGCTCGAACGCCGGGATGTGGCTCGAGGCGTCGGTGCGGTACGCGCTGGCCGAAGCCCGCTCGCCGCGGCCCGGCGGCGCCGGCGTGCTGGCCAAGCTGGCCGAGGTGCTGTTCATCGAGGTGCTGCGCCTCCACATGAACGAGCAGGGCGCCGGGCGCACGGGCTGGCTGGCGGGCGTCGGCGACCGCATCGTCGGCGCCGCGCTGAATGCGCTGCACAGCCGGCCGGCGCATGCGTGGACGCTCGAGGAACTCGCACGCACGGCCGCACACGTCGCGGTCGGTGCTGGCCGAACGGTTCCAGGACCTGGTGGGCACCTCGCCGATCCAGTACCTCACGCAGTGGCGCATGCTGCTGGCCGCGAACCTGCTGACCCGCAGCAACGCGCCGCTGGCGCGCATCGCCGAGGACGTCGGCTACCAGACCGACACCGCCTTCAGCCGGGCCTTCCGGCGCGAATACGGCGCGCCGCCGGCGGCGTGGCGGCGACGACAAGGGGTGGGCTCGCCGACGCTTTGAGCCGAACCGGTCCCGGCTGGCGCCATGGCGAACCCCGGACCTGAACAGCGACCCGAAGAGAAAGTTACGTGAAGAAAGCTGCGAAGAAGAAGCCCGAAGCCCAAGGGAGCGGAACGTCGTCGGTGATGCGAAGCCTGTTCCGCTCATTCGCCAGGCTTGCCGAGCAAGCAGGCGACGGGCGACCGCTACTGAAAGGTCTGCGAGTCGCGCAAGACCCCACGGCTGACCGGATCGTCATCGTCCATGGCGGATCGCGGGTCGAGTTCGTCCTGGTTCCAGGCACCGGCGATTCAACGCATGCGGACGTCGAGTGCCGGCGCATGGATTCGATCGGAGCGACCGAGGCGATGCCGATCGCAAGATTCCGGTTCGATGAGACGGGCAATGTGTCGGAAGCCAGCGTGCCCGAACTCGTGAACGAGAAGATCTCCGAGCCTAACGGTGCCTGGAGCATCGTCAGCGCGGTTATCTGGAATGCCATGCAGGGAGCCACGTAAGGATCGTGAGGGCGCTGATCGAGGAGAGGTCGCTATCCGGAGCTGCCGCTCGTGACAAGGTGAGAAACCATCTGTAGCGGGCGCTGCTGGCCGCCAAAGGGGAACACCAGCGGCCGATACCACCGGGTGCCGGGCAAGAGCACATCCGATGTGTCGCCGCTTCCTCGAAAAGTCGGCGGCCGGGCGACCGTCCTTCACCTCAGCAGCTGATAGTCACTCAAGCGGAACCACTTGCGGGACAGGATGAACCCGGTCACCGGTTCCGGGGAAAGGCTCGTGACCTCTTCGGTCATGTTCTTCCTGTAGAACGCGGTGCAGCTGGCGTTCTGCCAGACCGTCTTCTGCATCTTTCGCCTCATGTCGGCGACGTATGCATCCTGAAGGTCGGGTCTGGCATCGATGGCCTTGATGCTCGTGTCCCGTTTCACGGCGCAGATGGCCTGCACGATGTAATCAGTTGCTGCCTCCATGTAGGAAATCTGCGAGCTGTGTCCGGTGCCGGTGTTCGGGCCGTTCACCTTGAAATAGTTGGGGTAACCGGAGACGGTGATGCCCTTGTAGGAGACCGCCTCCTTTTCCCATTCGCTGTTGAGGTTGCGGCCCCCCAGCCCATGCACCTGAAAGGTCAGCGCCTTCTTCATGTCCGAATAGGCGAAGTACCCCGTGGCGTAGACGATGACGTCCAGCGGAATGTCCCTGCCATCCTTCGTCCTGATGCCCTGCGGCGTGATGCATTCGATCCCGCTGATGTCCACATCGACATTGTCGAGGGACAGCGCGGGCAGGTAGGTGTTGGTCGGTATGACCCGCCGGCAGCCCAATTCGTAGTCGGGCAGCATGTGCTGCCGCAATTTGTCGTCGCTGGATGTACGTGTCCAGGTGCTTCTTCAATCGTCTCCGGTAGTGGTCCTTCATGAGCCGAGCTGATCGCCGATATCCCCGGATAGCGGCGAAAGGCGATGAACCGGATGTCATAGAACGCAAAGACGAGCAGACGGATGGTGTGCCGTATGCCCGGCAGCGTTCGAACGAAACGCTCCAGCGGCACCGTAATGCCGGTCCGAGCGCGGAAGAATCCACTGCGCCTTGCCCATGAACAGGGTCAACCGGGATACCTTGCCGGCGATGGCCGGCACGATCTGGGCTGCTGAACATCCCGAGCCGATCACTCCGACACGTTTTCCCTCATAGGCCACGGAGTGATCCCAGTGTCCGGAGTGGAACATCGGTCCTTTGAAGGTTTCCGCGCCTTTGATCCTGGGAGTGTGCGGGTTCGCCAGCACGCCGCTGGCGTCGATCACGAAGCGGGCGGTGTACCTCTCACCTGACTCGGTCTCCACGTGCCACAGGAATTCGCGCTCGTCGAAAGCGAGCCTGGTCACCGTCTGGTTCGTACGGGCATGCTTTCGCAGGCCGAACCGGTCGATGATGTGGTTCGTGTAGGCGAGCAATTCGCTCTGCGGGGCAAAGGACTTGCTGAACGGATAGGGTATGAACGAGATGCAATAGAGGCTGGTTGGAACGTCCACCTCTGCGCCGGGATATGAGTTGACCTGCCAGGTACCGCCCAACTCGGAACTTCTTTCCAGCAAGACAAAGTCGTTGCATCGATTCTTCTGCAATCGGATGGCCGCCAGCAGCCCGGAGAATCCGGTCCCGATGATCACGGTCTCGACGTGTCGAGGCTGCATCGAGTTCGCGGCGTGCGCAGATAGCTCTCCCGGTGCGGATTGCTCTGCTGCCCGTTGCTCCGATGCGTTCATCCTCACGCTCTTTCAAACCGTCTGTTGCCGGCGTCAAGGCGGCCGGCGCGGCCTTGCCCAGTTCGGCCGCCAACCAGACAGCTTCTCGCGTTTCATCTTAGTCTGACCTGCCCGGATTGAAGAGTCGTCGTACCTCGGGAAGGTCCCGCGGGAGTTCTGCGGACCGGATGTCGATGGTCGTTGTCATCTCGCCAGCCGGTCGCGCGCGAGGCGACCCCACGACGAGCGTACCTTGCCGACCTGCAGCGGTCAGTGCCGGCGGCCGTGCCCGCGCGCTGTGACTTGTCGACACGCCGGACACCGAAGACTCCATCGCGAGAAATCGCGTGCACTCCCATCATGGGCTCGCATCGAGTCAGGTGATTCGATGCGAGCCGAAAGCTCGAGACCCCCCTCTCTCAGGAGCGCACCATGAACATCCGCAAACCGCTGTCCGTTCTCGCATTCGTCGCCTTCGCCGCGCCGCTCGCCGCCCTCGCCGATGCTCCGTCGGGTGAGTTCTACGAGCTGTACCAGAAACCCGGCGCCGACAGCCCCGCCGTCGCCGTGGATCGGGAAGACCGCCGCCACGCGGGCGAGTTCTCGGCGTGGGACCTGATCGACGGAAACAAGGTCGCGGGCCCGATGATCAGCCGTGACGACGTCCGCCGCGAACTGGCGGTGGCGCCGCTGCCCGAAGTCAAGGCGTGACACGTGAGCCGGACACCAGGGCGCCTTCGGGCGCCCATTTCTTGCGTCTTTCACCGCGAGTGCGCGCCGCTGATCGAACTTTCTGCTGCGACGCAGCGCCCGTCGCTACAATCGATGACCGGACGATTACAGAAGGCAGTGTTCCGATCATGGACAAGAAGGTCGGTGGTTCGCCCGCCGGCAGCAACGGCGGCAAGGGCAAGGCGGGCAAGGAACCGCCGGCCCCCGCGACCAACTTCATCCGCAACATCATCGCGGCCGACCTCGCGCGCGGCACCTACGAGCCGCGCCAGTGGGCCGGCCGCCCGGGCGTGTACGACGTGCACGCCGGCGCGACGACCGATCCGGCGAAGATCCGGACCCGCTTTCCGCCCGAGCCCAACGGCTACCTGCACATCGGCCACGCCAAGAGCATCTGCCTGAACTTCGGCCTGGCGCGCGACTACGGCGGCCGCTGCCACATGCGGTTCGACGACACCAACCCGGTGAAGGAAGACCAGGAGTTCGTCGACGGCATCCTCGACACCGTGCGCTGGCTCGGCTTCGACTGGACCCACGGCACGCCGAGCGGGCCGGAGTCGAACCTGTATCACGCGAGCGATTACTTCGAGGACATGTATCGCTTCGCCGAGTACCTGATCGAGACCGGCTACGCGTTCGTCGACGAGCAGAGCGCCGATGCGATGCGCGAGACGCGCGGCACCCTGACCGAGCGCGGGCAGGACTCGCCGTACCGCAACCGGCCGATCGACGAGTCGCTGCGGCTGTTCCGCGAGATGCGCGCCGGGCAGCACGCCGAAGGCAGCATGATCCTGCGCGCGAAGATCGACATGCAGTCGCCCAACATCAACATGCGCGACCCGGCGATCTACCGCATCCGTTTCGCCGAGCACCACATGACCGGCGACGCGTGGAAGGTCTACCCGATGTATTCCTACGCGCATCCGATCGAGGACGCGCTCGAGAACATCACCCACTCGATCTGCACGCTCGAGTTCGAGGACCAGCGTCCCTTCTACGACTGGGTGCTGGAGCGCATCGTGCCGCTGCTGCGGCGGCCGCAGTTCGAGGCGGCCAGGCGGATGCTCGACGACATCTACGACGCCGGCATCGAGAGCCGCCGCGAGTTCGCGCTTCGATGCCGCAACGTCGCCGCGGAGCGGCCGGACAAGCTGGGACACAGCCGCTACGAGCGCCGCGCGGAGGCGATGTTCGCGAGCTGGACGAAGAACTCCGCCCTCGCCGCGCAGGACGCCGACGAGTTCTTCAAGCTGCTGCGCGAGCACACGCAGCACTTCACGCCGCTGCTGCAGGCCGCACTCGACGAGCGCAAGGCCAATCCCTTCCTGCTGCCGCACCAGCACGAATTCAACCGGCTGAACCTGAGCTACGTGGTGATGAGCAAGCGCAAGCTGATCCAGCTCGTCGAAGACCGGATCGTCGACGGCTGGGACGACCCCCGCATGCCGACCATCGTCGGCCTGCGCCGGCGCGGCTACACGCCGCAGTCGCTGCAGCTCTTCGCCGAGCGCACGGGCGTGAGCAAGAGCCCGCAGTGGATCGACTACGCGCTGCTCGAACAGGCGCTGCGCGACGATCTCGACGCCCGCGCGCCGCGCGCGGTGGCCGTGCTCAAGCCGATCAAGCTCGTGCTGGCGAACTTCCCGGCCGATCTCAGCGAGGACACGCACCCGCCGGTGCATCCGCACATGCCGGAGCTCGGCGTGCGCACGATCCCGCTGCGGCGTGAACTCTGGATCGAGGCCGACGACTTCATGGACAACGCGCCGGCCGACTACTTCCGCCTCGCGCTCGGCCCCGACGGAACGCCCGGCCAGCCGGTGCGGCTGCGCTACGGCTACGTGATCCGGGCGACCGGCGTCGTGAAGAACAGCGCCGGCGAGGTGGTCGAGGTCCACGCGGAATACCTGCCGCAGACGAAGAGCGGCACGCCCGGCGCGAACAGCGTCAAGACCAAGGCGGCGATCCACTGGCTGCCGGTGGCCGACAGCATCCCCGCAGAGATCCGCGTGTTCGACCGGCTGTTCACCGAGGCGCAGCCGGACGCGGCGGGCGACTTCCTGTCGGTGATCAACCGCCACAGCAAGACCGTGCTGCGCGCGGTCGTCGAACCCGCGCTTGCGAACGCGAAGCCGGACGACAAGTTCCAGTTCGAGCGCAACGGGTACTTCGTGGCGGACCTGAAGGATCACACGGTCGAAAGGCCGGTGTTCAATCTGGCGGTGTCGCTGAAGGATTCCTGGTCAAGGTGAGCCACCGTTCATGAAGGACGCTGGCCTGACTCAGGACTGCAACCGGTGCGCGGAAAGATATCGTTTCGCGACGGTTCGCCACTCAGGATCTAGCGAGCGACCCGACTCGGCGAGCCGAATGCGATCAAGCGACGCGAAGTGACCGATCGCGCGAGCGCGCCGCGTCCGGCACTCTGCGTAGCCAATTGACGGATCACGCGAATCAGATCGGGGCAAGCCGGAATCGCGCTACCCCACGTAGTTCCCCGATTGCCGCGCGACAGGCCGCAGCGCACATTTCCGTTCCCCGCCCGCCCGGCGCGAGCCGACCGATCGAAGGAGTGCGCGATGAAACAGCAAAGCGTGGATCTGGCGCCGCATGTAGTGGCCTCGCTCGCCGGTCAGCACGGCGCGACGGAAGACGAGGTCAGGCAGCTGATCGTCGACTCCGGGTCACACTCCCGTCGGGAAATCGAGGAGGCGCTGGACCTCGCCCGAAGCGTGCTGCGGCACTACACGGCGTACTAGGCACTTTCCCTCATCAATCCGCGACGGCACGGCCACGCCGCGGCGGGTCTTTATCTTTTTTGCCACTCGCCACGCGGCTTGTGCACCGGTCGTCGGGCGCCATCGACGGAAGGGCGGCGTCGGTGTCGACGCGACGGTCGCCGCGGTGCAATCTGGTCTCGCAGTGCCGCGCACCTTCCCCGGAATTCAATGCAGGCTCTTCGGGTGCGGGCACTGCACCATCCACGCCGCAATGCACGGGAGGCAGCAATGTGGTCCATGCTCGTCGACAATGCGGGTGCCGTGACACTCGTGCTCATCGGCGCGGTCGGAGTCGCGGCCGCGATCGGCGCGATCCTCGATCGGTACGTGGAGTGACGAAGTCCGGGCCGGTGGCGGGCCGTCAATGCGCGCCACCGTTCCGTGTCGATGCTCCGATCACAGCCTGCGCGCGATCAGGTCCTTCATCACCTCGTTGGAGCCGCCGTAGATGCGCTGGGCGCGCGAATCGGCGTACATGCGCGCGATCGGGTACTCGGTCATGTAGCCGTAGCCGCCGAACAGCTGCAGGCACTCGTCGACCACCTTGCACTGCTGCTCGCTGCACCACCACTTGACCATGTAGGCAGCCTCGTTGTCGAGCGTGCCGTCGACGAAACGCTGGATGGCATCGTTGACGAAGCTGCGCACCACGTGGGCAGCCGTCGCCACTTCGGCAAGCTTGAAGCGGGTGTTCTGGAACTCCGCCAGCGACTGCCCGAACGCCTTGCGCTCGCGCGTGTACTCCAGCGTGACCTCCAGCGCGCGCTCGATCACGGCCGCCGCCGGCACGCCGATGAAGAGCCGCTCGTACGGCAGCTGCGCCATCATCTGTGCGAAGCCCTGCCCTTCCGCTTCGCCCAGCAGGTTCGCGACCGGCACGCGCACGCCCTCGAACGCGAGCTCGCAGGTATCGGACGCGTGCATGCCCAGCTTCTCGAGCCGCCGCCCGACGCTGAAGCCCGGCAGGTTGTCCGTCTCCAGCACGATCAGGGACACTCCCTTGGCGCCCTCGCCGCCGGTGCGGCAGGCCAGCACCAGCAGCGAGCAGGTGGCGCCGTTGGTGATGAAGGTCTTGGCGCCGTCGATGACGTAGTGATCGCCGTCGCGCCGGGCACGCGTGCGCAGCGCCTTCAGGTCCGAGCCGCCGCCGGGCTCGGTCATGCCGATCGCGCCGAAGTGCTCGCCGCTGACCATCTTCGGCAGCCAGCGGCGCTTCTGCTCCTCGCTGCCGTAGTCGAGCACATAGTGCGCGGCCAGCGAGTGCACGCCGGCGCCGGGCGGGACTTCGGCCCGCGTCAGTTCATCCTGCACCACCAGCTGCCACGCGGCGCTGACACCGGCCCCGCCGTATTCCTCGGGCATCTCCGGCAGCAGGAAGCCCATCGCGCCGAACGCGCGCCAGGCGTCGCGCGGGATCTGGCCGGCGCGACGCCACGCGTCCATGTGCGGAGCGATCTCGCCTGCGATGTAGCGGCGGACCTGGTCGCGGAAGGCCTCGACGTCGTCGTCCATCCAGGCGTGTCGATGCAGACGGGGTAGCGGCATGGGAATCCTCAGGAACTGAATGGCTGCATGCTGGAACGTGGCCACTGACAGTGCAGTTCGCATGCAGCCCGAATGTCGGTCTGCTTGCCCAGGGCAGCCACCTACTTCGGCGCCTGGCTGATCTTCTTCGGAAGATCGTCGCCGATCTGCAGCCAGGGCACGTGCGTCTCGTAGAACACGTGCGCGGCGGGAGCCCGGTCCAGCGGGTGATCGATGAGCGCACGGGCGACGTGCATCTCGCCGGGCCACCGCGTCGACTTGAAGAACATCGGGCTGCCGCAGCGCGGGCAGAACGCGCGTTGCGCGCCCGGACTCGACTCGTGCCAGGTCGGCTGGGTTGCCTCGGGCTCGACGACCACCTGACCTTCGTCGAAGCCAGCCCAGGTGACAAAGGCGGCGCCGTGCGCGCGGCGACAGTAGGTGCAGTGGCAATGCGCCACCCACCTGGTGGGCAGCGAAGCGCTGAAGCGCACCGCTCCGCACAGACAGGATCCGCGAGGGACAGCGTCGTTCATTTCATTTCCCGGCGTGATGCATCCGTTCCACGGCCGGAGATTCTGGTCCGAAGCGCTGGCGGTCGCCAGCGGGCGGCGGACGCAGGAATCGAAGACGGCCGCAGACGGAAAGCGTGCTTTCGAGACACGATCGTCGCGGACCGCGGCCCGACTATGTCCCGCGCCTCGCAAGCGCCAGGTAGGCGCCCAGCCCCACCATCGTGAGGCCCGACACGCGGGTCAGGAGCCGCGCCCGCGCCGCCCGGGCCGGTCCGGACACGAGCACGCGATCGGCGGCCAGCACCGCCACGACGTCAACGAGCGTGTTGAGCGCGACGCAGATGCTGCCGAGCATCACGAGTTGGGGAATCACCGGCTCGCCGGGCACGATGAACTGGGGCAGGAACGCCAGGAAGAAGAGCGCCGTCTTGACGTTGAGCGCCTCGACCACGATCCCTTCGAGCAGTGCGCGGCGGGCGCCCTGCGCCGCGACCGGCTGCACCGCGAGTTCCGCGTCCTTCCTCAGGAGCATGCGCACGCCGAGGTAGACCAGGTAGGCAGCGCCGAGGTACTTGACGACGTTGAAGGCGACGGCGGACTGCGCGAGCAGCAACGACAGTCCGAGGGCTGCTGCGAGAACGTGCAGCAGGCCGCCGAGTCCGGTGCCGAGTGTGGAGGCGAAACCTTCCGATCGGCCGCCGGCGACGGTGCGAGCGACGACGTAGGCGATGCCCGGCCCCGGAGTGATGGCGAGGACGACGGCAGCCGCGAGGAAAGCGAGGAACGTCATGGCGAGATGCGATGGGTGCGGAGGCCCGAGATTACCGGCTTCCCCGCGCGCGGCGGAGGACGGGGCCGGCGCCGGCGGCGCCTGACGCCGTCAACGCGTCCCGGACCGCGCGCGCAGATCAGTGGGGGTGGATGTGATGCGCATCGGGCACGTGCGGATGCGTGTGCCGGATCGGCGTGTGCCGGTGCAGGTGACTGTGGGGACCCGCCGGCATCGGCTCGTGGACGTGGTCGTGATGGCCGTCGTCGTGCCGGTGCGCGTGCTCGTGCTCGACCTCGCCGTGCTCGTGCTCGTGCCCGTGCGACTCGGCCAGGTGCAGCACCACGCCCGCGAGCATCAGGAGGCTGCCCGCGGCCATCAGGCCGCTGGCGGACCGGTCGCCGAGCGCGACGGCGAGCGCGGCCCCGATGAACGGCGCGAACGCGAAGACCGACCCGGTGCGTGCGGCGCCGAAGGCCCGCTGCGCGAGCAGATAGAAACGCAGGCTCAGGCCATAGCCGGCGGCGCCGGTGACGAGCAGCGCCAGCGCCCGGGCGAATGCAGGCGCGGGCTCGTCGAGGACGACGGCGACGACGGCGGTCGCCGCCGCGCCCATGACCGACTTGGCCAGCACGACCTGTCCCGGATCGCGCTCGGCCAGCGCACGGGACAGCGTGTTGTCCACGCCCCACGCGGCCGTGGCGAGCAGCACGGCCAGCAGACCCCACATCCCCGCATCGCCGCCCCGGCCCTGGTCGAGCACCAGGACGACGCCACCGGCCAGCAGCAGAAGCATCGCCGCCCAGACGCGACGGTCCATCGTCTCGCGGTAAAGCGCCCAGGCCAGCACGGCGGTGAACAGGGCTTCGAGCGTCAGCATCAACGAGGCGCTGGTGCCGCTCGTGTGCTGCAGGCCCCACGCCAGCGCCACCGGGCCGATGACGGCGCCGAACGCGGCCATCGCCACCAGGCGACCGGCGTCGGCGCGTCGCAGCCGCGCCTCGACCTCGACCGGCTGGCGCAGCAGCGCGCCCGCCATGGCCGCCCCGGCGTACAGCAGGGCCGCGGTGCTGAACGGACCGAAGCCGATGCCGAACCGCTGCACCAGCGGAGTGCTGATGCCGAACAGCGTTGCCGCCAGCAGCGCGAGCAGGCCGCCCGGCACCGCCGGACTGGCGCCACGGTTCAGCATGCCATCACTGGCCCGTGTAGTTCGCGGCGATGAAATTGCCCGTCGCCGTGAAGAACATGTAGAGCGTCTCCTTGCTCTTGTCCTTGGCGGCGGCGTCCGTGAAGGTCACCTTCCACTCCTTGCCCTTCTTGCCATCGACGAGTTCCGCCTTGTCGTGCTTGATCGCGCGCCACGAGGCGTCGAGCTTGCCGGCCTTGATGAGGGTGTCCTTGCGCAGGCTGGCGCAGTTCACCACCACGTTCTCGGCGGCCGGCTTGCTGCCGTGGAAGTGACAGGTGCTGCCTGCATCCGCCAGCACGGGCTGGGGCCAGGCGGCAACGATCAGAAGCGAGGCGGCAATTGCTGAATTCATCACTGCGTTCTTCATTGGATGGTCCTTGGTGGAAATGCGATCACTTGATCGTGTTGCGGCTGTCGTCCGTCGTGTCCTTGATGCCCATGTCTTCGTGGGCATGCTGGTGTTCCTCCGCAGGGAACCGGAAGGAGTTCGGATTCGCGTCGTGCTGGAAGCTGTGCAGCTGCATGAACAGCAGATAGACGCCGGCAGACATGAGGGCGAGGTTGGCGGCGTAGCTGAACCTCGCGAACGACGGCCGGCGGCGCCAGACGGCCAGCAAGGCGACCATCACGACCAGTGCCGCGATCTGTCCGATCTCCACGCCGATGTTGAAGCTGATGATGCGCATCAGGATGGCGAAGTTGTCTTCGCCCAGCGGCAGTTGCTGCAGGCGCGTGGACAGGCCGAATCCGTGCAGGAGGCCAAAGACGAACACGGCCGCCAGCAGGTTGGGGGACTGCAACTGGAAGTGCTTCTGGAATCCGCCGTTGTTGTCGAACGCCTTGTAGATCACGCTGATGGCGATCAGCGCATCGACGAGGTAGTAGTTCCAGGTGATCTGCAGAAAGGTCGCGGTGATCAAGGTGATGGAGTGTCCGATCGTGAAGACCGTCACGAACTTGGCCACGTCCCGGAACGTTGTCAGAAAGAAGACCACGCCGAACAGGAACAGCAGATGGTCGTAGCCGGTCAGCATGTGACTCGCACCGAGACCGATGTACATCAGGTAACCGCCATCGAGCATGCGCTGGCGATCCTCCTCGGAAATGCCATGCGCCATCGCGACCAGGGGTGCGAGCGCAAACAGCACCCCCAGCAGGCGGAGGTAAAACACCTTCGTTCTTGAGTTCTTTTCTTGCACGAATCTTCCTCGATTAGGCGACCTGAAAGGTCATTGCAGCAGGACGGAACCCCGGGGCCCGCAAGCTGACGCTCGGGGCAGGGCGTTCAATTGAGTCAACGCGGCGGCTCGCGACTCACGCCGGCGACGGCGTGAAGAAGCGCAGGGATCAGGCTCTGGGTGGCCGCAGCGGGCCTTCGGGGAAGATGCAGGGCTTGCCGTCGCGCAACACCGCGAACGGCGTCGAGGGGCGCGGAGCGGAACGGTCCGTGACGCTCGCCGATGCGGGCAGTCCCGGCTGCGCCGCGGCGCCCTCGTGATGATGCGACGTGACTTCGCTGGCGGCCTCGAGGCAGAGCGATTCGTCGATCAAGTGATGGTGATTGACCGCCTGCATGTGGACCAGCACGTGCCCGAGTTGCTCGGCATGCCGATTCCTGGCGTCGGGCACCACCCAGGCGATCGCCTGCCACAGCATGGCAAACAGGAATACGGCCGCGGCGACGCCCCTGGACGACATGGGAGGGATTCTATCGTCCGTGCCATCCCGGGGAGGACGGCGAGGCGAAGCCGCGGTGAACGAGGTGACGGAGCCGAACCTGAGACCCGGCCTGAAGGCGCCAGAACCACCCCGGAGAAGGAAGCGTCGAAACCGACGCACGCGCGGCGGCGGACGCCGGCGCGCGTGCTGCGTGCGCTAGACGGGCGCCTTGGCCTTCAACGGCGGAGTGCCTTCGCGGATCGCACCCACGATGTCCTTGCGGAACTCCGCCGTGTCCTGGTGGCCGTGCACCGCGACCGCGTGCTGGACGGCGGCATCGATCAGTTCCTGTTCGGTGTCCGCCGAGATCGCGAGCGAGCAGTTCATTTCGCTCGGAAACTCGCGGCAATCGATGTACTTGCGGGTCATGTCGACCTCCATGTTCCGCCCGCGCCGCCGTGGCTGGAGGAAATCCGGCGCCTGCGCCCCGGCACGGGCTCGAAGGCGATGACGCCGCTTTCTGGGGGAAGGTGCGCCCGGCCGGTGCATCGGGGCGGGGCGTCGATCTCGAAGAGAGAACCCGCACTGTAGTCACGCGCGGCGCAACATCGGAAGTCGCTCTACCGCGATCGCGTGACCACTCGATGCCGCAAGCGGCCCGGTACAACCCGGTCGGCACCGCGGGCTTTCCACATCGGCGCCAGCCCGCGTCGACGCCGATCGCGGTCCGGCGTGTTACTCGAGGTAAGCCGGCGCGCCCGACACCGTGGCGCCACCGGACAGGATGAACGCCAGGACGTTGCCGGGCTCCGATGTGGCATCGCTGCGCAGGACACCGATACGGCCAGCGACCGGGCTGGCGTATTCAGCGACCACTTCGCCAAAGGCATTGCGCTGGACGGCCAGTTTCTGGCCCGGGGTGACGTCCTCGTTCATCTTGACGAACAGTTCGATGAATCCCCCGTGGGTGGTGAGCACGGGAATCGCGTTCTTCCCGATGTAGACGTTGGCGTCCACCGCGGTGCGCCCGATCGCACCGGGGATCACTCCGTAGTGCTTGAACACGTTCATCGTGCCTTCGACGAACCGCGCGATCGCGTCCGGGTCGAGCCGCCGCGCCACGCCGACTTCCGGCGTGAAGCAGGGAATTCCGGCGTCGGTGTAGGCTCGTTGCAGCACCCCGGGGTAGGTCGCGTTGTCCCAGATCGCCGAGACGGGGAAGAGCATCATCATCGTCTTCACGTCCGGAATGCGCGTCTCGCCGATGTTGAAGGCGGCTGCGTCCAGGCCGGTGGTCCCGGTATGAAAGTCGATGGCCAGGTCGGTATTCGGCTTGAGCAGCCGGTTGAACACCCTCCCGGCCTGGCGGCTGACGGCGCCGAGGCCGTTTTCGTTGCCGGGCCATTCACGGTTCATGTCGGTCAGTTCGAAGCCGCGCCCCGAACTCGGCCAGCGGCGCTGCATGCTCTCCATCGCGGGGCGCGCGATGTCCAGCACCGCCATCACCGTGCCCGACATCTCCGCTGCGTTCAACCGGCCCATGACGGTCTGGACGGTGTGCACCGAACTCATCTCGTCGCCGTGCACGCCGCTGGTCAGGGTAATGCGCTTGCCGGGCTTGGCCCCCTTGGCGACGATCACCGACACGTACCAGTACTGTCCCGTGGACGTCTGCACACCCTGGAAGTACAGCAGGTGCTTCTTGCCTGGCTCCAGGTCAGCGGTGTTCAGTGAACTCACCACCTTCTTGCCGCCGATCACATCCCCGGTGTAGACCGTGCTGATCCCGGTCGCGGCGGCAGGGGCGCTGACCTGGGCTTGCGCCACACCGATGGCCGTCAGCGACAACGCAGCCATCAGCAGCGATTGCATGAAACTGCGGCGCCTGCAGTCGCCGAGGGGCTCGTTGAACATGATCAGATCTCCAGACCAGGATGTGTAGTTTCAAAAACTCGATTATCGCCGCCGCTTCCCCGCGCCGCTCGCCTTCCCCCGCACCGCCGCCTGCGCCTCCGCGATCTCCTGACCGCTCCGCCCTTCCAGCTTGGGAGTGATGTTGTCGTCGATCCACTTCTGGTCCCACCACTCGACCGGCAGCACCGCGAGGCCGTTGAGGTAGACGCCGTAGTGCAGGTGGTCGCCGGCGGCGAGTCCGGTCTCGCCCGTCTTGCCCACCGGCTGGCGCTTGGCGACGGTATCGCCCGGCTTGACGTCGATCGAGGCGAGATGGCTGTACAGGGTGTACAGGCCGAGGCCGTGGTCGAGGATCACCGTGTTGCCGTAGATCCCGAGGTCGCCCGCGAAGGCGACCGTGCCGCTGTTGGCGGCTTCGGCCGGGTAGTTCTTCGTCACCGAGAGGTCGTAGCCGACGTGATAGGCCGTGTCGACCGGCTCGCCGTTGTACGTGTACGTGCGCTCGTCGGCGAAGTTGGCCTCGACCTTCGAGTTGCTGAGCTGCGCGAACGCGTCCTTCCACAGCATCGTGGGCGTGAGCTTGCGGGTGACCTCGGTGATGCGGTCCTCGTTCTCCTCCCGCAGCTGCTTGTTCACCGCGACGAACACGTCCTTCGGCGTCCCCTGGCGCGCGGCGACGTCGGTGAGCAGCGGCGCGACCTTGTTCTGCAGGAAGGTGTCCGACAGCGGGATCGTGCTTTTCCTGTAGCGGACGTTCTTGAGTTCGTAGGCGAGTCGCAGTTCGCGCGTGTTGCCGGCCTTGTCGGTCGCGACGAGCGAGGGCCGGGCCTCCGCCGCAACGTCGTATGGATGCGCGAAGAAGGCCAGCAGGTGGTCGGGGCGGTCCTTCACCTGGCCCGGGAAGCCCTGGAAGAAGTAGTCGCCGATCTTCACGCCGCTCGCCACCGTGTCCGCGGTCGCCTTGTAGACGACCACGCCGACCCCGCCGAAGTTGACGTAGCGGTCGTCGGCGACGAGTTCGAGCGTCGGCGCGGTGACGTCGATCGCGATGGTCTTCTCGATCGCCGCTTCGTTGGCGCTGCATACAGCGCGGCATCGCGCGCGCTCACGCGCAGCACCGCCGGCCCTTCCTTGACGCCGGGCACCTTCGCGAGGGTGACCGCGATCTTCTTCTCGGCCGCCGGCCGGTCGAACTGCTCGGCGGCCAGGGTGTGCTCGGTCCCGCCCTGCGACAGCGTCGCCCTGAACGACGTCAGCCCCGTGCCCTTGTCGGCGACCTTGATCTCGAGCGGCGCCACGCCGAGCACTTCGGCGGTGGTCGAAAGGGTGATCTGCGGCGGCTCGGACTCGAAGCGCGGCGACAGGTACCAGGCACCGCCGCCAACCGCGGCGGCCAGGATCAGGACGAGGATGACGACGATCGGCAGCTTGCTGCGACGTCGACCGGACGGAAAGGCGTGCATGGACTTCTCGGGAGGTGGGCGGATGAGCGTGCCGGCGACGATGGGCGTCCGCGCGACGAAACCGCGCGGTGACGGCAGTCCGAAGCATAAACGCCGCTGCGATCGACTCCCGGAGCCGGCGGCTCTCGGATTCAGGGTAGTGTGGACGGTCGCGATGCGACGGCACTCGCGGTTCGCGGCTTCGTTGACGCAACCTGGCCCGCGTTTGACCCGCCCGCCCCTGTGGCGCGACACTCGCTTCCTTGCGCCGGGCCCTTTCCGCCTCCGGCGACCACGCACAACAACGCTCCGGAGGAGACCGCTCATGCACACCCCTGATCCCACCCGCCACGGCCTGAAACACGCCGCCGGCGCCCTGCTCGCGGTTCTGCTCGCCGTCTCCGGCCCCGCGCTGGCGGGCAAGAAGGACGACACCGTCCGCTTCGCCTACGACCAGGCGCCCGAGAGCGTGGATCCGTTCTTCAACAACGTGCGCATCGGCGTGATCATCGGCGCCAACGTGTGGGACACGCTGATCACCCTCGACCCGAAGACCAACGAATACAAGGGCAACCTGGCGAAGAGCTGGAAGCAGATCGACGACAAGACCATCGAGTTCGAACTGCGCGAGGGCGTGAAATTCCACAACGGCGAGGACTTCGACGCCGACTCCGTCGTCTACACGCTGAACTTCGTCGCCGACCCGGCCAACAAGGTCACCACGCAGGCGAACGTCAACTGGATCGACAAGGCGACCAAGCTCGACAAGTACAAGGTGCGGCTGACCACCAAGCAGGTGTTCCCGGCGGCCATCGAGTACCTGGCCGGACCGGTGGTGATGCATCCGGCCAAGTATTACGCCGAGGTCGGCCCGAAAGGCCAGAACACCAAGCCGGTGGGCACCGGACCGTACAAGGTCGCCAGCTACGTTCCGGGCAAGTCGATCACGCTCGAGAAGAACACCAGCTACTTCAAGGACTCGCCGAAGGGCGCCCCGAAGATCAACAAGGTCGAGATCCGCTTCATCCCCGACCGCCAGACGCAGATGGCCGAGATGCTGTCCGGCAACGGCGACCTGATCATGCACGTGCCGAAGGACCAGGCCGACCAGGCGGCCAAGGTGCCGCACCTGCAGGTGGTGAGCGGCGAGACGATGCGCATCGCCTTCATGCAGCTGAACACGCTGGACAACACGCCCACGCCGGCGCTGAAGGACGCGCGCGTGCGCAAGGCGATCGCGCACGCCATCGACCGCGAGTCGATCGTGAAGAACATCGTCGGCGCCGGCTCGCGCGTGCTGAACACCCAGTGCTTCCCGTCGCAGTTCGGCTGCACCGACCAGGGCGCGGCGCGCTATGCCTACGACCCGGCGCTGGCGAAGAAGCTGCTCGCCGAAGCGGGCTTCCCGAACGGTTTCGAGACGGAGATCTTCGCGTACCGCGAGCGCAACCAGACCGAGGCCATCATCAACAACCTGCAGCAGGTCGGCATCAAGGCCAAGCTGAACTTCTCGCAGTACGCGGCGATGCGCGACGCGATCCGCGCCGGCAAGGCCTCGCTGACGCACCAGACCTGGGGCTCCTTCTCGGTCAACGACGTGTCGGCGTCGGTGCCGGTGTGGTTCGGCGGCGAGTCGGACGACGTCACCCGCGACAAGGAAGTCCAGGAACTGCTCAAGAAGGGCAACAACTCGGTCGATCCGAACGTGCGCAAGCAGGCGTACCAGCAGGCGCTGAAGAAGATCGCCGACAACTCGTACTCGGTGCCGCTGTGGTCGCTGCCGGTGTACTACGTGGCCTCGAAGGACCTCAACTTCACGGCCTACGCGGACGAGATGGTCCGGCTGTGGGAGATGACCTGGAAGTAGACGCGGCGTCGACGTAAGGGCGGCAACGGCGGGCGCAGCGTGGGCGGCTACATCCTGAAACGGCTGGGACTGGCGCTCGCCGTCGCCCTCGCCGTCTCGATGATCGCCTTCCTGCTGCTGCGCCTGTCCGGCGATCCCGCCATCGCCATCGCCGGCGAGGGCGCGCGGGCCGAAGACATCGAGATGGTCCGCAAGACCTACGGCTTCGACCGGCCGCTGCCGGTGCAGTACGTCGAGTGGCTCGGCAAGACCGTGCGCGGCGACTTCGGCGAGTCGATCTACTTCAAGACGCCGGCCGCGCCGCTGATCTTCGCGAAGCTCGAAACGACGATGGTGCTGGGCGTGCTGTCGCTCGCCTTCGCGCTCGCGGTCTCGATCCCGCTCGGCGTGCTGGCCGCGGTCTACCGCAACAGCTGGATCGACCGGCTGTGCCTGGCGCTCGCGGTGCTCGGCCAGGCGCTGCCGAACTTCTTCTTCGCGCTGCTGCTGATCATGGTGTTCTCGATCACGCTGCGCTGGCTGCCCGTGTCCGGCAGCGACACCTGGCAGCACTTCGTGATGCCGACCATCGCGCTCGGCTACTACGCGGCGCCGGCCTTCATGCGGCTGATCCGCGCCGGCATGATCGAGGTGCTGGAGGCCGACTACATCCGCACGGCGCGCGCCAAGGGCCTGCCGTCCGGCACGGTGATCTTCAAGCACGCGCTGCGCAACGCGGTGGTGCCGGTGGTCGCGCTCGCCGCGGTGCAGCTCGGCTTCCTGCTCGGCGGCTCGGTGGTCATCGAGACCATCTTCGCGCTCGACGGCCTCGGCTACCTCGCCTACCAGAGCATCACCTTCAAGGACTTCCCGGTGATGCAGAACATCGTGCTGCTGCTGTCGGTGATCTACGTCGTGCTGACGCTCGCCTCCGACGTCGCCAACGCGTGGCTCGATCCGCGCATCCGGGTGGCCTGATGTCGAGCAGCGTCACCGCCGCCGCGGCGGGCGTCGAACCCGGCGCCATCGTCATCGCCGCGCCGGGCCTCGCGCGCCGGATCTGGAAGAACAAGGCCGTGGTGGTCGGCGGCGGCCTGCTGCTGCTGATCGTGGCGATCGCGCTGCTCGCGCCGTGGATCGCGCCGTACGACCCGTACGCGCAGGACCTCGCCAACCGCAACGTGCCGCCCTTCTGGTACGACGCGGGCAGCTGGGCCCATCCGCTCGGCACCGATCCGCTCGGACGCGACTACCTGTCGCGGCTCTTCTACGGCGCGCGCATCTCGCTGCTGATCGGCCTGTCGGTGGCGATCATCTCCGGCCTGATCGGCACGACGATGGGAATGCTCGCCGGCTACTTCGGCGGCAAGACCGACATGGCGGTGAGCTTCATGGTGACGACGCGGCTGTCGATGCCGGTGATCCTCGTCGCGCTCGCCACCGTCGCGCTGGTCGGCGGCTCGCTGTGGGTCGTGATCATGGTGCTGGGCCTGCTGAAGTGGGACCGCTTCGCGGTGGTGATGCGCAGCGCCACCCAGCAGGTGCGCTCGCTCGACTACGTCGCCGCCGCGCAGGCGGCCGGCGCCTCGACCACGCGCGTGCTGCTCGGCGAGGTGCTGCCCAACGTGCTGCCGCACCTGATCGTCGTCGCCACGCTCGAGGCCGCCAGCGCGATCCTGCTCGAAGCCGCGCTCTCCTTCCTCGGCCTCGGCGTGCAGCCGCCGCTGCCGTCGTGGGGGCTGATGATTTCCGAGGCGAAGTCGTACATGTTCTTCTCGTTCTGGCTGATCGCGATCCCCGGCGCCGCGCTGGCGCTGCTGATCTTCGCGATCAACCTGGCGGGCGACGGCCTGCGCGACCTGCTGTCGCCGGAGGGGCGCGCATGAGCGCCGTCCCGCAACCGGACCCATCGGACCCCGTCCTCGACGTGCGGGGCCTGAGCGTCGACATCGCCACGCCGCGCGGGCCGCTGCGCGCGGTGCGCGACGTCTCGTTCCAGGTGAAGCGCGGCGAGACGCTGTGCATCGTCGGCGAGTCGGGCTGCGGCAAGTCCATCACCTCGCTGGCGCTCATGAGCCTGCTGCCGTCGGCCGCGAAGCGCCGGGCCACGACGCTGTCGCTGCTCGGCGAGGACCTGCTGAAGGCGTCGCCCAGGCGCGTCAACGCGCTGCGCGGCAACCGCATGGCGATGATCTTCCAGGAGCCGATGACCGCGCTGAACCCGGCGTACACGATCGGCAACCAGCTGATGGAGGTGCACCTCCAGCACCGCGGCGGCGGCGAGGCCGACGGCGCGCGAGCGCGCGATCGAACTGCTCGGCAAGGTCGGCATCGCGTCGGCCGCCGAGCGGCTCGAACAGTATCCGCACCAGTTGTCCGGCGGCCTGCGCCAGCGCGTGATGATCGCGATGGCGCTGATGTGCGGGCCGGAACTGCTGATCGCCGACGAGCCGAGCACGGCGCTCGACGTGACCATCCAGGCGCAGATCCTGCGGCTGCTCGCCGACCTGCAGAAGGACCTCGGCATCGCGATGGTGCTGATCACGCACGACCTCGGCGTCGTCGCGCGCATCGCGCACCGCGTGGCGGTGATGTACGCCGGCCAGATCGTCGAGGAAGGCACGGCCGAGCGCGTGTTCGCGTCGCCGCGCCATCCGTACACGCGCGGGCTGATCAGCTGCATCCCGGTGCCGGGGCGCACCGAGCGCGGCGGCCGGCTCGGCACGATCGCCGGCGTGGTGCCGTCGCTGATCGGCGAGATCCGCGGCTGCAGCTTTCGCGACCGCTGCGCGGTCGCGCGCCCCGAGTGCGCATCCGCGGTGCCGGTGCAGAGCGAGGACGCGCACCGCTGGCGCTGCATCTACAAGGAGCTGCCCGGGTGAGCACGGGCGCTTTCGTTTCCACCCCCACGGCGCGCCGGCATGCGTCGCCGTGCCTCCATGAAAGGCATTGACCTCATGCGATTCGCTTCCGACATCCGATCCCAGCATCCCGGCATCCTGCTGCTGCGCTTCACCGTGGGCGGCCTGATGCTGTTCCACGGAGTGGCGAAACTCATGCACGGCCTCGGGCCGATCGAGGGCCTGCTCGGCAAGTTCGGGCTGCCCAGCTGGTTCGCGTTCGGCGTGCTGATCGGCGAGATCATCGCTCCGCTGCTGGTGATCGCCGGCGTGTGGGTCCGGTGGGCCGCGCTGATCATCGCGTTCAACATGATCGTCGCCGTGTGGCTCGCGCATCCCAACGATCTCCTCGCGCTCGGGCAGTCCGGCGGCTACCGGCTCGAGCTGCAGGCCTTCTTCTTCTTCTGTTCGCTGTCGATCGCCTGGCTGGCCGGCGGCAAGTCTTCCCGGTTCCGCTGATGCAGCCGCACCGGCAGCGTGCAGCGCGGAGGGGCATCGAGTGAGCGCGCTGATGCAGGCGCACGGCGTCACGCGCGCGTTCACGCTCGGCGCGACCTTCTTCCGCAAGGGCCGCGCGCTGCACGCCGTCAACGGCGTCGACCTCACGATCCAGCGCGGCGACGTCGTCGGCATCGTCGGCGAGTCCGGCTGCGGCAAGTCGACGCTCGCGCGCATGCTGCTCGGGCTGCTCGCGCCGACCAGCGGCCGCATCACGCTCGACGGCCAGGATGTGGCGGCGCTGGGCCGCAAGGCGGTGGCGCGGCGGGTGCAGCCGGTGTTCCAGGATCCCTACTCGTCGCTCAATCCGCGCCGCGCGATCGCCTCCATCGTGGCGCTGCCGCTCGAGGTGCACGGCATCGGCACCGCCTCCGAACGGCGCGCGAAGGCGATCGACATGCTGGAGCGCGTGGGCCTGCCGGCGCGCTATGCCGACAACACGCCCGGGCAGCTGTCCGGCGGACAACGGCAGCGCGTCGCGATCGCGCGCGCGCTCGTGATGCAGCCGGAGATCGTGATCTGCGACGAGCCGACGTCGGCGCTCGACGTCTCGGTGCAGGCGCAGATCCTGAACCTGCTGATGGACCTGCGGCGCGAGTTCAACCTGACGTACGTCTTCATCAGCCACAACCTCGCGGTCGTCGAGCACATCGCCACGCAGGTGGCCGTGATGTACCTCGGCAAGGTGGTCGAGCAGGCCGGCACCGAGCGCCTGTTCCGCGAGCCGCGTCATCCGTACACGCAGGCGCTGCTGGCGTCGGTGCTGACGCCGGAGCCGGGGCTCGGCGTGCCGGACATCGGACTCGGCCTCGCGTTTCCCGATCCGCTCAACCCGCCGCCGGGCTGCCCCTTCCACCCGCGCTGCCCGCAGCGCCTGAGCCATTGCAGTTCCATCGTCCCGGTGCTCGCGCAGCACCCGGGCGGCACCGTCGCCTGCCACCTGTATCCCTCGCAGGAACAGGCGAAGGCCGCGGCGTAGCGCGACGCAGACCCGAGCCGCACACGCACCCTTGATGCACGAAGGAAGAACGCCATGACCCGCACCGCCGCCATCACCCGCGCCGAGCAGCAGTTCGACTCCGGCGCGTTCCGCGCGATCCTCGCGCGCCGCATCGCGATCCCGACCGAGAGCCAGAACCCGGATCGCGGACCCGTGCTCGCGCAGTACCTGGCGACCGAGCTGCAGCCGGCGTTCGAGGCCATGGGCTTCGAGTGCCGCACGCTGACGCACCCGAAGGCGAAGGCGCCCTTCCTGTTCGCGCAGCGCATCGAGGACCCTGCCCTGCCGACCGTGTTCGGCTACGGCCACGGCGACGTGATCCGCGGCCTCGAACCCGAGTGGAAGGAAGGCCTGTCGCCCTGGACACTCACCGAGCGCGACGGCCGCTGGTACGGCCGCGGCATCGCCGACAACAAGGGCCAGCACTCGGTGAACATGCAGGCGATGGCCAACGTGGTGGCCGAGCGCGGCCGCCTCGGCTTCAACTCGAAGTTCCTCGTCGAGATGGGCGAGGAGACGGGCTCGCCGGGCCTGCGCGGGCTGTGCGAGGAGCACAAGGACCTGTTCAAGGCCGACCTGCTGATCGCCTCCGACGGCCCGCGGCTGCGCGCCGACCGGCCGACCATCTTCCTCGGCTCGCGCGGCAGCATGAACTTCGACCTGACCATCGAGGCGCGCAAGGGCGGGCACCACTCGGGCAACTGGGGCGGGCTGATCTCCAACCCGGGCCTGCAGCTCGCGCACGCCATCGCCAGCATCGCCTCGCCCACCGGCCAGATCCGCGTGCCCGAGTGGGTGCCGAAGGAACTGCCGGCCGCCGTGCGGCGCGCGCTCGCCGATTGCGAGGTCGACGGCGGCGCCGATGGCCCGACGATCGAGCCGTGGTGGGGCGAGCCGGGACTCTCGCCCGCCGAGCGCGTGTTCGGCTGGTGTTCGTTCGAGGTGCTCGCGTACAAGACGGGCAACCCGGACACGCCGGTCAACGCGATCCCGCCGCGCGCGTGGGCGCGCTGCCAGCTTCGCTTCGTCGTCGGCATCGACGAGTCGCAGATCCTGCCGGCGCTGCGCCGTCACCTCGACCGCCAGGGCTTCCCGATGGTGCAGATCGCGCCGACGCGCGAGGAGATGTTCCACGCGACGCGCATCGATCCGGAGGATCCGTGGGTGCAGTGGGCGATGGCGTCGCTCGCGCGCACCAGCGGCAAGAAGCCGGCGCTGCTGCCGAACCTCGGCGGCTCGCTGCCGAACGACATCTTCACCGACGTGCTCGGCCTGCGGACCGTGTGGGTGCCGCACTCGTACCCCGGCTGCTCGCAGCACGCGCCGAACGAGCACCTGCCGCCCGAGGTGCTGCGCGAGGCGCTGGCGGTGATGACCGGGTTGTACTGGGACCTCGGCGCCGGCGACACGCCGAAGAACGCCGCGTGACGCCTGGCGCGGGCGGGCACGACGCGCGGACGGTCGCGCGCGTCGTACCCGCTAGCGCGGAGCTGCGCCGGACTCGATCGTCGCGGCCGGCGCGAGCGGCTTGAACCCCATCGCTTCGTACAACTCGGCAGGCGAGTAGGCAACACCGTCTTTCAGCACAAGGACGGTGCGCCGGATGTCGCTGATCCGCCGCGACGGGTCACCGTCGACCAGGATCAGGTCGGCCGCCTTGCCGCGTTCGATGCTGCCTGACGTGGCCGACGCGCCGGCCACGCGCGCGCCGTTCCACGTCGCGATCCGCAGGACCTCGGGCGCAGGGATGCCGGCCTGGACATAGAGTTCCAGTTCGCGATGCAGCCCCAGTCCGGCCGTGCTGTCGGTTCCGGCCACCAGCGGCACGCCGGCCTGGTGCATCACGCGGATCAGGTCGAGCAGCCGGTTGTACGAAGCCCGGTAGGTCGCAAGCTTCTGGCCTTCGAGGTCCATCTCGGCAACCCGCATCCGGCGGCGCCACAGCACCGGCAGATACTCGGCGACGGCTTGCAGGCCCGGATCCGGCTGACCCTGCTGCTGCGTCAGCATGCCTTCGAAGGCGCCGGCCGTCGGATCCACCACGATGCCGCGTTCGAGCAGCAGCGCGACGAAGGCACGCACTTCCGGCCCCGCCATGTCGACGCGGCTGGCATCGTCACCGACGCGGGTGAACCGCAGCAGCGTCCGGGTGTCATCGCCGGGCTGGCCGATGAAGTTGAGCATCACCTGGTTGATGTGAGTGAGTTCGTCGTAGCCGGCGCGGACCGCCTGCTCCGCCTTCATGAAGGCCGGAACGTGCCCGGCCACCGTCAGTCCACGCGCCTTGGCATGCGCCGCCAGCGGCTGCACCCACTCCGGCTGGATCGAGTTGTAGAGCTTGATCTGCCGGTAGCCGCGCGCGGCGTACCAGTCGATCGCGCGCCGGCCCTCCTCGACGGAATCGACGACGAAGCCGCTGCGCGACGAAAACGGACTCTTCCCTTCGATGAATCCGGCTGCGTACATCGTCGGACCCGGGAGTTCGCCCGCCGCGAGCCGCGCCTGCAGCCGCAGGACTTCGGCGTTCTCCCCCGCGAGTTCCCGCACGGAGGTCACGCCGGCGGCGAGATGCAGCGGCGCGATGCCTGCCCACATGTGGGCGTGCATGTCGAACAGCCCCGGCAGGAGCGTGCGACCGCGACCGTCGACGACGTGATCGGCCCGCGCGTCGAGCGCGCCGGCATCGGTGATGGCGGCAATGCGACCGCCGCGGATGAAGATGTCGGACGGGCCGCGCATCGCCGCCGCGGGCGCGTCGAACCACATGACGCCCCGCACGACGGTCAGGCCCGGCAGCGGCCGGGCGAGACGCTTCTGCAGCGCGACCAGGCGCTCGTCCTGCGCGCGCAATCCGGCCTGCACGAGCGCGTCGGCACTGGCCTCGTATCCCTTCGGAACAACGGCGAATCCCGGCCAGGCGACGGCGAAGAAGGCCTTCGACGCATCGTCGCGATGCCAGAGGTACCAGGGAAACGCGTCGACGCCGGTCAGGGCGATCAGCACGAGCGGCACGCGGCCGCCCGGCCCCTCGACAACGAGCTTTCCGACCTGCTCCGCCACGAGCTTGTTGCCTGCGAGCACCGGTGCGGTGCCACCGTCCCGACGCAGCAGAGCGCGCACCAGTTGCCCCGTATAGGCGACGGTTCCCTCGAGAGGCACGAACAGCGTGCCCGGGACGATCGCCTGGTCGCCGCGGTCGACGCGCGATTCCCAGCGCAAGCGCGATGCCGTCGACGGTGAAGCTCTCGCGTATCTCCGCTCCGAACGTCGACTTGCCTTCGGCCGCGTACCGGATCGGCACACCGGCCGCATCCAGCGCGAACACTTCGCGGATGTCCGGCCCACGCCCGTTGTCCCGATAGCTCAGGTCGGTCCGGACCTCGCCGTTCGGCCCGTCATCGACCTTCAGGTGACCGGCGATGTCCTTCTGGATCACGACGCTGAATTCCTGCTGCGCCAGCGCGGCGGCAGGTATCAGCATCGAACAGCAAAGCAACAGCTGTGGAACCGGAAATTTCACGGCGCACTCCCTCAGGCACTGCATTGCGGACTCCGCGAACAGCCGGCGCAATGTAGTCCGCGCGGCCATCGCCGTCTGCAGATGGCCTCGTCAGGAGCGGGGTCGGAGCGGCCTGCCGCCGAACGAGCACTTGCCGCCAGCAGTGCTGCGCGAGGCGCTTGCCGTGACTACCGGGCTGTACCGGGATCTCGACATGGGCAACACGCCGAAGCAAACGTCAGGGCGCCCATCCCCTGTCACTCGCGATATCCGGCCTCGCGCTGGTGCCGGATGGTGAGGATTTCAACGCGGGCGTTGCCGCTCTTCAGCCGATAGAGCGCGACGTACCCGGTGCGGCCCGAGGAGATCACGAGTTCCCGGATGTCGCCGCGTACCGGACGGCCTATCAGCGGGTGCTCCCGCAGGATCCGCGTGGCATCGACGATGGCATGGGCCGCGCGCTCGGCGAGCGCGGGATCGTGCTCAGCGAGGAAGTCGAAGAGCCGGTCGAGGTCGGTCAGCGCACGCGCCGTGAAGCGGACGCTCGCCATCGCGCGCTAGCCACGGCCGCGCCGGATCGGCTCTTGCCCGCGGCCTTGGCCGCGCCCCGCGGCAGCGCCTTCGGGCGCGCGACGTTCCGCTGGCCAGCCGCCCGTGCGAACAGGTACGACGAGACATCCTCCGCGGCGTACAACGCGCCGCCGGCGTCGACCTCCGCCGCGGACGCCTCGGCATCCTTGATGAACGCCTCGCGCGCTTCGGCGAGATCGGCCTGGCGCTCGAGTGCATCGACCATCCACGCGTGTTGGGTCTTGCCGGCCGCCGCGGCGAGGGGCGCGATCCGCTCCTTCAGGGAGTCGGACAGCTTGATCGTGGTCGGTGTCGTCATCGGGGGCTCCCGGTCCGGTAGTACAAAGGTAACACTCGTCGTCCCGTGCGGGCAAGTCGGGCGTGCGGGATACTGCCGCCCTGCCGCCGGAGATCTTCGATGAACGCCCGCTACACCCCCCACTGCCAGTTGACCGACCTGCTCGACGCCGCCGAGTCGTTGCGCGAGACGCGTCACCAGCTCCATCGCAACCCCGAGCTGTCGTTCCGCGAGTCGGCGACCTCCGAACTCGTCGCCGCCCGGCTGGAAGGCTGGGGCTGGAAGGTGACGCGCGACGTCGGCGGCTACGGCGTGGTCGGCACGCTGAAGGTCGGCGACGGCGCGCGCAGCGTGGCGATACGCGCCGACATGGATGCGCTGCCGATCGTCGAGGAGACCGGCAAGCCGTGGGCGAGCGCGGTCGCCGGCGTGATGCACGCCTGCGGCCACGACGGCCACACGACGATGCTGCTCGGCGCCGCGCAACGGCTGGCGAAGACGCGCAACTTCACCGGCACCGTGCATCTCGTGTTCCAGCCCGCCGAGGAAGCCGGCAAGGACAGCGGCGCGCAGCAGATGATCGCCGACGGCCTGTTCGAGCGCTTTCCCTGCGACGCGATCTTCGGCATGCACAACCATCCCGGCGTGCCGACCGGCACCTTCCTCTTCGGCGCCGGGCCGTTCATGTCGGCGTCCGACACCGCGAAGATCACGATCCACGGCCGCGGCGGCCACGCGGCGCGGCCGCACCTCGCGGTCGATCCGGTCGTGATCGCCGGCAGCCTGATCATGGCGCTGCAGACCGTCGTGTCGCGCAACATCGAGCCGACGCAGACGGCGATCGTCACCATCGGCACGGTGCACGCCGGCACCGCCGCCAACGTGATCCCGGAATCGGCGACGCTCGAACTCAGCATCCGCTCGTTCGACGAAGGCGTGCGCGCGAAGCTCGAACAGCGCATCACCGAACTCGTCAACGCGCAGGTGATGGGCTACGGCGGCAGCGTCGAGATCGTGTACGAACGCGGCTATCCGGTGGTCGTGAACAGCGCCGCCGAGACCGAGTTCGCGCGGCAGGTGGCGGAAGAACTGGTCGGCCCGCAGCGCGTGGTGTTCCCGTGGGGCCCGACCACGGGCAGCGAGGACTTCGCGTATTACCTGCAGCACAAGCCGGGCTGCTTCCTGCGGCTCGGCAACGGCGAACACAGCCCGATGGTGCACAACGCGAAGTACGACTTCGACGACGCCAACCTGACGGTCGGCGCGGCGTACTGGACGCGGCTGGTGGAGCGGTTCCTGGCGCGGGACGCCGCGTGAAGGCCGGCGCCGACTGCATCGTGCTGAGCGCGAACACGACGCCGGTGCGCCAGACCGCCCGCCGGCGGTCAGCCGCAATAGCGTGAGCTCCGGCCGGGTGCCGAGCCGGACGGGCGGACCCCAGGTCCCGGTGCCCGCATTGACGTAGACCCACGTCCGCCCCTGCTTCGACAGGCCTTCCACGTGCGGCGCATGCACCAGCCGCACCGCGAGCGTCCACGGGAAGAACTGTCCGGCGTGCGTGTGACCCGACAGCTGCAGGTCGAAGCCGGCGCGTTCGGCAAGCGGCGCGAGCCGGGGGTTGTGCGCGAGCAGGATCCGGGGTGTATCGCCGTGCGCGGGGCCGCTCGCGAGGTCCGGTCGCGGCGGCTCCGGCGGCACCTCGAACTGACCGGCCGGATCGGTGACGCCGCCGACGACGAGCCGCGCATCGCCCCGCTCCAGCACGCGGTACTCGTTGCGCAGAACCTGGATGCCGAGTCGCCCGAAGTGCGCCGTCCACGCCTTCGCGCCCGAGTAATAGTCGTGGTTGCCGAGCGCGAGCATCACGCCGTCGGGCGCGCGCAGTCGGGCGAGGGGCTCAACGGCGGCGGACAGCCGCTGCACCGAGCCGTCGACGATGTCGCCCGTCAGCGCGACGAGATCCGGGGCAAGCGCGTTGGCGATTTCCACGACGCGGCGAACGTAGGCGGCGCCGATGGTCGGTCCCACGTGCAGGTCGCTGATCTGCGCGATGGTGAAGCCTTCGAACGCGGCGGGCAGTCGGTCGATCGCGATGTCGACTCGTCGCACGTGCGGCCCGCGGACGGCGGCAAGCATGCCGACGCCGAGGGCGACGAGCGAACCCCACCAGACCGTGGCCACGCCCACCCCGAGCCACCGCCGTCTCCAGCGGACCGCCGGCCAGCGCGCCCGCCGCCAGCAGGGCGTCGCGCAGCAAGCCGAGCAGGAGCACGTATGTGAGCCAGCCCATGCACAGGTAACTCGCCGCGTGCAGCAGGTCGTCGGCGCGACGGTGGTTCTCCCGCCCGAAGACCCAGTAGACGACGGGCACCAGCCAGACGAGTGCGAACGGCAGCGCGAGCGCGAGGCGGGCCACGCCCGGCTCGGCCAGCCGCCACGCCACGTAGACGTAGCCGCCGCCAAGGATCGCGGTGAGCGACAGCACGAAGGGACTGAAGATGCGCTTCATGGGGCCCGTGCGCGGCGCTTCGCGACGATGTTGCCAAAGCCCCCCGCGATCAGCGCCGTGACGTCGAGCAGCACCGGGGTCAGGGCGAGCCCGCCGGGGGAGGCAAGGTATAGCGGCGTCCACGTCGGACCGAATTTCGCCTTGTAGCGCCGTAGGCCCTCGAAGTTGTAGAAGTGCTCGGCGTGCCGGTAGATGAACGCACCGACCCGGGGCCAGACCGCCGCTTCGGCGCCGGCCTCCAGTCCGGCGAGCGGCGCCATGCCGAAGTTGAACCAGTGGTAGCCGTGGTCGCGACCCCATGCGAACAGGCCCGAGAAGAGCATGTCCATGGTCCCGTTCGGCGCCTCCGGACGATGCCGCATCAGGTCGACGGACAGTTCCTCCCGCCCGGCGCCGAGCCACAGGTTGGCGAACGCCATCACCTCGTCGCCGTGCCGCACGATCGCCGCGGGGAATCGGCTCAGGTAAGCCGCGTCGAACGACGCGTTCGAGAAGCCTTTCTCGCTCGTCGCCTTGCGCTCCAGCCACGCGCGGGAGATCGCGTCGAGGGTCGGCAGCAGCGCGGCGACGCCGTCCTGCCCCACGATTTCGAACCGCAATCCCTGGCGCGCGAGTTTCGCGCACGCCTGTCGCAGGTCCCGGTGCGCCGGCGCATCGAGCGTGAATCCACGCAGATCGACGCGTGCCTCCTCGCCGAGCGGCGTGAGCGCCAGGCCCAGTTCCGCGTACAACTGCCGGCGCTGCGGACGCACCTCGAAGAACACGCACCAGCCGTCGTGGCGGTCGACCAGTTCGGCATAACGCCAGGCAAGCTCGCGCACGCCCGCCTCGGCGCCGACCGGGTCCCCCATCGCGATCCAGCTGCGGCCCAGGCGTCCGTACATCAGGAACGCATCGTCGGCATCGCTGAACAGCAGCGCCTTGTCGCCGCGATAGACCAGGTTGGCGTAGGTCCAGGGAGAGCGTTCGACGATCGGGCGAGCGCGCTCGATCTGCGCCTGCGGCGTCGCGGCCCTGGCGTGGACCGCGGGCCGGATCAGCCGGTGCAGCGCGAACACGACGAGCAGCGCGACGGCTCCGATGAGGGCGCGCAGCGAGCGCGTAGCCTCGGCCTGCGACGCGAACTGCCACCAGGACTGCGCGGCCATCGCCTCGTCGCGATGCGCGAACAGCATGAGCCACGCGGATCCGCCGACCACGACGGCGCACGAGACGAGCCACGCCGGCGAGAACGCGGTGTCGAAGAGCGACGAGCGGCGGTAGAACTGCGAACGCAGTGGCAGCAATGCCAGCAGGACGGCAGAGAGAACGAACGCCTCCTCGAAGTCCCAGCCCTTCAGCAGCGACAGCAGCGCGCCCGCCGCCAGCAGGCCGGCGGCGAGCCACCAGGCCGCGTTCAGTCGCCGCTGCAGGCCTCGCGCGACGACGAGCAGCGCTGCACCGACCAGGCTCGCGAGGAAGTGCGACACCTCGATCACCGGCAGATCGAACAGCTGCCGCACCAGGTCGAGCCGCCCGATGGCCGCCGGCAGCGCTCCCGAAAGAAGCAGCAACGCACCCGCGACGAAGGCCATCGCCCCGAGGAGCATCGGCGCGAACCGTGTGAACGAACGCGAAGCGCGCTGCAGCCAGGCGATCGCACCCGGCGCGAGCTGGGCACTGCCGCGCACCCCGGCCGCGCCGAGGCCGACGAGGAACGGCAGCAGCAGGTAGATCGCGCGGAAGGCGAGCAGCGCCGCGATCAGGCCGCGCACCTCAACACGCGGCACGAGCAGCGCGATCATCGCTGCCTCGAACACCCCGAGGCCGCCCGGTACCTGGCTCGCTGCCCCGGCGACCAGCGCGACGAGGAACACCGACAGGAACGCCGCGAACCCGATGTCCGCGGTAGCCGGCAGCAGCACGTAGAGCGCGCCCGCCATCAGCAGCAGGTCGGCGCACTCGATGGCGATCTGCCCGAGCGTGAGCGCCGGCGACGGCACGTCGATGCGCCACGGCCCGAACGTGAACGCATGACGGCGTGCGCACAGCCCCAGCCACGCGGCGAGGATGACCAGCAGCAGCGTCCCGAGGGGGCGCGAGGTGTCGAAGCCGAACCGCAGCACGGCGGGCAAGGACACCGGGGCCGCGATGAGGACCGTACCCGCGAGCGCGAGGTAGCCGACCCAGAAGCCGATGCTGCAGAAAAGAACCACGGCGCCCACCTGCCGCGCGGACAGGCCGGCGTCCGTGTAGACCCAGAAACGCACGGCGCTGCCCGTCAGCAGCGTGTTGCCGACGTTGTTGCCCAGCGCATTCGAGAGCAGCGCGGCGACGGCGGCGCTGCGCAGGGGAACGGTCTGCCGCACGTGGCGCAGCGCGAGCACGTCGAGACCGACCAGGACCGTGTACCCGGCGAGCGTCATGACGATCGATGCTGCGACGGCGTACCCGGACAGCGACGCCAGTGCGGAGGCGAGTTCGCGATAGCTGTGCGCCGACAGCGCCTCGCGCAGCGACCAGAGCGCAAGCGCGAACAGCGCGAGGCCCACCCACGGCATGACCCGCTGCCCGAATGCGGAGGCGCGCGCGGCGATCCTCCCGAGGCGGCGGTCCGCGGCCGAACCAGCGCTCGGCGCGCGCTGTGTGTGCGGAGTCGATGCCATGGGTGCGGAAGCCTCGCCGACTGCCACGCGGACGAGGCCGTGTCTGCGGGGATCGAAGTTCCCGCTCATCGGGAACAACGCGCTGCCTGGCGGGCGCTCGGAGTTTCAATCTAGGGGGCCTGCGGGGCGTGCGGATGATCTCGGGCAAGCCGACGGACAACTCGGCACGTCGAGGTCACCGATCTGACCGCCGCAGCCATCGAGCAAGGCCGGCCTGCCACGCGCTGACCCGCCACGCCGATGTCGACGGGGCTGCGGCTTGCCGTCGGCTAATCTCCGCTTCGAACGGGAACGACGATGGAACAACCGACGACAAGCACGCCCGCGCAGAGCGAGAGCGACGTCAATTCGACGCCGCTGCGCGCCGCCTGGCAGAACGAGCACCTGGGCGCCGCGAGCCGCGCGCTGCTGGCTCGCGACAGTCGCGCCTTCCTGCACCAGTCGGTGTCGACGCCCTGCCTCGCGCCCATCGTCAAGGCCGAGGGGCTCTACATCGAGGACATGGACGGCCGGCGGTACATGGACTTCCACGGCAACAATGTCCACCACGTCGGCCACGCGCACCCGCGCGTCGTCGCCGCCATCAAGGCGCAACTCGACGACCTGTGCTTCGCGCCACGCCGCTTCGCGAGCGAGCGCGCGGTCGAACTCGCCGAAGCGCTCGGCGCTCGTTTCCGGTCGCTCACGGGCCACGCCGGCCGGGTGCTGTTCACCACCGGCGGCAGCGATGCGGTGGAGGTCGCGATCCGGCTCGCCCGCATCGCCACCGGCCGCTTCAAGACGCTGAGCTTCTGGGACGCATTCCACGGCGCGGGCTTCGGCGCCTCGAGTGTCGGCGGCGAGTCGCTCTTCCGTGGCGGTGCGCACGGTCCGCTGCTGCCCGGCAGCGAGCACGTCGCGCCCTTCGGCTGCTATCGCTGCGCGTACGGCCACAAGGTCGACGCCCAGGGTCAGCCCAACCTCGATTCCTGCGCCCTCGCCTGCGCGCAGATGGTGAGTTACGTGCTGGAGCGTGAAGGCGACGTGGCGGCGGTGATCGCCGAGCCGGCGCGCGCGGTGCCGTACATCCCGCCGCCCGGATACTGGCAGGCGGTGCGCGAGGCCTGCCACGCGCACGGCACGCTGCTGATCTTCGACGAGATCCCGACCGGCCTGGGCAAGACCGGCCGCTTCTTCGCCGCCGAACACGACGGCGCCGCGCCCGACATCGTGGTGCTCGGCAAGGCGCTCGGCGGCGGCGTGCTGCCGATCGCCGCGTGCATCGCGCGCGACGACCTCAACCTCGCGGGCGCGTACGCGCTCGGGCACTACACGCACGAGAAGAACCCGGTCACGGCCGCGGCGGCGCTGGCCACGCTCGAGGTCATCGAGAGCGAGGGTCTGGTGGCGAACGCCGAGCGCGTCGGCGCGCGCGCGCTGGACCGCCTGCGCGAGATGCAGCGCCGGCATGCGCTGATCGGCGACGTGCGCGGCCGCGGGCTGCTGCTGGGGATCGAACTGGTCGAGGACCGCGATTCGAAGCGCCCCGCGCGCGCGGCCGCCGAGCGCGTGCTCTATCGGTCGCTGGCGCGCGGGCTGTCGTTCAAGACGACGATGGGCAACGTCCTGACGCTGACTCCACCGCTGACATTGACCGACGCCGACATGGACCGCGCGCTCGACATCCTCGACGCCTGCATCGGCGAGGAGAGCCGCGCTTAGGGTCCGGCCTCGAGGCCGGACCGGCCGGCGTGCCGCAACGAAAAGGGCCGCTCGCGCGGCCCTTTCCCTCGTGCGCAGAACGCGTTACTTGGCGAAGATCAGCTTCAGCGCATCCCAGTGCACGGCGTGGCGCACCTGGGCGTTGTCGAACGCGGCGAACCCGAAGTAGTACGTGTCATTCAGGTTGTCGAACTGGACATCCAGCTTGCTGCCGGTCGTCAGCTTGCGGCTGACTTCCGAAGTGAAGACGCCATTCGCCCAGCTGTTCGCGACCTTGATGTCGGCACGGTCGCCCTTGACCGGCAGGATCATGAAGGACGCGACCTCGTCGCCCGCCTTGAACTTGCTGTCGTCGAACGGCACTTCCTGGCCCTTGACGACGTAGAACTTGCCGCCGGCGTTGCCCGGCTTCGCCATCGGGGTTCATGAACTCCGGCTTGCCGTTGACGACCTTGAGGTTGGCGTACTCGGGGCCACCCGGGTCCGACTTGCGGCCGGCATTGGGTGACTTCTCCTTGTCGTAACGGGTGTTGTCGACGTACTGGTCATCGACGAGACCGACCGGCGCCGTGCGACTGCCCTTCATGTGCCACATGTCGCCCAGTTCGCCTTCCTTGGCGGTGTACTTGTTGCCGAAGGGCTTGCCTTCGCCGACGTGGCACGTGACGCCGCAACCCTGCTGATTGAACCCGGCGATCGAGTTGTTGCTGTTCCAGATCATGCCCCACTTGTCTTCGTAGTAGACGTTCTCGTCGCCGCCCTTGTTGGACGGCGAGACGAGTTTCTTCCACGTGCCGTCGGCCTGCTTCTGGAACGGGCCGCGACGGACCGAGTTGGTGGGATCGGCGTACTGCACCAGGAAGTAGATGGTGTCGCCGACCACGACGGACTTCAGCGTGGCCGTCGTTTCGCCCTTGGCGAAGTTCTCGCCACCTGAAAGCTTCACGGTCAGCGGTTTGGCCGCGGCCCACGCCGCGTCGTTCGGGTTGCCGTCGAGCACTGGCGCGGCGGTCGCGCGCGCGGCGACGAGCGTGTTGACCGGTGCCGGACTCTCGGCCGTCGAGCAGGCAGCGAGCGCGAGAGCAATCAGGGGAAGAGTGAAACGGGATGTTCTGAGCATGGGAGGTACCTCAGTGGATGACAGCGCCATCGTGCGTGCGAACGGTCCAGAACCCTTGAGCTGCCTCAATTCGCAATGCGCAACCAAATTCCGCATGGCGGACCATTGAGACAGATCAAACGGAGCCCGCGCTCGCGCTTGCCGCCCGAGCCGAGCACGGTCAGCCTTGCCGGTCAGGCGCTGACGCCGGTCTGCGCAGTGACAAGGTCCGTCGCGAACGCGAACCGCGAAGACGCTCGGCGCGTCTTCGCGACGGACCCGTGGCGGCGCTACTTCTTGGCGGGTTGCGCCGGCGCCGGGGACCCGGCCGCGGGCGCGGTCGACGCGTTGATCTTCGCGATCATCGCCTGCTCCAGCGCCTTCAGCTTCGGCTCGACCTGGGGCCGCGTTTCGGCGACGATCTTCTGCGAGAGCGCCTGCTGCGCCTCGGGCGTCACTTCCTGGTACTTGCGGCTCACCGGCGACTCCAGCCACGCGATCAGCACCTTCAGCTCGGCCTCGCTGAACTTCTCCTCGAGCGTTGTGCCGAGGGTGGACGGCGCCCATTTGGTCGCACTGGCGCGCAGGATCGGCGCAACCTCGCCCTGGAACTTGCGCACTTCCGCCTGCAGGTCGGCGACGAGCGCGCGGCGTTTTTCTTCCGGTGCGCGCGCGATTCCGGGGCCGGCCAGCTGCATCACCTGGCCCGCCGCCTGATTGGCCATGCCGGTGCCGACGCTTTCGATGCCCGCCTGCTGCAGTTGCAGCGCCTTCTTCACGAGCTCCTTCTTGGCCGCGGAGACGGGGGCCGCCTCTTTCTTCGCCGGGGCCGCGGGCGACGCTGCCGCGCCCTGTGCGAAGGCCGGATTGACGGCGACGGCCAGCGCGACGACGACGAGGGCGCCTGCCAGATGGGGAATCGATTTCATGGGGTTCCTGTTCCTGTCGTGCCGCCGCCGGTCGGCGGCCGCAACGGAGAGAGTGGCGTGAGGGCCCGTAGTCTAGAGGGAGCGGGCGCTGATCGCATCCGGCTTGGACAACCCCGGAGTGCACAACGACTGCGCGAACCCGGCCGGCGCCCCGCGGTCACGCGCCGCGCTCATAGCCGGCCTCGACGAGCTTGACCAGCGCGTACAGGGTCTGGTTGACGGGAACGTCCACGCCGAGTTCGCGGCCGCGACGGGCCACGAAACCGTTCAGGTGATCGATCTCCGACGGTTTGCGGCGTGCCATGTCCTGCGCGGTCGAGGAGAACTGCGCGGGCATCGCGGTGGCGATCCGCTCCATCGCCTGCAGCGAGTGGCTCGAACTGCAGCCCGACGCCTTCGGCGCCGGGCCAGCGCGATCACTTCGCGCACGATTGCAATCTGGACTTCGCGCACCTCGGGCTGCGCGGCGAGCTTCGCGTACGGCGCCTGCGCCAGCGCCGAGATCGCGTTGTAGGCGCAGTTGACGAGCAGCTTGGACCACAGCTCGGCGATGACATCGGCGGAGATCGTCACGTTCACGCGGGCGTCGCCGAACAGGGCGACCAGGTCGTGCAGCAGGGAATCGACCGCAGCGTCGCGCCGCGCCTCCGGGTTCAGCGCGCCGATGACGAGATCGCCGCGGCCGAAGTGGCGCACGAGGCCGGGCCCGCCCATCGCGGTCGCGACGTACACCACCGCCGGCACCACGGCCTGGCGCACGTGGCGGGCGATCGTCGCGGCGTTCTCAACGCCGTTCTGCAGGCTGAGGATCGGCGGCGTGCGGCGCGAGCAGCGGCGCCAGTTCACGGGCGACCGCGTCGGTGTCCGTCGACTTCACGCAGAACAGGACCAGGTCCGCGTCACGCGCGGCGGCCAGATCGGCGCTCGCTTCGACACGCAGCGTTTCCACCTGCCCCGCCATGTCGAGCCGCAAGCCGTCGCGTGCGATCGCCTCGACGTGCACCGGCCGCCCGATCAGGACGACGCGCGTGCCGGCGCGCGCGAGCATCGCGCCGTAGAAGCAGCCGACGGCGCCCGCGCCGACGATGGCGACGGTGCGAAAGCGACCCGCAACCGTGAGCGCCGACTTCACCATGGTCCAGTTGTTCCGGAGTACGCAGCAGGCTCCAGTTTGCCGGACCGGAGGCGTCAGGTCCGCCGTCCCGGCTCCGGCAAGCGGCACCATGACCGGCTGGCCCGGCGCGCTGCATCCCTGGTCGCAGCAGCGACCCGGCTGCCGGTTGCGCGTGATCGCGCGCTCGCCGCTCGCCGTCAGCGCGCCGCGGTCGAGCAGCCGCTCGACCAGCTCGACCTTGTTGCCGAGCGGATAGTTGCGCCAGATCTCCTGCTTCATCGCCGCCGGCGAGCCGCCGCCGTGCAGGCTGATGACCGAGTACCAGCCGCCCTGGTACGACGCGGTGAGGTCCTCGATGAAGCGCGCGACCTCGATGCGCTTGTCGTACGGCACCGACGGGTTCGCGCGCAGCACCTCGGCGAGGCGTCGCCGCCGTCGCCGGGTTGTGGTCCTCGTCGGGACCGGGCAGCGTGACGATCAGGCCGCCCGACACCTCGTGCGCGAGCCGGTGCATGTCGTAGATCTGCGTGGCGAGCAGCAGCTTGCCGATGTTCGCGAACACCGGGCTCGGGCATGAAGGTCTTGCTCGACGGGTCCTCGCGTGCCGTACACGCTCGCCGCCACGCCGCAGGCGTAGAAGCCCTCGACGATCTTGATCAGCTCGACCATCGGCTCGCGCAGCGTCGACTTCGCGCCCGGGTCGAAGCCGTTCGCCTCGCACATCAGCGCGCCCGCGCCGATCAGCAGGTCGCCGAAGCCGGCGCGCGCCGCGATGCAGGTGTGGCGGTGGTGCGTGGCGTAGTCGTAGGTGAGCGTGGCCGAATGCTCCCACTCGCCGGCGTAGAACACGCGCTCCCACGGCACGAGCACGCGGTCGAAGATCACGACGCCGGTCGACTGGCCGTAGCGGCGCGAGAACAGCGCCTCGCCGTGCTCCAGCTTCTCGCCGGGCCGGCCCGCGGGACGCGCGACGATGGTGATGCCCGCGGCATCCACCGGCACCGCGCAGCAGACCGCGAAGTCGGCGTCGGCCTCGCCCATGTTGCGGCAGGGCATGACCAGGAACTCGTGCATGTACGGCGCGCCGGTCACGATCGCCTTCGTCCCGGAGATGACGACGCCCTTCGCGGTTGCGCTCGACGATGTGCACGTAGGTGTCGGGATTCGCCTGCTGGTGCGGCTTGCGCGAGCGGTCGCCCTTGGCGTCGGTCATCGCGATGCCGAGCGCGAGGTCGTTCTGCCTGCACGTGATCGAGGTACGCGGCGAAGCGCGCGCGGTGCTCGGTGCTGCCGCGGGCGTCGTCGATGCGCGCGCAGACCTGCGCCAGCGCGCTGAGCGCGTCGTGCGCGAGGTAGCGCTGCGCGCAGCCGGTCTCCTGGCAGAGCACGCGCACCGCCTCGAGCTTGTTCAGCAGGTCTCCCGCCGACTCGTCGACCGCCAGCATGCGCGGCACTGTCCTGCCGTTCTGCGTGGCGAGCATCAGCGGCGCGAGCGCCGGGTCGAGCGCGTAGTCGTAGCTGACGCCGAGCGCCTGGATGCCGGGCAGGAAGGCCGGCTCGTCGGCCACCGAGTCGACGCGGCGGCCGTCGACGTAGACGACCGGCCGCAGGCGCCGCAGCGAGTCGCGGTAGTCCTGGCTCGTCATCCGCGGCGTGGCCCCGGGCGGCGACTTCAGCGGGTCCGGCGCATTCATGGCGATCTCCCCCGGGCGATGCTCAGAGCGTGCGGATCTGCACCTTGCGCCACTTGATCGCGCCGCCCGGCTCGCCTTTCGGCGGCAGTGTCCCGTACTGCAGGGCGAACGGTCCCTCCTTGAACTGCTCGTGGTTCACCTTGACCGTCTGCACGCCGTTGAGCACGACAGTCAGCTCCGAACCCTTGACCGTGATCTCGTAGGTGTTCCACTTGCCGCCGGCCTTGTGCGCGTGGTGCGGCACCGGCGCATGGTGAACGATCGCTCCCGTGCCGAACGTCGGGTCCGGGCGCTGATCGAAGATGTTGGCCTCGTAGCAGCTCTTGTCGGTCAGCACTTTCGGATCCGCGCAGCGCATGTAGACGCCGCTGTTCGCCGATGGCGCCGCCCAGAACTCCGCCCGGATCTGGAAATCCCTGTAGGAGTTCTTCGACACCAGGAATCCCCCTTTGCCGCTGTCCGCGACGATGGCGCCGTCTTCCGCGCGCCAGTTCGCGTCGCCGACGCGGTTCCAGTTTTCGAGGCCCTTGGCTCCGTCGATCAGCGTGACCCAGCCGGCATCGCCGCCCGGCATCTGCGCGCAGCCCGCGAGCAAGGTGGCAGCAGCGAGCAAAGCGAGTTTCGAGTTCAAGATTGTCTCCCCGGTAGTCCGGCGTTCGCCGGCCGGCTGACGCTACGCCGGGGGATCGGGAGTGTCATCGTGCCGTGCAATATCGGCACGGACCCCGGTCTAGTCCCGCACGAGATCGACGAAGTGCAGCGACACCGCGATCACGTGCAGGACCAGCAGCCCCATCAGTCCGCGCGCCGCGATGATGTGGTGGCCGCGCCATGCGATCGCCGCCTCCGTGCCCCGCCCGAGAAACCACAGCGCGCCGGTGAGCGCCGTCGCGAGCAGCGCGAGCAGCAGCAGGCCCTCGACGGTGGCAAAGAGGCCGCCGCCCTCGCTGCCCGGCCGCTGACCCTGCCCGATGCCCGCCGAGGTCGCGCCCGATGTCGCCGAACTGTCCCGCGGCCCACGGAAAGTACAGTCGCCAGCGGCCGCCCACCGTGCAGGCCGCGCAGTAGACGATGCGCGAGCGGCAGCATGGCCAGCCCGAGGACGACGTGGCTGAGGTTGATCGCGCCGGGCTCGTCCGGCAGCGCCTGATACAGGCCGATCCACGGACTGCTCGCGACCAGCCACGCGCACGCCAGCGCGATCAGCAGGTGCAGCGGATTGTTGATCCGGTCAAGCAGCGAGCGCATCGGCCGGCTGCACCGGAATGCCGGCGCCCGCAGTCAGTTGCGCGACCTTGTCGGCAAAGCGCTCGACCTCGTCCCAGTCGGTGAACTGCGCCTTCGTGCTGAGGTCGGTCGGGCCTTTGTTGATCCACATGACGAGCCGCATCATGTGCTTGTCGATGCCGCCGTAGCGCGAGTAGTCGAGTTCGCCGGCGAACACGCCCTGCAGCTTCGGCTTCCACGGCGACTGCGCGACGAGCCGCTTCAGGTACGGGTTGGTCTGCGGCGTGTTCTTCGCCGGCTTGCGGGCGACGAGGTTCACCGAGAAGAGCGCGCTCGGCGTGCTCTCCAGCAGCGCGCGGTTGGCGCGGATGAACTCGAGCACCGAAGGATGGTGCTTGCCGTGCTTGATGCTCGCGCCGATGACGATCGCGTCGTAATCGCGCGGATCGACGGCGTGGCCCACGAGCGGCGCGACGTCCGCGCGCTGGCCGCGCCGGGCGAGGCTCGCCTGGATGCGTTCGCAGATCTGCTTCGACAGGCCATAGACGGACGAATAGAGCAGCAGGGTGCCGGGCATGGAGAGGGAACAGAAATCGGGAGGAGACCGCCACAGGCTAGCCGCACAAGCGCCGGATGCGCTGACCAAAGTCAGGACTGCGAACGCCATGTCCCTGATTCCGCACGGGTGTTTGTCCTAGGTGTGAGTGCTCGGCCGGTCTCGGTTGATTGAGCCGGCTGCGCGCCGGCATTCTGTCGCTCCGCTTGCGCGCCGGCCGCGCTGCGGGGTCCTCGACTCCGCGCGACGCGCGGCGGGCGTCATTCTGCCGAGGGTGCGCTCTGCGGGCCGCAGCTTTCGGAGTGAGATCTTCCGATTCCGGCGGTCGTGCCTTCCGGCCGGCGCTCATGTCGGCCCGCCGCAGCCGCCGGACTGCTACGCCCGCCGCAACGCGCCGCGCTCCGCGAGGCTCCCCGCATCACGGTCGACGCGCCGAGCGTTGTGGACATGCCTCATTCGCGTCTTACCTGCGACCGGTGACATCGCTCCTGCAGTGGCGATCTCCGTGGCAAGCGCCCATTGCTGCCCCACCACTCGGACCACCGCGCGCGGCGCCCGAGCAGGCTGTGGCGTGCCTCGCGCAGCGACCGTCGGGGCGGCGGGCGTGCCATGCGCGCAAGTGCGGCGGGCCAGGAGGGCCTGGCCGCAACCCGCCGCCGCCAGATCGGCACGGACGCCATCCAGACATCTGCTGGCCCGCAAGGAACGCCATGCGCTGAATGACGCCCGCCGCGACGGGCGCG
Organism: uncultured beta proteobacterium; assembly: GCA_963698305.1. Taxonomy (GTDB): domain Bacteria; phylum Pseudomonadota; class Gammaproteobacteria; order Burkholderiales; family Burkholderiaceae_F; genus JAOUJD01. Next base: position 46,879 of record CAVOQI010000006.1, read on the forward strand.
GAGTCGAGGCACGCCGCAGACTGTTCGGGCGCAGGAGTCGCCCCCGGGCCATGCGAAGAGCTCAAAGACTGCGGCATGCGAACTGGCCTGCTTGAGAACCGGTTCGTCGTCCACGTTCAAGTCAGCGGCGGCGAGCGGCGGCGCCCGGCCCCCGTTCCAGAGGCATGCCTCGACAGAAAGCGCTCCGCCCGCTGCTACGCTCGCGCGATGAACTCTCCCTTCGTCGATCTCGGCCTGTCGCAAGAACTCGTGCAGGTCCTCACCGGTCTCGGCTACGAAGAGCCGACGCCGATCCAGAGCCAGTCGATCCCGCCGCTGCTCGGCGGCAAGGACCTGCTCGGGCAGGCGGCCACGGGCACGGGCAAGACGGCGGCATTCGCGCTGCCGCTGCTGCAGCGCGTGCTCTCGGCCCACCGCAAGCCGGGGCCGCCGGCGGTGCTCGTGCTGGTGCCCACGCGCGAGTTGGCGATTCAGGTCGCCGAGGCCTTTCACAGCTACGGCGCGAAGCTCGGCGCGGTAGTGCTGCCGATCTACGGCGGCGCCGAGTTCGGCCGCCAGGCGCAGGCGCTCAAGCGCGGCGTGCACGCCGTGGTCGCGACGCCCGGCCGCGCGCTCGATCACATCCGCCGCGGAACGCTGAAGATGGACGGGCTCAGCCGCGGTCGTGCTCGACGAAGCCGACGAGATGCTGGACATGGGCTTCGCGGAGGACATCGAACTGATCCTCGACGCCGCTCCGGCCGAGCGCCAGACCGCGCTCTTCTCCGCCACGCTGCCGCCGCGCATCGCCGCCATCGCCGACAAGCACCTGCGGGATCCGGAGCGCGTGCTGATCGCGCGCGAGAAGACCGCCAAGGGCACGATGCCGAAGGTGCGGCAGACCGCGTACATCGTTCAGCGCGCGCACAAGGTCGCGGCGCTCGGCCGCGTGCTCGACCTCGAGTCGCCGGCGCTCGCGCTCGTGTTCGCCGCACGCGCACCGAGGTCGACGAACTCGCGGAGAAACTGCGCGGTCGCGGCTACCAGGTCGAACAGCTGCACGGCGGCCTGTCGCAGGACCAGCGCGACCGCGTGATGAAGCGCGTGCGCGCCGGCGCGGTCGACCTGCTGGTGGCCACCGACGTCGCCGCGCGCGGACTCGACGTCGAGCACCTGTCGCACGTCGTCAACTTCAACGTGCCGGCGTCGCCCGAGTCGTACGTGCACCGCATCGGCCGCACCGGCCGCGCGGGCCGTGAAGGCGTGGCGATCACGCTCGCCGAGCCGCGCGAGCACCGGCTGCTGCGCAACATCGAACAGCTGACGAAGCAGAAGATCGACGTGGCGACGGTGCCGACGCCGATGGACGTGCGCGCGCGCCGGCTCGACATGACGCGCGGCGCGCTGCGCGAGGCGCTCGAGGAAGGCGAACTCGACAGCTACCGCGTCGTCACCGATGCGCTGGCGAGCGAGTTCGACCCGATGGACGTCGCCGCCGCCGCGGTGAAACTGGCGCACCGGTCGCTGCAGGCCGATGCCGCGCACGACGAGGAGCACATCCCGTCGATCGACCTGTCGCGCAAGGAACCGTGGTCGAAGGGGCCGCGCCGGGAGCACGGCGAGCGGGCTGAGGACGCGCGCGGCGCGCAGGGTCGCGCGGCGCGCCCGGGCGATCGGCGGCCGGCGCCGGCCCCGATGCACGCGGCGGCCGGCAGCCAGCGCAAGCCGCACGGCCCGCTGACGATGGTGCGCGTGTACGTCGGTGCCGGACGCAACGTCGGCCTGCGTCCGGCGGACCTCGTCGGCGCCATCGCCAACGAAGCGGGCGTCAGCGCGCGCGAGATCGGCGCGATCGAGATCGAGGAGCGGTTCTCGCTGGTGGAGATCTCCGACCACATCGCCGACGACGCCATCCGCGCGCTGCGGGCGACGTCGCTGCGGGGCCAGCGCGTCACCGTGCGCAAGGACCAGCCCAAGCGCTCGACCAAGTAGGCCGCGGCGCTACTTCGACGGCCGGACCATCACGTAGACGGTGTCGAGTTCGGCGGGCAGGTGCTCGCCCCACTGGTAAGGCCGGCCGGGTTCGGCGCGCGCGGCGAAGTGCGTGCGTTGCGGCGGCCGATCGGAAACGCGCGCGCTGAAGTTGACGGGATCGCCCGAGCGGGTCTCGAACGACAGCACGTAGTACGACTGCCCGCTGTTGGGCGATTTCTTCACCGTCAGCTGCACGCCCAGCCGGCCGTCGCCGGTGACCACGGTCTGCGACTTGTCGCCGACCGACCAGCGTGCATGCGGGACCTTTGGTGATCTGCAGGATCTCCGTCGCGGCGACGGAAAGGCTGGCCAGGCACAAGGCCACGGCAACGGGCACGGCGCGAAACATCGACGACCTCTCGCTTGAGACGAGGCGGAGTTTCCCGCAAAGAAGCGCCGCGAAGCGGCCTGGGACGACTCGGGATTTGCCCTAGGCAGGACGGGCGGATGCCAGGTGCACGCCGCGCGGCGGTCGCGCGTGCGGCGCCGCCGGGAGTCTTGCCGGACTTCAGGAGGGCCGCGCGGCGCGACCGTTCAATGGCTTGCGCATGAACACGCGCGGGAAACCGCAGTCGGGGCGCCGTTCGTATTCGACATATCCCATGCGGCTGTACAACTGGATGTTCTCTTCCAGCCTCTCGTTGGTGTACAGGTAGATCGAGTCGTAGCCCTGGCGCTTGGCTTCCGTCTCGGCGAACTCCATCAGCATCCGGCCGATGCCCTTGCCCTTCGCCACCGGGCGTACGGCGACGTTGTCGAGACGCAGTCCGTCGTGGGTCGCCGCGAGCACCACGACGCCGATCACCTTGTCGCCTGTCGTGGCCACGTGCACCTGGCAGTGCCTGAGCACGTCCATGTAGTCGTCCACCATCGGCCCCGGCTGTCGGCCGATGCGTTCGATCAATGGCGTGTACGCCTCGCACACGCAGGCCGTGATCCCGGGCACATCCCGCGGCACGGCGGGCCGCAGCGTGATGGGTTCCATCGGGAACCTCCTGTTGTTCTAGTTCCGGTCAGCCAGCAGTTCGGCTCGCGAAAGACCGACTCGCCATGCAAGACGACAGGCAGCGAAGTGACCTTAATCCCGACCGGGACGCCTGTACATAATCAGGACCCGCGACACGTGGTCGCGGTCGACGCGAAATCGGTCCAAATAGTGAGATTCCACGCAGCCCAGGCGGCGCCCGCCGCGGGCGTCACCGGCAGGCGGTGGACGGGACGCCGCGCGCCGTGCGATCAAATACTTGCGAACGGAAGTTCACCGGATGTCGGCAGTCCCTCGACGCGCGCGAACCGCTGCGGCGGACACTGTCGCCGCAGCCGGGCGCCTACACTGCCGCTCCCGAAAAACACGACGCCTTGAAAGGGGAAAGACCCGTGATCGGATACGTCACTCTCGGCACCAACGACCTGCCGCGCGCCGCGGCCTTCTACGACGCCCTCCTCGCCGAAGTCGGGGCCAAGCGGCTGCTGGAATTGCCGCGTGGACTGATGTGGGGCGTGTCGTGGGACAAGCCGAGCCTCGGCGTGATGACACCCTTCGACGGCAAGCCCGCCACGGTCGGCAACGGCGACATGGTGGCGCTCGTGGTCGACAGCACCGAGAAAGTGGACCGCGTCTACCGGAAGGCGATCGAACTGGGCGGCACGGACGAAGGTCCCGCCGGTCCCCGCGGCGACGGCTTCTACGCCGGCTACTTCCGCGACCTCGACGGCAACAAGCTGAACGTGTACTGCATTCCGCGGAAGTAGGCCCGTGACGACGGCGCGGCGTGCGCGACCACGGGGTCTACTGCGTGATCACCACCAGCACGTTGCAGTTCGACGCCTCGATCAGCGACGCCGAGGTCGAACCTCGCCACCAGCGCGCCGCCCAGCCTTTCAGATGCTTGTGGCCGACGACGATGAGATCGGCATCGATCTTCTTCGCGTACTCCGTGATCTCCTGCACGGCATCGCCGACGAGCATCTCGCCCTTGGCCGTGTGCCCGGCTTCCTTCAGGCGCCGCAGGCCATCGTCGAGGATCGCCCGGAAACGCTGCTTGTCTTCCTCGTCCCGGCCACTGTCGTAGAAGCCGCCGTCCACCGCGATGTAGACGGCAGGCGACGGCATGACCGCGATCAGATACATCTCGGCGTGGCTCCACTGCGCGATTTCCTGGCAGCCGAGCAACGCCTTCTGGCCGGATTCGGAACCGTCGTACGCGAGAAGAATGCGCTGGTACATGACTCTGTTCCCCGCTCCGGACTGGAATGCGTCCAACATATCCGCTTGATGCTGGGGTGTAAAGCGCAGCGGCGGCTGCTCCCGGTCAGTGCAGGCCGGGAATCAGGGAGAACTCAGAACCGCGCGGCGCAGCCTTCGACGCTGGTGCTCGCGTAGCGCAGCGCGACGCGCGCGCCGTAGGCGGTTTCCGTGCGCTCCTCCAGGCACAGCTCTTCCGTGACTTCGACCCGAATCGTGCCGCCATCGCGTGACGACCAGGCGTCGAACACCTGGGTGCCACCGGACTTCGTCGGTTTGAAGGCCGCCGCGGGAAAGCGCACGGTCCTGCCCGGCGCCAGGTCGAGCTGCGCGCCGGCCGCGGTGGCGACGAAGCGCCAGGCCGCGTCCGCGCCGCTCGCCTGCAGGGTTGTTCCCGGGACGATGTCCCTGGGCGAACTGGCGCAGGCCAGGACATGGCCGATGGCGCGCTGGAAGCGGCGCACCGTGAGCGTATTGCCGCTCGCCTCGCCGACGAACTCGACGTAGAGCGGCCGGCTCGCGTCTTCCATGACCTGCCGCACCGCCCAGGCGCCGGCGGTCAGTGCGGTGTTCGGCGTCTTGTCGGATACCTTGAATGTCTGCCTGCCCGGCGAGGCGCCATGGCACGGCTGGAATACGAGCAGTCCCGCGGGACCATCGCTGACGAAGCCGCGAAAATCCGCGGCCGCGGCAACGGCCGTCGTGCCCGCGGCCACGAGGCCGATGGCGGCCAGGCGCGCGGCACGGAGCATCGGGCTGCAACCCACTCGATTCATCTGCGCATCCCCATCGCCCAAAAGAAGGCGGGCGCATCGCGCCCGCCGTCGACACCAGGCTGCACCTGGGCAGCCAGCAGCCTTCCTACAGGTTCGGGTAGCCGGTGCTGATGGCCGGGTTGAAGAAGTCGAAGTTCTCGGCGGCCGGCACCTTCAGGTTGAACTTCGTGTCGGTCGTCGTGAACCCGAGGTACTTGCGCACCGCGTCGTGGATATGACGCGGCTTGATCACCACGCCGTTGACCGGATCGACGGCACCGGTGGACGTGTTGATCTTCAGCTGTTCGTGCTTCGGTCCGCTGGCGCCGATGACCCGGTTGCCCCACACCGGGTTCGCTTCCATCAGCACCTGGCTGCCGACCGACCAGTGGTCCTTGCCGTTGCCGGTGTTCAGCGGCGTGCGGCCGAACTCGGAGTAGATGCGCAGGAAGATGCGGTTGCTGAGGTTGAGCGTGGCGGACTTCTGCCAGATGTAGTCCACGAGATCGGTCAGGCGCGGCAGCGCGGTGGCGTACGCGTTTGCCAGGTTGCTGTGGCCGTCGAACCCGCCGGAGGCGAGCTGGATCGTCGAGGTGATGCCGGCCTGCGCCGCGATCAGGGCCACGTGCGCCTGGGTGAACGGCGTGTCGAACGTCGCCGGGATGAACGTGGACACCTGCTGCATCAGCGCGCGCGCGCCGGTCGTCGCGCCAAACTGGTCGGCCAGCATGCTCTGCATCGGCAGCAGGGTGCCGCCCGCCTGCATCGCCTGCATGCGCTGGGCGCGCGCCGCCCAGGCCTTGTTCAGGTCGGCCTGCTTCATGAAGTCGTTGGTCGCGCTCGCGGTGTTCGGCGCGACCAGGGCCCGGAACGTGTTCTGGTCCGGGACCGGCGTCGCCGGCAGCAGGCCCGCGCTGCGGCTGAACGCGCCGGAGTTCAGCCACGCCATCGGCAGTCCCTGGCCGTACGTGAACGCGAACAGCTCGGGCATCGTCGGGTAGCCCATGTCGAGGCGGCCCGTGGCGTGCGCCCGCGTGCCGTCCTCGTGGCTGTTGGTCTCGCTGTTGACGCCGTTGATCACCAGCATGTTCGCGGAGTACCGCGTGAAGAACGACGCGTTGTTCCCCATCGGCGCGTAGCGGATGTTGCCCGCCACGCCGGCCGGCGTGAGGGCCGCGGCGTAGTTGTTCATCGCCGGGTCCTTCTCGCGCGGGTCGGTCCACGAGCTGGCATCGAGGCCGCCCGAGGCGTGGATGTTGATCAGGATGCGCCCCGTGTACAGCGGCGACTGCGCATTGGCGAGCGGGACGAAGCCCCATGCCGGGACAACGGTGCCGACCATTTTCAGAAAGTCTCGACGGTCCATTTTCGTTACTCCTTTGTTCTTGGCACGCAGGGTCAGGGCGTCATTCGTAGAGGAACTTCGGATCGCCGAGCATGTACGCCACCACGGCGGCCCACGTGCGACCCGTGTAGTTCGGATCGTTCGTGTTGTTGTAGGCGCAGTTCACCGGGCGCGCGGAGGCGTTGACGCGGTCGGCCCAGACGTCGGTGAACAGCTTGTAGGTGCGCTGCACCTCGGCGTCGGAGACCGGGACGTCTTCCTTCCACAGCGACTTGTGCAGGTGCTTGATGTTCTCCTGGATCGCGGTCGCCCCGGCCGCGGTCGCCGGCGTGTCGGCCAGCACCACCTTCGGGAACAGCAGCCGCGTGGCCTGCGCCTTGTTGAAGTCGTTCTGCGTGAACGAGCAGCTGCGGGTGGCGACCAGGCGATCGATGGCGATGCTCTGCATCATCGTGTGCTCCTGGGCGCGCTGCGTCCGGTTGATGCCGTCGAAGTCGCCGTAGTTCAGTCCGAAGCCGGCGTACGGGTTGTTGAAGTCGGTGAAGTTCTGCCCGACCAGCGCCGTCAGCTTCCGGTTCAGATGCACCGGGTTCAGCATGTTGAACGGGCCGAGGTCGCCGAGCTCGATCATGCGGCCGGCCGTCACGTTGGTCGCCGCCTCGGCCTTGCCCCACGGACTCATCACGAGGTCCGCCAGCAGGTCCTTGACGTTGAACGCGCCGTTGCCGCGGTTGGTCTGGAAGCGGCCGGCGATCGCCTGGAACACCTCGTTCTGCGCGTTGAACGCGGACAGGCGGTTGGCGTTCTCCGGCGTCGATGCGTCGAGCGGCGCCTTGAGCGGCTCGCGACCGAACACGGCCTTGTACCAGAAGTGCACGGCGCCCATCGCGTAGCGCTGGTCGGCGGCGACCTGCCCGCCCAGCCACTGCAGCGCGGTCGGGTTGCCGGTGACGCCGCCCGGCATCGCGGTGCCGTAGTAGCCCGGCGCCTTCTCGTCGCGGAACCAGCCGTCGCCCAGCTTGTAATAGGCCTGGTTGTTCGCGTCCTTCGGATAGTTGTTGGAGCGGTAGGACGCGGGCAGCGCGTGATCCTTGCCGGTCGAGTCCTTGAACGGCAGGTAGCGGTTGTTCTCCTGCCAGTTCATGAAGCCGGCCGCCATCGGGTCGATCGTGTCATGGCACGCGGCGCACGCCGGGTTCTCCATCGTCGGGATCCGGAACGTGCCGCCGTCGTCGATCGGGCGCACGGCGAGCGCGCTCACGTCCGTGGCGAGGAACTGCTTGGCCATCTGGTAGACGCGATGGCGGTTGCGGTTGGTCGGCGTCGTCGGGAAGCGCGACAGCCAGGCCTGCGTCGACAGCACGCCGGCATGCTCGCGGTTGCCGCCCAGCCGCTGGCTCGGCAGTACCGCCGGCAGGAACACGGTGTCGTCGGCCGGGTTGGCGAACGTCCCGTTCACCTGCGCCTGCATGTACTGGGCGACGATCGCATTCACGACCGTGTAGTTGCCCGACACCATCTCCGTCCACGCACGCTCGTTGTTGACGATGTACTTCATCAGCTCGATCGGCTCGACGCGCGACCCGGTCACGAAGCGGTTGAGTTCGTTGGCGGCCAGGTTCGTGTTGTTGATGACGTTGACCGCGCTCGGCCAGTCGGTGGCGTTGTAGCCCATGTTGTTGCCGCGGATCGTCGCGCCGCGCGTCAGGAACCAGGTCTCGCCGACCTCGTCGAGGAAGGCCTGGAACGCCGGTCCCTGCATGTAGTCGCGGATGGTCTGGCGCAGAACCGGGGTGCCGCCGGCGGTGACCGCCGACTCTTCCGCGGCGGTCGGGTTGCGGCCGGCGAACAGGATCGCGGCGCGCGCCAGCACCTTCTGGTCGGACGCGAACGTGACGCCGTTCCAGAACTGGCCCATCGCCGGGCCGTCGATCGGCGTCGACGCGCACGACTGCTTCATGATCGGCACCAGCGCGGCCAGGTCAAGATAGCGCTGGTCGCTGGTATTCAGGAAGGGAGCGCCGCCGCCGTGCGTGGGCAGGCCGACGGTCTTCGACAGCAGCAGCGAGTCGTTCTTCAGCGCGTAGTCGCGGATGATGTTGTAGTTCTGGAGGACGGAGCCCGTGGACAGAACGAGCCCGGTGCCGCCAGCCACGCCGCCCGCGGTATGGCACAGCGTGCACGTGCCGCTCATGCTCGGCCACACCTTGGTGGTGAACTCGGTCGGCGCCGCGGAACACTGCGTGCTGCCCGCCTGCACCGTGACCATCAGCGCGGCGCGGTTGAAGTTGCCGCTGCTGTCGCGCACGGTCAGCGTGACGTTGTAGGCCCCGGCGGCCATGAAGGTGTGCTGGACCGACTGGCCCATCGCAACCGGACTGTTGTCCTTGAAGTCCCACTCGAAACTCGTGATGCTGCCGCGGGGGTTCGTCGCGATGAACGTCAGCTGCATCGGCGCGCTGCCGACCGTCACGTCCGCCGTCGGCGTCGCGGAGATCGAAGCGCTCTGGGTCGATGCCGGCGCCGACCCCGGCGGAACGGGCGTCGACGAGGAACCGCTGCCTCCACCGCCACCGCACGCGGCGAGCGTTGCGACTGCCAGCAGCGACAGGCAGGCGTTGCGGGCTGTCTGCACTGCAAATCTTGAAGTCATGTTCATGTTGTTGCTCCCTCAAGTCCGTCCGGGTTCGTGCCGGCAGCGAACTGTGCCTACGGCGCGCAGAAAAAAAACTCGGGAGTACGGATGATTGGCAGCTACCGCTCGCACCCCATGTCGCGCTGCCACAAGGGATTTCTTCCCATTCGGAAGCGGGTCTCGAGCTTTTATTCATCCTTCCGGATGAGGAGAGAAGGAGCGGCCCCCGCTAGAGTCAGCGCATGCCATTCGACATCGCACTGAAGCGCTTCTGTCTATCCCATGCCGGGTCGTTCGTCGTGCCCGCCGAGTGCCTCGATCGCACCGGATTGCAGGCGGAACTCGCGCGCACGCTGGTCGACGAGCGGCGCATTTCCGAAGACCAGCTGCGCTGCCTCGAACGCGGCTACGCGCTGTACCGGGAACGCTGCGCGGATCTGTTCGCGCGCGCGCCCGGCGCATGGTTTCCGCCGCGGCAGACCAACCTGCTGATCGTCGAGGACGGCACCGATGTGCTGCCGTACCTGGAGCCCTTCGCCGGCACATCGGCGCTGCTCTATCTGTCCGACCTCGACACCGATCCCGAGTACGTCGCGCTGCTGCTGCTGCACATCGAGCGGCTGGCGCTGGTGCGCTCGGTTCGCGCCGCCGTCATCTGCAACCTCAGCTACTGGTTCGATCGCGACGCCGAGAGCCGGCGCGCGTTCGTCCGCGCGGCCGCCAGCGCTCGGCGTCCCGATGCGGCCGGGTTCGTCGCGCTCGCCGAGGCGCTCGCCTGGGTCGACGACCTGCTGCACGATCCGCTGCGCCCGCCCGCGGGCGAGCCGGACGAACCGTACCTCGGCGTCAACGACACCGGCCTCTATGTTCCCAAGCGGCTGCAGGGCGAACTGCTGAAGCTGGCGGAGGCGGCCGAGGATGCCGTGCGGCGAGCGATGCGCCTGCACGGGACGGCCGTCGCGAGCCGCGGGACCGCGGCGCTGAACGAACTATGCGAATGGCTCGAGCGCGAGCGCGCGCACGTGGTCGTCGTGAGCCCGGACGGTTCGACCGCGTGGACTCCCGACGCGACCAGCGCGGCCGACATGCGGCGCGCGTTGCACGATGCCGATGACGCCGCGGTGGCCAGCATCCACGCCGACCTGCGCGTGATCCACGAACGCTCGCGGCAGTTTCTCGACTGCGTGCGCGATGTGGAGTCGCTGCCCTCGCACTGCCCGGTCCTCGAGACCGGCGGCGGCGCCTACGTCGACGCCGCCCGGCGCGCCGTTGTCTACGAGCTCGTGCAGCCCGCATTCGACGCGCGACGCAGCGTGGCGCCGCCCTATCACCGCCTTCTGCTCGGCGCGCGCGTGGTGCACGAGTGGGGCCACATCGCGCACACCGCGAAGATGATCGGCGTGCCGTCAGACCGCCGGGCCGATTACGCGCGCGCGCGTGCCGAACTCGGAGAAACATTCGCCGCCATCGTCGGGCGCATGCCCACGCGGCTGCACGACGACATCGAGAGCGACATCGCGGGGCTGGCCGCACGCGCGGGCGGCCTGGACAAGGCGCTGGCGCGCAAGACGCTGGCGCGCGTCGGCGACTACCTCGCCAACATGCTGGGCGAGCGCCTGCTTCCCCCGAGGAAATGCAGGCGTACGTGCGGACCAACGTGCGGAACCACTTCGGCGAGCGGCTGGGCGTCGTCAGCGAACTGGCCCGCTACGCCTACGAAGTGCACTACCTGCGCCTCGCCGGCCTGCCGCGCGCGTACTTCTTCGGCACGTCGCGCTTCCCCGAATATTTCATCGCGTCCGGCATCGTCAGCGAGGCGGACACGCACGCGCTCTTCGACGCGGCGGGGGCCGTTCTCGACTGCCACGCGTTCGACGACAGCCTGATCGCGCTGCCTCCGGCGCCTGCCGCGCGTCAGGCCTGAGCCGTGCGCGCCGCCGGCCGCCGCAACAGCCAGATGACGATCGACAGGTTGAGCAGGTTCCACGCGATGCCGTTGATGAAGGCCGCGCTGTAGGAGCCGGTGAGGTCGAACACCTCGCCCGACATCCAGCCGCCGAGCGCCATGCCGAAGAGCGTGGCCATCACCACCAGGCCGACGCGCGCACCCGCTTCCCGCGGCGCGAAGAACTCGCGGACGATGATCGCGTAACTCGGCACGATGCCGCCCTGGAACAGCCCGAACAGAGCCGATACCACGTAGAGCGACCACAGGCCGTCGAACGGCAGGTACAGCATCAGCGCGACCGCCTGCAGCGTGGAGCCGATCAGCAGCGTGCGCAGTCCGCCGATGCGATCGGCGATCCAGCCCGACGCGAGCCGGCTGACGATGCCGAAGCCGAGCATCAGCGACAGCATCTGGGCGCCGGCGGCCGCGCCGTAGCCGAGGTCGCCGCAGTACGCGACGATGTGCACCTGGGGCATGGACATCGCCACGCAGCAGGCCAGCCCCGCGATCACGAGCAGCGTCTGCAACGCGCCGGGCGAGATGCCGAGCGACACCTGCGTGTCGCGCACCGCCGGCACCGCCGCGGTCGTGTGGCCGGCCGGCGAACGACGGCGCAGGGCCAGCGTGAGCGGCAGCATCGTCACCAGGCAGAAGACGCCGATCGTGATGTGCGTGTGCCGCCAGCCGATCGCTTCGATCAGGTGCTGCACGATCGGCGGCCAGACCGTGCCCGCCAGGTAGTTGCCGCAGGCGACGATCGACACCGCGAGACCGCGCCTGCGCTCGAACCAGTGCGAGACGTCGGCGAGCAGCGGGCCGAAGGTGGCCGAGCTGCCGAGGAAACCGATGAACAGGCCCTGCGCCAGCGCGTACATGAAGAGGCTCGGCGCCAGGCCGGCGAGGATGTAGCCCGCGGACAGCGCGATCGTCGCGCCGAACAGCGGCCGCGTGATGCCGTAGCGATCGCTCAGGCGGCCCATCATGATCCCGCCGAAGCCGAAGCCGACCATCGTCAGCGTGTACGGGAACGATGCCGCGCCGCGGTCGACGCCGAAGTCGGCCTGCACCGCCGGCAGCGCAACCACCACCGACCACATGCCGATGCCGCCGAGCGTCGCCATGGCGAGCGTGACGGCCAGCCGCCACCAGGCGGTGCGGCTGTCGATGACGCTGGAGGGCGCGGGCGAGGACGGCGACGAGGTCAACGCGGATGAGTCAGGCAGGAGGGGAGCGGGCAGCATACCCGCCGCCGGTCGCGTTCGACGTCATGCGTGCCATCGAGAAGGATCACCAAAGGAAACAGCCCGCAGCGCGGGCTGTTCGTTCGTCGGTTCCGTCCGCGCTCGCGGCGGCGCCGGCAGGACCGGGCGTGCGTCAACCGGGAACGGTCGGCGCTGCTCAGCCCACCGCGACCGGACGCATCGTGACGGTCTCCATCGCCATGGTGGGCGGCGCCGCTTCGAAGCTGCCATCGGGCTGCATCCCGATCACCGTTCCGCCAAGAACCAACGCACTGCTCAGCACGGCTAGCAGGAAGGAAATCACTCGCACTCGCGCAGATGTGGTTTTCATCGTTCGGTCCTCTCATTCCTCGTGGACCCGCGGGACATCTCGCTTTCTGGTGCTTCGCGTGTCCTGCACTCCACGGTTCGGACTCTAGGTAACTGGCCCTCGGAAGGCAGGGGGCGGATGCGGCACGCGCGACGCCGGAAATTCGACAGGGCCGTTCGTGAGGCTGAAATGCAAACAGCCCGGCGCGGGCCGGGCTGTTCGTGTTGCGGGGGACTGCGATGTCGCGGCGGTCGTCTGCGTCGACGACGCAGGCCGGACCCGGCGCCAAGCCAGCGATGCTCGGCTGGCTGCTCCAGGCTCACTGCACCGCGGTCGGCTTGACCGTCACCTTCTCCATGACCACGACCAGCGGCTGCGACTCCGCGCTCGATTGCATCCCAACGACGGTGCTGCCCAGCACCACCACCGTGGTGGCAACGGCCATGACCAGGGACATCAGGCGGGCTTGGGTGGAGATCGTTTTCATCTTGCGGTCCTCTCTGCTGTTCGGTTCGCTTCGTTCGTCTCGTGCTGCCATGAAACGAACTGTAGGCAGCGCACCGCTGCGCTTCCAGCCGATTGCGACGGACTGCGCGGATCGCGGCGTGAACTGCAACCCCCGTTCACGCCCCCAAACAGCCCTTCGCTCCGTTCACTCCGCCTTCCCGACGTTTCGTCGCCCCTGGATGCAGTTCAGCCCCGGTTTCGCGCGTCCCGTCGCGCACGAGGCGCGAAAGGAGGCGTTCGGTAGCATCCGCAGCGTGAATTCCACGCGTTCCGTCCGCCGCTCACGGGTCGCCGCGCTGCTCGCCGCCGCGCTGGGGGCCCTGGCCGGCACGGCCTGCGCGCAATCGACGCCGCTCCGCACCGTGCCGGACACCATCGAGCAACGGATGCAGGCATGCACTCCGTGCCACGGCAAGGAAGGCCGTGCGAGTCCGGTGGGGTATCTGCCTCGCATCGCCGGCAAGCCCGCGGGCTACCTCGCGAACCAGTTGATCAACTTCCGCGACGGCCGCCGCTACAACGCGGCGATGTCGCATCTCGTCGAACAGTTGTCCGACGACTACCTGCGCGAGATCGCGCAGTATTTCGCGGGGCTCGACCTGCCCTACCCGCCGCCACCGCCGCCGAGCGAGCGCGAGGGTGTGCTGCGGCGGGGCGAGTCGATCGCCACGCGCGGCGACCTCAACCGTCGCGTCCCCGCGTGCACGCAGTGCCACGGCTACGCGCTCACCGGCGCGTTGCCCGCCATCCCCGGGCTGCTCGGCCTGCCCGCCGATTACGTGATCGGACAACTCGGCGCCTGGAAGACCGGCAACCGTCACGCGACAGCGCCCGATTGCATGGCCGACGTGGCGAAGCGGCTGCCGGCGGAAGACGTGCGCGCGGTTGCCGTGTGGCTCGCCTCCCGTCCGGTACCGCCTGGCGCGAAGCCGGCGGCGCAACCCGACCTCCCGCTGCCGCTCGACTGCGGCAGCGGCGTGCGCTGACGATGAAGCGCTGGTGGCCCTTTGCCGTCTGGCTCGCGGTCGCGCTGCTCGCGGCGACGGCGCTCGTCGCCGCCCTGAACTTCCGCGACGAGGCACCGGTCGACGACAGCGGCGTTCACCGCGACGCCCGAGCAGGTGCAACGCGGGGCGACCCTTGCGCGCGCCGGCAACTGCGCCGCCTGCCACACCATGCGCGGCGGCGCGCCGTACGCCGGCGGACGCGCGATCGAAACGCCGTTCGGCGTCGTGTTCGGCTCCAACATCACGCCGGACGAGCAAGACGGGCATCGGTCGCTGGTCGGCGTCGCACTTCTGGCGCGCCATGCACAACGGGCGCTCGAAGAGCGGGCGCCTGCTGGTGCCGGCGTTTCCGTACACCAGTTTCACGCGCGTCACGCGCGAAGACTCGGATGCGCTCTACGCCTACCTGCGCACCGTTGCCAGCCGTGGAGCAACCGAACCGCGAACACGCGCTGCGCTTCCCGTACAACACGCAGGCGGCGCTCGCGGTGTGGCGCGCCGTGTTCTTCCAGCCCGGCACCCACCGGCCGGATCCGGAGCAGTCCGCCGAGTGGAACCGCGGCAGCTACCTGGTGCACGGCCTCGGCCACTGCAACGCCTGCCACGGTGGCCGCAACCTCTTCGGCGCCACCCGCGGCCCGCTGGCGATGAGCGGCGGCGTCAGCCCCATCGACAAGTGGTACGCGCCATCGCTCGCGACGTCCGCCGAAGCGGGTGTCGCGGATTGGGATGACGCAGCACATCGTCGACCTGCTGAAGACCGGCGTCTCCGCGCGCGGCTCGGCGCTCGGCCCGATGGCGGAGGTGGTGTTCCGCAGCACGCAGCACCTGGACACAGCCGACCTGCGCGCGATGGCCGTGTACCTGAAGAGCCTGCCGCAATCGGCGGCGCCCGCCCCCCGCGCGGCGTCGCCGCCCGCGGCCGCGACGCTCGAGCGCGGTGGCACCGTGTATCGCGCGCAGTGCGAAGGCTGTCACGGCGCGCAGGGCGAAGGCGCGCGCGGCGCGTACCCCGCGCTTGCAGGCAACCGTTCGGTGGTGATGGATCCGCCGGTCAACGTGGTTCGCGCGGTGCTGAGCGGCGGCTTCCAGCCCGCCACCGCGGGCAATCCGCGCCCGTGGGGCATGCCGCCCTTCGGCCACGTGCTCGACGACGCCGACGTCGCGGCGGTCGTCACCTTCATACGCAACCAGTGGGGCAACCGCGCGGCGGCGGTATCGGGCAACGAGGTGCAGCGGTTGCGGTGAGCAAGCTCGCGGCGTTGCGGGAGTTGTCCCCGCGAGCCGATCTCGCGGACTCAAATCTCCGCAAACCGGCTCTTGCCCTGGCTCACCGCCGCGTGCTTCAGCCCGCCGAGGAAGCGCGAGCGCAGGACGTCGCTCATCAGCGCCCGCTTCACCGGCGTGAGCCGGAGGAAGCCACCGAGACATGCGCGGGCGAACGCGTGCGTCAGGCTGGCGGGATTGTCGAAGAGCTGGTTCTGCAGCGTGCCGCGCTCCAGGCACTGCAGGATGATGCGTTCGAACGTCGTCTCCGGATGCAGCACGCGCTGCTTGCGCTTGTGCAGCCTCATCGCGGCCGGCTTGCAGCGCAGGGTGCACACGCCGCAGCCGATGCACAGTTCCTTGTCCACGACGGGCCGGCCGAACTTGCGGAAGCGCGGCTCCGGGTCCGGCACCCGACCGATGGCCTGGATGGGGCACGCCCGGCTGCAGATGCCGCAGCCGCTGCAGCGCTCGCGGTCGCTCTCGGCGATGTAGCTGGATGTCACCACGGCATTGGGATAGCCGTGCCGGCTGATGCCGCGCAGCACGTTGCAGCAGCACCCGCAGCAGTGGCACATGAAGGTGACGTTGCGCTGCACGTTGTCGGCGTTCAGCACCAGGCCGAGGTCGCGCGAGCGGGCGATGTTGTCCAGCATCTCCGCTTTCGAAACCTCGCGCGCCAGGCCGTTGCGCACCATGAAGCCGACGGTGGCGTCGCCGAACGACGAGCAGGTTTCCAGCGGCGCCTTGCACGTGCGCCCACCCGCGTGCTCGTGTTCGTGGCGGCACGAGCAGATCCCGATCGCGATACCGGTCGGCGCGATCGACGATGGCGGCGGCCTTCTCGTAGTCCAGCACCTCGACGTAGTCGTCGGGCGCGATGGAACCGTCGTGCGGCACCGCCCGCATCAGGGACACCTGCTGCCCTTCGCCGAAGTTCGCCCGGTAGAGCCCGCCCTCCTCGAGGTAGTCACGGAACAGGCGCGCCCAGCGGTCCATCGGCAGTTCGCTGCCGGTGCGCATCATGGTGAACTCGAAGATGCCGATCACCATCGGCGACGGCGCGTAGTAGTAGTCGTCGCCGACGAACACATCCATCACCAGGCCCCGCGGGCACAGGCTTGCCAGCTGGGCTTCCAGCTTCGCGCGCGGAGTGCCGGTCACCTTCTCCAGGCGCGTGATGCGCGAGAAGCCCCACGGCATGGCGGCGACGAGGCGCGCGTCATCCTCGGAGTAGAGCTCGCCCAGCAGCGCCCGCAGCTTGTCGCTCCAGGGCGCGCGCGTCGTGAGCCCGTCGATCTTGCGGCCCAGTTCGCGGTAGATGTCCTTGCCGACCAGATGACCCATTCGATACTCCGCGGCCCCGCTCGGAACACCCAAGCACGCTGACGACACGCCGCGCAGTTCATTAAAGGCCACCGGTCCGCTTCGTCGTTGACCTGTGGCAGGACGGTCTTGATTCCCGGAACGCGCGGCGTCGCGAGTGCGGCGTTCCGCGGGTACGAGATGCAAACAGCCCGGCGCGGGCCGGGCTGTTCGTGTTGCGGGGGACTGCGATGTCGCGGCGGTCGTCTGCGTCGACGACGCAGGCCGGACCCGGCGCCACGCCAGCGATGCTCGGCTGGCTGCTCCAGGCTCACTGCACCGCGGTCGGCTTGACCGTCACCTTCTCCATGCACCACGACCAGCGGCTGCGACTCGGCGCTCGATTGCATGCCGACGACGGTGCTGCCCAGCACCACCACCGTGGTGGCAACGGCCATGACCAGGGACATCAGGCGGGCTTGGGTGGAGATCGTTTTCATCTTGTCGGTCCTCTCTGTTGGTTCGGTTCGCTTCGTTCGTCTCGTGCTGCCATGAAACGAACTGTAGGCAGCGCACCGCCTGCGCTTCGCGAGCCGATTGCGACGGACTGCACGGATCGCGGCGTGAACTGCAACCCCCGTTCACGCCCCCCACAGCCCCTTCCTCCGTTCACTCCGCCTTCCCGACGTTTCGTCGCCCCTGGATGCAGTTCAGCCCCGGTTTCCACTCTCGCCCGGGTCATTGGCGATGAATCCACCTCGGTCGACGAAAGGTCGTCTACCCCCACCGGCGATCACCCCCTCTACCCCCTCCGGCGCGACTTGATCAGCCGCAATCCGCTGCAACCTTCGATGGCGACACTGCCCGCATCGAAGGGCACTCACGCGAAGGAACCCCATGAACTACGCCGAACGCCAGGTGGCGGACATCGCCGCCAACCTCCCCGGAGCCACCCAGGTCTTCCGCAAGCACAAGATCGATTTCTGCTGCGGCGGCCAGGTGCCGCTGTCGGAGGCGGTCGCCGCACGGGGCGAGCCGCTCGCCGCGATCGAGGCCGAACTCGCCGCGCTCGAGACCGGCACCATCGAAGCGCCCCAGAGCAGCGAGGAACTGATCGAACACATCCTCGAGCGCTATCACGCCACGCACCGCGCCGAACTGCCCGAGCTGATTCGTCTCGCGGCGCGCGTCGAGACGCGCCACGCGGAGAACGCCCTCGTGCCGCGCGGCATCCACGACGCGCTGGTCGAGGCGGCCGAGGCGCTCGAAGATCACATGCAGAAGGAGGAGCAGATCCTCTTTCCGCTGATGCGCGCCGGCGGGCATCCGATGATCAGGCACCCGATCGGCCGCATGCGCGACGAACACGACGAGCACGGCGAACGGCTCGCCAACCTGCAGGCGCTCGCGCACGACTTCGAACTGCCGGAGGAAGCGTGCTCGACGTGGCGCGCCCTCTACGCCGGCGTGCGCAAGCTGATCGACGACGTGCACGAGCACGTGCACCTGGAGAACAACGTGCTCTTCGCGCGCTTCGAGGCCCAATGAAAATCGGGGCCCGAGGCCCCGATGTGCAACGCCGAAAATCGGGGTCTGACCCCGATTTTCACTTCGTGGTACGCAGGGTCTTCAGCGCGCCGCTCCAGGCGAGCAGCTGGTCGAACATGGACTTCAGCGAGTTCTGGTGCAGCGCCTGGGGCTTGAAGGTCTTGAAGTTCTCGAAGTCCGTGAAGAGCGACAGGGCGACCTGCGAGCGGACATCGGCGATCTGCAGCTCGGCCATGATCCCGCGCAGGTGCTCCACGGCGCGCAGGCCGCCCGCGCTGCCGAAGCTGACGAACCCGGCCGCCTTGTTGTTCCACTCGGCGTAGAGGAAGTCGATCGCGTTCTTCAGCGCCGCCGAGGTGCTGTGGTTGTATTCCGGCGTCACGAAGACGAAACCGTCGAACGAGGCGATCTTCTCCGCCCAGCGCTTCGTGTGGTCCTTGCTGTACTTCTTCTGGGAAGGCGGGATCGGCTCGTCGAGCAGCGGCAGGCCGTAGTCCGCGATGTCGACCAGTTCGTAGTCCGCGTCGCCGCGCTGCTGCGCCTGGTCGAAGACCCAGCGCGCGACGGCCTCGGTGTTGCGCCCCGGACGCGTACTGCCGAGGATGATGCCGATTCGAAGCATGCGTGCTCCTTGGTGTTGTCTGCAGGGAAACAAGGGGGAAGGGCCCGCATCGTACGTGGCCGCGCCGCCGCGCCCGCGCGCGCGCGATCCGTCCGGGCTCGGGACTTTCCCGGATCGATCACTGCAGTCGCAGCTCGGCGAGCCACGCCACCAGCGAGAACGTGATGAAGGCGAGCGCCGTCGACAGCACCACCGCGCGCGTCACGCGGCCATTGTCGGCGCCGTAGCGCTCGGCCAGCAGCGAGACCGTGCTGGCGGACGGCAGCGCCGCGGCGAGCACCAGCACGGTCAGGCTGAAGACGGACAGCGGCGCCCCGAGCAGACGCATCGCCAGCCACCCAAGCCCCAGCACCAGCAGCGGGTGCACCAGCAGCTTGAGCAGCGCCAGCGAGAGGTAGGACCGTAGCGGCGTGCGAGTGTGCACCTGCTGGCCGGCGCGCCACAGGACGGTACCGATCGCGAACAGCGCCACGGGCGTGGCCGAGTCGGCCAGCATCTTCACGATGGTGTCCGCGGGCCCGATCGTGTGCAGTCCCGTGGCCGACGACACCATGCCGGCGCCGATCGACCACGGCAGCGGGTTGCTGAGCGCGCCGCGCACCGAGCGCAGCGCTGACGCTGCCGGGCCCAGCTCGCCGCGATCTCCCATCTGGGCCAGCGCGATCGCGAGCGAGCTCGTGACGAGCAGGTCGATCAGCAGGGTGGTGATCACCGGCCCCGCCGCGGCGGAGCCGAGCAGCGCGGCCAGCAGCGGCACGCCCATGAAGCCGGTGTTGGGAAACGTCACCGTCAACGCGCCGAAGGCCGAGTCCTTCAGCCCCACGCCGGCATACCGTGACACGGCGACGGTCCCGAGCAGCATCACGAGCGCGGCGCCGAACCAGACCGCGATCACCGAGGCGTCGATCAGCTGCGCCACCGGCAGCGACGCGCCGAACCGGTACAGCATGCACGGCAGCGCGAAGTACAGAACGTAGATGTTGAGCCCGGGGATGGCGCTGGCGGGCAGCAGCCGGAGGCGCGCGGCGAGGTAGCCGCACAGCACGAGCGCGAAGAACGGGACGGTGACGGAGAAGATGGAGGCCATGGCGCCGCGGCAGGCGCGGCGCCGCGGCGACCGCCCGCGACGATTTATAGCAGTCGGGAAGCAGCCGCCGGATCGCCGGGGCATCCGGCGGACGTGCCGAAGCCGGCGCTCGTCGCACCGGGACTTGTGAAGCGCGCGCCACGTTGACAGACTGACGCCACGTCAACCGCCGGAGCAGACACCATGGGAACTTCCTTGCCGCGCGCCTGCCTCGTCGCCGTCGGCCTCGCCTGCGCGGCGCCCGCGCTCGCGACAACGGCCGTCGTCGATGCCTCGCGCACGGAGGCCGACGGCACCCGGACGATGGACTTGAGCATCGAGGTTCCGGCCGCCGCCGCCAACGTCTGGACCGCGCTGACGACGACGGACGGCTGGCGAGGCTGGGCCGCCCCGGTCGCCCATGTCGACTTCCGCCTCGGCGGCATCATCGAGACGAGCTACAACCCCGCTGCCGTGGCCGGCGCGCCCGGCAACATCAGGAACGAGATCCTGGCCTTCGTTCCACAGCGGATGTTCGCGATCCGCAACGTGCAGGCGCCGCCGAAGACGGCGTTCGACGTCCCGACCTTCCAGTCGCTGCACACCATCATTCTCGTCGACGCGGTGACACCGGCGCGCACGCGGGTCAGCTTCGTCCAGCCTGGTTATCGCACCGGGGAGCCCTGGGACACGGTCTACAAGCACTTCGCGTGGGGCAACGCGTGGACGCTGGAGCAGCTGAAGACCCGCTTCGTCGAGGGGCCGATCGACTGGAAGAAGCTGGCCGAGCAGGCAGCGGCGAAGAAGTAGCGGCGGCGGCCCCGGGCGAACCCGCGTAAGCTTCGGCCCTGAGCTCCGCAATCCCGCCGGATCCACAAGGAGGTCCCCCTGGCCAAGCCAAACTACTCATTCGAGAAACGCCAGCGCGAACTGGCCAAGAAGAAGAAGACCGAGCAGAAGCAGGAGCAGAAACGCCTGCAGAAACTCGCCAAGACGTCCGGCGAGTCCGCTCCTGCCCCGGAAGACGCCTCGAACGAGGCCGGCAGCAGCGGCACGACCTGAGCGGCGCCTGAGCGCCCGCCTGTCGCTGCCGAACCGGGCGGCATTGCCGCCCGCCCGCCGTCGATCCATCCCGCCTCTTGCATTCCAGCACTGCAGGCAGCTGACCCGTGTATCACGGCGAACGACTCAACAGCATCACGCACCTGGTCGGGGCCGCGCTCGCGGTCATCGGCGCGGTCGTCCTCATCGCGCGCGTCATCGGCCAGGACGATCCATGGAAGATCACCGGCGTGGTGCTCTTCGGCCTGTGCCTGGTCTCGCTGTATTCCGCCTCCACGCTGTATCACGCCGTCCGCGGACCCCTGAAAGGCATCCTGCGACGCGTCGACCACGCCGCCGTCTTCCTGCTGATCGCCGGCACCTACGCGCCCTTCGCGCTCGGGCCGCTGCGCGGCGCGGTCGGCTTGACGCTTGTTCGCGGTCGTCTGGCTGATGGCCGGCGCCGGGATCTGGCAGGCGATACGGCGCAGCGCCGACCGCGATCCCTCACCGGTGCTGCACCTCGTCATGGGATGGCTCGGCGCGCTGGCGCTGGTGCCGTTGAGCGAGGCCCTGGGACCGAAGGGCATGGCCTGGCTGGCGGCCGGCGGCATCCTCTACACCATCGGGGTCGTGTTCTATCTGAACGATCGAAAGTGGCGGCATGCGCACGGGATCTGGCACATGTTCGTGCTGGCGGGCAGCGGCAGTCACTTCGTGGCGGTGATGTACTTCGTCTAGTGCTGCGCTGGCTGCGCGGAGCGCGGTGACCGCGGGCCTCCGCTGCTCGACGCCTTCGAAGGCAGGCGGCATCGGCGCAAGCGCGTCCAATCGATGACCTTGCGGCGCAGCGCTTTCACCTGGCCGCGTTGAACCTTGGTTTCCACGCGCTTGCGCTGCGAGCTCTTGGTCGGCTTCGTGGGGCGCCGCTTGATCGGGATGTGCGCGGCTTCGTCGATGAGGGCGCGCAGGCGAAGAATGGCCGCGGCGCGGTTCTTTTCGAGACTGCGTGAGGTCTGCGCCTTGATCACGACGATGCCCTCGTCGGTGATGCGCTGGTCGCGCTTCGCCAGCAGCTTGTCCTTCAGTTCGTCCGGCAGCGAAGACGCCCGCACGTCGAAGCGCAGATGCACGGCGTTCGAGACCTTGTTGACGTTCTGGCCGCCGGCGCCCTGGGCGCGGATGGCCTGGAACTCGATCTCTTCGTCGACCAGCGTGTACGGAATGGACGGCATGGCGGAAGCTTAGCCGCCGGCCCCACGGTCCGGCGGCTTGGCGTCCTCAGACGCCGAGGTAACGGCCCGGCCTGTGGTTGACGGCGACGACGAGGTTCAGGGCGACGGCGCCCAGCACGGACAGCACGACGCGACCGGGCTCGACGATGGCGAGCGCGGCGGCGACGATCAGGCAGTCGATCGCCATCTGCACCTTGCCGGCCCGCCACCCGCGGCGCTCCTGCAGCCACAGCACGAGGATGTTGAGGCCGCCGAGGCTGGCGTGATGGCGGAACAGCATCAGCAGGCCCGCGCCGATCAGGAACCCGCCCATCACGGCCGCGTAGACCGGCTGCAGCTGGCCAAACCGCACCACCTGGGGCATCAGCAGTTCGGTGAACGTCGACAGCAGCGCGACGGCGACGAAGGTCTTGATGGTGAAACGCCACCCCATGCCCCGGATGGCGAACCACGCGAAGGGCAGGTTGATCAGGAAGAACACCACGCCGAAGCGCCAGCCGGTGGCGTAGTGAATCAGGAAGGCGATGCCGGCCGTGCCGCCGGTCAGCAAGCCCGCGTGCGCGAACATCGCGACGCCGAGCGCGACGAAGAGCGCTGCGGTGACCAGCGCCTGCGCGTCTTCGAACAGGGTGTGCTGCGAGGGAGCGTGGGCGGGATGGAACATGGGTGCGGAGTCTAGGGCCTGCGCATATTGACGCCACGGCCGCTCTGCGCGAAGCTCGCGCACCGCTCGTACGAGCGCCATCTGATCCAGGAGGCGCCATGTCCAAGACTGATCTTGTCCGCTAGTCGGCCGCTCTCGCGCTGACTCGGTTCGTTCCGATTCCGCCGCGTTTCCGCGGCCGGCGACATCCAATCGACCACTTCGGGCCGCGCGCCATGCGCGCGATCGCTTGCGCACGCGTTCGCGTGCAGACAGGGAACGAACTGACATGCAATTCGAGCAATGGGATCGGCTGCGGCCGATCGGTCTGACCCCGCCGGTGATGCAGGCACTGGCGGCACTCGACGCGGCCGGAACCCCGCTGCGCGTCGTCGAAGTCCATCGCGAAAGCGTCATCGTCGCGGACGGCGACGGCGAGTTCGCCGCGCAACTGCTTCCGGCGCTGCGGCGGGAAGCGCCGCTCGCCGTCGGCGACTGGGTGGCCGCGGAGCGCGACGCCTATGGCGACTGCTGGATCCACGCCCGCATGCCGCCGCTGACCGCGCTGGTCCGGCGCAACAGCGAGGGCCAGCCGCAGCCGCTGGTGAGCAACGTCGACACCGCGCTGCTGGTGATGGGGCTGGACGGCGACTTCAACCTGCGCCGCCTCGAGCGCTACCTCGCGATGGTGCAGCCCGCCGGACTGTGGCCCGTGGTCGTGCTCACCAAGGCCGACCTGTGCGGCGGCGTCGACGCGCGATGCGAGGAGGTGAGCCGGCGCATCGGCCGGCACATCGACGTGCACGCCGTGAATGCCCTCGACCGCGCGGCTGCAACAGCGCTGGCGCCGTATCTCGGCGCCGGACAGACGCTGGTGATGCTCGGCTCCTCCGGGGCGGGAAAGTCGACGCTGACGAACGCCCTCCTGGGCACGGACGTGCAGGCCACCGGCGCCGTGCGCGCGGACGACAGCCGTGGCCGCCACACGACGACCGTGCGCACGCTGCACCGGCTGCCGGGCGGCGCATGCGTGATCGACACGCCCGGACTGCGCGGGCTCGCGCCGGACATCGACGAGGCGGCGCTGAGAGCGAGCTTCGACGACATCAGCGCGCTGTCGGCGCAATGCCGCTTCCGCGACTGCACGCATGCGGACGAGCCGGGTTGCGCCGTCCGCGCGGGTGTCGCACCCGACCGCCTTGCGAACTACCAGAAGATGCTGCGCGACATCCGGCGCGAGTCGATGACGCCGCTGCAGAAACGCGAGCTGCTGTCGATGTGGAAGGCGCGCCATCGGGCGGCCGCCGTGCGCATGAAGCTGAAACGCGGCTGACGGCCTGCCGCTTGACGACCATCAACGCGGGCCGCGCCGGGGCGGACGAGGATGAAATCGGTTGGACAGCCAAGAAGCCGCCATGACATTCCCGATCCAGCTCGCCTTTCATCAAATGGACCGTTCCGACGCGCTCGAACAGGCCATCCGCGAACGCACCGAGAAACTCGGCAAGTTCCACCCCGGAATCACCAGCATGCACGTCGCCGTGACGCAGGAAGCGCGGCACAGCAGCAAGGGGCGCCTGTTCAACGTGAAGCTCGACATGCACGTGAAGGGCAAGTCGTACGCGATCACGCAGAAAGGCGACGAAGATGCCTTCGTCGCCACGCGCGAGGCCTTCGACGCGGCCAAGCGCCTGCTCGATGCCGAGCTGGACACCGCGCGCGGCTTCGTCAAGCAGCATTAGGCGCGGCCAGGGCCGCGCGCCGCCGCCTCAGTCGACGCTGAGGAGCTCGACCTCGAACACGAGCGTGGCGTTGGGCGGAATCACGCCGCCCGCGCCACGGGCGCCGTAACCGAGGCCCGGCGGGATGGTCAGCTTGCGCTTGCCGCCGACCTTCATGCCCGCGACGCCCTCGTCCCATCCGGCGATGACGTTGCCGCGGCCCAGCGAGAAGCTGAACGGATCGCGGCGGTCGTGGCTCGAATCGAACTTGCGTCCATCCGTCAGCCAGCCCGTGTAATGCACGGTGACCTCGTCGCCGCTCTTCGCGGCGTCGCCGTCGCCCAGGGCCAGTTCCTCGATCATCAGTCCGCTGGCCGTCGTCACTGTGGTCATTGCGCTTCCGTCGTCAGGTGAAGGTGCGCCGATGTTACCCGCGCTCGCGCGCGCATCACGGCGCGAGGTCGACCACCCGCACCCGCACCTTGTGTTCCTTGCCGGCGCGCACGATGGTGAGTTCGGCGTCGCGCCCGATGCCGGCTCGGTCCAGTTCGTTGGCGAACTGCGAAGGTGTGCCGGTCAGGCGGCCGTTCACGGCGACGATGACGTCGCCGACGTCGTTGGAGCGCGGATTCGCGGGCCGCAGCCCGGCCTGCGCGGCCGATGAACCCGGCCGCACGTTCTCGATCACCACGCCGCGGATGCCAGCGCGCGCCACGATCTCGGGCGGATACGGAACGATGCCGATGCCGGGGATCGGCGCGCGGCCGCGCGAGATCAGCGAGGGCACGATGCGATTGACGAGATCGACCGGGATCGAGAAGCCGACGCCCGCCGAGCTGCCGGAGGCCGAACGGATCGCCGTGTTGACCCCGACCAGCCGGCCGGCGCTGTCGAGCAGGGGCCCGCCGCTGTTGCCGGGATTGATCGCGGCATCGGTCTGGATCACGCCCGCGACCTCGCGATAGCCCGAGGTCGGCAGTTCGCGTTCGAGCGCGCTGACGATGCCGCGCGTCAGCGTGCGCTGCAGGCCGAACGGGTTGCCGATCGCGAAGACGGACTGTCCGACCTTCAGCTCGCTCGACGAACCCATCGGGATCGGCCGCAGGTCCTTCGGCGGACGCGACAGCTTCACCACCGCGAGGTCGTACTCCGGCGCGCGCCCGACCAGGGTCGCGGGAATCGGATCGCCGGCATCGAGCTGGACGAACACCTTGCGCGCGCCTGCGACCACGTGATTGTTGGTGACCACGTGCCCCGCGCTGTCCCAGACGAAGCCGCTGCCCGCGCCCTGCGTCGCGGTGACGAACCAGCCCGACTGCTGCAGGACTTCGGTGGTGATGTAGGCCACCGACGGCGCGGCGTTCTGGAACAGATCGACGACCGCCCGTTCGCTGTCGGGCAGCGCGCCGCGCGGCGTCACGGGCCGCGGTTCGGCGCGCGGGGGACTTTGTGCAATGGCCGTCAGCGCCGTGGTCGCGGCCACGGCCGCGGTGCCGACCACGGCGGCGACGCGCTTCAACCAGCCCGATCGGAATGTCATGGTGTCGTTCTCTTTCCGCGTCCGCAGACGATGCGACCGCGGCGTAGATGAGGCCATGCCCGGAGGATCACAAGTCCACGGTACGGCGTGCGTCCGGCTGGACGCCGGTTCGTCGGCGTGCGGTGGCGCTTCGCGCCCTCCGCCGCGTCGGACTGCAGTTCGTGCCCGGCTTCGCGCGCTTCATCGCATCCCGGTGGCCCGGCCGCGACGCGCTGCCTACAGTGCGCACATCGACGACACGCGTCGTCCGCACCGACAGGACTTTCGCCATGCTGAAGAACGCCGAAACTGTCTTCTTCCTGCTCGCCACGCTGGCCGCGCTCGCGCTGCCCGCCGTGCCGGCAGTCCAGGAGGCGCTGACGGCCGACTACGCCACGGTCGAGGCGGCCTTGCCGACCTGGATCATGGAACGCGTCGTGATCGTTGCGCCCGACGTCGACCCCCCTCAGCAGGTGGCCACGGTTCGCTGAGAGCCTGTGCATCCTGCGCGGCCGGCGCCCCCCCGCCGGCCGCACCTCCTTTGCCGCCGTTCCCATCCCGCACGGAAGGTCATCCGTGCCGCCCCCGGTCAACCGCGGGCGGTCGGCCGCCGTTCGAGGCAGAATCGAGGGCTGTCGCCGGATCGCCCGCACTCATCGAGCGGCCCGGCGCGCACCTGACCGAGTACCTGACTTGGAGCATTCATGACCCGTCGTCTGCAAACGTCCCTGCTGGCCCTCGCGGCCGCCTCCCTGCTGGCCGCCTGTGCCTCGTCCGGGTATGAGCCCAACACCACGCGCGACACCGGCATCGGCGCCGCTGCCGGCGCCGCCATCGGCGCGCTGGCGCACTCGAGCAACCGCACGCACGGCGCCCTGGCCGGCGCCGCGATCGGCGCGCTCGGCGGCTACGTGTGGTCGAGCCAGATGGAAAAGCAGAAGAAGGACATGGAGCAGGCCACGCGCGGCACCGGCGTTCAGGTCACGCAGACCGCCGACAACCAGTTGAAGCTGGAAGTGCCGAGCGACATCTCGTTCGACGTGGGCCGCGCCGACGTCAAACCCAACTTCGCGCCGATCCTCGACAAGTTCGCGCAGTCGCTGAACCAGAACCCCGCGTCGACCGTGCGCATCATCGGTCACACGGACAGCACCGGCAGCGACGCCGTGAACAATCCGCTTTCGGTCAACCGTGCCGCCAGCACGCGCGACTACCTGACGGCGCGCGGCGTCAGCAGCCAGCGCATCGCCATCGACGGCCGCGGCTCGCAGCAGCCGATCGCCGACAACGCGTCGGAAGCGGGCCGCGCGCGCAATCGTCGCGTCGAGATCTTCGTCGCCGAAGCCTCGCAGGCCGCGCCCGCGCCGCGCTGACGCGTCCTAGCGCCGGGCGTCCGCGCCCGGCGGCGCCGTCGCCGCCCGCATCTGGGCGGCGAGGCGCCAGGCCATCCACGCCAGTCCCAGGACGGCGATCCCCAGCACGATCCACAGCAGGATGCGCGACCAGTGCGCCTGCGCCGCGATGCGTTCCGTGCGCGCCGTGCTCACGCCCGCCGCGTCGGCGATCGGCGCCTCGATGCGCGCTGCCGGCAGCTTCACGCCGGACGCATCGTCGGGCGGGAGCAGCGCGCGCAGGTCGAGCGCAGGCGACGGAGAAGCACCCGCGTGACCGGCCGCGAGGCGATACGGCCCCGGCGCACGCGCGGCGAACGCGATGCGGGCCGGCCGCCACTCCGCTTCGACCGTCGGCAGCGCCCCGCTGAACGCGCGTGGCGCGTCGATCCGCACGCCGTCGGTCGGGACGCGGAATGCGAGTCCCTCGCTCTCCACTTCGGTGGCGCCGCGCATCACTCGGAAGACATCGACGGTTCCCGCGTGCACCCAATGCTCCGGCGCCCGCCGCGGCAACAGTCCGAGATGGCGTGACCGCGGCCCAGGGTCGGCAACATGCCGATGCACGCTCACGCGCTCGGACATGTTCGCCTCCGGCAGGCGGATGAACAGCCGCTCGGTGGGCAATGCCGGGGGAAGATCGGCATACAGGCTGCGGCCCTCGCCGCCGAGCGTGACGGCGAGCCGCGCGCGCGGCAAGGCGACGAGCACGGGCGCGAGTTCCTCGAAATGCGCCGCGCCGATCTGCGGAGCCGGGCTGCCGTTCCAGCCGACGCGCAGAAATGACGGCGGAGCGTTCAACTCGACGCGATTCTTTTCGATGGCCTCGCCACCGAGTCGCCGCTCGCGCGCCAGCGGACCCGTCGCCAGCACGCGCCAGTTCACCAGATCCTCGCTGCCCAGCACCTCGACCCGTCCCGCGAAATCCGGCGCGTTCGGCGCGAACACGAGCACCAGCCGCCCCTTCATGTCCTTCAGCGGCCGCGCGTCGACCAGGTAGCCACCGACGTCCGGGCTCACCGGTGCCGGCGGCGGCTCGCCCCTGATTTCCAGCACGGCGCGGTCACGGTCGCGCTCGAAACGCAGCGCATAGGCCTGCAGCGCTGCATCGCGTGCGTCCCTTTGTGCCGGCAACGCCGCGAGGGCGAGTTCGATCTTGCGCACATCGGGAGGCGGCTGAGGCACCGGTGGCAATACCGCCAACGGCAGCGCCTCGCCCTTCGCGTTGAACACCCGCAGGTCGTTCAGCGAACGGTGGGCCGCCGCGCGATAGACGGACTCGGTCAACTCGACTGCGTTGAGTCCTTCGACCACGTTCGCGAGCGGGAACTGCGCCGCGAAATCCTCGGGCCGCAGGGACTCTGCGGCCGGCGACGTCGCCGTCGCGGCAGCAGCAAGGGCGAAGACGGCCAGCGCGCGTTTCATGCAGCGAGTCATGCGACGATGATTCATCCAGCTAGCTCCTTGCCGGTGCGGCCGCGGGCGGCACCGGCGCCAGGTAACCGATCAGCAGGATCAACAGGCCGACCCCGACGAACGACACGATCTGCTCGATCGTGCCCTTGCCCGCGAGGTCGACGAAGAAGAGCTTGAGAACGACAGCGCCGAGCAGCGTCGCGCCGATCAGCCACATCGCACGCCACGCGCGGCGATGGGCCAGCACCATCAGCGCCATCGCCGTGGCCGTCCACAGCAGCGACAACACCGATTGCACGATCAGCGAGCGGGCCAGTGCGTCGAACGACCAGGGCACGCCGGCATAGGCATGGACGGCGCGCAAGGCCGCCGCGTTCAGCGCGAAGAAGGCAACGCCACCGAGGACGGCGCGCACCGCGGGTCGCCACGCAGGACGATGATCGGCAAGATGCCAGCGCAGCACGGCCGCGAGCGTCAGCAGCGCCGACAGGTCGAGCGGATTCAGCAGCGGCAGGTACGGCAGGGGCGCGGCGTCGCCCGGCGTCATCACACCGGACACGACCATCCAGCCGAGCGCGAAGAACGCCAGCCCGGGCGCGCCGACGGTTGCATACGCGAACGGCGCGGCACGCATCGGCCAGGCGAACGCGTAGTGCACCACGAGCCACAGCGCGACCGCGGGCAACGCGCCCCAGACGCCATGGAACCAGCCGTCGCCGGCAATCGCGTCGACGCGCAGCGCCACCTCGGCCGTGATCATCGCCGTGAGCAGCCACAGGCCGCCGACGTGGACGGCGCCTGGCGACGAGACCTTCGTGACGAGGCGGTCGTCCCAGCGCAGGCGCACCGCGTAGGCGGCCCACGCGAGCGGCCACACGAACCATCCGTAGTGGCGGCTCGGCAACGTCGCGCTCTCCGCGGCGACCATCAGCGCCGTGGCGGCCACGACGAGGTGCACCGCGAACTGGGCCCATGACATGAAGATCGGCCAGTTCCAGCGCAGGCGCTGACCCAGCCACGCGAGCGCGAAGCAGGTCGCGACGACGATGAGCAGGGTGAGCTGCGCAACCGCCAGCCGGTCGTCGATGCGGGCGAGCGCCTCGGAGTAGAACGCCACCAGCCAGGTCAGTGCACCGACCGTGAGCAGCGCCGCGGCCGCGTTGCGGCGCACGGCGGAGCGCGCGAGCGACAGCAGAGCACCGGCGACGGCGGTGGCGACGACTGCCAGGCGCAGCAGCGTCGTCGTATTGGCGACCGCGAGCACGCTCTCGTCGAACCCCGCACGCGCTTCCGTGGCGACCCACGCCAGGGCAACGACGGCGATTCCCGCGACCCACTCGGGCGTCAAGGCCGCGCGGCCCGCGCGCCGATCCGCCGCGAGCAATGCGACGGACAGCACGCACCACGCGGGTACGTACCACGGGTACGCGAGCGGCTGCCACGCCAGGACCGCGACCCAGCCCCAGCCGACGAGGCGCGCGCCCCACGGAAGCGCCGCGGTCATCCAACGCGCGGCGGCGCCGTAGCCGGAGCGGCCGCCGACGGCGCGTGCGAGCAGCCGCGCGCTGGCGAAGGCGGCGCCGGCGAACACGACGAGGTTCAGCGTGAGGCCGGACAACTGCGGCGCGACGTCGACGCTCCCGATGTCGATGGCGCGGAGCAGCGCGATCGCGCCCGCGGCATGCAGCACCGCGCCGGCGAGCAGCGGCAGCCAGCGGTGCTGCCGCGTGCCGACCCAGAGCAGCGCGACGCCTTCCAGCGCCCAGGCTGCCGCCGTCCACTGCGCGCTGGCGGCGAGCGGCACCGCCAGCGTCAGGAAGGCCACGCCGACGCCGAAGCTTGCTTCGGTGAGCACCGTGAGCGCGGCGTCGCGCCGCTTCAGGAGCAGCGCCGAACTCGCGAGATAGACGGCCGCCGCGACGACGGCGGCAAGCGCCAGTTCGACACCGTCGACGAACTGCGACTCGATGCCGAACGCGGCCAGCGGCAGCGCGAACATCAGCGTGGTGTCGAAGAGCCCGCGCCTGGCGTCCGGCTGGCGCAGCGCGTAGAGCAGCGACACGCCGAGGAACAGCAGCCAGAACGTGGCGAGGAAGCCCTGCCCCACCAGCAGGTACGACGGTGTGTAGCTCTCGAACGCCCACGCACCCATCACGCCGAAGGTGAACGCGAACGCGATCCAGTTCAGTTCGCGCCACGCGCGGAACCAGGCGATGCCGAGCACGCCGAGGTTCAGCAGCAGGTAGTACGACAGCAGCAGTTCGATGCGCCCGCTGCCGGTCGACACGAGGATGGGCGCGAGGAAACCGCCGGCGGCGCCGAGGGCGGCGAGGGCGCGCGCGTTCTGCACGACCGAGAGGACGCCGGACAGCACGGCGAGCGCGGCGAGCAGGGCGAACGCAGGCGCGGGCGCGAGCACGTCGTACAGCCGCATCGCCGCGAACACCGTGAGGTAGAGGATGCCGATCGCGCCGCCCTGCAGCGTGACCGCGTAGCCGAAGCGGCGCTCGCGCAGGCGCCAGCCGAAGCCCAGCAGCACCAGCGCGCCGGACGCGACCGCGGCCAGCCGCAGTTCGATCGGAATGCGCGTGTGTTCGGCGAGGTAGCGCAGCAGGAAGGCCACGCCGATGAAGAGCACGAGCAGCCCGACGCGCGCGACCGTGTTTCCGCCCAGCAGCCAGTCCCTGGCCGCCTGGACGCCGCGGTAGACGAGCCCGGGCTCGGCGGGCCGCGGCAGCAGATCTGCAGCCGGCACGACCGCCTCCGGCGCGGGCTCGGGCGACGTTCTCGGAGCGGCGGAAGCGGCGGCAACGTCGGGACATCCAGCGGCGCGGCCGTCGGTTCGACGAACGGCACAGGTGCCGGCACGACGCCTTCAGGCACGACGGCGCGGGCCGCGGCGGGAGCGGTCGCCTGGCCGCGTCGCATCGAATACTCGAGCAGCGCCACGCGCTCGGCGAGTTCATCGATGCGGCGCTGCTGCGCCGCGCGCTCGAGCGCCGCATCGCGTCGCGCCTTCACCGCATAGCCGATCGCGATGCCGACCGGCACGGTGACGACCAGCATCAGCGGTCCCGCGATGAGGCCGGCGAGAACGCCGACGAGCGCCCCGATCCACAGCGGCGCTGCCGGCGAGTTCGCGTTCCTTTCAGGCATGAGGCCCATCCCTGCTCCTGCTTCGCCCGTCTCCACCCCGCCGGCGGGAGCATCGCAGCCAGTCAACCCGGTGCCTAGCGCGCCGCAGCGGCGAGCCGTAAGGCGCTACCCCCGGCATTGCCGTTCGATACGCCTTCGCCTCAGAGCCTCGGCCTGCGCAGCCGCTTGTGCATGCATGCCGCCGTCGCCGGGCACACGGACGCGAACTGCGCCGCCGCCTGCAACGCAAGCGGCACCGAGCCGCGGTGCACGCGCAGGTAATCGTGCAGCGCGAAGAAGCCGGGCGCCGTCGTCGTCAGCAGGTAGAGATCGTCGATGCCGCGCCCCTCCGCCAGCCGCTCGGCCGCCGCAACCAGGGCGCCGCCGCGTCCCTGCCCGTGGAGGGACGGCAGCACGGCCAGCGAGCGCAGGAGGCCGACGCCGTCCGCGCTTTCCAGGCCGACCGCGCCCACCACCTGCCCGGCCTCGCGCATCACGAGGAAGTCGACCGGCGAGGTGTCGAGGTCGTCGACCGGCAGGCCGCACTGCAGGAGCAGTTGACGCACGCGCGGACGGTCATGCGACCGCTGGGGTTCGATCAGGAAGGGATCGACGTGCATGCCGGCATTCTCGCAGCCATCGCTGCATCGCGCGAAACGGCGCGACGACGCTCTGCGCCCGCTTGACCGGCATCAGCAAACCTAGATGACGACCTGGGTGCCGATCTCGATCACGCGGTTGGGCGGGATGCGGAAGAAGTCCGAGGCGGGCTGCGCGTTGCGCAGCATCCAGCCGAACATCCGCTGGCGCCAGCGCCACATGCCCTGCCCGGTCCGGGCGAGAACGTTCTGGCGCGACAGGAAGAACGAACACTCGTTGACGACGAGATCGAGGTTGTAACGGCGAGCCAGCACCTCGAAGATCGAGTTCACGTCGTATGCATCCTGGAAGCCGAGCCGCACAACCACCCGGTAGCAGCCTTCCTCGAGATCGGTCACCTCGGCCATGTCCTCCTCGTCCACGTGCGGCACGTTGCGCGCGATCGCGGTCAGGAAGACCACGCGTTCGTGCAGGACGCGGTTGTGCTTGAGGTTGTGCAGCAGCGCATGCGGCACCAGGCCGGCCTCCTGCGTCATGAACACGGCCGTGCCCTCCACGCGCACTGGCGGGTA
This sequence comes from uncultured beta proteobacterium, assembly GCA_963698305.1. Lineage (GTDB taxonomy): Bacteria > Pseudomonadota > Gammaproteobacteria > Burkholderiales > Burkholderiaceae_F > JAOUJD01. The sequence continues at coordinate 79,965 of CAVOQI010000006.1, forward strand.
GATCGCCAGGCTCTTGAGGAAGGGCTGCAGTTCGATCCCGCCCTTCTCGAGTTCGTGGTTGACGATCGAGCGGCCGCGCTTCCACGTCGTGAAGAGCAGGAACAGGCACGCGCCGAACGCCAGCGGGAACCAGCCGCCGTGGGGGATCTTGGCGGCATTCGAAACGAGGAAGACCCAGTCGAGCGCCATCAGCGGCACGAACACCAGCGCCACGCGCCAGAGCGGCCAGTCCCAGCGCAGCCGCGCGACCAGCAGCACGCCGAGCGTCGTGATCGCCATCGACGTGGCCACCGCGATGCCGTACGCCGCGGCGAGGTGCGACGACGACCCGAAACCGATGACCAGCATGACCACCAGCAGCAGCAGGAGCCAGTTCACGAAGGGGACGTAGATCTGCCCGGCCTGCGTCTCCGACGTGTAGTCGATCGACATGCGCGGCAGGAAGCCGAGCTTCACGGCCTGCGCCGTCATCGAGAACGCGCCGGAGATCACCGCCTGCGAGGCGATCACGGTCGCGCAGGTCGCGACAGCCACCAGCGGCAACTGCAGCCAGTCGGGCGCGAGCAGGAAGAACGGGTTGTCCGCCGCCTTCGGGTCCGTCAGCACGAGCGCGCCCTGGCCGAAGTAGTTCAGCATCAGGCAGGGCATCACGATCCAGAACCAGGCGACCCGGATGGGCCGGCGCCCGAAGTGACCCATGTCGGCGTAGAGCGCCTCGCCGCCGGTCAGCGACAGGAACACCGCCGCCATCACGGCCAACGTCAGCACCGGATGCTCGACGGCGAAACGCGCGGCCAACAGCGGATCCAGGGCTTGCAGCACCGCGGGATGCCGCGCGATGCCGGCGACGCCGAGCAGCGCGAGCACGGCGAACCACAGCAGCATCACCGGCCCGAACACGCGCCCCACCCTGCCGGTGCCGAAGCGCTGCGCCACGAAGAGCCCGAGGAGGATCAGCAGGGTCAGCGGGATGACGACGTGCTCGAAGGCGCTCGACACGACCTTCAGGCCCTCGACCGCGGACAGCACCGAGATCGCCGGCGTGATCACGCTGTCGCCATAGAACATGGACGCGCTGATCAGCCCGAGGACGACCGCGCCGCGCCGCAGGCGGCCGCGCGACGGCAGCTGCCGCAGCACGAGCGCGAGCAGGGCGAGGTCGCCGCCCTCGCCGTCGTTGTCGGCCATCAGCACGAGCAGCACGTACTTCAGCGAGATCACGATCGTGACCGCCCAGAAGATCATCGACAGCACGCCGAGCACCGCTTCGGGCGCCGTGCCGATGCCGTGCGGGCCGCCGAGGCTCTCGCGAAACGCATACAGCGGACTGGTTCCGATGTCGCCGTACACCACGCCGAGCGCGGCGATGACGAGTGCGGACGCGCCCTTCGCGCCCGTGGAGTGATCCGTGTTCATGCCGACGCGAAGGCTACTCCGCCGCGCGGCCGGGCTTGCCGGTGAGCGCCGCCCGCGCGCGATCATCGAGTTTGCCGAGCACTTCCAGGCCGTGCTCGTAGCCCTGGCGCAGGATCTGGTCGAAGCGCGACCACTGCAGCAGGCCGACCTTGTACAGCGGCGGACAGAAGTACACGTCGGTCTGCCGCCGCGCCTCGTCCTGCCGCGACATGCTGTACAGGATCGTCACGTTGAGGAGATAGGACATCAGCGACGGCAGCCGGTAGCGCCGCTTGCTGTGGGGCCGGAACCGGTCGCGCAGCAGGGCCCAGCTCCCGGGCACTTCGTCGAAGTCGAGCCTGCGCACGTGGCGCGCACCGAGGTCGACTCCGAGCACCTTGCCGACCCCGCGCTGCTCGCGCATCCGGTCCACCGGGAAGTTGTTGAACGTACCGCCGTCGCACAGCAGGTCGCCGTCGCTCACCACCGGCGGCAAGGCGCCGGGAATGGCGGTGCTGGCGAGCAGCGCGCGCGCCAGGTCGCCGCTGTCGATGTGATGCTCGCGCGCCTGCGAATAGTTGGTGGCGATGCAGAAGTACGTCTTCCACAGATCCTCGATCGCGACGCCGTCGCCGACCAGTTCGCGCAGCGAGCCGGTGATCGCCTTGCGCTGCCGATGTCCCTTGATCAGCGAGATCAGCGGCAGCCAGTTGTAGTCGCCGGTCGGGTTCCCGCTGAATCCCTTGCGCGCGACCTCGACCGCCCGCTCCATCGGCTGGTCGGCCGCCACCAGCGCGGCCATCACCGAGCCGATGCTGGTCCCGCCGACGCAGTCGACCTCGACGCCCTGCTCCAGCAACGCGCGCCAGATGCCGAGATGCGCGAAGCCGCGGGCGCCGCCGCCGGCGAACACGAGGCCGACCGCATTGCGGCTGAGCAGCCGCGCGAGGCGCGCCATGTCGCGATCGAGACCTCGACGCAGGTGCACGTGGCCGGTCACCGGCCGCCGCGCCAGCCACTCGCGCGTGCCGCGCGGCATCTTCGCGTCGGCCGGGTGCATCAGCACGAGGATCTCGGCGGCTTCCGTCCGCGCGGTCCTTCCATGGACGCATGACTGCTCGGCGTCGTGTATGGCGGCGGGCTGCGCGGCATCGGCAAGCAGCAGGAGTTCGTCGCCGTGTCGAATGCAGCGGCGGGTCCACGCGCCCGGCGCAGGGTCCCCGATCAGCAGCACGAAGTCGTTCGCCGCCTCGATCGCATCGAGCGCCGACGCCACCGCTTCGTCGCCGGCCGCGCCGTCGGTCGCGCTCGCGCCCGTCGTTCCGATCGCCCGATCCATCGCCGCGGCATCGACGACACTGACGCGGCCGAACCGCTGCAGCTGGGGAACCAGCGCGTTCACGAAATCGTCCACGGACACGCCGTCGGACACGGGCAGCACGCCGATCGTGACCGGTGGCGGCAGCGGACGGCGCAGGTTCTGCGTCTGCAGCCGCTGGATGATCTGGCGCGTCAAGGTCTGCGACACCAGCGGGCTCAGGGCGACGAGGCCGTCGAAACGCGGCTTGTCGAGCTTCACGAGGACGGAATCGCGCACGGCAACGACCGTCGCCGAGCGCGGCTCGCCGGTGAACAGGCTCATCTCGCCGATCACTTCCCCGCGCGCGATCTCGCGCACCATGCGCTGAGCGCCGCTCGTCGTCGCGAACGTAGATGCGCAGGCGGCCGCTCACCATCAGGTAGCCGGAGTCGCCGGGCTGGCCCTGCTCCATCAGCACTTCGCCGCCCGCGAGTTCCACCCACTGCAGGTGCTCGCGCAGGTAGTCCATCGCCACCACCGCGGTGTCGCCCAGCAGGCGTTTCAACTGTTCGGCAAGCAGGGCTTCGCGGTGCGGCGCGGCGGTCGTCATCGTCCTTCGGGGCAACGTTGGGGGCACATCGCGGGGGCCGCCATGGTAGCGGCCCTCGGCGTGTCAGTGCGCGGCCCTGGACGCCTGCAACTCCGCCGACAAGGCGCGGACGCGCGACGCGAGCAGCAGGCTGATGTTGAGCAGCAGCTTGCCGAGCAGCGTCGGATAGTCGGCCATGATCCGGTTGTACTGCTCGCGCTGCAGTTCGAGCACGAGCGCGTCCGCTTCAGCGATGGCGTCGGCGGAGCGCGCCATGCCGGCGAGCAGCGCCATCTCCCCGAAGACGACGCCCGGTGCGTAAGACACGAGGCGGCGGCCCTCGGTCAGCGTGTCGCCGCCGTCCCTGGGCGGCAGCCAGATGCCGATCTGGCCGTGCATCAGCACGTACATGGAATCGCCGGGATCGCCGCTGCGGAAGACGTACTCGCCTTTCGCGACGCGGCGCTCGATCAGCATGCCGACGAGCACGGAGCGCTCCTGCGGCGTGAGGCCGGCGCCGATCAGCGTTTCCTCGAGCGACAGCGCGGCCGTGGTGGAGCCGGCCGGCAGCAGGCTCTTCAGCAGCCGGTCCTCGGCGTACTCGAGTGCGAGGTCCGTGTCCCGGAAGAAGACGCTGTCGTCGAGCAGCCCGTGCACGTCCATGTCGCGGATCGTGCGCGTGCGTCCATCCTTCAGCGAGAGGCCGGCGAACAGCAATCCCTTGCCGGCCCGCTTCACGTGGTCGGCGGCGATCAGCATCACCCGCGCGCCGCTGGCATCCACCTCGCTGACGCGCTCGAAGTCGATGATGATGTGGTCGGCCTCGTGTATCAGTTTCTCGATGGCCTCGTCCGCTTCCTCGGCCGTCCCGAAGAAGAGCGCGCCATCGAGTTCGACGACGACGATGCGCTTGCCGTGCTGCGTGAGGAGATTGGTCTCCACCGCCGGTCGGACCTTGTTCGAGCGGCGCACGTCCGCATGAACGACGTGCCGGACGGGCTCCTTGCTGTTGCTGCGGATGAACATCAGGATCGCGACGAGCATGCCGGTGCCGATCGCGGCCGGCAGCGAGATGAAGATCGCGATGGCGGCGACCAGCGCCATGATGGCGTAGCTCTGCGCCATGGCCCGTGGAACGCGCCACTTCAGGGACTGGCGCAGCAGGACGCCGGAAGCCCGGCGCGTCCACTTGTCGACCAGCGAATACGCCACCGCGCAGAACACGCCGGCAATCGCCGCCATCGGCACGATGCGCATCCACGCGAGCCCGATCAGCAGGGCGAGCACCAGGCCGATCCCGAAGAACAGGCGGCTGAACTCCGTCCTGCCGCCGGCGTCGATGTTGACCTTGCTGCGCATGATGGCGCCGGCCGATGGAAGCCCGCCGACGACGCCGACGGCGATGTTCGCCGCGCCCTGCGCCACCATCTCGCGCGACAGGCTGCGGCGCCGGTGCGTCATCTCGTCGACGTGCGACGCGCCGAGCGCCGTCTGCAGCCCGGCGATGAAGGCCATCACGACGGCGAACTTGAGCACGGTCCAGATGTTGTCGGTGAAGTAGCCCTCGGGCAGGTACTTCGAGGTCGGCTGCAGCACATCGAGGCGCGGCCAGCTGAACTCCGGCGGCGCGAACAGCGGGCCCAGCCCGCCTGCAGCCGGCGTCAGCGAAAGAACGTGGTGGAGCACCGTCGCCACCGCGAGCGCGGTCATGTAGGCGGGGATCCGCCGCGACCACGCCGGCGGCTTGATGGCGATGAGGAAGGCCACGATCGTGACGATCGGCGCGAGCGGCTTCATGTCCTGCCACATGCCGACGCTGGTGCCGGGCTGGAGCCCGAGGATGTTGGGCATCATGGCGCCGACCATCAGGATCGCGGTGCCGTTCATGTACCCCGCGTGGACCGGGTACGGCACGTAGCGGATCAGGCCCGCCATCCGCGTAATGCCAAGCAGGAGTTGCAGGAACCCCGCAAGCACGACGGCGAGCGCGGCGAATGCAAGGACGAGCGGCGGGTGCGGGAAGCCGTTGGCGCCCAGGGAGCGCGGATCGAGGGCCAGGGCCCCGATCAAGGTGGCGAACAAGAGCGTCAGGGCCGAGCTGGAACCGCTCAACATGGGCCCGCGCGCGCCCGTGAGGACGGTCACGATGCTCGACAGCGCCGCGGCGAAGACGCCGAGCACGAACCCAAGCTGGGCTTGCTCCGGCCCGAGATTCGAGAAGGCGACGAGCCCGTAGGCGCCTTCGACCGCCAGCAGCACGACCGCGGCCGTGATCCCCCCGGCGATGTCCCCGCGGGCCACGCCCCCGGGGTGCCACAAGGAGCCGAACCAGTTCGCCTGCGCGCCGACTGCACTCACCTCACTTCCCCACGTCCTCCGCGTGCCGGCGACGTGCGCCCTCGGCACCGATCCTTCTGATTTATCAGCGCATTCTTTCCACGGAGCGAGCCGGGAAGTGGCGAGGATACCAAGCGAGAAACCACTCTCGTCAGAAGGGCAAACCGTTGGACCGGAATGTGGCCGACCGACGGCATTGATCGCGAGTTGACCTAAATCAACCCAAGCCCCAAGCTTCGCTTCCTACGGATGGGAATACCAAGAACAGGGGTTAAGGACATGCGCGGAATGAAATTGGGGTTGGTACGCGGGGCGGTGTTCATCGGGGCGGTGCTGGGGGTTTCGACGGCGCTTTGCGGCTGCCGGGCGACACCAGCGCACGGTGGAGGCCCTTCTCGCCGGTGTCACCTACAGCGCGCGGCGACCGCCAAGGCGGAAGCCCTCAACGACGTACATCGGCTATACGGCGTGACGGTGAACAACACCAGCGGCAACACGATCAACAACGTCGTTTTCGAAGGCAACCTGGTGTCCTCGATCAGCAGGAAGCAGGCCGAGTTAGCTCCGACGCTCACGGACGGCGCCACCTGCGCAGGTCGTGTTCCGGCCGACCCGAGCCTGTATCGGAAACGCGGATCAAGATCAGTGCGCCATCGGCCAAGTCAAGGGCCGGACAGCACGACTTCCGCGATCTTCACGCTGTTCTTCAAGGCGCCGATCAGGACACGCGTCACGCCGCTGCCGCTCGGCGATTACGCCGGCTTCAGCGGGCAGCATCGTGACTGCCGAAGGCGCGAACGCGGGCAATTCTCCGAACGACTCGGTGGACCCGTGGCCGCTCGGCACGACCGATTCGTGCCTGGTGGATCCGATGCGCCCGTCGGTCGACGTATCCTGCGTGAAGATCCGCTGGCACACCAACGCGTCACCGTGAAGTCGGCCGTTCCGAAGGCGGGCGGATCGTTCTTCACGGGCGATCGGCGGCATGACGGTCTGCTCGGCGGCGACCCGTTCACGACGACGGTGATCGGTCCCGACCTCCGCGTTCATCGTCCAGGCGATGATCGAGGAAATCCCGCTCACCTGCACCAGCGGAAATTCTCGTGACCTACAGACGGACTCGCATCCTTGAGCGATCCAGCGGGACTGCTATTACGCGCCTACCTGCTGCCGATCGTCCTCCGCAGGATGCCACGAACATCGTGAGGGGGACGAAGATCGAGACGGTGCATGATCAAGTACCCGACGACGTTACAGATCTGGTTACTTATCCGGTTCCGGACTGCATGGCGGGCGCCGAACGCGGCACGGGCGTTCCCTGCATCCACAAGCGACGTACTACAGGAACAAGGGCGTGCTGGGCTGGACGCGGACCTCGATGGTGACTTCGAGTGGAACGTCATCAACACGAAGAACGGCCGCTTCGGACTGGAGTGACTGCACTGATGAATTAGCGGGCGCCGTCAGCGCCCGGTGCAGCGAAAGGATCAGGCCGAGGGGCGACCAAGTCCCTCGGCCATTTTTTTGCAGCGGCCGGCCGACACGGCATTTCCCTTGGCGGTGTAAAGGTGCATCGCCTCGTCGATGACCCGATGAGCCTCCTCCGTCTTGCCGGCAATGCTGCAGAACGTCCGCAAGATCAGAGAGGGCGTCGGCCTTCAACATCGGTGCTTCGGTCTGACGAACGAACTCGACCGCCGCCCTCGCCATCTCTTCCGCCTCGGGAAGCTTTCCCGACCGGGCCAGGATGCCCGCCCTCGTTGAACGCCACAGGGCCTGGGAGTCGAGGTCGTCCTCCGCGGATGCGGCTTCGGCCATTTCCGTCAGCGCAAACGCTTCTTCTTCACGTCCCTGCCCGGCGACGAGCCGGGCGAGGAGCGCGGCGATGGTGGATACGTAATACGTGTCCCCGGCTTTGGCGAGGACATCGAGGTCGGTTCGAACATCGGGCTCCGCCGCCGCGAAGTCATCGCCTAGCAGTTCGACGAGCGCAACGTCGATGCCCGTCCTGTGGACGAAGGCCCCGTGGCCGAGGTCCTGCAGCGTGGCCCTCGCTTGCCGATACAACGCGCGTGCAGTGTCAAGTTCTCCGTTCATTGCGCGCAGTTGAGCCAATCGGCACATCACGCGGCATTCGACTTGCCGGTCACCCAAGCCATCCGAAATGAGCTTTTCGCATGTCTGTATCGCCTGCTCAACGGAAGTCGGGCCGAGCAATGCGAAGTCCGCGAGGTTCGCGCCGATCTTGGTCGCCAGCCGCTCATTTCCCGCCAATCGCGCATGCCTGACGGAGTTCTCCGCGGCTTCACGCGCCAGCTCGTACTTTCCGGCGACCCCATGGGTGAGGAGAATCAATCTCCACGCGATCGCAAGCTCGTTGTTCGCGCCCTCTCTTTCCAGAAGGGGAATGAGATCCGACGGCGCAGGCAAGACCTCGTCTGAAGTGCCGCCCTTGTCCCTTGCGAACATGCGAATCAGCAGTTCGACCAACTGGCCAGCCGCCTTGATTCGCGGGCTCCCGATTCGTTCCGCAACGGTTCGCGCTTCCCGAACCGTTTCTCGCGCCTTCAGGTAGTCACCGAGGAGCAGGAATATCTCACCGAGTTCCGGCAGCAGCTCCGCACGCTGCATATCGTCCGGCTGGAACAGCGCGACGGCGCGCTCCAGCAGGTTGGCCGCGGCATGCATGTCCCCGCGCGAAAACGCGCGCCTTCCGGCCGACGACAGCCGCTTTCCGCCGTCCCGCCCGATGGCCGCACCCATGTCGTCGATCGGCCCCAGTTCGCCCAGGTACTTGTAGGCCTGCTCGAGGTGATACCCGAGAATTTCCTCGAACTCGCGGCCGCGATCGCTGCCCGCGTGGAACCCATCCGACCACTTGACGTACTCGGCGTGCATCGTGGCACGCGCCCGCTTGAGCAATCCGCTGTAGACCGTCTCGCGCACCAGATGGTGGTCGAAGCGGAAGCGCGCGTCGCCTTCGGTTCCGACCGCCGAGCGGATGAAGTGCTTGCGCGACAGCGCCTGCAGCTTCTCGTCGATCGACTCGCGCACCGCGGGTGACGCGAGCGACTGCACGGCCGGCCGCATGAACTCGAGGCCGATCACGGACGCCGGCTCCGCCGCCGCGCGCTCTCCCCGCTCCAGCTTGTCGAGGCGCGCCTCGAGCAGGGCGTGGATCGTGGGCGGAATCGAAATCTCGCCATCCGGCTTGGACGCGACCCACTGTCCGTCTTCCTGCCTGACCACCCCGGTGTCGACCAGCATCGACAGCATCTGCTCGACGTACAGCGGGTTGCCCTCGGCGGCGTCGACGACACGCTTGATGAAGGAATCGGGCAGCCCTGCAGATCCCAGCAGGTTCCGGATGACCTGCGCAACGGCCGCATCCCCGAGTGGCTTCAGCACGAGTCGACGGGCGCGCGGCCGATCGCTCCAGGCCGGCCTCGACTCGAGCAGGTCGTGCCGTGCGGTGCCGAGCATCAGCACCGGCGCGTTCTCGATCGAGTCCAGCAGGTTGTCCATCAGATCGAGGAACGCCGGCTCCGCCCAGTGAATGTCGTCGAACAGCGCCACCACGGGCGCTTCACAGGTGAGGATCTGCAGAAAGCGCCGCGCGGCCCACGTGATGTCCTGCACGGTGAACGATGCCGAACTCAGTCCGATGGCCGATGCCAGCCGATCGGCCACATCGCGATCGCGCACGCAGGACAGGATCTTTTCCTGCGCCTGCTCGGGCGTGTCGTCCTGGTGAATCGCCGCGGCGCCCAGCACCATGCCGCGCAGCGGCCAGAAGGTGATGCCATCCCCATACGGCAGGCAGCGCCCGCTGACGATGCGCGCGCCGCGTGCCGACAGGCGGTCCATGATCTCGCGCACCAGGCGCGTCTTGCCGACGCCCGCGTCGCCGATCACCGTGACGAGGCGTGCGCGGCGCTCGCTGTTCACTTCCTGCCAGGCCGCTTCGAGCGCCGCGAGTTCCTCCTCGCGTCCGACCACCGGCGTGTCATGGCGGCGCACGTTGCCGTCTTCCCCGTAGACGGAGATCAGCTTGTACGCGGGGACCGGCTCCGACTTGCCCTTCAGCGTCAGCGGCTCGACGGCTTCGGCCTGGACCGCGTCGCGCACCAGCCGGTACGTCACCTCGCCGATGAGGATCTCGTTGACCGGGGCGGCCGCCTCGAGCCGCGCCGTGACGTTCACCGCGTCGCCGGTCGCCATCTTCTGGTCGCGCGTCGGGTCGTCGGTGGTCACCACCTCACCGGTGTTCACGCCAGTGCGGTTCTTCAACTCGCAGCCGAAGCGGGCCTTAAGGCCCTTGTTCAGCTTCACGAGGATCTTCTGCATGCCGACCGCGGCGCGCACCGCACGCAGCGCGTCGTCCTCGTGCGCGCGCGGCAGTCCGAACACGGCCATGATCGCGTCGCCGATGTACTTCTCGATCTTGCCGCCGTGGCGCTCGATCTCCGCGGACATCGCCGCGAAGTAGCGCTCCTTGACCTCGTGCATCGCCTCGCTGTCGAGCGTCTCGCCGAGGACCGTGGAGTCCTTCAGGTCAGTGAACAGCAGCGTGACCGTCTTGCGGAGTTCCGTCGGCGGCAGTGCGGCCGTCGCCTGCGCCAGCGGCGTCCCGCAATACCCGCACAGCCGGAACTTGGCGGGGTTCTCTTCGTTGCAGCTGGGACACTTGACCATCTGCATGGCTCAGTCCCTCGACCCCCACGTCGGAAAGTCCTCCACCACCTGGGAGTGCGTCACCAGTTCGCTGCCGTTCCACAGATGCAGTTGGAAACCGGACGGCTCGAAGGTGAAACGGATGTCGGCGCCCGGCACGAGGTCGAGCAGCAGCTGGTGCGCGCTGCTCGGGCACACCGAGGCGATCGTTCCCGCGAAGCGCGCGTGGATCGTGCGGTGGTAGTGGCCGCTGATCACGCGCTCGACGTGCCTATACCGAGCCACCACGGCGGCCTCCTCCGAAGGGTTGGCGAGCGTCATCTGGTCCATGAACGCCAGGCCGGTGACGAGGGGCGGGTGATGCTGCGCGACGATCGTCGGCCGATCGGACGCGGCGAGCGCACGGTCCAGCCACTCGAGCCGCCGGCCGCAGAGTTCTCCGCCGGGCGCCCGCGGGATCACGGTGTCGAGCACCACCAGTCGCACTTCGAAGTCGTCGACCACGTACTGGACGAAGCCGTCCTCGCCGCACAGATGCTTCTGGCCGGGAAACGCCTGCTGCAGCACGCGGCGGTCGTCGTGATTGCCGACGGCAAGGTAGATCGGCATGCCGAGCGGGCTCAGCAGTTCACCGAGCAGGCCGTACTCCTCGAGCGTCGCGTGGTCGGTCAGGTCGCCGGTGACGACGACCGCATCCGGCAACCGCGGCAATGACAGCACTTTCCGCACGCAGCGCTCGAGCATGCCCGCGGTGTCGATCCGCCCGTAGGCCAGCCGGCCCTCCGGCACGAGATGTGGATCGCTGATCTGACAAAGCAGCATGCCAACGGCCTTTTCCTGGAGTGGGGAGCGCGCGGGCCTGGTGCTCGGTTCGAGTGTCCTCTCACTGGCGCGCGAAGACGGGAGCGTAGCGGATGCCGCTCGGGAGGCGGAATCAATCGGAGTGACCACGAATGCCGAGGGCCGACAACGGAAGTTGGTCATGCGGGTCATCAGTCAACGCGTCAACGAGTCGCACGCAGTCCGCTGTTTCAACGCGCACGGCAAGGGAACCGTCGATGCACTGTCAAAAATTTCGACAACGCGCAAGGTGTCCGAGGCACTCAGCCGACCGGCGGTCGCTCGTTTCCTCCCAGTCCATTTGGCAGCCCCATAGAATCGCCGCAAGGCTGACAACAAGAAAATTTCTCTGGCTGACAACGGCCGCGCTGCGCTCGCAACGCGATCGGGGCAACCGGTGAACATGAACGCGGGGTGAAACGTGTTGAACGAACTTGCGAAGAAACTGACGCGCAGGGCGGCGTTGATGGGAGCCGCAGCGATGCTTGCGTTATCAGGGCAAGCGCACGCGGCGCAGTACGTCGGCAAGTGGGACCCGGCCTTCGGTCCGGCGTTCCCCGATCTCGGCTGGCGCGGCGAGGCGACGTTCTTCGTTCCGGATGCCTGCCTGGCGAGCGAGGGCTTCGTCTTCAACAGCGGCGTCTGCTCCGGCATGTCGCTCGTCAGCGCAGAGGTCGAGTTCTACAAGATCAGCGACCCGGGCAATGCGGCTTTCCAGGAAACGCTGTTCTTCAATACCCCATCATCCCTCGTCATCGGCATGACGATCAGCGACGGAACGCTCGCCGGCGTGCTCGGGACCTTCGGTTACTACATCGACTCGACGCTGCCGCTGGCGGGCGGCCCGAACACGGAATTCAACCTCAGCTTCCTGAACGACGTCGCGCTGCTGGATTTCAAGACCTGGGGGCCGTGCCATCACGCCTTCAGCCTCGCCTACGGCGCGGAAAGCTGCGTGGTCGAGCGGGGATTCAGCGACCTCAACCCGCCTGACGGAGCGCCGTTCCTCACGTTCACGGCGGTTCCGGAACCCGCAAGCGGCGCACTGATCATTCTGGCGCTTGCATCGCTCACCGTGATGACGCGGCGCCGGCGGAGCTCTTCGCTTCGCCCGTAGGGCGCACGACACCGGGACGTCAGGCCGCGAGTACGGGCTCCTCGTCCTCGGCCAGTGCCTGCGCGATCGCCTCGCGGATGTCCAGCGCCTTGCCGCGCTCCCATTGTTCGTTGAACGGCGCATCGCCCAGCGCCGTGCGCAGGGCTCCCAGTTTCTCCTGCACGGCTTCGTCCTCCCTCGGCGTCCGCGGGAGTTGCAGACGGTCGCGAGCCTGGGCCACGGCCGACAGGAGTCGTGCCGCCCTCTGAATGTCGCCGGCGACCTTCAGCGCCGCGATGTCGTCAAGGCACCCGAGCAGTTCTTCCCACATTTCGAAGGAGACGTAGGCGCGGAGCGCGGCGCGGAGCTGCTCGAGTCCGCCCGCGACCCGGCCCCGCTGCCCGTCGCACTTTCCCAGCCAGCGCGTCGCGTTCGCCTCGCCGCGCTTGTCCGCCGCCTCACGGCAGACGATCAGGGACCGCTTGAACCTCGATTCCGACTCCGGGACGAGTCCAGCGTCGTACGCGAGTTCGCCGAGGACGAGCTGGCATTCCGCCTCGACCTCCTTGTTCTGGATCTGCTCCGCGACGGCGAGGCCCTCCTGCAGGCGATCATGGGCTTCGACGTCCTTCCCGGAGCGCTGGCAGATCTGACCGAGATGAAGCAGGCAGATCGCCTCGCCCAGCTTGTCGCCGACTTCACGGAATATCCGCAGCGCTTCGAGCTCGCTCTGCTCCGCGCCGCCGATGTCGCCCGCCTGCAGCCGCGCAAGCGCGAGGGTGGAAAGCGTGGCCGCGATGTCGACGGGATTGCCGAGCCTGCGCCGCAGTTCCAGGCATGCTTCGAACATGCGACGCGCTTCGGCGTGGTCGCTCTGGCTCTCGGCCAATCCCGCGCCGACGTAGAGCGCCCACGCCTGCGCCACGTCGGACGCGCGGATCGCCGGCGCTTCGAGGGCCGCGCGCACGATTCCTCGTCCCTCCGTTGCATAGCCTCGCAGGATCCAGAACCCGTGCAGGGACACGGCCATCTTCACCGCGATGAATGGATCGATCTCGCCCGACAGCGAAAACTTGATCGCGCTGCGCACATTGTCGAGATCCGCTTCCAGCCGGCGAATCCACTCGCCCTGGTCGGGACCGGAAATCTGATCACGTGCCTGCTTGCTGAGGCCGAAGTAGTACTGGCAGTGCGCCTGCGCAGTGCCGCCCGCGGCGCCGCCCTCGGCAAGTTTCGCAGCGGCGTATTCCCGTATGGTTTCGAGCATCTTGTACCGGGGCACCTCGCCCGTCTCGTCGAGCGCGACGAGCGATTTCTCGACCAGCGACGCGAGCAGATCCAGCACGTCTTCCGGCATCAGGGGCTCGGCTCCGCAGATCGCTTCCGCAGCGGCGAGATCGAAACCGCCGACGAAGATCCCCAGACGCGCAAACAGGGTCTTCTCCTGCTCGTTCAGAAGATCGAACGACCAGTCGACCAGCCCCTTCAGGGTCTGCTGCCGCTCCTGCAGGACGCGCGCGCCGCCCGTCAGGATCTTGAAACGATCCTTCAGCCGCGTGTTGATGTCCGCCACCGAGAGCGATCGCACGCGCGCGGCGGCAAGCTCGAGCGCCAGCGGGATGCCTTCGAGCCGCGCGACCAGTTCCGCGACCGCGGCCGCCTGAGCCGCATCCAGGACGAACGACGGCTTGCTCTGCTGCGCGCGCGCCACGAAGAGTTGAACCGCCGTCGAGCGAGCCACCTCGTCGACACTCGCACCGCGCTCCGGCAACGGCAGCGGCTGCACCGGGTAACTCTGCTCGCCCGGGATCCGCAGCGGCTCGCGGCTCGTGGCGATGATCCGCACGTTGGGAGCGGCGCGCAGCACGGCGTTGGCGAGTTCGGCCGACGGCTTGACGAGGTGCTCGCAGTTGTCGAGGATCAGCAGGACGCGCTTGTCCTTCAGGTGCGCGCAGATCGACTGCAGCAGCGTGCGGTCGGGCTCGGGCTTCACGCCGATCAGCTGGGCGGCTTCGCTGGCGACGAGCGCTTCATCGCGCAACGGCGACAGGTCGAGGAACCACACGCCGTCCGCGTAGCGATGCAGCAGCCCGACCGCCGACTGCACCGCGAGCCGCGTCTTGCCGAGCCCGCCCATGCCGAGCAGCGTCACCAGCCGGGCCTTGTCCAGGAGCGCCTTGACTTCGCCGATCTCGCGCTCGCGGCCCACGAACGCCGTCGCCAGGTGCGGCAGGTTGTGCGGGATCTCCTTGACGGGCAGCCACCAGTCGTCGTCGCGGATGACGCGATAGACCTTCTCGCTGTCGGGCGGCGCGACGAACGGCGCGCGTTCATCGCCGACCTCGAACAGTTCGATCGGCTCGGCGATGCCCTTGACCATCCAGAACCCGTGCGACTCCACGCGCAGCGGCGTTTCGCCGAGCGCGCTCGCGCGCCTCCGTGGTCATCAGCGTCTGGCCTCCGGACGCCAGCGACATGATGCGGGCCGTCATGGGCTTGGCGAGCCCTTCGACCTCGATCGGCTTGGCGCCGAGCGCGACGTCGTCGTCGGAGTTCCGCCGCAGGAGCACCGCGCCGACGTGCAGGCCGGCCCGCGCGCTGAGCGGCGTCGGAAGTTCCGCCAGCGCACGGTGATAGGCCACCGCGAAGCCGACGGCGCCCGCCGCCTCGTCGAACAGCATCAGCATGCCGTCGGTCTTGTCGATCTCGCGGCCGCCATGCTTCACGAGCAGGTCGCGCGCGGCCCGGTCATGGGAGATCCAGACCTCGGCCATGGCAGCGTCGCCGATCGCCTCGGCCAGCTTGGTGCTGTCGACGACGTCGGTCAGCAGCAGCGCGCGGACTTCGCTCATGTGGTCGCCGCCGAATTCAGCGCGTAGAAGCGCCCGTCACCGCGTTGGCAGAGCACCATGCCGTCAGGCCTTTTGTTCCGGGAGACACGCCGCCAGGTTCCCCGCTGGCGTGCGAGACGCGAGCGTAGCGGATGCGAGCCGACGAAGGGAATCAGGGAAGGGAGTGGAGCGGGTGAAGGGAATCGAACCCTCGTATGCAGCTTGGGAAGCTGCCGTTCTGCCATTGAACTACACCCGCATGACAACCAGAAATCTACTTCATCGCAAGGGACTGCCCGCAATTCGTCTGGCGCGAATTGCTTTGCGAGAGGCGGATTCTATGGCAGCGGGAGGCTGCCTCCAAGCGCGAGCCCCGCTGGCGCCGGCTTGACGTG
Source organism: uncultured beta proteobacterium (assembly GCA_963698305.1). Taxonomy (GTDB): domain Bacteria; phylum Pseudomonadota; class Gammaproteobacteria; order Burkholderiales; family Burkholderiaceae_F; genus JAOUJD01. The sequence goes on from CAVOQI010000006.1 coordinate 95,422, forward strand.
AACGCGGGAAACGCGCCGCCCTGCGCGTAAAATTCCGGCTTCGATGACGACTTCAACTTCCACCAGGCTGCGGCTCACCGTCAACGGCGAGCCGGTCGAGGTTCCGTCCGCTTTCTCGGTGGCCGACCTTCTGTCGACGCTGGATACCGCGGGCAGACGCGTCGCGGTCGAACGCAACGGCGAGATCGTTCCCCGTTCGCAGCATGCGGCCACCGCGCTCGCCGCCGGCGATCGCCTGGAAATCGTCGTCGCAGTCGGAGGAGGCTGATGGCACAGCAGCATTTGTTCGAAGGCGAACTGCACTGGACCGGCCATGCCGGCGAAGACGAACACGGCAAGCTCAAGCTCGAGCGGGCCTTCGTGATCCGCTTCAGCGGCAAGGCGCCGATCGAGGGCTCGTCGCCATCGGTGTTCCGCGGCGACGACGCCCGGCACAACCCGGAAACGCTGATGGTGTCGTCGCTGATGGCCTGCCATCACCTGACCTACCTGTCGGTGTGCGAGCGGGCCGGCGTGCGCGTGCTCGAGTACAGCGACAGCGGCACCGGCACGCTGGCGATGAAGGACGGCAAGATGCGCATGGTCGACGTGGTGCTGAGGCCACAGGTCCGCATCGCCGATGCCGCGCAGATCGACCTCGCGCGCGAACTGCACGCCAAGGCGCACGCCAACTGCTTCATGTCCAACTCCGTCAACTTCGAGGTCAAGGTGCAGCCGGCCGTGACCGCATGAGATGAACGACACACTGCGCATCGGCGCGCGCGAATTCCGCTCGCGACTGCTGATCGGCACCGGCAAGTACAGGGACCTCGCCCAGACGAAGGAGGCGGTGGAGGCGAGCGGCGCCGAGATCGTCACGGTCGCGATCCGCCGCACCAACATCGGCCAGAACAAGGGCGAGCCGAGCCTGCTCGACGTGCTGCCGACATCGAAGTACACGATGCTGCCGAACAGCGCCGGCTGCTACACGGCGGAGGACGCCGTGCGCACGCTGCGGCTGGCGCGCGAACTGCTCGACGGTCACGCGCTGACCAAGCTCGAAGTGCTCGGCGACCCGGCGTCGCTCTATCCGAACATGCCCGAGACGCTCAAGGCGGCCGAGACGCTGGTGAAGGAAGGCTTCGAGGTGATGGTCTACTGCAGCGACGATCCGATCCAGGCGCAGGTGCTGGAGTCGATCGGCTGCGTCGCGGTCATGCCGCTCGCCTCGCTGATCGGCTCCGGCATGGGCATCCTCAATCCCTGGAACATCCAGCTGATCCTCGAGAGGGCCAGGGTCCCGGTGATCGTCGATGCGGGAGTCGGCACCGCCAGCGACGCCGCGATCGCGATGGAACTCGGCTGCGCCGGCGTGCTGATGAACACGGCGGTGGCGCAGGCGAAGGACCCGGTGCTGATGGCGAGCGCGATGAAGAAGGCGGTCGAAGCCGGTCGCGAGGCGTTCCGCGCGGGACGGATGCCGAAGAAGCTCTACAGCGCCACGCCGAGTTCGCCGACCGCGGGCGTCATCGCGCCGAACAAGGCCGCCTGACCGCCCGGGCGCAGCGCCCGCCGGTCCGCACCCGCGCGTTCAGTCCAGGGGCACCGCCCCGATCTTGCTCCGCCGCGCATTGGCAACGAGGGCGAGGATCGCCGTCGACGCCAGCCGCGTGCGCACGCTGTCCGAGCGGCTCGTCAGCACCATCGGCACGCGCGTGCCGAGGACGATGCCGGCGCTGTCCGCGCCCGCGAGGTACTGCAGCTGCTTCGCCAGCATGTTGCCGGACTCGAGGTCGGGCACCACCAGGATGTCCGCCCGGCCCGCCACCGGCGATTCGATCTTCTTGGTCCGCGCCGCTTCCAGGCTGATCGCGTTGTCGAAGGCCAGCGGACCGTCGAGCAGGCCGCCGGTGATCTGGCCACGGTCGGCCATCTTGCACAGCGCCGCGGCATCCACCGTCGACGGGATCTTGGGGTTCACGGTCTCGACGGCCGAGAGGATCGCGACCTTCGGCTCCTCGATGCCGAGCACGTGCGCCAGTTCGATGGCGTTCTGCACGATGTCGACCTTGTCCTCGAGCGTGGGCTGGATGTTGATCGCCGCGTCGGTGACGAGCAGCGGCCGCGGGTAGGCCGGCACGTCGAGGATGAAGACGTGGCTGATGCGCCGCGCCGTCCGCAGTCCGGTCGACGACGGCACGACCGCCGCCAGCATCTCGTCGGTGTGCAGGCTGCCCTTCATCAGCGCGTCGACCTTGCCCTGACGCGCGAGCTGCACCGCGCGCGCCGCCGCTTCGTGGCTGTGCTCGGTGCTGACGATGGTGATGCCGGTGAGGTCGGCGCCGTACGTTTCGGCGACCGAGCGGATCTTCGCCTCCGGCCCGACGAGGACCGGGACGATCAGGCCGCGGCGCGCGGCCTCGAGTGGCCCGAGCAGCGAGTCGCGATCGCACGGATGCACCACGGCGCAGCGCACGGCCGGCAGCCCTTCGCAGCGCCGCAGCAGCTTCGTGAAGGCGTCGTTCCGTCGCAGCACCATTTCCGGCGTGGCCACGTCGGAGTAGCTGATGCGCTGCTCGGGCGCGCGCACGGTGACGGTGCCGGTGACGAGTTCGTCGTCGCCACGCTTGACGTTGCAGGCGAGCACGACGATGTGCCCCGGGCGTTTCTCCAGCACGGTCGCGGTCGCCGTCAACTCATCGCCGGCGGCGATTGCGCCTTCGAAGGTCAGTTCCTGCGACACCAGCGTGGTGCCCGGGCCCGGCATGCGCCGCGCCAGCAGGCCGGAGATGATCGCCTCGGCGCCGGCGGCTTTCGCGGTCATTCCGGTGACCGGGCCCTTGCCGTTCGAGGCCAGGTGAAAGGCGTCGACGTCGCCGCTCACGAGCGCGAGCGCGTCCACCTCGGTCTGGCTGATGCGCCGCGATACCGTGGCGGTCGAGCCGACCTGCAATTCGTCATAGGTGATGTTGGTGAAGGACCGCAATCCGCTCTCCCCGTGTTTCACTGGGTCGTTTCCGTCTTTGTGCAATGCATCAATTTTACGCCGTCGCGGGGATCCGCGGGCGACCCGCGCGCGGACAGTTACCATCGGCGCCCGCAGGAACGCCATGACGAACCCCGCCGACCTCACCGAAGAGAACGACGAGCCCGCCGGCCCGCCCTACCGCCACATCCGCAGCTTCGCCATGCGCCGCGGCCACATCACGCAGGGCCAGCGGCGCGCCTACGAGGAGCGGTTCCCGGCGTTCGGCGTGCCGTACACGGCCTCGCCCCTGGACTTCGCGCAGGTGTTCGGCCGGCAGGCCCCGACCGTGCTCGAGATCGGCTTCGGCATGGGGGAGACGACAGCGGCCATCGCCCGGAGCCGTGCGGACGTCGACTTCCTCGGCATCGAGGTGTTCACCGCCGGCGTGGGAGCGCTGCTCAAGCGCATCGATGAACTGGCGCTCGCGAACGTCCGCATCGTCCACCACGACGCCGTCGAAGTCGTGCGCGACATGATCCCGCCGGACTCGCTCGCGGGCGTGCACGTCTATTTCCCCGATCCGTGGCAGAAGAAGCGCCACCACAAGCGGCGCCTGATCGCGCAGCCCTTCGTCGGCCTGCTTGCGAGCCGGATCGCGCCCGGGGGTTACCTGCACTGCGCGACCGACTGGGAGGATTACGCGCAGCAGATGCTCGAGGTGCTGGGCCAGGAACCGCAACTCGCGAACGCGGCGGCCGGTTTCGCGACAGCGCCGGCCAACCCGCTATGCGCGCGTCCCACGACGAAGTTCAACGCGCGCGGCGAGCGGCTCGGGCACGGCACGTGGGACCTGGTCTTCCTTCGTCGCTGAGTCGCGATTCGACAGGTACGCCGCGCGCGTTTGGGTAGACTTTTCCCGACCGTTGCGCGCAGCGGACACGAATCGGAGGGAATTTCCATGCTGCGTCCATCACCCGCATCGCGCTGGCGAGCGTCGCGCTGCTGTCCGTCATGCGCGCTTGCAGGCGCAGACGCCCGCCGCGTCGCGCGAAGCCCCGCGCGCTCGCGGTCGAGAACGTCACCGAGGACAAGTTCACCGGCGACTTCGACCGGATGTTCGAACGGCGCCGCATCCGCGTGCTCGTTCCGTACAGCCGCACGCTGTACTTCAACGACAAGGGCACGCAGCGCGGCGTGACCGCCGACCTGATGCGCGAGTTCGAGCAGCACCTGAACAGGAAGTACGCGAAGCAGACCGGCAAGCGGCCGATCACGCTGGTCATGATCCCGACCACGCGCGACGAGATGTTCGACGACGTCGCGGCGGGCCTCGCGGACATCGCCGCCGGCAACCTCTCGATCACCGAGTCGCGCCTGAAGAAGGTCGACTTCGCCTACCTGCCGGATCTGCCGGGCATGAACGAGGTGATCGCCACCGGCCCGAAGTCGCCGGCGCTGACGTCCATCGACGACCTCGCCGGCAAGACGATCCACATGCGCAAGGTCGAGAGCTACCGCGAGACGATCGAACAGCTGAGCCAGCGCTTCGTCAGGGAAGGCAAGGCGCCGATCGGATCGTCGATCTGCCCGACGCGCTCGAGGACGAGGACAAGCTCGAGATGCTGGGCGTGGGCCTGCTCGAGCTCGTGGTGGTGGACGACTGGAAGGGAAAGATCTGGGCGCAGGTCCTGAAGGACGTGAAGATCCGCGACGACCTCGTGCTGAAGAAGGACGTGAAGGCCGGCTGGGCGATCCGCAAGGACAGCCCGAAGCTGAAGGCCGAGATCGAGGAGTTCATGCGCCAGGCGCGCAAGACGGCGTCGCTCGAGACGCGCCACAAGCTGGCCATGTCGCGGGCGAAGAAGTTCAGGAACAACACGGCGGACGCGGAGCTGAAGCGCTTCAAGGACACGATCGCGCTGTTCCAGAAGTACGGCGGGAAGTACGGCTTCGATCCGCTGATGCTCGCCGCGCAGGGCTACCAGGAGTCGCAGCTGCGCCAGGACGCGAAGAGCCACGTCGGCGCGATCGGCATCATGCAGGTCATGCCGGCCACCGGCGCGGAGCTGAAGGTCGGCGACATCAAGGTCGCCGAGCACAACGTGCACGCGGGCACCAAGTACATGGACCAGCTGATGACCCGGTACTTCCCGGACGCGAAGTTCAGCGAATCGAATCGACCCGCTGTTCGCCTTCGCGAGCTACAACGCCGGCCCCGGCCGCATCTCCCAGATGCGCAAGGAAGCCGCGAAGCGCGGCCTGGACCCGGACAAGTGGTTCAACAACGTCGAGATCGTCACCGCAGAGAAGGTCGGCATCGAGACGACGACGTACGTGAGGAACATCTACAAGTACTACGTCGCCTACAGCCTGACGATGGCGATGCAGTCAGAGCAGAAGAAGGCGCGCGAGGCGGCGACCCAGGACTCCGAAGAAGTGAGCACGTGCCCAGCCGTTGCACGTTGGTGCAATGGGCCGTCAGCGCGGGCGGCTCGTAGACTTGACCAACTCCGACCGACCGCCACCATCAAAGAAACGGGAAAGACAGACATGACACCAAAATTCGTCGCCGAACTGCTGGGCACCTTCTGGCTCGTGCTGGGCGGCTGTGGCAGCGCCGTTCTTGCCGCCGCGTTCCCCGAACTCGGCATCGGGTTCGTCGGCGTCTCGCTCGCCTTCGGCCTCACGGTGGTGACCGGCGCCTACGCGCTGGGCCCGATCTCCGGCGGGCACTTCAACCCGGCGGTGTCGCTGGGGCTCTGGGCCGGCGGACGCTTCCCGGCCTCGCAACTGCTGCCGTACATCGTGGCGCAGCTCGTCGGCGCCGTGGTCGCCGCCGCCGTCCTTTACATGATCGCCACCGGCAAGGCCGGCTTCGACCTCAAGGGCGGCTTCGCGTCGAACGGCTTTGGCGAGCACTCGCCCGGCAAGTACAGCTTCGGGGCCGCGGCCATCACCGAAGTCGTCATGACCTTCATGTTCCTGATCATCATCCTCGGCACCACGCACAAGCGCGCGCCGGCGGGCTTCGCCGGACTTGCGATCGGCCTCGCGCTGGTGCTGATTCACCTGATCAGCATTCCGGTGACGAACACGTCGGTGAACCCGGCCCGCAGCACGGGCCCGGCGCTCTTCGTCGGCGGCTGGGCGATCGAGCAGCTGTGGCTGTTCTGGGTCGCGCCGATCGTCGGCGCCGTGCTCGCCGGCTGGGTATCGCGCACCGTGTTCGACTCGGCCGACGCGCCGCCTGTCGCCGGCAAGTGAGTCGGCCAGCAGGAAACGATCGGGCCGCTTGCGAGCCACTCGCGAGTCGTCTGCGCGCCGACCGCGCTGCGGGGTCCTCGACTCCGCGCGACGCGCGGCGGGCGTCACTGGGTCCAGGGCGCTCCCTGCGGGCCGGCAGCTTTCGGAGTGAGATCGTCCGATTCCGCCGGCCGTGCCTTCCGGCCGGCGCTCGTGTCGGCCCGCCGCAGCCGCCGGACTGCTACGCCCGCCGCAACGCGCCGCGCTCCGCGAGGCTCCCCGCATCACGGTCGACGCGCCGAGCGTTGTGGATGCACCTCGCGTGCGCTCTGCCTGCGACCGGCTGCATCGCCGGGCTGGCTTGCGATGTCGCTGCGCAGGCGCGACACTGCGCTCATCCAACCTGTCCACAGCGCGCGGCGCCTGAGCAGGGTGTGGCGTGCCTCGCGCAGCGACCGTCGGGGCGGCGGGCGTGCCATGCGCGCAAGTGCGGCGGGCCGGGAAGGCCTGACCGCAACCCGCCGCCGCCGGATCGGCACGGACGCCATCCAGACATCTGCTGGCCCGCAATGAACGCCATGCGCTGAATGACGCCCGCCGCGACGGGCGCGGAGTCGAGGTACGCCGCAGCCTGTTCAGGCGAAGGCGACGACCGCTCGATGTTCGGAGAGCGAGGTACGCCGCAGCCTGTTCAGGCGCAGGAGACGACCCCGCGGTGTTCGATCGAGTGCGAGGAAGTACGACGACTCGCTCTGTGCGGGCTGGCCTGCGGAGCAGACGGTTGGTCCGTTTACAACTCGGCGGCCCGCGGCATCGTCTGCACGTCGCCGTCGTCCGTCTCGGGCTCGTCGTCCGCGTACACGGCGCGCTCGGACGCCCAGGCGCGCAAGGCGTCGATCTTCTCCGCCATCACCACCGACAGCGGGCGCGTGCGCTCGATCTCCGCGAGGATGTCGGCCGGGCGCAGCGCCTCGCCGCGGGCGCGCGCCTCGAACGACGCCGAGACGATGGCCTGTTCGATCTCGGCGCCGGAAAAGCCCTCCGCCAGGCGCGCCAGTCCCTCGACCTCGAACTGCTTCGGGTCGTGGCCGCGCTTCTTCAGGTGGATGGACGCGATCTGCGCGCGCGCCGCTTCCGCGGGAAAGTCGACGAAGAAGATCTCGTCGAAGCGGCCCTTGCGGATCAGTTCCGGCGGCAGCTGCGAGATGTCGTTCGACGTCGCCACCATGAACACCGGCTCCTTGCGTTCCGACATCCACGTGAGCAGGCTGCCCAGCACGCGGCGCGAGACGCCGCCGTCGCCCTCGCCCGAGTCGGTCGAGATGCCCTTCTCGAGTTCGTCGATCCACAGCACGCACGGCGACATGCTCTCGGCCGCCGCGAACGCGTTGCGCAGGTTGCGTTCGGTCTCGCCGTAGTACTTGTTGTAGAGCGTGCCGAAGTCCAGGCGCATCAGCGGCACGCCCCACTCGCCGGCCACGGCCCGCGCCGCCAGGCTCTTGCCGCCGCCCTGCACGCCGAGCAGCACGATGCCTTTCGGCCGGTCCACCTGGCTCGACGCGGGGTCGAGGAAGGGCGAACGACGCAGGCTGATCCAGTGCTTCAGCCGCGCGAGCCCGCCGACGTCGTCGAAGCGCACGGTGCTCTGTTCGTAGCCGAGCGTGCCGCCACCGCCGAGCGCCTCGTACTTGATCTCCAGCGCGCGCCGCACGTCGTCGGCGTCGATGGTGCCGTCGTCGCGCAGCGCCTGCCGCACGAGCCGCCGCACGTCGTCCTGCTCCATGCCGAGCAGATGCATGATCAGCATGTCGAGCGCCTTGCGGTCGCCGCGCGGCTTCTCGCCGGTCTGCTTCTCGTGGCGCCTCGCTTCCTCCGTCACGATCGCGCGGATCGCTTCGCGGTCCGGCAGCGTCGGACGGAAGTGCGCGGACAGGCGGAGGATCTCCGACGGCAGCTCGTCGAGCCGCGGGCTCAGGAACACGAGGGTGCGCGCGGTCCGGTAGTGCGACAGCGCGATCTCCCGGATCAGGCGCATCGACACCGGATCCTTGAAGCCGGGGTGCGCGTCGCACATCACGTACACGCCGTTCTGCGGCGTCTTGTCGATGTGCTTCAGCGCGTCGAGCAGGTCGTTGGTCTGGTAGATCGCCTCGTCGCGCCCGTGCCGGCGGATGCCGCTCGTGATGCTCCACGTCATCAGCACCTGGTTCTCGAGGTTGCAGGACTTGGCGAGCAGTTCGAGGATGCGCGGCTCCTCGTGCGACTCGATCAGGATGATCGGGAAGCGCGAGCGCAGCAGCGAGCCGAGTTCGGCGACTTCGTCACGGGCGTTCATCGGGATCCCTTCATCCGGGCAGGACGGCAGTGGAGTTCTCGCGCGCCGGTCTTCTGCGCGGACTTCCGGTGTTCGCGCCCGAGCGTGACGAGGTCATAGGCCAGCTTCAACCCGACCAGCAGCAGCGCGCCGGCCACCGGGGCCTTGAGCGCCTGCACCAGGAAGCCGCTGGCGATCAGCGTCACGTGCAGGATCATGATGCGGCCATACGGCGCGCCCATCAGTTCCTTCAGCGGCGGCGGCGCCGCGCGCGTGCGCGCGAGCCACTGCACGAGCCCGCTCACATGCAGCAGCACGATCGCGATCACGGCCAGCCAGCCGTCGCGCTCGGCGAACAGGTAGTGCACCATCACCCACGCCGGTCCGCTCAGCCCGCCGTCCATGGCATGGCGGCCGAGTTCCCCCGAGCCGAAGAGCAGCACCACGAAGGTGCCGTGCACGGCCGTGAACATCCCGTAGTGCACGGTGAAGAACGCCGCCAGCGCAGCGCCGCCGATCAGGCCCGCGGCCCCCAGGCGCGCGCCGGTGACCACGAGCTTCATCGACGTGCAGCACGCCGATGACGACGTTCTCGAACCAGAACAGCATCATCACCACGAAGGGCGACCAGCCGAGCACGAGCACGCCCCACGCGAGCACGGCGGCGCTGGCGAGCGCGAGCGCGCGGTCGAGGCCGGCGGCGATGCGCTCGCTCGTCATCCGTGCGACCAGGACACCCAGCCGGTCCAGGCCGTCAGCAGCACGACCGCGCCGAAGGCGAGCCGGTACCAGGCGAAGACCGTGAAGTCGTGCGTGGCGACATAGCGGATCAGCCAGCGGATGCACAGCAGCGCCGACACGAAGGCGAACACGAGGCCGACCGCGAAGTGCGGGCCGTCCGCCATGCTCAGCCCGTCGCGCTGCTTCCACAGCGAATAGACGCCGGCGCCGATCAGCGTCGGGATCGCGAGATAGAAACTGAACTCGGTGGCCGCCCTGCGCGACAGGCCGAACAGCATGCCGCCGATGATCGTCGCGCCCGAGCGGCTCATGCCGGGAATCAGCGCCACGCACTGCACCAGTCCGACCTTGAGCGCGTCGAGCACCGACATGTCGTCGACGGTCGGCACGCGGGCGAGCCGCTGCCCCTGCAGGTCACGCTCGCCGAAGCTGCGGTGGTGCCGCCGCTCGACCCACAGGATGATCAGGCCGCCGACGATGAAGGCCATGGCGACCGGCACCGGGTGGAACAGTTTCGCCTTGATGAAGGAGCCGAACGCGAGCCCGAAGACGACCGCCGGAATGAACGCGACGATCACGTTCAGCGCGAAGCGCTGCGCCGCGCGCTCGGTCGCGATGCCGCGCAGCGTGCCGAGGAGCTTCTCGCGGTACTCCCAGATCACGGCGAACATGGCGCCGGTCTGGATCGCGATCTCGAACGTCGCCACGTTCTCGCCGCGGAAGTCGAGCAGCGAACTGGCGAGGATCAGGTGGCCGGTCGACGAGATCGGCAGGAATTCGGTCAGCCCCTCGACGATGCCGAGGATGGCGGCCTTGACCAGCAGTGCAATTTCCATGAAGCGGCGGGCCTCTCTACTTCGGCGCGAGGTCGACCCGCACCCCGAACGCCCCGACCGCCAGACCGGTCGCCTGGTAGATCACGCCGTCGCGGTTCAGTTCTTCCGGGCGGAACGCCAGCAGCGGCAGGCGCCCGAGCGTCTCGCCGGTGGACAGATTGCCCGAACCGATGTTGAAGAACGGAATCGACGGCAGGCGAACCTGTTCGATGCGCGCATCGGCCAGATCGATCCCGGTTCGCCCTGCGTTCAGCTCAGGCTTGCCGGAGATGGCGACGTAGACCGACAGCGGCAGGCCGGCCGGCGATTCCTTCAAACGAAACGCCCACTCCAGCTGCACGCGCTCGGCCTGCGTCTGGATGCCGACGTCCGGCCCGGTGATGGCGAGCCCCTCGAACGCGCCGAAGACCTTGCGCAGGTCGGTTTGCTCGCGGTCGACGAACGCACGCTGCGCGATGTCCGATCGATCGAGATGAATGGCGGGCGGCCCGAACGACGTGCACGCCGCCAGCGCCCATGCGGCGCACAGCAGCGAAATCCATTGCTTCATGCCTGACTCCCTGCGATGTGCGCAGCGGCGGGCATGTTAAGGCACTACCGTCGCGAGGCACGCTCACGCGCGGACCGCGTGCCGGTTCGACACGCGCGCCGCTTCCTCGAGCGCATCGGCAAGGCGGCGCGCCAGCAGCACGGCGTTGGTCGCGTCGCCGCCGCGCGCCGTGTGCGCGAGCGCGGTCACCAGGCCGATCTCGTCGCGGCCGCCGTGACGCTTCCACACGTCCTTCAGGCGATGCGCTTCGGCCCACAGGGCCATCATCGCCGCGGTCTCCGCGTTTCTCCGCAGCCGCGCGGCGGACTTGAGAAACTCCTGATGCAGGCGCGCCTGGTCGCTGCCGGAAGCACGTGTCGCCGGCATCGGGCCCGTCGCCGGCGTGGACGGCAGCGCCGACAGGTCGATCGCGACACGGGTAAGGTCGGCCTCGAACTTGAGCTGGAAGCGGAAGGTCGCGCCGGCGCCGGGCACGACCTCGTGCGCGACCGCAGTGCCGAGGAAGTCGATGTGCTGGTGCAGATCCACGCGGCCCGGATAGCCCGTCCCGCCGTGCCGCGTCACGGTTGCATTGACGAAGGGCTTCAGCATCTTCGCCGCCTGCGCGTCGGTCATGGCGGTCGCGGTGACGTCCGCGGTCAGCTGGATCTCGCGACCTTCGCCGGCCGCGGTGCGCAGATGGACGATGATCTCGCCGACCTCGGTCACCCTCACCACGCTGTCGACCAGGCTGACGAGCACCCGACGCAGACGCGCCGGATCACCGCGCAGCACCACGCCGTGGAGTTCGCCGTCCTCGTAGCGGAAGCCGAGTCCGAGCCGTTCGGCACGGCCGGCGAGCCGGCGGATGGCATCGCCGCAGGACTCTTCCAGGGTGAACGACACGATGCGCTCGGCGGTGCCGGCGCGGGCCGGCGGGGTCGGCGTCGTGCGCGGCGACGGGCGATGGCGCCACGACACGCGCGGGGTCCGCAGCCGCCACCACGGGCGGCGTCACGCGCGTCTTCTTCAGCACCGCGACCTGCTCGCGCAACTCGTTCTCGGCAACCGCCGCCTGGGCGCGCACGCGCTTCAGTTCGGCGCGGCTGCGCCGAACCTGCGAGATGTCGCGCGCGATGGCCACGAAGCCTCGCGTCTCGCCGCTGCCGAATTCCGCGATCGACACCTCGACCGGGAACTGGCGTCCGTCGCTGCGCTGCGCCACGAGTTCCTGGGTCCGTCCCTGCGCCTTGCCGGTCGCCAGGTCGCTTGCGAACGCGGCGTTGTCCGGCGAGCGGTGCGTTGGCGGGAGCATCACGTCCGACAGCAGCTGGCCGGTCGCTTCGTCGGCCTTCACCTTGAACAGGCGCTCGGCGGCCGGGTTGATGTAGGTGATGCGGCCCGCGGCGTCGAGCGCGAACATGCCGTCGAAGGCGGCCGCGAACAGCGCCTCCCATGAGCCCATGCGCCGCTCGGACTCGCGCCGCTCGCGCGCCGCGCGCTGCGCGGCGAACATGAGTTCATCCGACAGACGCGCCAGTTCCCTGGACGCCGATTCGCGCGAATGCTCGGCGTAGCGCCCGTCCATGCCGACGACGAGATCGGTCAGGCGGCGCACCGCGACGGCCAGCGAGCGCGAACGCAGCTCGAACGCGAAGAGCCCGAACGCGATGCCGAGCGACAGGCCACCGAACGCAGCGAGCCAGAGGCGTTCCTTCGAGTCGATGCCGCCGAGGTTCGCCAGCATCGCGCCGAGCGCCAGGGCGTCTGTCGGCAGGGCGAGCGCGAGTGCCGCGGCCGAGACGGCAGCGAGTTGCGGAAGGTGGCGCGAGCGAAGCATCTGGACCGGATTCGAGCTTGCCCCGCGGGTTGGTGCAGGGCGCTCGGAGGATGCTGCCCGACCAGGGCACCCGCGAGCAGCGGATAAGAGCGCCGCGAGGGGGCCAATTCGAGGGCGAGTGCAGCGCGGCTGGATGTGAGTCCTCAGTTCGCCGGGTTGCATCTTGTCGCGCCGGCTGCGCACCGGCACCTTGTCGCGCCGCTTGCGCGCCGGCACTCTGTCGCGTCGCTTGCGCGCCGCCCGCGCTGCGGGGTCCTCGCTCCGCGCGACGCGCGGCGGGCGTCACTGGGTCCAGGGAGCTCCCTGCGGGCCGGCGGCTTTCGGAGTGAGACCTTCCGATTCCGCCAGGTCGTGCCTTCCGGCCGGCGCTCGTGTCGGCCCGCCGCAGCCGCTGGACTGCTACGCCCGCCGCAACGCGCCGCGCTCCGCGAGGCTCCCCGCATCACGGTCGACGCGCCGAGCGTTGTGGACACACCTCGCGTGCACTGTGCCTGCGACCGGCGACATCGCTGGCTGGCTTGCGATGGCTCAGCGTCAGACGCGCATCGGCGCCCTTCCGCCCTGACCACAGCGCGCGGCGCCTGAGCAGGCTGTGGCGTGCCTCGCGCAGCGACCGTCGGGGCGGCGGGCGTACCATGCGCGCAAGTCCGGCGGGCCGGGAAGGCCTGACCGCAACCCACCGCGGCCGGCGCGGCACGGACGCCATCCAGACATCTGCTGGCCCGCAATGAACGCCATGCGCTGAATGACGCCCGCCGCGACGGGCGCGGAGTCGAGGCACGCCGCAGCCTGTTCGGGCGCAGGACGACGACCGCCCGGCGTTCGAACAATGAGGGACCGCTCGGGACCTACTCGTACCGCAGCGCTTCGATCGGCAGCAGCCGCGACGCCTTGCGCGCCGGGTAGAAGCCGAAGAACACGCCGATGCCGGCGGCGAAGCCCACCGCGAGGGCGATGGCCTGCGGCGTGATGTCCGTGCGCCAGTTGGCGAACTCGCCGACCGCGAACGAGGCCACCACGCCGAACACGATGCCGAGCGCGCCGCCGATCATCGACAGGGTGATCGCCTCGACGAGGAACTGCTTCAGGATGTCCTTGCCGCGCGCGCCGACCGCCATGCGCAGGCCGATCTCGCGCGTCCGCTCGGTGACGCTCACCAGCATGATGTTCATGATGCCGATGCCGCCCACGAGCAGGCTGACCGAGGCGACCGCCCCGAGCAGCAGCGTCAGCACGCGGCTCGCCGCCTCCTGCGCCTGCAGGATCTCGGTCAGGTTGCGGATCGTGAACGGCTCGTCGGCGCCGGGCTGCACCTTCATGCGCTGGCGCAGCAGGTCGCGGATGCGCTCCTCGATCGCTTTCATGTCGGCGCCATCGGCCGTCTTCACCGAGATGCTGCCGATCCGCTTCTGCCGGCCCTGCGTCTGCCCCAGCACGCGGTTGCGCGCCGTGGAGATCGGCATCAGGACGATGTCGTCCTGGTCCTGGCCGAGCGCGTTCTGGCCCTTGCGTTCCAGCACGCCGATGATGGTCAGCGGCACCTTGCGCACGCGGATCACCTGGTCGACCGGATCGACGCCCTCGCCGAAGAGCTGCTTCGCGGTGGTCAGCCCGATCAGCGCGACCTTGCCCGAACCGGAGATCTCCGCCGGCTCGAACAGCCGGCCGGAAGCGAGCGGCCAGTCGCGCGCGATCAGGTAGTCGTTGGTCGTGCCGAAGTACTGCGTCGACCAGTTCGCGTTTCCGGCGACGACCTGTCCGGCGCCGCGCACCGAGGGCGCGGCGACGATGACGCCGTCGACTTCGACCGCGATCGCCTGCGCGTCTTCCTCGGTGAGCACCTGCGCGGCGCCGGTCCCGAGCCGCACGCCGCTCGCGGTCGTCGAGCCCGGGAAGATCAGCATCAGGTTGGAGCCGAGGTTCTTCAGCTGCTCGCGCACGCGCTCCTGCGCGCCGCCGCCGATCGCGAGCATCGCGATCACCGCCCCCACGCCGATGACCATGCCGAGCATCGTCAGCGACGAGCGCAGCTTGTTGACGCGCAGCGCCTTCAGGGCAACGCGCAGCACCATCAGCGCGTTCATCGCATCGTTCTCAAGCTGCCACCGCGGCGCCGTCGAGCGCGCGCAGCGCCTCGGCGGCGGACGTCGGCGCCTGCCGCTCGTCCGACACGATGCGGCCGTCGCGGAACATCACGAGCCGCGAGGCGAACGCCGCGACGTCGTGCTCGTGCGTCACCAGCACGATCGTCATGCCGTCGCGGTTCAGATGCTGCAGCAGCGCCATGATCTCCACGCTGGTGCGCGAGTCCAGCGCGCCGGTCGGTTCGTCGGCGAGGATCAGCGCGGGATCGTTGACGAGCGCGCGGGCGATCGCGACACGCTGCTGCTGCCCGCCCGACAGCTGCGACGGCTGGTGATCCGAGCGCTCGGCGAGGCCGACCATCCGGAGCTTGTCGAGCGCGCGCTGATGGCGCTCCTGCGCCGCGACGTTCGCGTACATCAGCGGCAGTTCGACGTTCTCCAGCGCGCTGGTGCGCGCGAGCAGGTTGAACTGCTGGAACACGAAGCCGATCCGCCGGTTGCGCACGGCGGCGAGCTGGTCGGAGTTCATCCGCGCCACATCCTCGCCTGCCAGCCAGTAGTCGCCCGACGAGGGCCGGTCGAGGCAGCCGATCATGTTCATGAAGGTCGACTTGCCCGATCCGGACGGCCCCATCACGGCGACGAACTCGCCCGCGTCGATCTTCAGCGACACGCCGGCGAGCGCGTGCACGACGTTGTCGCCGAGGACGTAGTCCTTGGTGAGGCGATCGACGCGGATCAGCGGCTCGGTCATGCCGGAAAATCGGGGTCTGACCCGCGATTTAGAAGAACATCCTGGGCGGGCTGCCCTTCTGTGTCGGCGCGTTCGTCGACGCGCCGCCCTGCGTGCCGATGATGACGTCCGCGCCTTCGGCGACGCCCTCGCCGTTGACCTCGCTCATCGTCCCGTCGGACAGCCCGACGCGCACGTCGACCGCTTTCGGCTTGCCGTCGACGAGCAGGTAGATGCGGCCGCGCGTCGACTGGCCGCCGCCGCCGGCGCGGCCCGCGGTCTCGGCGACGATCTGCGCGTACTTCTCCTTCTGCTCGGGCTTCAGCAGGTCCTCGATCTTCGCGCGCATGTCGGCGCGGATGGCGGCGCTCTGCTTGCCGCGCGCCTCCTCGGGCAGGTCGCGCAGGCCCATGAACTTGTTGCGCATCTCGGCGAAGATCGGTTCGAGCCGCTGCTGCTGCTGGTCGTCGAGCTTCAGTTCGGTGACCAGCCGCTCGCGGAACTGCGTCATCGCGCCGCCCGCGCCGGCGCCGCCCTGGCTCGCGCCACCCTTCTCGCCATTCGCGCTGGCACCGCCCTTGTCCGCGGCAGCCTTGGCGTCGGTGCCGTCTCGCCCGGCGGACGGAAGCGCAGCGCGCTGTTCGGCGCCTTCAGCACCGATTCGCGGCTGTCGGTCGTGATGCGCACGTTGGCCGTCATGCCCGGCAGCAGTTCGCCGCGCTCGTTGTTGGCGGAGATGATCGCGATGTAGGTGACGACGTTCTGCACGTTCTGCGCGGCCTTGCGCACGCTCTTCACTTCGCCGGCGAACGGCCGGCCGGGGAACGCGTCGACGGTGAACGAAGCGCGCTGGCCGACGCGGATGCGGCCGACGTCCGCTTCGTCGATCGAGGTCTCGACCTGCATGTCGCGCAGGTCCTTGGCGATGACGAAGAGTTCCGGCGCCTGCAGGCTGGCCGCGACGGTCTGCCCGACGTCGACCGTGCGCTTGATCACGACGCCGTCGACCGGCGCCCGGATCTCCGTGCGCGACAGGTCGACCCGCGCCGAGGCGAGCGCCGCGTTGCGCTGCTGCACGACCGCGCGCGCGGTCTTCAGTTCCGCGGCCGCCAGGTCGTAGGTCGACTGCGCGCGATCGAGTTCCGCCGGCGACACGAAATTGCGCGCGACGAGTTCCTTGGTGCGCTTCAGGTCGCGCTCGGCGTTGATCAGCGCCACTTCGGCGCGGCCGACGCGCCGAGCGCGCGGCCTCGAGATCCGCCTCCGCCTGGCGCACGCGGTACTGGAAGGTCTCCGGATCGATGCGCGCGATCAGCATCCCCTGCTTCACCGGGGAGTTGAAGTCGACGAACAGTTCCTTGATCTGGCCGGAGACCTGCGAGCCGACCTGCACCGACGTCACGGGGTTGAGCGTGCCGGTCGACGACACGGTCGCCGTGATCGGGCCCTTCTCGACCTTCGCGGTGCGGAACTTCGGCGCGTCGTCCTTGCGGCCGGCGGCGAACCACCAGCCGCCGCCGACGACGAGGGCCAGCATCGAGCAGGCCCAGCAGCAACTTTGTATTTCTTGACACGGGGATCCGCGGCGGGAGGCAGGGCGAGCGGGAATTGTACGCAGGCGTTACGCCGCGTTACGAGCGCGGTAACACCGTGCAACAACTCGAAAGACGACGTCAGGCGCGCGCGCCGCGCTCGTACCAGTCGCGGCTGGCGTTCACCCAGCGCACCACCAGCAGCATCAGCGGCACTTCGATCAGCACGCCGACGACGGTGGCGAGCGCCGCGCCCGACTCGAAGCCGAACAGGCTGATGGCCGCCGCCACCGCGAGTTCGAAGAAGTTGGACGCGCCGATCAGCGCCGACGGGCACGCCACGCTGTGCTTCTCGCCCAGCCAGCGGTTCAGCCCGTAGGCGAGGCTGGCGTTGAAGAAGACCTGGATCACGATGGGAACGGCCAGCAGCGCGATGACGAGCGGCTGCTCGAGCAGCGCCTTGCCCTGGAAGGCGAACAGCAGCACCAGCGTCGCCAGCAGCGCGACGATGGACCACGGCTGCAGCTGCTTCAGCAGCGCCTCGAGCGCGGCCGGGCCGCGCCGCAAGGCGTGCGCGGCGCCAGACCTGCGCGAGGACGACCGGCACGACGATGTACAGCACCACCGAGGTGAGCAGCGTGTCCCACGGCACGGTGATCGACGCCACGCCGAGCAGCAGCGCGACGATCGGCGCGAAGGCGAACACCATGATGGTGTCGTTCAGCGCCACCTGCGACAGCGTGAAGTACGGGTCGCCGTTGGTGAGCCGGCTCCACACGAACACCATCGCGGTGCACGGCGCGGCGGCCAGCAGGATCAGGCCCGCGATGTAGCTGTCGATCTGCTCCGCCGGCAGCCACGGCGCGAACAGCTGGCGGATGAAGATCCACGCCGAGCAGCGCCATCGAGAACGGCTTCACCAGCCAGTTGACCGCCAGCGTGACGCCGATGCCGCGCACATGCTCGCGCACCTGACCCAGCGCGCCGAAGTCGATCCTCAGCAGCATCGGGATGATCATCACCCAGATCAGCAGGCCCACCGGCAGGTTGACCCTGCGCGACTTCCATCGCGCCGAGCGCCTGGAAGGCCGACGGGAAGAGCTGGCCGAGCACGATGCCGGCGACGATGGTGAGCGCCACCCACAGCGTCAGGTAGCGCTCGAAGAACGACAGGCCGGGCGGTGCCGGTCGCGACTTCTGCGGATGCGCTCACTGCGTGACTACCTTCCGATCACTTCGGAGTGATCCTGGTGATCTTGTTGCCCTGGATGCCGAGGCCCGCCATCAGGCCCTTCTGCCCGAAGATGAACGCGTAGACGTCCTTGTCCATGGTCGTCGTGGTCGTCGTCTTCGCCTTGCCTTCGTCCAGCACCACCACGCTCGGTCCGACCCCGACCTCGAAGCCCTCGGCCTTGTTCAGCGACGCCACGGCGGCGTCGTTCATGAAGAACATCGCGTAGCCGTAGGTCTGCGCGCCGGCCTGCAGTCCGGTAGAGAGCCCCGCGGTGCTGTAGTACGCGACGGGCTTGCCGGCCTTCAGCAGCACGCCCTCGCCGTACTGGCCGCCGATGCCCAGGCCGGCCTTGGTCACCTTCGGAAACACCAGGACGGCGGTCGCCTTGCCGCCGATCGTCTTGGCCGCCGGGACTTTCGCGTACAGCTGGTTCAGCGCGGCCTGGCCGTCCTTGTTCAACGTGGCGGCGCTGTTCTTCGCGACGTCCGCCGCGAACGCCGGAGCGGCGAGTCCAAGGCCGATCGCGGCCAACAGGGCAGCGACCGCGTGCCGCCGGATCATCGAGTGCACGCCGTCTTTCATCGCGATTCCTCTACTGTCGTCAGAACGGCGCGGCGCGCCGGGGCTCGCAACGGTGCAGCCGATTCGCCCCTGGAGTTCCTCGCATTTCCGGCCACTCGCTGGCGCAGAGTGGGCGGCGGATCAGGCCGAACGGCCGATTTCGTCGAGCCGCCGCTTGCAGCGCCAGCTTGTCGAGCTTGCCGTGCGGCAGGCTGAGGAACAGCTCGATGCGCCGCTGCAGGGTCGTCAGCGCGCGGACGAACGCCTTGCGCTTGTCCTCGTCGGAGCCTTCGACCGCGGCCGGGTCCTCGACGCCCCAGTGCGCGGTCACGGGCTGGCCGGGCCAGAACGGGCACACCTCACCGGCCGCGTTGTCGCAGACCGTGAAGACGAAGTCGAGCGGCGGGCGCGCCAGGCGCCGCGAACTCGTCCCAGCTCTTGCTGCGCAGGCCGTCGATCGGCAAACCGGTTCTTCTGCAGCAGCTCGATCGCGAACGGGTTGACCCGGCCGGTCGGGTGGCTGCCCGCGCTGTGGGCGATGAAGCGGCCCTTCCCCATCGCGTTCATCACGACTTCGGCCAGGATCGACCGCGCCGAGTTGCCGGTGCAGAGAAACAGCACATGCTTCGGTTGATCGTTCACGTCGGATTCCTCAGGAGCAGCACGAAGCGGACTTGATCGGAGCCGACTCGACGGGCGCGGCCGCCGGAGCGCAGCAGGCCGCTTCGCCTCGCCCGCACGTGCTCGTCGCCGAAGAACTCGACCTGGCCGAGCGAGTGGTAGGTCTCCCACGCCACGCCGGTCGGATCCGTGTACCAGTACTTGTTCGACTTCGCGTAGCAGCAGTTCACGCCCTTCTCGGCGGCGGCGGCGAGGTCGGCCTGTTCGGCCTGCGCGCGCAGCGCCTCGAGTTCCTCGTCGGAGTCGACCTGCAGCCCGAGGTGGTTCACGCCGATGCGGCGGCCGTCGCCGCGCGCGAGATCGCGAAGTTGAGGCGCGGGTCCTCGACCATCCACTTCGCGTAGTCGGACTTGCGGACGGTGGGCTCGGCGCCGAACAGCGCGGAGTAGAAGCGGATGCTGGCGTCGAGATCCTCGACGCCGACGTGCACGTGGAAGCGTTTCATGCCTTGACCTTTCGGGATGTGCCGCGCTGGGAGGTCGAAGGAGCGCAGGCGGCCGGTCCGCAGGCGCCGCCATCGGCGGCGCAGCAGTTCTCGGTCAGGAAGGCGAGCAGCCGGTTCATGGCCGCGAAGTCGGCGGCGTAGAAGACGTAGCGCCCGTCCTGCCGCGACGTCACCAGCCGCGCATGCGCGAGCTCCTTCAGATGAAACGACAACGCCGCGGGCGCGATGCCGACCCGCTCGGCGATCTCGCCCGCCGACATGCCGCTCGCGCCCTGCTCGACGAGCAGGCGGAACACGGCGAGGCGGGTTTCCTGGGCCAGGGCCGCGAGAGCGGCGACGGCGTCGTTCGTTTTCATGTTTCAAATATTATTGAAATGTTGAACCGACTGTCAAGCGGTCGTCTTGCGATCGCTCAGCGGAAGGTCAGGCGGCCGCGGCCGCGGGTGCTCTCGCCGGCACGTGGCTCATCGCGTGCTCGGCGATCGCGGTGATGGTGAGGCTGGGATTGACGCCGGGATTGGCCGGAACCACCGAGCCGTCGCACACCATCAGGTTGCGGTAGCCGAAGACGCGGCAGCGCTCGTCGACCACGCCGCTCGCCGCGTCGCGCCCGATGACCGCGCCCCCGAGGATGTGGGCCGTCGCCGGGATGTTGGCGAGCGCCTCCACCACCATGCTCTGCGCGAACCCGCCGGTGCGCTGCGCCAGCCAGCGCGCCGCGCGATCGCCGGCCTCGATGTACGTGGGATTCGGCCGGCCCACGTCCTGCTCGGTGCTGAGCGACGACGCCACGGCCGAACCAGCGCCGCCGGGCGCGGAAGCGCAGCGCGTTGTCGAGCGACTGCATCACCAGCAGGATCAGCGTGCGGCGCGACCAGCCGATCGGCCACAGCGATCTTCAGGAAGCGCAGCGGATGACGCGCGATCGCGCCGAGCGAACTTCAGCGGCCGCGTCAGCCGCGTGCCCTCGCCCGGTCAGCACGGTCGTCAGGCCGGACAGCAGGTCGCCGTGCTCGCCGTAGGTGACGAACTCGATGTGCGTGTCCGGATCGGGATGGATGCTCGCGCTGATGGCCACGTCGTTCCACGGCTTCGCACCGGTCGTCGGGCAGCGTCACCGCGAGCAGCGACTCGCTGTTGGTCCGCACCAGATGACCCAGCCGCTCGCTCAGCGCCGGCAGGCTGCCGGCCAGCTTGCAGCGCGCCAGCAGGGCATTGGTGCCGAGGGCGCCGGCGGCGACGACGACGCCGCCCGCGCGGAAGGAGCGCGCCCGCCGGCGCAGCCACGCGCCCGGGATGCCCGGTCTCGACCACGTAGCCATCGGCGCCGTCGGCCGCGCCGAGCGGCCGGATGTCGGTGACCTCGCGCTCGGGGATCACCTCGACGCCGAGCCGCTCGGCGAACCAGAGGTAGTTCTTGACCAGCGTGTTCTTGGCGCCGGTGCGGCAGCCGACCATGCACGCTCCGCACTTCAGGCAGCCCGTGCGCTCCGGACCCAGCCCGCCGAAGTACGGATCGGGGACCGTCACGCCCGGCGCGCCGAAGTACACCGCGCACGACGTGCGCGTGAAGGTGTGCTCGACGCCGAAGTGGCGGCCCATCTCGCGCAGCAGCGTGCTGGCCGTCGCTGTCGTGCGGCACCGGCCGCATGCCCAGCATGCGCTCGGCGGTGGCGTAGTGCGGCGCCAGCACCTGCGACCAGTCCGCGGTCGCCGGCCATTGCGCATGCGTGAAGAAGCCGGGCTTGGCGCGGTACAGCGTGTTGGCGAAGACGAGGCTGCCGCCGCCCACGCCGGAGCCGCTCGCGATGAAGACGTCCTTGAACACGGACATCCGGAAGATGCCGCGCAGCCCGAGCGCCGGCGCCCACAGGAAGCGCTTCAGGTCCCAGGCGCTGGTCGGCGAAGTCCTCGTCGCGGTAGCGACGGCCGCGTTCGAGCACCGCCACGCGGTAGCCCTTCTCGGCCAGCCGAAGCGCGGCGACGCTGCCGCCGAAACCGGAGCCGATCACGATCCAGTCGTAGAAGGGAACGCTCGTCGCGGACCGGCGACGACGGCGTGCTTGCGCGGGCTGCTGTCATCGATGCCACCAGGCGATTTCAGCTTACGCGCCTCGGATGCGTCGTGCGCCCGCAGTAGAGCGGGCCCTCGAAACCCTGGCGACGCTCGACGACGGTGCGATGCCGCGCGGTCACGACGGCGCCCGCGCGCGTGCCGACCATTCGTCCATCCGCGCCGACTTGCTTGTTCCGTCGGCAAGAGCGGGCGAAGGGGCGCTGATACGGTGCACGTTCGGACGCAAGGACTGGCTGGGCGACATGGCTGAGCACGAGGCTCAATACACCGACGGCGAACTGCACGCGGCCTTGCGGCGCAGCTGCCGGCCGCGCGCGTGGTGACCGATCCGCTGCGACGGCTCGCCTACGGCACCGACGCGAGCTTCTATCGGCTGGTCCCGCGCGCCGTGGCCATCGTCGACACCGAGCACGAGGTGCGCGCCGTGCTCGAGGTGTGCCGGTCGCTCGGCGCGCCGCTGACCTTTCGCGCGGCCGGCACGAGCCTCTCCGGCCAGGCGATCTCCGACTCCGTGCTCGTGCTGCTCGGCGAAGGCTTCCGGCAGATCGACGTGCGCGACGGCGGCGCGACGATCCGCCTCGGGCCCGGCGGTGATCGGCGCGCACGCGAACCGCGCGCTCGCGCCGCTCGGCCGCAAGATCGGTCCCGATCCCGCGTCGATCGACGCCGCGAAGATCGGCGGCATCGCCGCCAACAACGCGAGCGGCATGTGCTGCGGCACGCGCGAGAACAGCTATCACACGCTCGCCGGCGTGCGCGTGGTGCTCGCCGACGGCGCGCGTGCTCGACACCGACGACCCCGCGAGCGTCGCTGCGTTCCGCGAGTCGCACGCGGCCGCTGCTGCAGCGCCTGGACCGCCTCGCGCAGCGCACGCGGGCGACGCCGCGCTCGCCGCGCGCATCCGGCACAAGTACCGGATGAAGAACACGACCGGCTACGGGCTCAACGCGCTGGTCGACTTCGACGACCCGGTGCAGATCCTCGCGCACCTGCTGATCGGCTCCGAAGGCACGCTCGGCTTCCTGTCGGCCATCACGTACCGCACGGTGCCCGACCACGCGGACAAGGCGGCGGCGCTGATGCTGTTCGACGACCTGCGCACGGCGTGCATGGCGGTGACGGCGATGAAGGCCACGCCGGTCGCCGCCGTCGAACTGATGGACCGCGCCGCGCTCGCGTCGGTCGAGTCGAAGCCCGGCATGCCGGACGGACTGTCGGCGCTCGGGCCGCAGGCGGCGGCCCTGCTCGTGGAGACGCGCGCGGAGGACGCCGCGGGCGTCGGCGCGCAACATCGAAGCGATCCTCGCCGCGCTCGCCGCGCTGCCGACCGCCACGCCGATCCGCTTCACGCGCGACGCCGACGAGATCGCGCATCTCTGGAAGGTGCGCAAGGGCACCTTCCCGTCGGTCGGCGCCGTGCGCGCGACCGGCACCACGGTCATCATCGAGGACGTCGCCTTCCCGGTCGAGCGGCTGGCCGACGCGACGCTCGACCTGCAGGCGCTGCTGCACGAGCACGGCTACCGCGAGGCGATCATCTTCGGCCACGCGCTCGAGGGCAACCTGCACTTCGTGTTCACGCAGGACTTCGGCTCGCCGGCGGAAGTCGAGCGCTACGGCCGCTTCATGGACGCCGTGGCGCAGCTCGTCGTGCGACCGCTACGACGGCGCGCTGAAGGCCGAGCACGGCACCGGCCGCAACATGGCGCCGTTCGTCGAACTCGAGTGGGGCGCGGCCGGCGCGGGCCTGATGCGCGAGATCAAGCAGCTGCTTCGATCCCGCAGGGCCTGCTCAACCCCGGCGTCATCCTGAGCGACGACCCGCGAGGCGCACCTGCGCCACCTGAAGCCGCTGCCGCCGGCGCACGCGCATCGTCGACAAGTGCATCGAGTGCGGCTTCTGCGAGCCGCTGTGCCCGTCGGCCGGGCTCACGCTGTCGCCGCGCCAGCGCATCACCAGCTGGCGCGAGATCGCGCGGCGCGACGCGGCCGGCGAGGCCGACGGCGAGCTGCGCTCCCTCTACGACTACGCCGGCATCGACACCTGCGCCGCGTGCGGGCTGTGCGCGACCGTGTGCCCGGTCGGCATCGAGACCGGCAAGCTGATCAAGGCGCTGCGCGGCGAGCAGGTCGGCCCGCTGGCCGCGAAGATCGGCGCGCGCGTCGGCCGGAGCTTCGGCGGGACGACGACCGCGGTTCGCCTGGGGCTCAAGGTCGCGGACGCGATGCACGGCGCGCGTCGGCACGCACGCGATGACGGCGCTCACCGGCGGCGCGCGGCGCCTGTCGGGCGATCGCGTTCCGCAGTGGACACCGTCGATGCCGCGCGCCGCGCGCTGGTCGCCGTCGGCGGCTTCGTCAGGCGGCGAGCGCGTCGTGTACTTCCCGAGCTGCGCGTCGCGCAGCATGGGACCGGCGCGCGGCGACGACGTCGACGATCTGCCGGCGGTCACCGAGCGCGTCTTGCGCCGCGCCGGCTACGACGTCGTCTATCCGCCGCAGCTCGACCGCCATTGCTGCGGCCAGCCCTTCGACAGCAAGGGGCACGCGGCCACCGCGGACGCGATGGCGGAGCGAACTCGAGCAGGCGCTGCGCGCGGCGAGCGAGGACGGCCGCCTGCCGATCGTGTTCGACACCAGCCCCTGCGCCTACCGGATGAAGCAGGCGCTGCAGGACCGCCTGCCGGTGTTCGACCTGACCGAGTTCCTGCACGACCACGTGCTGCCGCGGCTGACGATCACGCCGCGCCGAGGCGCCGGTCGCGGTGCATCCGGTGTGCAGCGTGCGCAAGATGGGACTGGAGTCGAAGCTCGAAGCCGTGGCGCGGGCCTGCGCCACCGCATGTCACCGTGCCGAACGACGTGACGTGCTGCGGCTGGGCGGGCGACCGCGGCTTCACGTTCCCGGAACTCAACGCGCACGCGCTGCGGCACCTTGCCGGGCGCGCTGCCCGCGGGCTGCACCGCGGGCTACTCGAGCAGCCGCACCTGCGAGATCGGGTTGAGCGAGCACGCCGGCGTGCATTACCGCTCGATCGTCTACCTCGTCGACGAAGCGTCGCGCTGACAGCGCGTGCGGCGAGGCCGAGGCGCGGCGCGAGGCCGCGGGTCAGTCGCGGAAACCGGCCGGCGCGCGATCAGCGTCGAGAAACGCTTGATCTGCCCGGCCTCCGGCGCCGGGAAGTCCTCGATGCGGTGATCGAGCACCTCCCAGCCGGCGAAGCGGGTCAGCAGCGCATCCGGCGCGAACAGGCAGTGCGCGTTCTCGTCGAACATCTTCATGAACGTCGTGCCCTCGATCAGCACGTTCAGCACGACGATGCCGCCGGGCTTCACCGCGCGTTCGATCTCGTCCAGCACGCGGCGCGCGACCGCGCAATCGAGGAACATCAGCAGCCCGATCGAGACGACCGAGTCGTAACGCCGCGCGGCCGTCCAGTCGGACAGGTCGGCCCAGCCGGCCTCGAGCGCGAGCGACCGGCGCTCGGCGCGCCGCCGCACGTCTTCGACGGCGCGGTTGCAGGCGTCGAGTGCCGTGACCCGGTGACCGCGCTCGGCGGTGGCGATGGCGAGGTTGCCGAGCCCGCAGCCGAGGTCGAGGACTTCGCCTTCGAGATAGGGAAGCGCCCGCTTCTCGAACACGTTCAGCTCGTACTCGGCGAGGTCGATCTGACGATCGAACTGGCTGGAGAAGAACTCGATGGCCCTGTTCATCGCGATGCCTCCGGCTCCGGTGTTTCAGTACGGCTATGCGAACAGGCTACGCCATGCCCGTCGCAGCCGCCTGCTCGTCGGTGATCCTGCGCACAAGAGCCGAACGCCAGAAAACGAAAGCCGGCACGAGCCGGCTTTCACTTCTGATCTGATGCGGGAGAGGCACGCCTCTCCCGGCCAAGGACCTATTTCTGCGGATACGCGTACACCGGCGGCGGCAGCATGTCGGCCGTCGGACCGCCCTTGCGCGGATTCGGGTTGAACGCGTGCGAGCGGACGAAGAAGCCGCCGGCCGTCTGCGCCGTGCCGGGCATCATCGTCTTGTAGTCCATCTTGTCGCCGTGGCACGACTTGCACGATTGCGCCGCGACCTTCACCTGGCCCTTCACCGCGTGCGGCGAGTGGCAGTCCGCGCAGCCGAGCAGGCCCGCCTTCGCATGCTTGCTCTGCAGGTGCTCCTGGTACTCCTGGTGGTGCTTGCGCGCCTCGAAGTAGCCCGACTTCTGCGCTGCCTCGTCGATGAAGAACGCGTTGTTCAGGTCGGTGTTCGGATAGTTCTTGTTGATCGGGTCATCGGGCTGCACGCCCGGCAGCAGCAGCTTGGACGGATACCACTTGGTCCAGTCGTCCTGGCCGGCCTTGAACGCCTGGCCCATGACCGGATGAGGCATGTGCTCGGAGTGCTTGCCCTGCGCGGTCAGCCACTGGTCGTTCTCGGCGCGGACATGGCAGTAGCCGCAGACCTTGTCGCCCTCGGCCTTGGCGGCCTTGCCGGAGTTGTAGATGTCGGCCTTGTTGCCGGAGGCCACATGCCTGGCGCCCGGCCCGTGGCAGGCCTCGCACCCGGTGTTCTTCTCGCTCATCGCGACCTTCATCGCCGCGGTGTTGTTCGGGTCGTACGCCGTGATACGGAAGCCGGTCGCGTGGCAGGTCGAGCACTGCGTTTCCCAGTCGTTCTTCTGGCCGTAGCCTTCCCACGCATTGCTGTAGCGGTTCCACTGCTTGTCGAGGAACTGGTGGTTGCCTGTCGCCGGGTTCTTCACGAGATAGCGCTGCTTCCACTTGGAACCGATCACGAACTGCACGTCGGCGAGCGCGTACGCCTTGCCGTCGATGTTGCCCTTGGTCGGACCGGCGTTGCCCTTGCTGTCCTTCGCCCAGTTGTCGAGCGCGTCCTTCAGCAGCCCGTCCTTCGGCGTCCGGACCATCTTCGAGTGATAGGTGTCCTTCCACGTGGCGAATTCCTTCGCGTGGCACGTGCCGCACTTGTCCGAACCGACGAACTCCGTCGACGCCGTTGCGGTCGACGACGTGCCGGTGGTGCACCCGGCCAGCGCGACGACGGCTCCCGCCACCACCCCGATCAGCCAACGATCAACTCTCACATGCCCTCCCAGGTCGATGTCGCCCCCGGCCGGGGGCTCAGGGTTTTTCCCAACCCTGCGCAGAGCCTAGGACCGTGAGGCCGCGTCGGTTTGAGGTTCGTCAATCGGAACTCGATATCGAAGTCCCATATCCCGTCGCGTTATCGCGATCCGATATGTCCCGGCTGCCAGTTCTGAAACTTGATCCCCCTCAAGCCTGCACCGGGTCGCTTCGCGGATAAGGAGCCGATGGCCGACCTCGTACGTGACGTCTTTCTCGCCTTCGCGCGCGTCCACATCCTGCATCACGCCAACGAGGAAAGAATATTCGGCGTCGGCATGATGAAAGAACTGGCGCGTCACGGGTACCGGCTCGGGCCGGGAACCATGTACCCGCTGCTGCACCGCATGGCCGAAGACGGCTTGCTGGTTTCCGAGGTGGAAGTGATGGCCGGCCGGTCCCGCAAGTACTACGTCATCACGCGCAAGGGGCGTGCGGCGCTCGACCGCCTGCGCCCGAAGCTGCGTGAGCTTTGGGCGGAAGCCGGCTCCTGAGGCGGGGTAGCGGCACAGCAAACCGGATCCGCGATTTCACCAACCGGCTCCTCACGTCGAACGAGCCGGATGTGGATTCCGGCAGTGTCAGCCACAGCAACGCGGCGGCGCTGTTGCCCTCCCCAGCCACCCCGCGATCTTTTCCCGCGTGGGGATGCCACCCGCATGGACCACCATGCCGTCGACCACCACGGCCGGGGTCGACATCACGCCGTAGCCCATGATCTTCTGCAGATCCTCGACCTTGACAAGGTCGATCGCCACTCCCTGCGCGCGTGCGGTGTCCTGAACGAGTTCGACCGTGCGCCTGCAGTTGGCGCATCCGGTGCCGAGCACTTCGACTTTCATGAGCGTTCCTTTCGAGAGCGAGCGCACCGAATCGCGCCCCGGTTGGTGACAGGTAATGCAGGCGAAATGACCGGGCTCACAGCGCCGCGTTGAAAATGAATCCGACAAGCAGGATCCCGCTGGCGACGACGCCGACGAAGGTGGCGATCAGCCGCGGCTTGAGCACCTTGCGCAGGATGACCATCTCGGGCAGCGACAGCGCGATCACGCTCATCATGAAGGCGAGCACGGTGCCGAGCGCGGCGCCCTTGGCGAGCAGCGCCTCGACGATGGGGATGATCCCGGCCGCGTTGGCGTACATCGGAACGCCGAGCACGACGGCAAGCGGCACCGACCACCACGCGTCCTTGCCCATGAACGACGCCATGAAGTCCTGCGGCACCCAGCCGTGGATGCCGGCGCCGATCGCGATGCCCGCGAGCACGTACGGCCAGACCTTGCCGACGATGGTGCGCACCGACGCGAAGCCGGCATCGATGCGGTCGGCCAGCGAGAGCTGGTCCGACGGCGCCTGCGCGCGCAGGTGCGGCATCTCGCGCACCCAGTCCTCGAGATGGCGCTCCATCTTCAGCCGGCCGATGATCCAGCCGGCGACGATCGCCACGGCCAGTCCGAGCGCCAGGTACAGCAGCGCGATCCGCCAGCCGAACAGGCCGAACAGCAGCACGAGCGCGACCTCGTTGACCATCGGCGCCGCGATCAGGAACGACAGCGTCACGCCGAGCGGCACGCCGGCCTGCACGAAGCCGATGAACAGCGGCACCGCCGAGCACGAGCAGAACGGCGTCACGACGCCGAGCGAGGCGGCCAGCACGTTGGCGACGCCTTCGCGGCGGCCGGCGAGCAGCGCGCGCGTGCGCTGCGGCGTGAACCACGAGTTGATCATCCCCATCACGAACACGACCCCGGTCAGCAGCAGCAGGACCTTCGGCGCGTCGTAGATGAAGAACTGCAGCGCGTCGCCGAGGTGGCTCGCGCGGTCCACCGGCAGGGCCGCGACGATGGCCTCGGACACCGGCGCAAGGCTGAAATACAGGCCGAACCAGATGGCGGCGGCGAGCGCGAGAAAGCCGCGCGGATGGCGTTGCGGCAGTTGCAGGGCGATGTCGGTCATGACGACTCCGGGCGGGCGGCAGCCGCCGAACGCGGCCCAGCCCACACTTTGAAGACGGTGCACGTCGGAAAAGGATGCTGCGGGGTCAGCGCCGCGCGCCGCCGTAGCGGCCCTCGACCGACCGGGGATGCCCGGCCGGACGCTTCAGTCCGCGGCCCGGACGGGCGGCGTCGTGCAGCAGACCGCGCCCCGGTCGTCGAACCGGACGCCGCACCGCTCGATCAGCAGCGCGCGCAGCCGCATCCGCGCGCGCCGCAGGCGGGCCTTGGTCGCCGCCAGCGTCAAGCCGTTGCGATCGGCGTAGTCCTGCTGGCGCCAGCCGTCGAGATCGCAGCGGCGCAGCACGTCCTGGTCGGCGGGTTCGAGCCGCGGGAGATTGCGCTCGATGCACTCGGCCAGCGCATCGACCGGGGACGCATCGTCCGCAACGGGCGCCGGCAAGTCGGCGTCGAGCGGTTCCGTCGCGCGCTGCCGGCGCACATCGTCGATCAGGCTGTTGCGGGCCACCTGGAACAGCCAGGCACGCGGTTGCTCGACCGCGCAGAACCCCTGGCCCTGGCGCATGGCTTTGAGAAAGACTTCCTGCAGCAGGTCTTCGGCGCGGTGTGGATCGCCGACCTGATGCCGCAGGAATCCCAGCAGTTCCGCCTCGTGCGCGAGCCACGCGCGGATCACGCAGCCAAAGGCGCCGTCGGGTGAGCTTGGGGTGGAGGTCATGCGGCGGCCTGCGGCAAGGCGGTCTATACGCCTTCGGCCGACACGAACCGCTGCGGTCACATCGGCGAGCGTCCGATAGAACTCGGTGTCCGCCTCCGCGCGCAGCGCGTCCGTGAACGGCATCACCCAGCGCTCGAGGTGCGAGCGAAGAAAGCGCAGCCGCAATTCGGTCGCCGCCAGTTCGTCAGCCGGATCCCCGATGGAGCGCGCGCGGGCTTCGCGGAAGATCAGCGCGAAGAGCAGCTCCAGTTCGGCCGCGATGTGGTCCGGAAGGTCCTGGAACTCCTCATCGATCTCGAACCCCGCCTGGGCGTAGAAGCGCCTGACCTCGTGCGTGGAGATCCTGCGCCTGCATGGGATCCTTGCCGCCCACCCAGAACGACTCGTACGGCATGGCAGCGGCGCCCGTCGGGTTCAGGAAGAGCGCGGTGTAGTCCACCTGGAGATCCTGCAGCGGCGTGGCCGCGAAGGCACTTCCGAGCGCGTCCACCCGCTCGGCCAGGGCCGGGTCGAGCTTCGTCGCCGCTTCGCGCATGGAGTCGAAGACGCCGCTCTTCGACGAACTCGGGCCCGGGCAGGTAGTAGCAGGCGGCCAGGAACCGGCAGAGATCGGCACGCGCGGCCGCGCGCAGCGCGTCGGGATCGGACATCGTTTGCTCCGCAAAAAAAGGGGCGGGTGTCGCCCGCCCCAGTTTCGCACCAAAGAGTTTCAGGCGCGCGTCGTGTACTTGCCGACGTAGTGCACGTTCGGCCGCGTGCCCTTGTCTTCCTGCAGCCGGAACGACTTCTTCGCCTTGAGCACCTTCGCGATCTTCGAGTTGGCGTCGTCCTGGTCGCCGAAGATGCGCGCCTGCGACGGGCACACCTCGACGCACGCGGGCTGCATGCCCTGGCTCGTGCGGTGGTAGCAGAACGTGCACTTCTCCACCACGCCCGCCCTGCGGATCGGGTCGACGTCGCCGCCGGCGAACCGGTTCATCGCCGGGATCGCGGCGCCCGCGCGCTGCGCGGTATCCGCGGGCGATGCCGTGAGTCCGGGAATCATCGCCGTCTTGTCGGCCCACTTCGGCTGGCTCGGCGCGTCGTGCAGGTTGTAGCTGATCACGCTGTACGCCTCGCCGTTCAGGCTCGACGTCGCCCAGCTCGACGTTGCTGTACGGGCACGCGTTCTGGCAGGCGCGGCAGCCGATGCAGGTCGCGTCGTCGTGCATCGTGATGCCTTCGGGCGTCTTGTACATCGCCTTCGGCGTCACCGGGCAGGCTTCCACGCACGGCGCGTTGCTGCAGTGGTTGCACAGCACCGGGATCACCGAGTGCGTCACGTTCGGGAACGTGCCCTCGGTCTTCATCAGGAAGTCGGCCCAGTTGTAGCTCTGGCCGTTGCCGCGCTCGCGCGTGTTGTTCTCGGCCTTGCACGCGTAGGCGCACGCCCCGCATCCCACGCAGCGCTGGAGGTCAATCACCATTCCGAATCTCATGTCTATCTCCGTCAGCTCGTGGGTTGATCAGGCCTTCTGGACCCGGACACCGGTGAACCCGCCGTTGCGCGCGGTCGAGCCGCTCAGGCGGTCGTAGTCATCCACCAGGATGTCGTTGTTGTTGCCGCCGCGCGGCGTCTTCATGAACTCCTTCGCGGCGACGCGTCCGTAGGCCCAGTGGCCCTGGCCGTAGCACTTCGCGACCGTGCCCGGCCGCACGCCCTCCCACAGCTTCAGCTTCACGGTCATCGCGCCGGCCGGCGACGTGACCTTCACCATGTCGCCCGTCTTCAGGCCGAGCTTCGCGCCGTCGACCGGGTTCATCTTCAGCACGTCGTCCCACGACACGTCGCCCGGATCGACCTTCTTGAACTCCTGGTACCAGACCAGGTTCTGCGAGCGGCCTTCGCGGTTCAGGCGCGACTTGTAGTCGATGAAGTCGAACGGATACTCGGCGACGCTGCCGTGCCGCTTGGGCGGCTCGTAGTGCGGCACGAACGCGAGTTCGCCCTTCGCCACGTAGCCGGACACCGCCAGGATGTCGTCCGGCGTCGTCTCGAACTTCTTGGCGTGCTCGAGCAGGCCCTTCTTCAGCGTCTCGCTGTAGAACTCGAACTTCTTGGTGGCGGTGTTGAACTTGCCGCCCCAGCCCTTCTTCAGCGCGTACTTCGGCCCGGCTGAACATGCCCTTCTTGCGGAAGTCGGCCCAGCCGGCGACCGGCGCATCGCCCTTCAGCGGCTCCTTCGCCATCCACAGCGGCGCGCTGGTGATCTTGGCGGCGATCTCGGTGAACTCGCGCTCGTTGGTCGGCAGCTTGCCGGTCTCCGGGTCCTTGAACTCCTTCGAGTAGTAGTCGAAGAGGTTCGGGAAGCCCTTCGCCTTCAGCTTGGCGGCGAGCAGCCACATCACCTCGGTCTCTTCCTGCTTGACGTCCCACAGGCGCTTGACCGCCGCCTGCTGGATCGACGCGTAGCCGTGGCCGTTGCCCATGTTCGTCACGATCGACCAGCCCTCGGCCGAGTTGAACGTGGACGGCAGCACGACGTCGGCGAACTGCGTCATCTCCGACGCGTTGGTGACCATGTGCACGAAGAACGGCACCTTCGCCATCGCCTTGTCCCAGCGGTCCGCGCCGGTGCAGGAGAAGTTGAAGTTGTTCCACGAGCCATGATCACCTTGACGGCGCCCGGGTCCTTCAGCATGCCGTTGGCGACGTTGTTGGTGACGACGCCGCTGCCCGGACGCGCGTTCATCATCGCCGGCATGTCCTTGGCGCCACGGCCGTCGAGCTTCTTGCCCTTGCTCGCCGCCTTGGCCATGGTCGTCGACGTAGTTGTCCGAACTCGGGAACTTGCCGGTCGGCACGCTGCTCGATTGCCACACGCCGCCTTCGACGTCGACCGAGCCGAGCAGGCCGTTGAGCGCGTGCACCGCCATCGCGGAGTAGGTGCCGCGCGGGTGCATCGCCGCGCCCGGTCCCATCCACACGGTGATCTTCGGCGCCGCCTTGCCCATCGCGCGGGCGACACGGACGATCTGCGCGGCCGGGATCAGCGTTTCCTTCTCGGCCCACGCCGGCGTGCGGTCCTTCAGCTCGATGTTCCACCACTTCACGAGGCCGTTGGTCTCCTTCTCGGCGAACGCCGCTTCGTCGACCGTCTTGCCGGCGACGAACAGGTTGCGGCCTTCCTTGAAGTCGCCGACGAACTCGCGGTTCCACAGCCCTTCGGTCAGCAGCACGTGCGCCAGCGCGCCGGCCAGCGCGCCGTCGGTGCCCGGCTTGATCGGCAGCCACTCGTGCGCCTTCGCGGCCACGTTCGACAGCCGCGGATCGACCGCGATGACGGTGCCGCGCGCCAGGATCTCGCCGAAGCGGTGGATCGTGTTCGGCACCATGCGATTGGACGCGAGCGGGTCGCAGCCCCACACCACCATGCACTGCGTGTTGGGCAGGTCGTAGTCGCGGTAGCCGAAGAAGCCCTGCGTCAGGCCCGGCCCCATCTTCTCGGCCTCGGCGCAGATCGCGCTGTGCGAGAAGTAGTTCGGCGTGCCGAACATCTTCGGCAGCGTGCCGTACAGCAGGTCGGTCGAGGTCGGCGAATAGCGGCCGCGCATGTAGACCAGCTTGTCGGTCTGGTTGGCCTTGCGCAGCTCGATCATCTTGTCGGCGACGATGTCGAGCGCCTCGTCCCAGCTGATCGCCACCCACTTCGGATCGACGCCGCGGCCCTTGGCCGGGTTGGTCCGCTTCATCGGCTGCTTGATGCGGTCCGGGTCGTAGACCTGCTGCGGGATCAGGTGACCGCGCGGGCAGACATAGCCGTGGTTGGACTTCGACAGCGGGTTGCCGCGCACGCGCACCGCGCGGCCTTCCTGCACGAGGATCTGGATCGCGCACCACTGCGTGCAGCCCTGGCAGGTGCTCGCCACCCACTCGCCCTTGGCCGGTCCGGCGCCCTTGGCCTTGCGCGGCGCCATCGCGGCCGACACCGGCGGCTCGGTGGTCGCGCAACCGGCCGCCAGCAAGCTGGCCGTCGCGGCGGACGCCTGGATGAAGCTTCTCCTCGTCAGTCTCATCGATGCTCTCCTCGCCCGTTGTTCAAACTCGCAAGCGGTCGGGACGCAATGAAGAGACGGCCGGCCGCGAAAACTCACGGCGTGAGAGGCAGCCAGGGTCGAGAGACGGAAGAGTCAGACGGCGAGGGCTGTGTCTCGCGTCGCGCTGATCGATACAGCTAGCCGCCGAATATCCGCGCTCGGCCCGAGGCGCGCCTTGACGCA
This sequence comes from uncultured beta proteobacterium, assembly GCA_963698305.1. Classification (GTDB taxonomy): domain Bacteria; phylum Pseudomonadota; class Gammaproteobacteria; order Burkholderiales; family Burkholderiaceae_F; genus JAOUJD01. The sequence continues at coordinate 129,292 of CAVOQI010000006.1, forward strand.
ACGCAATTGTTGTGTGACACCAATCACAGAGACAGCGTAGTGTTGATGCGATCCACGACCGTCGCAATCCCGACTGCACTCGTCGGGCGTTTTCCGCGAGACGGAGCGTCCGCGGCGCGGCAGCGCCGCGGCGGCATGTCCGCGAGCGACTTCAGGCTGCCGGCTTCACCGCCTCGATGCTCGCCGACACCACGTAGTCGGTGACCGGCGTCCCCGGCGCCCATTCGCGGATGAACGACTTGCTCTCTTCCTTCGGCTCGATGCGCACGTCCTCGAAGCCGGCGTCGTGCAGCATGTCCGCCAGTTCGGAAATCGGCGACGCGCCGGCCATGCAGCCGGTGAGCAGCGCCATGTCCTCCCGGATGTGCGCCGGGCAGTTCCGCGAACGCGACCACGTCCGAGATCGCCAGCCGACCGCCGGGCTCGAGCACGCGGAAGCACTCCCGGAACACGCGCGGCTTGTCGGGCGACAGGTTGATGACGCAGTTGGAGATGATGACGTCGACCGCGCGGTCGGCGACCGGCAGGTGCTCGATCTCGCCGAGCCGGAACTCGACGTTGGTGTAGCCGCCCTGCTCCGCGTTCGCGCGCGCCTTCGACAGCATCGCCGGCGTCATGTCGACGCCGATCACGCGGCCGCGGTCGCCCACCTGCCGGGCCGCGAGGAAACAGTCGAAGCCGCGCGCCGCTGCCGAGGTCGAGCACGCGTCTCGCCCGGCTTGAGGTCGGCGATCGCCTGCGGGTTGCCGCAGCCGAGGCCCAGGTTGGCGCCGGCCGGCACGGCGGCCGTCTCGTCGGCCGAGTAGCCGAGCGCCTGCGACACCGCGTCGGGGCTGCTGGTGCCGCAGCACGACGGGCCCGAGCAGCAGCTTTCGCTTTCCGCGGCCAGACTGTATTGCTTGCGAACGACCTGGCGGACCTGGTCGCGAATGACGTCACTCATCGCTCACCTCCAGCAGCGCGGGGGAGCGCGCCCCGCCCCGCGTCAAACGAACGGGCGATACACCGGTTCGTACATGTTGGCACGGATGTCGGCCATCACGTCGGACGGCCGCGGCCGTGCCGGCCAGGCCCCGGTTATAGGCGACCTCGGCGACGTCGACCGCGATGCGCGCCGACACCTCGCGCACGTTCTTCAGCGGCGGATAGAGGCTGCCCTGCGCGAGGTCGGCGTCGGTCACCTGCGCGGCGAGCGAGCGCGCCGACGCGAGGAACATTTCGTCGGTGACGCGCTTGGTGCGGCTGACGATCGCGCCCAGCCCGACGCCCGGGAAGATGTACGAGTTGTTGCCCTGGCGCGGAACGTAGTGCCGGCCGTTGAAGTCGACCGCGTCGAACGGACTGCCGGACGCGTACAGCGCCTGCCCGTCGGTGTAGCGATAGGCCTGCTCGGCCGTGCACTCGGCCTTCGAGGTCGGGTTCGACAGCGCGAAGACGATCGGGCGCTCGTTCAGGCGCGCCATCGCGCGCAGCACCGGCTCGGTGAACGTGCCGGCCGTCGCCGCGACGCCGATGATCGCGGTCGGCTTCAGCTGCTCGATCGCCTGCAGGAAGTCGGCGACCGGCGCGTGCTGGTGCGCGTACGGCTTCTTGTGGTGCGCGAGTTCGCCGCGCCCCGCCACCACCAGCCCCTTGCTGTCGAACAGCCAGCTGCGCTGGCGCGCGTCGTCGGGCTTCATGCCCTCGGCGACCATGGCCGCCGTGGCGAGGTCGGCGATGCCGGTGGCCGCCTCGCCGGCGCCCATGAAGAGGATGCGCTGGTCGGCGAGCTTCTGCTTCGTCACGCGCAGCGCGGAGAACAGGCCGGCGACCGACACGGCGGCCGTCCCCTGGATGTCGTCGTTGAAGCACGGCACGCGGTTGCGATAGCGCTCGAGCAGCGCGAACGCGTGGTGGTTCGCGAAGTCCTCGAACTGCACCAGCACGCCGGGAAACACCTGCTGCGTGGCCATCACGAACTCGTCGACCAGCGCGTCGTACTCGGGGCCGTTCAGCCGCTTCTGCTTGAGGCCGAGGTACAGCGGATCGTTCAGCAGCGCCTCGTTGTTGGTGCCGACGTCGAGCAGGATCGGCAGGCAGCGCGTCGGGTCGATGCCGGCGCACGCGGTGTACAGCGCCAGCTTGCCGATCGGGATGCCCATGCCGTTGGTGCCGAGGTCGCCGAGCCCGAGGATGCGTTCGCCGTCGGTGACGACGATGATCGCGGGATCGGGCACCGGCCAGTTGGCGAGCACGCGCGCCACGCGGCCGCGGTCGGCCGCGGTGACGTACAGGCCGCGCGGGCGCCGGTAGATGTGGCCGAACTGCTGGCACGCGAGGCCGACGGTCGGCGTGTAGATGATCGGCATCATCTCGTCGATGTGGTCGATCACCACCTTGTAGAACAGCGTCTCGTTGCGGTCCTGCAGCGCTTCGAGCAGCACGTAGCGGTTCAGCGGCTCGCTTCAGCTTGCGCAGGTTCTCGAGGACGCGCCCTTCCTGCTCTTCCTGGCTGGCGACGTGCGGCGGCAGCAGGCCGCGCAGGCCGAGCTTGTCGCGCTCGACGTCGGTGAAGGCGGTGCCCTTGTTCAGGGCGGATCGCGCAGCAGCGCGACGCCGGACAGGCCGGCGAGTGAAGCGGAGGCCATCAGTGTCTCCAGTCGTTCTTCGGGATTTCGGACGATTGTCTGGCCGACGAGTCGACGTTCCTTGACCATGCTCAACGGGACGAAGCCGGGCGCCCGCGAGAAGCGCGGGGCCTTGCGCCAGTCGTGATCCGGGCGGATCAGGCCGGGCCGCTGTCGCGCCCGGCAACCAAGCGTTGCACTTGGTCTTTCAGCATGGCGACATCGTCGGCAGAGCCGGCGCACTTCCTCGCGCAGCTCGGCGAGCTCGCCGCTGCCGTTCGCTTCGGCCGGCGCCGCGGGAGACGCGGCTTCTTCGGCCGGCGTGCCGGACAGCAGATGCGCCCAGCGCGGCTCGCGCGAGCCGGGGCGGCGCGGCATCAGCATCACGAGCGGACCGCCCTGCTCCGTCGGCCGCGTGGCGAGTTCCTCCAGATAGCCCTCGACCGAGCTGACGTCGGCGAAGCGGTGCAGCCGCTCGCTCGCCGAGCGCAGTTCCGCCGCGGTCTGCGGACCGCGCAGCCACAGCGTGGCGAGCAGCGCGACCGCCTCGGTCGGGACCTTCAGCACGCGCTGCACGTTCTGCGAGTAGCGCATCACGCGCGAGCCGCTCGACTCGATCACCAGCGACAGCGGCCTCAGCCGATCGATCGCGGCCTGCACTTCGCCTTCGCGTCAGCGACATCAGCGGGTCGCGGTTGTTCTTCTGGTTGCAGCCGGCGGTCAGCGCGTTGAGCGACAGCGGGTAGATGTCGGGAACGGTGCGTTCCTTCTCGACGAGGACGCCGAGGACGCGGGTTTCAGCGGGCGAGAGGATGGGAAGTGTCATGCGCGCTGGTAGATCTCGCTGCCCTTCTTCACGAACTCCACCGCCTTCTCCTCCATCCCCCGCTTCAGCGCCTCGGCGGCCTGGGTTTCGACATCCAGGCCCTGCTTCTCCGCGTACTCGCGCACGTCCTGCGTGATCTTCATGCTGCAGAAGTGCGGGCCGCACATCGAGCAGAAGTGCGCGCTCTTCATGCTGTCCTTGGGCAGGGTCTCGTCGTGGAAGTCCTTGGCGGTGTCCGGGTCGAGGCCGAGGTTGAACTGGTCTTCCCAGCGGAACTCGAAGCGCGCCTTCGACAGCGCGTTGTCGCGCAGCTGCGCGCCGGGGTGGCCCTTGGCGAGGTCGGCGGCGTGCGCCGCGACCTTGTACGCCATGATGCCGTCCTTGACGTCCTTCTTGTTCGGCAGCCCGAGGTGCTCCTTCGGCGTCACGTAGCAGAGCATCGCCGTGCCGTACCAGCCGATCATCGCCGCGCCGATCGCGCTGGTGATGTGGTCGTAGCCCGGCGCGATGTCGGTGGTCAGCGGGCCCAGCGTGTAGAACGGCGCCTCGCCGCACAGGCGCAGCTGCTCGTCCATGTTGTGCTTGATCATGTGCATCGGCACGTGGCCCGGCCCTTCGATCATCACCTGCACGTCGTGCTTCCACGCGACCTGCGTGAGTTCGCCGAGGGTGGCGAGCTCGGCCATCTGCGCTTCGTCGTTGGCGTCGTAGATCGAGCCCGGGCGCAGGCCGTCGCCGAGCGAGAAGGCGACGTCGTACGCCTTCATGAGCTCGCAGATGTCCTCGAAGTGCTCGTAGATGAAGCTCTCGCGGTGATGCGACAGGCACCACTTGGCCATGATCGAGCCGCCGCGCGACACGATGCCGGTCATGCGCTTCGCCGTCATCGGGATGAACGGCAGCCGCACGCCGGCGTGGATCGTGAAGTAGTCGACGCCCTGCTCGGCCTGCTCGATCAGCGTGTCGCGGAAGATCGGCCAGGTCAGTTCCTCGGCCTTGCCGTCGACCTTCTCCAGCGCCTGGTAGATCGGCACCGTGCCGATCGGCACCGGACTGTTGCGCAGTATCCATTCCCGCGTCTCGTGGATGTGCTTGCCGGTCGACAGGTCCATCACGGTGTCCGCGCCCCAGCGGATCGCCCAGGTCATCTTCTCGACTTCCTCGCCGATCGAACTGGACACCGCGGAGTTGCCGATGTTGGCGTTGATCTTCACCAGGAAGTTGCGGCCGATGATCATCGGCTCGGTTTCCGGGTGGTTGATGTTGGCCGGGATGATGGCGCGGCCGCGCGCGACCTCGTCGCGCACGAACTCCGGCGTGATGGCCTTCGGCAGCGCGGCGCCGAAACTGTGGCCGGGGTGCTGCCGCCGCAGCATCTCGGAGTGGCCTTCCATCCGCTGGTTCTCGCGGATCGCGATGTACTCCATCTCCGGCGTGACGATGCCGCGGCGCGCGTAGTGCATCTGCGTGACGTTGGCGCCGGCCAGCGCGCGGCGCGGGCGACGCTTCAGGTTGAAGCGCAGTTCGGCGAGCTTCGGGTCGTTCAGGCGCTCGACGCCGTAGGCGGAGCTCGGCCCGGCGAGTTCCTCGATGTCGCCGCGCTCGGCGATCCACGGCGCGCGCAGCGCGGCCAGGCCCGAGCGGATGTCGATCTTCACGCCCGGGTCGGTGTACGGGCCGGAGGTGTCGTAGACCGTGAGCGGCGGGTTCTTCTCGTCGCCGGACATCGTGTGCGTGTCCGACTGCGCGATCTCGCGCATCGGCACGCGGATGTCGGGCCGCGAACCTTCGACGTGGATCTTGCGCGACTTCGGCAGCGGCTGGACCGCGGCCTCGTCGACGTGGGCCGTGGCGGCGATGAACTTGGGATTGGCGCTCATGTCTCGCTCCTTGGACGGAGGGAGCGGCGCTGGCGACCGCGTTTTCCTCCGCCGGTATGAACCGGATCAGGTTCCGGGGACTCTCTCAACCGCCGGACCTCCGGGCGGTACCCCCAACGCAGAGGGCATCGTAGCCCAACTCGCGCCGGGCGCTGCGCCGGCGCGCGCTCCCTCAGTCGAGCTGCCGCGCCACCTCGTCGGCAATCGCCAGCGCGGCGGTGAGGCCGGGCGATTCGATGCCGAACAGGCAAACGAGCCCGGCAAGACCGTGCGCGCCCGGCCCGGCGATGTCGAAATCGGCCGCGGGCTGATCCGGCGCGTAGATCTTCGGGCGCACGCCCGCGTAATCGGGCCGTAGCTGTCCATCGACCAGCCCGCGCCAGTACTTGCGGATCTCGCCGTAGAAGGCCGGCAGGCGCGCCGGGTTCACGGTGTAGTCGACCGCGTCGATCCATTCGACATCGGGACCGAAGCGAGCCTGCCCGCCGAGGTCCAGGGTGAGGTGCACGCCAAGGCCGTCCTTCTCGGGCACCGGGTAGATCAGCCGCGAGAACGGCGCCCGTCCGACGAGCGCGTAGTAGTTGCCCTTGGCATAGCGTTCGACCGGCAACCGATGCGACGGAAAGCCGGCGATGCGCGACGCGGTCGACGGCGCATGCAGGCCGGCGGCGATCACGAGCCGCCGCGCGCCGAACCGCATCTCGCCGCCGGCGTCGCGCAGGCGAACGTCGAAGCCGCCTCCGGATGCCACGGACGCCGATTCGAAGCGGGTCTGCAGCACAAGACTGGCGCCGTGCCGTTCCGCGCGCCCCAGCAGCGCCGTCATCAGGGCATGGCTGTCGACGATGCCGGTCGATTCGGACAGCAACGCCGCCACGCATTCGAGTTGCGGTTCGAGCTCCCTCGCTTCCCGGCGATCGATGAGCCGCAGCCCTTCGACGCCGTTCGCCTCGCCGCGCGCGCGCAGCTTCTCCAGATCCGCGAGCTGGCCCGCGTGCGTGGCGACGATCAGCTTGCCGCAGCGGCGATGCGGGACGCCATGGCGCTCGCAGAATTCGTAGAGCAGCGGCTTGCCGCGCGCGCACGCACGCGCCTTCGACGAGCCGGTCGCGTAGTAGATGCCGGAATGAATCACCTCGCTGTTGCGCGAGGAGATGCCGCTGCCGTAGAGCGCTTCCGATTCCACGACCACGACCTCGCGACCGGCCCGACCGAGCGCATCGGCACAAGCCAGTCCGATCACGCCCGCGCCGACAACCAGTGTGTCGATGGTCTCCATGCGGCCGGACTGTAAGGCAGCCAAGCGACGACCCTGCTGAAAGCAGGCAACATCAAGGGTATGGGACAGGTCCGGACCGCGCGCTCGGGATCGACGAATCGACGCATGAACGCCGAGCGCCGGCGCATGGCCTTCGCCCTGCTGCTCTCGCTGCTGCTGCACGCGCCGCTGCTCGCCCTGACGGCCGGCGACATCGGGCAGGGACTCCCGGGCTTCGACCTTCCATGGCGCGAGCGACGGGTCGAGGCGCCGGAGCTTCGGGTCGTGCTGGTTCCGGCACAGCCCGCCAGTGCGGCACCAGCGAGCGCGCCGGTTGCGCAGCCTCCGACGGAAATGGCGGTCAGCACTCCACTGGCGATGCCTCCGCCCGCATCCGCCGCGCGGCCGACGGCAGAACGACCGCTCGCTGTCCTGCCCGCGACCCCGGAGCCAGCCGCTGCCGAGCCCACACGGGATGCGACTGATCCGCCGGCGGCCGAGGAAGCACCTGCGGCCGAGGTGCCCCGCAGTGATGCAGCCCCGGCCAGCCGCCCGGCGCGGCGCGTGCAGCCGCCGCCCGTTCCGCCCGCGCCCGTCGCCCGACCGAAGCCCGCGCCGGCCACTCCGGTGGTTCCCGTACCGCCGGTCGACTCGACCCCGGGGATCGTGACTTCGGCGCTCCCGGCGACCGGCGAGGTCCCGCCCGACGCCGAGCGACTGGGCGCGGCGCAGGAGGATGCGCGACGGCGAGAGGCGGAACGCCGAGAGGCCGATCGGCTGGCCGCGGAACAGCGCGAGGCGCAGGTTCGAGCGCTGGCGCGTCAGCAGGACATCGCGCGCATCGAGGCGGAGCGACGGGAAGCGGAACGTCAGGAGGCCGCGCGCCAGGCGGCGGAACAACTGGAGACCCAGCGTCGGGAACTCGCACGCCAGGAAGAAGACGCGGCGCGCATCGAGACCGCGCGACGGGAAGCCGAACGCCAGCAGGCTGAGAGAACGGCCGCGGAACGACAGGAAGCGCAGCAGCGAGAGCTCGCGCGCCAGGAGGCAGAGGCGGCTCGCATCGAAGCCGCGCGCCGCGAGACGCAGCGACAGGAGGCCGCGCAACGCGAAGCCGAACGCGCTCGACTCGCCGCGGAGCAGCTCGAGACACAGCGCCGCGAGCTCGCACGACAGCAGGAAGAAGCCGCACGCATCGAAGCCGGCCGGCGTGAAGCCGAACGCGAGCGCGCGCGCGACTGGCCGCCGAGCAACTCGAGGCGCAGCGTCGGGAACTCGCCCGCCAGCAGGAAGAAGCGGCACGCATCGACGCAGCGCGACGCGAGGCCGAACGCGCGCGACTGGCCGCCGAGCAACTCGAGGCGCAGCGCCGCGAGCTCGCACGCCAGCAGGAAGAAGCGGCACGCATCGCGACGGCGCAACGCGAGGCCGAACGCGCGCGGCTGGCCGCCGAGCAGCTCGAGGCGCAGCGCCGCGAGCTCGCCCGCCAGCAGGAAGAAGCCGCACGCATCGCGGCGGCGCAGCGCGAGGCCGCGCTCCAGGCGGCCGCGCGGCTGGCCGCGGCGCAATTGGAGGCAAAGCGGCAGGAGGCCGCGCGGCCGAGCCTGGCACAGCAAGCGCCGGCGACTTCGGATCCGGGACCGGAGGAAGAGAAACGCCTGGAGCGCCTGCGGGCCATCGGACGCCAGCTCGACGAGGAAGCGGCGCGACGCGACCAGGCGGCGCCCGGGCGCACGCCCTCGACGCTGCCCCTGTCGCTGAGCACGGCGCGCCGGGCCCGGCTCTTCGGTCGCAGCGACCCTAACGCCGAACTCGTCCGCTACGGCGAGGCATGGGCGCGAAAGATCGAGCTCAACACGCCGGTCGAGACGGTTCGCGAAGCGGCGGCGAAGCTCCGCACCAACCCCGTGGTGACGGTCGCCATCCGCCGCGACGGATCGGTGGAGTCCGTGACCTTCCTGATGTCCAGCGGCTCTGCGGAAGTGGATGAGGCGATCCGGCGCATCGTGCGCAGCCACGAGCACTATGGGGCCTTCCCGCCCGAGCTGGCGCGCGACTACGACGTGGTCGAGATCCGCCGCACGTGGCACTTCGACGTCGCCGTCCGGTTGAACTGATGCCAGGCGGGCGCAACGCTGCGCGCCCGCTCGACGCTCGGCCCTCGGGTCTCAGCCCCCGGGTTTCAGCCCTCGCTTCTCAGCCCCCGCTTCTCAGCCCTTGTGTCCGAGCCCGAGGTAGCTCTCGATCACGCGCGGATCGTTGGCGAGCGTCTCGGCCGGCCCGTCGAGCACGCACTCGCCGGTCTCGAGCACGTAGGCGTAGTCGGCGATCTGCAGCGCGGCGCGCGCGTTCTGCTCGACCAGCAGGATCGACGACGCCGCGCCGCTTGAGCTCGACGATGATGTGGAAGATCTCGCGCACGATCAGCGGCGCGAGCCCGAGCGACGGCTCGTCGAGCATCAGCAGCTTCGGCTTCGCCATCAGCGCGCGGCCGACCGCCAGCATCTGCCGCTCGCCGCCGGACAGCGTGCCGGCGAGCTGCGCGCGTGCGCTCCCGCAGGCGCGGGAACAGCGCGTAGACCTCGTCCATCGTCTTGCCGTGGTCGCGCTCGCCCGAGCGGTAGCGCTGGAAGGCGCCGAGCAGCAGGTTGTCCTCGACCGTCATCTCGCCGAACAGTTCGCGCTTCTCCGGCACCAGCGTCATGCCGCGCGCGACCATCGTCTCGATCGCCGGCTGCGTTTCGACGGCGCCGGCGAATCGCACCACGCCGCGCGTGGCGCCGGTCGACGGCAGCGCGCCCATGATCGCGGCGAGCAGCGTCGTCTTGCCGGCGCCGTTGGGACCGATGACGGTGACGATCTGGCCGACGCCGACGTCGAGGTTGGCGTTCGACAGCGCCTCGACCTTGCCGTACGAGACGGACAGGTCGCGGACTTCGAGGACGCGGTCGGGACTCATCGAATTCACGCCGCGTCCTTCTCGTCGATGCCGCCGAGGTAGGCCTCGAGCACGCGCGGGTCGCGCTGCACCTGCTCGGGCAGGCCCTCGGCGATCTTCTGGCCGAAGTCCATCACGTACACGCGGTCGACCACGCCCATCACGAAGTCCATGTCGTGCTCGACGAGCAGGATCGACAGGCCCTCGCCCTTCAGCTTGCGCAGCAGGTCGGCCAGCGCGCGCTTCTCGAGGTAGCGCAGGCCGGCGGCCGGCTCGTCGAGCAGCAGCAGGCACGGATCCGAACACAGCGCGCGGGCGATTTCGAGGATGCGCTGCTTGCCGAGCGGCAGCGAGCCGGCGGGGTCGAACATGTGATCGGCGAGGCCGACGCGCTCGATCTGCCGGGCCGCCTCGGCCAGCAGGCGCGCCTCGTCGCGCCGGTCGAGCCGCCAGGCCCCGGTCAGCACGCCCGCCAGCAGGCCGCGGTACTCGCGCCGGTGCGCGCCGATCGCCACGTTGTCGAGCACGCTCATCTGCGGCAGCAGGCGCACGTGCTGGAAGGTGCGGCTCATGCCCATCAGCGCGATGTCACGCGACGAGCGCCCCGCCACCTCCTGGCCGCGGAAGCGCACGTTGCCGGAGGTCGGATCGAGCACGCCGGACACCAGGTTGAACATCGTGCTCTTGCCGGCCCCGTTCGGCCCGATCAGCGCGACGATCTCGCCGGCGCGCACGATGAGCGCCATCTCGTTGACGGCGACCAGGCCGCCGAAGCGGCGCGTCACCTTGTCGACCTCGAGCAGCACGTCGCCCGGCCGCCGGCACCGGTCGCTTCGCGAGCGGCGGCTCCTCGGGCCGCACCACACGCCGCGCGGCGCGCAGCGGGATGCGCTTCGTCAGCGCCGGCCACAGACCGTCCGGCGCGCGCTGCAGGATCACGATCATCAGCACGCCGAAGACGATCACTTCGAAGTTGCCCGCCTGCCCGACGAGGTGCGGCAGCAGGTCCTGCAGCCAGGTCTTGCTGATGGTGAGCACCGCCGCGCCGAGCAGCGCGCCCCAGACGTAGCCGGCGCCGCCGACCACGGCCATGAAGAGGAACTCGATGCCCGCGTGCAGCGAGAACGGCGTGGGGTTCACGAAGCGCTGCATGTGCGCGTAGAGCCAGCCCGAGGCGCACGCCATCATCGCGGCGATCACGAAGGCGATCATGCGCGACGCGGCCGTGTTCACGCCCATCGACTCGGCCATCACCATGCCGCCCTTCAGCGCCCGGATCGCCCGGCCCTCGCGCGAGTCGAGCAGGTTCAGCGTGGTGAAGACCCCGGCGAGCAGGAACAACCAGATCAGGTAGAAGATCTGGCGGCCGGACTCCAGCGCGACGCCGAAGACCTGTATCGGCGCGACGCCGGTGAGGCCGGTATGGCCGCCCAGGGTTTCGGACGTGCCGAACAGGAAGTACAGGCTGATGCCCCAGGCGATGGTGCCGAGCGGCAGGTAGTGGCCGGAGAGCTTCAGCGTCAGCGAGCCCAGCGTGACGGCCACGGCCAGCGTGATCAGCAGGCCCACGATCAGCGTCAGCCACGGCGACGCGCCGAGCCAGGCGAACGACGCCGGCAGCGTCGCGGTGGTCAGCACCGCGGTCGTGTAGGCGCCGAGCCCGACGAAGGCGGCCTGTCCGAACGAGGTCAGGCCGCCGACTCCGGTCAGCAGGACGAGCCCGAGCGCGACCAGCGCATACAGGCCGATGTAGTTGGCCAGCGTGATCGTGAACTCGGGCAGCACCAGCGGCGCGAGGCCCGAGCAGCGCGAGGAAGATCGCGATGAGCCAGGACGGCCTCATTCCTCTTCCTCGACGTGATGCGCGCGCAGCGAGCGCGCGAGCAGCACCGGAATGATCAGCGTGAAGACGATGATTTCCTTGTACGCGCTGGCCCAGAACGACGAATACGACTCGAGCAGTCCGACCAGCAGCGCGCCGAGCGCGGCCACCGGGTAGCTCGCGAGCCCGCCGATGATCGCGCCGACGAAGCCCTTGAGCCCGATCAGGAAGCCGGTGTCGTAGTAGATGGTCGTGATCGGCGCGATCAGGATGCCGGACAGGGCGCCGATCAGCGCGCACAGGAAGAACGACAGCCGCCCGGCGAACTCGGTCGGGATGCCCATCAGCCGCGCACCGAGCCGGTTCACCGCCGTGGCGCGCAGCGCCTTGCCGTACACGGTCCGCTCGAAGGCCATGTAGAGCAGCACGATCAGCGCGATGGAGCAGCCGACGACCCAGATCGACTGCGCGCTGGCCGTCAGCGTGCCGAGGCTGATGCTGCCGTCCGAGAACGGCGGCGTGCGCGAGCCCTCCGCGCCGAACACCAGCAGGCCGAGGCCGACCAGCACGACGTGCACCGCCACCGAAACGATCAGCAGGATCAGCACCGACGCCTCCGCCAGCGGCTGGTACGCCAGCCGGTAGATCATCGGGCCGAGCGGCACGACCAGCGCGAGCGCCAGCAGGATCTGCAGCGCCATCGGCAGCGACTGCGGCTGGACAGTCGCGAGCAAGCGCCCACAGCGCGAGCGGATAGGCGAGATTCCAGAGCAGCACGCCGCCCAGGCCCTTGGTCCGCCGCGCGCGAATCGCCGTGCACGATCTCGATGAGCGAGACCAGGCCGCCGGCCAGCAGCAGCAGCCACACGGTGCCCGGCAGCTTGCCCGACTGCACGGCCACCAGGGTCAGCGCCCCGTACGCGACGAACTCGCCCTGCGGAATGAAGATGACGCGCGTGACCGCGAACGCGAGCACCAGCGCGAGCGCCAGCAGCGCGTAGATCGCGCCGTTGGTGACGCCATCCTGGGCAAGGAGCAGGGCGATATCGAGATTCATTGCGTGTACGAGTGTACGGTCCTCGACTCATGGCTTCTACGCTGCGCGAGGCTCGCGACACCTGTGCGGCGCGACGCGGTCAGGGCCTGCGAAGGCGGTCGAGCTGCGTCGACTCCGCTGTCGGCTGCTCAGCCTGGGGTCGCGCCGCGTAACTCGACTCGCGTCGTCTGTCGCGAGCTGCAGCTCGCGCAGACGCGGCGGAGTCGAGATCACGCAGGCGCGACGGCGCAGCGCTGAGCCGCGCAGCGGCGTCGACGCAGCTCGACCGCCTTCGCAGGCGCTGACCGCGTCGCGCCGCACAGGCCCAGAGACGCGGGAGTCCTGCCCTTCGCAGGCGCGACTTGTCTCTGGCTACTTTCTCCTGGCAAGGCAAGAGAAGCAGACCGCCCGCCGCGCAGGCGCCGCCGCACCGCGCAGCGAAGCGATCGCCGCAACGGCCACTACTTCTGCAACACCCACTTCCCGTCCCGGATCTGGATCATCACCGCCGCGCGCTGGTCGAGCCCCAGGTGGTCGTTGGCGGTCATGTTGAAGATCCCGTGCGCGCCCGGCGTGTTCTTCACGCCTTCGAGCGCGTCACGCAGCGCGGCGCGGAACTCCTTGGTGCCCGGCTGCGCCTTCTTGAGCGCGACCGGGATCGCGGCCTGCAGCAGGATGCCGGTGTCCCACGCGTGCGCGCCGAAGGTCGACACGCTGCCCTTGCCGTGCGCCTTCTCGTAGGCGTCGACATAGGCGATCGCGGACTTCTTGACCGGATGGTCGTTCGGCAACTGCTCGGAGACGAGCACCGGGCCGGCCGGCAGGAAGGTGCCTTCGCAGTCCTTGCCGCAGACGCGCAGGAAGTCGTTGTTGGCGACGCCGTGCGTCTGGTAGATCTTGCCCGCGTAGCCGCGCTCCTTGAGCGTCTTCTGCGGCAGCGCGGCCGGCGTGCCGGAGCCGGCGATCAGGATCGCGTCGGGCTTGCGCGCTGATCAGCTTGAGCACCTGGCCGGTGACCGACGTGTCGTTGCGCTGGTAGCGCTCGTTGCCGACGACCTTGATGCCGCGCGTCTCGGCGATCTTGCTGAACTCGTTCCACCAGCCTTCGCCGTAGGCGTCGGCGAAGCCGATGAAGCCCACGGACTTCACGCCCTGGGCCAGCATGTGCGAGACGATCACCAGCGCCATCTGCTGGTCGTTCTGCGGCGTCTTGAAGACCCAGCGCCGCTTGGCGTCGACCGGTTCGACGATGCGGCTGGACGCGGCCATCGAGATCATCGGCGTCTCGCTCTCGGCGGCGACGTCGATCATCGCCAGCGAGTTCGGGGTGATGGTCGAGCCGACGATGACGTCGACCTTGTCCTCGGTGATCAGCTTGCGCGCGTTCTTGACGGCGGTCGTCGTGTCCGACGCGTCGTCGAGCACGATGAACTGGACCTTCCTGCCGCCGATCGTCTGCGGCATCAGCGGAAACGTGTTGCGCTCGGGGATGCCGAGCGACGCCGCCGGGCCGGTCGCGGATACGTTGACGCCGACCTTGATGTCCTGCGCGAGCGCCGCGCTGACGCCCGCGGCGGTCAGGAGGGCGGCCAACAGCTTGGTGGTGAACTTCATGTGTCTCCTCTTCTCTTCTCTGGTGGAACGGTGGCGCGGAAGCAGGTCAACCGAGCCCACGCGGTGGGGTAACGAATGAAAACAAAATCAGACCCTTTCAACAAGCAGGGCGATTCCCTGCCCGACGCCGATGCACATGGTGGCCAGCGCGTAGCGGCCGCCGGTGGCGACCAGCTGGCGCGCCGCCGTCAGCGTGATCCGCGCCCCGGACGCGCCGAGCGGGTGGCCCAGCGCGATCGCGCCGCCGTTGGGATTCACGTGCGCGGCGTCGTCGGGCAAACCGAGACGGCGCGTCACGGCGAGGCCCTGCGCGGCGAACGCTTCGTTCAGTTCGACGACGTCGATGTCGCCGATCTTCAGCCCATGGCGCACGAGCAGTTTCTCGGAGGCCGGCGCGGGGCCGATGCCCATGATCCGCGGCGGCACGCCGGCGGTCGCGGCGCCGCGTATGCGGGCGATGGGCTTCAGTCCGTACTTCTCGACGCGCCTTCGCACCGGCGATCAGCGTCGCCACCGCGCCGTCGTTGACGCCCGAGGCGTTGCCCGCGGTCACCGTGCCCTCCGGCTTCACGATCGGCTTGAGCTTCGCCAGCGCCTCCAGCGTCGTCTCGCGCGGATGCTCGTCCACGCTCACGACGGTATCGCCCTTCCTGCCGGGAATCGTCACCGGCACGATCTCGCCATCGAAGCAGCCGCGCGCCTGCGCCGCCGCGCAGCGCTGCTGCGAGCGCAGCGCGAAGGCGTCCTGGTCGGCGCGCGCGATGCCGAACTCCGCCGCCACGTTCTCGGCCGTCTCCGGCATCGAGTCGATGCCGTACTGCTTCTTCAGCAGCGGGTTGACGAAGCGCCAGCCGATCGTCGTGTCGTAGACCGCGTTGGCGCGCGCGAACGCGCGTGTCCGCCTTCGGCATCACGAAGGGCGCGCGCGTCATGCTTTCCACGCCGCCGGCGACCATCAGCTCGGCCTCGCCCGCGGCGATCGTGCGCGCGCAGATGGCGATGGCTTCCATGCTCGAGCCGCACAGGCGGTTCACGGTGGCCGCCGGCACGTCGGTCGGCAGCCCGGCCAGCAGCACCGCCATCCGCGCCACGTTGCGGTTGTCCTCGCCCGCCTGGTTGGCGCAGCCGTAGTAGACGTCGTCGAGCGCGGCCCAGTCGACGCCGGGGTTGCGCTCCACCAGCGCCCTCAGCGGGATGGCGGCCAGGTCGTCCGCGCGCACGGACGCCAGCGCGCCGCCGTAGCGACCGATCGGCGTGCGGATGCCGTCACAGAGAAAGACGTCGTTCATGCGATTGCTTTCAGTGAATGCGGTGCCGGCCACGCGCTTGCGGCGCGCGGGCGCGCGTGGCGGCGCGCCCGACGCGCACGCGGCCGATGCCGCCGAGGAACAGATCCGCGACGATCGGCGCCATGTCGGCGTAGGCCAGCGGTCCGCGGTCCTTCAGCCAGGTGAAGGTCCAGTTGATCATGCCGAACAGGATCATCGTCAGGGGCTTCGCCAGTTCGGCGCGGGTCGGCCTCCGGCGCGAGCCGCGCGATCACCGCGGCGAAGCCGTCGACGACCTTGCGCTGCCGCGCCAGCACCCGGCTGCGATGCGCGCGTTCGAGGTACTTCACGTCCTGCACCAGCACGCGATGCCGCGCGGCCGAGTGTTCGTACTCCGCCATGAAGGCCTCGATCAGCCGGCGCAGGTGCGCCGCGGGCGGCAGGTTGCGCGCCGCGACCTCGTCGACGATCGCCGCGAGGCGCTCGACGTACGACAGCGCGATGTCGGCCAGCAGCGCTTCCTTGTCGCGGTAGTAGTGATACATCAGCGCCTTCGAGACGCCGCACGCGCGCGCGAGGTCGGCGATCGACGCCGACGCGTAGCCCTTCTCGGCGAACAGGCGCGTCGCGGCGTCGCGGATCGCCGCGCGCTGCGTTTCGAAGCCGGCTGCCTTGGTGCGCGCCATCGCCGCTCAGCGCTCGTCGTAGGAGATCAGCACGCGCTCCGTCAGCGGGTACGACTGGCAGGTGAGCACGAACCCGGCCGCGACCTCGTGCGGCTCGAGCGCGTAGTTCTTCGCCATCTTCACCTCGCCCTCGAGCAGCTTGCCGCGGCAGGTGCTGCACATGCCGCCCTTGCACGAGTACGGCAGGTCGAGCCCGGCCGCCCGGCCGGCGTCGAGGATCGAGTGCTGGCCGCGGTGGAACTCGATCTCGCGGCGCACGCCGTCGATGACGATGCCGATGCGCGCCTGCGCCGCCTCGGCGTCGTCCACCGGGGGCGTACGCCGCCGCGCCCGGCACGCCGAAGCGCTCGACGTGCACGTGCTCGCGCGGCACGCCGGCCGCGACCAGCGCCTGCTCGACGTCGTCGATCATCGAGGCCGGGCCGCACACGAAGGCTTCGTCGATCGGTGTCGACCGGCACCAGCGTCGACAGGAAGGCCTGCGCCTTGGCGCCGTCGAGCCGCCCGTTGAAGAGCTCGATGTCCTGCTCCTCGCGCGAGAACACGTTGAACAGCGCGAAGCGCGTCAGGTAGCGGTCCTTCAGGTCCTCGAGCGCCTCGTGGAACATCACCGAGGTCTGGCGGCGGTTGCCGTAGACGAGCGTGAAGCGCGACTTCGGCTCGCGCGCGAGCGTCGTGCGGATCAGCGACAGCACCGGCGTGATGCCGCTGCCGGCGACGAAGGCGACGTAGTGCTTCTCGTGCGCCGGCGACGAGCGGCGTGAAGAAGCGGCCTTCGGGCGTCATCACGTCGATGGCGTCGCCCGGCTGCAGCGCCTCGTTGACCCAGGCGGAGAAGCGCCCGCCCGGCACCTTCTTCACGGCCACGCGCAGTTCGCCGTCGTCGCAGCCGGCGCACACCGAGTACGAGCGCCGCAGTTCCTCGCCGTCGAGCGTGGCGCGCAGCGCGAGGTGCTGGCCCTGGGTGAACCGGTACTCGTCGGCGAGTTCGGCCGGCAGGTCGAACTTCAGGCTGACGCACTCCGGCGTCTCGCGCCGGACCTCCGCGACGCGGAGCTGATGGAAACGCGGTGTCATCGTGGGCGCAGGTGGCTAAAGGGGCTTGAAGTATTCGAACGGTTCGCGGCAGGCGCGGCAGCGGTAGAGCGCCTTGCACGCCGTCGAACCGAACTGCGACAGTCGCTCCGTGTCCGCGCTGTCGCAGCGCGGGCACGCGACGCGCGGCACGAAGGACAGCGGCGCGCTCCGCCGCGCCGGCGCGCTCGCCGGGCGGCGCGATGCCGTAGGCGCGCAGGCGCTCGCGCGCGTCCTCGGCGATCCAGTCGGTGCTCCACGCGGGCGACAGCTGCTGGCGCACGCGGACGTCGCGCGCGCCGGCGGCCGCCAGCGCCTCGCGGATCGACCGCTCGATCGCCTCGGTGGCCGGGCAGCCGGAGTAGGTCGGCGTCACGACGACGTCGACGCCGTCCTCCGCCGGCCTGCACATCGCGCACGATGCCGAGCTCGGTCACGGAGATCGCCGGGATCTCCGGATCCGGCACGCGGCCGAGGATGTCCCAGGCCTGGGCGGTCGGTCAGCATCACCAGGTTCCGCCCGGATACGCGCGCTGCAGGTACTGCATCTCGGTCAGCAGATGGCCGAGGTGCTCGCTGTGCACGCCGAGCTTGCCGCGCGTCAGGAACGGCGTGCTCGCGGGAATCTTCAGCGTCGCCACTTCGAGCACCGGCGTCACCGCGGCGGTCCACGCGGGCTGCAGCGACGACCACGCGGGCCCGACCGACGTCGCCACGGCGACGTCGTCCGTCGGCGTCGCGCTGAAGAACTCGGCGGTGTACGGCCACAGCACGTCGAGCGCGGCCTGCATCCGGCGATGCGACTCCTCGGTGCCGTCGCCGAGGCGGATCACCCAGTCGGACGCGTGCTGCAGGTGATAGCGCGTTTCCTTCAGGCTCTTCGCGGCGATCGCGGCGAGTTCGGTGTCGCTCGACTTCGCGAGCGCCTGCCACAGCTCGCGCTGCCACGCGGCGACGAGGAAGTTGCGCAGGATCGTCCGGCCGAAGTCGCCGTTGGGCAGCTCGACCATCGTCACGTTGCGGAACTCGGGCTCGCGGCGCAGGAAGGCGAGCTGGTCCTCGTCGCGCCCCTGCCCTTCGAGCGCGCCGGCGTGCGTCAGCAGCAGGCGCGCCTGGCCGATCAGGTCGAGCGCGATGTTGGTCAGCGCGATGTCCTCCTCGATCACCGGCCCGTGGCCGCACCACTCCGACAGCCGCTGGCCGAGGATCAGCGCGGTGTCGGCGAGGCGCAGGACGTAGTCGAGGTGCGCGGGATGGGTCTGGGTGGCGGCGGTCATCGCGGCACCTACATGTGATTGACTTCGTCGGGCAGCGTGTAGAAGGTCGGGTGCCGGTAGATCTTGTCTTCGGCCGGATCGAACATCTCCGGCTTCGCGTCCGGGTCGCTGGCGACGATGTGGTCGGCGCGCACCACCCAGATGCTCACGCCTTCCATGCGCCGCGTGTAGACGTCGCGCGCGTTGCCCAGCGCCATCTTCGCGTCGGGCGCGTGCACGCTGCCGCAGTGCTTGTGGTCGAGGCCGTTCTTGCTGCGGATGAAGACTTCCCACAGGGGCCACTGGCGGCTCGGTTCGGTCATCTCAGTTCCTTTCGCTTTCTTCGCTGCATGCTAGTTGCAGCTTGCGGTCACGCCAGTGGCCGCGGGCATCAGTTGGCTGCAAGGGGGCCTTGCCCCCTTGGAACCCCCCTTTCATGAGCCGGCGCCATGGCTCTCATGCCGCCAGCCGGTCACGCCGCCGCTGCTTCTCGGCGTGCGCCAGCGCCGCCTCACGCACCCACGCGCCGTCCTCCCACGCCTGCACGCGGTCGGCGAGCCGCTCGCGGTTGCACTGGCCGTGGCCGTTGACCACGTTCCAGAACTCGCTCCAGTCGATCGTCCCGAAGTCCCAGTGGCCGCGCTCCTCGTTGTAGCGCAGGTCGGGATCGGGCAGCGTGATGCCGAGCACCTTCGCCTGCGGCACGGTCGCGTCGACGAACTTCTGCCGCAGGTCGTCGTTGCTGATGCGCTTGATGCCCCACTTGATCGAGTCGCCCGAGTGCACGGAATCCTTGTCGTGCGGGCCGAACATCATCAGCGACGGCCACCACCAGCGGTTGACCGCGTCCTGCACCATCGCGCGCTGGTCGGCCGTGCCCTTCATCATCGTCAGCAGCAGGTCGTAGCCCTGGCGCTGGTGGAAGGACTCCTCCTTGCAGATGCGGATCATCGCGCGCGCGTACGGGCCGTACGAGCAGCGGCACAGCGGGATCTGGTTCATGATCGCCGCGCCGTCGACCAGCCAGCCGATCACGCCGATGTCGGCCCAGTTCAGCGTCGGGTAGTTGAAGATCGACGAGTACTTCGCCTTGCCGGAGTGCAGCGCGTCGACCAGGTCGTCGCGCGCCACGCCGAGCGTCTCGGCCGCCGCGTACAGGTACATGCCGTGGCCGCCCTCGTCCTGCACCTTGGCGAGCAGGATCGCCTTGCGCTTGAGCGTCGGCGCGCGCGTGATCCAGTTGCCCTCGGGCAGCATGCCGACGATCTCGCTGTGCGCGTGCTGGCTGATCTGCCGGACGAGCGTCTTGCGATAGCCCTCGGGCATCCAGTCCTTCGCCTCGACGAACTCGCCGCGCGCGACCCTGGCGTCGAAGTCGGCCTCGTACTCCGCGTCGCGCTTCTGGTCGGCGAGCGATCGCGGACCGCCGCGCGTGGCCTCGTCCCGGTCCGGGGACGGAATGTCCATTGCCTGTGTGTACATCGCGACTCCTTCCTACTGCCTGGGGCGACGGTCGATGATCCGCTTCGCCTTGCCGATCGATCGTTCGAGCCCCATCGGCGACGCCAGCGCGACTTCCGCCGAGATGCCGATGTAGGCCTTGATGTTGTGTTCGAGTCTCTTCGCGGCCGCATGGCGCGCTTCGTGGCTGCCGTTGGCCAGCTCGGCGCCCATCTCGACGTGGACCGTCAGTTCGTCGAGGTTGGCCGGGACGCGTCACTTCGAGCGTGTAGTACGGCTCGAGCTCCGGCTGCCGCAGGATCAGGTCCTCGATCTGCGTCGGGAACAGGTTCACGCCGCGGATGATCAGCATGTCGTCCGAGCGGCCGGTGATCTTCTCGATGCGCCGCATCGAGCGCGCGGTCGGCGGCAGCAGCCGCGTGAGGTCGCGCGTGCGATAGCGGATCATCGGCAGCGCCTCCTTGGTGAGCGAGGTGAAGACCAGTTCGCCCTTCTCGCCTTCGGGCAGCACCTGCGCCGGTGTCCGGATCGATGATCTCCGGATAGAAGTGGTCTTCCCAGACGGTCAGTCCGTCCTTGGTCTCGATGCACTCCTGCGCCACGCCCGGCCCGATGATCTCGGACAGGCCGTAGATGTCGATGGCGTCGAGCGAGGTCTTGGCCTCGATCGCGTCGCGCATCGCCGGCGTCCACGGCTCGGCGCCGAAGATGCCGATCTTCAGCGACGCCGTCTTCGGATCGATGCCCTGCTTCTCCATCTCCTCGGCGATCGCCAGCATGTACGACGGCGTCACCATGATGATGTCGGGCTTGAAGTCCTGGATGATCTGCACCTGCCGCTCGGTCATGCCGCCGGAGATCGGAATCACCGTGCAGCCCAGCTTCTCCGCGCCGTAGTGCGCGCCGAGCCCGCCGGTGAACAGGCCGTAGCCGTACGACACGTGGACCATGTCGCCGGCGCGCCCGCCGGCCGCGCGGATCGAACGCGCCATCACGGTGGCCCACGTGTCGATGTCCTTCGCCGTGTAGCCGACCACGGTCGGCTTGCCGGTCGTGCCGCTCGACGCGTGCAGCCGCACCACCTTCTCGCGCGGCACCGCGAACATCGCCGAACGGGTAGTTGTCGCGCAGGTCCTTCTTCAGCGTGAACGGAAACTTCGCCAGGTCCGCCAGCGACTTGAGGTCGGACGGCTTGCACCCCGGCCTGGTCGAACTTCGCGCGGTAGTGCGCCACGTTCTCGTAGGCGTGGTCGAGCGACCAGCGCAGGCGCTCGAGCTGCAGCGCCTGCAGCTCCGACCGGCTGGCGCGCTCGATCGGCTCGAGTTCGGACGGGTGCGGCTTCTTCGACGGCATCGCGTGCTCCCGTTCAGAGGTTCACGACCGGCTTGCCCTTGATCGTGTGCGAACGGCCGCGCATCACGACCACGGTCTTGCCGTGCTGGTTGGTGACCTTGATGTCGTACACGCCGGTGCGGCCCGAGCGCGAGACTTCGTGGCATTCGGCGACGAGGCGGTCGCCCTCGTGGGCCGGCGCCAGGAAGTCGACGACGATGCCGGAGGCCACCGTCATCTCGTTGTAGCTGTTGCAGCCGAAGGCGAAGGCCGAGTCCGCGAGCGTCGTGATGAAGCCGCCGTGGCAGATCCTGAAGCCGTTCAGCATGTCGGGCCGGATCGTCATCGCGATCGCGCGCATAGCCCGGGCCGACCGCCTCGATCTGCATGCCCGAGGCCCTGCGAGGCGGCGTCGTCCCGGAACATGCCGTCCCGCACCGCCTCCGCGATCGCCTGAGGTTCCATGCCGTGCGCCGGTGCGTGCTGATGCTCAGCCATGCCGATGTTCACCCTTGCGTTCAGCCATGCGTTCACCCATGAAAGCCGGCTCCGGTGTAGCCCTTGCGCGTGATCAGCGCCGAGGTGCGGTAGCGCTCCTCGCCGTAGTGCTCGCGCAGGTTGGCGAGCGCGCGCGCGAACACGTGCAGGCCGACCTGCTCGGACCACTCCATCGGCCCGCGCGGATAGTTGACGCCGTAGCGCATCGCGACGTCGATCGCGTCCGCGCTGCAGATGCCGTGCGCCACCGCGTCCGCCGCCTCGTTGACGAGCATGGCGATCAGGCGGAGCACCACCAGACCGGCGACGTCGTCGAGCGGCGAGCACTCGAAGCCCGCGAGCCCGAGCGTGGCGCACGCCGTGCGGAACGCGCCCATGCCGCACTGGTCGGCGCGCGCCAGGCCGAGGCGCGGCGTCTTCGAATAGTCGAGCGCGAGGTCGAACAGCACGAGGTGCTCGTGCGCGTCCTCCATCGCGCGCCGCGTCGCCGGCCGGCCGTCGGTCATCGTCAGGTGCGCAGGCCCGATCTCGAGCCAGCCGGACGACGCCACCTGCGCCTCGCGCGGTCCCTGCACGCGCACCACGTCGATGCCGGCGCGCTCCAGGCGCGTGATGATCGGCGTGGCGATGCCGAGCGAGCCGACGGCGACCACGCGCCTGACCGGCTCGGCGCCGCGTTCGACCGCGGGCCGCGGCGTGTCCGCGCCGTCGCGGTAGTCGTAGATGCCGCGCCCGGTCTTGCGGCCGAGGCGGCCGGCGCGCACGAGTTCCTGCTGCGCCAGCGACGGCGCATAGCGCCGCTCGCCGAAGGTGGCGTCGAACACCGACTTCGTCACCGCGAAATTGACGTCGTGGCCGATCAGGTCCATCAGCTCGAAGGGCCCCATCGGAAAGCCGCCGCAGTCGCGCACCACGGCGTCGATCGTCGCCGGATCGGCCGCGCCTTCGGTGTACGCGCGCCACGCCTCGCCGTAGAAGGGCCGCGCGATGCGGTTGACGATGAAGCCCGGCGTCGACTTCGCGTACGCCGCGTGCTTGCCCCACGCGGCCGACGTCGCGTGAACGAGCGCGCGCGACCTCGGGCGCGGTCTCGAGTCCGCTGATGACCTCGACCAGCTTCATCCGCGTCGGCGGATTGAAGAAGTGCATGCCGACCACGCGCTCGGGCTGCTTCAGCCCCGCGGCCATCGCGGTGACCGACAGCGACGACGTGTTGGTGGCGAGGATGCAGCGCGGACCGACGATCGCTTCGAGATCGCGGAGCAGCCCGCGCTTGACGTCGAGGTCCTCGACGATCGCCTCGATGACGAGGCCGCACTCGGCGAGCTCGGGCAGCGTCGCCGCGCGCATGCGCGCCGGAATCTCGGTCGCGTGTTCCGCCGGCACCTTGCCCTTCGCGGCCAGCGCCTTCAGCGTGGCGGCGGCGCTGCGCGATGGCGCGCTCGACCGCACCCGGCTGCGCATCGACCAGCAACACCCGATGGCCCGCCTGGGCGGCCACCTGGGCGATGCCCGCGCCCATGGCGCCGGCACCGATGACTCCAACCACCACCTGCGGACCGAGGGCCTGATCGCTCATGGCCGCCCTCACTGTCCGCGGAAACGCGGCGCGCGTTTTTCCATGAACGCGGCCACGCCTTCGCGAAAGTCGTCGGAGGCGCCGAGTTCGCGCTGGTAGTCGCGCTCGAGATCCAGCGCGGCCGCGAGCGGCAGTTGCAGCGCGCGCTCGATCGCCTGGCGCGTGCGCACGTAGCCGCGCGTCGGCCCCGCGGCGAGTTGCTTCGCCACCGTCATCACGGTCGGCATCAGTTCGTCGTCCTCGATGCAGCGCCAGATCAGCCCCCACTCCTCCGCCTGCGTCGCGGACAGCTTGTCGCCGAGCAGCGCCAGGCCCATCGCGCGCGCCGGGCCGACCAGCCGCGGCACCCACCAGGTGCCGCCGCAGTCCGGGATCAGGGCGATCTTCGAGAAGGACTGGATGAACGACGCCGACTTCGCCGCGAAGACGAGATCGCACGCGAACGGAATGTTGGCGCCGGCTCCCGCCGCCACCCCATTGACCGCGCAGATGGTCGGCATGTCGAGGTCGCGCAGGCGCAGCAGCAAGGGCTTGTAGTAGTTCTCGATCGACGCGCCGAGGTCGACCGGCGCTGCGCCCGGCGCCACCGCGCGGTCGGACAGGTCCTGGCCGGCGCAGAAGCCGCGCCCCGCTCCCGTGAGCACGAGGCACCGGACCGTCGGAATCGCCGGCGGCCGCGTCGATGGCCATGCGCACTTCGCCGTGCATCGCGACGGTGAAACTGTTGAGCCGGTCGGGCCGATTCAGCGTCAGCGTTGCCACGCCGTCCGCCACATCGAGGCGGACGGTCTCGAAGGAATGCGCCATCGGGAATGTCTCCTGGGCCGGGCCCGGTGCGTGCTTCTGCGAGCCGCCGTTTCGTTGACCGACCGTTCAATCAATAGTAGCTTCGGCCGTTCCCGGAATACAAGTCAGATCGGTGGCAACATCGGCGGCCGCGCAGGGCCCCGACCACGCCGCCGTCTCTGATATTGCCCGCGATTGCCTGGAGATCTCCCTTGACGCATCCCCTCGTAGAGAAGCACCGCGCCACGCTCGAAGGCGCGCTCGCCGCCATCCGTTCCCGCGGCTACTGGACGCCGTATCCCGAGCAGCCCAGCCCCAAGGTGTACGGAGAAACCGCCAACGACGACGGCAAGGCCGCGGCGCTGGCCCACGCCGGAAAGAACTTCGATCTGGACCAGCCGGGAACGCGCGGCTGGCTCGCCACCGAACAATCGCCGTACGGCGTGCCGCTCGACGTGAAGTATCCGCAGTGCGACCCGCAGGCGCTGATCGACGCCGGCCTCGCCGCGATGGCCGACTGGCAGAAGTTCGGCGTCGACGGACGCACCGGCGTCTGCCTCGAGGCGCTGGCGCGCATCAACAAGGCCAGCTTCGAGATCGGCTACACGGTGATGTACACCACCGGCCAGGGCTGGATGATGGCGTTCCAGGCCGGCGGCCCGCACGCGCAGGACCGCGGACTCGAAGCGGTGGCCTACGCCTACCGCGCGATGAGCGAAGTGCCGGCGCGACGCGCGCTGGGAAAAGCCGCAGGGCAAGAACCCGCCGATCGTGATGGAGAAGCGCTTCGAGGTCGTCGGCCGCGGCGTGGCGCTGGTGATCGGCTGCGGCACGTTCCCGACCTGGAACACGTACCCGGGCCTGTTCGCCGCGCTCGTCACCGGCAACCCGGTGATCGTGAAGCCGCATCCCAACGCGGTGCTGCCCGCCGCGATCAGCGTGCGCATCGTCCGCGACGTGCTGAAGGAGAACGGCCTCGATCCCAACCTGGTCACGCTGTTCGTCACCGACGACCCGAAGCAGACGCAGGCGCTGGCGACCAACCCGGCCGTGAAGTCGATCGACTTCACCGGCAGCAACGCCTTCGGCCGCTGGCTGATGGACCACGCGCGGCAGGCGCAGGTGTACGCGGAACTCGCGGGCGTGAACAACGTCGTCATCGAGTCGACCGACAGCTACAAGGCGATGCTGCGCAATCTCGCGTTCACGCTGAGCCTGTACTCCGGCCAGATGTGCACGACGACGCAGGACATCTTCGTGCCGGCCGGCGGGATCGAAACCGACGAAGGCCCCAAGAGCTTCGACGAGGTCGCGTCCGATCTCGGCGCCGCGGTCGGCAAGTTCCTCGCCGACCCGGCCGTCGCCACCGCGGTGCTCGGCGCGATCCAGTCGCCCGACACGCTCGCGCGCATCGACGAGGCGGCGCAACTCGCGGAGGTCGTGTTGCCGTCGAGGACGATCGACCACCCGGAGTTTCCCGCCGCGCACGTCCGCACGCCGGTGCTGCTGAAGACCGATGCCGTGAACGAAGCCGTGTTCATGCAGGAGCGTTTCGGCCCGATCAGCTTCGTGGTGAAGGCGCGCGGACTGGGAGGCCGCCGTGGCGCTGTCCGAACGCGCGGTGAAGGAACACGGCGCGCTGACGGTGGGCCTGTACTCGATGAACCAGGACGTGGTCGACGCGATGACCGAGGCGACGCTGCGCGCCGGCGTCTCGCTGTCGATCAACCTGACGGGCAACGTGTACGTGAACCAGTCGGCGGCGTTCTCGGACTTCCACGCGACCGGCGCGAATCCGGCGGCGAACGCGAGCTACACCGACTCGGCGTTCGTCGCCAACCGCTTCCGCGTCGTGCAGCGCCGCTGGCACGCGGCCGTGTAACGACAGGAGCTGCCGTGGCCTGCTACGAGATCAATGGAATCGTGCCGGTCGTCGACCCGACCGCCTTCGTGCATCCGACGGCGACGCTGATCGGCGACGTCATCGTCGGGCCCGGCTGCTACGTGGCGCCGGGCGCGAGCCTGCGCGGCGACTTCGGCCGGATCATCATGGAGCGCGGCAGCAACGTGCAGGACTGCTGCGTGATGCACGGCTTCCCGGGCACCGACACGATCGTCGAGGAAGACGGCCACATCGGCCACGGCGCGATCCTGCACGGCTGCATCGTGAAGCGCAACGCGATGGTCGGCATGAACGCCGTCGTGATGGACGAGGCCGTCGTCGGCGAGGAAGCGATGGTCGCCGCGGGCGCGTTCGTGAAGGCCGGCATGGTGATCCCGCCGCGCGGGCTGGCCGTCGGCGCGCCGGCGCGCGTGATCCGCACGCTGACCGACGACGACGTCAAGTGGAAGATGAGCGGCACGCGCAGCTACCAGGACCTGACGCGTGCGCAGCCTCGCGACGCTGCGTGAATGCGACGCCGCTCACCGCCGTCGAACCCGGACCGCAAGCGGATCACGATCGACGTCGAGGGCGTGGTGCCGCTGGTGGCGGCGAAGCGGGAGTGAGCCGAGGCCGGAACGGCGGCCCGCGGCCGCTTGCGGGTATTTCGTTCGCCGGCTAATCAGTGGCCATCGTCACAGGGACGCTGCTGGCCGCGGACTGCCCTCGGTAAGAACGATCAGGGTTCACGCACAAACCCGGCCTCGCGTTGGCTGCGGACGGCAAGCAGGAAGACCGTATCCATCTCGGGCACATAGCGATACAGAGCCACGTAGCCCCGTGCTCCGCGCCCGATGACCAACTCGCGCTTGCCGTCTTGCGCCGGCCGCCCGATCAGGGGGCTCGTCGACAGGATCTGAATCGTTTGAAGGATCTCTTCGATCCGACCCGGCGCGGGCCCGGAGTCGAACTGCGCAAGATGATCGAAGATTCGCTCGAAGTCATCGAAGACCTCGGGGGCCGTCTCGAGTCGGGCCATGTGCAGGTCAGCGCGCCAGCTTTCGGGGGCGCGGCTTGGGTGGCGCCTTTCCAGCTGCGCGGGCGGCAAGGTAGGCCCTCATGTCATCCCAGGCGACCGTCTTGCCTTTGGCGAGAATCCTGGCCCAGCGCTCATCCGCCTCGTCGTGAAACCCGACGGTCAACTCGGCCTGTTCCACCGTCTGCGCAATGGCATCGAGAATGAAGCTGTGGGAGGTCTTTCCGGCGCGTTCGGCCGCGGCAGCCACCCGCGCCTTCAAGTCATCATCGAGTCGGATTGTGGTCGTGGACATGCGGGCTCCTGGTCAGGCTTCCAGCCAAGGTAGCACTACTGTGCTACCGCGACAAGTCATCCGCGGACGACCGCAATACCAGCCTGCCGCAGCGCGTTGGCGGGTGACGGGACACCCTCCCTCGCGGACCCGACGCTGGCCTCCGCTCACCCGCGCCGCAGCGGTCGCCTGTACCGGACCGATCTGCTACAAACCGCGCCATGCGGTCCGCCATGGCGCGGGGCCGCTTGCCGGAGCCGCACGTCTTGAGTCCCGCCGTTCCCCACGAGGTTGAGGCCTTCATCGATCGCTGGCGCGGCGTCGCCGTGCTGCCGGGCAGCACCGAACTCGCCACGGCGCAGTCCTTCGTCCTCGACCTGTGCGGTGTGCTCGGCGTGCCGGCGCCGCACCACGCCGACGACTACCAGTTCGAGCGCCCCATCACCTTCACGCACGGCGACGGCAGCACCTCGCCGGGGCGCATCGACTGCTACCGGCGCGGCGCCTTCGTGCTCGAAGCCAAGAAGCTGAAGCCCGGCAGCGCCGCGGCCTTCGACGCCGCGCTGCTGGCGGCGCGCGCGCAGGCGGAGGGCTATGCGCGGGCGCTGCCCGCCGCCGAGGGCCGGCCGCCCTTCGTGATCGTCGCCGACGTCGGCCACGTGATCGAGCTGTACTCGGAGTTCACGCGCAGCGGCGGCACCTACGTGCCCTACCCGGACCCGCGCTCGCACCGCATCGCGCTCGCGGACCTCGCGCGCGAGGAGGTGCGCGACCGCCTGCGCGCCGTCTGGACCGACCCGCTGTCGCTCGACCCGTCGCGGGTCGCCGCGCGCGTCACGCGCGAGATCGCCGCGCAGCTCGCCGAAGTCGCGAAGGCGCTGGAGCACGACGGCTACGCGCCCAAGCGGGTCGCCGCCTTCCTCAGCCGCTGCCTGTTCACGATGTTCGCCGAGGACATCGGCCTGCTGCCGAAGCGCGCCTTCGCCGAGCTGCTGGAGAAGTTCCGCGAGCAGCCCGACGTGCTCGGCCGCCTGCTGGTCGAGCTGTGGACCGCGATGGACCGCGGCGACTTCTCGGCGACGCTGGCGACGACCGTGCTGAAGTTCAACGGCAAGCTCTTCAAGGCGCCCGAGGCGCTGCCGCTGGCGCACGACCAGATCGACCGCCTGCTGGCCGCCGCGCGCGCCGACTGGACGCGAGGTGGAGCCGGCGATCTTCGGCACGCTGCTCGAACGCGCGCTCGATCCCGACGAGCGCCACGCGCTGGGCGCGCACTACACGCCGCGCGCCTACGTCGAGCGGCTGGTGCAGCCGACGCTGGTCGAGCCGCTGCGCGAGGACTGGAGCCACGTGCAGGCCGCGGCCCTGGTGCTGCTCGGCGAGCACAAGGCCGACGAGGCGCGCCGCACGGTGCGCGAGTTCCTGATGCGCTCTGTGCGACGTGCGCGTGCTCGACCCGGCCTGCGGCAGCGGCAACTTCCTGTACGTCACGCTGGAGCACCTGAAGCGGCTCGAAGGCGAGGTGCTGAACTTCCTCGACGGGCTCGGCGACACGCAGGGCCGGCTCGACCTGGCGGGCGTCAGCGTCGATCCGCACCAGTTGCTCGGCATCGAGCTGAACCCGCGCGCGGCGGAAGTCGCCGAGATGGTGCTGTGGATCGGCTACCTGCAGTGGCACTTCCGCACGCGCGGCAACGTCAACCCGCCGCAGCCGGTGCTGAAGGACTTCCACAACATCGAGTGCCGCGACGCGGTGCTGGCCTACGACCGCGTCGAGTTCGAGACCGACGAGCACGGCGTCCCGGTGATGCGCTGGGACGGCAAGACGATGAAGAAGCACCCGGTCACCGGGCACGACGTGCCCGACGAGAGCGCGCAGATGCCGGTGGAGAAGTACGTGAACCCGCGCACGGCGGAGTGGCCGGCGGCGGATTTCGTGGTGGGGAATCCGCCGTTCATCGGCAACAAGCGGATGCGCGACGCGCTCGGCGATGGCTATGTCGAGGCGCTGCGCGGAGGCGTGGCCGAACGTGCCGGAGAGCGCGGATTTCGTGATGTACTGGTGGGAGCACGCGGCGCAACTGACGCGGCCGGCAAGCTGCGGCGCTTCGGCCTGATCACGACCAACAGCCTTCGGCAGACCTTCAACCGGCGAGTGGTCGAGCGACATCTTGGCGGAGGACAGCCACTCGTCTCTGCGTCTTCGCGATGCCGGATCATCCTTGGGTCGACAGTGCGGACGGCGCGGCCGTTCGCATCGCAATGACCGTCGGCGAACCGAGCGATGGAGCGGACCAGTGGCGTCATCGACTCAGTCGTCAACGAGATGTCCACTCGACAGTGAGCGAGATGACGCAGTCGACTGTCGTCTTCGAGTCGAGAGTCGGCACTATCCACGCAGACCTCCGTGCGGGACCGGACGATCGCAGGCGCGCTCAAAGCTGACAGCCAATCAGGGCACTTCGAGCCATGGCATGATGCTCGGTGGGCGCGGCTTCTGGTGCAGCCGCGCGGAAGCGTGCGAATGTTCGGACCGGCTTGGGGCGCCGTTCGGCACGCTGATGAATGGCGCAACGATGTCTCAACGCGCGCGCGACGAGTCTCGTCATTGACCTGCTTGGCCGGTCGGCTGAAGACGCGCGACACGAGTTCCCGCCGCGTTCCAGATGGTGCTGACGTAGTGTCAAGCCTGAGCGCGATCAGAACCGAAGCGCGCCATTCGTCGAGAACGCTGGTGGCTGTTCAGCGAGTCACGACCAGCAGTTCGCGACGCGATGGCAGGACTTGCGTCGCTACATCGTCACGCCCGAGAACCGCGAAGCATCGCTTTCTTCGTCCATCGACGACACGGTGCTCGCAGACGCATTCGCTGGTTGCGATCGCTCTGCGACGACTAGCTGCTACTTGGAGTCCTGTCGTCGCGTGCTTCACGTTCAGTTGGGCCTTGGCGACTGGCGGCACGCTCGAGGATCGACCTCGATATCAGCACAAATCGACGTGCTTTGAGCCGTTCCCGTTTCCGATCTGCAGCCGCGCAGCGCGGCCAGCAGTCGCTCAGACCTTGCCGAACAAGTCGACGCCCACCGCAAACGCCAGCAAGCCCAGCACCCCGACCTCACGCTCACCGGCATCTACAACGTCCTCGAAAAACTCCGCACCGGCGAGCCGCTGACCGCGAAGGAGAAGGTCATCCACGAGCACGGCCTCGTCTCCGTGCTGCGCGAACTGCACGACGACCTCGACCGCGCGGTGTTCGACGCCTACGGCTGGAACGACCTCGCGGCCGAACTCGTCGGCAGGCCGGGCGCGACCACGCCGCTGCCCGACAAGCCCGCCGCGCAGGCCGCGGCCGAGGAGGAACTGCTGGCGCGGCTGGTGAAGCTCAACGCCGAGCGCGCCGCCGAGGAAGCGCGCGGGCTGGTGCGCTGGCTGCGGCCGGAGTTCCAGCGCGGCGCGGCGGCCGGGCCGGCGCCGGACCAGCCCGAGATCGAACTGGGCGACACCGCCGCCGCGCGCCCCGCCGGCAAGGCCCCGTGGCCGAAGGACGGCCCCGCCCAGGCCAAGGCCATCGCCGACCTGCTCGCCGCCTCGCCCGCCGCGCTGTCGCGCGACGACATCGCCGCGTCCTTCACCGCCCGCGGCCGCTGGCGCGAGCGGCTCGATCCGCTGCTCGACATGCTCGTCGTGCTCGGCAAGGCCCGCGTCGAGGCGGGCGAGGTGCCGCGCTACCGGCGCGGCGGTTAGGTTCGAAGTCGCGGATTGCGACTTCAAGTCCGCGATTCCCGGGCGACCGTTGCCAGGCGGTTTCGCATGTACTAGTCTGTGTACAGACAAACACACAAGGACTCCGATGTCGACAACGATGACGATTCGCATCGAGGATGAAGTCAAGGACCGTCTCGACCGCCTGGCCGAGTCGACTCAGCGCAGCAAGTCGTTTCTGGCGGCGGAAGCTATCCGCGAGTACGTCGAGAACAACGAGTGGCAAGTGGCCGAGATCCGGAAGGCCCTGAAGGAAGCCGACGCCGGCGACTTCGCCTCGGAAAAGGATGTCGCCGCGCTCGCCAGGAAGTGGAAGTAGATGCAGGTCCGATGGCTACGGTTAGCGCTGCGCAACCTGGAGGATGAAGCTGCCTACATCGCCGCCGATGACCCGGCGGCCGCACGCCTCGTAGTCGGGCGCGTTCTGCAGGCTGTGGGCCAGTTGGCCGAGCAACCCTCGCTGGGGCGACCTGGACGTGTTCCCGGCACGAGGGAACTGGTTGTCGCCGGAACTCGCTATCTCGTTCCTTACCGCGTCAAGCGGGATGCGATCGAAGTCCTGCGCGTCTTCCACACGTCCCGGAAATTGCCGACGCGCTGGTAGAGGTCGGAGCCTGGACACTCGAGCCGCGGCTCGGCGACTGCGAGCAGGCCGCGATCAGCCGCGCGCAATCGGCTCCACTGGCGCGGGGCCCAGACAGCGCCTGCCAGCGCCGCGCCGCCCCGGCGTCACGCCCTCGTGCAGCGCGCGTCACTGCACCTCGATCTGCCCGGTGAGGCGCGCGCGCACCAGCGACCACGACAGGCCGAGTCCGATGACAGTGCCGAGAATCAGCAGCGCCAGCCACGCAATCGTGGTCGACTGGCCGATGTCGATCCACTTCATGTCGACGAACACCCACGTGAGGGCCGCCAGCAGCGCGCCGCCCAGGAACATGCCGAGCCACCCCAGCGCGACGAACGCCGTGCGCAAGCAGACGACCCACCCGATCAGCAGAGCCACGCCCGCCAGCGCCTTGACGGCAGTGACACCGGCCGGCGCATCCGTCAGCCAGTGGTAGAACGAGTGTCCGCTCGGGTTGTACGTCGCCAGCACGAGAGCGACGGCGAGGACGATCCGCACGAACACGCCGGACCACGAGATGCCTTGCACCGCCATGAAGCCTCCTGATTCGCTTGTGAAGCAATCAATCCATGATGCCGGACATCGCTCCGATGCCCGCGTCCCGCAACCTCCGGCGCCTAGCGATCCGCGCCGCCGACCATCGCGATGACGAGTTCGTCGAGGAACCGCCCGACGCAGGCGGGGTCATGCGGCGCGTTCATGAAGTGCGCAACGGTGCCGGGCTGCCGCAGGTACGCGGGCAATTGCGACATGTCACGGTAGACCGTCCCCGCCGCGAGGAATCGGGCGAACGCATACGTCGCCGTTGCGGTCCGGCTTGAGCATGAGGTCCGCCTTGCGCTGCTCCTCGGGCGTGAGCCGGAAGATCGTCGCGCCCTCCTTGATCGTCTCGGTGACCTTGATCTGGTCGATCGTGTTCGGGTCGCCCTTGGTCGGGTCGCGCGACAGGATCACGAAGTCGGCGAGCTTGCCGACCTCGATCGAGCCCTTGGTCTTCTCCTCGAAGTGCTGGTACGCCGGCCAGATCGTCATCGCCTTGAGCGCGGTGATCGACGTCGACGCGCTGGTCGGGGCCGATGATCTTGCCCGAGCCGCGCGCGACGCGCGTCACGGTGGCATCGAGCACGCGCATCGAGTCCGGGAACGCCACCGGCGCGTCGTGGTGCGAGGTGAAGATCATGCCGCGCTTGCGCACCCAGCCGGTCGGCGAGATGTTCTCGCCGAGCACCGGGCCCACCGTCGTGCTGCTGTGCCAGTCGCCCCAGTAGAAGGTGTGCATCGGGAAGAGCGACGGGAGGACGCCGAGGCGCTTGAAGGCGTCGACCTGGTCCTCGCGCAGGAACTGGCCGTGGATCAGCACCGGGCGGCGGTCCTTGCCCGCGCCGTTCTTCGTCGTGCGCCAGTGTCGATGCGGCGATCAGCAGGTCCGACGCCGCCTCGCCGTTGGCGTGCGTGATGATCTGGACGTCGTTGGCGTAGGCCCAGTCGATGCGCGTCGATCACCTGCTCGTTGGTCGCGGCGGCGTAGCCGGCGTAGCCGGGCGGATAGTTGCCGACCGGCGCGTAGTAGGGCCGGTCGCGCCAGGCGGTGAAGCCCTGCGGCGAGCCGTCGATGGTGAGCTTGGCGCCGGCGACGCGCAGGCGGTTGGCGTAGGTCGGGCTGACGTTCTTCTTGATGAAGTCGCGATCGACCAGCACGTCGGGATAGGCGACGACGTCGATCTTCAGGCCGCCCGCGTCGGCGACCTGCCGCAGCATGGCCACGGTGCCCGGGGTCGCGCGGCCTTCCTGCGCGGTGGTGTAGCCGAAGCGGGCCCACAGCTCGGACCCGGCGCGCACGAAGGCCTTGCGCCGCCTTCGGCGCCGACCTGCCCGAGCAGCTTGGCCGAGCAGCGGGAAGCGCGGCCGTTTCCTCCAGCACGCCATCGGGCTCCTTGCCGCCGGACTCGCGGCGGATCACGCCGCCCGGCGGGATCCGGCGTCTCGGCCGTGATGCCGCCGATCTCGAGCGCCTTCGAGTTGACGGCGACGAGGTGCCCGGACTGGTGGACGAGGAGGATCGGGACGTCGTTCGAGACCGCGTCGAGGTCGTCGCGCGTCGGGTGGCGCAGTCTCCGCCAGCGTCGCGTTGTCGTAGCCGAAGCCGACGATCAGGTTGACCTTCTTCACCGCCGCGTCGTTGGCGGCGATCCAGTCGCGCAGCGTCTGCTGCAGCGTGGCGATGTCCTTCACGTTGCCGTCGGGCGGCGCCAGCAGGTTGGCCGACAGCGCCTGCAGGCCGCCCCCCGTCATGTGGCCGTGCGCGTCGACGAAGCCCGGCAGCAGCGCGCGGCCCTTGAGGTCGATGACCTCCGTCTTCGGTCCCTTGAGCTTCATCACCGCGGCCTTGGTGCCCACGGCGACGATCTTCCCGCCCGCTCGGCCACCGCCTCGGCGCGCATCGCCTTGTCGTTCATGGTGAGGATCGGGCCGCCCGACCAGATGCGGTCGGCGGTTTCCTGCGCCGCGACTGGCATCGCAAGCGCGAGGCCCGCGGCTGCCAGGGCGGTCAATCGAAGGGCTCGCTGCATCGTCGTCTCCCGTGTCGGTTCCAGTCGGTCTTCGGTGTTTCGGTAGCGGTCGGTCACCGGAGCAAGTTCCGGCGGAAGTCGGCGACCAAGCCCACGCGGTGCGCAGGATACCGGCACAGCGCCGGCGCTCGGACGGCCTCAGGGCGTGATCAAGCACGAACGCGCCCGCCATCCGGCGACGCGGCGAACGCGCTAACGCGACCCCGGATCGGGCGGGAGGAACAGCGCCGGATCCACCGCGACGGCGTTGAGGAAGACGGAGAAGTGCAGGTGCGGTCCGGTGACGCGGCCGGTGGCGCCGATCCTGCCGATCGGCGCGCCCGCCTCCACGAGCTGCTGCGGCTGCGCGTCGATCTCGCTCAGGTGCGCGTACAGCGACAGTAGCCCCTGGCCATGATCGAGGATGACGGTGCGGCCCGGGAAGAAGTAGTCACCGGTGTCGAGCACGCGGCCGCCCGTGGCCGCTACCACCGGTGTCCCCGTCGGTGCCGCGATGTCCATGCCGTTGTGCGGATTGCGCGCTTGTCCATTGAAATAGCGGCGCAGGCCGAAGGAACTGGAGCGGCGCCCCGGCGCCGGCTGCCGCATCGACGCTGACACCGACACCGAATCCGTGAAGGTGGCCAGGATCTGCGCCAGCCGCGCGCGCTCCCGTTCATGCCGCGCCAGGTCTTCCTTCGACAGCTCGACCTTGTCGGGCGGCACCTTCAGGTGCTGCGATGCATACGTCTTCGCGCCGACCCGGAACTGCAGTGTCTGGACCGTGCCGTCCGGGCGCTGCACCAGCAGGCTGAGTCGGGCGCCGGCCTTCTCCGCAAGCGGAATGCCGACCAAGGCAGTCCACTCGGCGCCCTCGCGCAGCACCATCACGCGATGCTCGCCGAACCGCGCGACCGGGGCCTGCTCGGCTGCGCCCAGGCCCACGCGCGCCACCCCGCCCGGCACGCTCGATGCGCGCGGGAGCGCGGTCGATGGCGCGACGGCGAACGCGCGTCCTGAAAGCAGCGCGGCTCCCATGGCAAGAATGAAGTCGCGTCGGGTTTGCTGCGGCAAGCAAGGGGTCCGCGAGGAAAAGGGCATCGGGGCGAGGTCCGCAGCCAACGGTCGAGCGCCGTCAGCCCGCCGCCTTCGCCGCCGCGATCGCTTCCTTCAGCGTCGTCGAGGTCGCCGACCTGGTTGGCGAGCAGCAGGATCAGCCGCGCGTTGAGCGCCGCGCTCTGCTGCTCGCTCAGCCCCGCGTGCGCCTCGATCAGCGCCTGGTAGAAGTCGTCGGGCCGGTCGATGTTCGGTTGCGTGTTCAGCGCCATGTCAGTGTCCCTGCGCGCGCGCGAGCGCCGCGCGCACGCCGTCGACCGTGGCGGACCGCCAGCGCGCGGCAACGTGCTGGTCGGGCCGCAGCAGGTAGGCCGTGCCCGGCCGCGCGTCGTAGCGGTGCTCGGCGTGGCCTTCGAAGTCGATCAACTGTCCCTGCACCGCGCCCGACGACGTGATGCGAACGACGCGCACGGCGTCGCCGAGTCCGGCGGCCAGCGCCTGCGCCGCGTCGTCGTCGGCGTCGAACAGCAGCAGGTCGAAGCGTCCGCCGAGGTGATCGAGCAGCCAGCCCGCGTGGCCGTCGACCTGCACCGGCGCGTCCGCGGCCGGCGCGCCGGGCACCATCGCGCCGGCGAAGCGCATCGCGATCGGGCGTCGACAGCGGGCTCGCGCGGTGCGTCGTCGGCATCGACAGGCGCCCGCTGTTGACCAGCCGGCGCGCGAACGGATGCTGCGCGCGACAGCGCGAGCACGGCGTCGCGGAAGGTGCGGCTGACCGCGCTCTTGGGCGTGATGAAGTCGGTCGCGCGGGTCGAGTTCAGCAGGTTCTCGTCGGCCGCCTCGACCCGCTCGCTGTCGTAGCTCTCGAGCAGCGTCGCCGGCGACTCCCCGCGCAGCACGCGCGCGAGCTTCCAGACGAGGTTGTCGGCGTCCTGGAAGCCGGAGTTGGCGCCGCGCGCGCCGAACGGCGACACCTGGTGCGCGGCGTCGCCGGCGAACAGCACGCGGCCGTGGACGAAGCGATCGAGGCGCCGGCACTGGAAGGTGTAGACGCTGACCCATTCCAGCTCGAACGGGCGGTCGTCGCCGAGCATCGCGCGGATGCGCGGGATCACGCGCTCGGGCTTCTTCTCTTCCTCGGGGTCGGCGTCCCAGCCGAGCTGGAAGTCGATGCGCCAGACGTCGTCGGCCTGCCGGTGCAGCAGCACGGACTGGCCGGGATGGAACGGCGGGTCGAACCAGAACCAGCGCTCGGTCGGGAACTCGCCCTTCATGTGCACGTCGGCGATCAGGAAGCGGTCGCGGAACACCTGCCCTTTCCACTCGAGCCCCATCAGGTCGCGCAGCGCGCTGCGCGCGCCGTCGGCCGCGATCACGTAGTCCGCCTCGATCGCGTAGCGGCCGTCCGGCGTCTCGACGTCGACGCGCGACGCCGTCGTCGCGCGGCACGACGCCGACCGCCTTGTTCTTCCAGCGCACGCCGTGGCCGAGCTCCGCGCAGGCGCGCCACCAGGCACTCCTCGAGGTGGTACTGCTGCAGGTTCACGAACGCCGGGCGCCTGTGGCCGGGCTCGGGCAGCAGGTCGAACTGGTACGCGAGTTCGTCGCGGAAGAAGACCTTGCCGACCTTCCACTCGATGCCGCGCGCGCAGATCGGCGTCGCCGCAGCCGAGGCGGTCGAGGATCTCGAGCGCGCGCTTGGCGTAGCAGATCGCGCGCGAGCCGACGCTCACCGTGTTGTTGTCGTCGACGAGGATGAAGTCGATGCCGTGCAGCGCCAGGTCGATCGCCGCCGCCAGCCCGATCGGCCCGGCGCCGACGATGGCGACCTGCGTGCGC
This sequence comes from uncultured beta proteobacterium, assembly GCA_963698305.1. Lineage (GTDB taxonomy): Bacteria > Pseudomonadota > Gammaproteobacteria > Burkholderiales > Burkholderiaceae_F > JAOUJD01. The sequence goes on from CAVOQI010000006.1 coordinate 166,236, forward strand.
GCGACGCCGCCGGCCGCCAGCTCGGGCGGCTTCACATACGGATACTCGGGCGCCTTGTAGGTCGATGGCATTAGTCGCACTCTGCGTTGCAGCCGCCCCTCGTTGCCTTTGTCTCAAGGACGGGCGCCCGGCCGCTCCGAAGCCCGTCCTTCTGACTAATCGCTGCGAGTGCACGTGCGACCGCGCAGCGGTCGCGTACACGAGCAGCGCTACCCTTCGAGCGCCTCCCACATGTCCTTGTCGCGCTGCGCCGTCCAGATGCGCGGGTCGACGTGGCCGGTCGCCTCGTCGTAGGCGCGGGTGACGTCGAACGGCAGGCAGTGGTCGAAGATCACCCAGTGGCCGAACTGCGGCTTCAGCTTCTCGTAGGTTTCCCGGTAGACGCTGCGCAGGTCGCGGCCCGCGCGCGCGCCGGCCTTCACCGACTCGAACATCGCGGTGACGAAGGCGCGCGTGCCGTCGAGGCCCGCCTTCACGTCCGCCGCGGTCCGCAGCGCGGCGCCGCGGCCGGGAACGAGCTTCTCCGCGCCGAGCGCCGCCACCGCGTCGAGCGTCGCCGGCCAGTCGGTGAGGTAGGCGTCGCCGGTGTACGGCGTCGCGTTGTACTCGACGAGGTCGCCCGAGAACAGGATCTTCTCCTGCGGCAGCCAGACCACGGTGTCGCCCTTCGTGTGGCCGCGGCCGAGCTGCATGATCTCGACCTGCAGCTTGCCCATCCACAGCGTCATCCGCTTCTCGAACACGATCGTCGGCCAGGTCAGGCCCGGCACCGACTCGACCGCGCGGAACAGCCGCGGGAAGCGCTCGATCTCGCTCTTCATGTCGGCCTCGCCGCGCTCGACGATCAGGTCGTACGTGTCGCGGCTGGCGATCACGTGCTGCGGCTGGTAGCCGGAGGCGCCGAGCACGCGCACCGCGTGGTAGTGCGTCAGCGTCACGTACTGGATCGGCTTGTCGGTCACCGTGCGGATGTGCCGGATCACGTCCTGCGCCATCACCGGCGTGGCCTGCGCGTCGATCACCATCACGGCGTCGTCGCCGATCACGATGCCGGTGTTCGGGTCGCCCTCGGCGGTGTACGCATAGGCGTGGTCGGACAGCTTGTCGAAGCTGACCTTCTTCTCTTCCAGGTCGGCCTGGGATGCGAACTTCTTTTCCACGTTGATTCCTCGTCAGTCAGTGCAGGCAAGGATGGCGAGGATTCGCGGCCCGCGCAAGGCGAGGCGCGGTCTCATGCCATCCGCTCGACGCGCCACGCCTGGTAGCGCAGGCCGGCGACGGCGCCGGCGACGATCGCCGCCAGCGTGATGATGGAGCCCAGCGGCCAGCATCGAAACCCCGGACAGGCCCTGGCCGATCGTGCAGCCCATCGCCGTCACGCCGCCGAAGCCCATCAGCGCGCCGCCGGCGAGATGGTTCGCCGTGTCCTCGGTGTCGCGGAAGCCTTCCCAGCGGAAGCGGCCGCCCAGCAGCGCGCTCAGCAGCGCGCCGGCGAACACGCCGACCGACCGAGGCGACGCCCACCGTGATCACCTTGCTCGTGTCGCTGAAGAACATCAGGTAGTCGAGCGTCCACGCCACCGGCGCGACGAACGACAGCGCTTCCATGCGCCCCGAGTTCGTGCGCAGGTAGACCTCCTCGAGCGTCTGCGGATGCTCGGCCACGTGGCCGAGGTGCCCGGAGACGAACCAGACCGCGACGATGACCGCGCCCACGCCGACGCCGCCGAGCACCACCTCCTTCGTCAGCGCGGCGCGGTCGCGCAGCACGAAGACGAGCAGCGCGATCGCGATCACGCCCGGCGACCGCGAGGCGCGCCGCGCCCAGCGCAGCGCCGCCGCCGGTCGAGCAGCGCCGGCAGGTCCTGCGTGGTCGCGAGGTCGAAGCCGACCGACTCGATCACGTCGCACGCGCACCACCGCCAGCACGCCACGCAGCGAGATGTAGGCGACGAGGCCGAGCACGACGAACGACGACGAGGCCCTTGAGGCTGCCGGCGCCGGCGCGCACCAGCGCCTTCGACCCGCAGCCGCCGGCGAGCACCATGCCGAAGCCGAAGAGCAGCCCGCCGACCACGTAGGCAAGCGGCGTGAAGCGGTTGGTCGTGTAGAAGCTGGCGGCCGGATCGATCACGCCGAACGTCGCCAGCAGCGGTCGTGCCGCCACCGCCACCGCGATCGCCAGCGCCCACTGGCGCATGCGCGTCCAGTCGCCGTAGCCGACGATGTCGGCGACGCTGCCCATCGTGCAGAAGTTGGTGCGATGGATGATCGCGCCGAAGACGCGCCGAGGACGAATGCCGCGACCACGACTTGCGTGGAGAGTGCGGCGAGGTTCGACTTCGGGGCGTCACTAGGAGTGCGAGCGGGCGGACCAGCGGGAGCGCGAGTTTACGCTGCCGCGTCGCCGCGGAGCTTGGGCCGGCACCGCGGCGGCTGCCTTCGCGCAGATCCATCTCGGTCGGCGCCCGCGCGCGCAGGCGTCGAACACGAACAACTCCGGAGAGACCCCGCGGCGCCGCGGGCGTTGCGCGATGGTCTACCGGGTCGCCGGCAACCGCTCGCGCGCGATCTTCGCCGCCTCGGTCTCCGGAAACTCCTTGATGATCCGGTTCAGCGTCGCGTTCGCCGACTTGCGGTCGCCGAGCTGCACCTGGCTCTCGGCCATCGACAGCAGCGCGTCCGGGCACGCGCGGCGAGTCGGCGTAGCGGTCGATCAGCGTGCGGTGCGCGGCGATCGCGGACTTGTAGTCCTTGATCGCGTAGTGCGCGCTGCCGATCCAGTACTGCGCGGCCGGCGCGTAGGCCGAGGACGGATACCGCGCGACGAACTGCTGGAAGCCCGGCAGCGAGCCCTTGAAGTCGCCGGCGCGGAACTGCGCCAGCGGCGCCTCGTACGCCGTGAGTTCGGTGCGGTCGATCGCGGCCGTCCGGCCGTCGACGGTCATGCTCTGCGGCTCCATCTTCTTCAGCCGCGCGTCGAGGTCGGTGTACAGGTCGCGGTTGCGCTTCTGCAGCGTCGCCACTTCGTTGGTCAGCGTCTCGAGCTGGCCGCGCAGCCGCGCGTTCTCCTGCCGCAGCGTCTCGAGCTGGTTCACGAGTTCGAGCTGGTTGCGCTGCGCGGACTCGAGGCGGTCGAGCCGCGCCGTGAGCTCGGTTTCGCGCTGCTGCAGCACCGAGATCTGCCCGCGCAGCTGCAGGATCGCCTTGCGGGCCTCGTCGTCGCCTCCGAAGAGCTGGGCGTGGGCCGGCAGCACGATCAGCAGCGCCAGCGCCGGCGAGCGAAGCGGTTGAAATGCGCATGGCTCTCTCCGAATGCGACGAGGCGACCGCATGACGGTCGCCTCTCGTTGCCTTTGCGAAGGGTCGAGCGCCCGGCCGCTCCGAAGCTCGACCTTCGACTAGTCGCCGCGAGTGCACGTGCGACCCGAAGGGTCGCGTACACGAGGACCGCCGCGCTACTTGTACACGATGTCGGCGCGCCGGTTCTGCGCCCACGCTTCCTCGTTCGAGCCCACCGCCTTCGGCTTCTCCTTGCCGAAGCTGACGGTCTCGATCTGCGCGTCGGTGGCGCCGAGCAGCATCAGGCGCTGCTTGACCGCTTCGGCGCGCTTCTGGCCCAGCGCGAGGTTGTACTCGCGCCCGCCGCGTTCGTCCGTGTTGCCTTCGACGACGATGCGGCGGTTCTTGGTCGACGCCAGGTACTTGCCGTGCGCCTCGACGACCGACTGGAACTCGCTCTTGACGACGAAGCTGTCGAAGTCGAAGAACACGCTCTTCTTGTAGAGCGGGCTCGCCGGATCGTTGAACGGGTCGAGGCCGCGCGACGACTGCGCATCCACCGGCGCGACGCCGCGCGGGTCCGTGCCGCGTCGTCGGCGTGCCGGTCGGTCGACGCGTCGACGATCGGCGCGGGCTTCTGCTCGTCGAGGTTCACGGAGGAGCAGCCTGCGAGAGCGAACGGCGAAGACGGTGCCCGCCATGGCGGCGCGAATGAAACGTTGAATGGTCATGTGATCCTCCTGCCTTTCCTGAACTTACTTGATGAACGGGCCCCAGGTCGGCTCCCGGATGTCGCCGCTCGGACCCGACAGCCGCGTGCGAACGCGGCCATCGACCGAGGCCGACGCCAGGATGCCGCGGCCGTTGACTTCGGTCGCATAGAGCAGCATGCGGCCGTTGGGGGCGAAGCTCGGTGACTCGTCTCGCACGGTGTCCGGTGACCGGCGTCTCCTGGCCGCTGGCGAGGTCGAGCACCATCACCTTGAACTGTCCGCCGCGGCGGCCGACGTACGCGAGCAGTTTGCCGTCGGGGCGTAGCCGCGGGCTGACGTTGTAGTCGCCGCTGAACGTGACGCGCTGCGCGTTGCCGCCGCCGGCCGGCATCCGGTAGACCTGCGGGCCGCCGCCGCGGTCGGACGTGAAGTAGATCGAGCTGCCGTCCGGGCTGAGAACGGCTCGGTGTCGATGCCGTTGCTGAGGTCGTCAGCGCGTTCGACACCGGTGCCCTCGGCACTGATGCGGTAGATCTGCGGAAGCCCGTCCGTGGACAGCGTGACCCGAGCCGTCGCCCGTCCGGGTACCACGCCGGCGCGCTGTTGATGCCCGCGAAGTTGGCCAGTATGCGCCGCGGCCGTTGGTCAGGTGTGCAGGAAGACGATGGGCCTGCCTGCTTCGAAGGAGACGTAGGCGATGCGCGTGCCATCGGGCGACCACGCCGGGGAGATGACGGGCTCCCGGTGCGCCAGGATGAACTGCGAGTTCGCACCATCGGCGTCGGCCACCTGCAGCTCGGAAGCGGTCGGGGTTGCGGGCCACATAGGCGATGCGCGTGCTGAACACGCCGGCTCGCCGGTGAGCTTCTCGTAGATGATGTCGGCGATCTGTGGGCGATACGCGCAGCTGCGCGGAGGCGATGGTAGGACAGTAGCCCACCATCTGGGCCTCCTTCACCGTATCGATCATCCGGAAGCTCACCTCCAGCCGGCCGTCGTTGCGCGCCTGCACCCGGCCCACCACCAGAGTCTGGTTGCCGCGGTTCTTCCAGTAGCGGAAGTTCACTTCGGCGGGCTCGGCGGGAAGCGGCCGCACGCTGCCGATGTCCTGCAGCTTGAAGCGACCGCTGCGGTTCAGGTCCGCGGACACGATCTCGCTCACGTGCTGCGCAAACCTGTCCTCCGCGCCGAAGGGCACGATGGTGATCGGGATCTGGTCGGCGCCGACCGCCGATGATCTCGATGGGATTGAGCTGGGCCACAGCCGGCGTCGCCGCACCGAGACGGCCGCGCCGAGCGCCGTGATGGCACGGCGCCGCCCGAGCAGCAACTCGGTCGAGGCGTCCAGCGTGTTGTCGCGCTTGGCTCCCAATTCCATTGGCGCCGGATTATAGCATCAGGCCGCCTACAGCCTGCATTCTCACAAGGCCGCCCCGTATCAGGCTAGTTCGGCCGGAATACGAGATTCAACAAGCGCAGCTGCTGGATCCACCGGGTCGAACGTCAGCCGCAGGGAGCGCGGCATCGCGCCCTCCCGCGGGCGCGGGAAAGGATTGCAGCGGTGGATGGCGCGCTCAACCGCCTGGTCGTATGCGCCCAGTCCGCTCGCCTTCAGCAATCTCGGTGCCGTCGCCTGCTCTCCGGTCGGCAGCAACTGGACTTCGAACTCGGCCACGTACTGCTTCGGCTTCACGCCGTCGGGCACGTTGAAGACGATGTGGGGCCGGATGCACCCGACCACCTGGCCTTCATAGCCTGGCGACAGCCCGCCGCCGGCGGGGCCGCCGGATACCCCGGTCGCGCCTGCCGGGCTGCTGCCCACAGGGCCCGCAGCGGCGGTGATGCGCTGGAGTTCCCGCTCGCGTCGCTGCGCCTGGGCTGCTTCGGCCTTTGCGGCGACCGCCTTCGCGGCCTCGGCTTTCGCCGCCTCCGCCTTGGCCGCTTCGCGCTTCTGCGCTTCGACTTTCTTCAGATCGGGCTTCGGCGGCTCGACTTTCTTTGGCGGCTCGACCTTCTTCGGCGGTTCGGGTTTCTTCTTCTGCTCGAGCACGATGTCGGCCTTGCGCTCCGGCTCGCGCTCGGGTTCCACTTTCGGCGGCGGAGGCGGCGGCGGTTCGACGACCGGCTCCGGCACTGGCACTGGCACAGGGGCCGGTGCAGGCGCGGCGGCCGGGAACCCGCCCCACAACTCCGCGCTGACCGTGCCCACCGGTTCGGTCTTCCAGCGGACGACGAAGGCGATCGACAGGAACAGAAGCGCGTGCGCGAACAGCGACAGCGCGAAGGCCGGGCCAGTCCCTTTCTCAGGGGCGTGCCAGTGCGGTCGCTTGTTCGGCAGGGCGGAACCGGGCATTTACTGGGCGAGCCGCACCGAAAGGCCGACGCGCTCGAAGCCGGCCCTCTGCAGATCGCTCATCACCTTGACGACGGACTCGTACTTCACCTGGGCATCGGCCTCGATGACGACGGGCATCCGGGCATTGCCGTTCTGGCGCTGTCGCACCGCGCTCACCAGTTCGCCGGCCGCGATGGCCTGCTCGCGGTTCTCCTTGTCCAGCAGCGAGGTGCGCCCATCACCACGGACGATCACGCGGACGGGCGTGTCCTTCTGCTGGCCCGCCTTGGCCACGGACGGCAGGTCGACGACGCTGGGATTCACGAAGGGAGCAGCCACCATGAGGATAACGACGAGCACCAGCATCACGTCGACATACGGCACGACGTTGATGTCCGCCATCATCCGGCGGCGGCGACCCGTGCGGCGACCGACGAGCGCCATCGATCAGGCCGTCCGGTGGCGCTGCAGGATGTTCGGGAACTCTTCCATGAAGCTCTCGAAACGGTTCGCGAGGCGGTCGATGTCGTGGCGAAGCGGTTGTAGGCGACGACCGCCGGAATCGCGGCGAACAGGCCGATGGCGGTGGCGACCAGCGCTTCGGCGATGCCCGGCGCGACGCTGCGCGAGCGTTGCCTGCTGCACGTTGGCCAGGCCGCGGAACGCGTTCATGATGCCCCACACGGTGCCGAGCAGGCCGATGTACGGGCAGACCGAACCGACCGAGGCCAGGAAGTTCAGGTGCGGTCCAGGCCGTCGATTTCGCGCTGGTATGCGGCGCGCATGGCGCGGCGCGCGCCGTCGAGCGTCGCCCTGGGCGTCGCCGCGGCCGCGCAGCTTGACGAATTCGCCCATGCCGGCTTCGAAGATGCGCTCCTGCACGCCGACTTGCGTCGCGGATTCGACGCCTGCTGTAGAGCTGCTGCAGCTCCGCGCCGCCCCAGAACTGCCGCTCGAACTCCTCGGTCTCGCGCTTGGTCCGCTTGATCGCGAAGCCCTTCTGGAAGATCGCCGTCCACGAAGCGATCGACAGCAGCGCGAGCAACAGCATCACGAACTGCACGACGATGGTCGCCTTGGTGATCAACGAGAGAATCGAGAGGTCGCCAGTGGGATTCATTGTGAGTTTTCGTCGAAGGCCATCATCGTTTTCATTGCTGCCTGCATCGGCGCCGGCATCGCCCTGGGCGCCAGCGTGCTGGTGTCCACGCAGCCGGCCCGCACCAGCGCCGTCGCCAGCACGTCCGACCCGCGCCGCGCCGTCTGCTCGAACACGACCGAGACCCGTCCCGCCTTGATCACGCGTACGTCGAGTTCGATCACGTCGTCGAGCCGGGCCGGTCGCATGTAGTCGCACTCGATGCGCGCGACCACGAACTGCAACCCCTGCTCCGCCGCCAGCGACTGCTGCCCGAAGCCCGCCGCGCGCAACCATTCGGTGCGGGCGCGCTCGAAGAACTTCAGGTAGTTGGCGTAATAGACGACGCCGCCGGTGTCCGTGTCCTCGTAATAAACGCGGACCGTCCAGGTAAAGGGTTGACCGGGCACTTAAGGTAGGTGAGATGCGCTGCGCGCAGTATACGAGGCGCAGAGGGGGTGGCTCTCCACGTTGGTGGGT
>CAVOQI010000007.1:0-57028 GCA_963698305.1 uncultured beta proteobacterium
CTCCGGGGTGAACGGGCCGTTCTCGGACGACGATATTGCGCGCGTGCGCGAACTCGCGCTGGCCGAACGGGCGCGCCGTGTGCGGGCGCAGGCCCGCGCCGAGGCCCGGGCGAAGAAGGCCGCCGCAACGAAGGCCGGCACGGCTCCGCGTCAAGCGGCGCCACGTTCCAAGCGCGGCGCCGAAGCGAAGACCGCCCCAGCGCGAAAGCCCGCATCGCGGGCACGTACCGTCACGGCAGTCGCAGGCAAGGCATAGCCGCAGGCGGGCGCAGCGAGCGCGCCGGCCCTCTGCCGTCGAACGCCGTCGGCGGCTCAGCGGGCAGGGCAGTAACATCGCTGCATTCCTGCCCGCGCCGACAATGCGGTTCGCGCATGCACCGCGCGGCATCAGCCAAGGCCGACCCCATGACCTCCCGTCCCGCCAATTTCGATCCGTCCATCGACCCCACGGCCGATCAGGTGCGCGCATTGCGCGACGCCGGCCCCGACGGCCCGGTGGTGATGCTCAATCTTCTGAAGTTCCGCGAGCAGGCGAACTACCCCGCAGGGTCTCCCCACGCGCCCTGCTCGGGTGCCGAGGCCTACCGCAGGTACCAGACGGCATTCGTGGAAACCGTGGGCGACGTGAGCCGCGCCGAGGTGGTGTGGGAAGGGAAGATCGACAGAACCTTCATCGGCGATGCCGGCCAGGACTGGGACAAGTGCCTGATGGTCCGCTACCCGAGCCGCCAGCACTTCCTCGCGATGATGGCCAACGCCGCGTATCGCGAGGCGCTGGTCCATCGCTACGCGGGCCTCGAGCGCACCGTCCTCTTGCAGATGCAGGGCTGACGACTCGGCCTGCGGGCAATGAGGCGTGGCGGTGCCCGAGCCTCGCGGGTGGTCAGGTTGTCGCCGGCGGGCGACAGCGGCTTTCGCAGGATCGGCCGCACCTTGAAGAAGCCCGACGTGAATTGGCCGGGCTCGCCCGCCGAGTCCCGCGCCAGTTGCTTGCCCCAAACACGCGCGCCCCGACGGGAGCGCGGCGTCAGGCCGCCTGCAGCATCGCCGGCGCTGACTTCGGCGGCGCCGCCTCCTCCGTGCCGTGGCGGATCAGGTGGTCGAAGGCCGACAGCGCCGCCTTCGCCCCGTCGCCGGCGGCGATGATGATCTGCTTGAACGGCGTCGTCGTCGCGTCGCCGGCGGCGAAGACGCCGGGCACGTTCGTCGCGCCCTTCGCGTCGACGACGATCTCGCCGTGCTTCGACAGTTCCACCGTGCCGCGCAGCCACTCGGTATTGGGCACGAGACCGATCTGCACGAACACGCCCGCGAGGTCGACGGCGTGCTCCGATCCCGGTGACCCGGTCGCGGTAGCGCAGCCCGGTCACCTTCTGGCCGTCGCCGGTGATCTCGGTCGTCTGCGCGTTGGTGTGGATGGTGACGTTCGGCAGGCTCTTCAGCCGCGTCACCAGCACCGCGTCGGCCTTCAGTTGCTCGGCGAACTCGATCAGTGTCACATGGTCGACGATGCCGGCGAGGTCGATCGCCGCCTCCACTCCGGAGTTGCCGCCGCCGATGACGGCGACCTTCCGGCCCTTGAAGAGCGGGCCGTCGCAGTGCGGGCAGTAGGCCACGCCCTTGTTGCGGTACTCCTGCTCGCCCGGGACGTTGACGTTGCGCCAGCGCGCGCCCGTGGAGAGGATGACCGTGCGTCCCGTCAGTTCCGCGCCGTTGGCGAGTTTCACCACGGCGCCACCCGCGCCAGCCGTGCGGGGCGTGAGCGATTCGACGCGCTGGCCGCCCATGATGTCGACGTCGTAGCGGCGCGCATGGGCTTCGAGGGCCGCGGCGAACTTCGGTCCCTCGGTCTCGAGGACCGAGATGAAGTTCTCGATGCCGAGCGTGTCGAGCGTCTGGCCGCCGAGCCGTTCGGCGACGATGCCGGTGCGGATGCCCTTGCGCGCCGCGTAGACCGCGGCGGCAGCGCCGGCCGGTCCGCCGCCGACGATCAGCACGTCGAATACGTCCTTCTGCGCCAGCTTTGCCGCATCGCGCGCGGCCGCGCCGGTGTCGATCTTCGCGAGGATCTCGCCGATCTCCATGCGGCCCGAGCCGAAGGGCTGGCCGTTAAGGTAGATCGCGGGCACCGCCATGATCTGCCGCGCCTCGACTTCGTCCTGGAAGAGGGCGCCGTCGATCGCCACGTGGCGGATGCGCGGGTTGAGCACCGCCATCAGGTTCAGCGCCTGCACGACGTCCGGGCAGTTGTGGCAGGTCAGCGACATGTAGGTCTCGAAGGCGAAGTCGCCGTCGAGCGCGCGGATCTGCTCGATCGTTTCCGGCTCCACCTTCGGCGGGTGGCCGCCGGCCTGCAGCAGCGCCAGCACCAGCGACGTGAACTCGTGGCCCATCGGGATGGCGGCGAAGCGGATGCCCATGTCGTGGCCGGCGCGGCTGATCGAGAACGACGGCCGCCGTGCATCGACGCCATCGTGCCGGACGGTGATGAGCGGGCTCAGCGCGGCGATCTCGTCGAGCAGGGAACGCATCTCCGCCGAGGCGGGGCGCTCGTCGAGCGAGGCGACGATCTCCACCGGCTGCGTCAGGCGCTGCAGGTAGCCGGCGAGCTGGGTCTTCAGGGTGTCGTCCAACATGGGGTCTCGAATTCAGGCGAGAAGGGGAGCGCCGCCGGCGCGGGGCCGGCGGCGTGGTTCGACAGCGGCGTGCCTCAGATCTTGCCGACGAGGTCGAGCGAAGGAGCGATGGTCTTCGCGCCTTCCTGCCACTTGGCCGGGCAGACCTGGCCGGGGTTCTTCGCGACGTACTGCGCGGCCTGCAGCTTGCGCAGCGTCTCCTTGACGTCGCGGGCGATGGCGTTGTCATGCACTTCCGCGGTCTTCACGACGCCGTCGGGGTCGATGACGAACGTTCCGCGCAGCGCCAGGCCCTCGGCGTCGATGTGCACGCCGAACATGCGCGTCAGCGCGTGCGTCGGATCGCCGACGAGCGGGAACTTCGCCTTCTTCACGGCCGGGCTGGTTTCGTGCCACACCTTGTGCGCGAAGTGCGTGTCGGTGGTGATCACGTAGACCTCGGCGCCGAGCGACTGGAACATGTGGTAGTTCTCGGCCGCGTCCTCGACCTCGGTCGGGCAGTTGAACGTGAACGCGGCGGGCATGAAGATGAACGCCGACCACTTGCCCTTGATCGACTCGTCGGTCACTTCGACGAACTTGCCGTTGTGGAAGGCCTGGGCTTTGAACGGCTGGACTTGGGTATTGATGATGGACATGGCTCGTCTTTCGATGGCTGGTTGCGATGGCTGATGAATCCGTTTCGGACAGGGCGGATTCTGAGGCTATCGAAAGTGACCGTTCCAATTCAATTTAACTAATGACCCGATAGGGACGGCCGGCGTTGCCGGCCCTGCGCGTAGTTGCGGGTCCATCGTCGCGTGCCGGGATCACGGCGCCACGTTGCGGCCTGGCGCGCGGGAGCAGGGCGGCGGCCCGGCCTACCGCAGCGGCAGCGAATCGGTGGCCGCGAACGGCTCGGCGATGCGGGACGCCAGCACCTTGTCGATGCGATGGTGGTCCATGTCGACGATCTCGAACTTCCACCCTTGCCAGTCCACGGTGTCGCTGACGGAGGGCACGCGGCCGAGCAGCAGCATCATCATCCCGGACAGCGTGTTGTAGCGGCCCAGCTCCTCTTCCGGCGCGGCGCTGAAGCCGAGCCGGTCCTTCAGTTCGGGGATGGGGATCAGGCCATCGAGCAGCCAGGATCCGTCGGCGCGCTGCACCGCCCATGAGTCCTCCACGCGCGGGGTCTTGAACTCGCCGGCGATGGCTTCGAACAGATCCTGCAGCGTGACGAGGCCCTGGACCTCGCCGTACTCGTCGACCACCAGCGCGAGATGGCTGATGGACGAGCGGAAGTTCTCGAGCAGTTCCATGCCGGTGAGCGACTCGGGGACGTAGACCGCCGGCTCCAGCGCGGTCGCGATGTCCAGCGCTTCGCCGCGGATGTTCTGCTGGAGCAGCCGGCGGGCGCTCGCGATGCCGACGACATCGCGCAGCCCGCCGCGGCACACCGGGAATCGCGAACGCTCGGAGTCGAGCACCTTGCGCAGGTTCTCTTCGTGGGGGTCGTCGAGGTCGAGGTACACGATGTCCGAACGGGGCGTCATCAGGGAGGCGATCTGGCGGTCGTCGAGCCGGAACACGTTGCGCACCATCGCGCGCTCCTGTTCGTCGATCACGCCGGACTCCGAGCCTTCCTTGATCAGCTGCTGGATCTCCTCCTCGGTCACGGCATTCACGGACGTGTTGCCGCACGCCCACCGCGCGCAGCAGCACGTTCGTGGAGCCCGCCAGCAAGCGGACGAAGGGCTTGGTCGCTTTCGGCCATCCAGCCGATGGGCCGGGCGACGCGGCGCGCCACCGCTTCGGCCGACATCTGCCCGAGGCGCTTGGGGACGAGCTCGCCGAGAACGATCGAGAAATACGTGACCACCACGACGACGAGGGCCGTCGCGCCGAGGTGGGCGTGGCCGGGATCGACGCCCAGGCGGATCAGCCATTCTCCGAGCGGTGCCGCCAGGGCCGCCTCGCCGACGATGCCGCTCAGGATGCCGATGGTGGTGATGCCGACCTGCACCGTGGACAGGAAGCGGGTCGGGTCTTCGTTCAGCGCCATGGCGGCGGCCGCGCCGGCGTCGCCCTGGTCGACCAGCACCTGCAGGCGCCCGCGGCGCGCGGTGACGAGCGCGATCTCCGACATCGCGAAGATCCCGTTCAGCAGGATCAGTCCGAAGAGAAAGAGGATCTCGAGGGGCATCGGCACGGCTCCGCAGGTTTTCCCCGGTGACGCGCGTCGGGACCGTCGATCGCGGCTGAACGGGGCGGTTCATCGTAGCCGACGAGGATCCCGGCATCATTCGGTCTGAATCAAGGCACAGCCGCACCCCTTTCCGGCCGCAACCTCACTGCCACATGCCGCGCATTCGCCGCGCGAGGTCGATGCCGGGCACGGACCGCGTGCCGCCGCCGGGCTCGGTGGCGGCGACGGGCCAGCTGGAGCGCTCGAAGCGGGCCGACAGCCCATCGGGAATGAAGCGCGAGCGCGAGGCGTACACATGGCGGTCGCCACCGCTGCCCTGCTGGTGAACGAAGAAGCGCTGCGGCACGACGAGGGTGAGGTGATCCTTCGCGCGCGTCATCGCGACGTACAGGAGCCGGCGCTCTTCCTCGAGTTCGGCGCTGGTGCCGGTCGCGAGGTCCGACGGGATGCAGCCGTCGACCGCGTTGAGCAGATACACCGCCTTCCACTCCTGGCCCTTGGCCGAGTGAATCGTCGAGAGGATGAGGTAGTCCTCGTCCTTCAGCGGCGCGCCGGCCTCGTCGCTGGTGGCGCCGGGCGGATCGAGCGTCAGCTCGGTGAGAAAGCGTTCGCGCGACGGGTATCCGGCCGCGATCGCCTCCAGCTGACGCAGATCGGCAAGGCGGACGTCGGCGTTGTCGTGGCGACGCTGCAGATGCGGTTCGTACCAGCGGTTGACGAGTTCGAGTTCGGCGGGCCAGCCCGCCGACTGCCCGCGCAGCAGGCGAAAGGACGCCGAGAAAGCCTCCCACTCGGCAGCTCCGGCGTGCGGCGCCGCCATGCCGCCGATCACGTCGGCGGGCTCGGCGTTCGCCATGGCGTCGAGCAGGCGCGACGCGGTCTTCGGCCCCACGCCAGGCAGCAGTTGCAGCACGCGGAAGCCGGCGACCCGGTCGCGCGGGTTCTCGAGCAGGCGCAGGAAGGCGAGCACGTCCTTCACGTGGGCCGCCTCGAGGAACTTGAGCCCGCCGAACTTGATGTACGGGATGTTGCGGCGGACGAGTTCCAGTTCGAGCACGGCGCTGTGGCTCGACGCGCGAAACAGCACGGCCTGTGACTTGAGCGCGGTGGCGGCTTCGCGCCGCTCGAGCACCTGGTCGGCCACGTAGCGCGCCTGGTCGGCTTCGTCGGCGACCGTGACGATCCGGGGCAGTTCGTGCGACTCGCGCTCGCTCCGGAGATCCTTCGTGTAGCGCTCGCTCGCGAGGCCGATGACGGCGTTGGTCGCGGCGAGGATGGGCCGCGTCGACCGGTAGTTGCGCTCGAGCGTGACGACGCGGGCGGGGGGCGTGAACTGCGCCGGGTAGTCGAGGATGTTGCGCACCGTCGCGCCCCGGAACGCATAGATGGCCTGGGCATCGTCGCCGACGGCGGTGAGGCCGCGGCCGTCGGGTTTGAGCGCGAGCAGGATCGTCGCCTGCAGGCGGTTGGTGTCCTGGTATTCGTCGACCAGCACGTGGCTGAAGCGCTGCCGCACGTCGGCGGCCAGCGCCGGCTCCTCCATCAGGTGCGCCCAGTAGAGCAGCAGATCGTCGTAGTCCAGCACACCCTGGCGCTGCTTCGCTTCCACGTAGGCGGAAAAGAGCCGGCGCAGTTGCGGCTCCCAGGTTGCGCACCATGGATAGTCCTGCGCCAGGACGCGATCGAGGCTCGCCTGCTTGTTCACCGCGGTCGAGTAGATGGCGAGGCAGGTGCCTTTCAGCGGAAACCGCTCGCCGCTCTCGTTCAGGCGCAGTTCCGCGCGCACGAGGTTCATCAGGTCGGCGGCGTCCTCGCGGTCGAGGATCGTGAAGGCCGGATCCATGCCGCACCGGTCCGCGTACTCGCGCAGCAGGCGCGCGCCGATGCCGTGGAAGGTCCCGGCCCACGGCAGCGCCGAATGCGCGACGCGCGACCACCGTTCGCCGAGCCCGGCCACGATGCCTTCCACGCGCCGGGTCATCTCGACCGCCGCCCGGCGCGAGAACGTCAGCAGGAGGATCGTGCGCGGATCGATGCCGCTCGCCACCAGGCAGGCCACGCGATGCGCGAGCGTGTTGGTCTTGCCGGTTCCCGCGCCGGCGATGATCAGCAGCGGGCCGCCGTCCGAGCCGTCGAGCCCGTGGCACGCGGCCGCGTGTTGTTCGGCATTCAGGCGGGCGAGGAGGCGATCGATTCCGGAAGTGGCTGGATCGGCAGGGAGCGCGGCGGGGGAAGAAGCGGGCACGGCGAGGACTGGGTGGACTGGTATTCCATACAGTACACGAGTTGTGGCAGCGAAGCGGCAAGCAGACCCTCGGACGCCGTCTCGGCGGCGGAGCTACAGCGTGCTGGACAACGGCGCCTCCGCGCTCGGAACGACTCGCGCAGCCGGTCTGCCGCGCAGCTCGCCGTGTGCCTTCCTGATGATGGCGGTCGCGTGCTCGTGCTCCACGCGGTAGACCAGCGCCAGCGCGGCCCGCACGAGCTTGATGCGCCGTGGGGCATGCCAGTCCCGCGCGGCGTCGAGCAGGGCGAGCGTCATCAGCACTTGCGCGCGTTCGATGACCGGCTTCCTCGTCGGCGGAAAGTGGTCGAGGGCGTATTGCGCGCACTCGGCCAGTTGGCCCGCGGTCAGCGAGTCCAGCGACTGCATCCGGAAGCGGCGCCACGCCGGGTCCATCAGCAGCGTCTGGGTCAGCGCATCGAGTGACGGCAGACTGGCGGCGTCGGGACGGGCGACGATCGCCTGCAACGTCGCCTTGACGTCATGCGCGGCTGTCCCGCGCGCACGCGAGCCGGCCTGCCCCCAGTGCGTCTCGATGATGTCGGCGATGGCGTCGCCGTAGCGCGCCCGAAAGTCGCGCCGCGCGATGGCTGGATCCGCAGTCTCCATGCCCGATTCTTCCACGGAAGACCCGGGCCACGGCTGCGGATCGACTACTGCTCGGTCGGATACGCCTTGGTGTACGTGCGCTTGATGACGTTCATCGTCACTTCGCTCGGCGGCGCCGGCTGCCACGACATGTAGCCCCACCGCATGCCGTACGCCTTGTAGCCCAGCATCCGCAGGGCAGCGACCGCCTTGTTCTGCTGCTGGCCGGTATCGCAGTGGACGAAGATGTCCTTGTCTTTCGGCAGCTTCGCGAGGGTCTCGGGCTTCGCGAGTTCATGCACCGCGGCGTGCATCGCGCCCGGCAGGTGCGCCACGTCGTACTTCTTTTCCCGGGGCAAGCGCACGTCGAGGATCACGAAGTCGCCCATGTCGGCCTTGATGCGTTCGAGCACATCCTCGGCCGTGACGTCGTAGTTGGCGTTCTGCGGCAGCGAACTGAGAAACTGGTCGACGGCGCGGTGCACCGCGGCCTGCTCCGACGGCGTGAGCGGCTCCGCGTGCGCGCCGCCACTCATGGATACGGCCGCGATGAGCGCGGCCAGCAGTCCTCCAATCTTCATTGTTCTTTTCCCCCTTCCGGTTCCGGTTCAGAAAATGCTGCGGGGGCGAAGGCTAAGGAACGGCACGTCATGCGAGTTGATGACGATCAACCGGCACTGGAGGCGATGGCGCATTCCAGAAAGTGGAATCACGTCGCGGCAGTCGCCGCATCCGAACTGCATGTCCGCGCTGCACCGACGAGTCTGCGTCGCGCCGGGCGGACGCGAATAGTGGACTGTGTGCGTCCGTCGGGTCGCAAACGGCCCGTGCGCGAGGCCGGTATCCTAGGCGCCGATGTACGAACGCCACTTCGGGCTGAAGCAACGCCCCTTCTCGATCGCCCCGGATCCGCGCTACCTCTTCATGAGCGAGCGGCACCGCGAGGCCCTTGCGCACCTGCTGTACGGCGTGCAGGGCGGCGGCGGCTTCGTGCTGCTGACCGGCGACATCGGGGCCGGCAAGACGACCGTCTGCCGCTGCTTCCTGGAGCAGTTGCCGGAGCGCTGCAACGTCGCCTACATCTTCAACCCGAAGCTCACGGTCGAGGAGATGCTCAGGACCGTGTGCGCGGAATTCCGCATCCCGTATCAGCACGAGGGACCGGGCGTTCCGACCGTCAAGGACTACGTCGACGCGCTGAACCAGTTCCTGCTGCGCACGCATGCCGTGCGCCAGAACAGCGTGCTGATCATCGACGAGGCGCAGAACCTGTCGGCCGACGTGCTGGAGCAGCTCCGCCTGCTGACCAACCTCGAGACCAACGAGCGCAAGCTGCTGCAGATCATCCTGATCGGGCAGCCGGAGCTGCGCGAGATGCTCGCGCGCCCCGACATGCAGCAACTGGCGCAGCGCGTGATCGCGCGCTACCACCTCGGGGCACTGACGGAAAGCGAAACCGCGCACTACGTGCAGCATCGCCTGTCCGTCGCCGGCTTGAAGCAGGCGAGCCCCTTCGATCGACGCGCGCTGCGGCGCGTCTTCCGCTATTCGCGCGGCGTGCCTCGCCGCATCAACCTGCTGTGCGACCGTGCGCTGCTCGGCGCCTACGCGGGCAGCAAGGCCACCGTCGACGGCGCGATCCTCGACAAGGCGGCCGAGGAAGTCCTCGACGCGGGCGACTTCGGCGACATCCGGCGCGCGCGCTACGAGCGCCCCGCGCTGGTCGGCATGGGGCTGGCCGCCGGCGCGGCGCTGGTCGGATTGATCGGCTTCTGGCTGGACCGCGGAGCAGCCGTCGTTCCGCCCGTCGAGACGGCGGCGGCCGTGACTGCCGCGCAGCCCGCCCTGACGGCCGCGCCCGCGGCCGTGCCGGCGCCTGCCGAGCCCGTGACGCCCGAGCCGGAACCAGCGAAGGCGGCCAGCTTCGACCTGCGCAAGGGCTTCGGCTCCCTGGTGGGTGCCGAGAAGGAGGCGTGGCAGGAGCTTGCGCGCGAGTGGAAGATCGAGCCGCTGGGCGAGGGTGATGCCTGCATCGCCGTGGCCAGGCAGCAGGTCCGCTGCTACCGCACCGGCGGCGCGACGCTTGCATTGATCCGGCAACTGGATCGTCCCGGCGTCCTCACGCTGCGCGACGGCGCCAACCGGCCGGCCTACGTCATGATCAGCGGACTGTCGAATGACAGCGCGCTGCTGACCATCAACGGCGCCCCGCACACGGTCCCGCTGGTCGTGCTGGCCGACTACTGGCGCGGTGAGTTCGCCACGTTCTGGCGGCCGCCGCCGAATTACGCGGGGACGATCGTGGACGGTCGCGCCGGGCCCGCCGCGCAGTGGCTTGCGCGGCAACTGGCAGCCGCGCTCGGCGATACCGGCCCCGTCGATGCGCGTCTCGACGACGCCACGCTGAGGAACTGGATACACCGCTTCCAGCTCGCCCAGGGCCTGCCGTCGGATGGCAGCGCGGGACCGATCACGCTGATGCAGCTGAACCGGGCCAACGGCGTGGCCGAGCCGCGCCTGCAGAGAGCGACCTAGCCGTGTCACTGATCCTCGATGCCCTGCGCAAGGCGGACGCGGAACGCGAGCGCGGCTCCGTGCCGAGCCTGCACTCGCAGCCCGTGGCGGCGACGTCGGCGGGCGTGCCGCGCAAACCGGTGGCGCGCCCGAGCTGGCTCTGGATCGCGATCGGCGTCGCGATCGGGCTCGCGGGCGCCGCGACATGGGTGATGGTTGGCAGCGGCGGGTCGCAGACGAGTGCGACGGCCCCGATGCCATCGGCACCGCCGGCTCCGCCGGTTGGCGCGCCCGCGTCATCGCCGGCCGTCACCGCCGCGCCCGGCACCGGCCCGACCTCCGCGCCAGCGGCCACCGCCCGCTACGACTCGCAGCCGGTTGCGGAGCCCGCCCCGTGGCGTCAACCGGAGGAGCGCAAGGACGCGCGCGCGGATGCGAAGGGCGGCGCGCCTGCGCCGACAGTCCTCAGCGCGGCGCCGTCCGCCGAGGCGCCGGTGATGTCACGCGAGCAGCTGCCGCCGAACATCCGCTCCGAGCTGCCGCAGTTCGCCGTTGGCGGTTCGATCTATTCGTCCAATCCGGCCGCCCGCTCGCTGATCGTCAATGGGCAGCTGTATCGGGAAAAGGACCGCCTCACGCAGGATCTCACGCTCGAGGAGATCAAGCTCAAGGCCGCGGTCTTCAGCTTCCGCGGCTATCGCTTCGAAGTGCTGTTCTAGCCCCGACCTCACCTGTCGCGGGCAAGCGAAGGGAGGAGTTTCGATGGCCACACGCAAGCGTTCCGCGGCGAAGCCGAAGGCGGCCGGCGGACAGAAGGCGCCCGGCACGAAACAGTCGGCCACGGCGCGCAAGTCAGCGGCCCGTCTGGCGCTGGTGAAGAATCCGCCGAAGACGACCGTCGAGCTTCGCCGACAGCCTGGTCAACGCCGGCCAGCCGCCGACGGTCGGCACCGTCATCTACATCCACGGCATCGGCAACAAGCCCGAGGCTTCCATCCTCAAGTGCCAGTGGGATCGCGCGCTGTTCCGCGCCGAGATGGGCGACCGCACGCGGCTCGCGTACTGGGTCGACCGTGAGCGCTACCCGAGCCCGGAAGACGGGACCTGCGCCGACGGCGAGCGGCTGCGGCCGCCCGAACCGGAGTGGCCCGACATCGGCGGAGCGTCGATCAGGTCGTCGCGCGAGGAGGCCGCGCTGCGCCCGGCCGACCAGCGCCGCCTCGACGCGATCGAAGCGAGGATGCTTGCGGCCACGGCGCCGCCGAAGGCCGGCGACAAGCGCGCGAAGGTGCTGCCGTTCAAGCCGGTGCGCGCGATCGTCACGCGGCTCATCACGCGGCTGTTCCTGCACGATGTGCGCGACTTCCTGTTCGATGCCGAGCGGCGCGCCCGCATGGAGGACACGCTGCGGCGGCGCATCTCCGCCGGTGGCGGGCCGTTCATCGTGGTCGCCCACAGCCAGGGCTCGATGATCGCGTACGACGTGCTGCGCGCGCTCAAGCGCGAGGACGCCGACGTGCGACTGTTCCTCACGATCGGCTCGCCGCTGGGCATGGACGAGGTGCAGGACGTGCTGAAGGACATCGGCGGGCCGCTGCGCGTGCCCGAGTGCGTCGAGCGCTGGGTCAACGTGGCCGAGCGGCTCGATCCGGTGGCGCTCGATCCGGAACTGAAGGGCGAGTTCGCGCGCAACGGCGCGCGGCGCGCAGGTCGAGGACGTCGACGTGCGCAATCCCGACTGGCAGTCCAATCCGCATTCGTCGACCGGGTACCTCGCCACCGAGGCCGTGCGCACCGTCGTGCGCGAGGTGGCGGGCTCCGCCTTCACGCAGGTCATCTCGCGCGCGGTGATCGTCCGCGACCTCGTGCGCGACCTCGAGAACGGCCACGCCGAGCAGCGCTTCCCGACGCTGATCCAGATCGACATCCCGGAGGGCGACACCGACGACGGCTCGATCGACGACCGGCGCCGGCGCCTGCGCGAGCGCATCGAGCAACTGGCGAAGCAGCGCGCGGCGCCGCCGGAACTGGTGCGCCTGCAGGTCATGCGCCGCTTCGTGTCGGCCGATCTGACGCGCGAGGACATCGAGACGCTGCGCACCGAGTTCAAGCAGCTGCAGATCCAGCGCATCTGGAAGAACCTGTCGAAGCGCGCCCTGATCGCGCAGTCGAGCGGCACCGTGCAGGCGCGCCCGGCGCACCTCGGCTACGGCGCGAAGGGCAAGGGCGTCACGTGGGCCGTGCTCGACACCGGCATCGCCGCGCAGCATCCGCACTTCCGCCGCGCCGACGGCAAGAACACAGTGATCGAGCAGTGGGACTGCACG
Organism: uncultured beta proteobacterium; assembly: GCA_963698305.1. Lineage (GTDB taxonomy): Bacteria > Pseudomonadota > Gammaproteobacteria > Burkholderiales > Burkholderiaceae_F > JAOUJD01. The sequence continues at coordinate 12,538 of CAVOQI010000007.1, forward strand.
CGCCCCGGCGACCCGGTGCTGCACAAGCCCGGGCAGAAGTCGTTCGACACGCTGGACCGCAATGGCCACGGCACGCACGTCGCGGGCATCATCGCCGGCGGCGTCGCGGGCAGCGAGTACCTCGGGCTGGCGCCCGAGGCCCGCCTGATCGGCTTCAAGGTGCTCAAGGACAGCGGCGAGGGCGAGGACGCCTTCGTCATCAAGGCGCTCGACAAGGTCGCGGAGATCAACGAGAAGGCCGGCCGGCTCGTGATCCACGGCCTCAACCTGTCGCTCGGCGGCTCCTTCGATCCGATGTCGTACAACTGCGGGCACACGCCGCTGTGCCAGGAACTGCGGCGCCTGTGGAACCAGGGCGTGGTCGTGTGCGTGGCCGCGGGCAACGAGGGCTACGCCGTGCTCGAGGGCGAGGACGGGCCGATCCAGTCCAACATGGACCTGTCGATCGGCGATCCGGCCAACCTGGAGGAGGGCATCACCGTCGGCTCGGTGCACAAGCTCAACCCGCACACCTACGGCGTCTCCTACTTCTCGTCGCGCGGACCGACCGCCGACGGCCGCATGAAGCCGGACCTGGTCGCGCCGGGCGAGCGCATCCTGTCGGCGGCGCACACGGCGGCGGCGGACGCCACCGCGGAGAAGGACCTGTACGTCGAGATGAGCGGCACCAGCCAGGCGACGCCGCACGTCTCCGGCCTGCTCGCCGGGTTTCTCTCGGTGCGCACGCGAGTTCATCGGCTATCCGAACCGCGTGAAGACGATCCTGCTCGACCACTGCACGGACCTCGGGCGCGATCCGTACATCCAGGGCCGGGGGATGCCGAACCTGGTGAAGATGCTGCTGAACACGTAGCGCTGGGAGAGACCCTGCGAGGCGGCACGGCGAAGTCTCGCGCGCGCTGCGAATCCGGCGTGCCGCCTGTCGCGCCAGGCGATTGCGCGGCATCGCGCGTGAATATTCACATGGACTCGGCGACCGCGCGTCGTTAGATTTCTTGCGGCGGACGTCGAGCGCGGTTCAAGCAGGCGCCGTGGACCGACGCACCTGCGACGGTCGAAGCGAATGGTCATCGGAGGCAACATGAAGCTCATGACGGCATCTCGTTGGACGACGTTCGTGGTGTGCGGAGGCCTGATCGCGGCGTGTGGCGGCGGCAGCGATGTTTCTGCGCCCGCTCCGCAGGCGACACCGGCTGCGCCGACGACACCGGCTGCGCCGGCGACCCCGCAGAACAGCGAAGCCGCGTTCGCGGTGTTCGAGGCGGCGCAAGTCCACTCGTTCATGACGGCGTCTCCGTTCATGTGGACGAACGTAGGGTCGGCTGCGGCGACCGGCTTCACAAGCGGTGCTTGCCGGATGGGAGGATCGACGCAGGTGGTACTTGACGGCGCTTCTCCACGACCGGACACGCTCTTGCCGACCGGCAGCCACACTTACGCGGTGACCTTTTCGAACTGCGTCGTGGACGGGTTGGCGGGGATCGTCCTGAACGGCACGGCAACGGCTGTTTACTCGACCACCGACTGGAGCGACGTGACCGCGCGGGTCGACGTCGGTTCGATGCGCGGCACGGGCTCGCTCGGCTTCCATTCAACGGCGATGAGCGATGTTTCGGCGCGGGGATCAGGGACGTGGAGAACCACCGCAACGAGCTCGAGTGGCAGCACGACATACACACCGACGCCGGGTTCCACGCTCGTCAGTAACCGTACGACGAACGTGATCACCTTCGACGGAGGATCGTCCACGTTCGGCTACGAAAACGGCCCGCCTGCCACCAGTCACTGGTCGTTCACCAGCCTGGCAGTCACTTTGAACGGCACCAGTTACTTGCTCGACGGGAGCCTGCAGAGGACGTTTTCGAGCGGTCTGCCGGTGGGCGGAAGCGGCGAAGTCCGAGTCACGAGCAACGCGACGCTCGTTGCCCGCGTGTTCGTCGATGCGAGCGGAACGATGCGCTCGGAGGCGCTCGCGCCACTGGTTTCCTTCTAGAAGCCAATGCGCGTCGATGCGCGCTCTCCTTACGAGCAGGGGTGAGAAGAACTCGGGTCGGATGCAGGTCATGGCGTGCTCGGTTCCCCCGCCATCGAGACGAAGGCCGGCCTGACTGCCCCGAGCTACCCTATGAAGGCGCCGACCGGGCAGAATCGGACTCGACAACAGTCCGGACCGGACACAATTGGCGCAATTACATGAAGCTCAAGCTGGGGCAGGGTCGTTTCGCGCTGTTCGTGGTCGCATTGGCGGGGGCCGCTGCACTTGGACCGGTGTCCGCGCAGTCCATCCCGGGCGTGCCGGGCGTTTCCGGCCGGGCCGCGACTGCCGCGGTCGAAAGCGTCGAGAGTTACTCCATCGACGACGTGCGCGCGGCGCTCGCCGCCGCCAAGAAGACGCTCGAAGGCATCGAGGCGGCGGGCGAGACACCGGGTGACGCGCCCCCCGGGACACCGCTGTCGGCGATCCTGCAGCGCCTCACGCTCGCGCGCACGCTCGCCAGCACGTACGAGAAGCAGCTCAACTCGCTCGAGAAGGCCGAGGCGGCCAGGCGCCGGCTTGCCGAGCAGCAGCGTGCCAACGAAGCGTGGCGCGGGCTGGAGCAGCCGCCGCCGTACTCGGTCCTTCTGGTAGACGAACTGCGCGACGAACTCGAGGCCGCGCGCAACGCGCTCGCCAGTGCGAAGGCGACCACCGCCATGTTCAACCGGCTCGAGGCCGACTACGCGTCGCGGCTTAAGGCTGCGCAGGGCGCCGCCCGCCTGGCGGTCGAGGCGGCCGATCGCGCGCGCGGAACGCCGACGTTCCCGCAGCGAGAGTGGGAGCGCGGCATCGCATCCCTGCGCGCGGCCGTCGACAGCGCCGTCCAGGGACTGCTGCAGATCGGAATGCGAGGCGCGCAGTCGGAGGTCGAAGCCGCGACCGCGACCGCCGAACTCGCCATGCGCAAGCTGAACGCGGTCGGCACGAACGTGGACCTGCCGCCTGCCGACCTCGACAAGATGCTTGCGGAGATCGAGTCCCGCCGCAAAGCGGCGGAAAGAGATCTCGACCGCGCGGTGAAGGCGTCGGCGGCCGCGACCGACGCCCTGTCCAGGGCCGAAGCGCGACTCGCCGCCGCGCGCGCGGCGCCATCGGGGAACGCTGCGGCCATGCTGCCGGAAGCGGCATCGATCGCCTCCGAGCTCGAACGCGATCTCTCGGCTGCCCGGGAGGTGGCCGCGACCGCGTCGCAGCGCCTCTTCCTGTTGCGGGAATACCTGCTTCAGCTCGACAGCGAGAAGGTCGTCTGGGAAGCGCGTGCGACGGCCATCAACCTGAACGATCCGGTGCGAGGGCGGGCCGCGTATGACCGGCTGACGGAGTCGATGGCCGGCCTGCGCGCCACCCGCCAGTACATGGAGCAGCAACTCGCGACCACGGAGAGCCGCCTGCGCGACGAGGAAGCGCGGCAGCGCGCGGCCACCCACACCGACACGCCGGCGTCGCGCCTGCTGATCGAGACGCTGCGCCAACGGCAGCAGGACCTGCGCAAGGCGCTCGACAATGCCTTGCCGCTCGAGCGCTCCGTCGCCCACTTCCGCGCCGACTTCGAGGACCGCCGGGCCGCATCGTTCAGCGCGCGCTTCAGTGACGAGATGGCGGCCGTCGGGCTCGCCGCGCGCGACCTCTGGAACTTCGAACTGTTCGCGATCGACGATTCCTTCGAGACGGCCGAAGGCCGCAAGCTCGCGGTGTCGCGCAGCGTCACCGTCGGCAAGACCTTCGGCGCGGCGCTCATCGTCGCTCATCGGCTACTGGCTCAGCCGCTTCGTCGTGGGTCGCATCGAGCGCACGGCCGTCGCCTCCGGACGCGCCACGCCGCAGGCCGCTGCGCTCGTGCGCAAGTGGATCCTGTTCGTCGTGGCGGCGATCCTCGGCCTCGTGGCCCTGGTCAGCGCGAGCATTCCGCTGACGGCGTTCGCGTTTCTCGGCGGCGCGCTGGCGATCGCCGCCGGCTTCGGCCTGCAGACGCTGCTGAAGAACCTCGTGTCCGGGCGTGATGCTGCTGATCGAGCGGCCGCTGCGGCTCGGCGACCTCGTCGAGGTCGACGGCATCCGCGGGCGGATCACCGAGATCGGCATCCGCGCGTCGACGATCCGCAGCGCCGACGGCATCGAGTCGATGATCCCGAACAGCCGCTTCCTCGAAGGCAACATGACGAACTGGACGTACTCCAGTGCGCAGGCGCGCCAGACCATCGCCATCGGCGTGGCCTACGGGTCGCCGCTGCGCAAGGTGGTCGACCTGCTCGCCGACGTGCTCGCAGCGGCACGGCCTGGTGCTGAAGGAGCCCGCGCCGCAGGTGTACCTCGAGGAGTACGCGGACAACTCGATCAATTTCTCGATGACCTACTGGGTCGAGATGACCGAGACGGGCGACACGCGCCGCGTCAAGAGCGACCTGCTGCTGATGATCGACCGCGCGTTCACCGACGCCGGCATCGCGATTCCGTTCCCGCAGCGCGACGTGCATCTGTCGACGGCGCAGCCGGTGCCGGTGCGAGATCGTCGGGTCGGCGGGAGTGCGCTCGGCGGCCTGAGGGGATCCTCGAGAGCGCGCGTGCGCTGCGGCCGGGCCGAGCGCTACCTGTTCGACGTGGTCGGCTGACCCGTCGATCCACACGACGGACAGGGCGGTCGCCCAACGGCGCTCAGCGTCACGTTTCTTGTCCTCCGGTCCGAGGGAGCGTACGGCAAGCGCGATGCCCGCCGGCCAGGACGGCCGTCAGGCGACGCTCGGCAGGACCAGTTCGACGCCGAGCCGCGTACCGTCGATCCCGGACGTAAAACGCACCTCACCGCCGTGCAGCTCGGCGACGCGTTTCACCAGCGCAAGACCGAGTCCGGCGCCAGTGCCGTCGCTCGTCACGCGGTAGAACCGATCGAACGCGCGCGACTGCTGCTCGGCCGTCATGCCCGGACCGTCGTCGCGCACGGTGATCGATCGTGCACTCCGTCGGCCTGGCTGCGCGCTGAGGCGAACGCGCGAACTTGCGTGGCGCAGTGCGTTTTCGCATAGGTTGCGGAGCGCCAGCGGAAGGGAGTCGGGATCACCGGCAACCCGCGAGTTCCGGCACCGTCGACGTCGATGCCGCGTCCCGGGCGGACCGGGCCGAGGCTCGCCAACGACTTCGCCGACGAGCGGTCGCAGCGCGAGGATCGGCAATGCGGTCCGATCGAGCGTGCCCGCGTCGAGGCGCGCCAGCGTCAGCACGGTCTCGACCAGGCGCGTCGCGCGGTCGACGCCGCCGATCAGCGCGCTGCAGCGCCTCGCGGCGCTCGGCGTCGTCGCGCGAGCGCAGTGCGACCTGGGCCTGGGCACGCAGCGCCGCCAGCGGCGTCCGCAGCTCGTGGGCGGCGTCGGCCGTCAGCGTTCTTTCGCGCAGCAGCGCGGCTTCGACGCGTTCGAGCAGGCGATTGACCGCCTGCGCCGACGGGCTGCAGTTCGGTCGGCAGGCCGTCGACCACCACGTCGCCCGAGTCGGTCGGGGCGCGCGCGTCGATCGCGTCGGAAAACGAGATGACCGGCGCCGTCACGCGGCGCACGATGATCCAGACGCCGATCGACAGCAGGCACGACGACCGCGACGCCGGGCAACAGCAGGCGCAGCGCCATGGTGCGGACGAGCGCCTCGCGGTCGGCGAGCCGCTGGCCGACGTGGATGGCCGCGCGCCGTCGGGGCTCGAGCAAGCGTGTAGACGCGGTAGGCGACGCCGTCGGCCACGCGCTCCGTGAAGCCGCTCGCCTCGCCAGCGGCCAGCGCTTCGCGTCGGCGCACCCGGCGACGCATAGCGGATCCGGCCGCGGCGGTCGCGCAACTGATAGACGATTCGCTCGACGTGAACGTGCTCTGCCGGCTCGAACTCGAAGTCGTCGTCGTCCTTGCGCAGGCCTTCGTGAGCCACGGCGGCGAACACGGCGTGCGCCGTTTCGACCAGCGCGGCATCGAACAGCTCGCCGGCCTGCTGCTCGTGCGGAGCGATACAGCCAAACGCTGCTCGCGGCCCAGGCGACGAAGGCCAGCGCCGCGCAGCAGGACGATGAGGCGATTCCGCAGCGACCAGGCGCGGCCCGTTTCATCTCGTCGCTGCCGCGCTGGCGAGCCGCCAGCCGAGGCCGCGCTGCGTCTCGATGACGTCCGCACCCAGCTTGCGGCGCAGGTGATGGATGTGCACGTCGATCGCGTTGCTCTCGATCGACTCCTCCCAGCCATACAGCGCCTCGATCAGCTGATCGCGCGACAGGTGACGCCGGGCCGCTTCGCCAGGGCGAGCAGGACCGCAAGTTCGCGCGCGGTGAGGTCGACCGGCTGGTCCGCCTTACGTCACGCTGCGCGTCGCCGGATCGATCGCGATGTCGCCGATGACGATCGCCGCTCCGCCCGTCCCAGCGACGCGCCGTTCGATCGCGCGCAGCCGCGCGGCGAGTTCGTCGAGGTCGATCGGCTTGACCATGTAGTCGTCGGCGCCGGCGTCGAGGCCGGCGATGCGGTCGGCGACGCGATCACGCGCGGTCGCGATCAGGACCGGCGTCGCGATCCGGCGCCGGCGCGCCCGCTTCAGCAGGTCGAGTCCGGATCCGTCGGGCAGGCCGAGGTCGAGGACGACCGCGTCGTAGGCCGCTGCCTTGCCGGCGGCGATCCACGCCGTGTCGGCCTCGTCCGCGCTGCGCACCCAGTCGACCACGTGACCGTCCTGCTGCAGGCCGGCCCTCAGCGCGGTGCCGAGCATGTCGTCGTCTTCGACGAGCAGCAGGCGCATCAGTCGTCGTCGTGGTCACGATCGGTGCGGCGCGGTGCCCCGTGGGCGGCGCGTCGGCTTGCGCGGCGCCTGCACGATCGACTTGCCCGCGCTCGAGGCCGGGCGCGGGAATCGCTCCCGCCCAGAACGCGCCGACGCGCGCCGACCAGGCACCAGCGCAACGAACCAGCGGGTACCGGCAGCAGCCGGGCCGCTGCCCGGCTTGTAGCCGGTCACCATCGCGCGCACCAGGTTCTCACGGTGCAGCAGCGCTGCTCACGATCACCGCGACGATGTGCACGACGACCAGCGCGAGCGTCGCATTCGCGAGTCCTTCGTGCACGTCCTCGATCCAACTCGGGCCCGACCTCCACGGCTTGCGCCCACCCGGTCAGCGCCGATCGCCGCGATCAAGGCCAGCATGCCGAGGATGGCCCAGCTGCCCGCCGGGTTGTGCCCGAAGTAATGACGCGGCGAGAGGGTCAGCAGCGACTTCAGGTAGTCGACCACCGCGCGCGGCGACAGCGGAAACGACGTGAAGCGCGCATAGCGGGTGCCGACGATGCCCCACAGCAGGCGGAACGCGACGAGCCCCGCCGCCGAGTAGCCGAGCAGCATGTGAACGTCGCGCAGGCGCTCGCTCTCGGCGGTGACGATAGGCGCCGACGAAGGTCGCGGCCAGCAGCCAGTGGAACACCCGCGTCGGCAGGTCCCAGACGAGCGTCTTGTCTTGATCAGCGTCGTTCATCGCGAGGCCCTCGCGCGGAACGCGGATGGTGCGTTCGCTGAAGTCGCCGCTGCTCGCCTGCCGATGACAGGCTTCACAGTTGGCAGCGCTCTTCACGGTAGGCGAGCTTCCAGGTCGCGGCTGCGATCTCCGCATGCTCCTTGCGGAACCAGCGGGCCTCCGTGATGCGAGCGTAGGTCGCCGCGCTGCGCTTTCCGCCGACGATCCCGCCAGATAGGCGGTGAGTTCGGCGCGCCTGTGCTTCGCTGACGCTGGCGTCCGTCCCGAAGTGCTGATCCAGCCCGTTGCATGATCGCGCGCCAGACCGTCTGCGTCCCAAGCAAGGGCGGGCGGGTAGGCGACGTGGCAGCTGCCGCACTCGGCGCGGTAGGCCGCGTTGTCAACCGCGTAGCGATGACTTTCGGCACGGGCCGTACGACGGCAAGGACTGGCCGCGAACAGCAGCGACACGCTCCAGACTACGGCATCGAACCACTTGCGTTTGCGCTCGTTGAGCATGATGGATTCCTATCGTTTGAGAGAGGTCAAGTAGGCGACGACATCGCCCTTTTCGACCGGTGTGCAGGCGCGGCCGAGGACGTCGTTGCGATCGCGTTGGTTGCTGCGGGGAGAACGGTTACTCGGCGCGCAGCGACTCGACCGGATCGAGCCGCGACGCGCGGCGCGCGGGCAGCACGCCGGCGGCCAGGCCGATCATCGACGCCAGCGCGATCGCGAGCACCGCGTAGAGCACGGGCGTGTGCACCGGCAGCGCCGGCACGACGAGGTGGATCAGCTGCGCGAGCCCGACGCCGAGCACGAGGCCGGCGACGCCGCCGAGCGCGGCCAGCACCACCGCCTCGCCGAGGAACAGGCCGAGGATCGTGCCGCGCCGCGCGCCGAGCGCGAGCATCAGGCCGACCTCGCTGGTGCGCTCCGCCACCGCGATCGTCATGATCGTGACGATGCCGACGCCGCCGACGAGCAGCGAGATGCTGCCGAGCGCGCCGACGGCCATCGTCAGGATGTCGAGGATGTTGCCGAGCGTGCGCAGCATGTCCTCCTGCGTCGTGATCGTGAAGTCCTCGCGGCCGTGGCGCGCGGTGAGCACGGCGCGCGACGGCGTCGGCGACCTTGCCCGCATGCGGCGCCCTCCGCGTAGGAGACGTGGATCTCGGTCAGGCCCTCCTTGTTGAAGAGTTCCATCGCGCGCGCGGTCGGGATGAACGCCGTGTCGTCGAGGTCGATGCCGAGGAACTGGCCCTTCGGACGCCAGCACGCCGACCACGCGGAACTGCAGGCCGCCGGTGCGCAGCGTCGCGCCGAGCGCGTTGGCCGGAGCCGAAGAGTTCGTTCTTCAGCGTGCTGCCGAGCACGACGAAGGCGCGCGCGCCTTCCCATTCGTCGGGCGGCAGGAACTGGCCCGCGGCGACCCTCATGTTGAAGACCTGCAGCGCGTCCTCGGTGACGCCGTAGACGGTCGTGCGGCGCGTGCGGCCGTTGCCTTCGATCTCCGCGTTGCCGAAGACGATCGGGCCGATGGCCGTCACGTTCGGCAGCCGCTGCAGCGCGCGCGCGTCGTCGAACGATCAGCGGCCGCACGGCGGTCGGCAGGCCGGAGGGCGGGGCCCCGCCGGTCTTCACGCGTCCCGGCGCGACGCCGATGACGTTGGTGCCGAACTGCGAGAACTCGGCCAGCACGAAGCGGTGGATGCCTTCGCCGATCGACGTCAGCAGGATGACCGCCGCGATGCCGACCGCGATGCCGAGCAGCGTCAGGCCGCTGCGCATGCGGTGCGCGGTGATGGCGCGCAGTCGCGAGGAAGATGCCGTCGCGCAGGATCATCGCTTCGCCAGCGCCAGTCACGGGATCGAGCGCCGCGGCGCGCCGCGCCGGCAGCACGCCGAACAGCAGCCCGGTGACGAGCGCGGTGCCGAGCGCGGCGATCACGGCCCACTGCGGCGGGTAGGCCGGCAGCGTCGGATACAGCGTCGCGGATGATCCACGCGCCGAACTGGCCCGAGCCCGTAGCCGATCAGCGCCCCGGCGGACGACAGCATCGCCGCCTCGGTGAGGAAGGCGTTGCGCACGGCCGCCTCGGTCGCGCCGAGCGCCTTCAGCAGTCCGATCTCCGAGGTGCGCTGCGACACCGACACCAGCATCACGTTCATCACGAGGATGCCGGCCACCGCGAGGCTGATCGCCGCGATGCCGGCCACGCCCAGCGTCAGCGTGCCGAGCAGGCGGTCGAAGGTCGCGAGCACGGCATCCTGCGTGATCGTCGGTGACGTCTTCCTCGCCGCCGTGGCGCGCCTTGATGATCTCGCGCACCTGCTCCTTGGCGATCGGGATCGCCTCGCGGTTGCGCGCCTCGACGAGGATGCGGAACAGCGTGTTGGTGTTGAACATCTGCTGCGCGGTGGCGACCGGCACGAACGCCAGCTCGTCGGTGTTCATCCCGAGCCCGATGCCGCTCGAGCCGAGCACGCCGATCACGCGGAAGCGCCGGTCGCCGATGCGGACGAACTGGCCGAGCGCGCGGCGTGCGCGCCGAACAGGTCCTCGCGCACCTTGGCGCCGAGCACGATCACCGGCGAGCCGCGGGTCCAGTCCTCCTCGGGCAGGAAGCGGCCCTGCGCCATCCTGAAGTTGCGCACCGCGTAGTAGTCGGCGACGGTGCCGACGACGATCGACTCGCGCAGCCGTCCGCCGCCGCTGATTTCGGAGGTGCCGACCACGATCGGCGCGACCCGCCGCACGGCGGTCGCGCGCCGCACGCGCGAGCGCGTCCTCGACCGTCAGGTCGCGCGGCGTGCCGGTGATCGACGTTCTGCGGCGAGAAGCCGCCGGTCTGCGTGCGTCCGGGCAGCACGATCACGAGGTTGGTGCCGAGCGACGAGAACTCGTTGATGACATAGCGGCGCGCGCCGTCGCCGAGCGCGGTCAGCACCACGACGGCCGCCACGCCGATCGACATCGCCAGCATCAGCAGCACCGTGCGCAGCCGGTTGCCGGCGGCGGCGCCGAGCGCGAAGCGCGTGGTGTCGACGGGTCGCATCAGGCCGCCGCGGCGACCGCGCGTGTCGCCGCGGACCATGCCGTCCTCCATGTCGAGCGGCGCGCGCGCGCGCTTGCCGAGCGCGGCGTCGTGCGTGACGACGATCAGCGTCACGCCGCGCGCGTTGAGTTCTTCGAGCAGGCGCACGACCTCGTCGCCGGTGGCGCGGTCGAGGTTGCCGGTGGGCTCGTCGGCCAGGATCAGCGCCGGCTGCATGATCGTCGCGCGCGCGATCGCGACGCGCTGGCGCTGCCCGCCCGAGAGCTGGTCGGGGCGGTGATGCGGAGCGGTCCGTCAGGCCGTAGTCGTCGAGCGCCTGCTCGACGCGCTTCGCGCGCTCGGCCGGCGGCAATGCCGGCCAGCATCATCGGCAGCGCGATGTTCTCGGCGGCGGTCAGCCGCGGCACCAGGTGGAAGCTCTGGAACACGAAGCCGATGCGCTGGCTGCGCACCTGCGCCTGCTCCTGCGGCGACAGCGTCGTGACGTCGCGGCCCTCGAGGCGATAGGTGCCCGCGGTCGGGCGGTCGAGCAGCCCGAGCAGGTTCAGCAGCGTCGACTTGCCGGAACCCGACGGGCCCATCACGGCGACGTACTCGCCGGCGTCGATCCGGAGGTCGAGTTCGTGCAGCGCGTGCACCTCGCTGTCGCCGAGGCGGAACACGCGCTCGATGCCGGCGAGTTCGATCAGCGCGGTCGGAGCGGGGCTCATCGGCGCGCCGGGACGTCGCGGCGACGTCTACTTCGCGGGCTTGGTCTCGATCGGTGACGCGACGCCCGCCTTCACGCCGGCGCGGTCGAGCGAGGTGACGACGCGGTCGCCCGCGGCCAGCCCGTCGACCACCTCGGTGTACTCCCAGTTCGACAGGCCGGTCTTCAGCTTGCGCTCGACCAGCGCGATCGTCGGCGTCGACCACGAGCACGCGCCCGCCTTCGAGCAGCGCCGAGGTCGGCACGCGCAGCACGTCCTTGCGCGTGTCGAGCACGACCTCGACGTCGGCGCTGTAGCCGACCAGCAGCCGGCCCGGCTTCGGCGGGATTGTCGAACGTCGCCTCGATGTCGACGGTGCGCGCCTGCTTCTCGACGGCGGAGACGTAGGGCGCGATGCGCCGCACCTTGCCGCGGAAACGACTTGCCGGGCAGCGCGTCGAGCGTGATGCGCACGAACTGGCCTTCGCGGATCTTCGGCGCGTCGATCTCGTCCATCGGCGCCTTGACGTAGACGCAGGATTCGTCGATCAGGTCGATCGCGGGCGGCGTCGGCACGCCCGGCGGCGACGGCGTCGAGTACTCGCCGACCTCGCCGACGATCTTCGCGACCGTGCCGTCGAACGGCGCGATCAGGGTCGTGCGGCCCTGCTGCACGTGCGCGACGTTCACGCTCGCCTCGGCCTGCGCGACGTCGGACTTGGCGGTCGCGCACGACGCCGCGCGCGCGTCGGCCGCCGACGCGCGCGACGTCGATCGCGTTGGCGGAGATGAAGCCCTGCTTGTGCAGTTCCATCTGCCGCTTCACTTCGCGCTCGGCGCTGTCGGCCAGCGTGCAGGCCTCGACCACCCGCTTGCGCGAGGTCTCCAGCGCCGCCTGCGCCAGCCGCTCCTGCGCCTTGATGTCGTCGTGCCAGATCTGCATCAGCAGCTGGCCCTTCTTGACGCGGTCGCCTTCCTTGACCGCGAGGATCTCGATGCGGCCGCCGATGATGGTCGACAGCTTGGTGCGCTGGCAGCTCTCGACCGTGCCGGCGCGCGTGTTGGCGATCGACGCTTCGACGACGCCCCGCCCGACTTCGGTCACGACGACCGGAATCGGCTTGGGTCGGCTGAACCACCACACCGCCACCGCGACGGCGAGGACAACGGCCAGCGCGATGGCGCTGCGGCGCACCAGGGTCACGGTTTTCGGAGTCATTGCAGAGGGAGCGAGCGGGAGGAGGGATACAGCGTAGCCCAGCCCCGCATCCGGGGGCCGGTGCACGTCAAGGACCGGCCGCCCCGGCCGCGCGCGGTTGTGGCCGGGCAACGCCGGCGTCGGCGCATGCGCCGAAGGGACCAGGACCGCCGCCGCGCATTCACGCGCTCGCAGCGATCGCCCGGGCTGGACGCTGCCCGGGGTCGATGCGAGGATGCGATCCGGCCACGAGGCAATCGGTCGTCCGGGTCCGCACCCACTCATGGAGGCAAGCATGACCGCTGTTGCTGTCGCATCGCGTCCGCGCCGGTCCGAGCGTCCACTGTTCCTGGCGGCCGCGCTCGCGGTGGCCATCGTGGTCTTCGTCGGCTTTGCGCGCACGTTCTACCTGAAGGGCCTCTTCGGCAGCCCGGCGCTGTCGGGCCTGCTGCTGCTGCACGGCGTGGCGATGACGCTGTGGATCGGGCTGTTCATCGCGCAGATCGGCCTCGTCGCCGCCGGACGGGCGGACCTGCATCGGCGCGTCGGCGTCGTCGGCGCGGGCCTCGCCCTGCTGATCGTCGTCGTGAACGTCCTGGCCGCCATCGAGGCCGGTCGGCGCGGCTTCACGCCGACGCCGCAGGTGACGCCGATCATGTTCATGGCGGTGCCGCTGGTCGACGTGCTCGTGTTCGCCGTCCTGGTCGGAGCGGCCCTGTGGCAGCGCCGGCAGAGCGCGAACCACAAGCGTCTCATGCTGCTGGCCACGGTCGGCATCCTGACGCCCGCCGTGGCCCGGCTGCCGATAGACGCGCTCAAGCAGGTCGGATTGCCCGCGTTCTTCGGCGTTACGGTCTTCTGCCTGCTGGCCGTCGTCGTCTTCGATACGGTGCGCAACGGGCGCCTGCATCCGGCGTTCGGCTGGGGCGCGGCGCTTGCTGATCGCCTCGATTCCGTTTCGCATCGTGCTGTCGAAGACGGAAGCGTGGCGCGCCTTCGCGAGCTGGCTGATCGCCTGACCGGCGGCGTCGGTCGCCGCAACGGCCCGATCAGAGGGCCTGCAGGATGTGCGTGTCGCCGGCCACCGGCTGGTCACCGCGGGAGACCCGCCACGACACGGTGACGAGGCGCGAGCCGAGCGGCTCGCGCCAGGCGCGGACGCGATAGTGATGGAAGCAGCGCCTCGTACTGGCCGTGCCGCTGCGCCTGCCGCACCGCGTCGCGCACGGCGGACGACAGGAAGCGCGCCTCGCTGGCGTCGACGAGGTCGAGGGCTTCGAACTCCTGGTAGAAGAGGGTGCCGGTCGTCATGCGGTCGTTGGGTACTGTAAGGAATGACAGTACGACAGCGGCGGCGGCAATGCAAGCGCTTCCGTCGCGAGCGCTGGGCCGGGGATCGGCGCTGGGGCGCGCCGGCGCCGCCTGCGGCTCAGCGTTACGTTGACCGCGATGCGCGCAGTTGCCGCCACAGCTTGGTTGCCACCAGCAGCAGTGGCGCGGCATGCAAGGCGAGATCGAAGATGTCGAGGGGACGGACCAGCGCGCCCTGAGCCAGCAGGCGCAGCTTCTCGACCAGATGTGGCTCGGGCGTGATCGGCGCGACGGCCAGCCAGGCCGCCAACGGCAGCAGCAAGACCCAGGGCAGGCGATCCAGCCAGATCAGCATCGCCGGACACGCGCGAGGCGGCGGTTGCCGTGCGAGGGATCTGCCCGTCCAGCGGGAGGGTGTTCCATGGTCATGTCGCGCTTTTGCACCGCAGTCAGCAAGAGGTGGCTGGTGACCGGGAGTCTATGCGCCGGGAGCGGGACATGGCAGCGCTGGAGGCCTTCGCCGCGGCTCGGTATCCGCCCTTGTCTGTCCCGGATGCGCAAAGCATCAAACGAGGTCAGTGCGGGCGCCAGGTGCGCCGATCGCGCGGCGACCATGGTCCGCAAAGCGGACTATCCAGGATGGCGGTCTTTGACGAATGAAAACGCGGGGTAGCACACTAGCGGTCGAGCAATCGCAAGTACATATAGCGGACCGGCACCGCAGAAGGAGGCAGGACATGAGACGCCCGACCATATCGACGTTGGGTTGGCGACTCCTCGCGGGAGCCATGTGCCTGCTCGCGAGCGGCCTCGCCGGCGCCCAGAACTGGCCGACCCAGCCGGTGAGGATCGTCGCCCCGGTGCCGGCGGGCGGCGGCGTCGACATGCTGTCGCGCGCCATCGCGCAGAAGCTGCAGGAGCAGTGGAACGTGTCGGTCGTCGTCGAGAACAAGCCCGGCGCGAGCGCGCGCGATCGGCACCGACTACGTCGCCAAGTCGACCGACGGCCACACGCTGCTGATGGGCTATTCGGTGCTCGCGACCAACAAGTTCCTCGTCGGCAAGCTGCCGTACGACCTCGAGACGGATCTCGCGCCGATCGTCCACGTCGGCTACATCCCGCTGATCCTCGTCACGCAGCCGGCCTTCCCGGCGAACAGCGTCAAGGAACTGATCGCGCTGCTGAAGGCGAACCCGGGCAAGTACTCGTATGCCTCGGGCGGCGCCGGCGCCGGCGCCCACCTGTCCGGCGAACTGTTCAAGCACCTCGCGGGCGTCGACACTGACGCACGTGCCGTACAAGGGCAACGCGCCGGCGCTCAACGACCTGCTCGGCGGCCACGTGGCGATCATGTTCGACACGATCACGACCTCGATCCCGCACGTGAAGTCCGGCAAGCTCAAGGCGCTCGCGACGACGGCCGCGAAGCGCTCGCCGCTCGCGCCCGACGTGCCGACGATGATCGAGGCCGGGCGTGCCCGGCTTCGAGATCAGCGCGTGGTACATGATGTTCGCGCCGAAGTCGATGCCGAAGGACGTCGTGCAGAAGGTCAACGCCGCGGTCAACAAGGCGATCGCCGATCCCGAACTCGCGCAGCGGCTCGGCGGCGCAGGGCGTGGCGTTCGTCGGCGGCCCGGTCAGGAACGCCGAGAAGTTCCTGGCGAGCGAGGTCGACCGCTGGGGCAGGATCATCAAGGCGGCCAACATCAAGGCCGAGTAGCGGTCGATGCGCCTCTTCGACGTGCATTCGCACTGGGGCACGAAGCGCGGCTACGTGCTGCGCACCGACGCCGCGCTCGCGCAGCAGTCGAAGACCTGGCGCTCGGAGCCGAAGTACGACACCGAGGACGAGATGGCGCAGTACCTGCGCGCCAACCGGGTGCGCGCCATCCTCGACTTCGGCTTCACCAAGAACCTGCCGCTCGACGAGGTGGCGCCGCTGCACGACTACGCGCTCGCAGGTGCAGGCGAGCGTATCCCGACGCCATCTTCGGCCACTGGCTGCAGATCGATCCGCGGCTCGGCGAGGCCGGCGCGGCCGAACTGGAGCGCTGCATCCGCGCGTCGCGGCGGCTTCATCGGCTACTGCGTGTCGGCCTCCGGCATGGGCTACACCGCCGACCACGCCATCTACGGCCCGTTCTACGAGGTCCTGAAGCACTACCGGCGTCCCGGTGCTCGTGCTGGTCGGACACACCGGCGCCGGCGCGGGACTGCCCGGCGGCGGCGGGCTGAAGCTCGACCTCTGCCATCCGCGCTACGTCGACTACCTCGCGGCCGACCAGCCCGACCTGACCATCGTCGCCGGTCGTCCCGCCTGGCCGTGGCAGGACGAGATGATCTCGATCCTGCTGCACAAGCCCAACGTGTGGAGCGAACTGCACGGCTGGTCGCCGAAGTACCTCGACCGACGCGCTCAAGCGCGAGATCCGCGGCCGGCTGAAGGACCGGGTGATGTTCGGCGCCGACTACCCGCTGTTCCGCTACGAGCGCCTGGTCGAGGACTGGACAGTCGCTCGGCTACGACGACGACGTCCTCGCGCGCGTGTTTCACCGCAACGCCGAGCGGCTGTTCGGGCTCGCCGCCGACCCGCATGAGGACCGCATGGACCTGGCGCTGAACGGAAAGGTCGCGCTGGTCGGCGGCGCGAGCCAGGGCATCGGGTACGCGATCGCGCGGCTGCTCGCCGCCGAAGGCGCGCGGTGGCGATGGTGGCGCGCAAGGAGGAGCCGCTCGACGCCGCGGCGCGCGCAGATCGCGGCGGAGACCGGCAGCGAGACGCTGCCGATCGCGGCGGACATCCGGCGCGCCGACGACTGCGCGCGCATCGTCGAGGCGGCGCTCGGCCCGGTTCGGACGCATCGACGTGCTCGTCAACAACGACGGTGCGCCGCCGCTCGGCACGCTCGACTCGTTCGACGACGCCGCGTGGTCGCGCGCGGTCGAGCAGAACCTGATGAGCGTCGTGCGGCTCGCGCGCGGCGTGCTGCCCGGCATGCGCGAGCGGCGCTGGGGGCGCATCGTCAACATCGCGGCGCTGTCGGCGCTGCAGCCGATTCCGCAGTTCGGCCTGTCGGTCGCGACGTGGGCCGGCGTGATCGGCTACGCCAAGACGCTGTCGCTCGAGGTGGCGGCCGACGGCGTCACGGTGCACACGATCTGCCCGGGCCGCATCGCGACGCCGCGGCTCGGCACGGTGTTCGGCGGGGGCGACGCCGGGCGCGCTCGACGACGACGACGCTGGCGGAGATGGCGCGCCAGATCCCGATGCAGCGGCATCGGCATCGCCCGACGAGATCGCCGGCCTGGTGGCGCTTCCTGGCGTCGCCGTGGTCCGCCTACATGACCGGCTGCGTGTTCCATGTCGACGGCGGTCGCCGCGCGGGTGTGCTGTGAAGCAGCACGAGCCGATCGACACCGAGGACGGCTATCCCGCGCACGTCCCGTGGTACTGGCGCTCGCTCGACTTCGAGCAGCTGACGCGCGATTACCCGCCGCCGCCCGATTACTTCCGCACCACCGCGCGCCTGTCGCGCGACGAACTGCGCGCGCTGCAGGAGAAGCGGTTCCTGGCGACGGTGAAGCGCGGCTGGGAGATTCCGTTCTTCCAGCGTCACTGGGGCAGCGCCGGCATCGAGCCCGGCGACATCCGCGGCCTCGACGACCTCGCGAAGCTGCCGCCGTACGACGTGAGCCACGTCCGCGACAGCCTCGAGCGCCATCCGCCGTTCGGCGACTTCATGGGCATCGCGCCGGGCGACGGCCTGCCGCTGGTGCTGCAGACGAGCGGCGGCACGACGGGCCTGCCGCGGCCGATGCTGTACGCGCCGCAGGACCGCGAGACGATGGCGATCCTCGGCGGCCGGCGCTTCGCGCTGCACGGCGTCCGCCCGGGCGATCTCGTGCTCGTCACGTATTCGCTCGGGCTCGGCAACGGCGGCATGGCGCCGCGCGAGGCACTGTGGCGGTACACGGGCGCGGTGCCGGTGATGACCGGCAGCGGCGCCAACACGCCGACGCGCCGGCAGATCGAGATCATCAAGGCGTGGGGCGTCAACGTGATCCTCGGCTTCCCGTCGTACCTGCGGCACATGGCGCTGGTCGCGCGCGACGAGACTCGGCATCGATCCGCACTCGCTCGGGATCCGCCTGCTCGGCACGCACCTCGGCATGGAAGACCGCAAGGTGCTCGAGGACCTGTGGGGCGCGCCGGCCTTCGACATGTACGGCACGCACGAGAGCGGCATGCTGGCCGCCGAGTGCCGGCACCAGAGCGGCCTGCACGTGATGGAGGACGCGTTCATCCTCGAGATCGCCGACCCGGAGACCGGGCGCATCCTGCCGGACGGCGAGAAGGGCACGATCTACATCACCACGCTCTACAAGTACGGCGCGCCGCAGATCCGCTTCAACGTCAACGACCTGTCGGCGTTCCACACCGACAGCTGCCCGTGCGGCAACACGCAGCGACGGCTCAAGGCGATCTACGGGCGCAACGACAGCATGGTGAAGCTGCGCGGGGTCAACGTGTTCCCGGAGGCGATCGGCGCGACCGTCGTCGCGGACGCGCGCACCAACGGCGAGTACTTCTGCTTCGTCGACCGGGTCGGCGAGGCGGGGATCGACCAGATGGAGGTGCGGGTCGAGGTGCCACGACGGCGCCGATCGCGGCGCGGTCCGCGCCGATCTCGAGCGGCGCCTGAAGCGAGGTGCTCGGGCGTGAAGGTGGCCGTGACCCCGGTCGGCAAGGGCGAACTGGACCGCTACACGGGGACGTCGCAGTCGTCGAAGGTCAAGCGGCTGCTCGATCGGCGCGGCTGAAGAAGCGAAGGAGAGGGAAGGATGGGACTGCAGACAGTCGACCGCGCGGTGGCGGTGCTGCACCTGCTGAGCGCGAACGGCGCCGGGCGGACTGCGGCTCGTCGACGTGCAGGGCAAGCTGAGGCTGTCCAAGCCGACCGCCCACCGGCTGCTGATGTCGCTGGTGTCGCACGGCTTCGTCGAGCAGGACGACACGAGCAAGCGCTATCGCCTCGGCTCGCGCCTGGCGGTGCTCGCGTGGTCGGTGCCGCAGCGCAGGCCGGACCTCGGGCGCATCGCGGCGCCGTCCGCGCAGCGGCTGGCGGAGCGCTCGGGCGACACCGTGTTCGTGATGGCGCGCGACGGCCTGGACAACGTCTGCGTCGGCCGCGAGACCGGGTCGTTCCCGATCAAGGCGCTGACCATCGACGTCGGCACGCGGCGCCCGCTGGGGGTCGGCGCCGGCGGCATTGCGGTGCTGGCATCGATGCCGCCGGACGAAGCGCGCCGGTCGCTCGACAGCACCGGGGCGAAGCTCAAGGCCTACCCGCTGACCTCGGTCGAGGTCATCCAGCGCGGCGTCGACCAGGCGCGCCGGCTGGGGTACTCGGTGTCCGATGGCCAGGTGGCGACGCGGCGTGCGCGCCATCGCGGTGGCGATCCGCGATGCGCGCGGCGTGCCGGTCGGCTCGATCGGCATCGCGGCCATCCGCAGCCGCATGATGCCGGACCGTGTCAAGGAACTCGTCCCGAGCCTGCTCGAAGAGCGTGCGGAGATCGAGCGGCAGCTGGCGGCGTGACGATGGACCACGCATCCGGCCGCGCTGGTCATCCCTTCCCGGGGCGGGCTAGGATGCAGCGAAGTTGAACGCAGGATCACGAACGGAGTGCGATACATGGCGGCACGCGCTGCGAAGAAGGCGAAGTCGGTCACCCGGCCGGACGGTTTCATCAACGTCGCGGTGTCGAAAACCACGCGCAGCGGCCTGCATCTGCTGAAGGACGCCATGGGCGTGCAAGGGCAGGCCGAGGTGATCGAGCGGCTCGTCGTGATCGGCCTGGCGATCTACCTCGCCTCGCGCTGAGCGCCCTCGGCCGCCTGAGGCGTTGATCGTGCAGCGGCGGAAAGGCCCCGCCGAGCGCGGTCAGCCGACGTGCTGGCGGAAGAACTCCAGCGTCCGCTCGCGCGCGAGCGTCGCGGCGGCTTCATCGTACGAGCCGCGCTGGTCGCAGTTGAAGCCGTGGCCGGCCGCGTAGAAATGCGCCGTCACGTCCGGATGGGCGGCGGCGACGGCGCGCGCCTTCTCGACGGGCAGCGAGGCGTCCTTCTCGCCGAAGTGCAGCATCGTGGGGCAGTTCGGTCGTTCGTTCGCCAGCGAAGGAATCGCGCCGCCGTAGTACGGCACGGCTGCGGCGAGGCCCGGCACGCGCGCCGCCGCGAGCCAGGTGACGGCGCCGCCCCAGCAGAAGCCGACGATGCCGGTCTCGCCCGCGTGCTTCACCGCTTCCACCGCGGCGCTCACGTCGCGGATGGCGTCGTCCCAGGCCACCTTCTGCATCAGCGCCACGCCCGCCTGGATCTCCGGCTGCGTGTAGCCGCTCTCGTAGCCGCGATGCACCCGGTCGAACAGCGCCGGCGCGATCGCCAGGTAGCCGTCGGCCGCGTAGCCGTCGGCGACCGAGCGGATGTGGCTGTTGACGCCAAAGATCTCCTGCACGACGACGATGCCGCCGCGCGGCCGCATGGCGGGTTCGGCGAGATAGGCCTGGAACGCATGGCCGTCGGCCGCCTTCAGTTCGATCATCGTGCCCATCGTTGTCTCCTGTGCCTGCGCGTGTGGCGGGAAATCGTAAACCCCATCGGGCACAATCGTCGGCTTCGGAACAGGATCCGGCGGCGTCGCGCCGACATCGCAGATGTCCCTGCACCTCGACATGGTCGACATGCGGCTGCTCGTCAGCGTGGCCGAGAGCAACAGCGTGACCCGGGGCGCCGAGGCCTGCCACCTGTCGGCGCCGGCCGCGAGCGCGCGCATCAAGAACCTCGAGCAGGGCATCGGCACGCGCCTGTTCCACCGCACGCACCAGGGCGTGACGCTCACGCCGTCCGGCCAGGCCTTCGTGCTGCACGCGCGCCAGGTGCTGGCGCAGGTGGAGCGGCTGCGCATCGAACTGCAGGAGTACGCGCACGGCATCAAGGGGCACCTGCGCGTCTTCGCCAACACCACCGCGCTCGGCGAGTTCCTGCCGCCGGTGCTGCGCAGCTACCTGCAGACCCATCCGGACGTGAGCATCGATCTGCGCGAGCGCTCGAGCCACGACATCGTGCGCGCCGTGAGCGACGGGCAGACCGACATCGGGATCGTCGCCGGCACGGTGCGCACCGAAGACCTGCAGGCGATTCCGTATCGCAGCGACCGGCTCGTGCTCGTGGTGCCGAAGGGCCACGCGCTCGCGCGCCGCAAGGCGATCGCGTTCGCCGACACGCTGCACCTCGACTACGTCGGCCTGCACGAGTCGAGCGCGATTCACGCGTTCCTGCAGCAGGCCTGCGCGGGGCTCGACCGCGCCATCAAGCTGCGGATCCAGGTCGGCAACTTCGAGGCCGCCTGCCGGATGATCGAGGCCAGGGTGGGTGTCGGCGTGATGCCGCGTTCGGCGGCCAGCCGGCACGCGCAGACGATGGCCATCGGCATCGTCCCGCTCGCCGATCACTGGGCCCTGCGCGAAATGAAGATCTGCGTGCGCGCGCTGGAGGCGCTGCCGCCGTTCGCGCGCGACCTGGTCGACCTGCTGGTCGAGGACGCGCGGACGGCGATGCCTGACTGAAGTGACGGCCCGAGCGGCGTCGCGCCGCGGGCTAGTAGCCCATCCGGAAGTGCGTTTCGTCCTCGTCCATGTCCTCGAGGTCTTCCCTGGCCGAGTCCGGCAGCCTGGCGATGAGTGCCTCGACCATGCGAACGTGTTCGGCTTCCTCGTCCCGCAGTTCCTCGAACAGCGCCTTGACCTCGGGGTCCGTCACCTTG
Organism: uncultured beta proteobacterium; assembly: GCA_963698305.1. Taxonomy (GTDB): domain Bacteria; phylum Pseudomonadota; class Gammaproteobacteria; order Burkholderiales; family Burkholderiaceae_F; genus JAOUJD01. Next base: position 34,130 of record CAVOQI010000007.1, read on the forward strand.
CGCAGCGCGCGGTCGTAGAACTCGAAGGCCTTCTTCTCCGAGTACAGCGCGACCTGGCACGCCTTGAACTGGGACATGTTCCACTGCACCGAGCCGACGTCCGGCGCTTCGACGTCGAAGACGTCGTCGCGCTTCACCCGCGACGGCGTGTCGCCGAACAGCCGCGCGCGCCGCTCGGCGAGTTCGTCGGCGTGTTTCTGCTCGTTGCTCACCATCGACTGGAAGAACCCGCCGGCGTCGCTGGCGGATCCCATCTGCTCGACGAACAGGCCATAGCGCTTGAACGCCTCGACCTCGATCAGCGTCGCCAGGTCGAGCGTATCCATCAGGGTGAGCGTGGCGAAGTCGATTCTTGCTGGCATGGCTCCTCCGGTTGCAGCGCCGGCCCGACGGATCGCGGGGACGGCCAATGAACGGCGAATCACGGTAGCACCGGACTCGGCCGCGGAGGGCGCGGCGCGCCCTTGCTTTGACCGGACGCAAGTCGCGGCAGGCCGGTGCCATGCCCGGCCGGTGCGGCGCGCCCGGCGGCGTGGGACTTGCACCGGAGTGCGCTTCGAGGCCGGCCTGAGCGAGGCGGGCGTTGCCGAAATGGCATGATGTCCCTCAACCAGGGTTCGCGCTCGCGACCTAGGATCAGATCCAGGAAGGGCCGCCCTGGCGCGCCCTCGCAGACTTCCTTCCTTGCTGCTCCCATCCGATGACGACCCGCCGCCGCAGTCCAGCCGCTCCCGTACAACCCGTCGCCGCACGCGCCGTGACCAGACCCCGCCCGCGCAAGGTGACGGCCGGCGACACGCCGCCACGGCTCACCGCCGTCGCCATCGAGCAGTACGCGGTCGGTGAGGCCATCGACGGCGCGCAGGAGGCCAAGATCGCGGCCGTGCGCGACATCCTCAACAAGATCCCCGGCGGGCGACCGCAGCGAAATGCTGGCCGCGTTCGAGGCGATCCTGGCCGGGGCGTCGCCTGACGACGCGGCGGCGCTGCGCGAGGCGCTGATGGCGCAGCGCGCCGCGTCCGCGGGCGTCGTCATCACGCCGGACGAGGAACTGTCGTCCGACTGGCGGCAGGGCGGCTACCCGTACAGGAACCTCCTGTCGCGCAAGACGTACGAAAGGCAGAAGTACCGCCTGCAGGTGGAACTGCTGAAGCTGCAGGCGTGGGTCAAGGAGTCGGGCCAGAAAGTGGTGATCCTGTTCGAGGGGCGCGATGCGGCCGGCAAGGGCGGGACGATCCGCCGCTTCATGGAGCACCTGAATCCGCGCGGCGCTCGGGTCGTCGCTCTCGAGAAACCGAGCGAGACCGAGCGGGGACAGTGGTACTTCCAGCGCTACGTGCAGCATCTGCCGACGGCCGGCGAGATCGTCCTGTTCGACCGCTCCTGGTACAACCGGGCGGGCGTCGAGCGTGTCATGGGGTTCTGCACCGACCACGAGTACGACGAGTTCATGCGCCAGGCCCCGGTCTTCGAGCGCAATCTCGTCGCGAGCGGCGTTCACCTGATCAAGTTCTGGTTCTCGGTCAGCCGCGGCGAGCAGCGCCGCCGCTTCAAGGAGCGCGAGACGCACCCGCTGAAGCAGTGGAAGCTGTCCCCGGTCGACATGGCCTCGCTCCACAAGTGGGACGAGTACACGAAGGCGAAGGAGGGGATGTTCTTCCACACCGACACGGCCGAGGCGCCCTGGACCGTGATCAAGTCCGACTGCAAGAAGCGCGCGCGGCTCAATGCGATGCGCTACGTGCTGCACAAGCTGCCCTACAGGAACAAGGACATGGAGCACCTTGGAGCGCTCGACCCGCTGCTGGTCGGCCGCGCGCACGTGGTGTACGAGCGCGGGGAGAAGCGCGCGCCGCTGCTGTAGGCGGCGGTTCGTTGCGCAGCCGCGCCGGGCCGCGTTGCGACCGGGGAGCTCAGGCGAGGAACCGCCCGACCGTCGCCGCCTCCGCCAGTCCCCACACCCGTTCGATCACGCGGCGCATTTCCGCTTCGGTCGCGCCGCTGCGGTAGGTGCCCAGCCGGATCGCCTTGTCCTCGAGCTCCGGCCGCGACAACGTGTTGTCCGGGTCGCCCTTCGGCACGTCGATGCGGCCGTCGATGCGGCGGCCGTCGGTCGTCTCGACCGTGACCTTGCCGATCCAGCGCGCCGGGTAGGCGGTGTCGACCTCCGGGTCGAGCTCCATGTGCACCTTCTTCCGGAACGTGATCACCGACGGATCGCGGAAGTCCTGGTCGAAGTCGGTCAGCGCCGCGCGCCCGTGCATCGCGATGAGGCCGAGCACGGTGCCCATCGAGAACTTCGACTGGTGCACGGTCTGCGGATCGGTCACCGGCCCGAGGACGTCGATGGCGCCCTTGTGGACGCGCGCGGTGACGCGGGCGACCTGGTCCGGCTTCAGCTTCTCCCTCGTCATCACGGCGAGCAGCGCGTCGGCCGCGGGATGCGTGTGGCGGCAGGAGGCGTGGAACTTGAACGACGTCTCCGCCAGCGCCCAGCGGGTGCCGAGGCGGTCGGTGAGGCGGGCCGGATCGGCGTCGGTCGACATCCCCGCGGCCATGCCTTGCGGACCCTCGAAGATGCGGCGCGCGCCCGTGAGGCCGCCGCGCGCAAGATAGGCGGCGGCGAGGCCCGGAGGCGGCGGCGTGCGCGCAGTGCAGCTGCTTGGAGTCGGCGGCGTCGCGCAGGAACTCCCACAGGCCGGCGGCCTGCGTGCCGGCCGATCCGAACGCGTGCTGCATCTGGTCGGGCGTGAGTTCGAGCAGGCGTCCGACGGCGGCCGCGGCCGCCACCGTTCCAGCGGTGCCGGTCGTGTGAAAGACCCGGTAGTGCGAGCGGCCCAGGAACTCGCCGACGCGGATGCCGACTTCGTACCCCGCGACGATCGCCGTGACCAGAGCACTTCCCGATGCGCCGATGGCCTGCGCCACGGCAAGCGCCGGCGGGATGACGACGGCGGCGGGATGGAACACCGAGCTGTTGTGCACGTCGTCCTGTTCGGCGTAGTGCGACGACGCGGCGTTGACGGCGGCAGCGATCATGGGGCTCGACGTCGTCCGGTGAATCAGGATCTCGGACGGGCCGCTGCCCGGCCCCTGCGATGCGTAGAACTCCGCGATGGCCTCGACCGGGCGCGCGCCCTTGCCGGCGAGCGCCGACGCGAACCAGTCGAGGAACAGGTCTTCGGTGCGGTCGACGACCGGCTTCGGGATCGATTCGAACCGCAGCGTGGCCGCGAAGTCGGCCAGTTCGCGGGCGGGTGTCGACACGGTCGCGGGATCTTTCATGTGCAGCCTTGCTGTTTCAGTTGTTCGATCTCGGCCTGGCTGAACCCGAGTTCGGCCAGGATCGCGGCGGAATGCTGGCCGAGCGCGGGCACGGCGTCCATGCGCGCATTGAACGCCTCCGGGGCACCCGGGGGCAACAGCGCGGGAATGGGACCCGCCGAGGTCTCCACCTGCGTCCAGCGCTCGCGCGCCTTCAGCTGCGGGTGCGCCCACAGGTCGGCCATCGTGCTGACGCTCGCGTTGGCGATCTGCGCGCCATCGAGCCGCGCGATGACCTGCTCGAGCGTGAGCGTCGAAAAGGCCTGCGCGATGATCGCGTACAGCTCGGCGCGGGCCGCCGTGCGCCGCGCGTTGGACGAGAAGCGCTCGTCGGTCGCGAGTTCCGGCTGCAGCAGCACCGAGGTGCAGAACTCGAGCCATTCGCGCTCGTTCTGCAGTCCGAGCATCACCGTCCTGCCGTCGCCGGTGGGGAAGGGCCCGTACGGGTAGATCGTCGCGTGCGCGGCGCCGTTGCGCGTCGGCGGCGGCGCGCCGTCGTACGCGTAGTACATCGGGAAGCTCATCCACTCGGCCATGCTCTCGAGCATCGAGATGTCGAGGCGGCAGCCGAGACCGGTCTTGCCGCGCTGGATCAGCGCGGCGAGGATGTTCGTGTAGCCGTACATGCCGGCGGCGATGTCGGCGATCGAGCAGCCGGCCTTCGCTGGTTCGTCCTTCGTGCCGGTGACCGACAGGAAGCCCGACTCGCTCTGGATCAGCAGGTCGTACGCCTTCTTGTCGCGGTAGGGACCGGGCCGCTCGCGGTCGTCGCCGTAGCCGGAGATGTCGCACACGATCAGCTTCGGCAGCTTCGGGTGCAGGGTCTCGAACGACAGGCCGAGCCGCGCGGCGGCGCCGGGCGCGAGGTTCTGCACCAGCACGTCGGCGCGCTCGAGCAGGCGGCCCAGGATGTCGGCCGCGCGCGGGTGCTTGACGTCGAGCGTCAGGCTCTCCTTGGCGCGGTTGGTCCACACGAAGTGCGAGGCGAGGCCATTGACGCGGTGGTCGTAGTCGCGCGCGAAATCGCCGACCTTCGGGCGTTCGATCTTGATGACGCGGGCGCCGAGGTCGGCGAGCTGGCGGGTGCAGAACGGCGCCGCGATGGCCTGTTCGAGCGAGACGACGGTGATGCCGTCCAGCGGTCGGGAGGGGTTCGCCATTGGACGCCTCAGAACGAACGCGGCAGCCCGAGCAGGTGCTCGGCGACGTACGACAGGATCAGGTTGGTCGAGATCGGCGCGACCTGGTAGAGCCGCGTTTCGCGGAACTTGCGCTCGACGTCGTATTCGGCGGCGAAGCCGAAGCCGCCGTGGAACTGCAGGCAGGCGTTGGCGGCTTCCCACGAGGCCTTGGCCGCCAGGTACTTCGCCATGTTCGCCTCCGCGCCGCACGGCTTGTGGGCGTCGAAGAGTTCGCAGGCCTTCCAGCGCATCAGGCTCGCCGCTTCCACCTCGATGAACGCCTCCGCGATCGGGAACTGCACGCCCTGGTTCTGGCCGATCGGGCGGCCGAACACCACGCGGTCCTTCGCGTACTTCGTCACGCGGTCGATGAACCAGTAGCCGTCGCCGATGCACTCGGCGGCGATCAGCGTGCGCTCGGCGTTCAGGCCGTCGAGGATGTACTTGAAGCCCTGGCCTTCCTTGCCGATCAGGTTCTCCGCCGGGATCTCGAGGTTCTCGAAGAAGAGCTCCGCGGTCTCGTGGTTCACCATGTTGCGGATCGGGCGGACGGTCAGGCCGTTGCTTCACCGCGTGGTGCAGGTCGACGAGGAAGATCGACATGCCCTCGGACTTCTTCTTCACCTCGGCGAGCGGGGTGGTGCGAGCCAGCAGGATCATCAGGTCGGAGTGCTGGACGCGCGAGATCCACACCTTCTGCCCGTTGACCACGTAGCGGTCGTCCTTGCGCACCGCGGTCGTCTTGATCTTGGTGGTGTCCGTCCCGGTGGTCGGTTCGGTGACGCCCATCGACTGCAGGCGCAGTTCGCCGCTCGCGATGCGCGGCAGGTACTTCTGCTTCTGCTCCTCGGAGCCGTGGCGCAGCAGCGTGCCCATGTTGTACATCTGGCCGTGGCACGCGCCGGAATTGCCGCCCGCCCGGTTGATCTCTTCCATGATCACGCTGGCCTCCGCCAGTCCTAGCCCCGAGCCGCCGTAGTCGGTGGGGATCAGCGCCGCCAGCCACCCAGCCTTGGTCAGGGCATCGACGAACTCCTCCGGGTAGCCGCGCTTCTCGTCGATCTCGCGGTGGTACTCGTCGGGGAACTGCCCGCAGAGGTCGCGGACCGCGTCGCGGATGTCCTGGAACCGGTCGTCGGTGCTGCTCAGCATGTGTTACTCCAGTCGAGGGGGCGTGAGGGCGCGAACGCCGAAGCATCGCGCGGAACGGGGGGACGAACAATTCGCCATTGGCGAACGACCCCTTCCGAAGTTTGGTACGCGACGGCAACCTACCGGCGCACCAGGCGAGCCATGGCCAGCAAGCCGAGCGCGGGCCCGACCGCCACCGGCACGAACCACGCCTCGAGCGGCAGCAGCTCCGGACAGCCACGTCGCCAACTGCACGCTCACCACGGTGATGGCGAAGCCGATGCAGTTGACGATGGTCAGCGCCGAGCCGACGAACTCCTTGGGCGCGGTCGCGGCATTGAGGGCCGAGAACTGCGGCGAGTCGCCCACCACGACGATCCCCCAGAAGACCATGAAGGCGAGGAAGGAGGGCGCCGGCAGGGCGAACGCCAAGGGCGACAGCAGGCAGCACAGTCCGGACAGGGAAAGCTGCGCGAAGGCCACCCGCGCGCTGCCGACGAAGCGCGAGAGCTGCCCGCCACCGACGCAGCCGACGGCACCGGCAGCCGATGATCACGAAGCTCCAGAACGACACGTCGATCGACCTCCCGGTGCAATGCGCCGTAGCCGGCCAGCATGATCGGCACGAAGGCCCACAGCGTGTACAGCTCCCACATGTGGCCGAAGTAGCCCAAGGCCGAGGCGCGGAACGCCGGCGCGCGGAAGGCGCGGAGGACCGCCTTCGGGTCGAAGCCGGCCGCCTTGGCGAGGTACGGGCCCTCGGGCACGAGGAGGTACATGAGCAGGCCGCCAGCGGCCGCCAGCAGCGACAGCGTGACGGCGACCGTCTCCCACGGCAGGCCGCCGCCGAGCCCGCGGACCAGGTGGGGCAGGGCCGTGCCGAGCACCAGCGCGCCGACGAGGAAGCCCGAGCGCGCCGCCCAGCCCGGTGCGGTACCAGCTCGCCGCGATCTTCATGCCGACCGGGTAGATGCCCGCGAGAAAGAAGCCGGTGACGAAGCGCAGGGCGAGCAGCGGGCCATAGCCGCTTTCCAGCAGGGGCAGTCCGAGCAGGCCGGCATTGGCGACGGCACCGCACAGCGCGGATACGAGGAACACGGCGCGGGGCGGATACCGGTCTGCGACGCTCAGCATCGCGAACACGAGCGTCCCGGCGATGAAGCCGAGCTGCACGGCCGAAGTGACCGCCGCCACGCTGTGCTCGCCGAGCGCCAGGCGGCGCTCGAGGTCGGGCAGCAGCGCATTGCCGGCGAACCAGAGCGACGTGCCCGCGAACTGCGACAGCACGATCACGGGCAGCACGCGGGCGGGGCGCGCTACCTCGGCCGATGGCTCGTGCGCCTCCGGCGTCATGGAACGTCGAGGACGACGTTGCCGGTCGCGCGGCCGCTTTCCACGAGTTCGTGAGCCTCGGCGACCCGGGAGAGTGGGAGCTGCCGCGCGATGTTGTGCTGGAGCCGTCCGGCGGCGAGGAGCGCAGAGACCCCAGCCACGGCCCGCGCACGGTCAGGTTCCGACAGGTTGTAGACGATGAAGAACTGGAAGCGCACGTTCTTCAGGATCGACGGGAAGAAGGGCACCGCGATCTTCGGGCGCGCCGCTGCCGTAGACCGTGATCTCGCCGTCCTTGCGGATCGCCGCGAGGTCGATCTTCAGGTTGGCGGCCAGGTCAAGTTCGACGATGCGGTCGACGCCCGCTCCGACGGTCAGGTCCATGCAGCGCTGGGCGACGTCTTCGCGTCCTGTAGTTGATCGTCACATCGGCGCCCGCGGCACGCGCGAGGGCGGCCTTCTCGTCGGAACTCACGGTGGCGATGACCTGCGCGGCACCGCCGAGCCTGGCGAACTGCACGGCATAGTGGCCGACGGCGCCGGCGCCACCGGCGACCAGTACCGTGCGGCCGTCGACGCCGCCGTTGCAGTGCACGGCGTGCCAGGCGGTCAGGGCGGGAATGCCGAGGCACGCTCCGGCATCGAACCCCGTGTCGGCGGGCAACGGCACCGCCTGCGCGACCGGCAGCACGACGTACTGCGCGGCGGTGCCCATCGGACGGCCCCACGCGGCATTCCACACCCACACGCGCTCGCCCGACGCGCTGCGGTGACACACCGGCGCCGACCGCATCGATCACGCCGGCGCCGTCGCTGTGGGGAACGATCCGCGGGAAAGGCAGGTCACGGCTGCGAACGCCGCCGCGGCTCTTCACGTCCGACGGGTTGACGCCGGAGCAGGCGAGCTTCACGCGCACCTCGCCGGGTCCGACGACCGGGGTTTCGATTTCGCCGACGTTCAGGACGTCGCGGGCGGGTCCCGTGCGGGTATAGAAGGCGGCAAGCATGGAGTCCTCCTGAGGCAGATCGGCGGTCCGATCATGCCAGCGCGCGGGGTCAGCGTTTCGGTGTTGCCGCGTGCGCGGTGATGTGCTGGATGAGCGGACGTTCCGCCGCGTACGCGTAGCAGGAGTCCACCTTCTTCTCGAGCGAGAAGCCGGGAGTTTCCTTCCCGTGCAGGCGGTTGTACGGAACGACGGTCTGGTAGGCCGCCGTGCCCATGGCGATCAGCATCTCGGCCAGGTGGGTGCAACTCGCGGCGCCCACGAGCTGGCGCTTGATGGCATAGGTCCAGCCGGCGCCGATCTTCATGCCTTTCACCGTCTGCAGGCTCGCCACGGCGTCCGGGCAGATGGCGTAGGGCGTTGCGTCGCTGCACGCCTCGATGTCGATCACTTCGAGGTCATCGTTGACGCGCATGCGGATCGACATGTCGTGCATGGCTTCGCCGGCCTTCACGATACGGCTGACACCGAGCAGCGGCACATCCATGCCTTTGGTGTCGATCAGCATGCACTCGATGTCGAAAAGGCCGTCGTCGCGGCGGTAGCCGCGGAAGTCCATGCGGCGGTGATGCAGGTCGGTGCGCGGGGCGGGCTGCGAAAGGGGCATCGGCGTGAGCGGCGGGGGAGGTCGGTCCGACACTACCACCGTGATCACGGAGTTGCCCGGCCGGTCGCGGCGGTCCGCTTTCAGGACCCGCGGCGCGGGTGACCGCCGGCATCGCGGCCCTGATTTCGACAGACGAAGAGCGTCGGCCCCCGGCCACGCACAGACTCTCGAGTCTTGTTTCACGAGCCTGCAAATGACCGCGGGCTTAAGATCCATGCTGCTGATGCTTGCGGGGGCTCGTCATCATTCTCAATTCATGTCCGAGCGTCAGCGCCCGACTAGTCGCTGCCGGCAGTAATCCATCGAACGCCGTCGTCCAAATTTCAAAGGAAGCAATGATGCGCACTAGCCGTGTCTACCGCGGAGCTGTGGTTGGCCTCATCGCCGCGGTTGCCTTGTCCACCACTCTGGCTCCGGTCGCGGCCTGCACCCGGGCGCTCTACGTTGCCAAGGATGGCACCGTCATCGTCGGCCGTTCGATGGACTGGGGCGAGGACATGATGTCCAACATGTGGGTGTTGCCGCGGGGCATGAAGCGCGATGGCCGAGGCGGCAAGAACACGATCTCGTGGGAGTCGAAGTACGGCAGCCTGATCGTTACGGCCTACGACATCGGCACTGCCGAAGGAATGAACGAGAAAGGGCTGGTCGTCAACGAGCTCGCCCTGGTCGAGTCGAATTACGGCAAGCCGCCAGAGGGCGCCAAGGTCATCTCGCTGAGCACCTGGCCGCAGTACGTGCTGGACAATTTCGCCACGGTCGCCGAGGCCGTCGCCGACCTCCGGAAGGAGACCTTCCGCGTGCAGACCGTGGTGCTGGGCACCGGTCGGCCCGCCAACATGCACTTGGTGATTTCGGATGCCACCGGCGACTCGGCCGTGTTCGAGTACGTCGACGGCAAGCTCGTCATCCACCACGGCAAGCAGCACAAGGTCGTGACCAACTCGCCTACCTACGACAAGCAGTTGGCGATCATGGAGTACTGGAAGGACGCCGGCGGCACGTCGAGAAGTCCCTGCCCGGCACCTCGCGCGCGGCCGACCGCTTCGTGCGCACGTCCTTCCTGCTGGACGTGCTCCCCGCCGAGCGTCCCCGACATACATCAGCGGCACGCCAGAGCAGAGCTTCAAGTTCCAGGCGCCGATGGCGGTGCTTTCGCTGATGCGCAGCGTCGGCACTCCGCTGGGCTTTGCCAATGAAGAGCAACCCTGGGTCTCATCCACCATCTGGCGGACCGTCAGCGACAGCACCAACCGCGTGGTGATCTTCGACTCGGCCCTGACACCGGCAACGTTCTGGGTGAAGCTCGATGAGTTGGACCTGAGGCCGGGCGCGCCAGTGAAGAAGCTGCACCTGGCAGGCGGTAAGACCTACAGCGGAAATGCCGTGGATAAGTTCGTCGATGCCAAGCTGTTCACCTTCCAGGACCTTACCGACGTGCCCCGGGCCAAGTGACACCACCCAGCGCCAAAATCGTTTCGGGCCAGTTGGTGAGATCGCCAACGCCGCCAAACCCGTCCTAGCTGATCTCGTACGGTGGCGGCCGAACGGCACCGTTGAGCGTCCGTTTCGGAGCGATAGCGCCATCGTAAGGCTGCTATCGCCGGCTTTTGGCCGGACAGCGACCTTTCGCAAATTGACGCTTCGCGACCGAGGCCGTGTGTAAACGCTGCGAGGCGGCGGTTTATCAGGGTCTGTCGCCGGCGTAGCGGCGTTGTGTGCTGAGGCCGAGCGAGCGCGATTGCGCTACGCCTGCATCGCTTTGATCAAGGAAGCGGTTCCGAGCAGTCGGATCACCCGCTTCATGTTGTACGCCAGCACCTGCAAGCTCATCTCGGTTCGTACCTTCGGCAACGTTCGCGTCAGGAAGTGCGTAGCACCCATCCAGGCCTTGAGCGTGCCGAAGGTGTGTTCGACGGTCTGCCGTCGTTCCCGTGCCGCCTGCGGCCGCTGGTTCAGCCGCGCCTGCATCCGTTCGAGCACTGCTTCGTGCTCCCAACGCGCGATCCGCCGCTGTTTGCCGGTGGTGCACTTCGGCTTGAGCGGACAGCGCGGACAGGCCGACGACCAGTACTTGTGCATGTCTGGCCTTTCTCGACCACCGTCATGCGGTAGATGGCTCGTTCGCCAGCGGGACAGCGGTATCGTATCGTCGGCCTCGTCGTAGACGAAGTCGCTCTTGTCGAAGAGACCGGCTGCCTTGTTGTTGGACGTCTGCGGCTTCGGCACCAGCGGGACGATGCCGGCCTCGTCACAGCGCAGGATCTCTTTGCCGTTGAAGTAGCCGCGGTCCGCCAGCACCGTGATCGGCCGGCCGATGGCGTCCTGCGCCTGCTGCGCCATGTCGGCGAGCTGGCGTGCGGTCGTGACCGACGTTGGTCACCTCGTGCGTGACGATCAGATGGTGCTTGGTGTCCACCGCGGTCTGCACGTTGTAGCCGACGATGCCGGTGCCGCGGCCGCTCGTGGCCATGGAGCGTGCGTCCGGGTCGGTGAGCGAGACCTGCTGGTCAGGCGCCTCGTTGAGCTGCTGCTCGATCTGCCGCAGTCGCTTCATCTGAGCCTTCACCGTCTCGAGCTTCTCCTTCAGGTGCTCGACCCGCGCCTCGGTTACCAGGCTGGGATCGCGGTCGGCGCGATCGAGCTCGTCAGGTAGCGCTCGACGCTCTCGTCGAGCTGCTGCAGCCGCGCCTTGAGCTTGCGCTCGGTGAAGTTCTTGTCGCGGTTGTTGACCGCCTTGAACTTGCTGCCGTCGATCGCGACCGTGGCCTCTTCGAACAGACCCAGCCCGCGGCACAGCAGGACGAACTCGCGGCAGACCGTGCGGATCGCCTCGCCGTTGTCCCGGCGGAAGTCGGCGATCGTCTTGAAGTCGGGCATCAGCCGGCCCGGTGAGCCAGATCAGCTCAACGTTGCGCTGCGCTTCGCGCTCCAGTCGACGGCTCGACTGCACCCGGTTCAGGTAGCCGTAGATGTAGATCTTGAGCAGCGTGGCCGGGTGATACGCGGGCCGCCCAGTGTCTGCCGGCTGCGCCCGCTCGAACCCCAGTTGCACCAGGTCCAGTGCGTCGACGAAGACATCGACCGCACGCACCGGGTTGTCTTCGTCGATCCAGTCGTCCAGTCGCTCAGGAAACAGGACGCTCTGCGTTCGATCCTGCCCGTCGATGTATCGGCTCATGCACCGCTAAGCCGACTCTGGCATTTTCAGAAAGCAGTCGTACACGGATCCGTCGCAGGTCGACAAGATTTACTTGCGTGGTGAATTACGGGCGACATGCGGAGGGCGTCCCAGAATCGCGCGAATTCTGTCGGACCGCATGACAGCGGCGCTGAACTCTGCGAAGGCTGGACCATCCTCCGGCGGCGTCGCAAGGCCGATCACTTCGTCGCTGCCGGCACGCGGCGCCCAGACAAATCGCTGATCCAGCAAGTAGACCCCGTACGCAACTTCGACGCTCCGCGCCGTTTCGCTCACGGTCTCGCGAAGAAGGGTGTGGGCACCGAGCGCCGCGTTGGTAACGACTGCCACTTCGATCAGCGCTTCGCGGTATCCCGGTTCGCGGACGACGTTCTCACCAAAGGCATCGGCCATGCGACGGGCCGATGCGCCGCACGACGACCTGCAAGCGGTCGACGAGGTCCGCGGATCGAGTGGCGTCGCCGTCAGTGACAGATAGCCAGCCGGATCGAGGAACACGTCCACGGCTGCCGTGACCGCTCCGCACCCGCTGTGGCCGAGCACGACGACGAGCTTCAGGCTGTCGCCGAGATGTTCGAGCGCGTACTTCAGGCTGCCATGCACGTCGTCGCCCAGCGTATTGCCGGCGACACGGACCACGAACAGGTCGTTCGGTCCCTCGTTGAAGATCAGCTCGATCGGGACGCGCGCGTCGGCGCAGCCGAGTACCGCCGCGAACGGTCGCTGTGCGGCGAGCGGCCTGCCTTTGCCGGACAGACCCAGATCGGCCGGGTCTAATGGGGATGACACGGCGAGCGCTCCCGTGCCCGCCTCACGTCACGGAACAGGTCCGCGAACGCCCGGTTGCCGTCATCCAGCCGTGCCGGGCGCGCTGTCGGCATCCTTCGGCGGGTCCTGCGCACGGCGCGTTCGCGCTCGCCGTCGCTGCGGTAGACGATCTCGACGGTCTTCATGCCGGTTCCGGGTTCACGCTGCAGCTCGCAGCGCATCGCGCGGTGCCGTGCGCGAGCTCGGGCTTGATGCTCGCTACCGCATCGAACTGCGACAGATGCACCTTGCCGCCCAGCTCCTGCAGGAAGTGCGAGCGCTTGAGCTGGTCCATCACCGGCCCCTTCACCTCGGACAGGTGGAACGTGGACGCCGCCATCGGCGAGCCGGCGGTTGATCGCCTCGAGGCTTTCGAGCGCCGGAGGCATCGATCGTGTTGACCGCCGGGCACTCGAGAATGACGTGACGCACCTGCGGATTGGCCGCCACCGCATCGTTGATCAGGTCTTCGAGGAAGCGCGCGTTCGGGAAGTACAGACTCTCGTCGACGCGCAGCGACAGGATCTCCGGATCGGTCACCACGGCGTGACGCGCCACGTTGCGAAAGGACGTCGTGCCCGGAATCTGGCCCACCACGGCCACATGCGGCCGCGACGTCTTGTAGAGGTGCAGGAAGATCGACAGCCCGACGCCCACCACGAGGCCCGCTTCGACGCCGTCGAGCCAGGTGACGATGATCGTGCCGATCATCGCCGCGAAGTCGGTGCGCGAGTACGCCCAGGTGTGCCTGATCGCGCCGATGTCCACCAGCGACAGCACGGCCACGATGATGATCGCGGCCAGCGCCGCCTTCGGCAGGAAGAACAGCAGCGGCGTCAGGAACAGCGTCGCGATGGCCACGCCGACCGCGGTGAACGCGCCAGCCGCCGGCGTCTGCGCGCCGGCGTCGAAGTTCACCACTCGAGCGTGACAGCGCGCCGGTGACCGGGAATCCGCCCGACACCGCCGAACCGAGGTCGGCCGCGCCGAGCGCGATCAGTTCCTGGTCGGGATCGACCCGCTGCCGTCGCTTCGGCGGCGAGCGTGAGCGCGACCGAGATCGACTCCACGTAGCCGACGATGCAGATCAGCAGCGACGGAACGAGGAGCTTGGTCCACAGCGACACGTCGACCGGCGGCAGCGCGATGGCCGGCAGTCCTCCCGGGACGGTGCCGAGGATGGCCACGTTGCGCGCATTGAGGTCGAAGCCCCAGACCGCCAGCGTCGTGGCCACGATGACCATCGCCGGCGCCACCTTCGCCAGGATGTCCGCGAGGCGCTCGCCCAGGCCCACGCCGAGCAGCAGCGGCTTCAGGCCGCGCCGCGCCCACAGCAGGAACACCACGGCGGCGATGCCGATGGCCGCCGTGGCCGGATTGATCTTGTCGAGGCTGGGCAAAAGCGAGTGCAGGATCTCGAGCAGGCTTTCGCCCTTGGAACTCGCGCCCAGCAGCGCGCCAAGCTGGCCGGCGGCGATCTGCACGGCCGCCGCCGTGATGAAGCCGGACACGACCGGGTGGCTGAGGAAGTTCGCCAGGAAACCCAGCCGCAGGAAGCCCATCAGGATCAGCATCAGTCCCGTCACGGTCGACAGCGCGATCGCTGCACCGAGGAACTCGGGCGTGCCCGGCGCTGCGACCTGCGCCGGCCGCGGCCGCCGTCATGAGGCTCGCCACCGCCACCGGACCGACAGCCAGCGCGCGCGAGGTGCCGAACACGGCATAGAGCACCAGCGGCGCCATCGACGCATACAGGCCCACCTGCGGCGGCACGCCGACCAGCAGCGCATACGCCAGCGACTGCGGGATCAGCATGATCGAGACGATGGCCGCGGCGATCAGGTCGCCAGTCAGCGTCTGGCGCGAGTACTCGCGGCCCCAGTCCAGGATCGGCAGGTACCGGCGCAGGAACCCGCCGAAGTCCAGCGCGGCCCGTGGTGCTCATGCCGAGCTCCGCGGCCGGAAGAACAGCCTGCCGATCTGCTCACGGCCCATCACGCGGCCGAGTTCCTTCATGGCGAAGAACGGGATCAGCGCGACGAAGACGACCATGCTGTTGGCGAGGATCACCTCGTACCCCTGCGCGGTGAATTCGGCGAGTCCGGCGACGACGCCATGGCCCGACACGAGGCCCTTGATCGCGTGCTCGGCGAGCGTGAACACGGCGCAGAAGATCGTGAAGACGACCGTCTTGTAGAGCGTCGGATAGATCAGCGGCTTGTCCTCCAGGCCGCGGCCCAGGTGGAAAACCCCGCCGATCATGATCACCTTGCCGAGGATCAGCGCCTCGATCAGCGCGAACCAGTAGTTGGTGTAGGTGATGTCGTGCGCCGCCAGCAGCAGGCGGCGGTAGATCGTGAACGTGGCGAACACCGCCGTGAGGTACGCGACGTTGAAGGCGTACTCGATCAACTCGTGGCGGACCTTTTCCTTCAATCCGTCAGGCTTCTTCGCGGAAACGCTCATCGGTTGCTCCTCGCTCGGTTGACTCACTGCAAGGTCAGCGCGCGCGCGAGCATGCCGCCGGACAGGTTGCGGGCGTTGAACCCGTTCTGCAGCAGGATGCGTGTCGCGTAGTAGGCGCGCTGCGCGGAGCGGCAGATGACCAGGATCTCCCGGTCGCGCGGCAGTTCATCCAGGCGCTTGCGCAACTGCGGCAGCGGGATGTTCACCGCGTCCGGCACGCTTTCCACGGCCAGTTCCACGGGCTGGCGTACGTCGAGCAGCAACGCGCCCTTCGTGTCCGACCAATGGGTGAGCGGCATGTCCCCTCGCAGCACGTCGGCCGCGACCATGCCGGCGAAGTTGACGGCGTCCTTGGCGCTGCCGAACTGCGGCGCGTAGCAGAGTTCCGATTCCTCGAGGTCGTAGACGGTGGCGCCCATCTGGATCGCCACCGCAAGCGCGCTGATGCGCTTGTCCACCGCCGGACCATCGAGGCCGACCGCTTGCGCTCCGAGCAGACGGCCGTCGGATTTGCGGAACAGCACCTTCATCCCGATCATCTTCGCGCCAGGGTAGTAGCCGGCGTGCGAGTTCGGAAACAGGTAGACCTTCTCGTAATCGGTGTCGCCGAGCCGCTGCGAGCGTCTTCTCGCTGGCGCCCGTCCACGCGGCCGCGCCGTTGAACAGCCCGATGATCGAAGTGCCCTGCGCGCCGCGGAAGCGCGCGGTCGCGTCCGGCGATCACGTCGGCCGCGATCCTGCCCTGCCGGTTCGCCGGCCCCGCCAGCGCCACAAGGCTCCACTGCCCGGTGACCACGTCCTTGACTTCGACCGCATCGCCGACGGCGAAGATGTCCGGATCGCTGGTGCGCATCTGCTCGTCGACGCGGATGCCGCCTCGTTCGCCGATCGCCAGGCCTGCGGACTTGGCGAGCGCCGTGTCCGGCCGCACGCCGAGCGCGAGGATCACGAGGTCGGCCGGGTAGGCCTTGCCCGACTTCGTCTGCACTTCGAGCGCGCCGCCGTCCAGTGGCTTGAAGCCGGCCACGCCGTCGCCGAGGGCGAGTTGCACGCCATTTCTCTTCAGGTGCTCCTCGACCAGGCGCGCGAACTCGCGGTCCATCGGCGCGAGCACCTGGTCGAGCATCTCGACCAGCGTGACCTCGAACCCGGCGTGCACCAGGTTCTCCGCCGTCTCCAGGCCGATGAAGCCGCCGCCGATCACCACCGCGCGCCGCGCCGGCTTGACGAACTGCATCCCCGAGTAGTTGTACAGGCCCGCCAGGAACTCGGTGCCGCGCTGCGATCCACTCGCGGATCGTGCGCACGTCCGGCACCGTCCGCACCTGGAAGATGCCCGGCAGGTCGATGCCGGGCAGCGGCGGCCGCACCGACACCGCGCCGGGCGCGAGCACCAGCTTGTCGTACGACTCGGTCGTCACCTCGCCGGTGGCGACGTTGCGCAGCTGCACGGTCTTCGCCTTCGGGATCGACGGCGATCGCCTCGCAGTTGGTGCGCGCGTCGATCGCAAACGTCGCGCGGAACATCTCCGCGCTGGCCACCAGCAGGCTCGATTCCTTCTCGATCACGCCCGAGATGTGATACGGCAGTCCGCAGTTCGCGTACGACATGTACGGACCGCGCTCCACCATCACGATCTCGGCCTTCTCGTCCAGCCGGCGCAACCGCGCCGCGCACGACGCACCGCCTGCCACACCACCGACGATGACGACTTTCATGTTCTTCCTTCCAATGCGCCAGCCTCGCCGCCTGGTCGGCGACCGCTTGGCGAATCACAACACTGCGGCCTCATCACTCACCGCCACGTCACGTCCAGGGGCCTGCGCACCGGGATCCGCCCGAAGGTCTCAGCGGGGTATCCGAGCAGGATCGTTCCGTACGACACGGTGCCTTCCGGCAGCCCGAGCATCTCCACTAGCGGCGGATAGGCCTGCGCGGCCGTGTTGATGCCGCCGCTCCAGCTGCTTCCCAGCCCAAGCGCGTGGGCGGCAAGCTGGACGTACGCCATGGCGATCGTGGCCGCCTGGGGTGCAGTGCGTTCGGCCTTGGGCGCCCATGCCTGTATGAAGCAAGGCGCCCCCCTGGAAATCTGATCCTGGCCTGCGTCCCATGCATTGGTGAAAAGCTCGAGCTTGGCCTCCTTGTACATCGCCGGGTTCGACTCCCGCACGCTCTTCATCCAGTCGATCGACATCTGGGCAACGCGATGAACCTGCACGGGGTCGCTGACCACGACCCAGCGCACGATCTGCCGGTTCGCGCCGTTCGGCGCAAAGCGCGCGACGTCCAGGCACTGCAGGATCTTTTCCCTTTCGACCGGCTTGTTGACGTAGACCCGGACCGAGCGTCGCGAGACCAGGAATTGCCGCGCTTCATCCCAGGTCGGGATCAGGTGAACGTCGAGCGGCGCGCCTTCCTCGGGGTCCATCGCGCGCTGATGCATGGCCCCGGTGGGGCACACCGTCACGCAATGACCGCAGTCGATGCACAGGTTCCACGAGTTCGCCGTCTCGACGGGGAACTTGTCCTTTGTGATCAACCCGCCGGGGCAGGTCCGGATGCAGTTGCCGCAGCCGATGCATAGGCTCTCGTCGACCTTGATGATCGTGTCTTCAAACTTGTAGGCCGTGCTCAAAGCGGCGCTCATCTCAATGTTCTTTCGTGTCCGATGCGCTCCCGCACCGTTCAGAAATCGGGGTCCGGGAACGTGGGCTCACGGTCTTCGTTGAAGGCGCGGATGCCTTCGACGCGATCCGGATGGACGACCGAGCGCCAGTGCGCTTCCATCATGATGGCGGCGGCCTGTTCGATCGGCTCGCCCTCGCCCAGGAGCACCGCCCGCTTGACCGCCTGGACCGCTGTCGGCGAGTTGCTCGCAATCTGCTCCGCGATGCGCAGCACCGCATTCATCAACTCGCCGCGCGGATGCAGTTCATTGACCATGCCGAGCCGGTGCGCCTCCTCTGCGGTGATTGGCTCCCCGGTCATCAGCATCTGCAGGGCTCGGCCCCGAGGCAGCAGGCGCGGCAGCAGCACCGGCGCGCCGCCGCCGGCGCGACAGACCGACCATCGCTTCCGGCTGGCCGAACATGGCATCGTCGGACGCGACGATGAAGTCGCAACTGATGGCGATCTCGCAGCCACCGCCGTAGGCCAACCCGTGCACCGCGGCGATGACCGGCCGGCGCAGCTGCCGCAACGTGTAGAGCACGCGGTCGAAGACCTGGCGCTGCCGCAGCCACTCTTCCTTGGTCATGCTCTTGCGCTGGCGCAGGTCGCCGCCCACGGAGAAGGCGCGGGCGCCGGCTCCGGTGATGATCGCCACTCGCACGCTGGCACGCGCCGCGATCGTCTCGAGTACCTCGATCAGGCTCGCCGCCAGTTCGGTGGTGACCGCGTTGTCGGCGTGGGGCCGGTTGAGCGTGACCACTGCCACGCGCCCGCCAGAGAGGTAGTCGACCAGCACAGGCTGGTCGGGCTCGGGGGCGTCGATCGGCGTGCGGTAGCCGATCCGCTGCATGCGGGTCTGTGCCTGTTCAGCGTTCATCTCGGAATTCCTTGTTTGCTCGACGGGCGCTGGGGGGAAGGCTGCCGCTGCAGCCTTCCCTGCTCGTCCACGCGCCGACGGTTCCCCGGTGGCGCAGTGCAGGCTTAACCCATCCGCAGCGACGTCGACTCCGGCAGCTTGTCGCCGGTCTTCTTCTTCCACTGCGCTTCGAGCAGTTCCTTGGCCGCCGTCTCGAGGAACTCGGGCGCGGCCCACTTCTGCACGTCGAAGTCGTTCTTGATGTAGCCGTGCTTCAGCATGAAGTCCTTGCCGATCTCGACGGAAGCCAGGTTCTGCGGCGACAGGTTGGGCACCAGGTCGATGGGCTGGATGCCGCGGTAGGTGTCCTCGACGTCGAGGTAGAACGTCTGCTTGTCGAGGATCGCGGCCGCTGCGTGCTTGTGTTCGTTGGCCCAGCGACCGACCTTGATCATGCCCTTCATGAACGTCACGACGAGCTCGGGGTGCTGCTCGGCCATCACGTCGGTGCAGGTGATGACGGCGGGGATGTTGGCGACCTGCAGCGTCCAGTCCGGATAGCGCGACAGATCCTCGATCGCCTTGAACTTGCCGGTGGCTTCCTGCAGATGCTGGAACGGGCCGGTCTGCGTGTAGATCGCGTCGACGAGGCCTTTCTCGAGCGCGGTCTCGAGCGGCCGGAAGGCGAGGTCACGCTTGTGGTCGCGCTTGAGCCACAGCTCGGAGGCGTTGTCCATCGGCGCCAGCATTTCGGGCTTGTCGTACCAGTCATCCGGGTACGGGAACTCGACGATCTCGACGTCCTTCATCGTCATGTCGTTCAGGCGCAGCATCAGCTCGATGCCCTGGTGTTCCTGGATGCGCCACCAGTCGTTCTTGATGATGTTCAGGCTCTTCGACAGGCCGATCTTCTTGCCCTTCAGGTCCTTCATCCGGTAGATGTCGTCACGCGACCGGACCATCATGCAGCCGCCTTCCCGCGGTGCGTGCGTCACGCCCAGCAGCCGCGTGCGGCGCAGATCGGCCTGCACATGGATCGGCGGGAACAACCCGCCGAAGCGGATCAGGTTGTCCATGTTGTGGATGTAGTGCGGATACCAGTTGTTCTCCTTGCGCGAGCGAAGGAAGCCGTACGTGACGCCGATCTTCTTGTACTCCTCGCGCGTCCAGCCGAGTTCCTGGTCGACGTTGCTCGCGGAGATCAGCGGGCAGTTGGTGTAGTAGACCTCCTTCCAGTTCAGAGGCACGCAATCGGACGTTCGCTGGGTCGTTGTCATCATCAGTTCCTTTGTGCGAGGCGGTCGAAGTGGACCGGAACAGGCGCGCTGCTTCTGGCCGGACAGGACTCATCTTCAAATTGATCCGGGTCGAGCGCTTGACAATTTGTGACGTCCACTAGACAGTTCGGGACAAGTCCCTCCCGCCTCTGCTTCCGATGCCGATCAAGTCAAACAAGACGCTCTCGCCTGCTCGCCGCCGCACCGTTCGAGGATCGGCCGGCGACACGATGCTCCGGATCGGCGCCACGATCGGGCTGCCAGACGTCCTCCATAGCCTTGGAGCGAACCCGGCGCAGCTCATGGCCGAGGTCGGGGTCGAGCTCTCGCTGTTCGACAGCCCGGAGAACCAGCTTTCCTTCTCCACCCGCGGCCGCCTGCTGGAACACTGCGCCGCGCGGACCGGCTGCCAGCATCTCGGGCTGCTGGTCGGTCAACGAAGCGGCCTACAGTCACTCGGACTGGTGGGTTCGCTCGTCAAGTACTCGCCTGACGTCGGAAGTGCGCTTCGCAGCCTGACTCGTTTCTTCCACCATCACACGCGGGGCGCGAGGGCGACGCTCACCGTCGACGGTCAGCTGGCCTACTTCGGTTACGAAATTCAGCGGCCGGGGACTGCGGGGACGGCCCAGGTGCTCGACGGCGCCCTTGCCGTGATGCTCAACATCATGCAGTCCCTCTGCGGACCGGGCTGGAAGCCCAGCCAGGTCACCATCGCGCATCGCAAACCGGATGACGTCGGGCCGTTCCGCCAGTACTTCCGTGCTCCGCTGCTCTTCGACGCCGAACAGAACACTCTCGTTTTTCTCGCGGACTGGCTTAACTACCGTCTCGCGGGCGACGATCCGGAATTGCGCCGGCAGTTGAAGGCGCAGATCGAGGCCACCAAGGCGCGTCACCCGGACTCGTTCGTGGAGCAGGTGCGCACCGTGCTGCGCGCGGCCTTGCTCACCGAGCGCGCGGACGCCGACCACATTGCCTCGCTGTTCTCGATCCACCGCCGGACGCTGCACCGCCGCCTGAGCGAGTACGGCATCAGCTTTATGGACCTGGTCGAAGAGGAACGCTACGAGGTCGCCCGGCGGACGCTACGGGATACCGATCTGCGAATTGGTGACGTCGCGGCATTGCTCGGCTATGCCGATGCCAGTGCATTCACGCGCGCGTTCCGGCGCTGGAGTGGCGCGACACCGGCTGCCTGGCGGGCAGAGTGCAAGGCCGGGTCTGCTTTCAGGTCACTTTGAAGAGGCGCGACGATCAAAGCATCAGAATGTCGTCCGCGCCAACTGCGGTGGCGTTCGCGCTCATTGGGCCAAGTCGACGCTGGTGCGCCGTCTCACGTGCCGACGGCGAAAGTGTTACTCGGCGCGAACAGGCGCCGCACGCGGCTCGTTGTCCGCCGGGAAGGCTCCAGAATCGCGCCCGCGCGCGGACTCGCGCGTCGAGCTCGTGGCGCTGTGGGTCGGCATCAGCAGTAGAGGGCCGAGCAGGTCACCGTGACCGAGGGGTCCGGCACCAGAACGCGTGCGAACTGCAGCGGCAGCTTCGCAATGTCGTCCGGATGAACCTCGACGAAGGTTGAAGCCCATGGTCTTGTTGCCTCGGGATGAAGTCTTACTGCTCTTCTGCTCGTCGAGTTCAGGGTTGGGCGGCTGCGTGCGACGCCGCGGACCAGCGTGGCAGCGGTAGCGCCGAGCCATCCAGGTCGCGGCAGGAAGCGACGCGATCGACGACGTCGATGTATCGCCAATCGTCGACGAAGCGACGCGTATCGATGTCCGGCGCAGCGAAGAAGAATCGTCTTCAGGTGGAACGCTGGCGCAGTTGCTCGCGCGACTTCGTCTGGCCGCCCTGGGCCGAGCTTGGCGAACCGGCGACCATTGCGCACTGGTGCTGAGGCTATATGTCAATGCGAGCAGCGGGCGTCGGCTGCGAGAAGGCTCATCAATCGCGACGGTTCGACTGATATGCCGTGGTGTTGCCGACATCGGTGAAGTACTGTAGTAGCGACCTGCTCGACGGCCACAGGAAGGCCAGCATCATCTATCCGCCGGTGAAGCGACGCAGTTGGCGGCCTGCGCCGAGGCGCGCGCCAATGTGTCGTCGGAGCCGTGCACATAGACCAGCAGGTCGGTGCCGCGCTTGGCGGCCAGCGTGTTGTCCACCAAGGCGAAGAAGGCCTCGGCCTTGGGGCGATGCGGCTGAGCTCCTGGGGGCCAGCGTGACCATCGGCTGAGTCCGACGAGGTGCACGATCGGCGTCCGTCCGGATCAGAGTGCTCGTGGACAGCTGGTGCAGCGTGTCCGTTGAGCGTCTCGTCGCTGATGTCAACATGCGCCACACCGATGCGAAAGCGTCGCTGGGCATGATGCGCGAGCAGGTCGGCGCCTCGACCAGGCACCACGACGGGTCGACAGCACCGTACATCGGTGCCCAGCGCATGGCTGCGGCTGAGCGAAACGGACCGACTCCCGCGGCGCAGTTATGGGGCGGCATCAGGCGCACCGGCCATGTGATCAGTCGTAGACCGCCGCCAGCGTCAGGAAGATCAGCCAGAGGCGAACTCTTGATCGCGCCATTGTCGTCCTCGTCAAAGCTGGACAAGCCCACCGGCTCCAAATTGCGCCTGGCCTTCGCCGAGCCGCAAGCCCTTCTGGGGCCTTGCGCGCGCGGGTCAGTCCTGCGGATCCGGGGCGAAGTAGGCCAGACCTCGAGAATCTTCAGCTGCTGTTCGGCTTGCCGCTGTACCGGCAGGACTCGAAATGGGCGCAAGGTCACCATCAAGCCGCTGAGCTGATCGAAGAACTTTCGTACGCGTCGAACTTGGCCTTGCCGGCCTTGATCAGGTCGTCTGAGCTGCTGGCGCCGATCATCACCTGGTCGAGGTCGCTGCGGTTCGAAGTGATCGTCAGATCCGGCTTCTGCTGTTCTGGATGCCCTCGATGTTGGTCCAGCGTCGCGGATTGCTCATCTCGACGATACTCTGCTGTTGTCGGGCGTGACGAGGTCACGGTGAACGCATCCCGTTCGGCCTTGGCCA
>CAVOQI010000008.1:0-361269 GCA_963698305.1 uncultured beta proteobacterium
GCGTGATCACCACTTCGAGCGCCGGCGGCATCAGCGACATCTTCATGCGCGTGCTCGGCGAGGAACTGCACAAGAGTCTTCGGCCAGCCGATCATCATCGAGAACCGCCCCGGCGGTGCCGGCAACATCGCCGCGCGCGCCTGCACCGAGGCGGTACCCGACGGCTACACGATCTGCATCATCAATGCCGACGTGATGATCTACAACCGGTTCCGCGACGTCCCGGCCAGGTTCGGGACATCGCGTAGATCTCTTCAACGCTCATCCCGCCGTGGGGGCGACGCGCGGGGGCAGCATGAGGTTCTCCTCGCACGACAGGCTGGCGAAGATGCCCCGCTCCTCGGGGCAGTAGCCGATGCCCAGGTGGGCGACCCGGTGCGTCGCCATGCCGATCGTTTCGTGGCCGTTGACCTTGATCGAGCCCTTGCGTGCTCCCGGTCAGGCCCATGATGGCGCGCAGCGTGGTCGTTCGGCCTGCGCCATTCCGGCCGAGCAGCGTGACGACTTCGCCGCGGTTCGACCTGCAGATCGACCCCGTGCAGGATGTGCGACTCGCCGTACCAGGCGTGCAGGTTCTTGATCTCGACGCCGCCGCCATGTCAGTGTCCGATGCCTTCCGGCTGCACGTCGGCCGTGCCCATGTACGCCTCCATCACGGCGGGGTCGCTCGACACCTTCGCGTAGGCCCTCCGCCAGCACCCCGCCGCGCGCCAGCACCGTGATGGTGTCGGCAATGCTGGAAACGACGTGAGTTGTGCTCGACCATCAGCACCGTGCGGCCGCGGCCACGCGCTGATCAGTTCCGTCACGCGGGCCACGTCCTCGTGGCCCATGCCCTGGGTCGGCTCGTCGAGCAGCATCAGTTCGGGCTCGGTCGCGAGCGTGGTGGCGATTTCGAGCGCCCGCTTGCGCCCGTACGGCAACGACACGGTCTGCGTCGAGGCGAACGAGCGCAGGTCGACCTGGTCGAGCAGCGCGAGGGCGCGCTCGTTCAGGTCGTCGAGCGCCCGCTCGCTGCGCCAGAACTGGAACGACAGCCCGGTCGGCCGCTGCAGCGCGATGCGAACGTTCTCGAGCGCCGTCAGGTGCGGAAATACCGACGGATCTGGTAGGAGCGGACGATGCCGCGCCGGGCGATGTGCTCCGGCGTGTCCCTCGTGATGTCGGTGCCGTTGAAGAGAATCGCCCCGCGCGTGGGCGTGAGGAATTTCGTCAGCAGGTTGAAGCAGGTCGTCTTGCCCGCGCCATTGGGACCGATCAACGCGTGGATCGTGCCGCGGACGACTTTCAGGTTGACTTCACTGACCGCGACGAAGCCCTTGAACTCCTTCGTCAGGCCGCGCGTTTCCAGAATGATGTCGGAAGGATTCATCGCAGTGATTGTTGTTGTCCATGCGGCGCTCGACGCCGGCCCGGTCACGCGGAGGCGGCGAGCATAGCAACGTAGTCGGCGTGGGACGCAACCCGCGGGTTTGTCCCGTGACAGTGGTCTTTCATCGCCTGGGTCGCGATGTCCGCGTAGAGCTCCGGTCCGATGCCCATGTCGCCGAGGCCCGACGGCAGGCGCAGGCGCCGATTGAGTTCGCGTATCGCGGTGGCAAGGGCCGCGCCCCCGCGCACCCCGAAGACGTCGGCGATCGCCTGCACCTTGTCCGGCACCGCCGCCTCGTTGTACTTCAGACACCTCGGGCAGCAGCACGGCGTTCAGCGTGCCGTGGTGCGGGCCGATCGGCAGCGCGCCGAGCGCATGCGACAGCGAATGCACGGCGCCGAGGCCTTTCTGGAAGGCCATCGCGCCCTGCATCGACGCGCTCATCATGTTCCAGCGGGCCTCGCGATCCGTGGGCTGGTTCACCGCGCGGTCGATGTGCTTCAGCGCGCGCACGAGCCCATCATGGGCGATCGCGTCGGCGGGCGGATTCACGGCCTTCGACAGGAAGGTCTCCACGCAATGCGCCACCGCGTCCATGCCCGTCGCCGCGGTGAGCCCGGGCGGCAAGCCGAAGGTCAGTTCCGGATCGCAGATCGCGGTCCTCGGGACCAGGTGCCACGAATGGAAGCCCAGCTTGCGGCCGTCGCTCAGGATGATGATCGCCCCGCGCGCCACTTCGCTCCCGGTGCCGGCCGTGGTTGGAATGGCGATCAGCGGGGACACCGCCGACGTGATCTTCGGGCTGCCGCCGAGGATGGTGGCGTAGTCCGCCAGCGCACCGGAGTGCGTGGCCATGATGGCGACGCCCTTGGCCAGATCGATGGGACTGCCGCCGCCGAGCGCGATCACACCGTCCGCACCGTGCGCCCGGTACGCGTCGACCGCCCTCATCACGGCGGCCTCGGTCGGATTCGACGGCGTGTCGGCGAACACGGCGAAGGGCACGTCGCCGAGCGCCGCCGCGAGGCGCTCGAGCAGTCCCGCGGCGACGACTCCCCGATCCGTGCAGATCAGCGGCCGGCGAATGCCGACGCGCTCGCACTCCGACCGCGCGAGCGCCACAGCGCCGAAGTCGAACTGGACCTGCGTGATGTAGTAAATCAGTGCCAATACGGTCTCCTGCGTACCGGTACTGCCGTCGGTGGGCCGCCCATCGGCCTCGTCGCGGGCCTTGCGGAGCGGGTCAATCAGTATCTTCGCAAAGCGATACCGGTGCAAGGCGAGGGGCCGCGGGGAACGACACGGCGGCCTTGCTATTGTTCGCCCGCACCTTGCATGGCTGCTGCGATGAAAACAACTGACGCACCCCGCGCCTGAGCACATGGGCGTACTGACACGATTGCTGAATGTGCCGGCGCTGCTCCGGCACCTGAGCCGGAACCGGGCCGGCCGGTCCGTCTGGGATCCGGCGGACGATCTCGAGCTGGCGCTGTACGGCGCCGTCTTCGGCAACAACTTCCTGCACTACGGTTACTTCCCGGTCCCGCCGGCCGACCCGGAATCGATCAGCCTGGCCGACGCGAAGCAGGCCATGGACGACTACGCGACCCTGCTCGTCGAGCGGATCCAGCCCGGGGAGCGCGTGCTCGACATCGGCTGCGGCATGGGCGGACTGCTGGCCCGTCTCGAAGCCGCCGGCGCACGCCCCACCGGGCTTACGCCCAACCGCTCGCACGCGGCGCACATCCGCACGCAGTGGCCGCACATCCCGCTGCTCGAGGGCACGCTGGAGTCGTTCGACCCCAGCCAACGGCCGGAACGATTCGACGCGGTGATCAACTCCGAGTCGTTCCAGTACATCGCGCTCGACGCGGGCATCGAGCGCGTGAAGCGCTTCCTGGCGCCGAACGGTCGCTGGATCGTCATCGACTACTTCCGCCTGAAGCCCGACGCAAAGAACCGGTCCGGCCACCTGCTCGCAGACTTCGACGCCGCGATCGCACGTCACGGACTGCGGGTTCTCGAACGCGTCGATGTCACCGACAACGTGGTGCCGTCGCCTCGCCTACGGCCGCGTGCTGGCCGAGCGCTTCGCGCTGCCCGTCGCCCACTTCTTCAGCGAGAAGTTCTTCCTGCGCCACCCCTTCCTCGGCTACCTGTTCCAGCCCGACGTGCGCGAGAAGCTCGCCAACGTGCGGCTCGACACCCTGAATCCCGAGGTGTTCAAGCGCGAGAAGCGCTACGTGCTTTACGTGCTGCAACCGGCGACGTAGGCAAGCACAACGCAAAAGGCCGCCCGAGGGCGGCCTTCGTTCCGCACAGCCGCTTCGTCAGGCAGCGATGCGCTGCGCGAGCGCGGCGCGCGTCTCCAGCAGCGCGCGCGGCAGGCGCGGCGACAGCGTCGCGAAGAGCTCGCTGTGCAGCGCAAGCTCCTTGAGCCAGTCGTCCAGGTTCACCGCCGTGATGCGCTCGTACTGCGCGCGCGGGAACTCGAGGCCGTTCCAGCTGATGTCCTCGTAGCGCGGCATCAAGCCGAGCGGGCTCTCGACGCCGCCGGCCCGCCCGTGCACGCGGTCGACGATCCACTTCAGCACGCGCATGTTCTCGCCGAAGCCCGGCCACATGAACTTGCCGTTCTCGTCGCGTGCGGAACCAGTTCACGCGGAAGATGCGCGGCGGCGTCGGCACCGCTGGCGCCCGAGCTTCGAGCCAGTGGCCGAAGTAGTCGGCCATGTTGTAGCCGCAGAACGGCAGCATCGCGATCGGGTCGCGCCGCATCGCCGCCTGGCCGACTGTCGCGCCGCGGTCGTCTCCGAGCCCATGGTCGCGGCCAGGTAGACGCCGTGCGCCCAGTTGAACGCCTCGGTAGACGAGCGGCAACCGTGGTCGCGCGCCGGCCGCCGAAGATGAAGGCGCTAGATCGGCACGCCGTCCGGGTTCTCCCAGTCGGGATCGATCGACGGGCACTGCGGCGCGGCGCGGTGAAGCGGGCGTTCGGGTGCGCCGCCTTGCGTCGGCTTGCCGACTCGGGCGTCCAGTCGCTTGCCCTGCCAGTCGATGAGCGTGCGCGCGGCGGCTCGGGCCCATGCCCTCCCACCAGACGTCGCCGTCGTCGGTCAGCGCCACGTTGGTGAAGATGCAGTTGTCGCGCAGTCATCGCCATCGCGTTCGGGTTCGACTTCATCGGACGTGCCCGGGCGCGACGCCGAAGAAGCCGGCTTCGGGATTGATGGCGTAGAGCCGGCCGTCCGGCGCCCGGCTTGATCCAGGCGATGTCGTCGCCGACGGTCGTCACCTTCCAGCCCTCGAAGCCGCCGGCGGCGGGATCAGCATGGCGAAGTTGGTCTTGCCGCAGGCGCTGCGGGAACGCGGCCGCGACGTAGGTCTTCTCGCCCTGCGGCGATCTCGACGCCGAGGATCAGCATGTGCTCGGCGAGCCAGCCCTCGTCGCGCGCCATCACCGAGGCGATGCGCAGCGCCAGGCACTTCTTGCCGAGCAGCGCGTTGCCGCCGTAGCCGCGAGCCGTACGACCAGATCTCGCGCGTCTCCGGGAAGTGCACGATGTACTTGGTGTCCGGGTTGCACGGCCACGGCACGTCCTTCTCGCCCGGCGCCAGCGGCACGCCGACCGAGTGCACGCACGGCACGAAGTCGCCGTCCGCCGAGCACGTCGAGCGACCGCGCGGCCCATGCGCGTCATGATCCGCATGTTGACGACGACGTAGGCGAGTCGGTGAGTCTGCGACGCCGATCTGCGCGATGTGGCGAGCCGAGCGGGCCCATGCTGAACGGCATGACGTACATCGTGCGGCCGCGCATGCAGCCGTCGAACAGGCTCGTTCAGCGATCGCCCTCATCTCGCGCGGGTCCATCCAGTTGTTGGTCGGGCCGGCGTCTCCTTGCGTGCTCGAGCAGATGAAGGTGCGGTCCTCGACGCGCGCGACGTCGCGCGGATCGGACCGCGCCAGATAGCTGTTCGGGCGCTTCTCGGGGTTGAGCCGGATGAAGGTGCCGGACTGCGACCATCTCCTCGCACAGGCGGTCGTATTCGGCCTGCGAGCCGTCGCACCAGACCACGCGCTCCGGCTGCGTCAGCCGGGCGATCTCGGCCACCCAGGCGATGAGTTTCCTGTTCTTGACGTACGAAGGGGCGGCCGCGGCCTGCCCGGAAAGCACTGCGCTCATTGGTCCTGCCTCCAGGTCGTCGCCTTGTGCCCCCGGTTCCGACGAGGGCGCAGCGATCATGATTCTTGCCACTTCGTGGCTCGTGGCCGCGAGCAACCGGCCGGGCGGCGGATGGCCGGGTTGCGCCGGGTTGCGGGAAAGCGGGTTATTTTAGCCGCCGGCCATGCTTCGACCAAGGTCGGCCCGTCGGCCAGCTCCGAGCCCCTCCGGCGAACGGGCGGGCCGGCGCGGCAAACCGGACATCCCGATGAAGATCCTCATTCTTGACGACTACCAGGACGTGGTCCGCCATCTCGACTGCTACGCCCGGCTGCGCGGTCACGACGTCCGCATTCTGACCGCGCCCGCCGCGGGTGCCGGGCAACTCGCGGCCCGCCTGCGCGATGCCGAAGCGCTCGTGCTCACGCGCGAGCGGACGCGCATCACAGACGGGTTGCTGGCCCGCCTGCCGGCGCTGCGCCTGATCAGCCAGACGGGCAAGGTCGGGCCGCACGTCGACGTCGAGGCGTGTACCCGGCGCGGCATCGCGGTGGCCGAGGGCACCGGGTATTCGCCGGCGACCGCCGAGTTCACCTGGCTGCTCATCCTCGCGGCCATGCGCCGGCTGCCGGCCTACATGGCGAACCTGTATGCGGGCGCGTGGCAGCAGAGCGTCCCGCCGCCACCCGACTGGCCGCTGGCGGGGCTCGGCGTCGCGCTCACCGGCAAGACGCTGGGCGTCTGGAGCTACGGGAAGATCGGCGCGCTGGTCGCCGGCTATGGCAAGGCGTTCGGAATGCGGGTGCTGGTGCACGGCAGCGAGCAGGCCCGCGCCCGCGCCGACGCCGACGGCCACGCGACCACCGCGCACCGCGAGGAACTCTTCGAGCAGGCCGACGTGCTGACGCTGCATCTGCGGCTGGCCGACCGCACGCGCGGCAGCGTGACCGCGCGGGACCTGGCCCGCATGCGGCGGACGGCGCTGTTCGTCAACACCAGCCGCGCCGAACTGGTCGCTCCCGGGGCCCTGGTCGACGCCCTGCACGCGCGGCCATCCCGGGATGGCCGCTGTCGACGTCTACGAGCGCGAGCCGGTGCGCGACGAGCCACTGCTGACACTGCCGAACGTGGTCGCGTCACCCCACCTGGGGTTCGTGGAACGCACGTCCTACGAAACGCTGTTCGGCGGCGCCTTCGACAACGTCGTCGCGTTCGCGGAAGGTACGCCGCGCAACCTCGTCAACACGGCGGGGCTGGCCGCGCGGTAGCCCTACCGCCGCATCGCCGCGGCGGTCCGGTTCAACCGATCACGTCGATCTCGACCGCCTGCGGGCCTTTCTGGCCCTGCTGCACCTGGTATTCGACGCGCTGGTTTTCCTTCAGCGTGCGGAAGCCCTTCGACTTGATGCCACTGTAGTGCGCGAACAGATCCGAGCCGCCATCGTCGGGCTTGATGAAGCCGAAGCCCTTTGCTTCATTGAACCACTTCACGGTGCCTGTCGGCATTCGATTTCACTCCGGAGTTGACGCGGGAAAGCGCCCGCCGCGATTCGGGGGCTCCGCCGTCTCCACTGTACTTCCCGCGCGGCCCAAGGCAATTAGGGCGCCCACGTACGCGCGATATCGGCCGGCAGCAGCGCGTACAGCGCAGCGTCGAAACGCGCCTCGCCGTGCACGATGCCGTGGCGCAACGTGCCTTCGTAGCGCGCGCCGGCGCGCTCGGCCGCGCGGCGGCTCGACGCGTTGTCCAGCCGGATGCGCACAGAGGCGCGCACCAGGTGCAGTTCGTTGAATGCGAACGCCGCCATCGAGCGCAGCGCGGTTGCCGCCACGCCGCGGCCGCGCGCGGACAGGCACACCCAGTAACCGAGCTCGCCCTCGCTCTTGCCGTAGCGCTGGATGTCGTGAACGCCGATGACGCCGACGACGCGGGCGTCCTCGCGCAGCCACATGTGAAACGCGCTGCGCTCGCGCCACATGCGGTCCGCCTCCGCGAACCAGCGCTCGACGTCCGCCGGCCCGTAGCCCGCATGGCACCACGGCATCCAGCGTGTCAGCGAGGCGCGCGACTCGTCGACCGCGGCGTGGAAGTCTTCCACCGATGGCGCCGTCTCGCGCGTGAGCGGCAGCAGTTCAAGCGTCATGGGCCTGCTCCTTTTTCCAGCGCAGCCACGCGCGGTAGGTCACTCCAACGGTCATGACCACCACCGCCATCCGGATGGCGTGAAATGCCGTGACGATCGGCACGCCGAGCCGCAGCGCCTGCGCCGTCAGCGCCATTTCACCGATGCCGCCCGGCGTGGTGGCGACGATGGCCGTCGGCCAAGGCAGGCCGGAGCCGCGCGACAGCAGCCAGCCGAAGGCAGCGGCGATGCCGAGGTACACCAGCGTGATCGCGGCCACCGCCCCGAGAAAGCGCGGCGCCGATTCGAAGAACTCGGGCGTGAAGCGGGTGCCGAGCCCGATTCCGATGAGCAGCTGCCCCGCGTTGACCACCGGCACGGGCAGCGACGACCAGGTGACGCCGAGCGCGGTCACGACCGCCGCCGCCAGCAACGGCCCGATCATCCAGCTGTTCGGCGACCCCAGGCGGCCCATCACGAGCGCGGCGCCACCCGTCACCGCGGCCAGCAGGGCAAAGCCGCCCCACGAGAATTCGCGCGCGGACGGGACGTAGGGATCGCGTCCGTGGACCTCGAACGCGTTCAGCAGCAGCGGCACGATGAGCACGACTAGCATGATGCGGAGGCTGTGGGCGGCCGCCACGCGCTCCACCTGGCCGCCGTGGCGCTCCGCGAGGACCGCCATCTCGCTGGCGCCGCCGATCGCCATCCCGAAGAACGATGTCGCGGAATCGGTCTCCACCATCGTCGAGAGCATCCAGCTGCCGAGCAGGCCGAGCGCGAGCGCGAATGCGACGGCCAGCCCCACCCATGCCCCGAGGCGGCCGACTTCACGGACGACGTCCGGTGAGAAATACAGGCCGAGCGCGACCCCGATGATCCATTGGCCAACGTGCCGTCCCGCCGGCGGCGACTCGAGCCGTCCATGCAGCATGCTGACGATGGCGACGGCGACCAGCGGCCCGATCAGCCACGGCAGCGGCGTGCGCAGCCATACGCAGACGAGCGCTCCGACGAGCGCCACGACCAGGGATCGAAGAACGGGTACGGCCGACCTCACTGTCTTTCCCCGTCCACCTTCATCGGAGCCTGGAAGCATACCGACGCGCCGGCGAGGCAGCCGCGGGACACCAGACCGTCGCGCTGCGTCGGCGTGAGGCCCGGCGCGCCGAAGACGCCGCGCCAGTTGCCGAGCACCACGTCGATGCCCTGCTCCTTCAGCGACTTGATGCCTTCCTCCGCCGCCGGCCCGGACACCGCGAGGCCGCGCATCCGGCCCGCCTTGATCTGCTCGGCATATTCGCCGAGCCCCGAGACGCCCGCCGTCACGTGACCGCCGACGATGGCAGCGATCGAGTCGCCACCGCCCTTGAACGGCACGTAGTTGATCTTGGCGACGTCCGCCCCGACGGCCTTGGCGATCATGCCGACGAGGATGTGGTCAGTGCCGCCCGCGGAACCGCCGCCCCACGACACCGCACCCGGGTTGGCCTTGAACGCCTTCACGAGATCGTCCATCGTCTTGTGCGGCGAGTTGGCCGGCACGACGATCACTTCGTACTCGCTCGTCAGGCGGGCGATCGGGGTGACCATCGTCAGATCGACCGGCGACTTGTTCAGGATGATGCCGCCGACCATCACCAGTCCGCCGATCATCACGGCGTTCGGATCGCCCTTCGCACTGTTGACGAACTGCGCGAGCCCCGGCGTGCCGGCAGCGCCACCCTTGTTCTCGAACGACATCGATTGCACGAGCTTTGCGCTCTGCATGGCGGCCGCCAATTGGCGACCGGTCTGATCCCAGCCGCCGCCCGGGTTGGCGGGAATCATCATCTTCAGGGTGCCGAGCTGCTGCGCGAACGCAGGCGTCAGCAGACCGAGCGGAGCGGCGGCAAGCGCGGTGGCCACCGCGGCGGAAAACTCTCGGCGTTTCATGGATGTCTCCTCGTATAGATCTTCCCTCGGCGGCAGGAAGCATACCGAGGACCGGCCCCGCCCGGCGGCGGCGCCGCGTTCGCCCGCGACGGCGGCTAATCCGCGCGCAGCGCGTCGACGATCTTCATCCGGCTCGCCTTGATGGCGGGGAGGAAGCCGCCGACGAAGCCCATCAGCAGCGCGAAGGCCAGCGACAGCAGCACGATGCGCGGGGTCAGCGTGAAGGAAAACGCCAGCTCGGAGAACGACTGGAAGTTGGTGGTCGAGACGGTGATGGCGGTGAGGAAGCTCGCCGCGAGCAGCCCGGCGAGTCCGCCGACGAGCGCCAGCAGCAGCGACTCGCCGAGGAAGGCCACGAGGATCGAGTCGCGCTGAAAGCCGAGCGCGCGCAGGGTGCCGATCTCGCCGGTGCGGGTGGCCACCGCTGCGTACATCGTGATGGTCGCGCCGATCATCGCGCCGAGCGAGAAGATCACCGACAGCGCCATGCCGAGCAGCGTGATGAAGGTCGACAGGCCTGCCGACTGGTCTTCGTAGAACTTCGTTTCGCGCTTGATATCCACCTTCAGCCGCGGGTCCTCGTCGAGGCGCGCCTTCATCGCATCGAAGGACGCCGGCGTGGCCAGGCGCGCGATGACCGACGAATAACCAACGCGGCGGAACGCCTGCATCATCTGGTCGACGTCCCCCCAGATTTCCGAATCGAATGCGGTCCGGCCGGCGTCGAACACGCCGACCACGGTCCACGCGCGGCCGGCGAACGACAACTGCTGGCCGAGCTCGACTCCGGCGAACCCGCGCGCCACCGAGCCGCCGACCACGATCTCCGAGGAGCCGGCGCGGAACATCCGTCCCTGCACGATCCTCACCTGCGGCCGCAGCGTCTTGCCCATGTCCGGCACGCCGCGCACGACGACATTGCTGCGCTTGCCCGGCTGGTCGATCTTCGGCAGCGAGTTCAGCACCACCACTTCCTTCGACACCAGCGACCGGCCGTCAGGCCCGCGCGCGACCTCGGGCGCCGTTTCGATCAGTGCCGCCTGGTCGCGCAGGATGCCGCTCTGGACCTCGGTCTGGCTGCCCTGCCGGATCACCACCACGTTGTCGACCGAACCGGTCGACACCAGCGTCGTCTTCAGGCCGGCGTCGAGCATCAGCACCGCGGCGAACACGAACACGACGAGCGCCATGCCGCCCGCCGTGAGGACGGTCGTCAGCTTGCGCACCCAGAGGTTGCGCGCCACGTAGCTGAGGGGAATCCGCATCGCCGCTACGCCACGTGCCTCAGTCCATCGACGATCCGGATCCGCCCGGCGCGAAACGCCGGCACGATGCCCGCCACCACGCCGACCACCAGCGCGCAGGCGGCCTGCAGGTAGAACGTCTGCGGCACCAGCGGCATCTTGGCGAACACGCTGATCGTCGCGGCGTGGAAGACCTGCACCACCGGCGGCGTCAGCAGCATGCCGATCGCGCCGCCGATCGCGGCCAGCAGCATGGCCTCGGCGAGGATCAGGAAGGCGACGGTGCGCGGCGGGAAGCCGAGCGCCTTCAGGGTCGCGTACTCGGACATCCGCTCGCGCGCGGTCATCGCCATCGTGTTCGCCGCCACCGCCATGATGATGAGGATCACGACGTAGCTGACGCCTTCGATGGCGACGACGATGGTCTCGATCATCGCGACGAAGGCCAGCGTGAAGGCCTTCTCGGTCTCCGTCAGCGTCTCCGCCAGCGAGTTCTTGAACTCGGCATCGATCGCGCGCGAGATGTCGGCCGCGGCCGAACTGTCGGCGATGCTGACGACGAACACGCCCGCCTGGTCGGCGCGCCGCGGAAAGATCTTCTTGATCTGCTCGTTGAGGTAGTCGAAGTGGAAGTACATCTGCCGCGTGATCGTCGTCTCGTCCTTCGCGTCGTAGATCGCGCGCACCGTGAACTCCCAGTCCCCCGGGTAGATCGAGCTCTTCAGCGGGATCGATGTCGCCCACCTTGAAGCCGTACAGGTCCGCCAGCTGGCGGCCGACGACCGCTCCGCGGCGGTCGCGCAGGAACGCGGCGTACTCCTCGGGCTGGAAGATGAACTCCGGATACATCGGGAAGTAGGTCGGCGCGTCCACCGCGAACTGCGCGAAGAAGTTCTTCGGCTCCTTGTAGACGCCGCCGAACCAGTTGGAGACCGAGACCCCGGTCACGCCCGGGATCGCGCGGATCTTCTCCCGGTAGTACACGGGCATCGAGAAGGTCAGCGAGATCGCGTTGCGCGCGATGAGGCGGGTGGCGGAGGCCGCGTCCGATCCCGCGTACCACGCGCGCACCACCGTCTGCAGCAGCCCGAACGCGAGCACCGCGATCACCAGCCCGACGATCGTCAGCGTCGAGCGCAGCTTCGCGCGAAAGACGTTGCGGGCGACGAGCTTGAAGAAGAACATCAGTGCGCCGGCGCCGTGTCGGTCAGCTGGCCCTTGTCGAGATAGATCAGGTGGTGGGCGGCCTCGGCCGCCCGCGGATCGTGAGTGACCATCACGATCGACTTGCCGAGTTCGACGTTGAGCCGGTCGAGCAGCTTCAGGATGTCGGCGGCCGACTGCCGGTCGAGGTCGCCCGTCGGCTCGTCGGCGATCACGAGCAGCGGATCGGTCACCAGCGCGCGGGCGATCGCCACGCGCTGCTGCTGGCCGCCCGACAGCTCGTTCGGATAGTGCTTCGCGCGGTCACCGAGTCCGACCATGTCCAGCAGCAGGCCGACGCGCTCGCGCCGCTCGGCGCGCGACAGGTCGGTGAGCTGCAGCGGCAGTTCGACGTTCTCGAAGGCCGTCAGCACCGGCATCAGGTTGTAGAACTGGAACACGAAGCCGACGCTGCGGGCGCGCCAGTCGGCCAGTTCGGCGTCGCTGAAGGCCGTGATGTCCTCGCCCGCGATCGCGAGGCGACCGGCGTCGGGCTTGTCGATGCCCGCGATCAGGTTGAGCAGCGTGCTCTTGCCCGAACCGGACGGACCCATCAGGGCCACGAAGTCGCCCTCGCGCAGCGTCAGATTGATGTTCGTGAGCACGGGCACGACCTGGTCGCCGCGCACGTAGGACTTGCTGAGGCCGGCGATCTCGACCAGCAGCGGCCGTTCACCCGCCTCCGTCGGCGCTGCCGCCATGGCTACTTCTTCGCCAGCGCCACCGACGCGCCATCGGCCAGCCGTTCGGCAGGCGCCGACACCACGCGCGTGCCGGGGCTGAGGTCCACCCGCACGAGGTCGCCGACCTTCGCGCCGGCCGACACCGGCTGCGCCGTCACGCGTTCGCCGTTCCTGTCGTCCTTCGTGATCACGAAGACGACGTCGCGGCCATCGCGCTTGACGATCGCATCCGGGCGCACCGCCGGCACCGGCTTGCGCTCCTCGGGGGAAAGCGCCCGCGACAGGAAGGCGATCTTCGCGCTCATGTCCGGCAGCACGCGCGGGTCGCGCTCGACGAACGACACCTTGACCAGGAGCGTGGCCTTGCTGCGATCGACCGTCGGCACGATCCGGCTCACTTCGCCGAGCAGGCGAAGTTCGGGGAAGGCATCGAGCTGGATCTCGGCCGGTTGACCGACCCTGATCTTCGCGATCGACGCCTCCGACACGTCGGCTTCGACTTCGAGGGTCTCCATGTCGGCCATCGTGACCACCGCGCCCGTCGTGCCGGACGCCGACGAGAACGGCGTGACGATGTCGCCGACGTTCGCGCTCTTCGTCAGCACCATGCCGGTGAACGGCGCGCGGATCAGCGTCTGGTCGAAGGTGACGCCGGCAACGCGGGCGTTCGCCTCGGCCACGCTGATCTGGGCCTTCAGCGTGTCGATCGCCGCACGCGACTTGTTGTAGCGGGCCTCGGCCGTATCGAGCGCCGACCCGGAAATGAATTTCTGCTGGGCGAGGTCCTGGGCGCGCTTCAGCGCCGCGGCCGCGTCCTCGAGTTCCGCCTCGCCCTGCGCAAGGTTGGCGCGCGCGGCCTGCGTCTGCGCCTGCGCCTGCTCGCGCTGCGCGGCGACATCGCGGTTCTCGAGGCGGGCGATCACGTCGCCCTCCCTGACCATCTGGCCCTCCTGGACGCCGAGCCACTCGAGGCGGCCGGTCCCTTTCGAGGACACCGAGGCGCGCCGCGCCGCCACCACGCGGCCGGTGGCGTTGAGCACGGCCACGGTCGCCGACGGATAGGCGGCGGCGACCGTCGCCGCCTCCACCGCCAGCGGCGCATTGCGTCCGCGAATCGCGACGGCGGCCGCGGCGACCAGGACCAGCACGATCAGCCAGACCCACCAGCGCTTCCACAGGGGCCGCCGGCGTCGAGGAGACGCCGTCGCGCTGCGGTCGATGGCAAGCCGGGACAGGGACGATGCGGCGCTGCTGCTGGGAGGCTGGTCCGCCATGAGGGATCCGGTTGAAGGAGCGGCGCAATGCTATCGGATGCGCGGCGGGCCCCGGCGCGACCGGGCGACGCCGCCGTTTCGGCCGTCTACTTGCCGATGCAGAACCGGCTGAAGATGACGCCGAGCAGATCGTCGGCCGTGAACTCGCCGGTGATGTCGGCCAGCGCGTTGCCGGCGAGGCGCAGCTCCTCGGCGAACAGGTCGAGGGCCGTGTCGCGCTGCGCGGCATGCCCGGCGGCGTCGGCCAGGTGCAGCGCGCGCGCGCTCGAGCGCCTCGACGTGGCGCGCGCGCGCGAGGATGAGGGTCTCGCCCGTCGTGTCGCGTTCCCAGCCGGCGATGCGCTTCAGTTCTTCGCGCAGCCGATCGACCCCGGCGCCGGTCTTCGCCGACAGCCACACACGG
Source organism: uncultured beta proteobacterium (assembly GCA_963698305.1). GTDB lineage: Bacteria > Pseudomonadota > Gammaproteobacteria > Burkholderiales > Burkholderiaceae_F > JAOUJD01. The sequence goes on from CAVOQI010000008.1 coordinate 14,403, forward strand.
TCGCCGTCCACGCGCGGCGGCTGCGCGGCCAGGTCGATCTTGTTCAGCACCGTGAGCACCGGCACCCCGCGGCCGACGCGCGCGTGCACCTGCCGCATGACGTCGTCGTCGCGGTCGGGGCGCATGGCGTCGACGAGGTGCAGCACGGCATCCGCGCGTTCGAGTTCGGCGAGGGTGCGCTCGATGCCGAGCTTCTCGACTTCGTCGGCGGTCGCCCGCAGCCCCGCGGTGTCGATGATGTTGAGCGGGATGCCGTCGACGCTGATGGTCTGCGCGATCCGGTCCCGGGTGGTGCCCGGGACCGCGGTCACGATGGCCACCTCGGCGCCGGCGAGCGCGTTCAGCAGGCTCGACTTGCCGACGTTCGGCGCGCCGACCAGGACCACGTCGAGACCCTCGCGCAGCACCGCGCCCTGGCGCGATTGCGCCAGCAGCCGGTCGAGGTCGTGCTGCAGGCGCTCGAGCCGTCCGGTCGCGTCGGCCTTCTGCAGGAAGTCGATCTCCTCCTCGGGGAAATCGAGCGTCGCCTCGACCAGCATCCGCAGCTCGACGAGGACATCGTGAAGCGCATGCACGCGGCGGGAGAACTCGCCGGCGAGCGAGCGCACGGCGCTGCGCGCGGCCAGTTCGGTGGACGCGTCGATGAGGTCCGCCACCGCCTCGGCCTGCGCGAGGTCGAGGCGATCGTTCAGGAACGCGCGCTGCGTGAACTCCCCCGGCATCGCGATGCGCAGCCCGATGCCGCGTCCGGCCTGCAGGCAGCGTTCGACGATCAGGCGCAGCACGACGGGCCCGCCGTGGCCCTGCAGTTCGAGCACGTTCTCGCCCGTGTAGGAGTGCGGCGCGGGGAACAGCAGCGCGATGCCGTCGTCGATCGGCGCGCCGTCGGCGCCGAGGAAGGGCGCATGCAGAGCGACGCGCGGCATGAGCTGTCGCGCCTTCGGTCCCAGCAGCCCGTCGATCACCGGGGCGATGTCGCCACCGGACACACGGACGATGCCGATGCCCCCGCGGCCCGGTGCGGTGGCGATGGCGACGATGGGTTCAGCGGCCATGCAACGAGTGTACGGTTCCATCGAGGAAGACCCGGAACGCGGCGCGACGGCTTTTGCGGCACTCTTCGTCTCTCGCGCTGCCCAGAGGAGCCTTGCCGTGCCCGGTCCCGAAGACAACGACCCGCTCGTTCGCTATGGCGCGCCGCTCGCCGCGGTGCTGATCGCCGTGGTCGTGTCGGTGATGGTCGCGGCCATGCTGGCCGGGCAGCTCGAGGGCGACTACTCGACCCGGGCGCTGGTCTACACCGGCATGGTTCTGTGGGTCCTCGCCGGCGCCGTCGTCATGTTCATCCTGGCGCATCGCTCCGAGGGCGGCCGCCTGTCGCCGGGCCGCGTGCTGCTGTGGACCGCCACCATCTGGCTGTGGCCGGTGTTCGCCCTGCTCGCCTGGCAGGGCCGCAAATGAAAACGGGCCGCGGCTGATCCCAGCGCGGCCCGTGGCCTCCATCGGCACCGTCCGGGTCAGCCCGGCTTCTTCGCCTTCGCGATCTGCTTCGTGACGTACCACTGCTGCGCGATCGACAGGACGTTGTTGGTCAGCCAGTAGAGCACCAGGCCGGCCGGGAAGAAGAAGAACATCACGCCGAAGATCAGCGGCATGAACATCATCACCTTCGCCTGCACGGGATCCGGCGGCGTGGGGTTGAGCTTGTACTGGATCCACATGGTCGCCATCATCAGCGCGGGCAGGATGAACCAGGCGTCCGGCGTGGCCAGGTCCTGGACCCACAGGATCCACGGCGCGTTGCGCATCTCGACGCTGGCGAGCAGCACCCAGTAGAGCGAGATGAACACGGGGATCTGCACCAGGATCGGCAGGCAGCCGCCGAGCGGATTGATCTTCTCGTTCTTGTACAGCTCCATCATCGCGGTGTTCAGCTTCTGCTTGTCGTCGCCGTACTGCTCGCGCAGCTTGGTCAGGCGCGGCGTCACTTCCTTCATCCGCGCCATCGACTTGTAGCTGGCGGCGGACAGCGGATAGAACGCGGCCTTGATCAGCACGGTCAGCAGCACGATCGCCCAGCCCCAGTTGCCGACGATGCGATGCAGGAACTCGAGCAGCCAGTAGATCGGCTTCGCGAGGAAGGTCAGCCAGCCGTAGTCGACGACGAGGTCGAGGCCCGGCGCGATCTTCTCCAGGACGTTCTGGTCCTGGGGCCCGATGTAGAGCGTCGCCCGCCCGCTCGCCGAGGCGCCCGGGGCGACGGTGCCGAGCGGCAGCAGCGTGCCGATCGAATACAGGTTCTTGTCCACCGCGCGCGCGTAGAACTGGCGGTCGCCCTTCTCGGGGACCCAGGCGGTGACGAAGTAGTGCTGGATCATGCCGATCCAGCCGTTGTCGGCCTGCTTCGGCAGTTCCGGCTTGTTCTTCTCGATCGCGGAGAACTCGACCTTCTTGAACTTCTCCTGCTCGGTGTACACGACCGGGCCCGGTGTACGTGTAATAGAGCGACGACTCGCCCTCGGGCTTGTTGCCGTCGCGCAGGACCTGCAGGTACACCGACGGCGTGACGGGCGCCTCGCCGATGTTCTCCACCTCGTGGGTGACGTCGATGTCGTAGCGGCCGCGATGGAAGGTATAGGTCTTGGTGACGCGAACGCCGCCGCCTTCCGACACGAAGCGGACCGGGAGACTGTCCTGTCCGGCCGCCAGTTCGCGCGGGCCGTCGACGAGAGTGAACGGGGTGCGATGGTTCGGGAAGCTGCCCCCGACCACGCCGGTCTGCGCCACATACACGCGCGACGGGCTGACCTCGAGCAGCACGGTGTGCTGATCCGGGTCGTGCTTCTTGCCGGTGACCAGCCCCAGCAGGCCGCTCGCCGTCCAGTCCGGCGCCACGTTCTGCTTCAGCAGTTCGGCTCGCGACAGCACGGCGCCTTCCGGATCGATCGTCGCCTTCAGCAGATCGGTCTGGATCACGACCGGCGGTGCTTTCGAGGCTGCCGTGCCCGCCGGGCCCTGCGCCGGGACGGCGCCCGGAGCCGCCGCGGGACTCGTGGCACTCGGAGCCGGGGCGGTCGGCACCGCCCCCGGTGCCGCGTCCGCCGCCGCGGGCGGCGCGGCCGGCCTGGACCCGTCGGCCGGTGCCGTCACGGCGGGAGGCGTCGGCGTGGTGCCGAACATCGAAGGCTTCCCGGTATGGATCAGCCACCGGTCCCAGAGCAGGAACAGTGACATGCCGAAGAAGACCCACAAAACGGTGCGCCGAAAATCTGTACCCATCGGGTGCTCGATTCCTACTGCGATTTCAATTGATCGGTGAACACGCCGACGGCGTGCGTGTGCTCGTCCTGGCACCAGCAGCGCAGGCGAAACCGGGCCGGGACCGGATCCACGCCGCCGCGCCCATAGGGATGGCAGCGCGCCAGCCGCGCGGCCATCATCCAGCTGCCCTTCAGCGCGCCGTGCAGTTCGATCGCTTCGCGCGAGTATTCGGAACAGGTCGGCCAATAGCGACAGCTGCCGCCGACCCACGGCGACAACACGAATTGATAGGCACGGATCAGTGCCAGCAGAACAGGTTTGATCATGGGGCGAGGCGCGGTGGCATCACGCGTCCGGCTGAGCGAGGTGTCGACCGAGCCGCTCGAGCAGCGCATCCGCCTCGTCGCGCAGCGCGCGGCGCCAGGCTGCCAGCGACGGTTGCGCCTCGGCGCCGCGATCGCGCGACGCCTTCAGGCGGAACCCCACGTCGAGTCGCAGCCCGCGGCGCGCGCACGTGAGTTCAAGCGCCGGCGCGGCATGGCGCCCGGCTTCGCGCAGGACGCGTTTCACGACGGCCCGATCGACGGAGCGGCGCGCGTTGCGCTTGCCGACCGTGACGCCGAACCGCACGGCCGGCTCCTCGGAGGACGACCACGCGGCGGTCATCGACAACCAATGGCGCGCGGCGCGCAACGACTGCGAGCGCGGCGCCGCGAGCACGGCGGCGAATTCCGCAGGCCGTCGCAAGCGGCGGGAAGGGCCGAAATGACGGGCCGTGGTCGAGCGGGACGCACCGTCAGCACCAGTGGGCTCATCCGGAATCCGTGTTGGCGGCACGCGAGCCGCGCTCGGCGTCAGACCGCGAGGCGCTTGCGCCCCTTGGCGCGGCGGGCGGCGATCACCGCGCGGCCGCCACGGGACTTCATGCGTACGAGGAAGCCGTGCGTGCGCGCGCGTTTGACTTTGGAGGGCTGGTAAGTGCGTTTGGTTGCCATTGTTCTTCCTTGGCGGTTGCCACGTCAGGGTGTGGCAGCGAATCCGCTGGGGTGGTGCGGGATCGGCGGCGATTCCATCGCTCGCGTGTCCTCGCGCATGTCCTCATCGCTGTTTGCCGAGGCGCCGAGGACGGCGTCGCGCACGAGGCGACATCGAGGAAACTTGCCGCGTTCGCCGGCCGACGAAGGCCGCGGAGAAAAGCGCGGTATTAGACGCGATGCAGCGAGACACTGTCAAACCGGCGGCCTCCGGCCTGGTCGAGGCGCGGGCCGGGGAGCCTCTTCAGGGCCACTTTCGGTGGACAAACCGGGGGATAGCGCTGTGGATAAGTCCGTTGTGCAGCGCAAGATCGAATCTCCCCTCCATGGCCGAGCGAATCCCGCTGACTGTAAGCGCCCGCTACCTCAGAACAGCAAGATCTGGCGCGGATTCAGGCACTCCAGGACGGCGTCTCGCCGGGGCCACGGCCTGTGGATAACCCGGTCACTTCGGGTAGAATGGCAGGCTTCGTCGGGGTCATCGTACCGAGGGGATGCGAGCCACCGACGACCGGACGGAAGCGAAGTGCGGGCAGGCCGTACCGGCCCGGCGGGCTCTTCCGTGGAATACAAAAAAGGCGGGACAAGACCTCACATGCAGCACATCTGGCAAGACTGCTCGCGTCTCCTCGAGAACGAGCTGACCCCGCAGCAATTCTCGGCCTGGATCAAACCACTGAAAGCGCTCGACTTCGACGAATCGACGGCCACGCTCACCATCGGCGCGCCCAATCGCCTGAAGCTGGACGCCATCCGTTCCCAGTTCTCGGACCGCATTGCGCAGGCCGCTTCGCGGGTGGCGCAGCGTCCCGTGGCCATCGTGTTCGCGGTCGACGGGGCCTCGGCGCTGGCCGCCGCCATGCGCTTTCCCGGAGGCCGACAGCGACGAAGTCGAGCCGGTCCCGGCCGAAGTGCCGGCCGTGAATACGGAGCAGTTCGAACGCAGCCGGCTCAATCCGAACCTGACCTTCGACACCTTCGTCACCGGCAAGGCGAACCAGCTGGCCCGGGCCGCGGCGATGCAGGTCGCCGAGAATCCGGGCGGCTCGTACAACCCGCTCTTTCTCTATGGCGGCGTCGGGCTCGGCAAGACGCACCTGATCCACGCGGTCGGCAACGGCATCCTCGCCCGCAAGCCGAACGCGAAGGTGCGCTACATCCACGCCGAGCAGTACGTGAGCGACGTCGTGCGCGCGTACCAGCGCAAGGCATTCGACGACTTCAAGCGCTACTACCACTCGCTCGACCTGCTGCTGATCGACGACATCCAGTTCTTCGCCGGCAAGGCCCGCACGCAGGAGGAGTTCTTCTATGCGTTCGAGGCGCTGGTCGTCGGACGCAAGCAGATCATCATCACGTCGGACACCTACCCGAAGGAGTTGAAGGACATGGAGGACCGCCTGGTCTCCCGCTTCGCCTCCGGGCTGACGGTCGCGATCGAGCCGCCCGAACTCGAGATGCGGGTGGCCATCCTGCTGCGCAAGGCCGAGGCCGAAGGCGTCGACCTGAAGGAGGACGTGGCCTTCTTCATCGCCAAGAACCTGCGCAGCAACGTCCGCGAGCTCGAGGGCGCGCTGCGCAAGGTGATGGCGTACTCGTCCTTCCACGGGCGCGTCGTCACCATCGACGTGGCGCGCGAGGCGCTCAGGGACCTGCTGTCGGCCTCCACCGGCCAGGTGACGGTGGAACTGATCCAGAAGACGGTCGCCGACTATTACAAGATCAAGGTCGCCGACATGTACAGCAAGCGACGGCCGATCGCGATCGCGCTGCCGCGCCAGGTCGCGATGTACCTGGCGAAGGAACTGACGCAGAAGAGCCTGCCCGAGATCGGCGAACTGTTCGGCGGACGCGACCACACCACGGTGCTGCACGCGGTGCGCAAGATCGGCGGCGAGCGCAACAAGAATCCGGAGATGAACCACGCGCTGCACGTGCTCGAGCAGACGCTGAAGGGCTGAACTTGAAGGTGGCCGGCACGCGGGATAACTCCGTGGAAAGCCTGTGGGGTCCTGTGGACGAGTGTGGATGGATCGGCGGTTGCACGCGGTGAAGCGAAAGTTGTCCTTTCCCTCCACAGCCGCCCCACAGGCCGCGTGCATGGGTGTGCACAGGGCTCACCGGTGCCGCAAGTGCATGACGCGGCAGCGATACTTGCCGTTGTCCACAGAAATTCGCATCTCCTATTACTTAGTATTTGTTACTTAGAAGAAGAGGAAAGAAGAAATGCAACTGGTCAAAGCCTCCCGAGACGCGTTGCTGAAACCCCTGCAGGTCGTCAGCGGCATCGTCGAACGGCGGCAGACGTTGCCGATCCTGGCCAACATCCTCGTTCGCAAGGACGGTGAACGGGTGTCGTTCACCGCGACCGACCTCGAGATCCAGATCCAGACGAGCGCCGACATCGGCGCCGGCAAGGACGCCGCCGCCACCACGGTGGCCGCGCGCAAGCTGGTCGACATCCTGCGCGCGCTGCCGGAAGCCGACGTCGCGCTGTCGCTGTCGAACAAGAAGATGGCGATCGCCAGCGGCAAGAGCCGGTTCAACCTGCAGACGCTGGCGGCCGAGGAGTTCCCGACGGTCGCGCAGGCCGAGTTCACCGCCGACTTCACGTTGCCGGCGTCGACCTTCAAGTACCTGCTGTCGATGGTCCACTTCGCGATGGCGCAGCAGGACATCCGCTACTACCTGAACGGCATGCTGCTGGTGGTCGACGGCACCACCGTGCGCGCCGTCGCCACCGACGGCCATCGGCTGGCCCTGTGCGAAGTGACCAAGGACGGCGCCTCCAGCAAGATCGAGGCGATCATTCCGCGCAAGACCGTGCTCGAACTGTCGCGCCTGCTGCCGGACTCCGACGACCCGGTGCGCGTGCAGATGGCCGCCAACCAGGTCAAGTTCAGCTTCGGCGACATCGAACTCGTGTCGAAGCTGGTCGAAGGCAAGTTCCCGGACTACCAGCGGGTGCTGCCGGCGGCCAACACCAAGGTGTTCGCGATCGGGCGCGAGGACCTGATGCACGCGCTGCAGCGCGCGGCCATCCTGACGACCGACAAGTTCAAGGGCGTGCGCATGGTGCTCGCCACCGGCAGCCTGAAGATCACGTCGACCAACGCCGACCAGGAAGACGCGCAGGACGAACTCGAGATCGACTACACGGGCGACGGGCTCGACATCGGCTTCAACGTCAACTACCTGCTCGACGTGCTGGCGAACCTGAAGAACGAGCAGATCAGCTTCTCGCTCGGCGACGCGCTGGGCAGCGCGCTGATCACGATGCCCGACTCGGAGAAGTTCAAGTACGTCGTGATGCCGATGCGAATCTAGGCGGACTCGGTGTACGCGACCGCTGCGCGGTCGCACGTGCACCTCGTCCGATCTGAAGTGCAAGACGGGCTTGGGGCGGCCCGGCGCCCGTCTTGATTTCAACTGCAAGCAAGAGAAGAGAGCGTTCACCTGATGTCAGCAGTACCGAATCCGCCGATGAATCAACCCCATCCCAGCCGCAGGAAGCCGACGGCAAGGCCGATTACGGCGCCAGCAGCATCCAGATCCTCGAGGGGCTCGAGGCGGTGCGCAAGCGGCCGGGGATGTACATCGGCGACACGCACGACGGCACCGGCCTGCATCACATGGTGTTCGAGGTCGTCGACAACTCGGTCGACGAGGCGCTGGCCGGCTACTGCGACGACATCATCGTCACCATCCACACCGACAACTCGATCTCGGTGGTCGACAACGGCCGCGGCATCCCGACCGGCATCAAGTTCGACGACAAGCACGAGCCCAAGCGCTCGGCGGCCGAGATCGCGCTCACCGAACTGCATGCCGGCGGCAAGTTCAACCAGAACAGCTACAAGGTCTCGGGCGGCCTGCATGGCGTCGGCGTCTCGTGCGTCAATGCGCTCAGCAAGTGGCTGCGCCTGACGATCCGCCGCGATGGCAAGGTGCACTACCTCGAGTTCCGCCAGGGCGTGGTGCAGGAGCGCATCGTCGAGACGATGCCGTCGCCGGAAGGCGAGATCGCCGTGTCGCCGATGAAGGTGACCGGCGCCACCGACCGCCGCGGCACCGAGGTGCATTTCCTGCCGGACGAGGAGATCTTCCTCAACGTCGACTTCCACTACGAGGTGCTGTCGAAGCGCCTGCGCGAGCTCTCCTTCCTGAACAACGGCGTGCGCATCAAGCTGGTCGACCAGCGCACCGGCAAGGAGGAGGACTTCGCGTTTTCCGGCGGGGTCAAGGGCTTCGTGCAGTACATCAACCGGTCCAAGAACGTCCTGCACCCGAACATCTTCTACGCGAGCGGGGAGTCGGTCACCGAAGTGCCGGTTGGCGTCGAGGTGTCGATGCAGTGGAACGACGGCTACAACGAAAGCCTGCTCGCGTTCACCAACAACATCCCGCAGAAGGACGGCGGCACCCACATCACCGGGCTGCGGGCGGCGATGACCCGCGTGCTCAACAAGTACATCGAGCAGAGCGAACTCGCCAAGAAGGCGAGGGTCGAGACCAGCGGCGACGACATGCGCGAGGGCCTGACCTGCGTGCTGTCGGTGAAGGTGCCCGAACCGAAGTTCAGTTCGCAGACCAAGGACAAGCTGGTGTCCTCGGAGGTGCGCCCGGCGGTCGAAGAGGTGGTCGCGCGCGCGCTCGAAAGCTACCTGCTCGAGCGCCCGACCGACGCCAGGATCATCTGCGGCAAGATCGTCGAGGCCGCCCGTGCGCGCGAAGCCGCGCGCAGGGCGCGCGAGATGACGCGCCGCAAGGGCGTGCTCGACGGCGTCGGGCTGCCCGGCAAGCTCGCCGACTGCCAGGAGAAGGATCCGGCGCGCGCCGAGATCTACATCGTCGAGGGCGATTCGGCCGGCGGCTCGGCCAAGCAGGGCCGCGACCGCAAGTTCCAGGCGATCCTGCCGCTGCGCGGCAAGGTGCTCAACGTCGAGAAGGCGCGCTTCGACAAGCTGATCGGCTCGGAGCAGATCGCCACGCTGATCACCGCGCTCGGCACCGGCATCGGCGCGCCCGACACGCCGGACGGCTTCAACATCGAGAAGCTGCGCTACCACCGCATCATCATCATGACCGACGCGGACGTCGACGGCGCGCACATCCGCACGCTGCTGCTGACGCTGTTCTACCGGCAGATGCCGCAGCTGGTCGAGGGCGGCCACATCTACATCGCGCAGCCGCCGCTGTACAAGATCAAGAACGGCAAGGACGAGCGCTACATCAAGGACGACCCGGAGCTCGCGCAGTACATGGTCACGGTGGCGCTCAGGGACGCGAAGCTGCTGCCGGCCGAAGGCGCCATGCCGATCGAAGGCAGCGCGCTCGAGGCGCTCGCCCGCCAGTTCCTGCTGGCCGATGCCGTCATCGATCGCCTCGCACGCGTGATGGACCGCCCCGCGCTGCACGCGCTGCTCGACGGCGTCGAGCTGAATCTCGACGACACCGCCGAGCGCGGAGGCGTCGGCCGCCCGCCTCACCGAAGCGCTCGGCAACTCGACCGTCCACGTCTACGCGCAGCACGATGCGGTGACCGACAAGCATCGACTGCGGATCGAGCGCCGCCACCACGGCAACGCGAGGGTGAGCGTGATCGACGCCGACTTCGTGCACGGCGCCGACTACGCGGCGCTGAACGTCGCTTCACGCACGTTCAAGGGCATGATCGGGACCGGGGCCAGGGTCTTCCGCGGCAGCGGCGACAAGGAAAAGCAGGCCGCCGGTCGCGAGCTTCGCCGAGGCCATCGACTGGCTGATGAAGGAAGCCGACAACGCCGTCAGCCGCCAGCGCTACAAGGGCCTGGGCGAGATGAATCCCGGGCAGTTGTGGGAGACGACCATGGACCCGGCCGTGCGGCGCATGCTGCGCGTGCAGATCGAGGACGCCATCGGCGCCGACCAGATCTTCACCACGCTGATGGGCGACGACGTCGAGCCGCGCCGGCAGTTCATCGAGACGAACGCTCTGTACGCGGGCAATATCGACGTCTGAGGCGTCGTCTTGTGCGCGGCCCGACAGGGCTTTGCTCGGCAGGAGAAGTAGTGACTGGTTGCATCCGCAAAGCGACCTTGCGCCTTTGTATTTGGTGTAGCCCTGTTTCGCCGCGCCGAAGCCCGACGCGATAGCATCCGCCACGTTTCCCGGACGGTTACGCGCGATGCTCCTTCAAGCGGTGCGACAAGCCCTGGCCTCGACGACCCTCAGGATGCAACGTGAAGTTCCGGGCCGCCTGGGGATCGCTTCTGTCATTCCGGTCGCGACTTGGTGCAGGAAGCTGCTGACGTCGAGAATGCTGAACACCATTGGTATGGATAGGCGTCTCACTGCACGTCGTTTGCCACTCCTGCTGGCTTTCTTGGCCCCGGTGGCACCAGCCCAGGGCGTTGAGGAGACCAACTTCGACTATGACGTGCCGGTCTCCGACGCCCCGATCGAATCCAAGGTCTTCGGGCCCAGGCTGACTTTCACCAGCCCCAGCGGCGCGGTCACGATCCTTTACGGGCAGTTCAACCTGGCCCACCAGAGCTTCAGCGACGGACAGCAGACCACAAGCAATCTCGTCGACAACGGCAACTGGAACTCCCGTCTCGGCTTCACGATCACCCAGCCGCTTGGCGAGAGCACCCTGCGCGCGCGTTTCGAGTCCGGGCTGACGATGCGCAGCAGTTCGCTGGTGTCGCAGACTGAAACGCGGGATTGGGGCGAGTGGCGGCGCACCTTGCTGCGCTGGTTCGAGGTGGCGGCCGATTCGAAGTACGGCACGGTCTCGCTCGGCCAAGGGGCCACGGCTGCAAACGGCACGACCGGGCTCGACGACAGTTTCACGTTCATCGCCGGCGCGACGGATTCGACCGACGGCTTCGCCTCGTTCCGGTTCCGCAACAGCGCCGGAGAGTTGACCCCTGTTTCCATCGGTCAGGTGAACAGCGCCCTTGACGCTCTGCGCCGGTTCCGCGCCCGCTATGACACGCCCGTGTTCGGGGGCGTGATGCTGTCGACGTCCTACGGGAAGAACGTACTCGTCCCGGAGGACAAGAACGATTACTACGACGCGGCGATCCGCTGGACAGGCGATCTAGGCGAGATCGCCGTGCGCAGCGCGATCGGCTATCAGTGGATCGACAACCCGGATGGCGACCGGACCGAACGGCTTGCCGGTTCGGTCAGCCTTCTGCACAAGCCGACAGGCCTGAACCTCGCCCTTTCCGCGGGTGACCAGATTGACGGGCCCAACTACTACTGGGCGCGGGCGGGCTGGCGGATCAGCAGCCTGGCGGTGGGCACCACGTCGTTGTCGATCGACTACTACAACGGCAGCGACTTCCTCTCCAAGGGTGCAAAGACCGAAAACTACGGTCTCTATGCCGTGCAGAACGTCGACGACTTGTCGCTCAACGCCTATATCGGCTGGCGTAGATTCAAGTACAGCGACCAGCTGGGCAATACCTACAAGGACGCCGATGGAATCCTAGTCGGTGTGCGCTGGTACTTCTGACGGCCGCGCGCTGGGATTCGTCGCAACTGATCCAAAAGTGCGTCGTCACCCTGGTCGGACGCACTTCATGGCTGCTGACATGAGTGATCCGGGCGGGAGCGGTCGAAGGGGTGATCGTGCGATGACGCTGCGGCTCGCTGGGCGAGTCCGCGCGGTGTCGTGACGCTTAGTTGCTTCGTGGGACCCGGCCAAAGATGAATCGCCGCTCCGCCCTGTTGACGCTGCTGACTTGCGGGCTCTTCATGGACTCGAAGCCAGCCGCCGCCGACGGTTCCGGAGGCGACCTGGCGTCCTACTATGACCGGAACCTGGCGCTCATCGACGGCGTCGTTTACGACTGGTCCGGCAACTCGGAGCCACGACGCGTGCGCGGGGGCGTCGTCCAGGTCGGGGTCGGGCGCGACGCCTGTGCGCTGCTCGGCGACGGTGATCTTGTCTCCTGGTCCGACGCGCCGGCGCGCGCAGTTCTGCTGCGCCAGGACGTCGCCAACTTCGCGGTCGGCCGCAGCGGCTGGTTTGCGATCGATCGCGAACGGACGCTCTGGTACGGAACCGCCCGGACGGAACCGCGTCGCGTGGCCGGGGATGTCGCCGCCGCCTGCATCGGCGACGGCGCCGACTACTACGTCACCCGGGAAGGATCACTTTTCGTCAAGGGGCTGGCCCATCGCGGCCAGTACGGTGATGGCCGGCTGCACGAGTCCAGGGACTTCGTCGCGACGGCGCGCGACGCCGTCGTGGTGCGAGCCCACACCGGCCATGCGCTCTACTTGAGTCGAACCGGCGACGTCTTCGGCACCGGCGGCAATCGCTACGGCCCGCTGTCCTCCCACGGACTCGGCGACAAGGCTGACCGCTGGGGTCGGATCTTCGAAGGTGCCGTCGCCATCGCCACCGGCGCGAGCCATTCGCTGGCCATTCGCGCCGACCGCACGTTGTGGGTCTGGGGACGGGGCTTCGCCGTCGAACCTCGCAAGCTGTTCGATGGCGTTGCGGTGACCGCGGCTGGCGACACCGTCACCCTTGCCCGCACCCTCGACGGAGCCCTGTGGCAATGGGATCGCGCGGACCGGCCGAGGAAGCTGGTCCTGCGCTGACGTCCGGTGATTGGACGCAGGCGGCTCGTCCGCACCGATGGCGGCCGCCCGGAGGTTCCCGCGTTCGTCAGGAAAGCAGGTCCAGGAGGGCTCGCGCGATGACCTTGGTCGCGCGGCGCAGGTCGTCAAGCGCGAGGTGTTCGTCGGCACGCTTGGCGTTGCTCTGGAGCACGGTTCGCGGTCCGGCGCCGTAGATCACCGCGGGCACGCCGCGTTCGGCGTACAGACGCACATCCGTGTACAGCGGAGTGCCGCTCACGGGGATCGGTTCGCCGAACACGGCCTGTCCGTGCTTCTGGATGGCCGCCACAAGCGGCGCGTTGGCCGCCAGCGGCTTGAGCGGATTCGCGAGCAGCAGGCGCCTGATCTCGAGGCGCACGCCGCTGGACTCCGCGACCGCGCGCTCGATCAGCCCGCGCACCTCGTCTTCGACGGTGGCGCTGTTCTCCTCGGGGATCATGCGCCGGTCGAGTTTCAGCACGACCTTGCCCGGCACGACGTTCGTGTTGGTGCCGCCGTCGATGCGGCCGACGTTCAGGTATGGATGGGAGATGCCCGCGACCCGCGAACGGCGCTCGCGCAGCACATGGTTGTACGCGTACAGCGCGGTGAGCAGCTTGTTGGCGGCCTGCAGCGCATCGACGCCGGTATGCGGGTACGCCGCGTGCGAGGCGACGCCGTGCAACGTGACTTCCAGCTGCAGACAACCGTTGTGGGCCGTGACGACCTGATACGAGAAACCCGCGGCGATCAGGTAGTCGGGCCGGGTCAACCCCTGCTCCAGCAGCCACCCGGGGCCGAGCAGGCCGCCGAACTCCTCGTCGTAGGTGAAATGAAGCTCGACGCCGCCGTTGAGCTTCGCGCCCAGCGCTTCGAGCGCGCGCACGGCGAAGGTGTAGCTGGCGAAGTCGCTCTTGCTCACGGCCGTGGCCCGGCCATATATCTGACCGTCGGCGATGGTTCCCCCGTAGGGGTCGTAGGTCCAGCCGTCGCCGGGCGGCACGACGTCGCCGTGCGCGTTCAACGCGATCAGCTTGCCGTCGCCATAGCGGCGGCGGACGATCAGATTGGTGAGCGAGGCGAGTCCGTACTCCTTGACCCGAGCCGGCGGCACCGCGTGCTTCTCCGCATGCAGGCCGAACGCCTCGAGCAACTCGGCAGTGCGCTCGGCGTGCGGCGCGTTGTCGCCGGGCGGCGTGTCGGTCGGCACGCGCACCAGTTCCTGCAGAAAGCGCACCTCTTCATCGAAGTGCGCGTCGATCCAGGCGTCGAGCCTCTCGTAGTTCACCGGGTCTGTGCTCCGACGTGTTCAAGCAGATTCTGGAAGGCCCGCACGCACAGTTCCGCGTCATCGTTCGTGACCGCCTCGAGCGGGTTATGGCTGATGCCCCCGTTCAGGCCGCGCACGAAGAGCATCGCCTGCGGCATCACTTCGGCGAGCTTCATCGCATCGTGTCCCGCTCCGCTTGGCAGGCGGCACAGCGGCAGGCCGAGCGCGTCGACCGCGCGCTCCCACAGCCGCTGCCAGTGCGGGGAGCTCGGTGCGGCCGGCTGGCGCATCGTCTCCTCGATGGTGAAGCGCAGGCCGCGCCGATTGCAGATGTTCTCGAGCTCGACGAGCACATCGGCCGCGCAGGCATCGCGGACTTCGTCGGTTGTCGCGCGGATGTCGAGGCTGAACTTGCAGCGCCCGGGAACGACGTTGATTGACCCGCCAGGCACCTCGAGCATGCCGACCGTGCCGACGAGGTCCGGCGCGCCTGCCGCGCGCCGCTCGACATGCAGCACCAACTCCGCGACGGCGGCCGCCGCGTCGCGGCGGCGGTCCATTGGCGTGGTGCCAGCGTGGCTCGCCATGCCGGTCACTTCGCCCACGTAGCGCACGCTGCCGTTGATCGAGGTGACGATGCCAAGCGGCAGGTCGAGCTCGTTGAGCACCGGTCCCTGCTCGATGTGCGCTTCGACGAAGCCGAGATACCTCGAGGCGTCGCGCTTGAGCTTCGGTATGTCGGCGGCACACAGCCCGACGCGCTCCATCGCCTGGCGCATGGTGACGCCGTCAGCGTCCGTCTGCTCGAGCCAGGCCGGGTCGAACTGGCCGACCAGCGCGCCGGAGCCGAGGAAAGCGGCTCGGTAGCGCTGGCCTTCCTCTTCGGCGAACCCCACGACCTCGAGGCCGAACGGCAGACGGCGCCCGGCGCGCGACAGGTCGCGCACGCAGGCCATCGGCACCAGGATGCCGAGCCGGCCGTCGTACCTGCCGCCGTTTCGCACGGTGTCGTAGTGGCTGCCGGTCAGCAGGCGCCTGGAATCGCGATCGGCCCCGTGATAGATGCCGACCACGTTGCCGACGGCATCGATCTCGACGTCGTCGAAGCCGCACTCGGCCCGCATCCAGTGCGACAGCCGCAGCGCGCACGCGCGATGCGCGTCGGTCAGGTACGTGACGGTCAGCTGACCGCGCTCCGCGTACCCGGGATCGCTGCTGGCGGCGAGCTGTTCGGCCCAGTCCAGCACCAGGTTGCCGAGCTCAGGGGTGACACCGAACTTGTCATCGAGCCGGAGCTCGGCGATGCGATGGATGTTGCGCAGGCATTCGGCCCGCTCGTAGTCCACCGGGTGATCGAGGCGACGCTCGAAGGTGGCGATGATCTCGGCCTTCGCGAGCCCCGCGCCGCGCGGACCCCGCACCGCGAGGATGAACGGAAAGCCGAACCTGGCGTTGTAGTCGGCGTTCAGTCGCTGCAGCTTCGCGAACTCTGCCGGCGTGCAGTCGGTCAGTCCGGCCTTGCCCTGCTCGTTCGTGGACTCGGCCGTCAGCGTCCGGCTCACCATCGCCTTGCCGGCCAGCTCGGGGTGCGCCCGGATCAGATCGAGTTGCGCTTCGCGGCCGGCATTCCGGACCACCTCGACCAGCGCGAGCTTCAATTGCGCGAGGCTCCGGAACGGACGTTTCGCCGCCGCGCGCTCGACGATCCACGGCGAATGCTCGTAAGTGCCGTCGAGCAGCCGGGCGAATTCACCGGACGTGGCCGAGTTGAGCTGGTCGAGTGTCACCGTCATGCCGACTCCCACACGAAGGCAGTCGTGGCATCGAACGGATGCGTCGTCTTCCAGTGCCGGGCAATGTCGATGCGCCGCGTGATCCACACGCGGTCGTGACGTTGCAGGTGATCCAGAAAGCGCTGCAGCGCGCGCATCCGTCCCGGGCGGCCGATCAGCCGGCAGTGCAATCCGATCGACATCATCGCCGGACGCAGGTCGCCTTCCGCGTAGTGCACGTCGAACGCGTCGCGGAGGTACTGGAAGAACTCGTCGCCGTGGCTGTAGCCCTGCGGCAGCGCGAAGCGCATGTCGTTGGCGTCCAGCGTGTAGGGCACGACCAGATGGGGCGCGAGCGCGCCGTCGGTTCGGCGCACCTGCAACCAGAACGGCAGATCGTCGCCGTAGTAATCGCTGTCGTACTCGAAGCCGCCGTAATCGACCACCAGCCGGCGCGTGTGCGGGCTGTCGCGGCCCGTGTACCACCCGAGCGCCCGGCTTCCGGTGAGCCGCTCGATGATCGACATCGCGACCGCCATGTGCTCGCGCTCGGTGGCCGGGTCGACATCCTGATAGTGAATCCAGCGCCAGCCGTGACAGGCGATTTCATGGCCGAGCTCGACGAAGGCGGCGGTGACTTCCGGGCAGCGCTCGAGCGCCATCGAGACGCCGAAGACCGTCAGCGGCAGCGAGCGGCGTTCGAACTCGCGCAGGATGCGCCACACGCCGACGCGCGCGCCGTACTCGTAGACGCTTTCCATCGACAGGTGCCGGGCGGGAAACGCCGGCGGGCTGAACATCTCCGAGAGGAACTGCTCGCTGCCCGCGTCCCCGTGCAGCACGGAGTTCTCGCCGCCTTCCTCGAAATTCAGCACGAACTGCACCGCGACGCGCGCGTCGCGCGGCCACTGGGCGAGCGGCGGATGGCGTCCGTGGCCGCGCAGATCGCGGGGATAGATCGACTTGGTCAAGGCTCGGCTCTCGGGTTCGGGCTCAAGGTTGGGGCCGGCACACGCCGCGGGATGTGCCGGGCAGGCGGGAGATCAGCGGGCACATCGCAGTTCGCTCCGGCGGCGGCCGCGCCGCCCGCAGTTCGCCCGGATCAGCTGCCTCGGTAGGTCGAGTAGCTCCACGGAGACGCGAGTAGAGGCACATGGTAGTGCCCGCCAGCGTCGGCGATGCCGAATTCCAGGGGCACCTGGTCGATGAACGCAGGTTCCGGCAGCGCGATCCCGGTACGCCGGAAGTAGTCGCCGACGTGGAACAGCAACCGGTAAGTCCCGGGAACCAGCGCATCGCCGGCAAGCAGCGGCTCGTCCGTGCGGCCATCGGCGTTGGTCTGGACCGATCTGAGCGCGAGCCAGCCATCGGCCACGCGCTGCGACAGTTCGATCAGGACGCCCGCAGCGGGAAGGCCGCGGGCCGTGTCCAGTACGTGCGTTGAAAGTCGACCCATTTTGAAGACTCCGTGTTTGAGTGGCCAGCGGGCGGCCCCTGAGCCCGCGCCGCCTGGCCGTTTGATGTGTCGGTGCCGCCACCCTATGCGCCGAGCGTTGGTGCGTCGGCAAGCTTGAACAGGCCCAGCCGTTCGGTCGTCGCGGCCATCGCGAGCACGCTCGCGTCGGCGTAGCGCGGGCCGACGATCTGCAGCCCCACCGGCAGGCCATCGACCAGACCCACCGGCACCGAGCATGCCGGGACCTGGCAGTAGTTGAACAGCGGCGTGTAGGCCGCATGGCCGCGCGGACCGGCTGGCACGCCGCCGATCTCGGGTGGCCCGAGCAAGTCGACCGGCCAGGACACCACCGGCGCCGTCGGACAGAGCAGCAGGTCGTAGCGATCGAAGAACGCGGCCATCGACGCATAGATGTGCTCGCGCAGGAGCAGCACGCGCGCGATGTCGCGGCCCGAGTGCTGCATGCCCAGGGCGATCTGTTCGCGCAGATCGGGATCGATCGACTCCGGGCGCCTTTGCAGGTCCTCGGCATAGAGCGCGGCGAGGCCGGCCTGCTGCAGCTTGAGCAGCGGATAGTCACGCACGCCCGCGGGCCACTGGGGAGCCGCGTTGTCGATTGCGTACCCTTGCGAGCGCAGCGCAGCCACGGCGACCTCGATCGCGGCCCGCACCGGCGCGTCGATCGGAAACCCGCAACCCAGGTCGTGGCTGTAGGCGATGCGCAAGGTGCGCGGTGGCGGTTCGTCCACGACCGGCGAGACCGCCACCGGCGCGACGCGCTGCGCCCCCCAGTCGTGCCCGTCGTAGCCCAGCAGCTGGTCGAACATCAGTGCCGCGTCGGCCACGTCGCGGGCGATCTGGCCGATGACCGACAGGCCGAAGTTCGGTTCATCGAACCCCGGGCCGCACGGGATCAGCCCGAACGTGGGTTTCATGCCGATCAGCCCGCAATGCGCGGCCGGCCGCCGCGTCGAACCGCCGGCGTCGGTGACCAGGGCGAGCGCACCGATGCCCGCGGCCGTCGCGCTGGCCGCGCCGCCCGACGAACCGCCGGGAGTACGCGCGAGATCCCACGGCGAGCGCGTCTTGCCGTGCACGAGGTTGTTGCTGACGCCCTTGCAGGCGAACTCCGAGCAGTTGGTGATGCCGACGATCACGGCGCCGCGTTCCCGCAGGCGTGTCACGGGCCAGGCATCGCGCGGCGCGACGAAGTCCTCGAACAGGCGCGAGCCCTGGGTGATGCGGCGGCCCTCGACCCAGAGGTTGTCCTTCACGGTGATCGGCACGCCGCCCAGCGGCAGGGCCTCTCCGGCGGCGCGCCGCGCGTCCACGGCGTGGGCCTGGGCGAGCGTCCACGCGTCATCGGCGCCGATGACCGCGTTCAGCGCCGGGTTGACCGCGTGCAGCCGTTCGAGCGCCGCGCGCGCGACCTCGACCGCGCTGATGTCCCCCGCCGCGACCGCGGCCGCGGTCTGGCGGGCGCTCCAGCTCCAGGGCGCGCTCACGCGGCCGCTCGCGCGCCTTCGCGGCGGGCGGCCACCACGCCCTCACGCACGCCGAGGTCGGCGACAAAACGATCGCTCGCGGTGGCCACGACCGTGTTTCGGACCACCAGGTCGAAGTCCATCAGCAGACCTCCGTGAACAGGCGCCCCCAGGACTTGATGCGCCGCGTGTCCGCGCCCGCCAGCCGCAGCGCCTTCCACACCACGGTGGCGATGGTGTCGTAGATCGGGATGCCGAGTTCGGCTTCCAGCTCGCGCACCAGCGGCGCTCCGCGCAGGTTGGTGCAGAAGATCGTGATCGCCTGCGGCCGCGCGCCGGCGACTTCGCGCACCATCGCGCGCAGGGCGTCGGCCCCGACCTCGGAGAAGGCGAAATTGTCCTGGATCCGCAGGTGCCGCTCGGCCACGCACTCGAAGCCGGCGCCCGCGTAGTTGGCCACGATGGCCTGCTGCACGTCGTCGCGGTACGGCGTGACCAGACCGAAGCGCTGGACCCCGGTCAGCGCGAAGATCTCGTTCAGCGCGAGAACGGAGGTGCAGGCGCGTGCGCCAGTCTCGGCCTCGATGGCCCGGCACAGGCGCTCATCCGCCTCGAAACCGAGCCAGCCCGACGACGTGCCGTTCCAGCCGATCACCTGGCATTTCGCGTGCGACAGCAGGCGCGCCGCCTCGAGAATCTCGCGGTCATCGAACTGCGCGAGCGCATCGCACGAGAGCGCGATCTCGGTCACGCGAAAGCGGCCAAAGTGCGCGCTAGCCTCCGGCACCTCCGCGAGCATCGCGGTGGTCACAGGCTCCAGCGTCGTGTTGGACGACGGTGTCAGCATGCCGAGTAGGACTCGGTTCATCGGGGCTCTCTGCTCTCTGTGTTGATCTCGCGCCGAAGCGAAGCGAACTCTGTGCCACTTCGCGAGGATCCCTGCCCGAGCGACGGTCGGTACGCCGGCTCCCGGCGCCTTCGGCGTGCGCATCTCCCGCTGATGTGAAGGAGAGTTTCCTCCGTGCGCCGCATCGGCGTGAGCGGGCTGAACGCGAAGAAAGACAGCCGCGCATCGCGCCAGCCCCGCCGCACCTGGTTGGTGCGGATTGTGTACAAAGCGGGGCGCATTTTGCATCCAGTTCGGGCGCGCCAAGGCGTCTGGGCCCGTAGAGCCGCTGGCAGGAGTCTTGCTTGAAGTGGACCCATCCTGCTCGATGCCGATGCAAACCCACCACCTTCCTCTTGACGCCCTGCCCGGCGCTGCGGCCGCCGGCGCGCAGGCGATGTACGAGCGCGTGGTGTCGGCCATCGTCGAGCAGCGGCTGCGTCCCGGCACCAAGCTGCCGGAAGAAAAGCTAGCCGCGCGCTTCGCGGTCAGCCGCACGCAGGTGCGCAGGGTCTTGCAGCGGCTGGCGCATGAAGGAGTGGTCGAACTGCGGCTGAACCGGGGCGCCTTCGTCGCCGCCCCCAGTCGTGCCTATACACAGCAGATCTTCATGGCGCGGCGCCTGATCGAGCCCTGGCTTGTGCAGCGGCTGTGCGCCGGCCGTCGTGGCCGCGCGCTGGCGCCGCTGCGCCGCGTGCTCCTCGAGGAGCGCCGCGCGCGCAAGGCGGGCGACCGGCACGCGATCGTGCGCGCCTCCGGCGAGTTCCATCGGGTGCTCGCGGAACTCGCCGGCAATCCGCCGCTTGCCAAGACCATGCACGAACTGACCGCGCAGACCTGTCTGGCGATCCTGCTCTACCACGCGCCGACTGCCGTGTGTTGTCGCAACGACGAGCACGCCGCGATCGTCGCCGCGATTGCCCGCGGCGAGGCGGACGAGGCCTGCGAACTGATGCGCACCCATCTTGATCACATCGAGGGCGCGCTCGCGGAGCCGCTGCCCGCCTCCGTACCCGACCCGCTGGCCGCGCTTGCGCCGCACGAACATGAGCACTGAAACCGCGGCCTATCCGCTGACGCTGGATGCAATTGTCCAGCGCTATCCCGGGGCGCCGGCGCCGGCCGTGGACAACGTGACGCTGGAAATCGGCGGCGGCGAACTGGTCGCCCTGCTCGGTCCCAGCGGCTGCGGCAAGACCACGCTGCTGCGAATCATTGCCGGCTTCATCGAGCAGACCGAAGGCAAGGTCGTGGTCGGCAACAAACGCATCGACGAGCTGCCGCCCAACCGACGCGAAGTCGGCATCGTGTTCCAGAACTACGCGCTGTTCCCGCACATGACGGTGGCCGACAACGTGGCCTACGGCCTGGCGGCGCGAGGCGAGCCGCAGGCGGCGCAGCGCGAGCGGGTCGGGCAGATGCTGGCGCTGGTGCAGATGGCGCACCTGGCGGGCCGGTATCCGCGCCAGATGTCCGGCGGCCAGCAGCAGCGCGTGGCGCTGGCGCGCGCGCTGGCCGTACGGCCGCGCATCCTGCTGCTCGACGAGCCGTTCGCGGCGCTCGACAAGAACCTGCGGCTGGACATGCAGATCGAGGTCAAGCGCATCCAGCGCCGTGCCGGCATCACCTGCATCCTGGTCACGCACGACCAGGAAGAAGCGATGACCATGGCCGATCGCGTGGCCGTGCTGAGCCACGGCCGCCTGGAGCAGTTCGCGCCGCCAACCGAGATCTACGACCGGCCGGCAACGCTCTTCGTCAACCGCTTCGTCGGCACCACCAACCTGCTGACAGGGGACCTGGTCGTTGCTGCGGGCGACGTGGGCCGCGCGAGGATTCCTGCCGGCGGAGAGTGGCCGGTGCGCATACCGGGCGGCAAGCTCGTCGCCGGCAGTCGTGTGCAGGTGTGCATACGGCCCGAGCAGCTGCGGCTGGCCGACGCGGGCGCCGGGCTGCCGGGCACGATCGAACTGTCGATGCCGCTCGGCGCGCAGATCGTCCACGAGATCCGCCTCGCCGATGGCGCGGCCGTCAAGGTCGTCGAGGCGCGCGGCGCCGGCGCGCGCCAGCACGCGCCGGGCGCGGCGGTTCATCTCGCGCCCGTCGACGGCGCGCTCGCCAACGTCTTTGCGCTGCCGGACGGCGGCACTGCTTCACCCTTGGACCCCGTGTCCGCCACTTGAACGTCAGGAGGCCTTCGAAATGAATACACGCCGTCGTTTGCTTCACGCCAGCCTCACGCTGGCCGCGATGCAGCTGTTCCCCGGCATCAGCCGCGCGCAGGCACGGCGCCTGGTGTTCGCCACCTTCACCGGCAGCTGGGAAGAAGCGCACCGCGACGTGCTGGTGCCGCACTTTCGCAAGGCCAACAACAACGCGGAGATCACGCTCGACCCGATGCTGTCGGTCGACCAGATCGCCAAGGTGACCGCGGCGCGCAACAACCCGCCGATCGACGTGATGCTCCACGACCCGGGCCCGGCGCTGGTGGCGGTCGGGCAGGACCTCGTCGATCCGTTCCCGGTCGGCCCGAACTCGAACTTCAAGGACCTGATATCCGAGGCGCAGGAGCCGATGGGCCCGGCGATCTTCTTCCAGGCGGTGGGCATCACCTACAACCCGGACAAGATCAAGACGCCGCCCACCTCGTGGCGTGACCTGTGGAAGCCGGAGTTTCGGGGCCGCGTGGGCATCACCAACCTCAACTCCACGCTCGGCACCGGGTTCCTGGTGGAGATCTCCAAGATGTTCGGCGGCTCCGAGGCTAACGTGGAGCCGGGCTTCAAGGCGCTGAACGATCTGAAGCCCAACCTTGCCGCGGTGGCCGCCAACCCCGGTGCGCTCGCCACGCTCTACCAGCAGGGGCAGATCGACATCGGGCCGGGCAACTTCAACGCCATCCAGATTCTCAAGGCGCGCGGCGTGCCGGTCGAGTTCGCGAAGCCCAAGGAAGGAACGATCGCCTTCAAGACCACCATCCACGTGGTCAAGAACACGCCTAACAAGGCGCTGGCGGTGGCGCTGATCGAGGCGGCGATGACGCCCGAGGTGCAGCGCCGGCTGATGCAAAGCCCCTATCTGATCGTGCCGACGAACGGCAAGGTGAAGATGGAAGGCGAGATTGCCAAGGTGCTCGCCAAGGATCACGCCGATCTGAAGAAGAGCTTCGTCTTCCAGGACTGGAAGAAGATCAACGAGCAGCGGTCACAGTGGATCGAGCGGTTCAACCGGGAGATCAAGCTGTAGCGGCACGATGTAACGACATGTCCCGTCTGCCCGTCACCACCTACCCACTGCGGCTGGCGCTGCCGCTGGCGGCGTTCATGCTGCTGTTCTTCGCGGCGCCGCTGGCGATGCTGGCATTCGTCAGCTTTTACGGCGACCCGCAGATGTCGCAGTGGGGCGCCCTCGCCAACTGGCAGAAGATGTTCGATGCCTTTGGCCTGGGCGTGCTGGCCGACACGCTCTGGCTCGGCGTGCAGGTGACGCTGCTGTGCGTCGTGCTGGGGTACGCGGTGGCCTGGACCTATCTGCGCATGCCCGGGCGGCTGCAGACGCTGGTCATCTTCATCGTGATGCTGCCGCTGCTCACGAGCGTGGTGGTGCGCACCTTCGCCTGGATCGTGATCCTGGGCCGCCAGGGCATCGTCAACACCGCGCTGCTGGAGTTCGGCTTGATCGAGGCTCCGCTGCGGCTGCTCTACACGCGCACGGGCCTCGTGATTGCGCTCGCCAACGTGCAGCTGCCGCTGATGGTGCTGCCGCTGATCAACGCGCTGCAGCGGATCGACCCCAATCTCGCGGATGCCTCCGCGGTGCTGGGCGCGGGCGAGTGGCGCACGTTCTTCCGCGTCACGCTGCCGCTGTCGCTGCCGGGCGTGATCGCCGGCAGCCTGCTCACCTTCTCCGCGGCGATCACCGCCTTCATCTCGCAGTCGCTGATCGGCGGCGGGCAGATGCTGTTCATGCCGATGTACCTGTACCAGCAGGCTTCGTCGCTGTCCAACTTCCCGTTTGCCGCGGCGATCTCGGTCACCTTCCTCGTGGCGGTGCTGCTGTGCGTGGCCGCTTTCAACGCGCTGAGCCGCATCTCGCGCGGCTACGCGCACGCCTGAGCCAATGCGCCTCGACGCCGCCAGCCGCAGCTTTCACCTGATCTTCTGGGGCGTCGCCCTGCTCGCGCTGGTGCTGCTGGTGGCGCCGACCGTGGTCGTGCTCGTGGTCTCGCTTACGAACGGGTATTCGCTGAAGTTTCCGCCGCCCGGCTATTCGCTGCGCTGGTACCAGGCGTTGCTCGAGGCCTGGCAGCTCCACTTTGCCGCGTGGAACAGCGTCAAGGTCGCGGTCGCCACGACCGTCCTGTCGGTGCTGCTCGGCGTGGCCGGTGCGCTGGCGATCGCGCGCTCGCCCACGGCGATGGCGCGTGTGCTCGATTCGCTGTTCATGTCGCCGCTGGTCCTGCCGGCCCTGGCCTTCGGCTTCGCCGCGCTGATGACCTTCAGCGCGGTCGGCTGGCAGGTTTCCGCCACCACGCTCGTCATCGGCCATACGGTCGTATGCGTGCCGTACGTGATCCGCACCACGATCGCCGCGCTCGCGCAGCTCGACCCCGCGTTGCTGGAGAGTTCCGCGAGCCTGGGGGCCACGCGCTGGCGCACCTTCCGGCGCGTGACGCTGCCGATCATCCGGCCCGGCGTGCTGGCCGGAGCGTTCATCGCCTTCATGTCGTCGTTCGACAACGTGCCGGTGTCGCTGTTCCTGCGCGACGCGCGTACCGACATGCTGCCTATCCGCATGTGGCAGGACCTCGAAGGCCGACTCGACGTCACGATCGCGGCGATGTCGGGCGTGATCATCGTGGTCACGCTGGTGCTGATGATCGCCATGGAGCGCGCCGTCGGCCTGTCGCGCCGCCTGCGGCAGTGATCGCGTGACGCTCCCGGCGGCGTCCGCCGCAGCCGCCAGACCGCTGGCTCTGGCGCTGTGGCTGAACGGCGTGATGCTGGTCGTCAGTCTGGCCATGCTGGCGGTGCCGATCCTCGCGCCCGTGCTGTTCACCGAGCTCGCCTTGCCGGTGGCGTCGGTCGGCGTCTACACGGGCACGCTGTGGGCCGTGGCGCTCGTAGGCTCGTTGAGCGCGGGGGCGCTCATCGGCCGCTTTGGTGCCTGGCGCATCGCACAGCTGACCCTGCTGCTGTGCGCCGCGGGTCTGGTCTGCGGCGCCACCGGCACGATCGCGGGAATGGCTCTGGCCGCGCTGCTGATTGGCCTCGGCAACGGTCTGGAAACGCCGGGGGCCTCGCAACTGCTCGCCCGCGGCGTTGCGCCGGCGCGGCGGCCGTTCTACTTCTCGCTGAAGCAGACCGGCGTGCAGATTGGCGGCCTGTCGGGCGCGCTGCTGTTGCCCGCGCTGGCGGCACTGATCGGATGGCGCGCGTCGCTGCTGGCCCTGGCTGTGCTCGGCCTCGGGTTCGCCGTCCTGCTGGCGCAACAGCAGCGCCACTACGCCGACATCGATCGCATCGAACAGGGTGCGCGGCTGCACTTCACCGCTGCCCTCGGTTACGCCTGGCGCCAGCCGGTCCTGCGCCGGCTCGCGCTGGCCGCCGCCGGCTTTGGCGCGACCCAGATCTGCCTGAACAGCTTTCTGGTGACCTATGCGGTGCAGGAGCGCCACTCGACGCTGGCGCAGGCCGGCCTGCTGCTGGCCGCCGCGCAGTGCGGTGGGCTGGTTGGCCGCGTGCTGTGGGGCTGGGTGGCCGCGCGCGGACAGCGTGCTGCTGCGGTGCTGCAGGCGCTTGGTATCGGGATGACGGTTGCCGCGGCCACCCTTGGTGCGCTGGGCTCGCAGATGCATACCGAGCTGCTGCTGCCGCTTGCGTTCGGCTTTGGACTGACGGCGAGCGGCTGGAACGGTGTGCTGCTGGCCGAGGTCGCGCATCATGTGCCTACCGAGCAGGTAGCGGCAGCCACTGGCGCGGTGTTGGTGATCATGACGGTGGGACTGATGACAGCGCCACCTGCGTTCGCCCTGCTTGGCGCCGCGCGAGACTTCGGTACGGCTTTCATGGGCCTGTCGGTAGTCGCGCTGCTCGGCCTGGCTTCCCTTCCAAGAGGACAAAGATGAGTGGCGGAATCTCCCTGCATGCGGTGGACGTGGCCAGCGGCGTGCCAGCAGAAGGCATGGCGGTTGAGGTGTGGTCGCTCGATGGCGGGCGACGCCAGGTGGCGAGCGGCCGCCTCGGCGCGGGCGGCGCCCTGGATCACCCGGTGGCGCGCGGTGATGGCGTAGTCGCCGGCTCATACGAGGCGCTGCTGCACGTGGGCGACTGGCTGCGGGCGCGCGGCGACGCAGTCGGCTCGGTGTTCCTGGAAGTGGCGGTGTTCCGTTTCACCGTGGTCGACCCGGCGCAGCACTACCATCTGCCCCTGAAGTTCACTGCCTGGGGCTACGCGCTTTTCCGCGGTAGCTGACGGTGGCCGGTTGCCATCAGGGTCCGCCGGGCAGGGCTGCGCATGACCGTCGAGTACATGCGCAGCGAGGAGAAAGCGCGCGCCGGTAAGATCACGCGACTTTCAGCGCAGGCCTGCCTGAAGGGGACTGGATACCCGAACCCGAGCGACGCGCAACCACCTACGGAGACCCTTTGGAAACCTTCCTGATCTCGCTGGTCGCGCTGCTGGTGATCCTTGATCCGATCGGCACCGCGGCGGTGTTCGTCGGCATCACCCCGCGCGATTCCGAGGAGCGACGGCGCGCGCAGGCGATCCGCGCCACGATCATTTCAGTGGTGGTGCTGGTCGGTTTCGCGTTCATCGGCGAGTTCCTGCTGCGCGCCATGGGCATCACCGTGCCGGCTTTCCAGATCGCGGGCGGACTGCTGCTGTTCGTGCTGGCCTTCGACATGGTGATGCAGCGCCCATCGGGTCTGCGCGCCACCGAGTCGGAACGGTCCGAGGCGGAGGCGAGCGACGACGATGTCAGCGTCTTCCCGCTGGCGATTCCGCTGATCGCCGGGCCCGGCGCGATGACGTCGGTGGTGCTGCTGCGCGGGCGCGCCGGCAGCGACCCCGCGGAACTGATTGCGGTCATGGCTGCCCTCGGGGTGGCGCTGGTCATCATGCTGGTCTGCCTGGTGGGGGCCGGCACCATGACCCGCGTGGTCGGCAAGACCGGCACGCACGTGATCGGTCGCGTGCTGGGTGTGGTCCTTGCCGCCCTTTCCGCCCAGCTGGTGATCGACGGCATCCGCCAGGGTTTCGGCCTGGAGTGACGCCCGCGCTGCGCCGCTGCGCGCGAGAGCGGGACGCGCCGCCATCGACAGCGCGCGACTTGTCGGCAGACCTACTTTCCGTCCTGGTCGGCGGAGAACTTTCCGACCAGCATGGCGATGAGTATGGTCATGTACAGCGGGCCGGCAAGGCCGATGAGAATCGCCACCGATCGGGTCAGGTGGGATACCGCCGTCACGTCGCCGTAGCCCACGGTACTCAGCGTGATGAACGCAAAGTAAAGATAGTCGCTGAATTCAGGTGAACCGCCGCCGGGAATCACGATGCCTGCGCTTCCAGCGCCATTCAGAAAGCGATGCACGGCATCGGCGATGCTCAGTAATGCCGCGCCAAGCACGCCGAGCAGCAGGTAGCCGTTGACCGAACTGAGAATGATGGTCGGCGTCACGACCCTGCTGCGGGCAATGTGACGAATCATCAGAACCACGATGACGGCCAGCATGACCGAGGTCGTCCCGAAGTCGATCAGGTACAGCAGGCGACCTTCGATGAAGTGATGTATCCAGGTGGTTCCAACCGTCAGCATCGCGAGCGGCACCAGGAACATCCGGGCCCGCGTGGAAAACTCGAGCGAGTAGATCCCCGAAAGGAAGACCGCGGAGAGCAGCAGGTCGCGGACCAGCGAGTTGCCCTCATCGAAGAGCGGGTAGAACAGGATCAGGATCAGCAGGCAGACGAGGAGAATGACATTGTTGCGGGCGAGGTGGTCGGGTTTCGTCATCGATCGGCATCCGGTAGTTGCAGTCACTTGCGTAGGACCTGGCGGCTGTCGGCGCCGGGTTCAGGCTGCACCCGGTGCGCGAACGGTCCTCGACGCCCGCCTTGTCGGGCTCAAGGCGCCCCGAGCAGGAGATAGAGCGACCAGCGCCCCGGGCCGAGAGCGGCGGTCGCCCGATAGGCGGTACCGATCGCCCCGTAGCCTTCGCGGGGAAACCACGCCTGGTCCGTCTGATCGACGAACAACGTCATGCGCGGACCCGCCGACGTTTCGCGCACCGAAGGCAGCAGCGGCGAGCCGGCGTCGACGCGGGCGTTCACCTTCGACCCCTGGAGGCCGGCCCGCAGCTGACCCCAGGTGCCAAGCCGGGTGCCGCCGTCGACGCCGGCCTGGATCCGGGAGACGCGGTAGTCGGCCACCTTGTACTCATCGATGAATACACCCCGCCTCCGCACGCCGGAATCGAACGTCGGCGCGACGAACCATCGGCCATCCTCCCGCACGGGCTGGTACCACCCCGGAGGTGAAGAACGTGTGCTGACCGATCTGCGCCTCGCTGAGCCACTACGCCCCCAGACGGTTGAGCCACGAGCGGCGGTACTGCGCCATGACATTGAACTGATTGTCGCCATCGGCATTGCTCGCCAGGGCCAGGCCGAAGCGGACGTAATCGGGGCCCCATGACTTTTCCGTCGGCTCGATGAGCATCACGCGGGGCTCGTCGGTCCCGCCGACGATGCGGTAGCTGATCCCTTCGTAGTCCCCGGTGCCGAATATGCGTCGCAGGCCGGTCGCCACCGTCCTCTCGGTCAACGGCTGGCCGGGCTCGCTTTCGACGAGCGTCTGCACGACGGCGGGATTGGTGCGGCCGAGGCCTTCGACGCGTATTTCATCGACCGTGAATTGATCCGCGGCGGACGCCAGCTGTGGCTTGCGCTGCGCCGCGTACTGCTCGGCGGGCAGGCTGTAACGCTGCAGCTGGTGAGACATCGCCCGGGTCGCCTGCTTGCCGATCCGGATCGCGTCCGGCGCGCGATCGAAGCTGGACGACGAGATGTCGCCGAGTTGCGGCGCGATCAGCACGTCCTTCGGCGTGAGGCTCTTCAACTGTTCCTTCACCGTATGAAGGCCGATGAAGTTGATCATCTGCGCGGTGACGCTGCCCGCTGACGTGATCTGGTCGCGCCTGAGCGGCGGCGTCGAGATGTTGACGGCGATGACGACATCGCCGCACAACCGGCGCGCCTCCTCGATCGGAAGATTGTCGGCGAGGCCGCCGTCCACCAGCAGCCGCCCGTCGATCTCGACCGGTGCGATGGCGCCGGGCACGGACATGCTGGCGCGCATCGCCTGCGCAACGCTGCCGCGGCCGAGCACCACGGCAGCGCCGGTCTCGATGTCCGTGGCGACCGCGCGAAACGGCACCGGCAGCTTGTCGAAGTCGGTGATGGCAGCGGCCGGCTGCGCCATCGCGCGGAAGAAGGCCTCGATCGACACGCCGGCGATCACGCCCTTGGGCAGCGCGATCCCCCGGGCGCCACCGCCCGACAGTGCGAGGGCGATGCGCGGAGAGTCGGCACGCCCTTCGCCGGCGGGCAGCGCATGGGCGACATGACTGGCCAGAAGCAACGCGATGACCGCGGGCAGGCGTGCTGCCGGCCATCGCGGTTTCATAAGATCGATCCCCTTGCCCGTGCGCGAGCTCTCCTCAAGGGGCACGTTCACGGAGGTCAAGCAGAGCAGCGTCTTGCCAACCCGCACGCAGGGCTCGCTTCGAACTGCCTCCGGCCCGGCCAGGAAGCAGGGCCGTTTCCATCGTCAACCGGCGGTGCTGCGGCGCTGCAGGCGTCGCCTGTGCCCGCTGTGCGGCCTCGGACAGGTGCTGGAACACCTCGCGCGTGAGCGCAGTCAGTTCGCTCTGCGCGCGAGCGATCAGGCGAAGTTCGCGCTGCGCCCACGAGTCAACCAGCGGGATGCAGAGAATGTCCAGAGTGGACGCGTGGCGCAATGCCGAGCTCAGGGGCACCACGGCGACGCCCACACCCGACTCCACCATGCGGCAGATCGCCTCAAAGCTGCCGACCTGCGCGCGCGGGTGGAAGCTCCGGCCTACATGCTCGGCTTCCCGCGAGAGAAAGCGGTGCAGAACGCTGCCTTCCTGCAATCCCACCTGAGGTTCCTTCAAAATTCCCCTGAATGACGCCACCGACTGACGCGCCAGCGCCGAGCGCGAGTTCACCACCAGCACCAGCCGGCCGACGCCGAACGGCCGGGTCGTGAGCGTGCCTGTTTCGACGTCCGCGGCGACCACGCCGATGTCCGCCTGCCCCTCGGTGACAGCGCGTACCGTTTCGTCGCTGAGCGCTTCCTTCAGCTCGATACCGACCCCGGCATGCCGCCCAAGGAAATCTGCCAGCGCTTCCGGCAGATATTCGGTGATCGCACTCGTGTCGGCCTGGATGTGAACGCGGCCGCGCATGCCCTGCTGGTTCTCCTGCAGATCGGCTCGCAGCCGCTCCATCTGCCGATGAACTTGTCTGGCGTGCGCAAGCACCATCTCGCCGGCCGCTGTCATCACCATGCCGTTGCTGGTCCGGTTCAGCAGGCGGGCACCGATCGTCTCCTCCATGTTCTTGATGCGCGTCGATGCGGCCCCGAGAGAGATGCAGGCACGTTCCGCGCCGCGGGTCAGGCTTCGTGTCTCGGCCACGTGAATGAACAGTCGCAGGTCGAACAGGTCAATGGCAAAGCTCATGTGCGCTTCCTGGAAGGATGTCGCCCCGTTTTTAACTCGGCCTCCGAAAATATGCTATGTATGGCAGTCTTGCGCTTCTTCCATAGCAATTGAGCTATCGATGACCGCCAACCAGATCCGCCAGATCGTGGCCCTCGCCAAGGCCGGCAGCTTCCGGCACGCGGCCACCGCCCTCAAGATCTCGCAGCCGACGCTGTCGAGAGCGGTTGCGTCGCTCGAGAAGGAGCTCGGCGTGCCGCTGTTCGACCGCTTGCCCAGGGGCGTCGCGCTCACCGAGTTCGGCTGTCGCTTCGTCGAGTACGGCAGGACGTTCATTGCCGCGGAGGATGACCTGTTCCACGACCTCGCCCTGATCGCCGGCCTCGAGATCGGAAGCGTGAGCGTCGCGCTGTCGCCCTACTCGAGCATGGTCTCCGGCTACCCTGCGGCCGGCCGGCTGCTCCGGTCGCACCCGAAGCTGTCGGTCGACCTGCGGGTGCCTCACTTTCGCGACGGGGTCCGGGCTGTTCTGGAACGGGAGGTCGAGCTCGGGTTCACGGAGCTCGCCGAAGCGTCGGGGAACGATGCGCTCTCGACCGAGCTGGTCGGGGAACATATCGCCCGGTTCTTCTGCCGGCCGGACCACCCGATCCTCGCGATCCCCCCCCGCCGGCCGATCGGGTGGCGGGACATGCTCGCGTATCCCTGGGCGACGACACGGCTGCCGGCGCGGGTCGGCGCGCACTTCCGGGGGCTTGGGGGCCGGGCGGGAAAGATCGACGAGGCCACGGGCGACTTCATCCCCGCCATCCAGCTCGAGGTGCCGATGCAGATCGCGAGTTTCGCGTTCGGCACGGACGCCCTGATCGTTGCCGGGTACGGCCTCGTGGAACCGGAGTTGCGCGCGGGCGCGCTCGCCGTTGTGCCGCTGGAGAACCTGGGGTTCCGTGCCGGGTACGGCTTCATCTGGCTGCGCCATCGGACGCGCTCCCCGGCCACGCTCGCCTACATGGACGCGGTACGGGAGGAGGAGCGCGCGTTCGCGAAGCGGGAGGCCGAACTGGCCGTCCTGTACCAGCACGGCACGCGTCGCGGTGCGCGTTCCTGATGGCGCCTCGGACCGGCGCGTCCGGCGATCAGAACCCGTCGCTCAGTGCGAGGCCGACGCCGACCGTGGTCTGACGCCAGTTGTAGTCGATCATGCTCTCGCCGTAGCCTGAGAAGACCTGGACGTATCCGCGCAGAGGTCCGAGCAACCTGGGGCTGAACCAGCCGACCTGGGCTGCGCCCTTGCCGGTGCCGACGTTGCCGCGCACCATGCCGGTGAAGCTGTGTTCGCGCCACCGGTAGACGGCGTCTAACTGTCCGTGGCCGAGGTAGTCCGTGATGTCCGGATTGTCGTCCTCCTTCTCGTCCTCGGACAGACGCGACCAGACCTTCAGGGACAGCGCGAGGTTGCCGTTGTCCGCGCCGACCTGCGCGTACACCCGGTCCCAGCTGCGCGACAGCGGGTCCGCCCGCCCGTTGGACTGGTGCACGAATCCAACGTTGGCGAGTCCCCACCGCCATCCGCCCCAGGCCAGGTCAGGGTTCATGCTCACGAACACTTCGGGCATGTAGTTCGTTTCGCGGAAGGGGCGCGACACGTCCGAGTTGTAGACCTGCCATTGGCTCTGCTGGGTGTAGGCGACCCAGGCGCCCCAGCGGCGATCGTCGGTCGCCCAGAATCTCAGCCGGCCGCTGAACTGGAACTTGGCTTCGGTCGCGTCGAGTTCCTGGTCCGGGATGCCGGCCGCATTGAAGAGCGGCGAGAACGGTTTGTTGTTGACGCTATCGGTGTAGCGGGCGACCAGCAGGTAGTTCGCGTGGTGGTACTGCAGCGGGTACCGCTCTGCCCCGGGGGTCGAGGCCCACGACGCGGCGAGCAGCGATGCCGGCTCCACCGACGAGACCGGCCCGGCCGGCCGTGCGGCGGGCAGGGGCGCGTCGGAGCCCGGGCGCTGGGAGGATGGCGACGAGGGGAGCCCGGTAGCGCGGTCGTAACAGGCCAGCCGCTGCATCGGGTCGTCGAACGCGTGGCACGGGTTCGTTGCCGCCGGCTGTGCGCCAACCATCGTCGCGCATAGGGCGCCTGACACGCACAGGAGAGTGCCAGCGATGAACCGCTTCATGGGATGAGCCCTTTTTTTGAGTGGTGCGACTGACGCGAAGATCGCTGCTGCAGAGTATCGCTCCATGCGATGACCCTGTTCGATTGCCGCGAAGGTCGCTTCCGCAGAATCGCAGCGCCTGCCCGATCCCGAACACCGTAGAAACGAACAATAGTAAGTATATTTCGCGAACGATTTTGGGCTGAACGTTGCCGTCGGCCACGTTCGCTTTCTCACGTTCAGGGACCTCCACGCGCCATGGTCAACAGCCCCACTTCCCTACGCGGTGCGACTTTCACGACCCTCGCCGTCGCCTTGGCTGGCGCGACTCTGCTTTCGTCCTGCCAGCGGACAGCAGAAGTGCCAACCGTCGAGATCCGCCCCGTGCGAACCATCACGATCGAGGCCCGCAACAATGCCGGCATGGTCGCGTTGACCGGCACGGTGCAGGCGCAGACCGAGATCAACGAGTCCTTCCGCATCGACGGCCGGTTGATCGAGCGCGCCGTCAGCGTGGGCGACGCCGTCAGGCCCGGGCAATTGCTCGCCCGCCTCGATCCCGAAAACGAGCAGAGTTCCGTGCAGGCGTCGCAGGCACAGCTGAACGCGGCCCGCGCGCGCCTGGACGAAGCCCGCAGCAACTACAACCGGCAGAAGGGGCTGGTCGCCGAGCGCGCCACCTCCAAGGCCATCTTCGAGCAGGCGGAGGCCGCGTTCCGCAGCGCCGAGTCCGGGGTTGAAACCGCCCAGTCGCAACTGGCGCAGGCGCAGAACCGGCTCAGCTACACGCGGCTGGTGGCCGGTACGGACGGAGTCGTGACGGCCATCGGTGCCGAGCCGGGCGAGGTCGTGGGCGCCGGGCGGATGGTCATCCAGATCGCGAAGCAGGGAGGGCGCGACGCCGTGTTCGACGTGCCGGCGCAGATCAAGAATTCCGCCCCGCTGAACCCGAGGATCGTCGTCACCACGAACAAGGGCGGGCCTGCTGCCGCGGCTGCCGGACCCGGCGACATCAACGTGGCGCTGGCGATGGACCCGAGCGTCAGTGCCATCGGCCGCGTGCGCGAGGTCTCGCCCCGCGCCGACCCCGTGACCGGCACCTTCGCGGTGCGCGTGCGGCTGATCGACCCGCCACCGGCGATGCTGCTGGGCAGCACCGTCACCGGCCGCATGCAGTTGCCCGGCGCACCGGCCATCCAGGTGCCGGCCACGCGCGCTGATGCGCGCCGACGGCAGGACTTCCGTGTGGGTGTTCGACAAGACCTCCGGCACCGTGTCGCTGCGCAACATCGAAGTGGGCAGCGCCGACGCCAACAACGTGCGGGTGACCTCGGGTCTGAAGGCGGGTGACGTGGTCGTGACGGCTGGTGCCCAGGCCCTGCGCCCGGGCCAGAAGGTGCGCCTGCTGGAGACCCGCTCGTGATCGGTCCGAACCTGTCGGAATGGGCGCTGAAGAAGCGCTCGCTGGTCGTCTTCCTGATGATCCTGGCGGTGGTGGCCGGGGTCATGTCCTTCCTGAAGCTGGGCCGCGGCGAGGATCCGGCCTTCACAACCCGCACCATGGTCGTCGCCGCCGTGTGGCCCGGCGCCACCGCGGAAGAAACCATGAAGCAGGTCACCGAGCGGCTCGAGCGCACGCTGCAGGAGACCGACTTCCTCGACCGCCTGCGCAGCTACACGGTCGCCGGCCAGACCACGATCTTCGTCGATCTGAAGCAGTCGACGCCGCCCGCCAAGGTGCCCGACATCTGGTACCAGGTGCGCAAGAACATCGGCGACATGCGCCACACGCTGCCGCAGGGCGTGCTCGGTCCCTTCCTCAACGACGACTTTGGCGACACCTTCGGCATCATCTACGGGTTCACCGCCGACGGCTTCAACTTCCGCGAGCTGCGCGACTACGTCGAGGCAGCGCGCTCGCGGCTGCTGCAGGTGCCCGACGTCTCGAGCATCGAGGTGCTGGGCGCGCAGGACGAGCAGATCTACATCGAGTTCTCGATGGAGCGGCTGGCCGGCCTGCGGCTGAACCTGAACCAGATCGTCGCCACGCTGCAGGCGCAGAACCTGGTGCGCCCGGCCGGCACCATGCAGGGCGCGCAGGAGCGCGTGTTCCTGCGCGTGACCGGCGCGTTCGACAACGAGCGCGACATCGAGGCGGTGAACATCGTCTCCGGCGACCGCATCTTCCGCCTGGGCGACATCGCCAAGGTCCGCCGCGGCTTCACCGACCCGCCGCAGCCGATGTTCCGCGTCAACGGCAAGCCCGCCATCGGCCTGGCCATCGCGATGCGTGATGCCGGCGACATCCTCGCCCTCGGCGACAACCTGCGCAAGGAGATGGCCGAGGTCGTCTCCAACCTTCCGGTGGGCATCGAGACCACGCTGGTCGCCGACCAGGCGGTCACCGTCGACTACGCAATCAACGACTTCATGACCTCGCTGTGGCAGGCCATCGTCATCATCCTGGCGTGCAGCTTCGTCGCCCTGGGCGTGCGCCCGGGCACTGTGGTGGCGCTGGCGATTCCACTGACGATGGCCATCGTGTTCGCGGTCATGGACGTGGCCAACATCGACCTGCACCGCATCTCGCTGGGCGCGCTGATCATCGCGCTCGGGATGCTGGTCGACGACGCGATGACCACGGTGGACGCGATGCTGCGCCGGCTGGGCGCCGGCGACAGCCCTGACCAGGCCGCGACCTTCGCCTACCGCACGCTGGCTGCGCCGATGCTGATCGGCACGCTGGTATCGATCGCCAGTTTCGTGCCCATCGGCTTTGCCAAGAGCAACGCCGGCGAGTACACGTTCTCGATCTTCTCGGTGGTGGCGATCTCGCTTCTCGTCAGCTGGCTGGTGGCGGTGATCTTCGCGCCGCTGATCGGCAAGGCGCTGCTCAAGGCCCCGAAGAAGCAGGAGACCGAGCCCAAACCGGGCAAGCTGGTGCTGGCCTACACGGCCTTGCTGCGGGGCGCGATCCGCATGAGGTGGGTGACCATCGGCGTCACGCTCGCCGCCTTCGTTGCCGCGGTGGTCCTGTCGAGCCAGGTATCGAGGCAGTTCTTCCCGTCCAGCGACCGGCCCGAGCTGACGGTGAACCTGACGCTGCGCCAGAACGTGTCGATCTTCGCAACCGAACAGGAGGTCAAGCGGCTGGAAGAATTCCTGAAGACCGACCCCGACGTCGACCACTTCAGCAGCTACGTCGGCCGCGGCGCGATCCGCTTCATCCTCACCCTGGACGTGCAGCTCGCCAACCCGTTCTTCGGCCAGTTCGTCGTCGTGGCCAAGAATCTCGAGGCGCGCGAGCGGCTGCACGGCAAGCTGGAGAAAGTGCTGGCCGAGCAGTTCCCGGACGTCGTCTCGCGCGTGTCGCCGCTCGAGCTGGGGCCGCCGGTGGGCTGGCCGCTGCAGTACCGCGTGTCGGGCCCGGACAAGGACGAGGTGCGGCGCCTGTCGATGGAGCTGGCCAACGTGGTCGGCACCGACGCGCGCACGCGGCACGTGCACTTCGACTGGATGGAGCCGGCGCGCCAGCTGCGCGTCAGGATCAACCAGGACCAGGCGCGGCAGCTGGGCGTCGAGTTCCGCCGCGATCTCCGGGGTGCTCAATGCCGCCATCTCCGGCACGCCGGTGACGCAGGTGCGCGACGACATCTACCTCGTCAACGCGGTGGTGCGCGCCACCGATGCCGAACGGGCATCGTTCGAGTCGCTGGCCTCGCTGCAGGTGCCCACGCCCAGCGGGCGCATGGTGCCGCTGAAGCAGTTCGCGACCATCGTCGAGGAGCAGGAGTTTCCGCTGGTGTGGCGCCGCAACCGCGTGCCGACGCTCACGGTGCGCGCCGACGTCAACCGCGGCGTGCTGCCCGACAGCGTGGTCGAAGCGCTGGCGCCGAAGATCGCCGAGTTCAGCGCCGGGCTGCCCAAGCCCTACAAGGTCGAGACCGGCGGCCTGTTCGAGGAAAGCCAGGTTTCGCAGGCCTCGGTGTTCGCGGTGGTGCCGCTGATGATCGTGCTGATGCTGCTGGCGATGATGGTCATGCTGGTCAGCTTCCGCCGCCTGGCGATGGTGGTGGCGATCATGCCGCTGGGGCTGATCGGCGTGGTGCTGTCGCTGCTGGTGTTCAACCGGCCGCTGGGCTTCGTCGCCATCCTCGGCATCCTGGCGCTGATCGGCATGATCGCCAAGAACGCGGTGATCCTGATCGTCAGCATCGAGGAGGAGCGCGCCGCCGGCCGCGGCGTGCGCGACGCGGTACTGACCTGCGCCACCAATCGCTTCCGGCCGATGATGCTGGCGGCAATGTCCACCGTGCTGGGCCTGCTCCCGATCGCGCCCACCGTGTTCTGGGGACCGATGGCCTTCGCCATCATGGGCGGGCTGCTGGTGGCCACGGTGCTGACGCTGGTGGTCCTGCCGACGCTCTACATGACGGTGTTCGGCGGCAAGCCCGGCGACGCGCAGCCGGCGACCGCGCCCGTGGCGAGCTGATCGTGAATGCCGCCGTCGCCGTGCCCGCGGGCTGCACGCCGATCGCGATCCGCGTCGACGAGCCGCGCCAGCTGTTCGACTCGATGGATCCCGCGCCTTTCCGCGAGCGCGACCTCGACCCGCGCGCCGACGAGTTCATTTCGGAGACGGCACGCGAGCTGCCGCCGGCGGCGCGGCTGGCGCTGATCGTCCATCTGGCGCGCGGCGGCCTCGAAAGCGCCGCCGCCGGCGAGGTGGCCATCAGCGTGCAGCAGTACTACGCGCGGCGTGCGGCCACCGTCCGGCGCAACCTGCGCGACCTGTTCCGCACGGGGCGCATCAGCCTGGCCATCGGCCTCGTGTTCGTGGCGTTCGCCTTCGCGTTCGGCGACTGGCTCGCGGCGACGATCGCGAACGAGCGCTACGCGAAGCTGGCGCAGGAGAGCCTGGTCATCGGCGCCTGGGTCGCGCTGTGGCGGCCGATCGAGATCTTCCTGTACGACTGGTGGCCGATCAGCGCCGAAGTGCGCCGCTACGAGCGGCTTGCGGCGATGCCGGTGCTGCTGACGTCCGCGCCATGACGGAACAGGCCGGGCAAGAGAACCTCAGCGCGATGCTTCGGACAGGGCAGGCGTGCGCTCGAACCAGTTCGGTCCGTGGCGGCCGTACTCCAATCCTGTCTCGAAGAGCCGCGTCATCTGGACGGGATCGAAGATCTCCTCGGCGTCCGTCGAGAAGCCCTCGGGCAGCGTGATCCAGCGCACCGATGCGCCGCCACGCTCGCCGAGCAGGAAGATGCGGAACAGGTCGTTCAGCGCCGCGGACTTTCCGATGGTTGCGATCGAGCGGCCCGCGACCCCGCGCAGCGTGCGCGGCGTCTGGGCCGGCTCCGGCCGCAACTGGCCGTTGTGGATGACATAGAGCTCCTCCACGCCGAGGGTCTTGCGTCCGGCGGCGCGCTGGGCCTCGGCGAAATCGAACACGCCGCCGCTGTAGAAC
Organism: uncultured beta proteobacterium; assembly: GCA_963698305.1. Lineage (GTDB taxonomy): Bacteria > Pseudomonadota > Gammaproteobacteria > Burkholderiales > Burkholderiaceae_F > JAOUJD01. Next base: position 52,533 of record CAVOQI010000008.1, read on the forward strand.
ATGCGCGTGCCGACGCCGCCGTCGACGTGCATTTCGTCAAAGAGGCCGCCACCGGCCTCCACCTCGAACAGCACCGGCGGAAAGGCGACCGGGATCGACGCCGAAGCCAGCATCACCCGTCGGAACAGGTCGACGGCGCCCGGGTGTCCGCTTGCCGCGATCGCGCCCAGGTTCCAGACGACGAAGTTCTGAGCGTCGAGGTCCGTGGTGCCCACGTACAGCCGGCGCCCGCGCCGGTGCTCGGCGGCGATCCGCTGCAGGAACGCGTCGTCGATATGCGCGGCGATCGTGGCGGCGAGCGGCCCGCTGTAGGCGATCGACTCGCCGCCGAGGATCTGCAGCAACGGGCGCACGCTGAAGACACTGCGCGAATCGGTGGTGGTGTAGAAGCGCCGCAGCTCGGCGTCGTACTGCGCTCCGAGGAAGGCGAAGGGCGCCATCAGCGCACCGGTCGACACGCCGGTGACGATCTTGAACAGCGGCCGCTTGCCGCTGCCGCTCCACCCGTTGAGCAGGCCGGCGCCGAAGGCGCCGTTGGATCCGCCCCCGGACAGGATCAGGTTCGCGTAACGCACTCGCCCGTCCGGCTGCGCCGGAAAGTCGTTCGCCGACTCCTGCGCGAACGACGCAATGAGATCGGCTTCGAGCGGCGAGTTGCGATCGAGCGCGGCGGCGCGGACGCCTGGCATGCCGGGCACCTGGGCCTGGCCGATCAGTTCGATCGGCACCGGCTGGCGCAGCAATGCGCCGCAACCGGAGAGGGCGAGGCAGGCGACAAGGACCGCGGTGCGTGGGGTCAAGGCTGGCCCGGTTCGGCGAAATCCGAAAGGGCCATGATAAGCACGGTCGACCGATGGAGCCGGCGCGTGTGCACAAGCAGGAACGGAAGGAGCCTCGAGCGATGAAGCGAGCCTGGGTCGTCGGCGCGGCGGTGCTGCTGGCCGGCTGTGCAGTGGGTCCCGACTACAAGAAGCCCGATGTCGATGTCCCGACGACGTGGCGCATGAACGCCGCGACCGCGGGCGATGTCGCAAACACCGCGTGGTGGCAGCAGTTCGGCGACCCCGTCCTCGACGAACTGATCGACACGGCGTTGCGCGACAACCGCGACGTGCGCATTGCGGCGGCCCGTGTCGACCAGTTCGTCGGCGCGCTGCAGGCGACGCGCTCGCAGTTCTATCCGCAGGTCGGCTACGGCGTGGACGCGTCGCGCAGCCGCGCCAGCCGCGTCGGACAGCCGCCCTTGCCGCCCGGGGCCGATCCGTACTTCAGCCTTTACCAGGGCGCGCTGTCCGCGTCCTGGCAGGTTGACCTCTTCGGCCGCGTGCAGCGTCTTTCCGAGGCTGCCCAGGCGCAGGTCTACGCCAGCGAGCAGGCCCGCAACGGCGTGGTGCTCTCGCTGGTGGCGAGCGTCGCGACGAGCTACATCGCGCTGCGTTCGTTCGACCAGCAGCTGCAGATCGCCCGCTCGACGTCCGACAACTTCGCCGAATCGGTGCGCATCTTCCAGTTGCGCTACGACGCGGGCGCGGTGTCGATGTCGGAACTGTCGCAGGTCAAGTCGCAGTACGAGCAGGCGCAGGCGGCGATCCCCCTGATCGAGCAGCAGATCGCGGCGCAGGAGAACCTCCTGTCGGTGCTCATCGGGCGCAACTCCGGGCCGATCGTGCGCGGCCGCAGCCTGGCCGAACTGAAGGCGCCGCCGATCCCGGCCGACCTGCCGTCCTCGCTGCTGCTCCGCCGGCCGGACATCCTGCAGGCCGAGCAGCAACTGATCGCCGCCAATGCCGACATCGGCGCCGCGAAGGCCCTGTACTTCCCGACGATCTCGCTGACCGGCCTGATCGGCTCGATCAGCACCGCGTTCGGCGACTGGCTATCGGGACCGGCGACGACATGGCAGCTCGCGGCCGGCGTGACCGGCCCGATCTTCACGGGCGGCGCCATCGCCGGCCAGGTCGCCGGCGCGGAGGCCGGCGAGCGCGCGGCGCTCGCGGCCTACCAGCAGACCATCCTGCAGGCGATGCGCGAAACGAACGACGCGGTGACCGGCACCGAGAAGCGGCGGCTGGAAGCGCTCGCGCAGACGCGCCGCGTTGAAGCGCTGACGACGTTCGCCCGGATCTCGCGCCTGCGGTTCGACCAGGGCGTATCCAGCTACCTCGAGGTGCTGATCGCCGACACGGAACTGTTCGCGGCCCAGCTGACGCTGGCGCAGACCACGGCCCAGTACCACACGCAGCTCGTCAATGTGTACCGGGCGATGGGCGGCGGATGGGTCGACATCGCGGCGCAGCGCGCGCCGCAACCGCTGGCCAATGCTTCGAAGTAAATCTCGCGAGGAATCCATGGCACGACAACAACGACGTTCAGGCATGGCCGCAGCAACCTTTGCGCTGCTGACGGCGGCAGCGGGCGCAGCGCTCGGCCCAGGAGCGGTCCTTCGACTCGTTCGTTTCCGTCACGCCGATCTACCAGGGCAACGCCGACCTCGACCGCGGCGGCGAGGCCCGCATGACGGGCGTGGCCACCCGGCTCGGCACGTTGACGGACTTTGGCGGCGGCACGCGGGCGGGCGTCACCCTCGTCTACGACTACTACGACTTCCGGTCCACGGCGCCGGTCGCGTTCGGCGCCGTCCCGCCGTGGGACAAGGTGCAGCGCTACGGCGCCGCGTTCCCGGTGATGTCGCGCGTCGGCGACGGCTGGGTGCTGGGCGTGGCGCCGGCGGTGGAGTGGTTCAAGGAGAACGGCGCCCGGTCCAGCGACGCGCTCGTGTGGGGCGCGACGTTCTCCGCGGTCCGTCTGTATCCGGACGGCAACCGCATCGGCCTCGGCCTCGCGGCGTTCGACCGCATCGAGGACACCTCGCTCGTTCCGTTCCTGATCGTCGACTGGCGCCTCGGCGACCGCTGGCGCCTCATCAACCCGCTGCCGAGCGGGCCGACCGGCGGCGCCGGCCTCGAACTGGACTACCGCTTCGACAGCGGCTGGAGCCTGGGCCTGGGCTTCGCGTTCCGGGAGTACCGGTTCCGCCTCGCGGAGAACGGCCCGACGCCGAACGGAATCGGCGAAGAACGGCTGGTGCCGGTGTTCCTGCGCGCCACCTTCGACATGAGTCCGAGCATCGCGCTGCACGCGTATGCCGGCGTCGGCACGGGCGGCCGCCTGCGCGTCGAGGATCCGTCCGGCAACCTGCTGCGCGAAGACGATCTCGGCAACACCCCGCTGTTCGGGCTGACGTCTCATCGGGCGGTTCTAGACCGCCGGGCGTACCGTGCCGCCCCTGCTCGTGCGCACGCTGGCTTTCCTGCTGCTGTGGGTGCTGCTGATGGGAGGACTGGAGCAGTTGGCGTTCGGCGCGGCGACGGCTGCGCTGGCGGCGTGGTGCAGCCTCCGGCTGCGGGCCGACGCACAGCTCGGCCTGCGGCCGCTCGGCCGTCATGGCGATGGTGCCGCGCTTCCTGTGGCAGTCGCTGGTTGCGGGAGTCGACGTGGCGCGCCGCGCCTTCGATCCGCGCCTGCCGCTCAACCCCGGCCTGGTGGTCTATCGGCCGCAGCTGCCTCCCGGCAGCGCGCGCAGCCTGTTCACGGGGTACACCTCGCTGCTGCCGGGGACCGTGCCATGCGGCGACGGCGACGGCGGCGTCGTCTACCACTGCCTCGACATCAGCCAGCCCATCGTCGACCAGCTGGCCGCCGAGGAGGCCCGGCTGTCCCGCGCGATCCGCATCGCGCCCTCCCGCGATGAATGAGTTCCTGCTCGTGTGCGCGGCGATCGTGCTGGTGGCCGTGGCCGGCGGGCTCGCGCGCGCGCTGCGCGGCCCGGGCGACACGGAGCGCATCATGGCGGCGCAACTGCTGGGCGCGGGCGGGATTGCCGCGCTGCTGCTGTTCGGCGCCGCCGCCGACAGCAGCAGCGCGATCGACCTGGCGCTGACGCTCGCCCTGCTGGCGGCCTTCGCGGCGATCGCCTTCGTGAAGAAGGGCACGACGCTGGAAGCGCCCGCGCCGTCGGACGATGACGCCGCCGACAGACGGCGCACCGAACGGGCGGGGCACCCCGTGACGTTGATCGACCTGTTCAGCGCCGCGGTGATCGGCGCGGGGGTTTTCTTCTTCATCGCCGGAACCGTGGGTCTGCTGCGGTTTCCCGACACCCTGACGCGGCTGCATGCGCTGACCAAGGCCGACAACCTCGGCATCGGACTGATCGTGATCGGCCTGCTGCCGCGCGTGGCGGACGGGTGGACGGCGGCCAAGCTCATCGCCGTCTGGGTGCTCATCCTGCTCGCGAGCGCCACGGTGTCGCAGCTCGCGGGCTACTCCGCGCGGCGCGAGAAGGACGCGCGGTGAGCGCGGCCGCTGCCGGCTTCGTGCTCGACGTCGGTTTCGGCCTGCTGCTGCTCGCGGTCGCGGTGTTCGCACTGCGCTCGCGGACCACGTACGCGGCGGTCGTCGGTTTCGTCACTTTCGGCGTGCTGCTCGCGCTGGTGTGGTTTCGCCTCGGGGCACCGGACGTCGCCATGACCGAGGCCGCGATCGGGGGCGGCCTCACGGGCGTGCTGCTGCTGAACGCGTCCGCGGTGCTGCGGCCCACCGAGGCCGCGGCCGCCCGGGAGCGGCCCGGGTGGCTGGTGCGCGCGGTCGCCCTCGTGGCCGCGATCGCCGTCGCGGCCGGGCTGGCGATCGCCGTGCTGGCGCTGCCTTCCCCGGCTCCCACGCTGGCGCCGCTGGCCGCCGCGGGCGCACCGGCTACGGGCCTCGGCAACCCCGTCGCGGCGACACTGATGGCGTTCCGCGCCACCGACACGCTGCTCGAGAAGGTGGTGTTGTTGCTGGCCGTCGTCGGCGTCTGGTCGCTCGCTCCCGACAACCGCTGGGGCGGCCACCCGGGCCGCCGCCACGAGGCCGATCCGAAGGGCACTCTGGTGTTCTTCGCGCGGCTGCTGCCGCCCGTGGGCATCGTGTTCGGGGTTTACCTGCTGTTCGTCGGCGCCGACCATCCGGGCGGCGCGTTCCAGGGCGGCACGATCCTGGCGGCGATGTGGCTGCTCGCGATCATGGCGCGCCTGTCCGACACCCCCGCCATCGACGGCCGCTGGCTGCGCTTCTGGCTGATCGCCGGGCCCGCGGCGTTCGTCCTCGTCGGACTGGCGGGCCTCGCGCTGGGCGAGGCCTTCCTCTCCTACCCCGAGGCGTTCGCCAAGCCGATCATCCTCGGTATCGAGCTGGTGAAGATCGTCACGGTCGCCGTGACGCTGGCGCTGATCGTCGCCGGCCCGCCGGAGCGGCCCGGAACCCCGCGCCGATGAACTCCGCGACCTGGTACGGACTCGTCGGCGCGGCGCTCGCCGGCATCGGCCTGTACGGCCTGATCGTCCATCACCACGTGCTGCGCAAGATCCTGTCGTTCAATCTACTCGGCGCGGGAGTGTTCCTGATCGCGGGCGCCGTGGCGCGGCGCGGCGCCGCTGCGGGCACTGCCCGGCGATCCGGTGCTGCAGGGCCTCGTGATCACCGGGATCATCGTCGCCTTCGCGGCCACGGCGCTGGCGGTGGCGCTGCTGCTGAGGCTCGGCCAGGCCACCGGAAGCGCGAGCCTGTCGCCCGGCGCGCTCGATCATGCGGCGGCGGCCGACGGCGACTCCGGAGCCCCGGTCCGCGGCGACGAAGCAGCATCGCGGGCGCATCCTCCGGCGGGCTCGCGCAGCGGCGTGACCGGATGATGCCGATCCAGGACCTGACTTCGCCGGGCGGGCACTGGCTGGTGCTCGCATTGATCGTGCCGGTCGCAGGCCTGCTGCTCGCCGTGCTCCTGGGAGGCCGGCACGCGCAGCGGGTTGTCCTGGCGGCGCTTCCGCTCGGCGCCATCGCCACGGCTGCCGTCGTGCTGCACATGGTCGACTCGGGCGCAGCCGTCGTGTATCGGCTCGGCAACTGGGCGCCCCCGCTCGGCATCGTGCTGCGCGCCGACGGGCTGTCGGTGACGATGATGCTCGCGACGGTGGTCGTGCTGGCGGCGATCGCAGGCTTCGCGCGGGCCGATTTCGCGACGCCGGAGGGAGTCCGCGAGGCGCGGGCCCCCTTCGTGTTCTGGACGCTCCTGCTCGGCGTGTGGGCGGCGCTGCTGGTCGTGTTCCTGGCCGGCGACCTGTTCACGCTGTACGTCGCTCTCGAGCTGGTGGCATTCGCGGCCGTTCCGCTCGTGTGCCTCGACGGCAGCGGCGCGACGCTGCAGGCGGCGCTGCGCTACCTGCTGTATGCGCTGGCGGGCTCGGTGCTCTACCTGGTCGGCGCGGTGCTGATCTACGGCGGCTACGGCACGCTCGACATCGCCACGCTGGCCCACGTCGGGCGCGCCGATGCGGTCACCATCGTCGCCATCGCGCTGATGACGGCCGGGCTGCTGGCGAAGACCGCCCTCTTTCCCCTGCACCTCTGGCTGCCGCCCGCGCACGCAGGCGCGCCGGCGGCGGCGAGCGCGCTGCTGTCCGGTCTGGTGATCAAGGGTTCGTTCTTCATCGTCATCCGCCTCTGGATCGACGCCTTCGGCGCGGTGGTGACGCCCGGCGCGGCCCAGCTGCTGGCCGCGCTGGGGGCCGCTGCCATCCTGGCCGGCAGCGCCGTGGCCCTGAGGCAGCCGCGCCTGAAGCTGATGGTCGCCTACTCGACGGTGGCGCAGATCGGCTACCTGTTCCTGATGTTCCCGCTCGTGCTCGGCGCGGCATCGGCGGGCGCCGCGGCCGCCGCCGTGGCGGGCGGCATCCTGCAGGCGGTGTCGCACGCAACCGCCAAGGCGGCGATGTTCATGGCGGCCGGCCTGATGTACGCGGCGCTCGGACACGATCGCGTCGCGGACCTGCGCGGCACGGCGCGCGCGCTGCCGATGACCGTGTCGGCCTTCGCGCTGTCCGGCATCGCGCTGATCGGACTGCCGCCGGCGGGCGGGTTCCTCGCCAAGTGGCTGCTGCTCTCGTCGGCACTCGACTCCGGGCAGTGGTGGTGGGTCGTGGTGATCGCCATCGGCGGCCTGCTGACCGCCGCGTACGTCTTCACGGTCCTGGCCAGCGCCATGGCCACGCCGGAGGCGCCCGTGTCCATGGCGCCGGTGGCGCGCTCGCGTGAAGGGATCGTGCTGGCGCTTGCCGTGCTCTCCGCGATCCTGGGCGTGGCCGCGCTTGCGCCGCTCGACCTGGTGCTCACCGGGCGCGAATTCCCGGTGGGGGGCGCGCGATGACGCCCGGCGCGGCCTGGCTGGGCGCGGCGCTGGCGTTTCCGTTCGCGCTGCTGCTCGCGTGCGCGTGGCGGCCGGCGCGCGAGCGCATGCTCGGGGCGCTGGCGTGGGCGCCGCTGCCGGCGCTGGCGGCGGCGCTGCTGGTGGACCGCGAGGCGGTCCTCGTCGCGGTCGCGGCCGGCGCCTATGAGGGACGGCTGGCGCTCGACGCCCCCGGCGCGTTGCTGCTCGGCGTGGCGTCGCTGCTGTGGAGCGCCGCCGGCGCGTACGCGGCGACCTACCAGCGCGAGCAGCCGAACCGCGGCCGCTTCGCGGCGGCCTGGCTGCTCTGCCTGTTCGGCTGCCTCGGCGTATTCCTGGCGGCCGACATGCCGTTGCTCTACCTGATGCTGGCCTCGATGACGCTCGGCGCCGGTGCGCTCGTCTTCCAGGACGAGAGCCCGGCGGCGCGGCGAGCCGCCGGCGTCTACCTCGGGCTTGCGCTGGCCGGGGAGACGCTCGTGCTGGTCGCGATGATCCTGCTGGCGCAGGCGGCGGACAGCTGGCTCGTGCGCGACGCGGCGGCCGCGCTGCCGCAGGCCGATCGGCGCGACCTGATCCTCGCGCTGCTGACGGTCGGCTTCGGGCTGAAGGCAGGCCTCGTTCCGCTGCACGTCTGGATGCCGCTCGCGCACGCCGCGGCGCCGATGCCGGCATCGGCGGTGCTCAGCGGCGTCGTCGTCAAGGCCGGCATCATCGGGCTGATCCGCTTCCTGCCGCTCGACCCGGGCCTCGCGGACTGGGGCAACGCGCTTGCGATCGCGGGCATGTTCACCGCGCTGTACGCGGTCGCGATCGGCGTCACGCAGGCGCATCCGAAGGTCGTGCTCGCCTACTCCAGCGTCAGCCAGATGGGCTTCACCGTCGCGGTGATCGGCATGGGCGTCGCCAGCGCGGATCCGGACGGGCCGCTGCTGGCGGCGTTCTACGCGTCGCACCACATCCTGGTGAAGGGCGCGATGTTCCTCCTCGTCGGCGTGGTGGCCGCCACTGCGGCCGCGCGACTGCGCGGCACGCTCGCGCTGGCTGCGCTGCTCGCTGTCGGGCTCGGCGGCCTGCCGTTCACGGGCGGCGCGGTGGCGAAGCTCGCCGTGAAGGGCACGCTGGGCGGCGGCTGGGCCGCCACCGTGGCCTATGTGTCGGCGGTGGGCACGACGCTGCTGATGCTGCACTTTCTGCGGCGCGCGATGGCGAACGCGGCGACGCAGCCGGACGCGCGGGCCGCTGCGGGCCTGCGGTGGCCCTGGTGGATCACGGCGAGCGCCGCCATCGTCGTGCCGTGGGCGCTCTTTCTCGGGCTGTCGCTCGGCACGTTCGACGAACTGGTCGCGCCGAAAGCGCTGTGGTCGGGCGTGTGGCCCGCGGCGGTCGGCGCGCTGCTGGCCGTGCTGCTCGCGCGCGGCGAGACGCGGCTGCCACGGATTCCGCCGGGCGACGTGGCGGTGGCGATCGACGTCGCGGCGCGTGGCGCGGCGCGGGCGGGCGCCGCCATCGAGCGTGCCGACGCCGCGCTGCGGGAGTGGGCGATCGCCGGGATCGGGCTGCTGGCGCTGGCCGTCGCCGTCGGGGCGGCACTGCTCACCTGACGTCGGCCGGGTCGCGGGCGGCGCACGCCGGAGCGCGCGCCGCTCGCGCGATCAGAAGCCCCAGATCAGCGGCACGAAGAACACGGCGATGACGAAGAACCACGCCATGCAGCAGATGCCGAGCTTCCAGTAGTCGCCGAACTTGTAGCCGCCGGGCCCCATGATCATCAGGTTCACCGGCGTGGCGACCGGGGTCAGGAACGACGCCGCCGCCGCGATGCAGATGCTCATCAGCACGGGCTGCGGCGACACGCCGAGCTCGAGCGCGGCGGCCGCGCCGATCGGAATGATGATCAGCGCGGTCGCGGTGTTGCTGATCAGCTGGCCGAGGACCGCGGTCAGCACGAACAGGCCGGCCAGCAGCGCGTAGGGGCCGGCGTCGCCGACGGCGCCGACGAGCTTGTCCGCCAGCAGCTGCGCGGCGCCGGTTTCCGACATCGCGGCCGACAGCGGCGTCATCGCGCCGACCAGGATCACCGTCGTCCAGTTGACCGAGCGATAGGCCTGCTCGACCGAGAGCACGCCGACCAGCACCATCAGCACCGCCGCGACCAGCCCGGCGACCGCCGACGGCACGAGGTTGAGTCGCCAGCGCGACCACCATCGCGACCAGAATGCCGATCGCCGCCTTCGCGCCCGTGCCCATCGGGATCGCCTGCCGGCGGACGATGTCGGGCGAGTCGACCACCAGCACCTCGGGGTCCGCCAGGCGCTTGTCGAGCGCGCTCCAGGTGCCCTGCAGCAGCATCGTGTCGCCGACCTCGAGCTTGGCCTTGCCCGGGCCGAGGTCCTCGCCGCGCCGCTGCACGGCGAGGATCAGCAGGTCGCCGCTCTCGGTGACCATGCCCGGGAAAGACCTCGCGGCCCACCATCGCCGAGCGCGGCGGGATCACGACCTCGGCGAGGCCCGACGAGCGGTTGAACAGCGTGTCGGCCATGTCCCGCTCGGAATCGTCCGCGCCGAACGCGAGGTGCTGGTCCGCGGCGAAGCTGCGCCGCGGTCTCGGCGTCGCCGCGCACGAGCAGGAAGTCGCCCTCGGCGTAGGCGCGCGCGAGCGGCCGGCGCGTGTCTCCGGCCTGCGAGCCGATCACGCTCAGGCCGCCGTACGCGCCGACGTCCAGCGCGCCGGGCGACGTGCCGATCAGCGGCGAGCCGGGCCGCACCCGCAGCTGGAACGCGTTGCCTTCGAGCCGGTACTGCTCGACCAGCGTGCGCGCGTGCTTGGACAGGTCGCTCGGCATCGAGGCGCCGCGCGTGCTGGGCAGCAGCTTCTTGCCGAGCAGCACCAGGATCACCATGGTGCCGATGAGCAGCGGCACGCCCGCGATCGCGAACTCGAAGAATCCGAAGCCGCCGAGGCCGAGCTCCGAGGACTTCTCCGAGACGAGCACGTTCACCGGCGAGCCGGTCAGCGCGAGGATCGAGCCGGCGTGCGAGGCGAACACCATCGGCATCAGCAGCTGGGACGGCGGCTGCGCGAGGCGCACCGCCATCACGACCACGACCGGCAGCAGCGCCGCGATCGCGCCGTTGAGGCTGATCAGCGCGGTCAGCAGCGCCGCCGCCAGCATGATGAGCGACAGCTGCCGCACGCGGCTCTCGCCGGCCTTGGTGATGAGGAACTGGCCGGCCCACGCGGTGACGCCCGTGACCTCCAGGCCCGCGCTGACGACGAACAACGACGCGATGAAGATCGTCGTCGGGTCGCCGAGCCCGCCCAGCGCCTGGCGGAAGTCGAGGATGCCGGTGAAGTACAGCGCGAGCGCCGTGCCGAGCGCGACGATCACCACCGGCACCTTCTCGGTGACGAACAGCACGATGACGGCGGCGATGATCAGGAAGAGGAGGGTGATGTCGCTCAAGGCTTCACCTTATTGGCTGACTGCGGGTCCGGGACCGCTTACGCGGATCCCTGCGGCGCCGGCCCCGAGGCCGGCGCGGAGGGTTGCACAGCGCGCCGGGGCAGTCGCCGCCGCCCCGGCGGCGTTCTCATCGCGGCGGGGGAGCGAAGTTCAATGCGAGATCGGCGAACAGCCGCGCGCAGACGCCCGTCGCTCCCTTCGAGCGCCACGCGTCGTCGGCATCCAGCTTCATCGTTCCGCAGATGTCGAAGTGCGTCCAGGCAATGCCGTCGACGAACTCCTCGAGGTAGAGCGCCGCCGTGATCGAGCCGGGCTGCGCGTCACCCATGTTGCGCAGGTCCGCGATGGCCGAGTCGATCTGCTTGCGATAGCGGCGGTCCAGCGGCATCTGCCAGACGCTCTCGTCCACGCGGGCGGACGAGGCCTTCACCTGCGCGACGAAGCCGTCGTGATTGGAGAACACGCCGGTGAGATGCTCGCCGAGCGCCAGCAGGATGGCGCCCGTGAGCGTGCCGATGTTGATGATCGCGTCCGGCTTCATCTCGGCGGCCAGCGCGAGGCCGTCGGCGAGGATGCAGGCGGCCCTCGGCGTCGGTGTTGTGGATCTCGACCGTCTTGCCGTTGCGGTGCGTGAGCACGTCGCCCATCTTTACGCCGAGCCCGGAGGGCATGTTGTCGGTGCACATGAGGAAACCGGTGACCGTCGTCGGGCAGTCGAGCTCGCGCAGAACGGACATCGCGCCGAGCACGGCGGCGGCACCCGCCATGTCCATCTTCATGTAGAGCTGCATGCCCTCGCGCGGCTTGATGTTGATGCCGCCCGAGTCGTACATGATGCCCTTGCCCGACCATCGCCAGATGACCCTTGCTGCGGCCCTTGGGCTTGTAGGTGAGCTTCACCATGCGCGGCGGTTCGGTGCTGCCGGCGTTGACCCCGAGAATTCCGCCGCAGCCCATCTTCTCGAGGTCGGCCTTGCCGAACACCTCGACCTGCAATCCCCGGTCGCGCGCGACGTCCTGCGCGATATCGGCCATGCGGGCCGCCGTCAGTTCCATCGCCGGCGCGTTCGCGAGGTCGCGCGCGAGCATCGCCGCCGAGGCCATCGCCTTGCCCCTGGCGGCGCCGGCCGTCGCCGCCTTGGCGCGTTCCGCGGTCGTGACGAGCGTGAGTTCCGCGAGAGGCTGGTCGCTCTTGACACGCTTGCGCTGCTCGTAGCGATAGCGCGCGAGCAGCATGCCCTCGGTCACAGCCGCCGCCGCCGCCGCGGGCGCAACGCCGCTGCCGGCGGCGTCCGCCAGGCCGGTGGCGAGGTGCGCGTGCCGCGCAGAGGCCCGCGTGAACGCCGCGGCCGCGTTGCGCAGGCCGGCTTCGTCGAGGCCCGCGTCGCCGACGCCCACGGCAACCAGCACCGAGCGCTTGTCGCGCGGAACGACGAACGTCTGCCCGAGCTTCCCTTCGAATCCCGCAGCTGCCAGCGCGTCCCTGTCGACGCCGAGTTGCCGCGGGACGGTCCCGCGCACGCCGACCGCAATGCCGATGGCGGTCGCGCTGTCGGGAACACTGCGAGCGACGTGGACCTTGATCGAGCGCGCTTCACTCAAGGATGGCGCCGGATGCGCGCCCGACTTCGATTTCTTCGCCATGCGAAACCCCTTCCCCGTTGACAGCACTTCTTCTTCTGCCGTGTTCCGCGCGCTCCCTTTGACGTTCGGAACTGGACGCTAATTTGCCGGGCAGGGAGCCGAACACGATCGGCTCCGCATTGTTGGCAGCACCCGGATTTGCAGCGACGCGAGCATATATCAGCGCGGCCCTGAGCGAGCGTGTGACGGTCATCGCGCAAGGCCCGCCCAGGATCACGCGTCTGCGACTGCAGTTCCAGGGCCGTCGTCTCCGGCGCATGACCGAGGTCGCACTCGCGCGCGCCGACGATGGCCACGAACGGAATGCAACCGAACGGACAAACCCGCCATCACTGTGCGGCCTTTTTGCACGGATGCCCATTCGGATATCGGGAAGAGGTCTTTGCCAAGCACACATTGCGTGTGCCAGCGCCCGCTTTCAAACTCTTCGAGGCGAGTGAGCCCAGCATCCCGACGGAGCCTGGCTGCGTCGAGGAGCTCACGTGCGGAGGCCCGCTCGACGGATCAAACCGCCGACGCCGCGCGCGTCACCTCCGCGCATGGCGGCGCGACTGTCGCCTTGTCTTTTTTCGAGGCGTCATGCATTGTCCGCGCCATCGTTGTCCGCTCAACAGGCGGGTGTCTGAACTGATCGAGCCGGCGCGGCGAACCGCCGCCCAACCAGAAGAACCACAAGAAGCACAAGAAGAAAGCGAAGGGGAACATCATGGCAGCTGCCGCTGAAGCGCCCAAGGGCGGAATGCAGAAGGTGCTCGACGTGGTCGAGCGGGTCGGCAACAAGGTCCCGCACCCGGTCGTGATCTTCCTGATCCTCATCGCCGTGGTCATCGTGCTGTCGCACATCTTCTATCTGATGGGCGTCGGCGATCACCTACCAGGTCATCAATCCGGAAACCCACAAGCTCGACACGGTGACGACTGCGGCGCGCAGCCTGCTGACCGCGGACGGCATCCGCTTCATGTTCACCGGGGTGGTCTCCAACTTCATGAGCTTCCAGGCGGTCGGCGTGATCATCGTGGCGATGGTCGGCGTCGGCGTGGCCGAGGAGGCCGGCCTGGTCAAGGCGCTGATCCGCAAGCTCGTGATCATCGCGCCGCGCGTGGGCGCTGACCTGGATCCTCGTGTTCGTCGGCATCATCTCGAGCATCGCCGCGGATGCCGGCTACCTGGTGCTGATTCCGCTGGCCGGCGCCGCCTTCATCAGCGTCGGCCGCCATCCGCTGGCCGGCCTCGCGCTGGCCTTCGCCGCGGTGGCCAGCGTGTTTCTGGTCAACATCCTGATCGTGCCGGTCGACGGCATCCTGATCGGCATCACCAACGACGCGATCCACCTGCTCGATCCCAACAAGTCGATCGATCTGGCTTGCGCAACCTCTGGTTCTCGATCGCCTCGGTCGTCGTGCATGACCGTCGTCGTCGTGCTGGTCACCGACCGCATCGTCGAGCCGCGGCTCGGGCACGTACACCGGCGACTACCAGGTCGAAGGCGAAAACGTGCTCGACGCCGACGAGTACAAGGGGCCTGCGCGTACGCCGGCATCGGCCTGCTGCTCGCGCTGGCCTTCGTCGGCCTGCTGACGCTGCCGGCGGGCGCGCCGCTGCGCAACCCCGAGACCGGCTCGATCATCGGCAACTCGCCGTTCATGAACAGCCTGATCGTGACGATCGCGCTGGTCTTCCTGGCCGTCCGGCATCGGCTACGGCATCGGCGCCAAGACGATGAAGAGCTCGATCGACGTCATCAACGCGATCACAGAAGGCGATCGCAAGCCTGAGCGGCCTGATCTTCCTGCTGCTGATCATCAGCCAGTTCCTCGCGTACTTCAACTACACCAACATGGCGCCGCTGGCGGCGATCTCGCTGGCCAACATCCTGCAGGCAGCGAACCTCGATGCGGTCGTGGCTGATGATCGGCTTCGTCGTCGTCGTGCTGATCCTCGACCTGATCATCACCGGCGGCGATCCCCAAGTGGGCGATCTTCGCGCCGATCTTCGTGCCGCTGCTGATGAAGCTCGGCGTCGAGCCCGACGCCGTGCTGGCGGCCTACCGCGTCGGCGATTCGCCGATGAACTCGATCACGCCGCTGAATGCCTACTTCGCGATGATCGTGGTGTTCTGCCAGAAGTACGAGAAGGATGCCGGCGTCGGCACGGTGATCGCGCTGATGCTGCCCTATGTGATCGCGATCGCCGCCGTCTGGCTGGCGCTGCTCGTCGCCTGGCAGCTGCTCGGGCTGCCCTGGGGAATCTAGTTCCCGTCGCGCGCCGTCGAACGGGTTTCGGCGGCGCCACTTTCCACCCACAATTTGGAGTTGCACGATGGACATTTCCGTTTCCGGCGCGGCAGCGACCGGCGTCAAGACCGGCACGCTGGTGGTCGGCGCCTTCGCCGACGGCACACTGACGCGCGCGGCTGAAGCCGTCGACCAGGCCGCCGGTGGCGCGCTGAGCGCGGCGCTCAAGCGCGGCGACCTTGAAGAGAAGGCCGGATCGACATTGCTCTTCCCGGCGCTGGCCGGCGTGGCGGCGGACCGCGTGCTGCTCGTGAGCTTCGGCGCCCGCACGGCGCTCGGCGATCGGTCCTATCGCGACGCGCTGGGCGGAGCCGGGCGTGCCCTGGCCGCCGGCGCTGCCGCGGACGCCGCCGTCGCGCTGGTCGAGGTCGACGTTCCGAACCGCTCACTGGCCTGGCGGGTGCAGACGGCGGCGCGGCTGCTGGCCGACGCGGCCTACAAGTTCGACGCGCCGCGCGCCAAGCCGCCGGCTGCGCGTGGCGCGCGCAAGGCGGTCCTGCTCGTCAGCGGTGCCGCGGAAGGCCTCGAGGCGGCGCGCGCGCACCGGGCTCGCGATCGCCGACGGCATGGCGCTCACCAAGGACCTCGGCAATCTCGGCGGGAACGTGTGCAATCCGGCCTACATGGCGGACACGGCGGTCGCGCTCGGCAAGGAGTTCGGCTTCGAGGTCGAGATCCTCGAGCGCGCGGACATGGAGAAGCTCGGCATGCACTCGGCGCTGTCGGTCGGGCGCGCCTCGTACTCGCCCTGCAAGTTCATCGTGATGAAGTACTCGAAGGGGGGCGCCTCCAAGCCGATCGTGCTGGTCGGCAAGGGCATGACCTTCGACACCGGCGGCGTGTCGCTGAAGCCCGGCGCCAACCTCGACGAGATGAAGTACGACATGTGCGGCGGCGGGACGGTGCTCGGCGTCTTCCGCACCGCCGCGCGGCTCGGCCTGCCGATCAATCTCATCGGGCTCGTGATGGCCGTGGAGAACATGCCCGGCGGCAACGCCAGCCGGCCGGGCGACGTCGTCCGCTCGATGGCGGGCATCACGATCGAGATCCTGAACACCGACGCCGAGGGCCGGCTGGTGCTGTGCGATGCGCTGACCTATGCCGAGCGCTTCGAGCCCGCCTGCGTCATCGACATCGCGACCCTGACCGGCGCGTGCGTCATCGCGCTCGGCGCGCATGCAAGCGGCCTGTTCGCCAACGATGACGCGCTGGCCGCCGAACTGCTTGCCGCGGGACAGGCGAGCGGCGACCGCGCCTGGCACATGCCCCTCTGGGACGACTACCAGGGCCAGCTCAAGAGCAACTTCGCCGACATGAGCAACCTCGGGGGCCCGCCGGCAGGCTCGGTCACCGCCGCGCTGTTCCTGTCGCACTTCACGAAGAAGTACAAGTGGGCTCACCTCGACATCGCCGGCACTTCGTCGGTGTCCGGCGATGCGAAAGGCGCCACCGGCCGGCCGGTACCGCTGCTGATGGAGTTCCTGCTGTCCCGGTCGGAAGGCGCGGCACGGTGAGGCCCGGCGCACAGCAGTGAAGCGGGCGCGCGCGGCCGATGAACGCGCCGGCGCGCCGGCGCCGGCCGCGCGGCAGGATGCGCCGCGCGCGACGCCCCGCGCGCGACGGTTCGCATGACCGACCCGGCGCCCCGGCACGACACAGCCGTGGTGCTGGAACTCATGTTCCGGCTTGGCCAGGCCTACCTCGCGTGCGGCGAGCAGACGTCGGAAATCGAACTGCTGCTGCGCCGCGTGGCTTTCTCGTACGGCATGGGGCAGACCCGTGTGGTTGTGCTGCCGACCGCGATTTTCATCACGGTGCACGACCAGACCGCCGAGCGCGTGACGCTGGCCGAAGGCCCCTCGCAGCCCTTGCGCCTGGACCAGATCGCCGAGGTCTATCGCCTCGGAAGCGACGCACGGCAAGGGGCGGTGACGCCGCGCGAAGGGCTGGATCGCCTGATCGACATCCTGCGCACGGCGCCGCGCTTCGGCCGCTTCGGCGCGCTGGCCGGCCACACGATCCTCGCGGTGGGCGTGGCCATGGTGCTGATGCCCACGTTCGCCAACATCGTGGCGGCTGCGGTGCTCGGGCTGATGGTCGGACTCCTGAAGGCGGCGGTCCGCGAGCGGACGCTCTTCGCGGTGCCCATGCCCGTCGTCGCCGCCACGCTGGTCTCGGCCGCCGTGTTCTATGGGGCCAGCCGCGGGCTGCCGGTCGATCCGCTGCACGCGCTGGTGCCGCCGCTGGTCACGTTCCTTCCCGGCGGCATGCTGACGCTCGGGATGGTCGAACTCGCCTATGGCGACATGGTGAGCGGTTCCAGCCGGCTCATCACCGGGCTGGTGACGCTCGTGCTGCTTGCCTTCGGACTGGCCGCCGGCGCCGCCCTGCTGGGGGCGCGACCCGAGAGCCTCGTCTATGCCAGTTCGCAGTTCGTCAAGGTGCCGTGGGCGTCGTGGGCGGGCGTGCTGGTCTTCTGCGTCGGCGTCTTCCTGCACTTCTCGGCGCCGCGCAATTCGCTCGGCTGGATACTGATCGTGGCAGTGGCCGCGTTCGCGGCCCAGCGCAGCGCCGCGGAGCTGTTCGGCGCCGAGATCAGCGGCTTCTTTGGCATGGTGGTCGCCGTGCCGGCGAGCTACCTGATCCAGCAGCGCTTCGGCGGACCGCCGTCGGTCGTCACTTCGCTGCCCAGCTTCTGGCTGGTGGTGCCCGGCTCGCTGGGCCTGCTAAGCGTCACCCGAATGCTGAGTGACCGCGCCGCCGGGCTCGAGGGCATGATCACCGTCGTCTTCGTCGTCGCCTCGGTGGCGCTCGGCACGCTGGTCGGCGCCTCGACCTACCGCTTTCTCTCCGAGCGCTTCAACTGGTTCGGCACGCGCCTCCGGGAGGTGCAGTCCTACCTTCGCGCGCGCCGCGGACCTTGACTGCCAGCTTTCACACCCAGCGCCTCTCGTCACTCATGAACAGCCGCTTCCCCGCCGACATCTTCACCGAACCCGAAGACGTCGACTTCGATACGCTGCGCAATCTCGGCCCCCTGGCGCCGCTGGCCGGCGTCTGGGAGGGCGACCGCGGGCTCGACGTGCACCTCGGCGGCGAGGGCGAGAAGAAGGACGCGTTCCACGAGCGCGACTTGCTGTTCCATCACACTGATCGCAATCGGCTGCGCAAGGTCGCCGAGCCGACGCCCAACCGACTGATGCGAGGCACGAGCTGAGCCTCGCAATCGGGCCGCGTCGCCGGGGGCGCCGCCCGTCAGCAGGTCTTTCATCAAAGGAGGAGTGACATGGCTACTGCACTGGCCACCGCGCGTCGGTGGTGCAACGACTCGGAGTACGCACTGGTTGCCGCGAGCGCCGCCGGCAAGGACATCGCCTGGACCCCAGCGCTGCTGCGCGCCAAGATCGAGCGCACGCGCCGGCTGCGCGACAAGAACCGCGATGCCTATCGGAAGCTCAAGCGAGCCAACCGCGCCGCGACGGGTGCCAAGAGCGGCAAGCAGGTCACGGCCATTGCGGTGGCCGAGAAGCGCGCCAGAATCTTCGACGAGGCGCTCGCGCGCTTCGTCGCCAAGCTCGAGAAGCTGAATGCCGCCAAGCGCATGAAGGCGCTGAAATCGGCGGTGGTTGATGCCTTGGCGCGCAAGCGGGCCGCGCAAGCCTCCGCTGCCGGGCGCGCACGCGGCGCCGGCGCGGCGGGCAAGGCGGGCAAAGCAGGCGGGACCAAGGCGCCGGTCGCGGGCTCGGCGCAGGTCAAGCGCGTGCGCCAGATGGCCCGGGTGCGCGCGCGCAACGTGCGCAACCAGGCCAGGCGAGACGCGCGCGGATAACGCGCTGTGGTGGCGCGCGCCCGTGGTCAGGCCGCGGGCGTCGGCGCGGCGCCAGTGCCGGGTTCGCGTGGCTCGCCGGTTTCGCTGCGATAGGCGCTGACGGCCTGGCCGAGAGTCGGGAAGAACCGCGTCATCGACAGCCGCTCCTGCAGTCCGCGCGCCGCGGCCCACTCGGCCCACTCCGCTTCGCGCCCCACGGCGCAGGTCACGATGCCGCGCTCCCGCAGTTCGTCGAACAGCTGCTTGATCGTGAAGACGCCCGTGGCATCGACCATGTTGACGGGCGCGAGGTCGAGCACGAACCAGCGCGCCTCGCCGCCCGAGACCGCCGCGAGCACCTGGCGCCGGAAGTAGGCGGCGCTGAAGAAGATGATCGCGCCGTTGAAGCGGAACAGCACGAGCCCCTCGGGCGCGCGAGCCTCCGGATGGCGCGCCAGCGAGTGGAAGCCGGCCTGGCCTTCGATGGTGCCCAGCCGCTCGACCCGCGGGCGCGCCGACAGCTGGACGAAGCTCAGCAGCGCGAGCACGACGGCCAGCAGGATCGCGTTCATCACGCCGACGACGATGACGCCGATGGTGGCGATCGTCGCGATCCACACTTCGCGCTTGTCGATGCGGCCGATCGACGCCAGGTTCTTCCAGCTGAACAGTGACGCGCCGGCCACCACCAGCATCGCGGCGAGCGCCACCGAGGGGATGAACTGCAGCGGCCAGGTGAAGAACGCGACCATCGCCGCGACGACGAGCGCGGTGACGATCCCGGCCATCTGCGTCCGGCCGCCGGCGAGTTCGCCTACCGCCGTGCGCGAATTGGTTCCGGTCACCACGAAGCCCTGGACAAAGGCCGCCGCGATGTTCGACACGCCGAGCGCGGCGACTTCGCGGTCGGCGTCGATCTCGTAGCGGTTGCGGTCGGCGAAGGCGCGCGCGGCGACCATCGTGGTGGAGAACAGCACCAGCGCCAGGCCGGCCGCCTCGGCGACCAGGACGGGCAACTGCTCGAGCGGAACTTCGGGAATCCGCGGCAGCGGGAAGCCACCGGGCACCGGGCCGACCGTGCGCACGCCGAGGGCTTCCAGGCCCAGCCACTGGACCGCGACGCCGGCCACGACCATCGCGGCGAGCGACGCCGGAATCTTCGGCACGAGCCGCGGCAGCAGCAGCAGCAGCGCGATGGTCGCGAGGCCGACGGCGAGCGTCGGAAGGTGCGTCTGCGGCAGCTTCCCGACGAACTCGAGGGCACGCGGCACGATGCCGCCAGCCTCCATCCGGAATCCGAACAGCACGCCGATCTGGCTCAGCACGACGTTGATCGCGACGCCGTTCATGAAGCCGACGAGGATGGGCTTCGAGAGGAAGTCCGCCATTGCGCCGAGCCGCAGGAAGCTCGCGCCGATCAGCAGCACGCCGGTGATGAAGGTCAGTGCGATCGCGAGGGCAAGCGCGCGGTCCGGGTCACCGCCGGCCAGCGGCGCGACGCCGGCCGCGACGATGGCTGCGGTCGCCGCGCTGGGACCGACCATCAGCTGCCGGGAGGTGCCGAACAGCGCATAGGCGATCAGCGGCAGCGAACTCGCGTACAGGCCGACCACCGGCGAGAAGCCCACCAGCTGCGCCGTCGCGACGCTTCCCGGGATCGCCATCGCGGCGACGGCCACGCCGGCCGCGATGTCGTGCGGCAGGTCGCGCCGCTCGTATCGGGCCAGCGCGGGCAGTCCGGGCGCGAGGCGCGACCACCACTGCAGGATCGGGCTCATGCGGCTGCTCCGCCCGGGAACCGGTGTCCGCCTTCCCGCGCCCGATGCTTCGATGACGCGGCCCGACGTGGGACGGCAGCGCTCTCGGCAGACGCGCCGCCGGGGGGACGTCGCCCGTCGCGTCGCGCTGCCCTACGCACCGTCGAGGAAAGCGTCCAGATCGAGGGTCGAACGCTGGCCGATGTCCCCGCGATGCGCGGCGAGGAACGACTCGGCCGCCCGCCGCCCGGTATCCCGCAGCTTCTCGAAGAATGCCCACTCCGCCATCAGCTTCGATGAATACCCGAACTCCAGCATCTCGCTGCTGGCGATCCGGTGGATGTGCATCCGCGCCCAGCGCGTGCTCTCGTTCCCGGCCAGATCGAGCTCGCGCCGCAGCAGCGCGATGATGCGCAGCTCCTTGATCAGCGGCGAGTTGAAGGAAATCTCGTTGAGGCGGTTGTGGATCTCGCGGGCGGTGCGCGGCGTGCCGGGACGCTCGATGGGGTTGATCTGCACCAGCACGAGGTCCGTTGCCCCGCACTCGCGCACGAGCGGGCCGAGCGACGGATTGCCGCTGTAGCCGCCGTCCCAGTAGGCGTCGCCGTCGATCTCCACCGCCTGGAAGAGCGTCGGCAGGCAGGCCGAGGCGAGCAGGGCATCGACCGTCACCTCGGCGTTGCGGAACACCCGGGCCTGGCCCGTGCGCACGTTGGTCGTGTTGACGAAGACCCGCACCGGGGAGCGCGCCAGGCGGTCGAAGTCGATGCTGTCGGCGAGGATCTTCTGCAGCGGGTTGCCGGCGACCGGGCCGAGGTCGTACGGGGACATCAGGCGCGACGCCATTTCGACCGCATTGAACAGCGGCGAATAGTCCAGGGACCAGGTGCCGGTCAGTACTTCGAGGGGCCCGCGTCGCAACGGGCTCAGCAGGGCCGCATCCGAAACGCGTCTCCAGAACCGCTCGAGCGCGAGGCGGCCGCCCTCGGCTCCTCCGGCGGCGAGGCCATCGGCGAGCACGGCGGCATTCATGGCGCCCGCGGATGTGCCGGAGATGCCGTCGACGCGCAGGTCGGGCTCCTCCAGCAGTCGATCGAGCACGCCCCAGGTGAAAGCGCCGTGCGCGCCGCCACCTTGCAGTGCGAGGTCGATCGGATTGAGGACAGCGGCGCGTTTGCTCCGGCGAGTGTTCATCTTGTTGAATCCGGGGACGGACCGAGCGCCGGCGGTGCCACTGTCGCCCCTCTCCCTGAGAGCGGTGACGATAGCGCAGTTTCAGCGGGAGGCTGTGCCGTGCGCATGGGCTACCGCGCCGTCGCCGCTTCCGCTCCGAGGCCGGGGCTGACGCACGGCGTCGCAGTCGCTACGCGCGGGGCACGGCCGGCGCGCGCTAGCCGGGGTCGGGGGTGAGCTCACACTCGCCCGTCCTTCGACAGCAGCACCGCCAGCGGTCGAGTGGCCGGGAACTCCGAGAACACGATCGTGAGGATCGCGGTGATCGGCACGGCGAGAAATGCGCCCGGGATGCCCCACAGCTCGGCCCAGACTGCCAGGCTCATCAGGATCGCGAACGGGCTCAGGTTCAGCGAGTTGCCCATCACGTACGGGTCGAGGAAGTTGCCGATCGCGAACTGCGCCATGGCCAGCACGCCCAGCAGGGTCAGGATCACGCCCGGTTCCTGGAACTGCACCACCGCCATCAGCACGGGCAGCGCGACGCCGAGCACCGAGCCGACGTAGGGCACGAAGTTCAGGAAGGCCGTGAGCACCGCCCACAGCGCGGCGAATTCCAGGCCGAAGAGCGCCATCACGCCGTAGCTGACCACACCGAGCAGCAGGCTGAGCAAGGTCTTCAGCGCCAGGTACGAACCGATCCGGCGGTTGATCGCCGCCATGACCCCGCGGACGCGCGCCACGCGCTGCGGATCGGCGGACAGGTTGCCCAGCTTCTCGTCGAGCGTGCGCCGCTCGATGAGCAGGAAGGTGGCGTACAGGAGGACGACCACGAAGCTCGCCATGATCGATCCCACCGAGGCGAACATCGAGGTCAGCAGACGCTGCACGTTGACCTGGGCAAGCAGTTCCTGCCGCAGCGTCTCCCAGGTCGGCTCCTTCTCGAGGCCGAAGAACACGGCCACTTGCTGGATCGCCGCGAGCGCCGACTGCTGGTAGTAAGGCGCCAGCTCGAACGCGCGTTCCTTGTTGGCCATGATCAGGTAGGCAAACGCGAGCAGGGTCAGGCCGATCACGCCTACCGAGAACAGGTAGCGCACCTGGACCGGCAGGCGCGACCCGACAGCCGGCAGCCGGGCGAGCGTATCCGCGAGCCCCACGATCACGTAGACAACCACCGCGCCCAGCACGGCGGGCACCAGGATCGCCTTGCCTATGTAGAGGAGCCATCCGGTGATCAGGATCAGGACGGTGCTGTAGACGGCGATATGAAGGCGTTCCATGGGTGCGCTCAAGGTGCAGTCGAGGCGGCCGCCGGGGTGAGCCCCGTTCGCATTGGGTTCGTGCAGCACGTCGGCGCCGTCACGTGGC
The DNA here is from genome assembly GCA_963698305.1 of uncultured beta proteobacterium. GTDB lineage: Bacteria > Pseudomonadota > Gammaproteobacteria > Burkholderiales > Burkholderiaceae_F > JAOUJD01. Next base: position 75,307 of record CAVOQI010000008.1, read on the forward strand.
AGCGGGCCCAGCGTGAACCGCTCGAGCGGGAGGAGGATCGGTGAAGCGACCAGTCGCAGCGCGGATTCCACCACGTCGAATCGGCTGAAGCCGAATCGCTGGTCGCCCAACGTGCCGCTCACCCGCAGCGGGGTCTGAAGGCGAAACAGGGCGAAGCCCTTGGCGCGCGGGCGGAAGGTGAACTCGAGTTCCTCGGTCGAGAGGTTCGCGTGGCCCGAGCCGCGGATGCGCACCGCGGACGTGTCGATCAGCAGCTTGTCGTCGCTCAGGTCGCCGCGGTCGAGATCGAAGCGGCCGATGATGCAGTTCACCGTGGGCCGCGTGTCCGGATCGACCAACGGCAACAGCTGCAGCAGGAGGTTCACCGACCACAGATTGAACATGCCTCCGCTCAGTTCGGCTGGCCACACCGCGAAGTCCACGCGGCCGCTGGCGTTGCGCCTGATCTCCTCCAGCGACCCCGCGCTGCCGAACAGCGCCAGGTCGAGGCTGAACAGGCCGCTCAGGTGGGCCGTCCGGTCGAAGCGGCGGGCAAGGATGCCGTAGTCGAAACGCTCGACGTGGACCGCGAGCCCGAGGTCGACCACGCTTCCCTTCGGTTCGTACGAAATCGACACCCGTGCCGCGCCGGCAGGCAGGTTGACCACCGCAGGATCGATGCGCAGGTGCCCGTTCTCGAGCTTCACGCGCATCGCACCGTCGGCGAGACGGTCGCTGCCGGAGAGAACCTCCTTCGCTTTCACGTCGATGGTGGCATCGAGGCGGCGCAGGAAGCCGGCGCTCAGCAGTTTGTGCGTGTGCCGCGCCATCCGGCTCGCCGACTGGCGCAGGTCGCGGTCATCGTCGGATTCGGCGGCGGAGTCGGTGAGCCGCTCCGGCAACGGGAAGTCGTCGAGTTGGATCGTCGGGTGCGACCACTTGCAGGTCCAGCGACGGCCGCGGCCCGCTCAACTCGAGGGCCGCGCTGCCGCTGAGCCGGCTGTCTCCGACGCTCGCGTGCAGCGAAGGCAACTGGTAGCCGGTGGCTGTCATGTGAATGGGGCTGCTGAAGGACCACGGGCCCCAGGCGGGCAGTTCGACCCGGGCCAGGGCGCTGAGCGTATCGAGCCGCTCGCCGCGCATCACCAGGTTCAGCTGCCCGCCGCTTCCGAGGGGCAGCGACACCTCGCCGTCAAGTTCGAGCTGCGTGCCGGCGGCCCGTGCCACGAGGGCAAACGGCACGTGCCTGGCATCCCGCGCGAAGGCGGCGAGCGTGCCGCTGGTGACCTCGACGGTGAGTGGTATCTGGCCGATCTCGCCGTCGAGCCGGGCCTGCACCGGCTCGCCCGCCACCGCACTGATGCGCGCTTCGCCGACATGCATCTCCGCGAGCGCGGACCGCGCCGCGCCGCGCACGACGAGGCTGCCGCCGGAGACACGCACGTCGAACCCGGAGAGCGCAACCCACTCGCTCGCGGTGCTGCCGCGCCCCAGCACCTGCACGTTCAGCGCCTGGACGTGTCCCTCGATGTCCTCGGCGATGCCCAGTCCCCGCAGCAGCGCGCCGACATCGATGGCGCCGGCGGTCAGGGCGAGACTCGCCGAGGGTGGCAGGGCCTGCAGATCCATCTCGACATCTGCCGCGAACGGCGTGCCCACGACCCTGCCCGTCACCGACACAGGCAACAGACGCCCGTCGCGGGTGCGGGCGACGAACGCCAGGTCCTCGAGATCGGTACGGTCGAGCCGCAGCCGCTGCAGCCGGAACTCGACATCGACATCGGGCAGGTCGAAGCCGGCGGAGAGCGCCGGCGCGTCGCTGCGCAGACCCGCGGGGCGATCATCGCCGCCGGCACGCAACGTCGACAGCTCCAGTGCATCGATCAGCTCGCTGCGCACCGAGGCGACGATGCGGGGCCGGCCCGCCACGGGCGTGCTGCGGGCATCGAGCTTCAGCTGGCTGCGGCCGAGTTCGAGGGTCGTGCCATCGAGCATCCATGCGGTGTCCGACACGCGCAGCTGGCCGCGCAGCGCCACCGGCAAGGTGGTCTGCGGCGGCACGCCCAGCCAGTGCAGGTCGCCGGCGCGATTGGCCCGGAAGTCGAAGCGCAATGCCGTGTCGCGCGTCGAGCCGGCGAGGGCGAGCGTGCCATCGGCCCGCAGTCGCGCCTCGGCCAGGGCCAGATCCAGTTCTAGCGGCAGCGCGCGTTCGCGCAGCATGTCGGACAGGTTGCCACCACGGAACCTCAGCTTCGCGCGCTGGCCCAGCAGCGAGCCGTTCGCGTGGCCCCTGAGGCGATCGCCGCGGCCGGCGGCCAGTTCCAGCGTGTCGATCGAAACGGCAACGGGCCCCGCGCCTGCGGGGCTCCCGAAGCGCAGCCGCGCGGCGGCCAGCGCCAGTGAGAGCTCGAGATCCCGCGCCAGTGCGGCCGTGGTATCGCCGCGCCCTTCCACGCGCAGGCGCACGCGCCCGACCGTGCCTTCGACGGGGCTCGCCGCGCCCAGGCCCAGCACCAGGTCCTCGAGTACAACGTCGCCTGCGTCGAGCCGAAGTGCAAGCGTCGGCGTCGGCGCCGACGTGTCGAGTTCGAGGCCGCCGGCGAGCGGCACGCCGGCGATCGTCGCGCTCATCGGGATGCGCACGCCTTGCTCGTCGGCGCGCCACGCAAAGCGCGCGTCGCGGATGTCGGTGTTCAGCCCGACCCAGCGCTCGACCTGCAGGTCGATGTCGGCGTCGACCGCCGCGAAGTCGCGCACGTGCAGTGACTGCGGCGCAGGTGTCTCGTTTCCCGGGTCTCGGCCGTCGACCTGCGGTTGTGCCGCCAGGAAGGGACGCAGGTCGAGCGCGGCGGCGTTCAGGGAACCGCTGATGCGCGGCCGTGTGCCGCCGAAGGCAAGCGTGAGTTGTCCGGAAAACTCTGATTCGCCCAACCGACCGTGCACGCCGCTGATCGTCACCGAGTCCGGGGCGACGTCGAGCACGCCTTGCAACGAAACCTTGCCGACGCCGGGCAGCGGGGTGCCCAGCAGCCGCTCGACCGGTGCCAGGTCCTCGGCCTGCACGTCGAACTGCACGCGTGCCGTGCCCTGCCCGGAGTCGAGCGCGCCGACGGCATGCAGGCGTGCGCCGCGTGCGATGGCCTCGACGGTGAACGGCCATGCGTCGGCGCCGTACGCGGTCAGCGGCGGCCAGGCCCGCCCGGCGCTGCCGGACAGCTCGTCCAGCTCGACGACGCGGCGGGTTGCCGTGCGGGCGTCGTGGTAATGAATGACCAGCCCGCGCAGCATGAAGCGGGCAATGTCGACGGCGGGCTGCTGCGAGCGGGAACCTGGCTGCGACGCCGGCCAGTTGCCGACGCCGTCGGCGCCTCGCTCCGGCCGCACTTCGACATCGCGAGCCTCGATGGTGCTCGACCGCAGGCGGCCGCGCAGCGCCTCGAACAGGTCGATGCGGGCACGCAGGTCACCGATCGCCAGAAACTCCGGCCCGGTGAACCCAGGCGGGTTCAGGACACGCAGCGAGCCGACGCGCACGCCCCACTCGCGGCTCAGCCGCGGCTCGAACTCCAGCGCGCCTTCCAGGATGACGGGCCGTCCAAGCGCGGCGGAGGCGCGCTGCGTAACCGCATCGCGCCATCGTGAGGCGTCGATCGCCGTGCCGGATAGCGCTGCCGCCACGCCGACACCCGCCGCCAGCAGGATCGCGACGAGCGGAACGCCGATCAGGGCCCCGATGACGAGGACCAAGCGGCGTCGACCATCCGAACCGATCAAGCGCGGCGTTTGCGACGGCAACACGACGTCCTCAGAAACGATCCGCCGCTTTGACCATGGAACCATCGTAGCTCACGAGGTGCCCGGCCGGCCGACTGCGTCTCCCGTGCCGCATTAGCCGCGGCAAGTCGTCGAGCGGCTACTTCTTCCCGTCGACCCGGGACTCGACCACGAGGTCGAGTTCGTAGACGTAAGCCGACGCGTCTGCCGGCGCCTGCGGCCGCTTGTACCGGTTGATGCGCAGCACGTTGCTCACGCCCGGCTGGTGTTCGTAGCCGACGATCTCGCCGTAGAAGGCCTGCCACGCGCCCGGCTGGCCGACGCGCAGACCCTTGTCGTCGAAACGCACTTCGCGCACCTGCAGGCAGGTTCCCGGCGGTTGCAGCGCCGGCGTGCACGCCGCGCGCTGCGCGGCGACCTCGAGAAAGATGCGTGTCGGCGCGCCATACAGGCTCTTCGACGTGCGCTGGCCGTTGAAGGTCAGCGTCTGCCGTTCCGCCGACACGAGTTGCAGCACCGGCGCCTTGCCCGCTTCGACGCGGGCCTGCAGCGGCGCCGCGAGCGTCGCGGCCATGGCTGCATCGGCGGCCATGAGCGGCGGCTCGCAGGCCTTCTGCGTCGACGCCGCGCGGCCGAACGTGAGACTGTTCTGCGGGCTCAGCCGCCAGGCGCTCGACAACTGGTTGCAGCCGCCTTTCACCGCGACGCGCGCGCCGTCGAAGCGCATCACGAACGGGTGGCCCGGAACGAGCAACGCATCGACCGGCTTGCCGTTGGCATCGGTGGCCGCGGTCAGCGTCCAGACGTGGTCCTGCAGCGCGCGCACCAGCGCGGCATCGGCAGTGCGCCGCGGCGGCGTCGCCGGCGAAGCGCCGGTTGCGGCAGCCGGCAGCGCGCTGGCCGCTGCAGCCACGAGCGCCAGCAGTTGAAGACGGATACGTTGATTGCGCATGGGGATCTCTCGGTCGATGAGTCGGTCAGCCGGGCAGGCGCGTGAGCACGCGGCCCGGAGCGTCCCAGGGTGGCACGCCACCGTCGCGGTCGAGCTGCAGCAAACGGCCCTCGCCGACACGGAACTGCTGCCCCCCGCCAGCGCCATCCAGGGTGATCGTGTTGCCGGCGGCGTTCCAGCGGAAGTTGCCCCGCACGGTCTGAGGCGCGGGCTGGCGGTCAAGGTACTGCGTGCTCAGTGCGAAGCGGCCATCCTGCTGCAGCGTCAGCCGCATCCGGATGCCGGGGCAGTCGGCGCACGGGGTCACGCCCTCGTAGGTGCCGGCCCAGTCCAACGCATTGCGGCTGCTGTGCGCCGGGTCGGGTGCGATCGGGGCCGCCTCGTTGCGCGACGCGCAGCCCGCCAGTCCCAGCAGGCCGACCATCAGCATCGAGCAGATCCAGTTTGCTGCGCGCGGCATGTGCACCCCGTTCGTGGCAAAACCCCGCAATTCTATGCGGCGGTGAGAGCAGGTCCGGGACGCGGGCATCGAGGCGCCGTTGCGACCGGTCGCGCCGCTCGCCCGCGGCCTACGTCTGCCGCGCCCTGGCGGCACGCCACTGCCACAGCCCGTCGAGGCTGAAGACCGCGAGGGCGATCCAGACGAGGCTGTAGGCGACGAGCTTGTGGGCGTCGAATGGCTCCCCGTACAGCCGCACGCCGATGAGCAATTGCAGCGTGGGGCCCACGTATTGCAGGATGCCCAGCGTGGCGAATGGAATCCGGCGCGCGCCGGCGGCAAAGAACAGCAGTGGCACGGCGGTCACCGGTCCCGCGAGCAGCAGCCAACCCACGAGTGCGAGGTGACTGTTGATCACGGCATCGACCAGCGCGCTCTCATGCCGGAATGCCAGCCAGAGCAGGTAGGCGCCTGCGGCCGGAGCCAGCAGGGCGGTTTCGACGGCCAGGCCATCGACGGCGCCGAGCGGTGCGCGCTTGCGCAGCAGCCCGTACAGCGAAAACGAGAAGGCGAGGCTGAGGCCGATCCATGGCAGCCGTCCCTCGCTCCAGGTGAGCCAGCCCACGCCGAGCGTCGCCAGCAGCACCGCCGCCCAGTGCGCGGGCCGCAGCCGTTCGTGCAGGAACAAGGCGCCGACGAGGACGTTCAGCAGCGGATTGATGAAGTAGCCGAGGCTCGCGTCGACGATGTGCCCCGAGTTGATCGCCCAGATGAAGATGAGCCAGTTGAGAGAGATGGCCAGGGCGCTCGGGAGGAACCAGCGGATGGGTGGGCGCTCCCGCAGCAGGTCGCGCGGCCACCGTGCCCCGCGCAGCACCGTCAACAGGCCGGCGACGAACGCGAGCGACCAGAGCATCCGGTTTGCGAGCACTTCGAGCGGCGCCACGCTCTGGACCTGCTTGAAGTAGATCGGGAACACGCCCCACAGCACGTAGGCGGTCAGGGCGTAGACGATGCCGCGAGACAAGTGGACGGCCCCTCACGTGTGAAGTTGTGACCTGCGGCCCCGGAGCGAGTGAGCGACGGCCCTCGAGCCAGGGTCACGAATCGTAATCGCCGGGCTGGCTACGACGCGCCGCGGCGACAAGAGCGCGGCAGTCAGCAAATGATCTCCACCCGATGCGGCTGGCCGTCGTCGCGCAGGGGCACCGACGGCTCCGGCTGCAATACGCCGTCGAGTCGCGCCTCGATCCGGTTCAACGCCGGACGAACGCGGACGAATTCGATCTGGTACGTCGTCCGGCCGTATCGGTACTGCAGCGAGCAACCCGGCCAGTCCTCGGGCAGGCACGGAGTCAGCGCCAGCCGCGCCTCGCCGGCGGAAGTGCTCAGCCGCACACCGAGCAACGACTCGACGATCAGCCGGTACATCCAGGCCGACGAACCGGTGTACCAGCTCCAGCCGCCGCGCCCGGTGTGCGGGGCGACGGTGTAGACGTCCGCCGCCATCACGTAGGGCTCGACCTTGTACCGCGCCACGTCGAGGGCCGTGGCAGACCGGTTCAGCGGATTGATCATCCCGAACAGCGACCAGGCACGTGCGCTGTCGCCCAGCGTCGCGAAGGCCATGGCGGCCCAGATCGCCGCGTGGTTGTACTGGCCGCCGTTTTCCCGAACGCCTGGCAGGTATCCGGCGATGTACCCCGGGCTTGGCCCGTTCTGGTCGAACGGCGGATCCAGCAGCCGCACGACCTTCGACTCGGGGTCCACCAGGCGCGCGTACATGGCGTCCATCGCCTGGCGGGCGCGGCCGGAAGCGGCCACGCCGGACAGCACGGACCAGCTCTGCGCGATGGAATCGATCCGGCACTCGGCGTTGTTCGCCGAGCCCAGCGGCGTGCCGTCGTCGAAGTACGCGCGCCGATACCAGGCGCCGTCCCAGCCGTGCGCTTCGAGCTGCTTCTCGAGTTGGGCGCGCGCGCCTCCACAGCGGGCGGCGGCCTCACGGTCGCCGCGCTGTTCGGCCAGCGCGGCGAATCGGCTCAGCACCTCGCAGAGGAAGAAGCCCAGCCAGACGCTTTCGCCGCGACCTTCGTGGCCGACGAGATTCATGCCGTCGTTCCAGTCGCCGGTGCCGATCAGCGGAAGCCCGTGCTCGCCGAAGCGCAGTCCGTGCCACAGCGCTTCCGAGGCATGCTGGTACACGCTGGCGGTCACCGCCGACGGCACGGGAAGGTCGTAGTAGGAATCGTCGGGCGGATTGACGGGCCGTCCCTCGAGATAGCTGACCTCCTCGTCGAGCAGGCCGGTGTCGCCGGTCGCCTCGACGTAGCGCGCGAGCGCCAGCGGCAGCCACAGGTAGTCGTCGGAGATGCGCGTGCGCACGCCGCGTCCCTGCGGCGGGTGCCACCAGTGCTGCACGTCGCCTTCGATGAACTGCCGCCCGGCGCATCGCACGAGCTGCTCGCGCAGCAGTTGCGGCTGCGTGTGCACGAGCGCCATGGCGTCCTGCAGCTGATCGCGGAATCCGAATGCCCCGCCCGACTGGTAATAGCCGCTGCGCGCCCACAGGCGACAGGCGATCGTCTGGTACAGCAGCCAGCCGTTGGCAAGGACGTCCACCGCGGGATCGGGTGTCCGCACCTGGATCGCGCCGAGCGTCGTTCGCCAGTGGTCTCGTACCGCCTCGAGAGCGTCGGTCCACGCGGCCGGGCCGCGAAATCGCCGCACGAGTTCGTCCGCCTCGTTGGTGCTGCGGCCCATTCCAAGGCGGAACACGACGGTGTCCGATGCGCCCGCCTGGAGGGTGACGGGCACCTGGAACGCCGCGCAGGGATCGAGCGCTGCGCCGGCCTGGCCACCGAGCCGCGCACGGGCCAGTGCGGCGGGTCGGGCGAGCGAGCCATTGCGCCCGATGAACTCGGCCCGGTCGCACGTGAAGCTGCCCGCCGCGCGCTGGTGGTCGTCGACGTCGAGGAAACCGATCCAGTCGCCGTAGTCGTAGCTGTACGGGTTGCGTGCGTAGAGCGCACCGCTGTCGGCGGCCACTTCGGTGACGATGTGCGGTGCGGTTTTCGCGCGCAGATCGCCGAGGACCCACTCGACATAGGCGGTCGCGCTGAGCCGGCGCGGGCGGCTGGTCACGTTGGTGAGGCGCAGCGCCGAGAGCTTCACGGCCGCGTCCAGTGCGACGAACACCGTCAACTCCGCACGGATGCCGTGCGAGGTGTGCTCGAACACGCTGTACCCGAAGCCGTGGCGCGCGACGAACCCGGCGCTCGCGGAATCGGCGGGCGCGCACGGCAGGGAAGTCGGCGACCACACCTCGCCACTGTCCTCGTCACGAAGGTACAGCGCCTCGCCGCTGCCATCGCGGACGGGGTCGTTGTGCCACGGCGTCAGCCGCAGTTCATGGGCGTTCTCGCACCACGTGTAGGAGCTCCCGGCCTCCGATATCACGCAGCCGAAGCGAGGATTGGCGAGCACGTTGACCCAGGGCGCCGGCGGGCGCACACCCGGCGCGGGCGCGATCACGTATTCGGTCCCGTCGGCCGAAAAACCACCGAGGCCGTTGTCCGCGATCGTCGCCGGAGTCGACGTCGAGTGCGCTCGCGCAGTGGCGTCCGGGACATTCGCCTGGGCGGGCCGCTCCGGGGGCCGCGCGGGAACGAAGCCAGGGGGCCGAAGCGGACGCTGCAGACGCGGCACACGCCGGTTGATCTGCTCGGCCAGGCTGCCCCGGCTGTCGCTGAACACCGCGCGCGCGACGGACTGCAGCAGGATGCGGTCTTCGTGCGCGATCTGTTCGACGTGCCGCACGAAGATGCCGCCGGGCCGGTCGATGTAGTGCGCCTCCACGCCGGCGGTGATCAGCCCGGTGATCTGCTCCTGCAGCCGCTGTCGGTAGATGTCGCGTTCCTCGTTCCAGATCACGAGGTCGACCGCCAGGCCCTTCAGGCGCCACCAGGCATGCGCCTGGACCAGCTGGCGCACCAGTTCGACGTTGTCCGCATTGCCGATCTGCAGCAGCACGATCGGCAGGTCGCCGGAAATGCCGTAGCCCCACAGGCCCGACTGTCCGCGTCGATTGCGCAGCAGCACCGCGCTGTCGGCGCGCCAGCCCGGCTGCGCATAGATGACCGCGCCCGCCAGGCGCGCGTAGAGCTGGGCATCGGCTTCGCTCGCGTTGAGCTGGCGCAGCACGACCTGGGCATGCGTCCACGCCAGTTCGAACACCCGCTCCGCGAGGCGCCGGTCCTGGTGTTTCTCGGCCAGCGAGACGCACGCTGCCCGGCTTGCGCCGATGCCGACCACCACATCGACGATGACGCTCTGATCGGGGGCGAGCGTGATGGTGCACCGGCTCGCCGCGACGGGATCGAGCACCGGCCCGGCGCGATTGGCCAGCGGCCCGACGGCGGCGAGCGCATCCGGTGCCGCCAGGTCGTTGCCCCGGCCGATGAATGCCGCGCGATCGGTCTCGTGCGTGATCGGGCTCACCAGCGGGAGCCGGGCCGCCGGCTCCACGCCCGCCCGCGTGCACCGCGAGCAGCTGGAACATCCAGGGCGGCGCTTCGCCGGGAGAGCGCGCACGCCGGGTGCACAGGACGGCGGCCGGCCGGTCGAGGATTTCCGTCTGCACGAACAGCTTGCTGAACGCCGGATGGAGCGCGTCGGCGGCCGCGCTGGCGAGCACGACCTCCATGTAGCTCGTGACCTCCACGGTCCGGCTCGCCGTGCTGCTGTTGGTGATCCGCACGCGCCGCACCTCGACGTCGTCTTCCGGCGACACGACGATTTCGGTGTGCGTTTCGATGCCGGCATCGCGGCGCCGGAACTCGGCGCGGCCTTCCGTGAAGATGGCCTCGTAGCCCTCCCCGCTCGTGCGGGTCGGCTGGTGCGCGGCGGACCACGTTGCGCCCGTCGCCGTGTCGCGCAGATAGAAGAAGCTTCCCCACGCATCGGTCGTCGTGTCCTCGTTCCAGCGCGTGACCGCCAGGTCGTTCCAGCGGCTGTAGCCGCCTCCGCCGCTGGTGACGATCACGTGGTAGCGGCCGTTGGACAGCAGCTGGACCTCGGGCGCGGCGGCGTCGACGGCGCGGATGACGCGGACCGGCGCCGCGGCGCTCACGGTCGCGCTGCGCGCCACGGCCCGCTCGTCGAGCGCGGGCTGGTAGGTGACGACGCGCGGCACGCGCTCCTGCAGCAGCAGCAAGGTGGCCTGGATGCTGCGATCGGCCTCGAAGTGCCGCTGCATGGGCCGGTCCTGCAGCAGGTGCGCCAGGGCCAGCAGCCCCATGCCCTGATGGTGCGCCATGAACGAGCGAACCACGGCGCTCTTCTGCCCGCGCGGCAGCCGGGCCGCGGTGTAGTCGATCGCTTCGTACAGGCCGTGGCCGCCGGCCGCGCCCGCCGCGGCGAGCCGTTGCAGGTTCGCGCACGCCTCCTCGGGCACGACCATCAGCGCCATCATCGAAGCGTGCGGCGTGACCACGAGGTCGTCGGCGAGGCCGCGCTTCAGGCCGAGTCCGGGGACGCCGAACGCGCGGTACTGGTAGTTCATCGACGCGTCGGTCGCGTTGTAGCCCGACTCCGAGATGCCCCACGGCACGCCGCGCTGCCTGCCGTACTCGATCTGGCGCTGCACGGCGCCGCGGCAGGTCTGGTCGAGCAGCGTGTGCTCGTAACTGGGCATCAGGAGCAGCGGCATCAGGTACTCGAACATCGAGCCGCTCCACGACAGCAGCACCGGCACGCCGGCAGCCGACGTGAGCAGGCGGCCGAGCGCGAACCAGCTCTGCTGGCCGATCTGCCCGCGCGCGATCGCGACGAAGACGCCGAGCCGTGCTTCGGAGGCGAGCAGGTCGTAGTAGCTGGTGTCGGTGCGCCGCTCGTCGACGTTGTAGCCGATCGTCATCAGGTGGCGCGAGTCGTCGTGCAGGAACCCGTGTTCGGCGTCGCTCATGGCCTCGGCCCGCGCGGCGAGGCTTTCGATTCTCTGCAGCCACGCGCGCGCCGCGAGCCGCGTCGCCTCGACGGCCGGTTCGGCGGCGTCGCCGCCGGCTGCCAGCTCCCGCAGGGTGGGCATGCCGCCTGACCAGGGGGTGTCGCAGATGCTCGTCCAGCCCCAGCGCCCGCAGTTCGTCGCGCCCGGCACGGCAGTGCTCGAACAACCGGCGAGCCCACGCCGCGGCGTCGGCTTTCGCGGGCTCATCGGTGACGATGGCGGGAGCGGCGGCATCGGGCGCCGAAGCGGAACAGCGCGAGCGCGGAGCAGATCGCCGCCGCGGCCGCTTCGAGCGCCTCGAGCATCGCGTCCCAGTCGCGCAACGTGACCGGAGGGCTGCGCCGATAGCTCGACCAGCGCTTTCCCGAACCGCGCCAGGGCGTCCTGCAGGGCGCCGTCCGCCGCGCGGCGCTCCTTCGCGATCGATTCCTTCAGGACGCCGAACGTGTCGTGCACTCCGTCACGCCACGCGGCGGGCAGCAGCGGCTCGTCCGCGAGCGCCAGCAGGCCCGAGCGCAGCGTGAGGAGCTGCGCGGCGAGGTTGCCGCTGTCGACGCTCGAGACGTAGCGCGGACGCAGCGGCTCCAGCGTGGTCGTGTCGTACCAGTTGAAGAAGTGGCCCCGATACCGCGGCATGCGCTCCATCGTCGCCAGGGCCGCATCGAGCCGCGTCTGCAACTGGCCCGTGGTGAGGTAGCCGAACCCGCGGGCCGCCAGTCCTGCGAGCAGCGCGAAGCCCATGTTCGTCGGCGACGTCCGGTGAGCGACGCGCGCCACGGGGTGTTCCTGCACGTTGTCGGGCGGCAGGTGATGGTCCGCCGCGGTGACATGCGCTTCGAAGAAGCTCCATGTCCGGCGCGCGAGTCGGCGCAGGAACACGGTCTGGTCCGCGCGTCAGCGCCGGACGCCGGTGCGTGGGCGGCCGGTCGAGCCACCACACGAGCAGCGGCGACAGCAGCCACAGCAGCAGGACGGGAGCCGCCACCGGCAGCGCCTCGGATCGCAGCGACCACAATCCGGCCGCGCAGGCGACCGCGAGCGCCGGGCCGGGGGCCAGCATGCGCGCGCTGCGCACCAGGTCGGCAAACGTCCCGGGCTCCGTGTCGACGCGCACGTCGGCCGATGGCCGCCACTCCAGCAGTCGGCGCTTCGACAACAGCACGCGCCAGAGCGTGCGAACGATCGCGGCGCTGCTGTAGGACGCCTCGAACGGCAGAGTGGCAAGCGTGTGCAGGCCCTGCAGCAGCAGACGGACGGCGGGCTGATCGCCGGGCGCCGCGGCTGTCCGCGTACCCGAGCGCAGCATCTGCAGCGGACGACGCAACCAGCTGGTGAAGTGCGCCGCCAGCGGAATCAGTCCGACGATGCCGACGGCATAGAGGGTGACCCAGCCTGGCGCGGGCAACAGGAACCAGCCCGCCAGGAACAGCGACAGGAGCGCGAGCGGGACCGCGCTGCGCCGGAGGTTGTCGAAGATCTTCAGCCGCGACAGCGTCGACAGCTGGTTGAGTGGCGCCTGCGGCAGCGCGCGCACGCGCCGGCGCAGCCAGCCGACCAGCTGCCAGTCGCCGCGGATCCAGCGATAGCGCCGCGCGACGTCCGCGCCATACGAGGCGGGCGCGCCTTCGATCAGCTGCACGTCGCTGAGCAGGCCGCAACGGGCGTAGCAGCCTTCGAGCAGATCGTGGCTCAGGATGCGGTTTTCGGGCAGACGGTCGGCCAGGGCGTGTTCGAACGCGTCGACGTCGTAGATGCCCTTGCCGATGAACGAGCCTTCGTCGAAGAGGTCCTGGTACACGTCGGACACGGCGCGGGTGTAGGGATCGATGCCCGGGTCGCCGCCATTGAACCGCGCATACAGCGAGCGGGTCGTGCTCGGCAGACTCGCCGCGATGCGCGGCTGCAGGATGCCGTAGCCCTCGACCACGAGGTCGTGCTGGCGGCCGCTGCCGAAGCGTGGCCGGTTCAGCGGATGCGCCATGGTCGCCACCATCCTCGCCGCCGCGCCGCGCGGCAGCTCGGTGTCCGTGTCCAGCGTGATGACGTAGCGCACGGCCGACAGCCAGAGCAGTTCGCCGACCAGCCGGTCGAAGGCTTCGCCCGGTCCCACGCCGGCGCGCCCCCGCAGCAGCGCGTTCAGGTCAGCCAGCTTGCCGCGCTTGCGCTCGTGGCCCATCCACACGCGTTCGCGCGCATTCCACCGCCGCGCACGGTGGAACAGGTAGAAGGCGTTGCCGGCCGGCGCGTCGCCTTCCCGCCGGTACTTGGCGTTCAGGGCTTCGATGCGCGCGGCCGCCAGATCGACCAGGGCCGCGTCTCCGGGCAGATGCTCGGTCGCGGCATCGTGCAGGTCCGTCAGCAGGCCGAAGTGGAGGTTCGGATCGCGGTTGGCGAGGAAGCGCACCTCGAGCGCCTCCACGAGGGCTTCCACGCCCTCGGCGCTGCCGAGCATCGTCGGCACCACGACCAGCGTTCGAGACGCGGAGGCAATGCCGAAGCTGTAGTCCATCCGTGGCAATGGTTTCGGCGCCACGAATACGGTCACCAACCAGTTGACGAGAGCGATCGCAAGGTGGCTCGAAGTGACGACCAGTACCGCGGCCAACGCCGCCTCGCCCCAGGCGGGCCACTGCAGGTCGTCGTGCGCATGGACCAGCGGCACAGCGGCGAGTGCGAGCGTGCCGAGGCTGATCGCGCCCGCATACAGCGGAAGGGCGCGGGCACGCATGGCGCGCGCGAGTTTCAGCGCGGGCGACAGGCGAGCGCCGGAGGCGCGCTCCAGCGCTTCGCGGCCGGCGCCCAGCAGATGGAAGCCGACGTGCCGACGCTTCTGGTCCGCGCTCGCATTCCCGCCCGCGCCCGCGCCTGCGGCGCACAGCGCGATGGCCTGGCGCGCGACGTCGATCTCCGACCCATTCGCCATCCTGGCTACCGCCTCGACCACGTGGCGGTAGCGGTCGCGCGTGTCGAAGTCCATGAGCCCGTAGGCGCCGCTCGGGTCGTCGCGCAGCGTCTGTTCGACGCCGCTCAGGGCTTCGACGAACTCGCGCCAGTCCATCGTGCTGAGCAGGCGCAGGCTGCCGATGCTGTTGCTGACCGACACCTGGTTGGCCGCCTGCTGCTGGCCTTCCGCCTGAACCAGCTGCTGGATCGTCTGGCCCGATTCGGCGAGGCGCAGCTCCATCCAGGTTAGCGGCAGGGCCAGCGATGCGCCGTGCCCCTGCAGTCGACGCGTGAATTCGGCGACGAACGCGTTCGTCAGGGGCGGCGCGGAGCGCGCCATGTCGGCGATGACGAGAATCAGGTCGCTCGGCGCGTGCTCCGCCACCTGGACCATGCTGTCGGCCCAGACGCCCGCCGTCTCGCGCTCGTCGTGCGCGGTGGCTACGCGCGCGGCGACGCGCCGCAGGTTCTCGATCAACGCGAGCCGCAGCATGATCGGAATCGCCCACAGTTCGCCGAGCAGCAGCGGCTGGACCGATTGGTAGGCGGCGATGAAGCGCATCAGCGTTCCGCGCCCGATCGAGCCGTCGCCGTGCGCAACGAGTTGCAGTGCGAGGTGATACACGCGCGGCACGCCCGGCGGGCTCGCGTCGTCCGGGCGGTGGGCCAGACGTGGCAGTTCCCGGCTGTAGCCCCGCGGCAGGTGCCGCCGGGCGGTCCGGATTTCTTCCTCGATCAGGTAGAAGTTGTCGAGCAGCCACTCGGCGGCCGGCGAAAAACGCCGCTCGGCCTCGGCCGTCGCCGCCAGCCGCCGGCTGAGGTCGACGAGGACGCGCTCGTTCGAGGCGAGCCGGGCGAGCAGGCGGTCGGTCGCGCCGGCGGGACCGAGCACGTGCAGCGCCGCGAGTCGCTTGCCGTGCCGCTCCATCTGCTCGGCGCTGAAGAGCTCGGCACGGAGCGGCTCGTCGTGCAGCGCCCGCCCGGGCTCGGCACCGAATGCCGGCGCCGCCCAAGCGTTCTCCCACCAGTCTCCGGCAACTTGCATCACCCTGGCTCGAAAGCCATTCGTGTACCGGAGCATCGGGCGGGGAGCCCTCCCAGGAGCAGACAGGGGTAAGGCCAACTTACCACGGCACTTTCAACGCGTTTTGGCGACCGGTGACTTTTCCTGCTTGTCGCCCTTCGGGCCGCTGCCATCTGCATCAACAAAGTGATGACGACCGCTAGCCAGCGCTTGCCTTGCAGGACAGAATTTGTTCCGCAAAGCGGAACATCGAAGCAACTGGGCACGCGGACAGGGTGCCGGCCGGGGGGGACGATGGCAGGGCCGAAGGTGCTGGAGATACTTCAGCTGTTCACGGCGAACGCCCCGCGCTGGCGGGTCGACCGCATCGCCGATCACATGCAGGTGTCGACCTCGACCGCCTACCGGTGCGTTGCCGAGCTGGTGCGGGCCGGCTTCCTGCAGCCGGTCTCTGGTGGCGCCTATGTACTCGGGCCGGCGTTCACCGAGTTCGACCTGCGCATGCGCATGAGCGATCCGCTGCTGCGCGCCGCGGGTCCGCACATGCGCAAGCTGCACGCCCTGCTGGGCCCGCAGACCACCACGGTGCTCGCGCGCTATTACCGGGACTGCGTGATGTTCGCGCACATCGAGCGCGGCCGCGATGCGCCTGCCAGCCATGGACGCGGACAGAACATCTCGCTGTTCGGCCCGGCGGCGATGGCGCGCGCCGTGCTCTTCGCGCTGCCCGACCGCGTGCTGCGTAGCCTGTACCAGAACCACGCCGCGGAGATCGCCGCGTCCGGACTCGGCAACGACCAGCGCGAGTTTCGCGCGCACATCAAGGCGCTGCGCGAGCGCGGCTGGGCATTTGCCAGGGCGGTTGTCGTCAGCGGTCGCGTCGGCATCGGCGCGCCGGTGATGTGCGACGGCATCGTGCGGGGGAGCATGGGCGTGAGCCTGCCGGAACCCATCGACGATGGCGAAATCGAGAGGGTCGGCAGGATCGTGATGCAGCAGGCCGAGCTCGTCGGCGCGGAACTGAGCAGGGACGCGCCCGACGTGCCGCGGCTGCTCGGGCGGCGCCGCAGCGTGGCCTCCGAGAGGGTCATTCCCACGCTGCAATAATCCTCGCTACGGGCGGCGCGGCGTTGGCGCCGCTCGGCCTGGCGAGGACATGGCCGTGCTGAAATCGATCCGCGAATTCTTCGAGCGCAATCTCGCGCCCGGTGGCGACGTCCAGCCGGCGCGCCACACCATCGAACTGGCCACGGCCGCCCTGCTGATCGAAGTCGTGCGCTGTGATGCCGCGATCACCGACGAGGAGCGGCAGTCCGTTCAGCGGGCGGTGCGCGAGAAGTTCGGCCTCGCGCCGGCGGAGGCGGAGACGCTGATCCGGCTCGCGGAGGACGAGGTCGCGCAGGCGAACGATCTCTTCCAGTTCACCTCGCTGATCAACCGCGACTTCACCCAGCCGCAGAAGCAGCGCGTGATCGAGCTGATGTGGCGCGCCGCGCTGGCCGACGCACGCATCAGCGCGCACGAGAATCACGTGCTGCGGCGGGTGGCGGAGCTCCTGCACGTGACGCACGGCGACTACATCGCGGCGAAGATGCGGGCGCAGTCGGCGCCATGACGTTCCCGGTTGCGGCGGATTCTCGCCACGCCGCGTTCTCCGGCGTGAACGTCTCGACGCGGTCGCCGCGCCCGCGGCGGCGGCCTCAGCGACCGGGCGAGCCGCTCGCTAACCGCGCCGCTCACCCGTAACGCTGGCGGGCGAGCGCGGCGCCCTGCGCGAGCGCTTCGAGCTTGCGCACCGCGATGTCGCGGTCCATCGGCGCCATGCCGCAGTTGGTGCACGGCAGGAGCCGTTCGCGCGCGACGAACTGCAGCGCACGGCCGATGGTGTCGGCCACTTCGTCCGGCGGTCTCGACGACGTCGGAGGCGACGTCGATCACGCCGACCATCACGTCCTTGCCGGCGAGCAGGCGGATCAGGTCCATCGGCACGTGCGAGTGCGCGCACTCTAACGACACCTGCTTGATCGAGCTCTTCGCGATCGCGGGGAAGATCTCCTCGTACTGCCGCCACTCTTCGCCGAGGCTCTTCTTCCAGTCGATGTTCGCCTTGATGCCGTAGCCGTAGCAGATGTGGACGGCGGTGGTGCACTTCAGTCCCGCGGCCGCGCGCTCCAGCGCCTTCAGCCCCCACACGTTGACGTCCTTCATGTAGACGTTGAACGCGGGTTCGTCGAACTGCACGATGTCGACACCGTCCGCCTCGAGCGCCCTCGCCTCCTGGTTCAGCAGGTCGGCGAAAGCCATCGCCGCCGCGATGCGTCCGTCTTCGCCGCCGCCGTAGTGGCGGTCCGCCACCGTGTCGACGATGGTCATCGGTCCCGGCATCGTGATCTTCAGCTTCTTCTTCGTATGCGCGCGCGCCAGCCGCGCCTCGGTCGCGTGCACGCGGCCCTTCAGCCGCAGCGGCCCCACCACCTGCGGCACCATCGCCTTGTAGCGGTCGTTGCGGATGCCCATCTCGACCTTGTGCTCGAAGTCGATGCCGTCGACCGCTTCGAGGAAGCCGTGGACGAAGTGCTGGCGCGACTGCTCGCCGTCGGTGACGATGTCGAGCCCCGCGTCTTCCTGGGCCTTGATCCACACCAGCGTGGCGTCACGCTTCGCTTCGGCGAGTTCTTCGCCCTGCGCCTTCCACTGCGGCCAGAGCTTGTGCGTTTCGGCGAGCCAGGAGGGCTTGGGCAGGCTGCCCGCGATGGTGGCTTCGAACATGATCGTCTCCGTTCAGTGTCGGTGTTCCGTGTCGGCGAATAGCGGCGCGAGGTCGGGTGTGCGGCGGTGCCAGTCGGTCGCGCGCTGGAAGGCGACGCCGATCCGCAGCAGCGCGGCGTCGAGCCCAGGCGGCGCGAGCAGTTGCACGCCGACCGGCAGTCCGCCGGCCGACAGCCCGGCGGGCAGGGACAGCGCGCAGGCGTTCAGGTAGTTGCCGGCGCGCGTGAAGCTGGCGAGCGGAGTGGCCGTCTCGTCCACGGCCTCGACCGGACACGCGGCCATCGGCACCGTCGGCGTCAGCAGCGCGTCGCAGTCGCGCATCCACTCGATCCATTGCGCGCACGCCGCGCGCCGATGGGCGAGCGCGTCGATGTAGTCGGCGGCGCCGATCGTCTTGCCGCCGAGCACGCGACGCCGCACGCCGGCGCCGATCGCCAGATGCTCGTCCTCGATCGTCGCGCGGTGCACCGCATACGCCTCGGCCGCGATCAACTGGCCGTTGCGACGCATCAGGTCGTCGAAGGCGAATGGAAAGCGCCGCTCGACGACCACGGCCCCGAGGCCGCGCAGCACGCGCTGCGCTTCGTCGACGGCTGTTGCCACCGCGGGCTCGACCGCGATCGGATACTGGGCGGCGGGCAGCACCGTGATGCGGATCCCGGCGAGCGACTCGCCGGTCGCCGGGATCGTGAACGGCGTCGCGGCATCGGAGCCGACGCCGAGCATCGCGCCGCACAGCAGCGCCGCGTCTTCCGCGCTGCGCGTCATCGGACCGATGGTGTCCAGCGTCCGCGAGAGCGGAAAGACGCCCTCGGTGCTCACCAGGCCGCCGCTCGTCTTCAGGCCGGTGATGCCGTTGAGGGCGGCCGGAATGCGCACCGAACCGCCGGTGTCGGATCCGATCGCGGCCGGCGCGAGTCCCGCCGCCACCGCCACCCCCGAGCCGCTCGACGAGCCGCCCGGCACGCGGTGCGTCGCGAGGTCCCACGGGTTCCACGGCGTGCCCAGGTGCGGATTCGCGCCCCACGTGCCGAACGCGAACTCGACCATCTGCGTCTTGCCCAGCGGCACCATGCCGGCCGCGAGCAGATGGCGGACGACCATGGCCGTGGTCGTGCTGCGGCGGTCCTTCCACGGCGCCGAACCGACGCCGGTGCGGAAGCCTTCGATCTCCAGGAGATCCTTCAGCGCGATCGGCACGCCGTCGAGCGGTCCCAGCCGCAGGCCGCTTGCGCGTCGTTCGTCGGCCGCGCGCGCGTGGCGGAGCGCAAGGTCCTCGTCGACGTCGACGAAGGCATTGAGCTTCGCGTTGGCGCGCCGGATGCGGTCGAGGTAGAAGGCGGCCAGCGACTGCGCCGAGACTTCGCCGCGCGCGAGCGCCGCGGAAATCCCGGTCAGTGAAGCGTAGGGATCGATCGTCATCGGCGGGAACGGGAAGGTCGGATCACGGATAGGCGGCGGCCGGGTCCAGCGGGTAGATCGGCCGCCGCACGTGCGCGAAGTGGAACAGGCGGTAGTCGGAGCTCGTCACGCCGCGGCTGTCGCACTCGACCAGCCCGGCGGAAATCGGGACGAAACTCGGCCGGCAGTACATCCGCGACTTCAGGATCAGGTAGTCGAAGCGGCCCGGATCGATGCCGGTGCTGGTGAAGACGCCGAGGTCGAGCGGTTCCATCGGCCGTTCCGTGACGATCGCCGTGAAGTCCTCCGCCTCGAGCGCGGCCGTGCGTCCCATGGCCCAGGTCTCGCCGGTGTAGATCGGACCGGTGATGCGGAAGCGCCCGTCGGTCAGCGCGCGGACCCGCGCGCGCACGCGCATCCGCGGGCGCGGATCGGTGCCCAGCCCCAGCGGGCGAACGTTGCCGAGTTCGAGGTCCAGCGTCGCGCCCAGGCCCGACGCCGCCGCGACGGCCACCGCCTGCGGATCGCACAGCGGGCCGACGCCGATGTTCGACAGCCCCTGCCGCAGGCATTCCTCCAGGAGGTCGGTGGTGTCGCAGGTCCCGCCCGACATGACGTTGTCGCCGTGATCGAGCAGCAGCACCGGACGCCCGCGGGCGTTCGCGTGCAGCACACGAGCCTGCGCCACGCTGTCCGCCAGCGGCGCGCTGGCGTAGACGAAGCCGTCGCGCTCGCGCCAGATGGACTGCGCCAGTTCATCGGCGGCGCCGCTGGGCTTCGTCGCGCGTGCGGCCCACGGTCACGACACTGACGCCCGCGTCCTGGAAGTCGGCGAGCGAGAAGCCGGCGAAGATGGTCGCGGCCGGCAAGCCGTCGCGCTCGCGCTGCCGCGCGCGCTCCACCGCGCGGTGCATCGCGTCTTCGCCCGTTGCGCTGCGCAGCGTGTGCGACAGCAGCGGCGGCTGCGCCCACGCCACGTGCGGCCGCGGGCCGCCGTCGAGCCAGTCGAACAGCACGCGCGCCGCATGCTCGCCGGTCTCGAACATGTCGACATGCGGGTAGGTCTTGAAGCCGACGATGACGTCGGCCGCCTCCACCATGGCGCGCGTGATGTTGCCGTGCAGGTCGAGCGCGACCGCGAGTGGCGTGTCGGGCGCGACGGCGCGGATGCGTCGGAGCAGTTCGCCTTCGCCGTCGTCGAAGCGCTCGGTCACCATCGCGCCGTGCAGGTCGAGCAGGATCGCGTCGCAGCCTTCGCGCACCGCATCGACGATGGCGCCGGCGAGCCGCTCGTAGGCGGCGCCGTCGACACGTCCGCTCGGGTTCGCGGTGGCGTTCACGGCGACGCTGATGGTCGCGCCCCGGTTCTCCGCGGCCGCGATGAACGCGCCGAGCGCGGTCCGGCTGCCCGCGCCGAGCGCCCGCGCCGCGGCGCCGAAGGCCGGCCCGTCCGGACCGAAGGATTCGAGCGGCGTCGGCACCGGCGAGAAGGTGTTGGTCTCGTGGTTCATGCGCGCGGCGACGATCGTCAGCGGCATTCCTGTGCTCCTTGTCTGCTCAGCGCGCGCGGCGCAACACCTGGCCGGTGCGCGCGCCGGTGTGGCGACCCTGGTGCCAGGCCAGCGTGCCGTTGACGTATACCGATTCGATGCCTGTAGCCGGCGTTTTCGGCTGCGAGAACGTGGCGGCGTCGGCGATGCGGGTCGGGTCGAACACGACGAGGTCGGCGCGCATGCCGGGCGCGATGCGGCCGCGGCCGGGGAGGCGGAAGCGATCGGCCGGCAGTCCGGTCATCTTGTGCACCGCCTGCTCGAGCGAGAACAGGCCGCGCTGCCGCGCGTAGTGGCCGAGCACGCGCGGGAACGCGCCCCACAGGCGCGGGTGCGGAAACTCGTCGTGCGGCAGGCCGTCGGAACCGACCATCGTCTCCGGGTAGGCGAGGATGCGCTCGACGTCGGCCTCGTCCATCGAGAAGTAGATCGCGCCGGCCGGCTGCAGGATGTCGATCAGCGTGTCGGCCGGAAGTCCCTCCGCGGCGGCAAGCTCGTCGAGGTAGCGGCCCGCTGCGTCCGGCCGCGCCTTCGACCACGCGATCAGCACGCGCTGCGCCTGCGCCGCGGCGTCCTTGCGCAGCACGGTCGACGCCGCCGTGTATGGATAGCAGTCGAGACAGACATCCTGGCGGCGCCGGGCCTCGTCGAGCAGCGCGAGCGTCTCGCGCGAGCGGCCGAAGTTGGCGCGGCCGATCACCTTGTGATGCGAGAGCACCTGACGCACGCCGAGGCTGCCGGCGATCGCCATCGCCTCGGTCATCGATTCGAGCACGCGCTCGCCCTCGTCGCGGATGTGCGAGGCGATGAGGGCCGTGGTGCCTCTCAGCGGCTCGCACACGCGGCGGATCTCGTCGGCGGTCGCCGCGTTCGCCGGTGCGTAGTAGGTTCCGGTGGAGACACCGAGCGCCCCGGCGGCGAGCGCCTCGGCGACGGCGGATTGCATCGCGGCGACTTCCGCGTCGTTGGCCGGGCGGTCCAGCGCTGCCATCGCCTTCACGCGCAGCGTGGTGTGGCCGACGAGGGCCGCCGCATTGACGGCC
This sequence comes from uncultured beta proteobacterium, assembly GCA_963698305.1. Classification (GTDB taxonomy): domain Bacteria; phylum Pseudomonadota; class Gammaproteobacteria; order Burkholderiales; family Burkholderiaceae_F; genus JAOUJD01. The sequence goes on from CAVOQI010000008.1 coordinate 97,188, forward strand.
GGCGGCAGCGCTTCGAGGGCCGCGAGGTAGTCCGCGAACGTGTCGAAGCGCTGCGACGGGAGCGCCGCGGCGTCGGCCGCGACCAGGTTCAGCGGCGGCACCGCGGCCCGGTCGCCGAGCGGCGCCAGGCTGATTCCGCAGTTGCCGGTCACGACCGTGGTGACCCCCTGGCTCAACTTGGGTGTCATCGACGGGTCGGCGAGCAGCAAGCGATCGTCGTGCGTGTGGACGTCGATGAAGCCGGGCGCAGAGGACCAGGCCGCCGAGGTCGATCACCGTCGCCGCCCTCGACGGCCGCCAGCGCGCCGACCGCGGCGATCACGCCGTCCCGCAGCGCGACGTCGGCGCGCCGCGCCGGGCGCGCCGGTGCCGTCGACGACGAGGCCGCCACGCAGAACTACGCTGGTAGACATGTTTCCCTTGCTCTCGGCTGCGTGTAGTCTGTCCTTTCGCTTCACGCTCGGCAAATCGACAGCGCCGCGTTGCACGGAGATGGCGCATCGATGCACCGCCAGGTGGCGCGCGGCAGGACGGTTCCACGAGAACCGCACGCTGTCCGCGCGATGATCGATCTGCAGCGTTCTGGAATGCTTCTTGCGTTAAAGCTGTCCCGTTGCGCCGCGCGCGCGACGTGGCATTCGATTTTCGTTTCTGCGGAGGAGAGGGAACTGATGACGAAGCACTTCACGGGTTTGCGGCGCACGGGCACGGCCCTGGCGCTGGGTCTGGCGCTGGCGGCCAGCGTGGTCTACACGGGCCCGGCGGCCGCGCAGGGCAAGGTGTTGAAGTTCGTGCCCGAGGCGGACCTGCGGATCCTCGATCCGATCACGACCACCGCGTACATCACGCGCAACCACGGCTACATGGTCTACGACGTGCTGTTCGCCACGGACGCGAAGTTCCAGGTCCAGCCGCAGATGGTCGACAAGTGGGAGGTCAGCAAGGACAACCTGACCTACACCTTCACGCTGCGCGACGGCCTGAAGTTCCACGACGGCCAGCCGGTGAAGTCGGCCGACTGCATCGCCTCGGTCGAGCGCTGGGCCAAGCGCGACGTCTTCGGCCAGCGCCTCGGCGAGATGACCGAGTCGTGGACCGCGGTGAACGACAAGACCTTCCGCCTGAAGCTGAAGAAGCCGTTCCCGTACGTGCTCGAGGCGCTCGGCAAGCCGTCGTCGAACGTGCCCTTCATCATGCCCGAGCGCATCGCGAAGACCGACGCCAACACCGCGATCACCGACCCGACCGGCTCCGGCCCGTTCAAGATGGTCAAGGAGCAGTGGGTGCCGGGCAACAAGGTCGTGTACGTCAAGAACACCGACTACGTGCCGCGCAAGGAAGCGCCGTCGTGGGGCGCCGGCGGCAAGGTCGTCAAGGTCGACCGCGTCGAGTGGATCTACATCCCGGACGCCGCCACCGCCGCGGCCGCGCTCAACAGCGGCGAAGTCGACTGGTGGCAGCAGGTGCCGACCGACCTGATCCCCGTGCTCGCGAAGAACAAGGACGTCAAGGTCGAAAGCGTCGATCCGCTCGGCTCGATCGGCCTGCTGCGCTTCAACCACCTGCAGCCGCCGTTCAACAACGTGAAGCTGCGGCAGGCGGTGCTGGCCGTCGTCAACCAGAACGACTACGCCATCGCGATCGCCGGCGATGCGAAGAACGGCAAGCCCTGTCCGTCGTTCTTCACCTGCGGCACGCCGATGGCGAACACGGCGGGCTCGGAGGCACTGACCGGCAAGCGCGACATCGAGCGCGCGAAGGCGCTCGTCAAGGAGTCCGGCTACAAGGGCGAGAAGGTCATCCTGATGTCGGCCACCGACCAGCCGATCGTTCATTCGCAGGCGCTGGTCACGCAGGACATCCTGAAGAAGATCGGACTGAACGTGGAGCTGGCGGCCAGCGACTGGGGCACGCTGATCACGCGGCGCGGCTCGAAGGAGCCGGTGGAGAAGGGCGGCTGGAGCGTGTTCCACACGTGGTTCGTCGGTCCGGACATCACGACGCCCGCGCTGAACTCGCCGCTGCGCGGTGCCGGCGAGAAGTCCTGGTTCGGCTGGCCGACCGACGCCAAGCTCGAGGAACTGCGCGACGCGTGGTTCAACGCGCCGACCCAGGCCGACCAGAAGAAGATCGCCGAAGAGATGCAGAAGCGCGCGTTCGAGACCGTGCCGTACGTGCCGACCGCGCAGTTCATCATTCCCACGGCGTATCGCAGCAACCTCTCCGGCGTGATCATCTCGCCGGTGACGTTCATCTGGAACGTGGAGAAGAAGTAGCCATGTAACGACCATCGCCCCGGCGCCGTGCCGGGGCGATTTCTATCCCGTGGTAGGGTCCCGGCCTTGGCCGGGACCACTGCACGTCCCGCCTTCCCGATGCTCCGCTACACCATCAAACGCCTGCTCGCCACCATTCCAGTCATGGGGCTGGTGGCGCTGTTCGTCTTCTCGCTGCTGTACATCAGCCCCGGCGATCCGGCCGCCGTCATCGCGGGCGACATCGCCACGGAAGAGGACATCATCAAGATCCGCGCCCAGCTGGGGCTGGACCAGCCCTACCTCGTGCGCTTCGGCGGCTGGCTGGCGGATCTGGCGCGCGGCGACCTCGGCACGTCGATCTTCACGCAGCTGCCCGTGTCGACGCTGATCGGGCAGCGCATCGAACCCACGCTGGCGCTGACCGTGTGCACGCTGATCGTCGCTGTGGGGCTCGCGGTCCCGCTCGGCGTGCTGGCGGCGGCGCGCGCCGGCGGCTGGATCGACCGCATCGTCATGGCGCTGTCGGTGCTCGGCTTCTCCGTGCCGGTGTTCGTGATCGCCTACGGCCTCATCTTCACGTTCTCGGTCTGGCTCGAGTGGTTGCCGGTCCAGGGCTATCGCAGCCTCAGCGAAGGCTTCGTTCCCTTCATCCGGCACATGATCCTGCCGAGCGTGGCGCTCGGACTGGTCTACATGGCGCTGATCGCGCGCATCACGCGCGCGACCATGCTCGACGTGCTGGCGCAGGACTACGTGCGTACGGCGACGGCCAAGGGCCTGGCGCCCGGGACCGTGCTGATCCGTCACGCGCTGAAGAACGCGGCCGTGCCCATCGTGACCATCATCGGCATCGGCGTGGCGCTGCTGATCGGCGGCGTGGTCGTCACCGAAACCGTGTTCGCCATTCCCGGCCTCGGCCGCCTGACGGTCGACGCCATCCTGCGCCGCGACTATCCGATCATCCAGGGCGTGACGCTGCTGTTCTCGGCGGTGTACGTCATCGTCAACCTGCTGGTCGACCTCAGCTACTCGCTGTTCGACCCGAGGATCCGGTACTGATGGCCGCCGTGGCCCACGCCGGTGCGGCGCCGAAGTCGGTCTCGCCCACGATCGGGCGCTTCAAGGACGCGCTGCGCCGGCATCCGACCGCCATCGCCGGTGCCATCGTGCTGCTGCTGATGGTGCTGGTCGCCATCTTCGCGCCGCTGCTCGGCACCATCGACCCGCAGGCGCTGTCGCCGATCCGCCGCCTGCGCCCGATGAGCGAGGAGTACTGGTTCGGCAGCGACATGCTCGGCCGCGACGTCTACAGCCGTGTGATCTACGGCACCCGCGTGTCGCTGACCGTCGGCCTCGCCGTGGCATTCCTGGCGACCTCGGTCGGCCTGTTCATCGGCCTCATCACGGGCTACATGCGGCGCCTCGACGCCGTGATGATGCGCGTGATGGACGGCCTGATGTCGATCCCGTCGGTGCTGCTGGCCATCGCCCTGATCTCGCTGACGCGGGCCAGTCTCGAGAACGTCATCATGGCGATCGCCATCACCGAAGTGCCGCGTGTGGTGCGGCTGGTGCGGTCGCTGGTCCTGACGCTGCGCGAGCAGCCGTACGTCGAGGCGGCGATCGCCTCCGGCACCCGCCTGCCCGCGATCCTGCTGCGCCACATCCTGCCCAACACCATGGCGCCGCTGCTGGTGCAGGCGACCTACATCTGCGCGTCCGCGATGATCACCGAGGCCATCCTGTCGTTCATCGGCGCCGGCACGCCGCCCAACATCCCGAGCTGGGGCAACATCATGGCCGAGGCGCGCAGCCTGATCCAGGTGGCGCCCACCATCCTGCTGTTCCCCGGCCTCTTTCTGTCGCTGACGGTGCTGTCGGTGAATCTGCTCGGCGACGGAATGCGGGATGCCCTCGACCCGCGACTCGCGCGCCGGATCTAGCGATGAACGAATCCGCCTCGCCCCTGCTGCGCGTCGAGAACCTCAAGACGCACTTCCACACGCGCGACGGCGTCGTGCGCGCGGTCGACGGCGTGAGCTTCGACGTGATGCCGGGCGAGACGCTGGCGGTCGTCGGCGAGTCCGGCTGCGGCAAGAGCGTGACCGCGATGTCGATCCTGCGCCTGCTGCCGATGCCGCCGGCGCGCATCGCCGCGGGCCGCATCGAGTTCGACGGCCGCAACCTGCTCGACCTGTCCGAGCCGGACATGCGCAAGGTGCGCGGCAACGCGATCTCGATGATCTTCCAGGAGCCGATGACGTCGCTGAACCCGGTGCTGACGATCGGCCGCCAGATCGCGGAGGCGCTGGTCCTGCACCGCGGCCTCTCCGAGAAGGCGGCGCTGAGCCGCGCCGCCGAAATGCTGCGCAAGGTGCACATCCCGGAGGCGGAACGGCGTCTCACGCAGTATCCGCACGAGCTGTCGGGCGGCATGCGCCAGCGCGTGATGATCGCGATGGCGCTCGCCTGCGGGCCGCGGCTGCTGATCGCCGACGAGCCGACGACCGCGCTCGATGTCACGATCCAGGCGCAGATCCTCGAGCTGATGCGCGAGCTGCGCGAAGAGACCGGCGCGTCGATGATCCTCATCACGCACGATCTCGGCGTGGTGGCGGAGGTCGCGCACCGCGTCGTCGTGATGTACGCCGGCCGCAAGGTCGAGGAAGCGCCGATCGCGGAGCTGTTCGCCGCGCCCCGCCATCCGTACACGCGCGGCCTGCTCGGGTCGATGCCCCACCTCGGCGACTCGGTCAACGAGACCGGCAAGCGGCTGGTCGAGATCCCCGGCATGGTGCCGTCGCTGAAGGACCCCGCCCCGGGCTGCCTGTTCGCGCCGCGCTGCCCCAACGCCGGCGAGCGTTGCGCGGCTGACGTTCCGACGCTCGAGCTGCACGCGCCGGGGCACTGGGCGGCCTGCTGGCATCCGGTGGCGGCTCCACGCGCCACGCGCGACGCGGAGATGAGCGCATGAGCGCGGCCTTGAGCGGCGGCGGCGAAGTGCTGCTCGACGTCCGCAACCTGACCAAGCATTTCCCGACCAAGGGCGGGCTGTTCGGCGCCAGCGGCGCCAAGGTGCACGCGGTCGACGGCGTCAGTTTCGCGATCGCCAGCGGCGAGACCCTCGGCCTGGTCGGCGAATCGGGCTGCGGCAAGTCGACCACCGGCAAGCTGATCCTGCGGCTGCAGGAACCGACCGCCGGCGAGATCCTCTGGCGCGGCCGGCACATCGAGAAGCTCTCCGCCGCCGAGATGCGGCCGGTGCGGCGCGAACTGCAGGCCGTGTTCCAGGACCCGTATTCGTCGCTCAATCCCCGCATCCGCGCGGCCGACATCGTCGCCGAGCCGCTGCGCAACTTCGAGGACATGTCGGCGGCGGTCGGGCGCGAGCGCGTCGCGCAGCTGTTCGAGCGCGTCGGGCTGCGGCCGGACCAGATGGTCAAGTACCCGTTCGAGTTCTCGGGCGGCCAGCGCCAACGCCTCGGCATCGCGCGCGCCCTGTCGGTGCAGCCGAAGCTGATCGTGTGCGACGAGCCGGTGTCCGCGCTCGACGTCTCGGTGCAGGCCCAGGTGATCAACCTGCTGATGGACCTGCAGCGAGAGTTCCACCTGTCGTATCTGTTCGTCGCGCACGACCTCGCGGTGGTCGAGCACATCAGCCATCGCGTCGCCGTGATGTATCTCGGCAAGATCGTCGAGATCGCGCCCAAGAAGGCGATCTTCACGCGACCCCAGCACCCGTACACGGAAGCGCTGCTCGAAGCGGTGCCCGTGCCCGATCCGACCCGCCGCAAGCGGCGGCGCGTGCTGACGGGCGACGTGCCCAGCCCGATCAATCCGCCGTCCGGCTGCCGCTTTCACACGCGCTGTCCGTATGCGGAGGCGCGCTGCAAGGTGGAGGAGCCGCCGCTGAAGGAGGTCGCGCCGGGCCAGTGGGTCGCCTGCCATCTGCGGCAGCCGGTCGTTCTGCAGAAACAGGGAGTCGCGGCATGACGGCCGCAGCGCGCGCCGTCCGCAATCCGGCCGCCGCGCCGCCCGCCGAGCATTACGGCACCGCTCGGTCCGCGGTACTGAACCACTCCGGCTTCAGCGCTGCGTTCGCGGAAGTGTCGAGCTGGCCCGGCTACGCGCCGACACCGCTCGTCCCGCTGCCCGCGCTGGCGCGCTCGCTCGGCCTCGGCGCGATTCATTACAAGGACGAGCGCGGTCGCTTCGGCCTGCGCAGCTTCAAGGCGCTCGGCGGCGCGTATGCGGTGGCGAACGTGCTGCGCCGGAAGGTCGCGGAAGCGACGGCGCGCGCGGGCGTTGGTTCGCGCGAGCTGCTGTCCGGCGAATTCGCGGGCATCCTCGGCCAGGCGACGGTCACCTGCGCGACGGACGGCAATCACGGGCGCTCGGTCGCCTGGGGCGCGCAGCTCTTCGGCTGTCGCTGCGTGATCTTCGTGCACGAGCACGTGAGCCAGGGACGGCGCGACGCGATCGCGCACTACGGCGCCGAGGTGCGCGAGGTCAAGGGCAACTACGACGACGCCGTGCGCCACGCGGCGGCGACCGCCGACGGCCAACGGCTGGACGGTCGTCTCGGACACGTCGTACCCCGGCTACCGCGACATCCCGCTCGACGTGATGCACGGCTACGGCGTGATGGCGGCGGAAATCGCGCAGTCGTTCGGCGAGGAGCCACCGACCCATGTGTTCGCGCAGGCCGGCGTGGGCGCGCTGGCGGCAGCGATCTGCGCGAGTTTCTGGCTGCGCTGGGAGGCACGGCGGCCGTACTTCGTCGTCGTCGAACCGACGAGCGCCGACTGCGTCACCCAGAGCCTCGCCGCCGGACATCCGGTGGTGGTCGGCGGCTCGCTCGACACGGTGATGGCCGGGCTGGCGTGCGGCGAGGTGTCGGAACTCGCGTGGGAAATCCTGCATCACGGCGCGAACGCCGCCGTCGCGGTCGACGACGCCTATGCGCTCGAGGCCATGCGCGCGCTGGCGTTTCCCGCCACCGGCGAACCCGCCGATCGTGGCCGGGGAGACCGGCGGCACGGGACTCGCTGCGTTGCTGGCGGCGCGTGACCACCCCGAGATCCGCGCAGCGCTGCAGCTGACCGACCGCTCGAACGTGCTGCTGCTGGGCAGCGAAGGCGACACCGATCCCCGTATCTACCTCGAAGTCGTCGGCCGCACGGCCGAGGAGGTGCTCGATGAAGTCTGAGCAATTGCGCATCAATCCCCGGCGCCTGATGGAGCGCCTGGACACGCTGGCCGCGATCGGCGCCACCGCGGATGGCAGCTGCTGCCGCCTCGCGCTGACCGACGAGGACAAGGCTGGCCGCGATCTCGTCGTCGGCTGGATGCGCGAACTCGGGCTCGAGGTGCGCATCGACCCGGTCGGCAACATCTTCGGATTGCGCCAGGGCCGCGAGAGCGCCGACGCCTGTGCGCCGGTGATGACGGGCTCGCACATCGACACCGTGCGCACTGGCGGCCGCTACGACGGCAACCTGGGCGTGCTCGGCGGACTCGAGGTCGTGCAGACGCTGAACGACGCCGGCATCACCACGCGCCGCCCGCTGGTCGTCGGCGCCTTCACCGACGAGGAAGGCGCCCGCTTCCACCCGGACATGGCGGGGTCGCTCGCCTACGTCGGCGGGATGCCGCTCGAAGAGCTGTACGCCACGCGCGGCATCGACGGCAAGGTGTTCAAGGACGAACTGGTCCGCATCGGCTACCTCGGCGACGCGCCGATGCCGCTGTACCGTCCGCACGCGTACGTCGAGCTCCACATCGAGCAGGGCCCGGTGCTCGACATCGAAGGCATCACCATCGGCGCCGTCGAGGACCTGCAGGGCATCTCGTGGACCGAGGTGCTCGATCACCGGCCAGTCGAACCACGCGGGCACGACGCCGATGCGGCTGCGGCACGACGCCGGCTACTGCGCGGCCGCCATCGGCACCTTCGTGCGGCAGCTCGTGAAGGAACTCGGCGGCGCGCAGGTCGGCACGGTGGGCTCGATCACGCTGCATCCGAACCTGACGAACGTGATCGCCGCGCGCGCGCGCGTCACCGTGGACCTGCGCAACACCGACGACGCCGTGCTCGTCGAGTCGGAGCGGCGGCTGGCGGAGTTCCTGCAGCAGCTCGCGGCGCGACGAAGGCGTGAAGATCGAGACGCACTCGCTCGCGCGCTTCGCGCCGGTGCAGTTCGACAAGGGCATCGCCGCGCTGGTGACGCGCACCGCGCAGAAGCTCGGCCACTCGGTCCGGCCGATGACGTCGGGTGCCGGCCACGACGCGCAGATGCTCGCGCGCATCTGCCCGACCGCGATGATCTTCGTGCCGTCGGTCAAGGGCATCAGCCACAACCCGGCCGAGCACACGGCGCCGGAGCACCTCGCGGCGGGCGCCGACGTGCTCCTGCACACGCTGCTCGAGCTGACCGCCTGAGCGCGACGGCCATGGCCCGCATCGTCACCGTCGGCGCCGCCCAGCTCGGACCGATCGCGCGCAGCGACACGCGCGCGCAGGTCGTCGAGCGGATGCTCGTGCTGATGCGCGAGGCCGCCCGCCACGGCTGCGACCTGGTGGTGTTCCCGGAACTCGCGCTGACGACGTTCTTTCCGCGCTGGTACTTCGAACGCCAGGCCGACGTCGACGCGTTCTTCGAGCGGGCGATGCCCGGGCCGGAGACGCAGCGCCTGTTCGACGCGGCGCGCGAACTGCGGATCGGCTTCTACCTCGGCTACGCGGAGCTGACCGAGGAGGACGGCCGCACGCGCCGCTTCAACACCTCGATCCTCGTCGACAAGCAGGGCCGCATCGTCTCGAAGTACCGCAAGATCCACCTGCCGGGGCACGCCGAGCACGAGCCGTGGCGGCGTTTCCAGCACCTGGAGAAGCGCTACTTCGAGGTCGGCAACCTGAGCTGGCCGGTGGTGCGGTGGTCGTACTCAGACGCGGCGAACGGCCTGTTCGGCATGGCGATCTGCAACGACCGCCGCTGGCCGGAAACCTACCGCGTGATGGGGCTGCAGGGCGTGGAGATGGTGCTGCTCGGCTACAACACGCCCGTGCACAACCCGCCGGCGCCGGAGCACGACGCGCTGTCGCACTTCCATAACGAGCTCGTGATGCAGTCGGGCGCCTACCAGAACGGCACGTGGGTGGTCGGCGTCGCCAAGGCCGGCAACGAGGAGGGCGTCGAGCAGATCGGCAACTCGATCATCGTCGCGCCGAGCGGCGAGATCGTCGCCGCCTGCACGACGACGGCCGACGAACTGGCGATCGCGCGCTGCGACCTCGATCTGTGCACCTCGTACAAGACGACGACCTTCAACTTCGCGCGCCACCGCGAGCCGGAGCAGTACCGGATGATCGTCGAGCGGAAGGGCGCGATTCCGCCGGATTAGATGGGCGTGGATTCTCCGCGTTGGCGCCGCGTTGGCGCCGGCCGCGCTGCGGGGTGCCTCGACTCCGCGCGACGCGCGGCGGGCGACACTGGGTCCAGCGAGTTCCATGCGGGCCGGCAGCTTTCGGAGCGAGGCCTTTCGATTCCAGCGGACGTGCCTTCCGGCAGGCGCTCATGTCGGCCCGCCGCAGCCCCTGGAGTGCGACGCCCGCCGCAACGCGCCGCGCTCCGCGAGACACCCCACAGCACGCCCGGCGCGCTGAGCTTCGTGGGTATGCCGCGAAACCCTCTGTCGCGCGGCATTGCCCATGGCACGGCGCCAGAGCGGGTTGCGGGCGTGCCTCGCGGAGCGACCGTCAGGCGCCGGGCGTTCCACTGATCGCGAGTGAAGCGGGCCAACTCAACGCAGCCGGAAGGCGATGCCGCGTCAAGTCGCGGCGAACCCGAGCCCGAAAGCTGCAAGCCCGCAAGGAACGCCGCCCGCACGTTGACGCCCGCCGCGACGGGCGCGGAGTCGAGGTACCCCGCAGCCCGCTCTGGCGCAAGGGACTACGTATCAAACCCGCGGAACTCGTGCTCTCGCCAGACTTCCGCGCGGGAGGCGGCAGCAATCCGGGCTAGCATTCCCCTCCACGGTTGCCCGCGGCTCCCCTCCCATGAACGACACCAAGTCCCCTCCGCACGAAGACGTCGCCGACGTCGGCGTACCGGTCTCGCAGAAGATCCGCGAGCGGCTGCAGGCCGCGCGCCACCGCTTCCACGCGAACGACTCGATCTCCGACTACATCGCGCCCGGCGAACTGGACGCGCTGCATGTCCGAGGTCGAAGGCAAGATGCTGGGCGTGCTGAACAGCCTCGTCATCGACACCGACGGCGACCACAACACCCGCGAGACCGCTCGCCGGGTGGCGAAGATGTACCTCACCGAGGTCTTCCGCGGCCGCTACGCCGCGCGGCCGCCGGTCACCGAGTTTCCGAACGTCGAGCGTCTGAACGAGTTGATGATCGTCGGTCCCATCACCGTGCGCAGCGCCTGTTCGCACCACCTGTGCCCGATCATCGGCAAGGTGTGGATCGGCGTGCTGCCCAACGAGCACTCGAACCTGATCGGCCTGTCGAAGTACGCGCGCCTGACCGACTGGGTCATGAGCCGGCCGCAGATCCAGGAGGAGGCGGTCACCCGCCTGGCCGACCTGCTGCAGGAAGCCATGCAGCCGGACGGCCTCGCGATCGTGATGGAGGCCGACCACTTCTGCATGCAGTGGCGCGGCGTCAAGGACACCGATTCGAAGATGATCAACAGCGTGATGCGCGGGTCGTTCCTGAAGGATCCCAACCTGCGCCGCGAGTTCCTCGCGCTGTTGAACAACAAGCACGCCTGACCAGGGAGAAGCATCGATGCTCGTCCGTCTGCTCTACGCCAGCCGCGCCGCCGAAGCGGTCACGCAGGAACTCATCGAGGCGATCCTGCAGTCCTCGCGCAGGCACAACCCGGCCCTCGGCATCACCGGCGTGCTGTGCTACGGCGGCGACGTCTACATGCAGGTGCTCGAAGGCGGCCGCGAGGCGGTCAACGAGCTCTACAACAAGATCGTCCGCGACGAGCGCCACCGCGACATCGCGCTGCTGCACTACCAGGAAGTGGCCGAGCGCAAGTTCGCGGGCTGGACCATGGGCCAGGTCAACCTGGCCAAGGTCAACCCCTCGCTGCTGCTGAAGTACTCGGACAAGCCGGTGCTCGACCCGTTTGCGGCCTCGGGCCGGGCGTCGATGGCGCTGCTGGAAGAACTGATCGCGACCGCGCAGATCGTCGGTCGCGCCGGCTAGCTACGACGGATTGCGGTCCACGGGGCGCGCGGCGCGCCGGTAGTCCCACGGCGGCGTCGGATCGCGATACGACCAGAGCCCTGAGCGGTCCCCGCGCGCCTGCTGCTCGGCGCGCGCGTACGCGACCCGCGCCTCCGGGCTCTGCTCGCGTGCGTAGCGCACGTAGTGCCAGGCCAGTCCGCGGCGCACCTGCTCGAGCCCGACGTCGACGCCGTCGACCGTCACCCGGCACACCGAGCGGCCGTACTTGTCGGTCTTCGGGCACTCCGCCAGCGCCTCGCGGCCATGGGCCATCGAAGCGAGCGACTGGCGCGCGCGCTGGCCGAAGGGCTGCGAGCGTTCCGGCGCGTCGATGCCATCGAGGCGGATGCGGTGCTGCTGGCGCTGTTCGTCGAGCAGCGTGAGCGTGTCGCCGTCGGCCACGCCGACCACCTTGCCGCGCCGCTGCTCGGCGTGCGCGGGATGCGCGACGAGCAGCGTGCAGAGCAGGAGCGGGAGGACCGCGCGCGCGGAGCAGGACACCATGCGGCGATCCTAGGAAGCGGGGCCGCCGCCGAATCGCGCGGAAAGCGCGTGTGCGGGCCTGCTATTCGCGCGGCGGCGCTGCCCCGGGGCGACGCCCGGTCAACGCCCGAACGCGAGAACGACTGCAGATCGCCGCTGGCCCGCGATGCGGGCCGGCTGAAGCGTGAGGGAACCGCGGCGCCCGGGCCTTGTGCCGGCGGCGGGCGTCTCAGCGCGCGGGCGCGACCAGTTCAGCGTAGCGGCGCAGATCGATGTTGCCGCCGCTGAGGATCACGCCCACCCGCTTGCCGCGGACATCGACGACGTTGTCGAGCGCGGCCGCGGCCCCGAGGCAGCCGGTCGGCTCGACGACGATCTTCATGCGTTCGCCGAAGAACCGCATCGCCTTCACCAGCTGGTCGTCGGTGACCGTGACGACCTGCGAAACCAGCGCCTGGATCACCGGGAAGGTGTAGCGGCCGGCATGCTGCGTCTGCGCGCCGTCGGCGATCGTTCGCGGCACGTCGATGTGGACGATCTCGCCGCACGCCAGGCTCTGCTGCACGTCGTTGCCGGCCTCCGGCTCGACGCCGATCACCTGGCACTCCGGCAGGCGATGCCGCGCGGCCGTCGCGCAACCCGAGATCAGTCCGCCGCCGCCGACGCAGACGAACAGCAGGTCCAGCTCGCCGACTTCGTCGATCAGTTCGAGCGCCGCGGTGCCCTGCCCGGCCATCACGTGCGGATGGTCGTAGGGCGGGATCAGCGTCATGCCGCGTTCCTCGGCGAGCCGCGCGCCGAGCGCTTCGCGGTTCTCGGTGTAGCGGTCGTACAGCACCACCTCCGCCCCGTAGCCGCGCGTCGCATCGATCTTCATCAGCGGCGCATCCTTCGGCATCACGATGACCGCGGGCATGCGCAGCAGCCGGGCCGACAGCGCGATCGCCTGCGCATGGTTGCCCGACGAGAAGGCGATCACGCCGGCCCGCCGCTGCTCGTCGGTGAATTGCGACAGCGCGTTGTAGGCGCCGCGGAACTTGAACGCCCCCATGCGCTGCAGGTTCTCGCACTTGAAGAAGAGGTGGCCTCCGCAGAGCGCATCCGCGGTGCGCGAGGTCATCACGGGCGTGCGGTGCGCGACGCCGGCCAGGCGGCGGGCGGCCGCGGCGACGTCGTCGAAGGAGATGGCGAGGGACATGGGCGAAGCTTAAACGCCCGGGCATGTGCCCGCGGCGCCTGGTCTCTCCTTATAAGGCGCGGGGATATGCGTATCCCTGTGCTGCCGTTGTTGTGGCACCGTTCCGGCGTAAGGTCGGCTCAACACAGACACCGGAGACTCTCATGCGCGCCAGGACCATTCTCGACACCATCGGCAACACGCCGTCGATCCGCGTGAACCGGCTGTTCGGGCCCGACGCGGAGGTGTGGATCAAGTCCGAGCGGGCAAACCCCGGTGGCTCGATCAAGGACCGCATCGCGCTGTCGATGGTCGAGGCGGCGGAGCGCAGCGGGCAGCTGCCGCCGGGCGGGACGATCGTCGAGCCGACGTCGGGCAACACCGGCATCGGTCTGGCCATGGTGGCGGCGGTCAAGGGCTACCGGCTGATCCTGGTGATGCCGGATTCGATGTCGGTCGAACGCCGCCGCCTGATGCTCGCGTACGGCGCGACGTTCGAGCTGACGCCGCGCGAAAAAGGCATGAAGGGCTCGATCGCGCGCGCGCAGGAGATCGTCGCCGCCACGCCGGGCGCATGGATGCCGCAGCAGTTCGACAACCCGGCCAACATCGAAGTGCATGCGCGCACCACCGCGCAGGAAATCCTCGCGGACTTTCCCGAGGGCGTCGACGCGCTCATCACCGGCGTCGGCACCGGTGGGCATATCAGCGGCGTGGCGCAGGTGCTGAAGCCGAAGTGGAAAGGCCTGCAGGTGTTCGCTGTCGAGCCGGCCGCGTCGCCGGTGATCTCCGGCGGCCAGCCGTCGCCGCATCCGATCCAGGGCATCGGCGCCGGTTTCATCCCGACCAACCTGAAGACCGAAGTGCTCGACGGCGTGATCACGGTGGAGGCGGAGGAGGCGCGCGAAATGGCGCGCCGTTCCGCGCGCGAGGAAGGCCTGCTGGTCGGAATCTCGTCCGGCGCCACCCTGGCGGCGATCGCGAAGAAGCTGCCGGCGCTGAAGAAGGGCGCGCGCGTGCTCGGCTTCAACTACGACACCGGCGAGCGCTACCTCTCCATCGAAGGCTTCCTTCCCACCGAATGAAAATCGGGGTCAGACCCCGATTTCCGGCACCCCCCGACATGTGTAGGTACGAAATCGGGGTCTGACCCCGATTTATTTCAGCGGCGCGGCGCAGTGGCCGGCGCCTTCGATCTTCTCCTGGCCGAGTTGCCAGGGCGGCGGTTCGTGGAAGCGGTTGTGCGGCGTGGCGCGCGACCAGTCGAGCGCGACGAAGCCGGCCGACGCGGCCCAGAACGCGATGGCGAAGGCGACCGTGCGGCGCTTCATGCCTTCAGCCCCAGCCGCTCGCGCAGGCGCACGCCGAGCATCGAACCCAGGAAGGCCATCGCGAACCAGACCCAGCCGTGCGCGCTGCCGGTCGAGATGCCCGAGAAATACGCGCCCACGTTGCAGCCGAACGCCAGCCGCGACGAGTAGCCGAGCAGGACGCCGGCCACGACCGCCGCGATCCACTGCCTGGGGTTCGCGCGCGTTTCGGGGCACACCGTGCCACGCACGTTGGCGGCGAGCAGCGCGCCGACCAGCAGGCCGAGATTGGTGATGGACGTGACGTCAGTGAGCAGCGACGACTGGATGTGCGCCTGCTGCGCTTCGCGGCCCCAGAACGCGTTGGCCGTGAGATCGACGCCGAGCCAGGTCGCGACCTTCGCACCCCACAGGCCGAGGCCATAGACGACGCCCCATGGCTGGCCGGCGACGAGCAGGTTCAGCACCGCGAACGCCGCCATCACGATGGCGCCGATGTAGACCGCGCGCCCCTTCCAGCGCGTGTCGGTGCGCGGGCCGCGCTTCGTCCAGAAGTACAGGGCCAGCCCGCCGAACGCCGCCAGCTGCAGCAGCAGCGCCGGCAGCGCGCCCAGGGTCTCCGGCAGCGAGACCGGCGGCAGGCTGCCGAGCGCCAGCCACGCGTCGAGGTGCGCCGCGCCGAGGAAGCTGCCGAAGACGAACCCCGGCAGGACGGCGAGCGAGAAGCCGTTGCCCAGCCCCGCCTTGTAGAGCGTGCCGGAGCCGCAGCCGTCGGCGATCTGCATCGCGGCGCCGAACACGAAGGCGCCGATCAGCAGGCTGACGGACAGCGGGGCGATGGCGCCGGACAGTTCCTCGTGCGTCGCGATCAGCGGGATCGACACCACCATCGCCAGCCCGATCGTCAGGAACTGCGCGAGGAACCCGGTCGGGTCGCGGTCGCGAATCCATGCGCGCCAGCCGGTGGTGAAGCCGAACGACACGCCGGCGAGCACGGCACCGAGGCCGACCCCGATCACGAACAGGAAGCCCTGCCGCAGCCCGACGAGCCAGGTGATCGCGAGCCAGGCGGCCAGCGCCGCCAGCACGAGCGGCGCGCTGGCGATGCGCGCGCCGGCGCTTGGCCGTGCGAACCGACGCCGTGGCGTCGCCCGGGACAGAAGTCATCGCCCTCGCTACAGCGGAAACAGGACGGGTCAGAGGTTACCCGTCGCCTCCTTCAGCTGCAGCCAGAACTGGACGAGCCGGCTGGGCACGTTGGCCATCGGCAACTCCGCGTTGGACCAGCCCACCGTCGACTCCGGGTACAGCTTCACGTCCTTCTGGCCGAGGACTTCGGACAGCACGAACCAGTTCGTCGCCGCCCAGTGCCCGGTGTTGCAGAACGACACTGTCGGCTGGTCGCCCTGCACGCCCGCTTCCTGCGCGATCCGCCTGACGTCGGAGGTCGGCAACAGCGCGCCGCTGCCCTTCGCGAACCACACGCCGTTGTCGACGTTCTTCGCGCCGACCAGCGTGCCCGGGGTCTTCGCGGCCACGTGACGCGTTTCGCCGAGGAAGAAGGCGGACGGCCGGGCGTCGAGCAGACGCCAGTTCTCGTTGCCGATCACGCGCGCGACTTCGTCCTGCGTGGCGACGAGCTTCGGGTCGATCTTCGCCGTGTAGCCCGACGGCGCCACCGTCGCGATCTCGGTCGTGAGCGGCAGGTTCGCCGCGCGCCACGCCTTGACCCCGCCATTGAGGATCGAGAGGTTCTGCACGCCGGCGGCCTTCAGCGTCCAGTACACGCGCGCCGCCGCCCCGAAGTCGGTGGCGTTCGTGCCTTCGTAGACCACCACAACCGGCGTGGCGGCGTCGATCCCGAGCTTCTGGATCACGGCCGTCAGGGTGTCCTCGCTCGGCAGCTTGCCCGGGTTGTCCTTGGGTCCGCGCCACTTCGAGTACGGCGCCGACAGCGCGCCGGCGATGTGGCCGGCCTCGTACGGCGTCCTGCCGGCGTCGTCCTTGCCGTCGCGGATGTCGACGACGCGCAGTTGCGGCTCGGACAGGCGTGCCGACAGTTCCGCAGGCGAGATCAGGGGCTGGGCGGAGGCCAGCAGCGGCGCCCCAAGGAACAGCGAGAGGGACAGCGCGCGCAGGACGGACTGGCGTGACATCGCGTACTCCGGAGGAAATCGAAGCCGCATGGTGCCCAATGCCGGGCCGTCCTGACGGATCGATGCGGCATATGGGTATGCGCCGGCTTTGACAGGGCACGTGCCCGGCGCGGGGTTCGGCCGGTCTAGACTCTCGGCCCGCCTCCCGGCTTCCCTGCGCAGTCCTCCCCCGAAACAATAGCCATGAACTACCGTCGTCTTGGCCGCTCCGGCCTCAAAGTCTCCGAGCTCTCCTTCGGCTCCTGGGTCACGTATGGCAACCAGGTCGACACGCGCGCCGCGCGCGAACTGATGGCCGCGGCGTTTGACGCCGGGGTCAACTTCTTCGACAACGCCGAGATCTACGCGCGCGGCCAGAGCGAGGAGATCATGGGCAGCGTGCTGAAGGAACTCGGCTGGCCGCGCCTCAAGTACGTGATCTCGACGAAGTTCTACTGGGGCCTGGCCACCGGCAAGGGCGCCTTCCCCAACGAGCGCAACACGCTGAACCGGAAGTACCTGCTGCAGGCCATCGACGGCTCGCTCAAGCGGCTGCAACTGGATCACGTGGACCTGGTGTTCTGCCATCGCCCGGATCCGGACACTCCGATCGAGGAGACGGTGTGGGCGATGCACGACATGATCGAGCGCGGCCGCGCGCTCTACTGGGGCACCAGCGAATGGAGCGCGGACGAGATCCGCGCCGCCTGGGAAATCGCCGACCGGCGCAACCTGCACAAGCCGGTGATGGAACAGCCGCAGTACAACCTGCTGCATCGCAAGCGGGTGGAGAAGGAGTACGCGCGGCTCTACGAGGAGATCGGCCTGGGCCTGACCACCTGGAGTCCGCTCGCCTCGGGCCTGCTGTCGGGCAAGTACCGTAACGGCGTGCCGGCGGGGTCGCGCGGAGCGCTGGAGACCTATGCCTTCCTGCGCGAAGGCCTGACCGATCCGGACAGGAACCGGCTGGTCGGCGAACTCGACACCGTCGCGAAGGACCTCGGCTGCACGCTGGCTCAGCTCGCGCTCGCGTGGTGCCTGGCGAATCGGCACGTGAGCACCGTCATCACCGGCGCCACCCGTGTCGAGCAGGTGACCGAGAACATGAAGGCCCTCGATGTCGCCGCCAGGCTGACGCCCGAGGTCATGCTGAAGATCGAAGCGATCGTCGGTCCGCACGCGGCCTAGCCAGCATCACGCCACCGAAATCGGGGTCTGACCCCGATTTTCGACACCCCCCGACATGTGTAGACCCGAAATCGGGGTCAGACCCCGATTTCGGTCTCAGCGCTTGCGGGCGAGCGTCAGGCCGTCGCCGATGGGCAGCAGCGCGAGGTCGATGCGGGCGTCGCCGTGGAGGGCGTTGTTCAACTGCTGCAGGGCGAGCGTGTCGGCGTCGCCGGGCTCGGCAGGCTTCGCCACCCGCCCGCTCCACAACACGTTGTCGAAGGCGATCAGGCCGCCGGCGCGCAGCAGCTTGAGGCAGCGCTCGTAGTAGTTCGCGTAGTTCGCCTTGTCGGCGTCGATGAAGGCGAAGTCGTATTGGCCGCCCTGCCCCGCGGCGATGCGGGCATCGAGCGTGTTCACCGCGGGCTCCAGCACGAGTTCGATCTTGTGGTCGACGCCGGCACGCTTCCAGTACGGCCGGCCGACGCGTGTGTATTCGTCGCTGATGTCGCAGGCGAGCAGGCGGCCGTCGTCGGGCAGCGCGAGCGCCACGGCGAGCGCGCTGTAGCCGGTGAACACGCCGATCTCGATGGTGCGGCGGGCGCCGAGCAACTGCACCAGCAGCTGCATCAGCTGACCCTGCTCGGGACTGATCTGCATGCCCGCGCGCGGGTGCTCGCGCGTCGCCTCGCGCAGCGCCGCCAGCTCCGGGTGCTCGCGCACGCCGTGCTCGATCACGTAGTCGTGCAGCGTCTCGTCGAGCGTCAACGTGCGCCGCGACACCGGATCAGTCCTCCTTGCGCTGCGCGTACTGCGACGGCGTCGCGCCGCCCCGCGCGAGGAACTCGCGCAGCATCTGCACCGAATGCCGGTCGAGGGCATTGCTGCCGTGATGTGGCCGATGCAGGATGCCTTCGGCGTGGCCGAGCTTCACGCGGATGCGCGCGCCCGACAGCGACTCGACGTCGGCGCCCAGGTGCTTCAGCAGCGACTCGATCTCGCGCCAGTGGATGTTGGTGCCGATGGGATCGTGGAAGATTTCGGTCAGCAGCTTGACGTGCTTCTGGCTCATGGGAAGGGCCGTGCGGAGTGTGGATTGCGGGGCGAGCATACCGCCGCGGGCTCCGGGCCCGCTCGACCCAGGACATGACGCGGACGCCGGCTAACCGCGCGGATCGCGGCGCGGGCGGCGTCGACAATTCAGCGGAAGGAGACGCGGCGCGTCAGCGCTGCTGGTATGGCGGTGGCGCGTTCGGCGGCGGGATGGCGGCGTTCGGCGGCGGCGCGTTCGGGGGCGGGATGGCTGCGTTCGGCGGCGGCGCATTCGGTGGCGGGATGGCCGCGTTCGGCGGCGGCGCGGTGCGCGGCGCGGGAGCCATGTACGGCGCGGGCGCGTTGGGCGGCGGATAGCTCGCGGCTGCCGGTCGCATCGAGCGCGCCATGCTGGCCGGCATCGGGACCCGATGGCCTCGCGAGTACATGCACTGGTAATACGCGTTGTCGTAGCGCTGCTGCGAGCTGAAGCCCGCCGCCTGCGCGTTGCCGGCGCCAACCGCGGCACCGGTGAAGAGACCCATGCCGGCACCGACCGCGGCGCCTTCGTGACCGCCAAGCAGGCCGCCGATGGCAGCGCCGATCGCCGTGCCGACGACCGCGCTGCCCACCGCCGCATTGTTCGCGTTCTGCTGTGGCGTCGTGCCGCCGATCGCCTGCATGCCCCACTGCCGGCACGCGGCGTCGTCGAACTGGAACTGTTCGAACGTCGACCGGCTGCCGGGCATCGCGGCCTGGCTCGGGCCGTCGGGCAGCGTCGCGCAGCCGGTCAGGCCGAGCACACCGACCAGCGCCGCGCCCCGAAAACGGACGTACGAACCCAGCGCCGCTCATTGCTGCGGCGGCTGCGGCGGAACGCGCTGCCACCCCTCGGAGCATGTGCTCACATACGGCCAATAGGCCTTGGCGCTTACGCACCAGTACCACCACTGTGTCGGCGACGCGACGGCAGGGGCGACCGCTTCCGGCGCATCCCGCTCAACGAAGACGCGGGGCTCCGATGGCATCACCACCACCGGCGGACTCGCGACAACCCAGCTCGGACCCCAGACGCCCGGACCCCAACCCGGCCCCCAACCCCAGCCCGGCCCCCAGCCGGGTCCCCAAGCCGATCCCCAACCCGGTCCCCACGCCCAACGCGTCCCCCAGCCTGGACCCCAGCCGGCGCGCCAGCCCGGGCCCCACCAGACCGGTCCGCCATGGATCCCGACCGAAACGCTCGACCCGTGGTGGCCGCGCGAGCCACCGGCCGATGCCGGCGCGCTGATGGCCGCCAGCGCCATGCCGACCAGCGCAGCGACGACAAATGCCTTGGCTGTTTTCATCGTTGTCCTCGTGCGGAATGGCTGCCACCGCATCCGCTCATGAGACCTCAACGCTTTCATGCTAGTTCGCGCCGACGCGAAAAGCCGTTGCAATATGTAACGGCGCCGGTCGCCGGCCGGGCCGCGATTTCAGGGCGACGAACGGAGGGTGTGGCGCGCTTCCAGTCGCGGGCGCGATCGCGCCCCGGAGTCAGTTCCCGTAGCGGAACAGGTTCTTCATTTCCTTGAGGACGCCTGCGAGCCGCTCCAGCGCCGGCTTCTCTTCGTCGAACGTCGCGATCGTCACCCAGTTGCCCTGGACGAGCGCGTCGACGTTGAAGCCCGCCGCGACGGCGCCGCTCGGCGGGCGCGCCACGATCCGCAGCGCGGTGATCGAATTCAGCAGCACATAGGCGCCCGCCGTTCCGGACAGCCAGCCCTTGTCGATCGTCATTTCGCTCATGAAGCTCCTCCAGGTGAGGTCCGAGCGTACGCCCTGCCGCTGAAGCTCGATCGCGCGCCACGGTCGATTACACAAGGCATGAAACCGGCGGCGGGCCGGCGGCAGCCTCCTGTGCGCCTCGAGCCGACCGGCGGGATCGAGTTCGAGCAACGGACGTGGCCCGCTGCCGGTCGATTACGATCCTCGCGAAACGCCCGGCTGCGGGCGCGCCTTCGGAGTCTCCCCCGTGCTGTCCGAGTCGACCGCAGTGCCATCCGCGTCGTCATCCACCTGCGCCCGTTGCGGCGCGCCCTTCAAGTGCGGGCGCGACGATGCCGCCGGCTGCTGGTGCGCGCGCCTGCCGCCGCTCGCCCGCAGTCGTTACGACGCGGCTGCCGGCTGCCTGTGCGAACCCTGTCTGCGCGCCGCGATCGACGCGAGCTGCGCATCGTCGCCGGGTTCGACGCCGTGACGCTTGCGCTCACGCTCGCCGACCTCCGGGCACGTGTCGGCACCGAAGTCGCCGTCAGCGACTGGCTCGACATCACGCAGCCCATGATCGACGAGTTCGCCGACGCGATCCACGATCGGCAGTGGATCCACGTCGACCCGGAGCGCGCGGCGCGCGAATCGCCGTTCCGCAACGCCGCCGGCGAGCGGCGCACGGTGGCGCACGGGTTCCTCACGCTGTCGCTGCTGACGCGGATGCTGGAGAACGCGATCGAGGTGTCGGACCGCGCGACCGGGATCAACGTGGGATTCGACAAGGTGCGCTTCACGGCGCCGGTGACCTCCGGCAGCCGCGTGCGCGGGCGCTTCGCGCTGCGCGAAGCGAAAGCCATCGCCGGCGGTGCCCAGCTCACCTGGGACGTGACGGTGCAATGCGAAGGCGTCGACAAGCCGGTGCTGGTCGCCGAGTGGCTGACACGGATCTTGTCCGCGTGAGCCGCAGCGCAAGCCGCGTTACAGGATCCGCGGCGGGCCGAAGGTGCCGCGCGCCGTGAACACCTGGTACATCACGTAGGCGCGATTGCTGTCGCCGAGCAGGACGAGGTCGTTCAGTCCGTCGCCGTCGACATCCGCCGCGCTGATGCGCCACATCGACACCGGCATGTCGATCGCCGCCGTCTGCACGTAGCGGCCGGTGACGGTCGGGGCCAGGAGGTTGGTGCGCGAACGCGTCGTGGCGGGAGAGCCGGATGAAAAGACGCCGGTGGTCGCCACATCGGGGCTGCCGTCGCCGTTGAGGTCGGCGACGACGAAGGCATCGCGGCCACTGAGGTTCGAGATGTCGGTGTCGACCAGGTCGAGCTGGTTCAGGGGACGCTGCAGGACCACCGAGATGCGCGCCGCGAACGCCGACGACGCTGGCGTGAAGCACGTCACGATGTCGACGATGCCGTTGCCGTCGACGTCGACGACGTCGATCGACTGCGCATTCAGGCCGGTGTACGACGCCATCACGCGGCCGGGCGTGCTGAAGAAGGTGCCCGGACCGATGCCCGCGAGCAAGGTCGAATAGTTGACGACCAGCTGCCCGGGCGATGCGGCGGTCGGCGCGCTGTCGAGCACCGAGTAGGAGACGAGATCCGAGCGGCCCGAGCCGCCGACGTCCGCGGCGGCGACCTTCGCCACGCGTCCGTCGATCGCGAGCGTCGTCGGCGGGGAGAAGTCCCCCCGCAGCGCGAGCCGCTGCAGGTACTGCGCCGCGCCGTTGCCCCCGCCGGGGATCCCCGCGGTGACGACGTCGGGCGCGAGATCGAGGTTGGCGTCGGTGACGACGAAGTCACTGGCCGCGAGGCCGGTCGCGACGGTGCGGGCCGGCAGGAAGCGTCCGCGGTTGTTCGCGTCCTGCAGCAGCAGGAACAGCACGTCGTCGTTGTCGGCGGTGCCGCCGATGACGTCGAGCACCAGCAGGTCCGGCGCGCCGTCGCCGTTGATGTCGGCGACCTTCAGTCGCCACGGATGGCGGCCGACCTGGATCTGGCTGGTCACGAAACCGCCGGGACTGGTCTGCCGATACAGCTGCAGGATGCCCTCGGACTGTCCGGAGGTGGGTTGCCGTGACGCGATCGTGATGACGTCGGTGCGGCCGTCACCGTCGAGATCGGCGCCGGCGATGTCCGTCTGCACCCACGACGCGCTGCCCGAACCGCTGTCGGTGCTGTCGCCGGGGTCGATGCAGCCGGCGAGCGCCAGCGCGAGGGCGATCCATGCCAGAAGAGCGAAACGCATACCAACCTTCCCTGAGACGGTTGATCGCGTTTTAGCACCTTCCTGCGGGGCGACGAAGGGCCCGGCGCGGGCCCTTTGTCCGGGGTCAGCCTATGGTTCAGCGCGCGGGTTGCGCCACTACCTCCGTCCTGGGCGACTTGCGGGCCTCCACGTGCGGGGTGGCGCCGAGCGCGTCGTAGGTGAACGCCGTCGACCCGGAACCGGCGCGTGCCGGAGCGCCGGTCGAGGCCGCGGCGTTCTTCGCCGGCGCGGTCTTCGGCGCTTCGGCGGCGGCCGGCGCAGCGGCTTTCGCGCGACCGAAGGTCAGCGACGGCGTCGCGCCCAGGGCTTCATAGGTGAACGGGCCGATGTCCCCTTCCATCCGCGGGGCGGCGGCATTGGCCGACAGCGTGGCGGCGGCGAGAACGATGGCGATCGCGAGATTGCTGGTGCGCATATCCACTCCTTCTGTTTGGCTTCCGGCCGAGCGACCGGCGACTTGATGAGGCGTATCGTGCGCTGCTCAGGATGGAAAAATAAGACGCCAAAAGCCAATAAACATGTCGATTCGTTCAAGAGCGCCTGCCTCCGCAGTCAGCGCCTTCGATCTGCTGACCGACGTGATGGAGCAGGTGCGCCTCGAGGCGCCGGTGTTCTTCACCGGGGACCTCGCGGCGCCGTACGGCATCTCCGTCGTGCGCGCGGGCCGCGCGCCCTTCTACGCCGTGCGCTCGGGCCAGTGCAGCATCAAGGTGGGCGACCGCGCGGAGCGCAAGGTGCGCGCCGGCGACTTCGTCCTGCTGCCGGGCGGCGCTCCGCACGTGGTCCGCTCCGGGCCGAAGGCGAAGATCGTTCCGTTCGACGAGTGGCTCGCCACGCACCCCATGGACCATCGCGGCTTCGTCCGCCATCGGGGCACGGGACCGGTCACGCGGGTGACCGGGGGCTTCTTCTCCGCGCAGTCGGTCAAGGTCAATCCGCTCTTCGCGGCGCTGCCGCCGCTGATCCATCTGCGCGGCAGCGACCCGCACGTGCGGCAGTGGCTGCAGCCGACGCTCGCGTTCATCGACGCCGAGATCGCGTCCGACGCGCAGGGCGCGCGCACGGTGCTGAGGCGCATGGCCGACGTGCTGTTCATCCAGGCGGTGCGCGCCTACATCGCCGGCCGCGACCGTCGGACCCGCAGCTGGCTGCGCGGGCTCACCGACAAGCGCATCGCGCGCGCGCTGGCGGCGATCCACGAGCATTACGCGGAGCCGTGGACGCTCGAGGCGCTGGCGCGCGAGGCGGCGATGTCGCGCACCGCGTTCGCCGTCACGTTCAAGGCACTGGTGGGGGAGTCGCCGATGTCCTACCTCGAGCGCTGGCGGGTGCTGCGCGCCGCCAATGCGCTGCGCACCGAGGGCCTGAGCCTGGCGCGCGCCGCCGAGGCGGTCGGCTATCGATCCGACATCGTCTTCGCCAAGGCCTTCAAGCGCGTGACCGGCGAAACGCCGGGGCGGTACCGGCGCGGCGTTTCGCCGTCGTTCAGCGTGCGGCTGCCGCCGGCGGCTTGAGCTGCGTGAGCAGCGCGTCCTTCTCGACCCACAGCGAGTTCACCCACTCCTGCATGCGGCCGCGGAACGCCTTGTCGCCGAGGTAGTCGCCCTCGAGCAGTTCGGCGGGGATCTCGCGCTGCTGCACGCGCACCGTCACCGCGTGCACCCGGCCGCTGAGGATGTCCCAGAAGGTCGGCGGCCCGTCGGGATAGACGATCGTCACGTCGAGCAGCCGGTGGAACTGCGCGCCGAGCGTCGTCAGCGCCGTGGCGATGCCGCCCACCTTCGGCTTCAGCAGGTGCTTGAAGGGGGAGCGCTGCTTGTCGTGCTTGTCCGGCGTGTAGCGCGTGCCTTCGAGGAAGTTGATGACGGAGGTCGGCACCACGCGGAACTTCTCGCACGCCTTGCGCGCGCGCTCGAGGTCCTTCGGCCCCGACGCGCCGCCCTTGCGCTGCATGAACGGAAAGTCCAGGGCCCACCACGCCAGGCCGATCACCGGGACGTAGATCAGCTGGCGCTTCAGGAAGAATTTCAGCAGCGGAATGCGCCGATTGAACACCTTCTGCAGCACGAGGATGTCGACCCAGCTCTGGTGATTGCTGGCGACGAGGTACCAGCCCTTCGGATCGAGGCCGTCGTCGCCCTGCACGTCCCAGCGCACGTCGCCCACGACGCCGATCCACCAGTTGTTCACGGCGATCCACTCGGTGGCGATCGCGTTCAGCGCGCGGTCCGTGACGTGCCGCACCGCCGTGAACGGCAGCAGCAGCTTGGCGAGCGCGAACGGGATCATCGCGCTGACGCCGATCAGGACATTCAGTGCGAGCGTGATCGACGCGAACACGCCCTTGAGGGTGGCAAGCAGCATGGCGCGAAGCTTAACGGGCCGCGCGCGGCCGCCGGGCACGGTGGGGTTTGACCCACCGCAACGACGCGGCCATTGCGGCGGTGACGGCGCGCCGCGTGCCGGCAGCGCGAAGCCGGCGCGCAAGGGCTGCGGCAATTTGTCTGCACAAACGCGCACGACCGCCCTACACTCGCGGCGCGGCAGGAACGGCGCAGGCCACGACAAGAGCGAAGGCGCCGGCAGCACCAGAACAGATCGCGGGAAGGACGCTTCCTCGCGGCGACAGGTGGGCATTGAGTCACGAGAGATTTGAAGTCATCGATTCGCCCGACGCGCCCGCCGAGCTCGTCTCGACGCGGTACCGGCACACGGCACTCTTCGGCAAGCGGGTGCGGTGGCTCCCTCCACACCGTCTGGTCCCCTCCTTCGCCAGCGCTGACGGCCAGCCGGTCATCTACCGGCGCCGCTCGCAGGTGCCCCTCACCGAGTCGTCCGAAAGCACGCTGCTCGGGCAGCCGACCAGTTTCGCCATCGACAACAAGGGCCTCAAGGTTCGCATCGACGAGTACGGCTATGCGCGCGTGATCCGGCCGACCCGCTCCCAGCAGCGGGTCGATCCGCTGACGCATCTCGCCGACGGCAGCAACGAGATCGAGCGCGAGGCGGCCGAGTCCGTGTGCCGGCACCTGAACCAGCACGTCGAGGCGATCGGAGAGCCGCATCGCTGGACGCCGTCGCCCACCGTGCAGATGGTGCCGCTGGCGGCGCGGCCGTACTCGGAGCCGCCACCGCCGCCGCCGCCGAAGCGCGAAGGGGTGAGTCGCACGCCGGCGCAGATCAACGCCTACCTCGATGCCCGCGCGGCCTGGCTGAAGCGGCACTTCGCCTGGGAGAACGGGCAGCGCGCGGTGCGCGAACTGAGCGAACGCGCGGCGGCCGGCAATCCGGCGGCCATGCGCGCTCACATCGTCAGCTGCCTGCAGGACGTGCTGTGGCCGGCGCCGATCTTCATGAGCTACGGCTTCCTCGGCAGCGACGAGATCCGCTTCGACGTGCGCGTGCCCGGCGCCGATGTCCTGCCCGACCGCGAGGCGCAGACCGCGTTCGGCAACCGCGTGATGGTCCGGCCGATGTCGCCGCTGAAGCACAACCTGCTGCACACCAGCCACGCCTTCGGGCTGGTCGTGCGCCTGATCGGCGAGGCGTTCGCCGCCCTGCCGACCGTGAAACGCGTGATCGTGAGCGGCTTCCAGTCGCCCGCCGGCGTGCGGCCGCGCTACATCATCTCGGCGTCCGCCGAGCGCAAGGTCTGGACCATGCTGTACACGGAAAACTGGGTCCGGGAGGGCTCGCCCGAACGCCTGATGAAGCCACTCGGCGCCCGCTACAACCTGACCGGCCTCGGCGCCTTCATGCCGATCGATCCCTTCGAGTGATGGACGCCGCCGGCGCGAGCCGCGGGCGCTAGGCTCGTCCGAAAGCAGGGCGTTTTGGGCTGTCTTTGATAGCGACCGCTGACAAATGCCCTGTTTCGGGGAGCCTTTTCGCGGCGTCGCATCGTTCCCCGCTCGCCGATGATCCTCGAGTCTCCGGACGGCGAATCCGGACACGGCAGACAACGGGCGGGACGGGGAACGTGGATCCACGATTCGGGAGTGTTGCGGAGAAGCCGGCGCCGGCGGCGATCGCCTGGCGCTACAGCCGCCGCGCGCTGTTCGGCGAGCGCGCCAAGTGGCTGCCGCCGTATCGACTCGTGCCGTCGTTCGCCAGCGCCGACGGGCAGACCGCCGTGTACCGGCGGCGGTCGCAGATCGTCCTGACCGACGACAGCGACAACACCCAGGTCGTGCACGACGCCACCGTCAAGCTCGGCGGCAACGAGTACAAGGTGCGCATCGACCAGTACGGCTACGCGCGGCTGGTGCGTCCGACCCGGTCGCAGCAGCACGTCGATCCGCTGTCGAACACGGTCGACGGCGCCGCCGACATGGAGCGCGAAGCCGCACTCGCGGTCTGCAAGCACCTGAACGAACACGTCGACGGCATCGCCGTCGCGCATCGCTGGACGCCCTCGCCCGCGGCCCAGCTGGTGCCGACCTCCGTGCGCGCGTTTTCCGAGCCGCAGCCCGAGCCGCCGCGCCATGTGCCGACGGCCGACGGCAAGGGCGGGCCGAAGGTCCGGCGCAGCGAGATGGACGACTACCTCGACGCGCGCGCGGCCTGGCTGGCGCGCCGCTTCGCGTGGGAAAGCGGACAGCGCGCGCTGCAGGAGCGTGGCGCGCGGGCGG
This sequence comes from uncultured beta proteobacterium, assembly GCA_963698305.1. Classification (GTDB taxonomy): domain Bacteria; phylum Pseudomonadota; class Gammaproteobacteria; order Burkholderiales; family Burkholderiaceae_F; genus JAOUJD01. Next base: position 124,656 of record CAVOQI010000008.1, read on the forward strand.
CGCAGGGCGATGCGGAGGCCATGCACGAGCACCTGCTGACCTGCCTGCACGACGTACTGTGGCCGGTGCCGATCCCGGCGTCCTACGAGTTCAGGGGCACGGGCGAAGTGCGCATCGACGTCCTGATGCCGGGCTTCGACGTGCTCCCCGATCGCGAGGCTGTCATCGCCTATGGCAATCGCGTGTCCGTGCAACGCATGACCGAAGTGAACAAGGTCAAGCTCTTCGACCGCCACGCGCTCGGCCTGACCCTGCGCCTGCTGGGCGAAGTCTTCGCCGCCCTGCCGACCGTGCAGCGCGCGACCGTCACCGCGCTCCAGCAACCCGATCACCGGGCGCCGCGCTACATCGTTTCCGCGCAGGTCGACCGCAAGCCGTGGTCGCAGCTCCATGCCAACGGCAGCGTCATCGCCGACACCCCCGAACCCGCCCTCGCCGCGCTCAAGGCCCGCTACAACCTCACCGGCCTCGGCGCCTTCATGGCGATCGAGCCCTTCTGAAAATCGGGGTCTGACCCCGATTTTCGACCACCCCCGACAACTGTCGCCCCGAAATCGGGGTCAGACCCCGATTTCAGGCGGCTGGGAAGTGGAATACTCGCCGCTTGCTTCGGAGTCCCCAATGACGCGCTTCTGGTTCGCGGTAGCCGCCGCAGCCTGCGCGACGCTCGCGTCCGCGCAGGCACCGCACACGCACCAGCACAGCTTTGCCGGTGCCGAGCACTGGGCGAAGGTCTTCGACGATCCCGCGCGCGACGCGTGGCAGAAGCCGCACGAGGTCATCGAGGCGCTCAAGCTCGCGCCCGACGCGACGGTGGCCGACCTCGGTGCCGGCACCGGCTACTTCGCCGTGCGCCTCGCGCACATGACGCCGAAGGGGCGCGTCTACGCGGTCGACATCGAGCCCGACATGGTGAAGCACCTCGGCGAGCGCGCGCAGAAGTCCGGGCTGAAGAATCTCGTCCCGGTGCAGGGCGCGCCGGACGATCCGAAGCTGCCGGCGAAGGTCGACCTCGTGCTGCTGGTCGACGTCTATCACCACATCGGCCAGCGCGAGGCGTACTTCCGCAAGCTCGCGGGCAGCCTGAAGCCGGGCGGGTCGGTGGCGATCATCGACTTCACGATGGAATCGCCCGTCGGCCCGCCGCCATCGGCGCGCATCGCCGCGAGCGAAGTGAAGGCCGAGATGCAGCGTGCCGGCTACGCGCTCGCCACCGAGCACGCCTTCCTGCCGAACCAGTACTTCCTGGTCTTCCGTCCGCGTTCGTGACCGCGCGGTGGACGGCCGCCGAATCTTCGGCGGCCCTGCGTGCTAACGAACGTGCGCCGCGCCCGCCGGCGCCCACCGGCGGGCGGCGATGCCTCAGGCGCTCTGCGGGTCGCTGAACGCGGCCATGCGCCGCTCCAGTTCTTCGGGCGGCACATCCTCGACGTGCGTCGACAGCATCCAGCGATGGCCGAACGGGTCGACCAGCGTGCCGGTGCGGTCGCCCCAGAACTGGTTGGAAACCGCCTGCTCGACCGTGCCGCCGGCCTTCAGCGCCTGCGCGAACATCGCATCGACGTCGTCGACGTAGACCATCATGCTGGCGGTGGCGCCGCCGCGCGCCTTCGGGCCGCGCAGGTTCATGTCGGGCCACTCGTCCGACAGCATCACGTGCGAATCGCCGATCATGATTTCGGCGTGGCCGATCTTGCCGCCCATCGGCAGGCGGAACAGTTCGGTCGCGTTGAATGCCCTGGCGTAGAACGCGATCGCCGCATTCGCGTCGTCGACGAGCAGGTACGGCGTGACGCTGTGGTAACCCTCGGGTCTGGATGGCACGGCCATGGTGAATCTCCTGTGGGAGGGGAGCAGGGCCGGGCAGTCTGCACCCGGATCGGACCGAGGCCAAGCGTCGATGCGACGAACCGGCCCGGGAGCGCATCGGCGGCCCGTTGATGGTCATCAACGGCTCACGCGCCACGACTTCTACCTTGCAATTGGATATGTGCACTTGCAGGAGGAGCCATGAGACCCACGGCGAGCACCGCCAATTTGCATCCGGCCCATCCGGCCCGCCTGCGCGAGGAACTGGCGCCGCCGACCGACGACGAGAACTCCCGCGTGGTGGCACGGCCTGACGGCTACTACTGGGTGGCCGACGACGGCCACCAGGAGTTTGGCCCCTTCGTCTCGGCGATGGACGCGCTGGTCGCGCTGCGCTCGGGCATCGAGACCGGCCTCGAACCCGATGTTTCGCTGGCGGAGGTCGAGGCCGAGATCCACTACACCGAGCCGAAACTGAACGACGAAGGCGTGCCGGAAGAGTAGGGCGGCGCCCATGCTGCTGTTCGCACTGGACGCGACGCGCGCGTTTGGCGCCCGCATCGCGGACGCTCTGGGGCTCGCGCTCGCGCCCCACGAAGAGCGGACGTTCGAGGACGCCGAGCACAAGATCCGTCCCCTGGTCGACCCCAGCGGCGAGGATTGCGCCGTCGTGCAGAGCCTGCACGGCGAGCCCGGCATCAGCGGCGACGACAAGCTGATGCGGCTGCTCATGTTCCTCGCGGCGCTGCGCGATCACGGCGCGCGCCGGACGATCGCCGTGGCGCCCTACCTCGCGTACGCGCGCAAGGACCGCCGCACGCAGCCCTTCGACCCGGTCTCGAGCCGCGTCGTCGCGCAGCTGTTCGAGGCGGTGCGCTGCGATGCCGTGCTCACGCTCGAGCCGCACAACCTGGCGGCCTTCGACAATGCCTTCCGCATCCGTGCGGTGGGCCTGTCGCCGAATGCGCTCTACACCGACGCCGTCCTGCAGCTGGCCGCCGGCGAACCACTCGCCGTCGCCTCGCCCGACATCGGCGGCATCAAGCGCGCACAGCTCTGGCGCGAGGCGCTCGAGAAGACGGCCGGGCGTCCGATCGGCCAGGCGTTCGTCGACAAGCGGCGCGCCGCGGGCGTGGTGAGCGGTGGCGACGTCGTCACCGGTGACGTGGCCGGCGCCACCGTGCTGATCGTCGACGACCTGATCGCGACTTTCGGGACCATCGACCGCGCCGCGAACGCGCTCCTCAAGGCCGGCGCGCGCCGCGTGCTCGCGTTCGCCGCGCACGGACTGTTCGTTCCGCCGGCCGCCGACGTGCTCGAGCGCACCGCGGTCGAGCGGGTCTTCGTCACCGATACGGTGCCGCTGTTCCGCCTCGACGAACGACCCGCGCGCGGACGCGTCGCGGTCCTGCCGTGCGCCCCGCTGTTCGCGCAGGCGATGCGGCGCGAGTTCGGGCTGGCGCCGGGCCGCGCTGATCGAGCCTCGGGCGCACCCGAGTAGCGCGTCAGCCGCCGCTTTCCAGGGCTGCCCGCGCTTCGGCCAGATACCGCGCCGTCTGCGGCAGCCAGCGCTCGGGCGTGCGCGGATCGGCATCGAGCAGATGGGCGGCCGACAGCCGCGCGCGCAGCAGCGCGCGGTGCGCGGTGTACAGCGCCCGCACGGCCGCCGATGGCAGGTCGCCGAGCGCGCGCGCGACCCGCGCGATCAGCGCGCCCTCGATCCAGTCCGCGCCCAGCATGCGGCACTCGAGCCCGAGGAACGCGAGTTCGTCGAACGGATCGGCTTCGCGCAGTTCGGCGTTGAATTCCAGGCAGTCGATCACCACCGGCGTGCCGTCGAGCACGATGTGCTCCGGCCGCAGATCGCCGTGGCCCTCGCGCAGGTGGCCACCCGCGGCGCGCTCGCCGAGCGCGGCGGCATGGCGGGCCCGAAAGGCGTCGGCGGCGTCCAGCACCGGCGCCGCGCCGGCGCTGGCGAACGCCGGCCGCAGCAGCACGTCGCGGTTGGCCGCCTGCAGCAGGTCGAAGCGCCGCACGTAGGCCTCCGCTTCTAGCGGCACGCGTCGCGCGGCGCGGAAGAAATCCGCGAGCCGCTGTCCGAGCCGCTCGATGTCGGCCGGGCTCACGCTGTTGCTGCGGATCGCCGCCTCGAGCATGCGATCGCGCGGCAGCCGGTGCATCGCGACCAGCCAGTCGACCGTCTCGGCCCCGGGCATCGCGCCGAGCGCGAGGTGGCCATCGGGCGGCGCGGTCACCAGCGGAATGACGCCGATGTACACGTCCGGCGCCAGGCGACGGTTGAGGCGCACTTCCTCGCCGCAATTGAACGCCCGCGCCGCCACCGTGGAGAAGTCCAGGAAGGGCGTGCGGACGGGTTTCTTCAGCTTCAGCACGCGATCGCCCGCCGCGAACAGCCACGACATGTGCGTCTCGATCACCTCCGGCCGCACGCCGCCGTGCGCCGCGGGCGAGGCCAGAAAGCGCACCTTCGCCGCGGTCGGCACCGCGCGGATGGAGTGCGGATCGGCCGTCATGGCGGAACACATCGTGCTGGCCGGGGTCCCGGGGATTGCGTTGATTGCCGTCAAGGGGCAGGCGACGGTGCCGCCGATGCTGGATTTGTACATCTGTGCGCCGCCGCACGCCTTCGTCTGCGGCAAGGAGACTGCAATGAACCTCCACTTGGCCTCTCGCGAACTCCGGATCGGCCCGCATCGGCTCCCGGCGAACCTGCAGCTTCCGGTCGGTCCGCTGCGCGGCCTGGTGCTGTTCGCACATGGCAGCGGCAGCAGCCGCCTGAGCCCGCGCAACCGGTTCGTCGCCGACGCGCTGAATCAGCGCGGCCTCGCCACGCTGCTGTTCGACCTGCTCAGCGACGCCGAGTCGGCCGACCGCGCCAACGTGTTCGACATTCCGCTGCTGGCGCGGCGGCTCGGCGAGGCGCTCGACTGGCAGGCCGAGTTCGACGAACTGGCGCACCTGCCGACCGGCCTCTTCGGCGCGAGCACCGGCGCGGCGGCGGCGCTGGTGGCGGCGGCGGACGCACCGGAACGCATCTGCGCCGTGGTGTCGCGCGGCGGGCGGCCCGATCTGGCCGCGGCCGCGCTGCCGCGCCTGCGCGCGCCGACCCTGCTGATCGTCGGCGGCGCGGACTTCGAAGTGCTCGCACTGAACCGCTGGGCGGCAGCGCGCATGACCTGCGAGCGCGACGTCCGCGTGGTCCCCGGCGCGACGCACCTCTTCGAGGAGCGCGGCGCTCTCGCGGCGGTGGCGCAACTCGCGGGTGCGTGGTTCGTGCAGCATCTGCGCACGCCGCAGTTCATGCGGGAAGAGAGCCATGCGTGACGACGGACTTCCCTTCCAGGACCGCGTGGCGGCCGGTCGTGCGCTCGGCGTGCGACTGGCGGCGATGGGGCTTGCCGATCCGGTGGTGCTGGCCCTGCCGCGCGGCGGCGTGCCCGTCGGCCTCGAGGTCGCGCGGGCACTGAACGCGCCGCTCGACCTGCTGCTGGTGCGCAAGATCGGCGTGCCGTGGCAGCCGGAGCTCGCCGTCGGCGCGGTGATGGATGGTGACGAGCCGGTGGTCGTCGTCGAGCCGCACGTGCAGGCGGAGGCGCGGATCGATCGGGAGTACATCGAGCGGCGTGCCTGGGAGGAGCTGAAGGAGATCGAGCGCCGCCGCGCGCTCTATCTCGCGCAGCGGGCCCCGGAGCCGGTCGCCGGCCGCACGGCGATCGTGGTCGATGACGGCATCGCGACCGGCACGACCATGCGCGCCGCGCTGCGCGGACTGCGCCGGCGCAGGCCGGCACGGCTGGTGCTCGCGGTGCCCGTGGCGCCGCCGGAGACGATCGACGCGCTGCGCGCCGAGGTCGACGACGTCGTCTGCCTGGCGCAGCCCGAGCGCTTCGGCGCGATCGGCTACTTCTATCGCGACTTCCATCAACTGACCGACGATGAAGTCATCGCGCTGATGCGACAGGCGCCGGCCTCGCGCGCCGCGTTGCCTCGCTCCGCCCGCTGGTCTGCGTGAAAGGCTAAATCGGGGTCAGACCCCGATTTTCTTGCCCGGGCTATTCACCAGGGTGCTGGAAGCCCAGGAGTTCGACCAGCGAAATGGCCACCATGATCAGGAAGGCCATAAGAAGCATCACATTGAGGATCAGCATGACGGCGCCTCGTTGATGGCACGCTTCGCATCGTTAGGTGGCCATTCTTCGACGCGCTGCAAGGGGTCAATCGTCCGAGAAGCGCGGCGATTGACGGCGCGCAAACACGGCACGCGGCGCGCCGAAAATCGGGGTCAGACCCCGATTTAGATGTTTGCGACGGGCAGGGTGGTCCACTCCATCGTGGCCAGTCGGGCGACGAAGCGCGGCACGTCGGCCATCGGGAGGCGGTCGATTCCCGCGGCCGCGGCGCGGCCTCCGCCGCCGAACTCGCGCGCCAGCGCGTCCGCGCCGTGCGGCGTGGCGACGGGAGCGCGCACGCTGGCGGTGTAGTCGCCGCCGGGCAGTTCCTTCAGCACGGCGCTCGCGCGCCGCGGATCGCTCGTCGCCAGTTCGTTCGCGAACGTGCCGATCACGCGCCGGCTCCACGGCGCGTCGGGCAGCATGACCATCGTGAAGCGGGCGTCCTCCAGCCGCGCTGTTTCGGTGCGCGCCCGCGCCAGGTCGCTGCGGCGCAGTTCGTAGAGCTCGAGCACGATCGGCGAGTGCGCGAGCAGGTCGAACGGATCGCTGTAATGCGCCATCCAGCGGTAAAGCGCAGCCGGGTGGATGCGCAAGTCCGCTTCGGTGTCGCCGTAGGAGTTGTAGTTCACCGCCTCGCCGAGCAAGCGCAGTTGCGCCCGTTGCTTGCTCGACAGCGACAGCATCGCGGCCAGCCGCTCGGCCGAGCGCGGAAGGTTGTCGCCGTAGGCCGCCGCGACGGCCCATGCACGGAAGCGGCCGGTCAGCTTCGCGTCCACCAGCAGGCTGGTGCAGGTGTCCGCGGCAGTGTCGATGTGCGTCTTCAGCCGAGGATGCTCCGGGATCGCCCCCGTCGCGTGATGGTCGTACCACGTCACCGTCGCGCCCGCGTCGAGCAGCCGCACCAGCGCTTCACGGTTGGGGTCGATCGCGATGTCCAGCACCGTCACATGGTCGCCGTCGCCCGCGCGCACGCGCTCGAGCAGCCCGATGTCACGCTTGATTCCCGTGACCAGGATCGACTCGACCGGGTTGTCCAGGCGCAGCTGCCGCAACGCGAACAACCCGTCGGCGTCCCCGTTGCAGACGTCGTGAAAGGCCATCCCCGGAGCTTAGGGCCTGTTCGGGCATGGCTCGCACAGGCTTCGAGCCGGGCAGAGGCGCGCGCTAGATGTCGACGTCCGCCGCTGGAACAGCCGTTTCGGATCGCTGCAGGCGCAAATCGGGGTCAGACCCCGATTTCCGAATGGCGGAGCACCGCCGGCTCACTTCACCTGCAGCGTCTTCAGGTAATCGATGATCGACCGGATTTCCGCGGCGACGTAGGTCTCGGCGTCTTTCGCGGCGAAGTACGGCGCTCCGGTTACTTCGTGCCGGAAGCTGTGACCCCACACCGGCATCTGGCTCTTCGAATCCCAGCTCACCGGCCGGCCGTCGATCTTCTGCCACGCGAGTTCGGTCGGGAACGCTCCGCCGTTCCGTTTGGCGTAGGTCGTCAGGTCGGGCATGGTGAGTTTCGCCTGCCTGGCTGCCGAGCCGTCGCCCTTTCCCTTGGCGCCGTGGCACGGCGCGCACCGGGCCTGGTACTGCGCCCCGCCGAAGCTCCAGCCTTCGCTGCGGGGATCCTGCGCGATCGCCGCCGCGGACACCCCGAACAGGGCCAACGCGACGAGGGCGAGTGTTCTGCTGGACATATGACCTCCTGTGGTCCGCGGGCCAGCCCAATGCGCCGCTGACCCGCGGGTTCGCGCGACCGGGTCGGACGCGCGCGCCGCACGTTCACTTCACCTGCATGCTCCGCAGGTGCTCGACGAGCGCGTAGATCTCGGCCGCGACGTACGACTCCGGCTTGGCCGTCGCACTGACGTTCGCCATCGCTTCGTGGCGGAAGTCACGCCCCCACACCGGCATGCTGCGCTCGGCGTCGAAGCTCGCCGGCCGGCCATCGATCTTCTGCCACGCGAGTTCGGTCGGGAACGCGCCGCCATTGCGCTTGGCGTACGTGGTGATGTCGGGCACCTTGACGCCGACCTGCTTGGCGGCCGGGCCGCCACCCTTGCCGCTGGCGCCATGGCACGGAGCGCATCGGGCCATGTACTGGTCTTTGCCGAAGCTCCATCCCTGCTTCGGCGGATCCGCCGCGAATGCTGCCGTTGCGAGACCGAGGATTCCGGCGACGAGGACGGTGAAGGCTCTTGCGGACATACGACCCCCTTTGGTGATCGAACGCCTGCCAGACGGTCCTGTGAAACGCCCCGCGTACCGGCACCCTGGCAGGCTCGCGTTGCGTGAATTGCTATTCCCACTCTGGCCGCGGATTCCCGGGCGGTATTGACCGAAGGCAATGCGTCCGGGACGGCCGCCTGCAAATGAAAATCGGGGTCTGACCCCGATTTTCACGAACCCCCGACAGGTGTCGCCCCGAAATCGGGGTCAGACCCCGATTTCACTCTCTACGGCGCGGCGCGCTCCGTCGCCAGCCCCGACGCCAGCAACACCGCATGCGACGGAAACCAGATGGCGTCGTTCGCGACGGCCGCGCCCTGCGCCAGCACGCGCTCGTCGACGCCGCGCGCCGCCATGAACTCGTCGCTGCGCTGATTGGCGCGGTCCACGTGGGCGACGCTCACGCCGTTGCCGCCGGCGCTGTGCAGGCCGATGACCGCCCGCGGCCCGATGATGCGGCGCGCGCCGCCCACAAAGGCCGTGACGCACGCGCTGCTGCATTCGCCGGTGACGAGCGTGTCGACGTTGCGGTCGGCCAGCACGCGCCCGAGCGCGAGCCCTTCCGCGACGCGGCCGCCGCGGCTCTCGAGCCGCACGGTCCGCACGCCGGGATTGGCGGCGAGCGCCTCGCGCACCGCGCGCGTGGTGCCGAACTCGAGGTCGCCCTGCACCGCGAGCCGGCCGCCCGGCTCCAGCGTCACGGCGGCGGCCCGCAGGTCGCCGGCGAGCGTCGCCTTCACGTCGGGCCACACGTGGCGCGCCGAGTTGAACCAGAACAGCCCCACCCAGATGAAGGCGCCGTAGCCCACCACGCCGGTGAGGAACGCCACGAACATCGAGCCGCCCTGGTCCACGCTGCGCACGGCCGCGCGCTTCACGCCCATGCCCCACCAGGCGACGCCGATGATCAGCACCGCCACCTCGACCAGCCACAGCAAGGCGGCGCCCCAGGGCGATTCGGTGTTCGGCAGGAACCAGCCGACGAGCCGCAGGCCCTGCACGAGTCCCCAGACGAGGGCGGCGCTGACGATGACCGCCGCCACCAGCGGCAGCTCGCCGCGCCAGTGCGAGGCGAAGTAGCCGACGCGCGCGCCGCGCGGAGCGCGCGTCTGTGTCTGGGCGGCGGCCGCGCGCTGGTTGCGCGGCGATGGCGGGTGTGGGGGAGGCGCGGGGTTCACGTGGCGCGAAGCGTCGGCTGAAACGCGCGGCGCGGCAAGTCGGACGTTCGACCGGTCCGCGGCATGACGCCCATGCGGCGTCCGGTGTCAGCCGACGCGGCGCGCCGGGCCCGGAACAGCCCCGCACCGTCGGAAGGGAAGGGCCCGCGGCCCCGCGGCCGCGGGCGAGGGACGCGCGGCGGCTTCCGCCCCGCGCCCCCGAGAGAAGAGTCAGGCGGCCTCGACCTCGGGCCGCGCGGGCGCGTCGCGCCGCGGCGGGCGCTGCGCGCCCTTGAGCTTCAGTTGCGCGACGGTGTGCTCCGCGCGGAACAGTTCGTACTTGATGCTCGCCACGCCGACCGGCATGTGCTTGCGGGCGAGCGACAGCGCGCTGGACAGCCGCGCGGCGGCCTCGGCGGCGAGCTCGGCATTGGCGCCGGCGGCCAGCTCCAGCAAGGTCCAGCCATAGCCGTGCTTCAGCTTCATGAGGTCGTGCGCCTGCGCGTCGACCATCGACGTCAGCGCCTCGGCGGTGCGGAAGGCCTCGGACGCGGCCTGCAGCGCGCGCGTCTGGCCGAGCAGCATGTACGCCTCGCCCACCGCGCACCAGGCGCGCAGGCGATCGATCGCCTCGGCGTGGGCCTCGTCGAGCGAGCGGGCGAGCGCGCTCAGTTCGTCGGCGATGGCGCTCAGTTCGGCCTGGAAGTCGGGGCCCGCCCGGCTCGGCCAGCGCTTGAGCGCCTCTTCCTTGCGCGCGATCAGCGCCGCGCGCCTGTCGTCTCCATCATCGGCCCTCATGGGCTCTCCCTCCCGCGATCCTGCGTGTGAAGCACCTGTGATGCAGCGTGCGCCTCTTGCGCGACTGTGGCGTGACACTAACCGCCACGGAACATTCGCACGATCCCGCGAGCGTGGTCCGCATCACTCCTGATCACGGATTGAAAGTAAGCCGTGCGGCGGTTGCGCGGAGTGACGAAATGTCATTTGCATATGCCGTGTGACGCTGAGCACGGAACTTGCGGTGCCGCGCCGCCGCACCGCGCGACGCATGGCGAGGGCGTGCGGGAAAGGACGCACACCTTGCCGCGCATCAACGCGCGCGGGCTGCGCCTTCCTACGTTGAACCAAAGGGCCGCCGTTTCGGTCGCCCTGGAGCGTCGAGAGGCGCGCCGCTGCCCGCTGTTGCCTGTGGTCGGGACCGACTCTCGTCGCCACGTCGAGATGGGAGATCCGCATGAGCACGTCCCGCCGCAGCTTCCCTTGCAAACACATCCTTCTGGCCGCTGCGCTGGCAGGCTCGATGGTCGCCTGCGGCGGAGGCGGTGGCGGTGACAGCACTCCGGTCGTCCCCACGCCGCCGCCGCCGTCGACCAGCCTGCTGCCGCCCGCCACCGGGCCCGGCGACCCGCTGAACTACGCGCCGAACGGCGGCTTCGACGCGTGGACCTACAACGTCGCGGCCGCCGACCAGACGACGGCCGAGCCCCTGCGCGACCTGGCGACCCTGTCGGTCACCGGCAGCCAGACGGTGCTGGGCCAGCCGGTCACGGTGTACTCGGAACGGCTGTTCAGCGACCCGGTGATGCGCGCCGAGCTACGACCTCTACTACCAGAAGGGACCGGGCGGCGTCGCCTTCTACGGCAACAACGATCCGGCCGACACGCTGACCGCGGGCGTGGTGCCGTATGCCGAGCTGCTGTTCCCGGTGGCGCCCGGTCCGATCATCTCCTTCACGAAGACCGGCCTGAACCTGGGCGAGGACCTCGACGGCGACGGCCGCAACGAGACGGTCGACGCCACGCAGACGATCAGCATCACCGGCTTCGAGTCGGTGACGGTGCCGGCCGGCACCTTCCCGGCGGCGGCCCGGCGGCTCAACTCGACCGTCGCCAATGCGCGGCTGTCGTCGAACGGCGCGGCGGTCACCGTCAACGTGGTGGAGAACACCTGGCTGGCGCCGGGCGCGGGCATCGTCAAGCGCGAAACCGTCACCACGGCCCCCGGCACGCCGCTGCGGATCACTGCCACCCTCGACGCGCGCGGCTACACCGTCAGCGGCGTTCGCAAGGGCATGGGCAATCCGGAAGCGATCATGCCGTCGAGCCAGGGCGTGCTGACGCAGACCAGCTTCGGCGAGCCGCCGGACCCGGTCGACACGCCGGCCGTGGCGTCGAGCGGCACGAACTTCCTGGTGGTGACGAAGGCCTACACGTTCGATCAACTGACGGGCAAGTGGCTGCTGCGGCGGATGGGCTATCTGCGCTCGCCCGACGGCTCCAACGCGGCCCTGCCGAGCATCATCGACATCGGCCCGCCGGTGCTGTCCAACGACACCCGCGAGATCCAGTCGCTCGCGTACGGCGGCGGCACCTACCTCGCCGTGTTCGAGCAGCGCAACGCGGCCGCGCCGAACGTCATCGGACCCACCGAGCCGTCCATCGTGGGGCAGCGCATCTCGCCCGCGGGCGTGGTCACCGATCCGGTGCCCTTCGTGATCCTGCCGCAGGGCATCGCGCCGATGACGCCGGGTGTCACGTCGCGGCTGCCGCAGGTGGCGTACGGCGGCGGCAACTTCCTCGTCGTCTACTGCGGCGGACCGGCGATTTCGTCATCGACCTACATCGAGGGCCAGCTGCGCGCGCCGGATGGCACGGGCGGCCCGCCGTTCCGCATCTCGCCCGACTTCACCTTCAACGGCATTTCGCCGCGGGTGGTGTTCGACGGCGCCAACTTCATCGTCGCGACGGGTGACGCCACCGGCTGGCGGCTCACGCGCGTGACGCCGGGCGGCACGGTGCTCGATCCGGCCGGCGTCGCCGTGCCGGTGCCCGCCGGACCGATCCAGATGACCACCAGCGGCGCGGGCGGCGCGCTCGTGACCTGGCTGGCGAGCGACGTGCCGTATGCCCGCCGCTTCTCGGCCGACCTGGCCGCGCTCGACGGCGCGCCGATCCAGGTGGCGATGGGCGCCGCGGGAGGCGCGGCGATCAACGCCGGCTTCATCGGCGGCGAGTACGTGGTGATGTGGACGCAGCGCCTGGGCCCGATGTCGTTCCAGCAACTGGTGCTGTCCATGAACCGCATCGCGCTCGACGGCACGGTGCAGGGGCAGTCGCCGCCGCTCGGCATGCTGCCGAGCGTGCTGCCGTACTCGGCGCTGGTGTCGCCGGTGCCGCCGCTGCCGCCGTCCGGCTACACCGGCGGCTACGCGCTGCCGGTGCTGGGCACGGGCAGCAACGCGGCGCTGCTCGCGTATGTCAGCGGCACCGCCAACGGCATGACGATCGCCGACCGCGCGATGGGCGTGAACGGGATCTGGGTGCATCCGTTTGCGCGGTAGCGGGCGCGCGGGGAAGGGATGAGGGCCGCCGGCCAAGCCGGCGGCCTTTTCGTAATCGGCAGAGATGGTGTGCACCTCGGCGTCCCGCCGGGCAATCGGCGTAGCCGGCGCGTCAGAGCGCTGGCGATGCGACTACTTCGACAGGCGCTCGAACAGTTCTGCGTTTCGCTCAATCAGGTCGCGCGCGACCCTGGCCGCGTCGGTCGCCGAGATCGTCCGGCGCATCGGGGTGATCACGATGCTGCCGTCTTCGTGCACGGTCACGTCGACCTCGTCGCCTTCCTTCAATCCGGCGAGCTCGAGCAGTGCAGCGTCGAAGATCAGGCCGTGAGAGTTGCCGATCCTGGTTATGGTCTTGATCATCGCGTCTCCGTCAGACATTGCAGCGATGGGGGTGCGACCGCGTTTTGCCGGGGATGCGCCTTGCCCTGACCCCGCCGGCACCGGCAGGATACGGGCAGGCGCTGACCCGCGCAGCTACCCTGAAAATCGAACACGTCACTTTCAAATTTCAGGGACTCCAGGGTTCCGGGACGGTTGAAATTCCCGCTTCACGTGCGGGAACTTCAAGGTTGATTCGGTCGCGGCCATTAACCCGGCAGCACACACCAAGGCCCGCCGCGTCTTCCCGCCCCGCGCGAAAAGCCGCGCTCACCCCGCGGCGTGACGCCGCTCAACAGTCCGGCTCCTCCGCGCGCTGCCGCCGCCCGCGGCGGCTAGGATGCGGCCACAAGAACGAAGCAAGGATCCGTAATGGCCCTGCCGCCATTGCTGCGCGACAGCCTGCGCCTGCCGGTGATCGGCGCGCCGATGTTCATCGTGAGCGGGCCGGAGCTGGTGCTGGCGCAGTGCAAGGCCGGCATCGTGGGTTCATTCCCGGCGCTCAACGCGCGGCCGCAGGAGCAGCTCGACGTCTGGCTCACGCGCATCGAGCGCGAGCTGGCCGAGTACAAGGCCGCACACCCGGACGCGAAGGTCGCGCCCTTCGCCGTCAACCAGATCGTCCACACCAGCAACACGCGCCTGCAGCAGGACCTGGACGTGTGCGTGAAGCACCGCGTGCCGATCATGATCACCAGCCTGCGCGCGCCGGACGCGGTGGTCGAAGCCGCGCACAGCTACGGCGGCCTGGTGTTCCACGACGTGACGACCATCAAGCACGCCAAGCGCGCGCTGGAAGCGGGCGTCGACGGCCTGATCCTCGTGTGCACCGGCGCCGGCGGCCACGCGGGCCGGCTGTCGCCCTTCGCGTTCGTGCCCGAGGTGCGCCAGTTCTACGACGGCTGCGTGATCCTCTCCGGCGCCATCGCCAGCGGCGGCGCGATCCTCGCCGCGCAGGCGCTCGGCGCCGACCTCGCGTACATCGGCACGCGCTTCATCGCGAGCGAAGAAGCCAACGCGCCGGCCGAATACAAGCAGATGATCATCGACAGCCGCGCGGAGGACATCGTGTACACGAGCCTCTTCACCGGCGTGCACGGGAATTACCTGAAGGGCAGCATCGTCAACGCGGGGCTGGATCCGGACAACCTGCCGGAGAGCGACAAGTCGAAGATGGATTTCGGGGCGGGGTCAGCGAAGGCGAAGGCTTGGAGGGATATCTGGGGGGCGGGGCAGGGGGTGGGGCAGGTGGAAGCGGCGCCGCCCGTTCGTCGAATCGCCGATCAGCTTCACGACGAGTACGTGGCTTCGGTCAGAGACTCGTCCAAGCGACGAAATGAGCGGTTGTCCTTTCTGCACCCTTCCTGCGTCCCGAATCGTCGACGAGAATCAAGACGGCGTTGCCGATTAGGGACGCGTACCCAGTCTCGCCAGGTCACACGCTAATTATTCCATAAGCGACACGTCGGATCGTTCTTCGATCTCTCATCAGGCGAGGCGCAAAGTCTTCTTCAACTCCTGCAGCGCGCGCAGGAAAAGTTGCAGCGCGACCACAGCCCCGATGGCTTCAATATCGGCATCAACGACGGGCGGGCGGCGGGGCAGACGGTGCCGCATCTGCACGTTCATTTGATTCCTCGTTATCCTTGGCGACGTTGCCGATCCACGCGGCGGAGTGCGTTGGATATTTCCGGAAAAGGCGGATTACTGGAGCCAGCGGTGACGACGGAACCGACCGCGGAAGAGCAGCTGCTGTTCTTGAGCAAGGTTCAGCGCCTCTTCGCCGAAGGCGAGTTCACGGCAACGTACAAATTCGCCCTCCTGATATCGCTGGTCGAAATCGCGATCGAAGTCCCATTGGGCGAATGCAGCACTTTGGAAGTCAGTGTCCGCTCCATTGCGGCCAAATTCATCGAGCTTTACTGGAGGCAAAGCTTCGAGTTTGTCGCGGGCCGACCTGGCACCCACCCGGGAGTGCTCGCACAGAACTTGGGAAATCAAGCGGCAGTAGTCAGTGCAATTCGAAGGTTCCGGGCTGGAGCAGGACCGCAGGCCCGATCCTTAGCGTTCGCCCGCCGACTACCTTCTTTCTCGAAGCTCGTGTCCGACGTTGCAGCCGTCGTTTCTGCGCAGCCGATCAATTACCTTCAAAACTTCGGCGGCTCGACGGACGAGTTTCTTTATGGACGAGGCCGGCCTGGCTTCATTCTTCTTCGCCCCGGCGTCGCTCACTGTCTTCGACGCTTTCAGCCTCTGATCCAGCAACTCGCCAGATCGCATTGGAGCGATCACATCAAGTCGAACCGACGTAACTCAGGTGTCATCGGAGAGGCGTCGGACCTCGAGTCTTTCTTGTTCTCAGCGTCAAGAGCGGCGCTGGTCGAATACGGGGCTCTGCTCAGGCGGCTGACCGGCGCGTCCTGCTTTTACTGCGGGAACGCGCTCTCAGACGAAATGGACGTCGATCACTTCATCCCCTTTGCGCTCTACCCGCGCGATCTGGCGCACAACTTCGTCCTCGCACACCCTGCCTGCAATCGGAGCAAGTCCGATTCGCTGGCTGCCTATGATCATCTTGCCCGTTGGCTGGAACGAAACGATCGTTGGTCGGATGGGATTGCGGAGATATCGGAAGAGAGTGGACTTGTGCACGATGTGGCAGCGATGCGAAGAATCGGCAACTGGAGCTATAGCTCGGGCTCCGCTGCGGGAGGGGTTGCGTGGGTCAGGAGAGGCAACTACGAGCGCATCTCTTCGCGCCATCTCGACTTGTTCTGACGCGACGCGGCCTACATGACTCGCATGCCGGCTTCCTTGAGATGTTCGAATGTCGCGTCGAGGCGCGCATCTGAGGGAACATAGACGACCGTCCCGTCCCGCCCCCGGGTTAGAAGAACACGGTAGACGTTTTTTCGCACGGTCAACGGGTCCTTCAAAGGTGGGTTGTTCTTGCCGCCAAGTTCGATCGACCAGCCGTCATCTCTCCACAGAAGATCAGAGCCCCACGCAAGGAGTGCACAGTCAAGCTCGAGGCCCTGGGACGAGAACTCAGTGGCCACGGTCTGAAGTTGGCAGCAGGACTGTGGATCCGAGGGTTCGGCGTTGTACCAGGGGCCGACCCTCAGTTGTTTCGTGGTCTGAAAGGTGTTGTCTACTCCAAAGGACGGAAGCCACTTGTCTTTGGACGAAGCGATGAGGCCGAAGCGCGCGTACTTGGCATCCGCATAGCGCTCCCTCAAATACTCCTGTGCCGATGCGAGGTCTCGGGTGATCAGGAAACGGTGCCCTCCCGCGTTCAACTCGTTCGCGAGCGTCTTCAGGACGGATGTGGCCACTCCATCCAAAAGTCCGGCTACGAATTCGTGGACCTTTGGTGTGAGGTGAAAGCGCAACTCGGTGTCAAGGCTGAGAACCGGGTCCCAGCATGAATTGCTTGGGATGCCCTCGAAGGTTTTGGCAAAGGCTGTCCCACCGTGTACGGTCCACTCGCCTGAGCGCTTCGACTTTGCCAGCGCATGGCGCCAAAGTGCGATGCCGCCCTCTTCGCCAGCGTGAATCGCTTGCCCGTCTCCGATCAGTGCAACTAGCACGCACCACTCGGGGATGCGCTCGCAGAAATCAAGCAGATGCTCGGGTTCAGACTGGCCGACCTCCTTCTTATGCACGTAGGCCACGCGCTCGGCGTCATGTGCTCGCTGCGCTTCATCGAACACGATCAAATGTTCAGGTGGAACCGGACGATTCGGCCGGTCGTGGTAGCTCACGTACTTCTTTATGTCCTGAACGAAAGTCTGACCGCCCCCTCCGCCGCTGCTCAATGCATGTTGAAGGACCTGCACAAGAGGTGCGTTTCCCGACAAGTAGACGGCCGGGGCGCTGGGCTTGCCATTCGCCCGCGTCACCGCCAAATCATCGAGCCAGTGGGAGTGCACTAGTTGCAGCCCGACAAGCGTCTTGCCGGAGCCAGGAACGCCGCTCAGCAAGACGAGGTGCCTTGTCATGGTGCTGGCGGCACGCTTGGCTACCTCAGTGATGTATTGAAGAGCAGGCTCTGTTGCGGCTCGCGCTCGGTTGATGCGCGGCAGATCTCCGCGCTGAAACAGTTCGCGCGCAGCCTGCACAATGCTCGGCATTGGCGCATACGCGTCAGCAGCCAGGAAGGACTCGACGCTAACCAGGTCTTGCCCCGGGAGCGCGACACGTTCGAGTAGGCGGTCGAGACCCTCCGGCGCGACGACGTGGACCCCATCCCGCTCTTCGGCCTCAATCGGGCCACCCCTTACCAGCAGCACCGGTGTGACCGATCGCCCCGCGCATGCAGCGTGATATGCACGCAGGTCGCGCGCGTAGCTGAATGCCTGATCCAATGCCGCGCGTGAGGCATGTAACGCGCCTTTCAACTCGAGTACGGCGACGCACCCACGCTCGAGCACGATCACGTCTGGACGACGCGAATCGCGCGGTAACTCGTACTCGAGAATTGCGGTGTACTCGCGAGCTGCCGAATCGCGTGCTTCAAGCTCCCGACACTCGCGCTGCAGCCACGGGATTGATTGGTCCCACGCTCTGATCTGCTCGGGCGATGCGTCAGCGATGAATTTCTGCAGTTGCAGGCGAACTACTCGAGGCTCAGCCCGATGAAAGGACTCGAGGTTTGACCGCCAACCGTACCGTTCATACAGGGCGCGCTCTTCCATCGCTAAAGGTCGCTTTCAGTTCCGGTGGAACTTGGGTCGCCGGAAGCGGCGACCTACTAGCGGCGGAGATTAGCGCGGCAAGGTGTTGGGGACGCTGATGAATGGTGACTTTAGTTGCGAAGTACGCGGCGATGCCGGTGGCCGACCGTCACCAACGTTCCGTCCAGCGAGCGGACCGCATACAGCCCCCGATTCTCCGCCGCTCGCTTCAGCATCACTTCATCCACCGCCCGCTCCATCCTCTTCCACGCCCGCTTGTCGAACAGCAGGATCTCCGCGCCCCGGTGGTCGTGGACCGAGGAGCCGTAAGCCAGCAGGCACTCGAGCGCCTGCCGGTCGACTCCTCGCTGCCGTATCCGCACGGCGGCATGCTCAGTCAGTGCCTGCTTCATCGTCGCCTCCTCGCTGTGCTGTTGCCTGAATCATGGGAATCGACAGGCTCAAGCGACGAGCCCTCCCGTGAGCCCGCGTCCCCTCTTTATGGCGGCGCAGGCTCTCGCCCTGAGCCCCGCGCGCACGACACTTCCCATCCAGCGTGAGGTTCCTCCTCCGCTGCGCGATTCCCCCAAAAACTTCGAACGACAACAACGATGAACGCGCTCTCCTCGACACTCCAGAGTCTCCAGATCGGTTCCCCCATCACCCACGCCGGCCTGACGATGTTCCCGCTCGTCGCCGACCGCGCTTCGCATCCCGACTACCTGCTGCTCGACCAGGTGCTCGACGGCGCCCTGGCCGAAGTCAGCGAGATCTCCGACGCCGGCTCGGTGCCCGAGCTGCAGTTCCGCAACAAGGCGGACAAGGACGTCCTGCTGGTCGACGGCGAGGAGCTGGTCGGCGCCAAGCAGAACCGGGTGCTGAACCTGACGATCCTCGTGTCCGCCGGCAAGACGGTGAAGATCCCGGTGTCCTGCGTGGAAGCCGGCCGCTGGGCCTGGCGCTCGACGCGCTTTGCCGCCGGCAAGCGCAAGCTGCACGCGAAGGCGCGCATCGAGAAGATGGCGCGCGTCAGCCGCAGCATGGAGGAAAGCGGCGAACGGGCGCGCAGCGACGTCCAGGCCGCCGTGTGGCGCTCGGTGGACGACAAGATGGCGTCGCTGGCGTGCCGGTCGGAGACGAGTTCGCTGCACGACGTCTACGACTCGTCCGAGGCCCGGCTGGGCGAACTGCGGCGCCAGTTCGACGCGGTGCCCGGCCAGGTCGGCGCGGTGTTCTACGTCGCCGGGCAGCCGGTCGGCTGCGAGGTCTACGACTCGGCGGAGACGCTCGCGCACATGCTGCCCAAGCTGGTCGACAGCTACGCGCTCGACGCCATCGAGGAGGCGCGCGGCGAGGCCAGGGCCCCCACGCTCGCGCAGGTGAAGCAGATCCTCGAGCGCATCGCCGGCGAGCCGGCGCAGGCCTACCCGGCGATCGACAAGGGGCAGGATCTCCGCATCCAGGGCGAGTCGCTGCAGGCGGCCGCGCTCGTCGAGGGCGACCGGCTGCTGCACCTGTCGGCGTTCGTGGAGGAGCGCGCCTGATGCGTCCGATCGCGAACTGCCCGCTGGAGATGGTGTGCGACCGCAAGTGGGAGGACCTGGTCGAGCGCCCGAGGCGGCCGTGCGCCACTGCACCGAGTGCGAGACCGAGGTCCACTTCTGCCACTCGATCGAGGAGTTGCTCGCGCACGCGAAGCTCGGCCACTGCGTGGCCTTCAACCTGGTCGAGGACGACCGGGCGCACGAGAAGCCGCACCCCTTGCTCGGATTCCCCGGTGATCCCGGATACGCCGTCGCGCAGCTGGCTGGACTAAAGTTCTCCGCGGTTCGTCCGTGGTGTTCGGAGATGGGTAGAGCGATCAGCCGGTCCAAGGTGGAGCTGTTCCTGGACTGCCCGCGCTGCTTCTGGCTCGATGTGCGAGCGAAGCTGCGCCGGCCGTCCGGGCCGCCGTTCAGCCTCAACATCGCGGTCGATCACCTGCTGAAGAACGAGTTCGACCGCTATCGCGGCGGCACCGTGGTGCCGCCGCGGGTGGCGAAGGAGGGGCTGGCGTTCATCCCGGCCGCGCATCCGGACCTGCCCGCCTGGCGCCACAACTTCCAGGGCGTGCGCGTCGATCACGCGGCCTCGGGCCTGACGGTCTACGGCGCGATCGACGATCTCTGGGTCGACGCCGCCGGCCGCCACTACGTGGTCGACTACAAGGCCACGGCGAAGGCGGACGAGGTGAGCCTCGATGCCGACTGGCAGATCGCCTACAAGCGGCAGGTGGAGTTCTACCAGTGGCTGCTGCGCGGCCGCGGGCTGGACGTGGCCGACCGCGCGTTCTTCGTCTACGCCAACGGCATCAAGGACGACGGGCCGTTCGACGACGTGCTGCGCTTCCGCACGAAGATCATCGCCTACGACGGCAACGCCGACTGGGTCGAGCCGACGCTGATGCAGGCCGCGCAGTGCCTGGCGCTGGACGAGCCGCCGGAGTCGGATCCGGAGTGCGAGTACTGCGGCTACGCCGCGAAGATGGCGCGCTTCGGCGATCGAAAGCGCATGACGCCGCCGCCTCGCCACCCCGGAACTCGTCGCGCGGCTGCGCCACCGCTTCGCGCTGCGCTGGAAGGGCATCCACGGCGCCGCCCACTGGGCGCGCGTGCGCTGGAACGGACGGGCGCTCGCCGAACGGACCGGCGCCAACCGCACCGTGGTCGAGCTCTTCGCGATGGTGCACGACGTCTGCCGCCAGAACGACCACCACGACCCGCAGCACGGCGCGCGCGCGGCGGAGTTCGTGCACGAGCTGCGCGGCTCGGTGATCTGGATCTCGGACACCGAGGCCGGCGCTGCTCGCCTACGCGTGCACGCATCACAGCGACGGCTACACCGAGGCCGACGTGACGGTCCAGACCTGCTGGGACGCCGATCGGCTGGATCTCGGGCGGGTCGGCATCCGGCCGCAGCCGAGGTATCTGTGCACGGCGGCGGCGAAGGATCCGCGGTTGCTGGAGTTCGCGTACGAGCGGAGTGCGCGGGCGCGGCGGTGGGGTCGGCGCGGGGCGACTTGACTTTGGGGCCCCACCCCGGGTCCCGCCGGGGGTCGACGCCGCCAGCTGCAGTGCCCCTGCAAACACCCCGACATCATCGGGGCATGTGGCACGGGCACCGGGGATAGGCTGGGCCTTGCGCAGGCAGTTCACGGTGCGCTGCCTCGGTATCCACGCCGAGACCGCACTAAGCCTGCCTTCGGCAGGATGCGTCATTGACGTATGTACGCCAGTGACGTAGTATAATCAGCATGCGCCGCTGACAGCTAATGGTCTTCATCGAGTCGCAGATCTTCAGCCGTCTCGTCTATCGCTACCTCAGCGATGAGGACTACAGCGGGCTGCAACGGCACCTCGCCGCGCGCCCCGACGCCGGAGCGCTCGTGCAAGGCAGCGGCGGTGCGAGGAAGATCCGATGGGCCCCCGAGGGGCGGGGAAAGTCCGGGGGCGTACGGGTCATCTACTACTGGATCACGGCGGACGAACAGATCCTGCTGTTGACGATCTATGCCAAGAGCGAGCAGGGCAACCTGACAGCGGCGGACTTGAAGCTGATCAGCCAGAGAATCAAAGGATTGAAGGAATGACGAAACGGAACATCGCGAAGGAAGTGCTGGCGGGCCTGGACGACTTTGCGGCCTGGCGGGCCGGGGAGCGGAAGCTTCGGACGGAGACCATCGATCTGCCGCGTGCCGCTGACGTCGCGAAGATCCGCAATGGCCTGGGCCTGTCGCAGACGGCGTTCGCCGCCTTCATGGGCGTTTCTGTCGGAACGCTGCGCAACTGGGAGCAGTTGCGTCGAGAGCCGCAGGGACCGGCGCGCGCGTTCCTGCACGTCGCGTCCGCTCAACCGTTAGCGGTACTCGCTGCCTTTGAACGGCGCGGCACTCGTCCGGCGGCGCGTTCCATCGGCGAGCCTTCTGCACGGCGCACCGGCAGCCAGCGAGGCACCAATCGCGGAGCGGCGCGCGTCCCGTAGGCGTGGCGCTTGGACCGGGCGGCCGGACGCAATTGCGTGCGGGCGGGTACTCAGGCCTGCCACACCCCATACCCCGCCTGCCGCAAGCTCCTCCGCCAGTTCCCGCTCCATCGTCCGCGCCGCCTCATACGGCATCGGATTCAGGTGCGCGAACAGTTCCGGCAGCAACCGCGATGCCGAACCGCAGCACGAACACGTTGCCCTTGTGCCCGCGCTTGTGGTTCTTGAAACGCTCCGCCACCGCGAGCCCGGTCATGCCCACGTACACGCAGGGCTGGCCGTCGACGTAGCCCGGGTTGCGCTTCCGAAAGCGCCGGTCCCGCAGGACGTCGGGCGCCAGCTCGACCACGTAGACGTTGTGCGACAGCCGCGGCGGTGGCGGTTCGCCGCGTTTCTGCTTCCCTGCCGGCAAGTCAGGCTCCGCCGTAGAGCTTCGCCGCGGTGGACAGTCGCTTCGCGATGCGGGCCCGCAGCTTCGCCGGCTCGATCACCTCGACGTTCTCCCCGTGCCGCAGGATCTCCAGTTCGAGTTCGGACGGATCGCTGTACGGCACGCGCAGCTCGTAGCGGCCGCCGTCCAGCTCACGGACCTTCTGCTTCTCGTTCCACACCTCGGAGCGCACCCACTTCGCGGCGTCCCGGTTGAACACCAGCGTCGCCCACTGCAGGTCCTTGCCGCGGTAGATGCCGTAGCCGCCGCCGAGCTCCTCGTCGACGGTCTTCAGCGACACTTCCTTCGCCTTCTGGTCGGTGAGGCGCGCGCCCTCGATCGAGTCGAGCGAGAACATGCGGATGCCGTCGGACTGGTGGCACCACGCGTCGAGGTACCAGTTGCCCTTGTAGTTCACCAGCCGCAGCGGCGACACCTCGCGCTCGCTGCGGCGGTCCTTGGTGCGGCCGTAGTAGTCGATGACCAGGCGCAGCCGCTTCACGAGCGCCGCGCCGATCGTCTCGAAGTGCTTCGGCTCGACGCGCCGGCGCTGCACGGAGATCAGCTTCACGCGCTTCAGGATCTCGTTGGCCGAGCCGTCGGCCGCGTCCATCAGCGCCTGCAGGCGCGTCATCAGCGGCTTGATGTGGCGGCCGAGCATGCCGCTCTCGTCGGTGCCCTCGAGCATCTGGTACATCGACATCAGCGCGAGGATCTCTTCCGGGTTGAACCACAGGCCGGGCAGCTCGAAGGTCGGGCCGCCGTTCGGCGTGCCGTAGCGGTAGCCGCCGGCGTCGCGGTCGTGGACGATCGGCGCGTTGAAGTTGTCGCGCAGCTTGACGAGATCGCGCTTCAGCGTGGCCCGCGACACCTCCAGCTCGCGCATCAGGTCGCTGAACGAGACGACGCGGCGCGCCTGGATGAGGTTGGTGATGCGGTGCAGCCGTTCGAACTGGCTCATGACGCCCTCCTGGTCCGCCGACCTTAGTCGATCCGGCGCTCCGGGGCGTTGATGAATATCGACGGTGCGAGTGCGCCTTTTCCCGGCTCTGCGCGGCCGCCACGCGCGCGACGGCGGGCCAGGGCGGAACCGCGGCGCTCGCGCGCGCCCGCTACCGGCCCTTGAACTGCGGCTTGCGCTTCTCCTTGAACGCGCGAATGCCTTCCTCGTAGTCCTCGCTGTCGTACACCACGCGGCGCAGCCCCTGGACCCGCTCGAACCCCTGCGGCGACATCGGCCGCGCGCCGGCCAGGATCCTCAGCTGCTCCTTCATCACCGCGACGGCAAGCGGCGCCAGCGCCGCGATGTCGTCGGCCAGCGCGTAGGTGAACGCCTCGAGTTCGTCCGCGTTCACCACGTAGTTGATGATGCCGAGCCGCTCGGCGCGCTCGGCCGTGATGGGCTTGGCGGTGAACGTGAGCTCCTTGACGATGCGCAGGCTTGCCGCGTTGAGGAAGGTCATCACGCCGCTCACGTTGTACGGCACGCCGAGTTTCGCGGGAGTGACGGCGAACGTGGTGTCGGGCACGGCCACGATCAGGTCGCAGGCGAACACCGTCTCGCTGGCGCCGCCCCATACGGTGCCCTCGAGCATCGCGATGACCGGCGCCGGGAAGTTCTCGATCTGGCGGATCAGGTTGCGCAGCGGATCGTCCCAGCCGAGGGGATCGCGCCCCACTTCCGGCAGCTCGTCGACGTCGTGCCCGGCCGACCACACCTTCACGCCCGGCAGCGCGCGCAGGATGACGACGCGCACATTGCGGGTCTTGAAGTCCTCGAGGGCGTCGATGATCCCTTGCACCAGCGGCTCGCTCAGGGCGTTGCGCTTCGCCGGATGATCGAGCGTGACGGTGCCGATGTATCCGTCCACCTGGCTGTGCATCATGGGCATGCCGCGCTCCTTCGCTGGAAAGCAGGCGAACAGTACCCGGTGCAGGGGCTATCGCCGCATGGGGGTCCTCGGAGTCACCGTTCGCGTTCGGCTTGCATGCTCTCGAGCATGGGTCGAATCTCGCGCGGCTTGACCTATAAGTATCCGTTCGGATACAATATGCACACCTTCTTGCGCACGGACGAATTCGACGCATGGCTACATGCCTTGCGCGATCAGGTCGGCAAGGCGCGAATCCTTGCCAGGCTCCGCTCGGCCCAGCTCGGAAACCTCGGTGACTGCGCAAACGTTGGGGGCAGAGTGTTTGAGATGCGTGTTCACGTCGGGCCCGGATACCGGGTGTATTTCACGCGTTGCGGCAAGACCGTGTACTTGCTGCTCTGCGGCGGGGACAAGGGCAGTCAGGCCCGCGATATCGAAGCAGCCAAGGCAATGGCCAAGGACCTGGAGAACGGGCGATGAAGAAGATGGCGGCGTTCGATGTCGCGGACTACCTGGACTCCGACGAAGTCGTCGCGGAGTTCCTCTCGGCGGCCCTTGAGGATCCCGATCCGGACGTGTTCCTCATGGCCGTGGCAGACGTCGCCAAGGCCAAGGGCATGTCGCACATCGCCAGCGCGGCCGGGCTGGGGCGAGAAAGCCTCTACAAGGCGTTGTCACCGGGCGCGAAGCCGCGCTACGACACCGTCCTCAGGGTCCTGCGCGCTCTCGGCGTGCAGTTGCACGCCGTGCCGGCCGCCGAGGGTGCCAGCTAGGACTTGGCGAACGGCTGGCTCTGGACGCAAGCGAGCAGCGTCTCTTCGCCCCAAGGCGCTGCCTGGCGCTTGGCGTCGGCGCTCCATACGCCAAACCGCACGATCCTTGCTAAAGTAAGGAATCCTTACTTCAAGGATTCCCATGCTCGCGAAGCTCACCTCCAAGAACCAGCTCACGCTCCCCAAGAGCGTGGTGGAAGCGGTGTCCGCGGCCGAGTACTTCGACGTCGAAGTGCGTGACGGACAGATCGTGCTGACGCCGGTGCGCATTCAGCGCGGTGATGTCGTGCGCGCCAAGCTCGCCGCGTTGGGTCTCACCGACGCGGACGTGGCCCAGGCGGTGCGCTGGGCGCGCTCCACGGCGCCGGTGATGCGGGCTGCTGAGCCCGCGGCGAAGTACCGCTCCACCAAGCGCGCCGCGTCGCGGAAAAAGGCGCCGAAGCGGGCATGAAGCCGCCGCCGCGGGTGGTGCTGGACACTAACGTCGTGCTGTCCGCGTTGCTGTTCGGCAGCGGCCCGGCCGCGCGCGTGCGCGCCGGCTGGCAGTCCGCGCGCTTCGTGCCATTGGCCAGCGCGGCCACCGCACACGAACTCGTGCGCGTGCTGGCCTATCCCAAGTTCGAGCTGTCGTCGGCGGAACAGGCGGAACTGCTGGCCGATTTCATGCCGTGGGTCGGTGCCGTCGACATCCCGGATCCGCCGCCCGCGGTGCCGCGCTGCCGCGATCCGTTCGACGTGGCGTTCCTTCATCTGGCCGTCGCCGGGAAGGCGCGGGCCCTGGTCTCCGGCGACCGCGACCTGCTGGCGCTGGCCGGCGCGCCGGGCCTGTGCCCGATCCTCGGCGTGGATGCGTTCTGCCGGCAGTACCTCGGCGATTGAGGCGAGGGCTTGGTCGGCCGCTCAGAGGTGCGTCAACACCAGCTGGCCAATCTGATAGACCGTGCGGCAGTCGAAGCGATTCGGCGGCGGAACCGAGGGCCGCGCTTCGTCGGAGCCGCTCAGCACGAACCCGACCTTCGCATCGCCGCGGTCGAGCGCGGCGACGACCTGGTCGGTGACGTCCACGGTGAAAGTCGCGCGGTCCGGCGCGCCGCGCGTGGTGGTCGCGTTCGTGCCGAGCTGACCCTCGACCCAGGGAAAGGTCATCGCCATCAGGCGCGCCCCGCCGGGAAAGGTGGCGGACGGGGCGAGCTGCGCGAACGACGACGCGGGCAGCACCGTGCCTGGCGGCAGGGCGAGCAGGGAGCCGCCGGCGCCGGTCATGGCCTGGCACATCGAGTTCGGCCGGGTGGCGGGAATGACGGCCGCGTTGAACGAGACTTGTGCCTTGGTCACCAGGCCCTTCAGACGCTGCAGCGAGGCGAGGTCGTAGGTGAAGGCGGTGCGATAGAGATCCTGCCGGAACTCCTGGCAGTTTCCGGTCTGGTTGCGCCACAGATCGAACCCGACCGTGCCCTGGCCCGCCAGCTTCGGCGGCTGTCCGACGGCGAGCCCGTTCCACCACGCGCTCGGCGTCGGCGGCGCGGCGGGCGACGCCGGCGTGCAGTTGTTGACGGTGTCGACTCCGCCCTGGGTGCGCGCGAGGATCGTGACGCTCGGGTCGGCGCGCGTGCTGAGCGGGGTGACCGGTGCGCAGCCCGCGGCGAGGGCCACGGCGCTGGAGATGCATGCAAGGACGGGTGTGACGCGCTTCATCGAAGGCCTCCCTGGGCACGTTGGATCGATCGGCTCGGCGCACCGATGCGACCGCGCAATGAAGCGGACGGTTCGTTCGAGCGGTGGCCGGGCACTTCCAACACTCTGGCGCGGCCCGCGGCGGCGGTCTGTCGAATATTCGTCAGCGGCGGTGCTGCCTATCCACCGTGCCACCGGTGCGGGCCTGGGTGCCGCTCGGCACGAAACCGCGCCGACCGGGCCCCGCGGCGAGAAAGGCGCCGCTACTTCGGAGCGTGCCGGTACGCCTCCAGCCCCTGCCCGTCCGAGCCGAGCAGGGTCGACGGCACGTCCTTCAGATGGCGATCAAGGAACTCGACGGCGTAGCGGTTGATCAGCGCCGCGTTCGGCTTCGCCTTCAGACACGCCGCGATCGTCGGCTGCCCCAGGCACCCCAGGTTCGTCCACTCCACGTGCGTGCCGTTCCTCAGCCGCGCGTAGTACTTCGGCGCCGGGCTCTGCGCGAACGCGCCCTTCGGGCCCTCGATGGTCGGCGTCATGCCCCAGTCGAACTGCGCGCCCTGGTACATCACGGGGACGGCGAGCTTCGGCAGCGTGCCGTGCGCGAGGTACGGCGCAACGTAGGGCGAGAACGCGATGACCGCTTTCACTTCGGGCGTGCGCCACGCGGGCCAGGCGCCCGCCATGCCGAGCACGGCATAGCCGCCCATGGAGTGCCCGACCGCGCCGACGCGCGTGGTGTCCACGATCCGCGCCAGCGCATCGTCTTCGGCCACACGCCTGATCGCCGCGCGCAGGTCCTGCAGCCGGCCGATCTCGCTCTGCTCCGTCCATCGCACGGGTTCGAGCAGCGGTTGCTCGGTGCGGACGTTCTGCAGCCTCAGCCCGTCGTCGTCGATGCTGCAGGTCGCCGCGTCGCGGTGGTCCGGCGCGGCGACGACGTAGCCGTGACGCGCGAGTTCTTCGGTGATGAAGGTCGACTGCAGCGCGCAGCCGCCGAGCCCGTGCGAGAAGAGCACCAGCGGCATGCGCGGGCACGCGGCGGGCGGTGCATCGCGTGCGATGCTGCCGAGCAGGCCGCCAGCCGCGCGGGTATAGGCAAACGGCTTCTCGGGCGCGGCCGCCGGGTACCAGACCGCCAGCTTGCGGCCGCTGTCGATCGCGAGCACGCGATAGCCGACCTTGTGCGGTCCGTCGCACTCGGCGGCGTGCGCGGCGCCGCTCGCTGCGACGAGCAGCGCCGCCAGGAAGCGTTTCGTTCCTATTGCGTCCGGCCCCGCATCGACGCCGGCCGGCCGGGCAGCTGCAGCAGCGTGCCGGTGTTGGTGACGGTGTCACCGTCGACGCGCAGCACCGAGATGTCGGAGTCCAGGAAGTTGCCGACGTACAGCCAGCGGCCGTCCGGGCTGAACACCGCGCCCTCGGGCAGGCCGCGCACCTCGACCTCGCCGACCTTGCGTGACCTTCTTGCCGTCGATCCGCAGCACGACGACGCTGCCGTTGCGGTTGTAGAAGAACTCGGTCTTCGCGTTGTTGGAGCCGCGCAGCAGCACCGCGACGGCGAGCCGGCCGTTCGGGCTGATCGCCAGTCCCTCGGGCGCGTCGCCGACCACCACCTTGTCGATCACCCGCGGCGGCTGCGCCTCGAGGTCGATCACCGAGACGGTGTCGACGTGCCCGTCCGAGTTGCCGCTGGCGCCGTTGTCGGCGGTGAGCGCCAGGCGGCCGTCGGGCGTCACATCGACGTTGTACGGCCACAGGCCCACGGGAATGTCGCGCTTGGCGTACGTCACCTTCTGGCCGTTCACTTCGAGCAGCGCCACCTTGTGGCCGGGGAACTTGCCGGCCAGCGCGCGCCGGCCGTCTGGCGTGAACGCCACGTGCGCCACCTGTTCGCCGATCGTCACGTTCTCGACCAGCTTGACCTGCTTGCCGTCGATCGACAGCACGCTGATCGAGTTGTCCGCGCGGTTGGCGATCAGCGCGAGGTTGCCGGCCCGGTTGATCGACAGGCCCGACGGCTGCTTGCCGACGGTGACGGTGTCGATCAGGCGCGGCGGGTTGACGGTGAGATCGATGACGTAGAGCTTGTTGTCGGGCGAGGGCTTCCAGCCCGGGCCGTCGGCGACCCAGTCCATCGAGTTGGCGACCAGCGCGAGCTGGCCGTTGGGCGTGATCGCGAGGTTGGTGGGCGGGCCGAGGATGGTGTTCATCAGCGGCAGGCTCGCCACGATCTTCGGGTTGGCCGGGTCGGTGCCGATGTCGACGATGGTCACCGCGTCCTTGCCCGGCGCCGTGAACTGCACCTTGCCGTCCGCGCCCCAGGTCGTCTTGCTGTCGATGCCCACGACCATGTACTCGGGCTTGCCCGGCTGCGTCGGGGCGGCGCAGGCGGCGAGCAGCGCCGCGGCGCCGAGCAGCGCAAACGTGATGTTGAGGTTCATCCGGTGTCTCCTGATGTTCTGTCGGTGGGACTTCGCATCGCAGCGCGGATCTGGTGTCATGCGTCTGCGCGTGGTTCAGCATACGGCTCGCCGCGCGCTTATCCCAGCGCGGCAAGCCGGGCCACGCCACCCGGACGCGTGATGGACGACCGAGGCGTGTGGAATCGGCGTTCGCCCGCCGTAAGCCGTGACGGAGGTCCCATGCACCTGAAAGGTTCCTGCCACTGCGGCGCGGTCCGGTTCACGCTGGAATCGGACTCGCCCGTGCCGTTCATGCACTGCCACTGCTCGATCTGCCGCAAGACCGCGGGGTCTGGCGGCTATGCGATCAACCTCGGCGGCGATGCCGCGTCGATGAAGATCCGCGGCGAACGAAACGTGTCGCGCTTCCATGCGCTGATCCGCGAGCCGGGCCGCCGTGCCCGGCGCTCACCCGCCTGGCGGCACTTCTGCAGCCAGTGCGGCAGTCCCCTGTGGCTGTGGGACCCGCGCTGGCCCGAACTGATCCACCCGCATGCCTCGGCCATCGACACGCCGCTGCCGAAGCCGCCGGAGGTCGCCGAGGCGGCGCTCGCGTACGCCCCCGACTGGGTGGACGTCCCGTCGGGCAAAGGTCACGTGAGCTTCGAACACTGGCCGAAGGAATCGCTGCGCGAGTGGCACCGGCGCCATGGGCTGCTGTCGCCGGCTTGAGAGGCGACCCGGGTAGTACAGTGAGGTACCACCCATGCAGTGCCATCGATCAGCGTCAACGCGCTAGAGTGAAGGTCGAGCCCCAACGGCAACCTGGCCCCATGACCCTCACCCACATCCTCGTCGACTTCGAAAACGTCCAACCCTCGGCCCTCGACATCGGCCTCGTGCCCGGCGACGGCGTGCGTCTCGCGATCTTCCGCGGGCCCGGGCAGATGAAGTACTCCGCGGACATCGCCGAGGCGTGGCAGCCGCTCGGCGCCAACGTCACCTTCGTCCGCTGCGCCAAGGCCGGCCGCAACGCGGTCGACATGCACATCGCCTTCCATCTCGGCGAGCTCGTCGCGGCCCAGGCGCGGGCCGAGGCCGGCCGGGGCGCGCGCTTCTTCATCGTGTCGCGCGACACCGACTTCGATCCCCTGCTGATGCACATCCGCAGCCAGGGCTTCGAGGCCGCGCGCGTGGCGTCGATCAAGGCGGCGCTCGGTGGCGGCGCGGCGGAGAAGGCGGAGCCGCGCGCGGCGAAGACGCGGTCACGGCGCGGCAAGGCCGCCGCCGAGCCGGCGCCCGCTCCGGCCGAGAAGCCGGCGAAGCGGGCCGCGAAGAAGACGCCGGCGGCGAAGAAGGCGGTGGCGAAGAAGGCCCCCGCGGCGAAGAAGGTCGCGTCGCTCATTCCCGTGCCGGCGCCGCAGCGACGCCCGGCCCGCGCGCCCGCGGTCAGCGCCCCGGCCGTGCCGGACGCGCGCGCCAAGGTGATCGAAAGCCTGCAGCGCATGGGCGAGAAGCGCCCGACCAAGCGCAAGGGGCTCGAGCGCCACATCGAATCGCACCTGGGCCGCAACCTCGAGCCGGGGCGCCTCGAGGCGCTGATGGCGCAGCTCGAGCGGGATGGCGTGCTGGTCTTCAACGACAAGAATCACGTCGAGTACCGGCTGCCGAAGGCGAAGAAGTAAGGCCGTGCATCGCCGTTTCACCGCGCGGGCTGCGGTTTAGACGGTTCCACCTTGAATGCGCGCCGGCTGATGTGAGGCAGGGTGCGCCGCGCTTCGCCTGCGAATGTGGAATCGCGCCGACAGAGGATGTCGGGCGGCACTTCGCAGAAAAGGAGGAACCATGGTCACGCGTCAAAGAAAAGTCACGGGAACACGGCGGCGCACAGTCACGCCGGCGCCCCGGCGCACGCCGACCGCAGTGGACGTACGGCCTGCCACGATGGCCGAAATGAAAGCCAAGCTCGACGTGGCGGGGCGCAAGTTCCAGGTGGCCGGTCATGCGGCGACGAAGTTCGCGCGCAGTTCAGTGCGTGAAGTGACCACCGCCGCGAAGGCCTCGCGCGAACCGATGCATGCGCTCTGGCGCAACATGCGGCTCGCCACGCGCCATATCGCGCGCGACGCGGTCGAGATGTGGAAGGAAGTCGCGCCCGCGGGCATGGAGGTGCTGAAACTGCCCGTCGTGCGCAGGACTCGCCGCGCGGCCGCGTAGTTCGGCGGCGGTAGCGACGCCTGCCGGCAACAGGCCGCGGCGCTGACATCTCCCTTGTCCCAACCGGGGGAGATGCCGGCGCCGTCGCTATTCTTGTCCCAGTGGCAGGTGGCCTTTGCTTCCGATCTTCGCTATCACCGTCCCATCCCACCCCATCCGGGCACCATCAACCGCAGCGTGTTGTCCCGCACCACGTAGTGGTGGAACAGCGCGGCCGCGGCGTGCAGCCCGATCAGGAAGTACCCCGCGTTCGCGAGCGCCTCGTGGATGTCCTCGAGCGTGTGCGCGAGGCGCGCGGCTGGGCCGATCAGTGCTGGCAGCGTCTGTCCGAACCAGCGCGCGGTCTCGCCGTCCGCGTTGAGCATCAGCCAGCCGGTCAGGGGCAGCAGGAGCATCAGGCCGTACAGCGCGAGGTGAACCAGCGTCGCGATGCGCGCCTGCCAGCGCGGCGGCGGTGGTTCGATCGACGGCGCGCGGCTCACCGCCCGCACGGCGATCCGCAGCGCGGCGAGCCCGAGCACCGTGAGGCCCAGCAGCGCGTGCCACTCGTCGATGACCGCCTCGGTCGGCGTGTCCTCGAAGGCCTCCCGCAGCTCGCTGGTGAGGTAGGCGCCGGCGATCAGCAGCAGCGTCAGCCAGTGCAGCGCGATCAGCGGAAGGTTGAACCGGACGCGGGGTGCAGCAGACATGCGACCAGTGTAGACAGGGAAACGGCGGCCATCGCCGCCGTTCCGTTCGCTGCGCCAAGCCGCTACGCGGCCACGCTTTCCTTCGGCTGCGCCGTGCGCAGTTCGCGCCGCAGGATCTTGCCGATCGGCGTCTTCGGCAGCGGCTCGGTGCGGAACTCGACGAACCGCGGCACCTTGTAGTTCGTCAGGTGCAGCCGGCAGTGCTCGAGCAGGTTGCGCTCGGTGAGCCCGGCTTCCTTCTTCACGACGACGATCTTCACGGCCTCGCCCGATCTCTCGTCGGGCACGCCGATCGCGGCGACCTCCATCACGCCCGGATGCATCATGACCACGTCCTCGACCTCGTTCGGGAACACCTTGAAGCCGGAGACGATGATCATGTCCTTCTTGCGGTCGGTGATCTTGAACTGGCCCAGCTCGTTCATGAACCCCATGTCACCGGTCCGGAACCAGCCGTCCCTGGTGAAGACCTTGGCGGTCTCTTCCGGCTTCTTCCAGTAGCCCTTCATGACCTGCGGGCCGCGGATCGCGATCTCGCCAACCTGCCCCACCGGCAGCGGGTTGTCGTCGTCGTCGAGGATCGCCGCCTCGGTGGACGGGATCGGCACGCCGATGTTGCCGCTCCACTCCGGGATGCTGAGCGGATTGCAGATCGCGATGGGCGAGGTTTCGGTGAGACCGTAGCCTTCGATCAGCGGCACGCCGGTCGCCGCCTTCCAGCGCTGGGCGACGGCGTGCTGCACGGCCATGCCGCCGGCGGCGCAGATCTTCAGCGTGCGCAGGTTCAGCTCGCCGAACCCGGGCGCGTTCATCAGTCCGTTGTACAGCGTGTTCACGCCGATCATCGCGGTGATCGGCGTCTTCTTCAGCAGGTGAATGAACGCCGGCATGTCGCGCGGGTTCGTCACCAGGACGATGTGCGCGCCGATCTTCATGAACACCATGTTCGCCGTGAGCGCGAACACGTGATACAGCGGCAGCGGAATCAGCGTCATCTCCTTGCCGTCGAGCAGGTCACGCGCGATCCAGGCCGCCACCTGCTGCAGGTTGGCGACCATGTTGGCCTGGGTCAGCATCGCCCCCTTGGCCACGCCGGTGGTTCCGCCCGTGTACTGCAGGAACGCGAGGTCGTCGAGGTGGATGTTGACGTTCTCCAGCAAGTGGCCGCGGCCGGCGGCGAGCGCGTCGTTGAAGGTGGTGGTCTGCGCCAGGTGCCACGCGGGGACCATCTTCTTCACGTGCTTGACGACCAGGTTCGTCAGCATCCGCTTGAACGCCGGGAACATGTCGCCGATCTGCGTCGTGATGATGGTCCGCACCGCCGTGCGTGGCAGCACTTCTTCCAGCGTGTGGGCGAAGTTCTCGAGAACGACGATGGCGGTGGCGCCGGAGTCCTTGAGCTGGTGCTCGAGTTCGCGCGCGGTGTAAAGCGGGTTGGTGTTGACCACCACCACGCCGGCCCGCTGCGCGCCGAACAGCGCCACGGGGTACTGGATCAGGTTGGGCAACATGATCGCCATGCGGTCGCCCTTCTTCAGCCCGGCGACCTTCTGCAGGTAGGCGGCGAAGTCGCGGCTCAACTGGTCGAGCTCGCGGTACGTGATCGACACGCCCATGTTCCCGTAGGCCGGCAGATCGGCGAACCGGGCGCAGCTCGTTTCAAGGATCTCCTTGATCGAGTTGAATTCCGCCGTGTTCACGTCGGCGGGGATGCCTTCCGGATACTGCTTCAGCCATACCTTTTCCATCGTCTCCGCTCCACTGGTTGCGCGTTCCACTCCAGTTATGGCCGTGGAACGGCGCCGCGGATGGCCTTGCGTCAAGGTTTGCTGCGGAGCAGCGCCTTTGGGCACCGGACTGGGTGGAGTTTGGGCGCCTCTCAGGCTGGCACGGAACCGCGTTTGTCGTTGACGCAGGCGGTTCCTTACGGCGCATCACGGCATCGCGGCGGATCCTGCAGGAATCCGGATGGTTCTGACGGATCACTGTAAGGACGGACCCCTCCCGCGCGAATAAGCAGGCAGATCGTGCCGGTGGCCGGACGATCCACCAACCTCAGGAGAATCCGCATGAACCCTCGTGTTTCCCTCGCCGCGACTGCGTTCGCGCTCGCCGCTGTTGCCGCCGGCGCAGCCATGGCCCAGGACAAGGGCGCCTCGATCAAGGGCGAAAAGGAGCGTTGCTACGGCGTTGCCAAGGCCGGGCAGAACGACTGCGAAGCCGGGCCGGGCACTACGTGCGCCGGTTCGTCGAAGGTCGACTACCAGGGCAACGCCTGGAAGTACGTGCCGAAGGGCACCTGCACGACGATGACGACGCCGAAGGGCACGGGCTCGCTGAAGCCGGTGAAGATGTAAGAGGCGCGGCGGCCGCGGCGCGCCGCGGCCGCGCTCCCGTTCGACGATGAGTCCGACGATGACCGCGGGGCTCGGTCTGAAGCCCCAGCATTTCGATGCCGCCGCGGCCTGCACGGCGCGCGGCATGTGGTTCGAGGTGCATGCCGAGAACTACATGGTCGAAGGCGGCCCCCGGCTTGCCTGGCTGGAGCGCATCCGGGCGTCGCATCCGGTATCGCTGCATGGCGTGGCGCTGTCGCTGGCGGCCGACGCGCCGCCGGACCCGGGGCATCTCGCGCGATTCGCCGCCCTCGTCGATCGCCTGCAGCCGGCGCTCGTGTCCGAGCATCTGGCCTGGAGCGTCGTGGCGCGGCGCCTATCGCCCGGATCTGCTGCCGGTCCCGCGCGTTGGCGCCGTCCTGCGCCGCGTGGTGGACAACATCGCGCGGGTCCAGGAGCGCCTCAAACGGCCGATCGCCCTCGAGAATCCGTCGCACTACCTGGCGTTCGACACGCACGAGTACGGCGAGGTGGAGTTTCTCGTCGAGATCGCGCGCCGCACGGGGTGCGCGCTGCTGCTCGACGTCAATAACGTGCACGTGAGCGCCAACAATCTGGGCTTCGATCCGGCAGCGATGATCGACGCCGTGCCGGCGGCGCTGGTCGCTGAAGTTCACCTCGCCGGGCACCATCCCGATCCGAACTTCGGCGCGGCGCTGCTGATCGACAGTCACGATGCGCCGGTGGCTGAATCGGTCTGGTCGCTGTACCGGCGGCTCATCGCGCGCATCGGCCCGCGGCCGACGCTGATCGAACGCGACGAGAACGTCCCCGCGTTCGGCGCGCTGCTGGAGGAGCGCGAGCGGGCGCACGCACTCCTGACCGAGAGCGTGATGGAGGCTGCGTGAGCGATCTCGCCGCCTACCAGGACGCCTTCGCGGCGGCGTTGCTCGCCGACCCGGCGGTCGAGCCCGCGGTGCCGGCGATCGCGCAGCTGGTGCGCCAGCCGGGGTTCGCCGTCTATCGCAACACCGTGATGAAAGGCTGCATCGACGCTCTGCAGGCCAACTACCCGAGCGTCGCGCGGCTGGTCGGCGAGGAGTGGTTCCGCGCTGCCGCGGCTGTGTTCGCCCGAGCGCGCCTGCCGGCGCAGCCTTCGCTGCTCTCGTATGGCGAGGGGTTTGCCGCGTTCCTGGAATCGTTCGAGCCGGCGCGGGAGGTTCCGTATCTCGCTGCCGTCGCGCGGGTCGATCGCTGGTGGACCGAGGCGCACGCGGCGGCCGACGCGCCGCCCCTCGATGCCGCGCATCTGGCCACGCTGTCGCCGCGCGCCATGACGTCGCACGCACTGGTGGTCCATCCGGCGGCCCGCTGGGGCTGGAGCGCTGACTGGCCGATCCACGCGCTGTGGATCCGCAACCGGGACGACGGCGCGGCGGACGAGGCCGCGTTCGACTGGGTCGGCGAGGGCGTGCTCGTGACCCGGCCGGTGGGTCCGGTCGCGGTCGAGGCGCTGGGCCGCGGAGGAGTCGCCTTGCTCGATGCCTGCGCGGCGGGGAGCAGCATCGACGTGGCTGTCGCCACGGCGCTCCAGGCGCAGGCCGACAGCGACATCGCGGCGCTGGTTCATCAACTGCTGTGCGCCGGCGCGTTCCGCGGCGTGCGGCCCATCGCAACAGGGGAACGCAATGAAATCGCTACCGATTGACGCCGCAGGCAACGGCGCCGGGCCGCGCACGGTCTACAACCGCGCGGCCGAACGACTGACGGCGTGGATCGGCCACGACCTGATCGCGCTCGCCGCGCGTGGCGGCATCGGCGCCGTGTTCTGGTACTCCGGCCGGACCAAGGTCGAAGGCTGGCTGACGGTCAGCGACAACGCGGTCGCGCTGTTCGCCGACGAGTACCGCTTGCCGGTGCTGCCCCCGGAGATCGCCGCCCACCTGGCCGCGTATGCCGAGCATCTGTTTCCGCTGCTGCTCGTGCTCGGGCTCGCCACGCGGGCCTCGGCGCTCGCGCTGCTGGCGATGACGGCGGTGATCCAGGTCTTCGTCTACCCGCTGGCGTGGCCGACGCATCTGGTGTGGGCGGTGGCGCTGCTCTATCTGGCCGCCCGGGGCGCGGGTCGCGTGTCGCTGGACCGCGTGCTCGGGCTGCACTGATCCGCGGACGGGCCGCGGGGCCGCAGCGCATCGACCCGCCGCATCTCGCCGTCCTGCCCAATTTGGTGTCCGGGCGGTCCACGCCGCCGGCCGGCAGGGTCACCGCGGCGCTGATTCCCGCACCCGGCGAGAAACCGGGCCGGCATTCCGGTGGCATGCCTTGATTGCCATCTAACGGTATGCGTGGGTTCGGGTCGTGGCCGTGCGCGTTCGCGCGGTAAAGTGCGGTCGGGTGCGCCCCGCGGGGCGCATTGTCTTTATCGCCTCCCACCGCGGACACCGCATGGACGAGCAGGATCTTCCGGTCGCGCGCGACCAGCGCACCTTCGAGGACTACCCGGTCGGGTCGGTGGCGCTGTACGGCCCCATCCTGGTGGACGAGGCCGAGGTCATCGACTTCGGCAGGCGCTTCGATCCACAGGACTTCCACACCGACCCGGTGAAGGCGGCGGGAAGCCCGTTCGGCGGCGTGATCGCCAGCGGCTGGCACACCTGTTCGATGATGATGCGCGTGCTCGTGGACCGCTACCTGTCGCGCACGGCCGGGCTGGGATCGCCGGGCATGGACGAGCTGCGGTGGACCGCCCCGGTGCGCCCCGGCGATCGGCTGTGGGTCAGGGTCACGGCGATCGAGGCGCGGCGTTCGGAGTCCAGGCCGGATCGCGGCCTCGTGCGGATCCTGATCGAAGTGCTGAACGACCGGGGGGAGGTCGCGATGTCCGTGAAAGCGATGACGCTGGTGCGTTGCCGATGCGGGAGCGGCCGCATGAAGGCGGCGCGCCCGCTGGACGCGCGCCGGCGCCGGCTGCTCGGCGCGGCGGCCCTGTTGCCCGTCGTGTCGTCGGTGCAGCGCCGCCGACCACGAGGCGTATCCGAACAAGCCGATCCGCCTGGTGGTGCCGTTTCCCTCCCGGTGGCGGTGCGGACAACCTGGCCCGCGCGATCATGCCGAAGGTCGCGCTGGCGCTCGGCAAGCCGATCATCATCGACAACAAGCCGGGCGCGGGCGGCAACGTCGGCGCGGAACTGGTGGCGGGATCGGCGCCTGACGGCTACACGCTGCTGTACGGCACCAACGGCACGCACTCGATCAACCAGAGCCTGTACCAGAACCTGCATTTCGATCCGGTGAAGGACTTCGCGCCGGTCGGGCGCATGACCGAGATCGCGGCGATGCTGGTGGTGAACCCCCAGCTGCCGGTGATGACGACCACGCAACTGATCCGCTACGCCAAGGCGAATCCGGGCAAGGTGAACTTCGCCTCGGCGGGCAACGGCACCACCTCGCACCTGTCGGGCGAGCTCTTCAAGACGATGGCGGAGATCGACATCGTCCACATCCCGTACCGCGGCGGCGCCGCCGCCGTGACCGACCTGCTCAGCGGCCAGGTGCAGATGATGATCGACGTGATGCCCAACGTCTTTCCGCTGGCGAAGGACGGGCGCATCCGTGGCATCGCGGTCTCGACCGCGGTGCGCTTCCCGGGCGCGCCCGAGTATCCGACCATCGGCGAGTCGGGCGTCGCGGGCTTCGAGTCGAGCGCCTGGGACGGCATACTCGCGCCCGCCGGCACGCCGGAGCCGATCGTCAACAAGCTGAACGCCGCGATCCGCGGCGCGCTCGCCGATCCCGAACTGATCGAGTTGCTGAAGAGCCGCGGCGCGCGCGTCGTGCCGGGCACGCCGGACGATTTCGCGCGGCACATCGCCGCCAGCACGAAGAAGTGGGCGCAGGTCGTCAAGGCGTCCGGCGCCAAGATCGACTGACCGTATCGATTCACCATCACAGCAGGCCGCATGGATACCAAAGCACTTCCGCCCGTTCCCGCCTGGACCGACGTCCCCGGCTACGAAGACATCATCTACTCGAAGGCGG
The DNA here is from genome assembly GCA_963698305.1 of uncultured beta proteobacterium. GTDB lineage: Bacteria > Pseudomonadota > Gammaproteobacteria > Burkholderiales > Burkholderiaceae_F > JAOUJD01. The sequence goes on from CAVOQI010000008.1 coordinate 162,892, forward strand.
AAGAGGGCATCGCCAAGATCACGATCAACCGGCCCGAGGTGCGCAACGCCTTCCGGCCGGAGACCGTCAAGGAGATGCAGCGCGCCTTCGACGACGCGCGCGACGACGAGAACATCGGCGTCATCATCCTGACCGGCCAGGGCAAGGAGGCGTTCTGCTCCGGCGGCGACCAGCGCGTGCGCGGCGCGGGCGGCTACGTCGGCGGCGACAAGATCCCGCGGCTGAACGTGCTCGACCTGCAGCGCCAGATCCGCACGCTGCCCAAGCCCGTCGTCGCGATGGTCGCCGGCTACGCGATCGGCGGCGGCCACGTGCTGCACATGATCTGCGACCTGACCATCGCCGCGGACAACGCGCGCTTCGGCCAGACCGGCCCCAAGGTCGGCAGCTTCGACGGCGGCTACGGCGCGTCGTACATGGCGCGCATCGTCGGCCAGAAGAAGGCGCGCGAGATCTGGTTCCTGTGCCGGCAGTACGACGCGCAGCAGGCGCTGGAGATGGGCCTCGTCAACACGGTCGTGCCCTACGAGCGCCTCGAAGCGGAGACGGTGCAGTGGTGCCGCGAGATGCTCGCCAACAGCCCGATCGCGCTGCGCTTCCTGAAGTCCGCGCTGAACGCGGACTGCGACGGCCAGGCCGGCCTCCAGGAACTGGCGGGCAACGCCACGCTGCTCTTCTACCTGTCCGAGGAAGGGCAGGAAGGCAAGAACGCCTACCTCGAGAAGCGCAAGCCGGACTTCCGCAAGTTCCGCCGCCTCCCGTAGCCGCGCGGCCCGCGCGCCGTGTAGGCTGCGACGCGTGAACGATCCTCTCTCCATCACGGCAGCGGCGCGCGACGCGCCCGATGCCGTCGCGCTGCACGTCGGGCGCGAGCGCTACACCTACGCGCAGCTCGCGGATCTCGTGAGCACGCGGCTTGCCGCGCTCGGTCCGGAGCTGAAGCCCGGCCGCGCGGTCCCGCTGGTCGGCCGCAACACGCTCGAGCGTGTCGTGGCGCTCTACACGCTGCTCGAGGCGCGCGTCCCGGTGCTGCTGCTGCACCCGAAGCTGACGCCGGCCGAGCGCGCGGCCGAGATCGCCGCCACCGAGCGGGCCGGCACGCTGCCGCCGGATGCGGCGGTGGTGATGTACACGTCCGGCACCACCGGCCAGGCGCGCGGCGCGGTGCTGACGCGCGGAGCACTGCTCGCGTCGGCACAGGCGAGCGCGGCCAACATGGGCTGGGAGCCGGACGACTGCTGGCTGCTCGCGATGCCGATCGCGCGCGTCGGCGGCCTGTCGATCCTGACGCGCTGCCTGATCGCGCGAAAGACGGTCGCGCTGGCGCCGAGCTTCGACGCCGCGCTGGCGCCGCAGTGGATCGAGCAGTGGCGGGTCACGCTGGCCTCGATGGTGCCCACGATGCTGGCGCTGGTGCTCGAGCGGCATCCGGACTGGCGCCCGCCGCCGTTCCTGCGCTGCATCCAGGTCGGCGGGGCCGAAGCGCCGCCGCGGCTGCTGAAAGAGGCGGCGCAGCGCAAGGTGCCGATGGTCATCACGTACGGCTGCACCGAGACGTGCTCGCAGGTCGTCGTCACGCCATACGCGCTGCGCGCCAACCCCGCGCCGTGCGGCGCCGGCAAGCCCCTGCCGGGCGCCGAGGTGCGCGTGGTCGACGGCCGCATCGAGGTGCGGGGGCCGATGCGGATGGCCGGTTATCTCGGTGGCGCGCCGCTCGATCCGGAGGCGTGGTTCGACACGGGCGACGTCGGGATGTTCGATCCGCAGGGCTGCCTGCACGTGCGCGCGCGCCGCGCCGACCTGATCGTCACCGGTGGAGAGAACGTCTATCCGGCGGAAGTCGAACGCGTGCTGGAAGCGTGCCACGGCATCCGCGCGGCGGCGGTGTTCGGCGTGCCGGACGAAACCTGGGGGCAGGTGGTCGCGGCCGCGTTCGTGGCCGACGGCACACCGCCGAACGACGACCAGATCAACGCGTTTCTCGATCATCACCTCGCGAAGCACAAGCGGCCGCGGCGGATCGTGTTCGTCGAGCGATTGCCGCAGACGACGGCGGGCAAGCTCGATCGCGCGGGGTTGGCTTCGTTGGCGGCTCAATTGCGGCCCTTGCTGTAGCGCGTTGTTCCTTGCGCAGCGGCCACGCTGCGGGGCACCTCGACTCCGCGCGACTCGGCGGCGGGCGGCCTTCGGTTCAGGTCACTCCTTGCGGGCCGCGGCAGCTTCGAATTCCAGCGGGCCAGAAAGCGGCTCGGATGTGACGCTGAGCCGGGCCCGCCCCGCTCCGAATCAGTACGCCCGCCGCCTGAGCCGCGCTCCGCGAGGCGCCCCACATCGCGGCCGCTGCGCCGAGCTCCGCGCGTGCGACGGAGTCAAGAATCGGCATCGCCACGAAGTGCTGCGCCGGAGGGGAGTGTGGGGGATCTCGCGCAGCGGGCGTCAGGCGGCGGGCGCGCCATGCGCGAAGCGCGGCGGGCCGGCGAGGCTCGCCACCCGGGCCGCAATGAGGGAGCGCGGGAATTCGAAGCTGCTCGCCCGCAGCGAACCCGCTCGGCTGAATGACGCCCGCCGCGACGTTCGCGGAGTCGAGGTACCCACGCTCCCCTCCGGCGCAAGGGAAGACAGCGCAGAACCGCAGCCCGAAGCGAGCGCTACAACACCCGGTTGAACCAGAGCATCGACAGCACCGCCCCGAGTCCCGCGAGCAACGCACCAAGACCCGCGAAGAGCGCGGTGATCTCGGTCGGCTGCTGCTTCTCGAAGCCGAGCTTCGCGCTCAGGCGGCTGTAGATCTTCTTCAGTTCCTTCGCGTCGGCCGCGCGGAAGTACTCGCCCTCGGTCGCGCGCGCCACCTGCTTCAGCTTGTCCTCGTCGAGCCGCACGCGCATCTGCCAGCCGTCGGCGCTGACGGTCGTGCCTTCGGGCGTTCCCATGCCGACGGTGTAGACCCGCACGCCGAGTTCGGCGGCGAGCTCGGCGGCTTTCATCGGATCGGGCCCGACGTTGCTCTGGCCGTCCGACAGCAGGACGATCGCGGCGCTCGTGTTGCTGCCGACCGTCATCTCGCGTTCTTCCAGCTTCTTGCGCGGCTCGTCCTTCTTGCCGCGCGGCGGGTTGATGAACTCCTCGACGTTGATGCGCGCCTGCGGCAAGGCGGCGTCGAGGGCGATCACGAGTCCGCTGCCCAGCGCGGTGCCGCGCTGCGGCTCGAGCCGGTCGATCGACGTGACGATGTCCTCGCGGTTGTCGGTCGGCGACTGCACGAGGGCGGCCGAGGCGGCGATGCCGACGACGCCGATCTTCACGTGGCGCGGCTGGTCGACTCACGAAGGCCTTCGCGGCGCTCTGCGCCGCCACCATGCGGGTGGGCTCGAGATCGGTGGCGCGCATGCTGCCCGACATGTCGACGGCGAGGATGATCGTTTCGATGCGCGCCGGCAGCACCAGCGCGGCCTGCGGCCGCGCGACGGCCAGCAGCAGCGCCGTCAGGCCCAGCACCCACAGCAGCGGCGGCAGCGAGCGCTGCAGCCGCCCGGTTGCGGCTGCGCCGACGGTCTCGAGCCGCGCATGGCGCGCGATCGACGCGGCGCGCCGCTTCAGCACCCTTCGTGTAGACGACCATCACCAGCGGCACGGCGAGCAGCAGCCACAGCATCGACGGCCACAGGAAAGTGAAGCTGGTGGGGTTGCCCATCGCGACCGGGTCAGGTTCTCATGTGCTTCGGCAGCGCGCCGGACGCGAGCTGGCGACGTCGCTTGCGCAGCTGGGTGAAGCGCAGCAGCGCTTCATCGAGCGGTTCGTCGGTGGCGAGTTCGAGGCAGTCGACCCCCGCGTCGCCGAGCTCGGCGCGCAACTCGGTCTCGCGCTTCTCCGCCGCCTGCGCGAAGCGCTGGCGGAACGCGCGGTCGTGGGTGTCCACCAGCAACTGCTCGCCGGTCTCGGCGTCCTGCATGACCACCAGGCCGATGTCCGGCAGTTCCGTCTCCATCGGGTCGGTGAGGCGCACGGCGACGATGTCGTGGCGGCGGGCGAGATCGGACAGCGGGCGCGACCAGCCCGGCGTGCTGATGAAGTCCGAGACGACGAACAGCACCGAGCGCCGCTTGATCACGGGGCGCGCGAGCTTCAGCAGCTCGGCGAGGTCGGTGATCCTGCCGACGGCCGTCGGCGACGGCTCAGCGCGCCGCTCGGCCAGCTTCTGCATGCGGTCGAGGATGTGCAGCACGTGGACGCGCCCGCTGCGCGCCGGGATGATCTCGCTTCGCGTGCTCGGAATGCAGGACCGCGCCGACGCGATTGCCGTAGCGCGTGAACAGGCGCGCCAGCACCGCGACCAGCTCGCTCGCCAGCGCGCGCTTGCGCAGCTGCTGCGAGCCGAAGTCGACCGAGCCGGAAAGGTCCAGCACGAACCACGCGGCGACCTCACGGTCCTCCTGGAACTCGCGCACGTGGGGAATCTGCACGCGCGCGGTGACGTTCCAGTCGATGTAGCGGACGTCGTCGTGCAGCTGGTATTCGCGCAGGTCGGCGAGGTCGAGGCCGAAGCCGCGGAACAGCGTGCGGTAGTCGCCCTGCAGGACGCCGTCGAGGCGCCGCAGCACGGTCCACTCGAGGCGGCGCATCAGCCGGTCGGGATCGACCGTGCCGGCGGGCTCGTTGGCGGCGGGGCCGTCGTCCGCGATCGTCGCGGCCGACGCGGCCTTAGGCCGCAGCCACCCGAACATGGGTTTCCAGGGGTTTCTCGGGCGCCTGCACCGCCTGCAGCACCCGCATGATGATGCCGTCGGCGGTCTGGCCGTCGGACAGCGCTTCGTAGCTCAGCACCAGGCGGTGGCGCAGCACGTCGGGCACGAGGTCGATCACGTCCTCGGGCAGCACGAAGGCGCGCCCGCGCAGGAAGGCGAGCGCGCGGGCGCCTTCGATCATGTTGATGGTCGCGCGCGGGCTGGCGCCGAACGTGATGTACGGCTGCAGCTCGCGCAGGCCGTACTGCTCGGGCCGGCGCGTGGCGGAGACGAGCTTCACGGCGTACTGCATCAGCGCCGGGTCGACGTAGATCCGGCGGCACTCCTGCTGCAGCTGCAGCAGCTGCTCGGTGGTGCACACGCCGCTGACGCTGGTCGGCGCGCCGGTGACGCGCTCGACGATCACGAACTCCTCTTCCTCGTTCGGGTAGTCGACCACGACCTTCATCATGAAGCGGTCGACCTGCGCCTCGGGCAGCGGGTACGTGCCCTCCGTCTCGATCGGGTTCTGCGTCGCCATCACGAGGAAGGGCTCGGGCACCTTGTGCGTCTCGCCGCCGATCGTCACCTGGCGCTCCTGCATCACCTCGAGCAGCGCGCTCTGCACCTTGGCGGGCGCGCGGTTGATCTCGTCGGCGAGCAGCAGGTTGGCGAAGACCGGGCCGAGCACCGTCGAGAACTCGCCCGACTTCTGGTTGTAGATGCGCGTGCCGACGAGGTCGGCCGGCAGCAGGTCCGGCGTGAACTGGATCCGCTTGAACGAGCCGCGGATCGTCTTCGCCAGCGTGTTCACGGTCAGCGTCTTCGCGAGGCCCGGCACGCCTTCGACCAGCAGGTGGCCCTGCGCCAGGATCGCCACCAGCACGCGCTCGAGGAAGTGGTCCTGGCCGACGACGATGCGCTTGACCTCGTACAGCACGCGCTGCATCAGTTCGCCGGTGCTGCGTGCGCTGTTCTGCTCTTCCATGGAAGTCCTCGTGCGGTGTACGGCGCTGTGTGTCGACTGCAAGACGTTTCGAGTCAGAACGGCGGAATGCCGACGGCGGCGCCGGCGCTTTCGATGGTCGCGGCGAAGCCGATTCCGATGAAGGTGCGCGCCGGCGTCGGGTTCAGCAGCGCGGTGACGATGCCGACCACTTCGCCGTCCATCGTGATCAGCGGACCGCCGCTGTTGCCCGGATTCACCGCCGCGTCGAACTGGATCAGCCCGGTCATGACCTGCTTGCCCTGCGGCGAGCGGAAGGCGCGGTCGAGCCCGGACACCACGCCCGCGGACGTCGACGGGCCGATGCCGAACGGAAAGCCGATCGCGACCACCTCGTCGCCCGGACGCAGATTGGACGTCGAGCCGAGCGTCGCGGCTTCGAGGTCGTCGGGGATCTTCTTCGCGCGGATCACGGCGAGGTCGTTCTCCGGGTAGGTCTTCAGCAGATCGACGTCCGACTCGCTGCCGTCGAAGAAGGTGACCGTCACGCGCTTGCTGCCGGAGACGACGTGCAGGTTCGTCAGGATCGTGCCGTTGTCGATCACCACCACGCCGGTGCCCACGCCCTGCATCTGCTCGTCGCCGCCGGGCTCGTCGAACTCGTCGTAGCCGCGCACGCGCACCACCGAGTTCATCACCACCTCGGCGGCCTTGGCGGCGCGCGACGGCAGCGGCTTGTTCTCCATCGTGTGGAGAACGGCGTTGTCGATGTCGTCCTGGGTCAGCTCGCGCGGCGCGGGCCGCATCGCGTCCCGCGCGACGAGCAGCGCGAGCGCGAAGGCGACGCCGCCGATGAACACGATCGCGCGATCGTGGCGCTTGAGGAATCCGGGGCGGGACGAGCGGTCCTTGCGGGCGGCATCGCTCGCGGCCGGCGCCGGCGATTCGGCGGCCGGTGTGTCGCTGGCCCGCGCGCGCGGGCGTCGCGGAACCTGGGGGATGGGCCGAAGCCGCCGGCGCCGCCTTGCGGCCCCGGCTGGCGCTGCTGTAGAGCGCAGGCTTCTTCATCGGAACTCCATCGACACGCCCCCTCGTGTCCGGGGAAAAGTAGCACGGGTGCCGCGCGCGGTCATGGGGTCGCCGCCCGCTCGTCGGGGCGCATGACGGGCAGAAGTCGTACCCGAATACGCGGCAGCTCGCCGCCCGCGTCGAACGTTCTTCACGGCGCTGTCGTCACACGGTTCTGCACCGTTCGTGTGCCTCGGGCCTTGGGCTGTTGCTGTGCAGTGTCGATCCGGGCGCTGCGGTGCTAGAGTGGTTTGCGGCGCGGCCCGTCCACCTTGGTCAGGGCGAGCGCCGAAAGGTTCGACAAGGAGACGGGAGACCCATGCGGTTTCTGTGGCCCGACGTGCTCTGGTTCCTGCTGCTGGTGCCGGCGCTGGTCGCTGCGTACGTCGTCATGCTGAGGCGGCGGTCGAGCGCGGCGGTCCGGTATGCGAGCCTGACGCTGGTGCGCGACTCGATCGGCGCGGGGCAGCGCATCCGTCGCCACGTGCCGCCCGCGCTGGTGCTGCTCGGCCTGGTCGCGGCGATCGTCGCCGCCGCGCGCCCGACCGCCACGGTGACGCTGCCGTCGCAGTACATGACGATCGCGCTCGCGATCGACGTGTCGCGCAGCATGCAGGCGACCGACGTCGAGCCGAACCGGCTGAGCGCGGCGCAGGCGGCGGCCAAGTCGTTCATCGACGAACTGCCCAGGAACGTGCGGCTCGGCATCGTGTCGTTCGCCGGCACCGCCGCCGTGGTGCAGACGCCCACCGAGAGCCGCGACGACATGCTGAGCGCGATCGACCGCTTCCAGTTGCAGCGCGCGACCGCCACCGGCAGCGGTCTGCTGCTCGCGCTGTCGATGCTGTTCCCCGACGAAGCCTTCGACCTCGAGGCGGCGATGTTCGACAGCCGCTTCGGCGCGGGCCCGCGGCCGACGCCGCTCGACAAGCGCAAGTCGGCCGACGCGCGCCAAGGCCGGCGCCGCGACCGACCGGGAACCGATGAAGCCGGGCAGCTACACGGGCGGCGTGATCATCCTGCTGTCGGACGGGCGCCGGACGACGGGACCCGACCCGCTCGACATCGCGAAGATGGCCGCGGACCGCGGCGTGCGCGTCTACACCGTGGGCTTCGGCACGCGCGACGGCGCGTCGATCGACTTCGAGGGCTATTCGTTCTACGTGCGGCTGGACGAGGAGACGCTGAAGGCGATCGCCAGGATCACCGGCGGCGAGTATTTCCATGCCGGCACCGCGGCCGACCTGCGCAAGGTGTACGAGACGCTCAATGCGCGCATCGCGCTGGAAACGCGCGAGACGGAAGTCAGCGCGCTGCTGGCCGCCGGGGCGGTCGCCCTGCTGCTGGTGGCGGCGCTGCTCTCGCTGCTGTGGTTCCACCGCGGCCTGCCGATGCCGGCGCGCGCTGATCCTCGGTCTGGGGCCCTCCGGCCCCTCGCTGCGCGTCACTTCGTCGAGATCACCACCAGCCGGTCGGTGCCCGATTCGGCGCCCCACGCCTCGCCCGGGCGGCCGAGCATCTGCCGCACCTGCGCGTTCGGCTTGTCGCTCGGGAAGCGGTCGAACTTCTCGGTGCGCGGATCGAAGCGCAGGATCGCGTTGGTCGACCACTCGGTCAGCCACACCTTGTCCTGGTCGTCGACGTAGACCGAGTACATCTGCGCGCGCTCGGACGGCTTCCACGCCTTCCACTGCCTGCTCGCCGGGTCGTACATGCTCACCTGGCCCGACACCCACTCGCTGATCCACAGCCGCCCCTGGCTGTCGCTCCACACGCGGCGCGCGCCCTGCCGCGGCGTCGGCGGCTCGATCACCGTGGCCGCGCCGGTGCGCGTGTCGATGTGCGCGAGGTGGCTGCCGGCGAGCGACACGTAATAGATCTCGCCCTTCGGCGTGGCCGTGATGCCGTACGGCCCGCGGCCCCCGCGGCGCGTCCACCACGCGCACCTCGCCGGTCTTCGGATTGACGCTGCCGTAATAGCCCGCCTGCCCGGTCCACCACAGCACGCCGTTGCCATCGAAGGCGGCCGTGTTCATGTTGGTGTACGGCGTGTCCTTCGGCAGCGGAAACACCTTCACCGCCTTGGTCGCCGGATCGACCCGCACGATGGCGTTCTGGCCGCTGTCGGTGACCCAGGCCGCGCCGTCGGGGCCGACGATCACGCCGTGCGGCGACGAGCCCTGGCCGAGCGGAATCTCCTCGACCTTGCCGGTCTTCGGGTCGAGCCGCCCGAGGTGACCCGTGCGCTGCGCGGTGTACCAGACGGAGCCGTCCGGCGCCGGCGCGACGTCGTGCGGCGCGCTGCGTGGGGGCAACTGGAAGTAGCGCACGGTCTGCGCCGACGCTGGCGCGACGAATGTCGACAGCAGGGCGAGAGTGGTGGCGATGGCGTGGAAGGACCGGCTCTTCATCGGCGAGGCTCCAACGGCGAGGACCTTGGATCGTACAAGTGCGCGGAGCGGGCGGACACCGCCAGATGCGCTCCCGCGATCATCCCTGTGCGCGGACCGACTTCCCGTGCATGCGACTGGCTGCGCGGTCCCTGTCAGTGTGCGAGCTTCAGTTCAGTCTCGTCGATGGCCGCCGGCGACAGGCTGCCGACGCGCACGCCGAGCAGGCGGATGCGGCGGGTGAGGTCGACCCGCTTCAGGCACTCGCCGGCGGCACGTCGTATCGCGGCCGGATCGTCGGTCGGCGCCGCCAGCGTCTGGTCGCGCGTGACGGTCTTGAAGTCGTCGAAGCGCAGCTTGATGCCGATGGTGCGTCCGGCGTAGCGCTTGCGCTTCAGGTCGGTCGAGACGTCGACGCAGAGTTCGGTGAAGATCTCCGAGAGCTGGCGCCGATCGCGCACCGCGTGCAGGTCGCGCTCGAAGGTCGTCTCGCGGCTGATCGACTTGGGCTCGCTCTCGGTCACCACCGGCCGGTCGTCCTGGCCGCGCGCCGCGGCATGCAGCCAGGCGCCGTAGCTCGGCCCGAAGTGCTGTCGCAGCCACGCCGGATCGCTGTCGGCCAGTTCGCCGATGGTCGCGATGCCGAGCCGCGCGAGCTTCGCCGCTGACTTCGGGCCCGACGCCGTTCAGCCGACGCACCGACAGCGGCGAGAGGCGCGGGCCGACATCGTGTTCGGTGACGACCGTGAGGCCGTCGGGCTTGTCGAGCTCGGACGCGATCTTCGCGACCAGCTTGTTGGGCGCGAGGCCGATCGAGCAGTTCAGGCCGGTGGCGTCGCGCACGGCCTGCTTCAGTTCGCGACCGACGTCGCGCGCGCACCACCAGGCTTCGGCATGCGCTTCGACCGGGTCGACGTCGGGCCCGAGCCGGGTCGCGATCACGTCCGTGAGGTCGATGTAGATCTCGTCGATGCCGCGGTCCTCGACCTGCGGCGCGAGCGCGCGCACCGCCGCCTTGAAGAGCCGCGAATACTTCCGGTACTGGTCGAAGTCGACCGGCAGCAGGACCGCGTCGGGCGCCTTCGCGGCGGCCTTCATCATGCCCATGGCCGAGTTGACGCCCAGCGCGCGCGCCTCGTAGGTCGCGGTCGTGATCACGCCCCGGCCCGCGTAGTCGGCGAGGCGCGCGAAGCGGCGCTGCTGCGCGCCGGTGACGGGATCGGTCACCCAGACCGGCTCGTGCCGTGAGCCGCCGCCGATGACGACCGGCCGGCCGCGCAGTTCCGGATAGCGCAGCAGCTCGACCGACGCGTAGAACGCGTCCATGTCGAGATGAGCGATCACGCGGGGCGGGGGCGGATCGAGCATGGCGGTTCGAGTGTACAAATCGCGCGCGCGCCGCCCGGAGTAAGCTCGCCGGCAGCCCAGTTCCATCGTTCGCCAGTGACCTCCGTCACCACGCCGCCCACCGCCGACACGACCTCTCCCGACGAGCGCGCGGGCCACACCTGGGAGGCGCGGCACTTCGGCATTCCGGCCTCGGGCTGGCGCCGTCGATGGTTCATCGTCATCTTCGAGAACGACACGCGGGCCGGCCGCCTGTTCGACGTCTGGCTGCTGGTGGCGATCGTCGCCAGCGTGCTGGTCGTGATGCTCGACAGCGTGCGCGCGGTGAGCGCGCGCCATGGCGCGCTGTTCAACGTCCTCGAGTGGGGCTTCACGCTGGCCTTCACCGCCGAGTATGTCGCCCGCCTGCTGTGCGTCAGGCACCCGCTGCGCTACGCGCGCAGCTTCTTCGGGGTCATCGATCTGGTGTCGGTGCTGCCGACCTACCTGGCGTTCTTCTTTCCGGAACTGCATGCGTTGATCGACGTCCGTGTGCTGCGGCTGCTGCGCACCTTCCGGATACTGAAGCTCGTCGCCTACGTCAACGAGTACAAGTACCTCGCGGCGGCGCTGAACGACAGCCGCCGCAAGATCCTGGTGTTCCTCGCGGCGGTGCTGATGATCCAGGTGACGATGAGCACCCTGATGTACGTCGTCGAGGGCCCGGACAACGGCTTCACCAGCATCCCGACCTCGATCTACTGGGGCATCACGGCCATGACGACCGTGGGCTTCGGCGACATCGTGCCGAAGACCGACCTGGGCCGCGCGATCGCGAGCGTGATGATGCTGCTCGGCTGGAGCATCCTCGCGGTGCCCACCGGCATCGTGACCGCGGAAATGACGCGCCGTACCGGCGGCATGGCGGCACGCCGCTGTGCCGACGTGCGACGCCGGCCAGCACCTGCCGAGCGCGCGCTTCTGCCATGCCTGCGGCGAGGTGCTGCCTGACGGGTAGGGCGCTTGATGTGCCTCGACCGCGCGCCGCGCCCTTGCGGCGCCTCAAGGCACGGTCCGGCGCCCGGACTAGGCTGGGACCACGTGTCGCTGATCGAACTGCCGGGAGGGTCGATGAATCGCCTGCTGTGTTGTGCGCTGCTGTCGGTGCTGCCCGCGTTGGCCGCGGCGCAGGTCACGGACTACCAGGTGGAGGGCGACGGCATCCCGAAGTCGCTCACGGGCAAGCCGGGCGTCGCGGCGCGCGGCAAGGCGTTGCTGGCGAAGCGTGACGCGGCCAATTGCCTCGAGTGCCACAGCGTCAAGGACAAGGACCTCGCGGGTGGCGGCAACAAGGGGCCGGCGCTGGACGGCATCGGCGCCATACTGACGCCGCCGCAACTGCGGCTGAGCGTGGTCGACATCGCTCGCGTCAATCCCAAGGCCGGCATGCCGAGCTTCCACAAGTCGGAGCCGCTCTCGAAGAGCGGCGCGCGCCTCACGCCTCAGGAAGTCGAGGACGTGGTGGCGTACCTGGCCTCGCTTAAGAAGTAAGCGGTCCTAGACCGCGTCCACTTCCTGGGTCGTGTAGTCGGCCGGCATCACGATCTCGAGCAACTCGAGGTCGTCGCTGTGGCCCAGTTCGCGGTGCCGGATGCCCGGCGGTTGATGCACGCACGCACCGGGCTCCAGGCGCACCGCGCCCTGGCCTTCGTACTCGAACTCGACCCAGCCCTTCAGCACGTAAACGAGCTGGAAGGCGACGCCATGGCGATGCGGCGTCCCATTGAACGGCGCGCCCGGCACGGCGCGGATCACGTGGGCGGCGACGCGGCCCTCGGTGGCGTCCTTGATGCCGAGGTCACGGTACTCGAAGAATGACCGCAGTCCGGAGACGAATGCGGCGTCTCTCGCGTGGCTGACGGTGAACCCTTTGGTGGTCACGGTGGTCTCTCTCCAGGATGGCGCTTAGCGGGATCGTGGGATCGTATTACCCGGTATGTGTCGGTTCGGCTGGCCCCGAACGACGTAAGGTACACGCAGGAGGCAAACGATGGACGAGCGCAGCGACCGCGTGTGGTGGGTGGCGATTCCGGTGGGCGCGGCCGCGCTCGCTGCCGGAATCTATTTCTTCTGGCCGCAGTCGCCGGCACCCGCGCCGACGGCTGCGCCGGAGCCGCCGCCCGTCGTCGCCGCGCCAGCTCCGCCGCCTGCCGAGCCGGTGATCGAGCATCCGGTCGAAACGCTGCGACCGACCGAGGCACCGCCGCCGGCCGCGCTCGCTGACAGTGACGGCGCGCTGGCCGCGGCACTCGGACACCTGCTCGGCGACGAACGCCTGCGCAAATGGTTCTACGCGGACGCGATGGTGCGCCGCTTCGTCGCGACGGTGGACAACCTGCCGCGCCAGGCCGTGGCGATGAAGGTGCGCTCCCTGCAGCCGGTGCAGGGCCGCTTCGAGGTCGCGCGCGACGGCGATGCCGTCACCATCGGCGTCGCCAATGCCGCGCGCTACACCCCGTACGTGCAGGCGCTCGAGCGCGTCGACGCGCGGCAACTCGCCGGCGTGTACCTGCGCTTCTACCCGTTGTTCCAGCAGGCGTACGAGGAACTCGGCTATCCGAACGCGTACTTCAACGACCGGCTGGTGCACGCGATCGACCATCTGCTCGCGACGCCGGAGATCGCCGGCGACCTCGCGCTGAAGCAGCCCAAGGTGCTGTACGAGTTCGCGGACCCGCAGCTCGAGATGCTGTCCGCGGGACAGAAGGCGATGCTGCGGATGGGTCCGGACAACGCGCGGCGCGTGAAGGCGAAGCTGCGCGCGCTGCGCGCCGAGATCACCGCGAAGCCGAAGCCCTAGGCGCGTCTCAGCCGAAGGGGCCGACGCCGATCAGCGGGCGGTGCAGCGCGAACGCGAACGCCGCCCAGGCGGCCAGGCCGATCGCCACGGTGGTCGCGTTGCGCGCGGCCGATCCGGCCGGGTAGACGGTGCCGGCAACGCGGTCGCGACGCCGTGCCGCGGTGAAGCTCAGCACGGCCCAGACGAGAAAGCCGCCGAACAGCGCGACGTCGGCCAGTGTGCCGTTGGCGAGCAGGTGGGCGAGCGCCCAGATCTTCACGCCCGCGACCATCGGATGGCCGACCGCCCGCTTGATCGAGTTGAGCGGTACGTAGGCCGCGGCCAGGAGCACGAACGCGGGAATCGTCAACAAGGCGGCGAGGTGCCGTGTCCAGACCGGTGGCGAGTACAGCACCACCGGCGACTGACGGGCCGCCCCGTACCCGATCACGATCAGCACGAAACCCGCGATGGAAAGCAGCGAATAGATCGCCTTCCACGATTTCTCGCCCATCCGCGCGACGGTGACGGTGCGCCAGGGATCGGCGACGACGCGCGTGGAGTGGACGCCGAGAAAGATCACGAGTCCCAGGATCAGCAGGCCCATCGGCGTCCTCTGTGGCGGCGAAGCGAGAGCGGCCACTGTACCGGAGGTGGCGCGTGTAAGCGCCTTCAGGCTTGCGCGGCCTGCCGGGCTTTCTCTTCCAGCGCGCTCCAGCGCTCGAACTTGCCGGCGAGTTCGTGCTCGATCGCTTCGGCGCGCAGGCGGTCGGCCTTGAGCGCGTCCGGTCCCTGGCGGTGATAGTCGGGCGCGCTCATCCGCTCGGTGAGCGCGTGCTGCTCGCGCTCGAGCCCCTCGATCTCGCCGGGCAGGCTCTCCAGATCCCGCTGCTCCTTGAACGACAGCTTCACGCGCACGGCGCGCGCGGGAGCACGTTCGCTCTTCGCTGGCGGCGTGACCGCAGGAGCGGCCGACGGTGTCGGCTTGGGCCGCAGCGCGACCCAGTCGCTGTAGCCGCCCGGGTACTCGGTCCAGCGGCCGTCGCCCTCGGCCACCAGCGTCTGCGTCACCACGTTGTCGAGGAAGGTGCGGTCGTGGCTCACCAGCAGCAGCGTCCCGCGATAGTCCTGCAAGGTGGTCTCGAGCATCTCGAGCGACTCGATGTCGAGGTCGTTGGTGGGCTCGTCGAGCACGAGCAGGTTGGTCGGCCGCGCGAACAGCCGCGCGAGCAGCAGCCGGTTGCGTTCGCCGCCGGACAGCGTCTTCACCGGTGACCCGGCGCGCTGCGGCTGGAACAGGAACTCGGCGAGGTAGCTCATCACGTGCTTGCGCGTGCCGCCCACCTCGATCCAGTCCGAGCCGGGGCTGATCGTCTCGGCGACGGTCTTCTCCGGATCGAGCGCCTCGCGCATCTGGTCGAAGTACGCAACCTGCAGATTGGTGCCGAGGCGGACGGTCCCCGCGTCCGGAGTGAGGCTGCCGAGGATCAGCTTGATGAGGGTGCTCTTGCCGGCGCCGTTCGGCCCGATCAGCCCGAGCCGATCGCCACGCATCACGCGCGTGGTCAGGTGCTCGACGACACGCTTGTCGCCGAAACGCTTGGTCACGTCCGTCAGCTCTGCCACGAGCTTGCCGGAACGCTCGCCCGCGTCGAGGGTCAGCTTCACGCCGCCCAGCCGCTCGCGCCGGGCCGCGCGTTCGCGCCGCAACTGCTCGAGCCGCGTCACGCGGCCCTCATTGCGCGTGCGCCGCGCTTCGATCCCCTTGCGGATCCACGCTTCCTCCTGCGCCCAGAACTTGTCGAACTTGCGGCTCGCCGTCTCCTCCGCCGCAAGTTCGGTCGCGCGACGGGCTTCCCACGCGCTGTAATTGCCCGGATACGAGCGCAGCAGGCCGCGATCGAGTTCGACGATGCGCGTGGCGACGCGGTCGAGGAAGGCGCGATCGTGGGTGATGACGATCAGCGCCGGCCCCTTGATCAGCAGGTCCTCGAGCTGCGTGATGCCGTCGATGTCGAGGTGATTGGTCGGTTCGTCGAGCAGCAGCAGGTCGGGGGCGAGCGCGAAGGCCAGGGCGAGCGCGCCGCGCTTCGTTTCGCCGCCCGAGAGCTGCGACGGATCCTTCGCCTCGTCGAGTCCCAGGCGGTGCAGGTACTCGACCAGGCGCGCCTCGATCCGCCAGCGGTCGCGCTCGTCCGCCAGCTGGTCGAGGCGTCCGCGCAGCGCGAGGCTCTCGCGCAGCGTCGAGGCAGGTGGAATTTCCGGCTCCTGCTCGACCAGCGCCACCGCGAGGCCGTCGCGCTTCTTCAGCTCGCCTTCGTCCAGCGTCTGGCGTCCCGCAATCACGTTGAGCAGCGAGCTCTTGCCGGTCCCGTTACGGCCGATCAGTCCGATGCGATCTCCGTCCAGCACGGTCAGGCTGGCGCGGTCGAGCAGCGGGTGCAGGCCGAAGGCGAGTTCGGCGTCGAGCAGGGTGGCAAGCGTCATGGGCGAATTGTCGCAAGACGCCGCGGCGTCCGCCGTGCGGAGCGGTTATTCGCCGCCTGTCCGGCCGCGCAGCTGCTCGACGATGCGCGCGACGGCGTCGCGGTGTTCGTGCGGCACGGGCTCGGCCATCGGTCCGTTCTGTCCGAGCGCGCGCAGCGTGCGGTCGACGACGTCGACGTGCGGCAGGACGGGGCCGAAGAACATCGGCCGGTCCCCCTGCAGGACGAGCAGCGTGGGCAGCGTCTCGACATCCATGTCGCCCAGCCAGTCGCTGTCGTCCTCGATGTCGAGCCAGACGTGCGCGGCGTCCTCGCGTTCGCGGGCGCGCTGCTCGAACGCGCGGCGATAGTCGCGGCACGTGCCGCACCAGTCGGCGCACAGGCAGACGACCGTCCAGGGCGATGCGAGGTTCGGCGACAGGTGTTCCGGCATCCGCGAATTGTGCGCCCGGCCGGTGCGCGGCTTGGTGTACCGGCCGAGCGCGCTTAAGCTTTCCCGCTCCCTCCGCTGAGAAAGATGCACCCGTGAATCCGCGCCTGGCCCGCCTGCTCGCCGTTGCCTGTGATCCGCTCGCGCGGCGCCGGGCAAGCAGTCAAGCGATGCGGCCTGCGAAGCGGCGATGACCGATGTCCAGCCTCTGTGGAGGCCGTCGCCGGAGCGCGTCGGGCGCGCCCGCATCACGGCGTTCCTCGAGTGGCTGGAGCGCGAGCGCGGGCTGACCTTCCCCGATTACGAGTCGCTGTGGCGCTGGTCGGTCACCGATCTTGAAGGGTTCTGGAGCGCGGTCTGGCAGTTCTTCGACATCCGCGCGTCCGCACCGTACGAGCGGGTGCTCGGCCGGCGCACGATGCCCGGTGCGGAGTGGTTCCCGGGCGCGCGGCTCAATGTGGTCGACCAGGTGTTTCGCCACGCCACGGCCGAGCGCCCCGCGATCCTCGCCGGCAACGAAGCGGGCGTGCTCGACGAAGTGTCCTGGCGCGAACTCGAGCGCCAGGTGGCGGCTCTCGCCGCCTCGTTGCGCGCGCTCGGCGTGGTGCCCGGCGACCGGCTGGTCGCGATCCTGCCGAACATTCCGCAGACCATGGTCGCGTTCCTCGCGTGCGCGAGCGTCGGCGCGGTGTGGTCGGTGTGTTCGCCGGACATGGGCCCGGTGGCGGTGCTCGACCGCTTTCGCCAGATCGCGCCCAAGGTGCTGATCGCGGCCGACGGCTACCGCTACGGCGGCAAGGACTACGACCGCAGCGCGTTGCTCGCCGAGGTGCGCGCGGCGCTGCCGTCGCTGCGGCACACGGTCCTCGTGCCGAACCTGGACGGGCGGCACGAGTCCGCGCGCGCGCCCGGCGCCATCCCGTGGGCCACGCTGATCGAGGGCGATGTCCCGCTCGAAACGGCGCAGGTGCCGGCCGCGCATCCGCTCTGGGTGGTGTACTCGTCCGGCACGACCGGCGTGCCGAAGGCGATCGTGCACGGCCACGCCGGCGCGCTGGTCGAGATGCTGAAAGGCGTGGGCCTGCATCGCGACATCGGCCCGGGCGACCGCTTCCACTGGTACACCACCACCGGCTGGATCATGTGGAACGTTCAGATGAGCGGATTGCTCGTCGGCGCGACGGCCGTGCTGTACGACGGCAACCCCGGCCATCCGGACCTCGGCGTGCTGTGGCGTTTCGTCGAGCGCGTCGGCGCGACGTTCTTCGGCGCCGGCGCCGCCTTCTACGCGAACTGCATGAAAGCGGGCATCCAGCCTTCTTCGATCGCGGATCTCGCCACGCTGCGCACGCTCGGCGCCACCGGCTCGCCGTTGCCGCCCGAAGCCTATCGATGGGGCTACGAGCACGTGAAGCGCGATCTCTGGCTGGTGTCGATTGCCGGCGGCACGGACCTCGCGGGGGCCTTCCTCACCGGCCTGCCGACCTTGCCGGTGTACGAAGGCGAGATGCAGTGCCGCGCGCTTGGCCTGAAGGTCGAGGCGTACGACGACGACGGCCGTTCGGTCATCGGCGAAGTGGGCGAACTGGTCTGCTCGGAGCCCTTCCCGTCGATGCCGCTCCAGTTCTGGAACGACCCCGGCGACGCGCGCTATCGGGAGAGCTACTTCGAGATGTATCCCGGCGTGTGGCGGCACGGGGACTGGGTCAGGCTCGTCGAGCGCCCGGAAGCCGTCGGCGGAATCATCTACGGACGGTCCGACGCGACGATCAACCGCCACGGCATCCGCATGGGCACCGCGGAGCTGTACCGCGCGGTCGAAGCGGTGCCCGAGGTGATCGACTCGCTGGTGGTCGATCTCGAGTTCCTCGGCCGCGCGTCGTACATGCCGCTCTTCGTCGTGCTGCGTACGGGCACGGCGCTCGACGACGCGCTGAAGGAGCGGCTGAACGGCGCGATCCGACATGCGCTGTCGGCGCGCCACGTGCCGAGCGAGATCCTCGCGATCCCCGAAGTGCCGCGCACGCTGTCCGGCAAGAAGATGGAACTGCCGATCAAGAAACTGCTGCTCGGCCATCCGCTCGAGAAGGTGGCGCACGCCGACGCGATGGCGAATCCGGCCAGCCTGGCGTGGTTCGTCGAATTCGCGGCGCGGCGGGGGAGCGGCGCGGAGCCATAGATACACTGCAGCCGGACCACGACCGTCCGCGGCATCGGCCCGCGCATGCGATCGCTTCCCATCCACACGACCTCGCTCGCGCTTCGTCATCTCGTCCTGGAGGACGCGCCTGCGCTGCTCCGGCTCAACGGCGAGGCATCGACCGGGCGCTGGCTGCCCTCCCATGTGTACTCCGACCTGTCGCATGCCGAAGCGGCGGTTGCCTACCTGATCGGTTGCTACGCGTCTCCGGGGGATGCGCGGCACGGTCCGTATGTGCTCGGTGTCGAACTTCGCCACAGCGGGCAACTGCTGGGCCATGTGGGGTTCAGCCCGCTGGACGACGAAGTCGAGGTCTCCTACGCGATCGCCGAAGGATTCCGCGGTCATGGCTATGGCGTTGAAGCGCTCGTCGAGGCCTGCCACTGGGCAGCCGACGCGTTCGCGCTGTCGAGCCTCACGGCAGTCACGGCCTCCGCGAATGCGGCGTCGCGCCGCGCGCTCGATCGGGCCGGCTTTTCCTATCGCGGCGACGCGCGGATGCGCTTCCAGGGTGCGGAGGAGGAGGTCAGCCGCTACGTGTGGTTCCCCGCCATTTCGAGTGCCGCGGCGCGATCCTGATCCGCGCGCCCCGCCACGGCCATGCACCATTGTTAAAGCCCTCGTTGCGCCGGGGTGAAGCCCGTGATCGGTCCGCCCGCCTCGTAAGATGCGCGCACCGTGTCATCTCACTCACGACGTCTGGAAGTCCAGATTTCTTCCGGAAAGCTGAACGGCGACTTTCCTGAATGAGTGCAGCCATGTGAAACCCGTGGCGAAGGACAACAGCGTCATGTCGTTTGGCGAGTGCGCTGGTTGAGGTGCGCGGTTCCATTTCCGAAAAAACCTGGAGACAACCACATGTCGGAACCGAACACAGCGTGGAGGTACCCCTCGCGAGCTTCACTCGCCTTCCTGCTCTCCTGCAGCCTGGTCGCCGCGGCGTGGGCCGACGAAGGCAGCGAGACGATCGGTGTCGAATCGTCGGTCACCCTGCCGGCACAGGCCAAGGGCAAGCCGCCCTCATGGGCGGGCAAGGCGTTCAGGCAAGGCGTCGTGACGGCCGGCAATCCTTACGGCGCCGAAGCGGGCGCGTTGATTCTGGAGCAGGGTGGCAATGCGATCGACGCGGCGGTGGCCATCGCCTACGCGTTGAATGTCGTCGAACCGCAGTCCGCCGGCATCGGCGGCGGTGGATTCATGTTGATCCATCTTGCCCGGACAGGGCAGACGTTCGCGATCGACACGCGGGAGAAGGCGCCGGCGGGAGCCACGCCGGACATGTTCAGCGGCGTACCCCGTGCATCCAATCCATCCTGCAAGGGGTGGCCGTCGGGGTGCCGGGCATGGTGCGCGGCACGGCGATGGCGCTGGAGAAGTACGGCAACCTGTCGCTCGCGCAGGTGCTGCACCCGGCGATCAAGCTTGCGGATGAGGGGTTCGCCGCAACGCCACGCTATTCGGCAGTGAGCTGCAATTCCCGCGCGCTCAACTCTCCGGAGTCGGCTGCGTTCTTCTGTCCGGGAGGTGTGCCACCGGCAGTGGGATCCCTGGTGCAGAACAAGCCGCTCGCCGGGACACTCCGGCTGATTGCCGCCAACGGCCCCGACTGCTTCTACAAGATGAGCCCAGGGTTGCGACATCGCCAAGGGAATTGTCGAGGGGCAGAAGTTCAACCGCCCGCAGGTGCCCGACGGCAAGGGCGGCAGCATGGACTACGCCGGACCTCGAGAACTACCAGCCGGCGGTCCGCCTGCCGACCGAGGGTACCTACCGCGGCTACCGGATCAAGTCGATGTCGCCGCCGTCCTCCGGTGGACTGACGATGATCCAGATGCTGAAGATGCTCGAGCGCTTTCCGATCGGCGACGCCAGCCAGGGCTTCGGCTTCGGTTCGGTGAAGACGATGAACGTGATGGCGGATGCGATGCGGCTGGCGTTTGCCGACCGTTCGATATGGATGGGCGACAGCGACTTCGTTCCGGTGCCTGCCAAGGGCTTGCTGCATCCCAGCTACGTTCAAGCACGCGGTGCAGCGATCGTCCCGGGTGTTCGCATCACCCCGAACCCCGTGCCGGGTGACCCGCTGCCCTACGAAGTCGCGGGCCTGCAGTCCAGGACGATGCTGGCGGTTGCTGAACCTGTCACGGGACCGGGTGAAACGACGACCCACTTCTCCGTGGTGGACAAGTGGGGCAACATGGTCTCGTACACGAACACGATCGAGTCCTCGCACGGCATCGGCGTGTTCGCCGGGTACAGGAATGAGGACGGATCCTTCCGGAGCTTCGGCTTCCTGCTGAACAACGAGCTGACCGACTTCAATCTCAACGCCGACGACCAACCCGTTCACAGGCACGGCCGGCTATAACGACGTGCAGGCGAACAAGCGACCGCGCAGCAGCATGAATCCGACGATGATCTTCACTCCGGACGGAAAGCCGCTCGTGGCCTTTGGCTCGCCGGGCGGCGCGACGATCATCAACTCGGTCCTGAACGTGACGCTCAACCTGATCGACCACAAGATGACCCTGCAGGACGCGATCGACGCGCCGCGCATGTCGATCACGGGCACCGGAAGCGCGATCGCCACCGACACAGGTGCGCCGGGCAGCAGGTTCAGCGGTTTCCCGGAATCATCCGTCAATGGCCTCAAGGCGCTGGGCTACACCTTCCCCACACCGGCGGACATCGGCTCGGTGCAGGCGGTCATCATCGACAAGCAGACCGGCAAGCAATTCGGCGGCGCTGATTCGCGTCGCGAAGGCACCGTGATCGGACTGCCCTAGGGCTCGGGCGAACGCCGAAGTCCGGCGCACCCGTGATCAAGCCCGGCTTCGGCCGGGCTTTTTTTCGCCCGCGGGGTGCGCCCGTCACAGAAGGAAGGAAATCGGCGACGGCAGGCGTTCCGCCTTGTGTTGCGGCAAACGGCCCTGACACGGCGCGTGGAGCATATCCAGTCCAACCCTTCATCGCGCCGAGACGGTCCCCATGAACTACGAAGCCCCGGGCTGTGCCTACTGCCCCAGCACCGTCCGCGCGTGCCGGCAGGGCGAAGGAGACGAGCGCGGTCCCGGCTTCTGCCCCTCGAAGGTCGATGCGGAGGGCATCGCCGACGCGTGGCAGGCCTATGGTGACCCGTTCAACGCGCGCGTCGCCCAGGTGTCGGCGGTGGTCGAGAGCGAGGGCTACTGCAAGTGGACCCGGGTCGAGGAGATCTGCCAGTTCGCCACGCGGATGGGTTTTCGCAAGGTCGGCATCGCCATGTGCATCTCGTTCGTCGACCTCGCGCGCGTGTTCAGCGCGATCCTGGAGAGCCACGGACTCGAGGTCGTGTCGGTCGCCTGCAAGAACGGCGGGATACCGAAGGAAGAGATCGGACTGAAGGACGAGGAAAAGATCCGCCCGGGCACGTTCGAGGCGATGTGCAACCCGATCTCGCAGGCGGAACTGCTCAACCGCGCCGGCTGCGAACTCAACGTGATCATGGGGCTGTGCGTCGGGCACGACAGCCTGTTCACGAAGCACTCCACCGGGCTCGTCACGACGCTGGTCACCAAGGACCGGGTGCTGGCGCACAACCCCGTCGGCGCGCTTCACCTGGCCGAGACGTACTTCAGCCGCGTGTGGGGACCGAACAAGCCGGCGAAGCTGCCGACCAAGCCGAAGGAAGGCAGGAAGACCGCTGGTTGAGGGCCGCCGGCCGCGCGGTCAGCGCCGGCCGCGGCGCTGTCACGGGTTGCCGCCCGGCCCCAGCAATCCGCGCTCGATGATGAACGCAATCACGGCGTCGACGCCCGTCCCGGTCTTCAGGTTGGTCATCACGTAAGGCCGCCCCGCGCGCATGCGCTCGGTGTCGTGCCGCATGACATCGAGGCTGGCGCCGACATGCGGGGCGAGGTCGGTCTTGTTGATGACGAGCAGGTCGCTCTTCGTGATGCCCGGGCCGCCCTTGCGCGGGATCTTCTCGCCGCCGGCCACGTCGATCACGTAGACGGTCAGGTCCGACAGCTCGGGGCTGAAGGTGGCGGCGAGATTGTCGCCGCCGGACTCGATGAAGATCAGTTCGAGGTCCGGGAAGCGCGCGCACATGCGATCGACCGCTTCGAGGTTGATCGACGCGTCCTCGCGGATCGCCGTGTGCGGGCAGCCACCGGTCTCGACGCCCATGATGCGGTCCGGCGTCAGCGCCTGGGCGGCGACGAGCAGCCGCTCGTCTTCCTTCGTGTAGATGTCGTTGGTCACCACCGCGAGGCGGTAGTCGTCGCGCATGCGTTTGCACAGCACTTCGACGAGCGTCGTCTTGCCGGAGCCGACGGGGCCGCCGACGCCGACGCGCAGAGGGGAGGAGGAGGTCATGGCACCTGGAAGTCGTGGCAAGGCGGCGCTGTCCGCGTAGTGGCCGCGCGCAGGGGATCACGCAAGATGAATGCCAGCGGCGGCGGTCACGGGCCGGTGATCGAGAAGAGCCGGCCCCAGCCGCGCACGCGCCGCGTGTCCACCCCGGCCACGCGCAAGGCGCCCCAGGCGGCGAAGGCGATCGAGTCGAGCAGCATCGCGCCGCTGCGACGCTCGAAGTCCTCGGCGAGCGCGCTGCCGTCCATGTTCGTGCAGAGGATGACGACCGCCTGCGGCCGCGCCGCGGCGACCTCGTCGAGCATGGAGTCGATGGCCGGGGACTCGATCGTCGAGAAGTCGAAGTTCACCCGGATGCCGGCGTGCCGCTCGGCGACGCATTCGTAGCCCGAGCGCGCGAAGTTCGCGATGATCGCCTGCTGGATGTCCTCCGTGTACGGCGAGACGAGCCCGTAGCGCGTGATGCCGGCGAGGCGGAACGCATCGAGGAGGGCGAGGACGGCCGAGGTGGCCCGGATGCCGGTGCGGCGCTCGATCTCCGCGCAGAGCTGCCGGTCACGGTCGAAGCCGAGCCAGCCGGCCGATGTCCCGTTCCAGCAGATCGCGTTGCAGCGCGCATCGGCCAGCAGGTCGGCCGCCGCGAGCATCGGCGCCATGTCGAACTGGCCCAGAGCGCTCGCGCCCATCGAGATCTCGGTCACACGGAAGCGTCCGGCATGCACGCTGACCTCGGGGAGGCCGGCAAGCATGCGGGCGGTCGCCGGTTCCAGCGCCGTATTCGATGACGGCGTGATCATGCCGAGCAGCGCACGGTCCTTCTTCGAACTCATGTCGGGTCCTCCTGGCTGAAGGGCCGGTCGCGTCGACGCTACGCGAGGGCCGCGGCGAGATCGATCGGCGCCTCGACCCCCATGGACAGGTCGAGTTCCCGCTCGACGTGGTTCAGGTGCTCGACCATCAGGGACGCCGCCCGGCGGCCGTCGCCGGTCGCGATCGCGTCCGTGATCTCGCCGTGCTCCTCGCCGAGGCACGAGGGCGTCGCCGGCCGGTCGTAAAGCGCGATGACCAGGCATGTCAGCAGCGCGAGCTCGCGCATGGACTTCGCGAGCACGTGGTTGCCCGACAGTTCGGCAAGCAGCATGTGGAACTCGCCGGACAAGCGCACGATGGTGCGGACGTCGCCCGCGGCGCGGGCCTTGCGCTCCGCGGCCACGTGCTGCCGCAGGCGGGCCACCGCCGCCGTGCGGTCAGGCTGGCGGGCCAGCCGCGTGGCGATGCCCGGCTCGATCAGTCGCCGCGCCTCGAACACGTCGCGCGCCTGTTCCACCGTGGGCTGGGCCACGAAGGCTCCCCGGTTGGGTTCGAGCGTCACCAGGCCCTCGTGGGCCAGGCGCGGCAGCACGGCGCGAATCCGCGCGCGCGTGACGCCGAATATTCCCGCCAGCGTCTCCTCGCCGAGCTTGGTGCCGGGCGGCAGGCGGTGCTCGAAGATCGCCGCGACCAGGCGGTCGTAGATCCCCTCTTCGCTCGGCTCGCCCCGGACGGCCGCGAGCGCGATCGTCCCTGCCCTGGTGCGTGCGCGACCCCTGGTGGTGCGCTTGCCCGCAACCTTGGTGCGCGCCGCGCGATTGACATGACTCGATTTCATTGCTCACAATGCTATTCAGGATTGGCGCCAAAAACAACTAGAGTTGGCGCCGATCCTGGCACCGGTCTTGCTTGTTCTTCCAGGACCGGGCGGACAGCGCCGTCCCACCTTATCCGGTTTTCAAACTGCAGGACATGAGCGTCGCCTTCGATCTGGTCGTCAGGAACGGTGTGGTCGTGACCGCCGCGGACACGCAGCGCGCGGACATCGGCGTGCGCGACGGCCGCATCGTCGCGCTCGGCGAGAGCCTGCCGCGCGGCGCGCGGGACATCGACGCGGCGGGCCGGTACGTGCTGCCGGGCGGCGTCGACGCCCACTGCCACCTCGACCAGCCGATGCCGCCGCCGGCGCGGATGGCCGACGACTTCGAGAGCGGCACGCGCTCGGCCGCCTGCGGCGGCACGACCACCGTGATCCCGTTCGCCGCGCAGCAGAAGGGGCACTCGCTGACGGCCGCGGTCGAGGACTACCACCGGCGGGCCGACGGCCGCGCGACGGTCGACTACGCCTTCCACCTGATCGTCAGCGATCCGACGCCGCAGGTCCTCGAGAAGGAACTGCCCGAGCTGATCGCCGCCGGCTACACGTCGTTCAAGATCTACATGACGTACGACGACCTGAAGCTCGACGACGGCCAGATCCTCGATGTGCTCGACGTCGCGCGCCGCCACGGGGCGATGGCGATGGTGCACGCGGAGAACTCGGACTGCATCGAGTGGCTGACGAGGCGGCTCGAAGCCGCGGGCCGCACGGCGCCGCGCTGGCACGCGCATGCGCGGCCGATGCTGGTCGAGCGCGAGGCGACGCACCGGGCGATCGCGCTGTCGCAACTGGTGGATGTGCCGATCCTCATCGTCCACGTCTCGGGACGCGAGGCGGTCGAGCAGATCCGCTGGGCGCGCGGGCACGGGCTGTCGATCTTCGCCGAGACCTGTCCGCAGTACCTGTTCCTCACCGCGGACGATCTCGGCGTCGACGACAGCTACAAGGGCGCGCGCTGCGTGTGCAGCCCGCCGCCGCGCGACAAGAGCAACCAGGAGGTGATCTGGAACGGGCTCGCGGACGGGCTGTTCACGGTCTTCTCCTCGGACCATGCGCCGTTCCGCTATGACGCGCCCGAGGGCAAGAAGCCGGACGGCAGGGAAGTGCCGTTCCGCCACATCCCGAACGGCATCCCCGGCCTGGAAACCCGGCTGCCGCTGCTGTTTTCGGAAGGCGTGCTCGGCGGGCGCATCACGATCAATCGCTTCGTCGAACTCACCGCGACCAATCCCGCGAAGGCGTACGGCCTGCATCCGCGCAAGGGGACGATCGCGGTAGGCGCGGACGCCGACCTCGTGGTCTGGGAGGAGCGTGAGGTCGTGGTCGACAACGCGATGCTGCACCACGCCGTCGACTACACGCCGTACGAAGGCATCCGGCTGCGGGCGTGGCCGGCGCTGACCCTGTCCCGCGGCGAGGTTGTCTGGGACGGAAAGATGTTCACTGGCCGCGCGGGCCGCGGCCGGTTTCTCAAATGCGGTGCGCCGACCTTGCAGCCTCGGCCCCGCTCGCCGTGACCCTGCTGCCGATGAATCCGTGCCTGCTGTTCCCGCCCCTCGTGACGACGCTTCCGCGCGCGCTGGGATATTGAAGCCGTTCGTACCACTGCCCCTCAAGGAGTCCGACCATGTCCATGAAACGCCTCGCCGCGCGCGCGCTGACGACAGTTGCCGCCGCGGCCGCGCTCGCCACCGCCCTCCCGGCACTGGCCCAGGAGAAGATCAAGCTGAAGGTGATCGGCCAGCCGCTCGCCACCGGCCTGATCCAGAAGAACAAGGAACAGCCGTTCTTCGAGACGCTGGCCCAGAAGACCGGGCTGCCGATCGAGGTCGAGTACAAGCCGATCGACACGCTCGGCATCAAGGACACCGAGCAGCTGCGCGTGATGAAGGCGGGCCTGTTCGAGATGGCGTCGCTGCGGATGTCGCAGAACTCGCGCGACGAGCCGACGATCCTCGGGCCTGGACCTGGTCGGCCTGAACCCGGACTACAAGACCGGACGCGCCGTCGCCAAGGCCTACTCCGCGACGCTCGACCAGCGGCTGCAGAAGCAGTTCAACGTCAAGCTGCTCGGCGTGTGGCCGTTCGGCCCGCAGGTGCTGTTCTGCAAGAAGCCGATCGCCAAGCTCGCGGACGTCAAGGGCCTGAAGGTCCGCGACGTACGACCAGAACCTGGCGAAGTTCATCGAGTCGCTCGGCGGCACGCCGGTGCCGATCGCGTTCGCCGAGACGCACCAGAGCCTGTCGCTCGGCGTCGTCGATTGCGCGGTGACCGGGCCGAGCTCGGCCAACTCGGCCGGCTGGCCGGAGGTGACGACGCACTACCTGCCGATCGGCATGCAGATGGCACTGAACGGCTACGCGATCACGCTGGACGCGTGGCGCAAGCTGAAGCCCGACCAGCAGCAGAAGCTGCAGGCCACGTTCGACGCCTTCATCGAGGACGTCTGGAAGTACTCGGAGGAACTCTTCGTCGACGCCTCCAACTGCAACGTCGGCAAGGACCCGTGCACGACGGGCAAGAAGTTCAACGCTGGTCAACGTGCCGGTGACGCAGTCGGATCTCGACATCGTGAAGAAGGCCGTGCGCGACCTGTCGTTCCCCGCCTGGGCCGAGGTGTGCGACAAGTCGAACCCCGGCTGCTCGGCGACGTGGAAGCAGACCGTCGGCCCGATCGTCGGGATGAAGTGATCGGGGCATGACGAAGAGGCGCGGCGGCCGGGGCCGCCGCGCGGGGAGCAGCCATGAAGAGAATCGAAGCCGCGCTCGCCTGGATCTTCGGGACGATCTTTCTCGTGCTGTCGTTCGTCGTGACGATCGAGACGATCTCCCGGAAGGTCTTCAACTTCTCGCTGCAGGGCGCGGACGAACTCGGCGGCTACTCCCTCGCGATCGGCTCGACGATCGCGTTCTCGCTCGCGCTCGTGGGGCGCAATCACATCCGCGTCGACGTCTTCCACGAGATGTTCCCGCGCCGGCTGAAGGCTGCGATGAACTGGCTGTCGATCGTCGGGCTGGCCGCCACCGCGCTGTTGTTCGTGCTCGTGTCGTTTCGCGTGCTGAGCGAAAGCCTGGAGTACGGCAGCACCGCGCAGACGCCGTGGGCCACGCCGCTGATCTATCCGCAGTCGTTGTGGTACCTCGGACTGATCTTCTTCATGCTGGTCGCGGTCGGCCTCGCCGTTCGCGCCACGCGGCTGCTCTTCTCCGGACGGATCGACCAGCTGAATGTCGAGTTCCATCCGAAGAGCACGAAGGAGGAACTGAAGGAGGAACTCGACGACTTCGCGCAGCGCAGCGGCGGTGCGGAGGCGGGAGCGGGAGCGAAGCAATGATCGCCGCCACGATCGTCGCGTTCTTCGTGATGATCGGGATGATGCTGATCGGCATCCCGATCGCCGTGTCGATGCTGGTGGTCGGCGTTCGTCGGCGGCGTGCTCGCCTACGGCATGCCGTTCCTGAACTCGATGGCGACTGTCATCTGGGGCGTCGGCAACGAGAACCTGCTGACCGCGATTCCGCTGTTCGTGCTGCTCGGTGAGCTGCTGCTGCGCTCCGGCATCGCGGACCGCATGTACGTCGCGCTGTCCGCGTGGCTCGCGCGCCTGCCCGGCGGACTGCTGCACACGAACATCGGCTGCTGCGCGCTGTTCGCGGCCACGTCGGGCTCGTCGGTGGCCACCGCGGCGACGATCGGCACGGTGGCGCTGCCGCCGCTGAGGGCGCGCGGGTATCCGATGCGCGACGCGCTCGGCTCGCTGGCCGCGGGCGGCACTCTCGGCATCCTCATTCCGCCGAGCGTCAACATGATCGTGTACGGGTCGCTGACCAACAACTCGATCGGCAAGCTGTTCATCGCCGGCATCATCCCCGGCCTGCTGCTGACGAGCCTCTTCATGCTCCTCATCTTCGTCCGGGCAATGACGACGGACGGCTTGAAAGGCGTTCGCGAGGAGGAGCGTCTTCCGCTCGGCGAGCGGCTGCGCCTGCTGGTGAACCTGGTTCCGCCGCTGATCGTGTTCGGGGTCGTGATGGGAAGCCTCTACTTCGGCATCGCGACCGCGACGGAGTCGGCGGCGCTCGGGGTGATCGTCGCGCTCGGCTTCGTCTGGCACAGCGGCCGCCTGATCGCGGGAACTGCTGCAGACCTGCTTCCATCAGACGGCGCGCATCAGCGGCATGATCCTGCTGATCATCGCGTCGGCGTTCATTCTCAACCTGACCATCAGCCTCACCGGGATCGCCGACCAGATGACGCGCTGGGTCACGTCGTTCGGCATGTCCGCCACCGCGATGCTGTTCGCGCTGATCCTGTTCTACCTGGTCCTCGGCATGTTCATGGACGTGCTGTCGATGCAGGTCGCCACGATCCCGCTGACCTATCCGATCGTCACCGCGCTCGGCGTCGATCCGATCTGGTTCGGCGTCTTCATCGTGCTGATGTGCGAGCTCGGCCTGATCACGCCGCCGGTGGGCATGAATCTGTTCGTGGTGCACGGCATCCGTCCGGACAAGGGCGGGATCGAGGACGCAATCTGGGGCGCGCTGCCCTACGCGGTCATCATGATCCTGTTCACGATCCTGCTGATTCTCTGGCCGCAGCTGGTGCTGTACCTGCCCAGCAAGATGTGAGCGCGATGGAGCCATGGCGTCTGTCGGCGACGGAACTCGCCGCGGCGTATCGCCGCCGTGAGATCGATCCGCTGACGGTGTTCGATGCCCTCGCCGATCGGATCGGCCGCATCAATCCGGCGCTCACCGCGATCGTCGAGATCGATGCGGGGGCGCGCGCGGCGGCCCGGCGCAGCGCCGGGCGCTACGCGCGCGGCGAGCCGCTCGGGCCGCTCGACGGCGTGCCGGTCACGATCAAGGACAGCATCCTGGTCGCCGGCCTGCACTGCCGCTGGGGCAGTCGTCTGTATGCGGACTACGTCCCGGCGCAGGACGAACTGCCCGTCGCCCGGCTGCGCGCCGGCGGCGCGGTGATCGTCGGCAAGACGAACGTGCCGGAGTTCACCCTCGAAGGCTTCACGACGAACCTGCTCTTCGGCACGACGCGCAACCCGTGGGACACGCGGTTGACGCCGGGCGGGTCCTCGGGCGGCGCGGTGGCCGCCGTCGCCGCCGGGCTCGGGCCGCTGGCGCTCGGCACCGACGGCGGCGGTTCGATCCGCCGGCCCGTGAGCCACACCGGGCTCGTGGGCCTGAAGACGTCCATCGGCCGCGTCGCGCGCGGCCCGAGCCTGCCGCAGATCCTGCTCGACCTCGAGACCATCGGGCCCATCGCCCGCACGGTCGACGACGTCGCGCTGGCGATGCAGGTCATCGGCGCGCCGGACGCGTTCGACCGGCGATCGATCGCGCTTGGCGATGCGCGCCGTCGCGGCCGTCCGCTGCGTTTGCGGTATGTCCGCCGCTTCGGTGACGCGCCTGTGGATCCGGCGATTCTCGCGAGCACGGACGCCGCGGCGCGAACGCTGGCTTCGCTCGGTCTCGCGGTGGAGGACGGGCCGCTGCCATTCGACATCGCGCCGGTGGCCGAGATGTGGCCGGTGCTCGGTCAGGTCGGCGCCGCCTTCGTGGCCGGCCTGCATCCGGGGCGCGAGGGCGAGATCGGCGCGCGCATGCGGGCCCAGGCCGAGGCGGGTCGCGGCATCCCGGCGACGCGCTATCTCGCGGTCGTCGAGGCGCTCGACGCCTTCCGCCGCACGGTCACGGCCGCGTTCGAGCACGTCGATGTGATCATGACGCCGTCCGCGGCGGCGCTGCCCTGGCCCGCGGACGAACCGTTCCCGTCGGTCATCGATGGCCAGCCCGTCGGTCCGCGCGGCCACGCCGTCTACACGGCGTGGGTCAATGCGTGCGGGCACCCCGGGCTGGCGCTGCCGTCGGCACCATCCGCAGACGGGCTGCCGATCGGCTTCCAGCTCGTCGGCCCATTCGGCGCCGACGAGCTGCTGATCGAGATCGGGCGCGAATTCGAGGCCGCGCAGCCGTGGCGCGATCGCTGGCCCGCGCTGGCGACGATCTAGTCTAAGGCCCGGCGAATGCGCGAGCCAGCGTTAACGGCCTCGCCGATGACCGTGCATGCGCGACGGTACGATCGACGCCCCCTGGGCGCCTCGACCATCCCGCACCACGTGCCGGTCGTCACGATGTCGCCCGCGACGAGCCGTCCGCGCCGCGCGGCGTGCCGCAGCCACCAACGCAGCAGCAGACGCGGGTCGCCGAGCGCGTGGGTCCCCGTGTCGTCGAACACGGTCCGCCCGTCGACGAGCACCTCACACCGCACGGCCGCGTAATCCTCGACCTCTTCGTACGGACGGCCGGAGCCGATCACGAGGCCGGCGTTGACCTGCGAATCGGCGAGCTTCCATAGCGCGGGGGCATCGCGGTAGTTCGACAGCCGCGCATCGCAGATCTCGATGGTCGCGCACACGAAGTCGAACGCCTCGTCGAGCGGCACCGTGTCCGCCTCGTCATCGGCGATGTCGCGCGCGAGCACGAATCCGAGTTCCGCTTCGACGGTGAATTCGACGATCGGGGACTCCTCCCATCGAGCCGGACTGTCGATGGAAGTGAACAGCGGGGTCGCGGTCGGCTCGACATCCGGCCGCGCCGCGCCGACTTTCCAGCAGTCCGGTCGTCGGCCCGGAAACAGCGCGCGCGCGACGGCGTCCTGGATCGCGTAGGCCTCGTCGACCGAGGCCGGCGCGCTGGCGGCGGTGGCAACGAACGGGCGGCGCTCCCGTCGCGCGGCCACGAGGTCGGCGGCCATTTGTTCGGCTGAAGTCAAGGCATCGCGCTCCGCGGTTCGAGCGCGGATCATAGCCAGCGTATGCGTCAGGACCGGTACAGGCGCGAGTACATCGCCTCGTGGCGGGCGGACGTGATCGCGTATCCCGCCGTGGCGGAGCCGATGTCGTCGTCGGCGACCGACGCCGCGTACCGAACGGCCTGGTCGATCCCCTCGTGCAGCTGCGCGAGCAGCGCCTGCCCCGACAGCTGTCCGAGCGGGATGGTCTTGACGGCGACGAGGACCTGGCCTTCCGCCCAGGCCCAGAGATACGCGGCCAGCCCTGCCTCGCGCTCGACGCGGAGGCGAGGCGCACGCGGCGGCGAACGCCATCGGGAAGGCGATCGGCGTGCAGGCGGGGGGCGGGACGCCCAGCACCGGCATCACGCGCACGAGCGACACGCCCATCTGCAGCGTTTCGGCGCGCAGCTCCGCGGTCTCGCGGGCAGCGATGCACTCCTCGTTCCAGTGCGCGAAGGCCGCGTGGTCGGCGGCCTTCCAGGCGTCCCACGCGCGCAGCCACAGCGGCGCATCGAAGCGCGCGAGCGACAGGGTGAGCAGATCCTCGATCCAGCGCCGCGCGCTGGCGGCGTCGTGAACGATGCCGTCCTCGATCGCTTTCTCGAGACCTTGCGAGTACGCGAACCCGCCGACCGGCAGACCGGGACTGGCGAGCTGGAGCATGGCCAGCAGGCGTCCCGTACCGCCTGACTCCGCTGCCGTCATCCGCCGCTCCGCGCGCGGTGCGCCGCGACCGACAGCTGCTCGCCGACCGTCGCCGACACCTCGTCGATTTCCTCGCGGTGCGAAGGACCGTGCGCATGCGCGCGCCCGTCGTACGCGCCGGCCTCCGGATCGAAGGCCGCCTCGATGTGCTCGATGCGCGCTCCCAGTCCGGCCAGCATCTCCTCCAGCACGGGATCGCGCTCGATCACCGCGTGGCCGGCGCCGAGCTGCGCGGGCACGTGGCGATTGGCCAGGTGATAGACCGCGCGCAGCAGCGCCAGCGGCGTGGACGCCGTCACCCGTGCGAGGGGCTCGGGCACCGCCTCGACGATGAGCCGCTCGCCGCCATCGCCCGCCAGCACGGCGCCGTCGCGCAGCACGCTGCCGCGCGGCAGCAGGATCGCGACCGCCTCGCCGCTCGGCAGCACGGCCGCGAGGCGGCTGCGCACGCGTTCCTGATAGGTCAGGCGCAGGCGCGGCGCCGCCTCGCGCCTGCTCGGCGGTCAGCGGCTCGGTGGCGAACGCGGTCAGTCGCAGCATCGAAACGGCGCTTCGATCGCGGGCATCAGAACAGGAAGTAGCGCTGCGCCAGCGGAAGTTCCCGCGCCGGCTCGCAGTCGAGCAGCACGCCGTCGGCGTGGACCCGGTACGTCTCGGGGTCCACGGTGATCTTCGGCGTCAGCGCGTTGTGAACCATCGAGGCCTTCGAGAGCTTGCGGATCCCCTTTACGGCGACGGCCCGCTTCTGCAGGCCGTACCGCTCCGGCACGCCCGCCTTCAGGGCGGCCTGCGAGACGAAGGTCAGCGAGCCCTTCGCCGTCGCCCCGCCGAAGGCGCCGAACTGCGGGCGGTAGTGCACGGGCTGCGGCGTGGGAATCGACGCGTTCGGGTCGCCCATCGCCGCGGCCGCGATCGTGCCGCCCTTCAGGATCAGGAAGGGCTTCACTCCGAAGAAGGCCGGCTTCCACAGCACGAGATCGGCCCACTTGCCGACCTCGACCGAGCCCACCTCGTGCGCGATGCCGTGCGTCAGCGCGGGGTTGATCGTGTACTTCGCGACGTAGCGCTTGATGCGCGCGTTGTCGTGTTCCTTCGGGTCGCTGAATCCGCGTTCGCCGAGCGAGCCGCGCTGCTGCTTCATCTTGTGGGCGGTCTGCCACGTCCGCGTGATCACCTCGCCGACCCGGCCCATCGCCTGCGAGTCGGAACTGATCATCGAGAAGGCGCCGATGTCATGCAGGATGTCCTCGGCCGCGATGGTCTCCTTGCGGATGCGGCTCTCGGCGAACGCGAGGTCCTCGGCGATGGCGGCGTCGAGGTGGTGGCACACCATCAGCATGTCCAGATGCTCGTCGAGCGTGTTGACGGTGTACGGACGCGTCGGGTTGGTCGACGACGGCAGCACGTTGCTCTCGCCGCAGACCTTGATGATGTCCGGCGCGTGGCCGCCGCCCGCGCCTTCGGTGTGGTACGTGTGGATCACGCGGCCCTTGAACGCCTTGATGCTGGCCTCGACGAAGCCGGCCTCGTTCAGCGTGTCGGTGTGGATCGCCACCTGGGTGTCGGTCTTGTCGGCGGCGGTGAGGGCGGCGTCGATGGCGGCGGGCGTCGTGCCCCAGTCCTCGTGCAGCTTGAGGCCGATCGCGCCCGCCTTGATCTGCTCCAGCAGCGGCTCGACCAGCGACGCGTTGCCCTTGCCCAGGAAGCCGAGGTTCATCGGGAACGCATCGGCGGCCTGCAGCATGCGCTCCATGTGCCAGGGACCGGGCGTGACGGTGGTGGCGAAGGTGCCAGTGGCGGGCCCGGTGCCGCCGCCCAGCATCGTCGTCAGTCCGCTCATCAAGGCGTCGTCGATCTGCTGCGGGCAGATGAAGTGGATGTGCGAGTCGATGCCGCCGGCAGTGACGATCATTCCTTCGCCGGCGATGATCTCGGTGCCGGGGCCGATCACGATCGTCACCGCCGGCTGGATGTCCGGGTTGCCCGCCTTGCCGATGCCGCTGATGCGGCCGCCCTTGAGCGCGATGTCCGCCTTGACGATGCCCCAGTGGTCGATGATCAGCGCGTTGGTGATCACCGTGTCGGCGCAGTCCTTCGCCATGCGCTGGCTCTGGCCCATGCCGTCGCGGATCACCTTGCCGCCGCCGAACTTCACTTCCTCGCCGTAGACCGTGTAGTCCTTCTCGACCTGCGCGATCAGCGCGGTGTCCGCCAGCCGGACGCGATCGCCGACGGTGGGGCCGAACATCTCGGCATAGGCCTGGCGACCGATCTTCATTTGCGGGCTCCCTTCGCGCGCGCGCCCGCGACTTTCTTCGCCGCGCGCTTCCTGGCCGGCCGGGCTTTCAGCGGCGGCTTCGCGGCCCGTCCGGCATCGAGCCTGCCCATCACCTTGCCGTTGAACCCGTACACGATGCGGTCGCCGGCGAGCGCCACCAGTTCCACTTCGCGCTCCTGGCCGGGCTCGAAGCGGACCGCCGTGCCGGCCGCGATGTTCAGTCGAAAGCCGCGCGCCGCCGCGCGGTCGAAGCGCAGCGCCTCGTTGGTCTCGAAGAAGTGAAAGTGCGAACCGACCTGGATCGGCCGGTCGCCGGTGTTGGCGACCGTCAGCCGCACGGTGGCGCGGCCCGCGTTCAGTTCGATGTCGCCGGGCGCGACGAGCAGTTCACCGGGGATCATGGCGGCTCTCACGAAATGGGGTGGTGAACGGTCACGAGCTTGGTGCCGTCCGGGAAGGTGGCCTCGACCTGGATGTCCGGAATCATCTCCGGCACACCGTCCATCACGTCGTCGCGGGTCAGCAGCGTGGTGCCGTAGCTCATCAGCTCGGCGACGGTCCGGCCATCGCGCGCGCCCTCGAGGATCGCGGCCGAGATGAAGGCGACGGCCTCCGGGTAGTTCAGTTTCAGTCCGCGCTGCTTGCGCCGCTCGGCAACGAGCCCGGCGGTGAAGATCAGCAGCTTGTCCTTTTCCCTCGGGGAGAGTTCCATCCAGGTGTCCTCGTGATTCCTCGTGATCAGGTAGCCCACAGGCGCGGCGGCACGGCCGCCCGTTGAAACACCAGCGGCCGCAGCGCGGCCCACACTTCCGTCAATGCGCCGCGAACGAGATTCGTGTTCGGCCCGAGCGCGCGCGCGACCACGAGCCGCGGAGTCAGCCGCGTAATCGGCGCGATCGACGCCGTGTCGCCGAGCGCGGCGCGCAGCCCTTCCATCGTCGTGTCGTCGAACTCCGGTCCTGCCGCCCACAGGCAGCCGAACACGTGGCGGCCGGCGAGTCCGATGGGCGATTCGAGCAGCGCATCGTTGCCGACGAGCCGCGTCCGCTCCACCCAGGCGAGTTCGTCGCCGATGCGCAGCCGGATCGTCTGCGCGAACCGGCCGCGCTCGAAGCGCTCGCCCGCGGCGCGGCGGCCGAGCGCGACGATGTCCCAGCCGATCATCGCGGCGCGGTCGCTCATCTGGATGTCGATCGTCGATCGCACGTTCGCGGCGTCGTAGACGATCGCTTCCTGGGGCAACCACTCCAGGCCGCCGTCGAGAGTCAGCCGGACGCGCTGCTCGGCGCTGGCGCCGAGGGACTTGTACCACTTGGCCGCGCCCGGGGTGGTGACGAGCGCGTGCGCTGACGCAGCGACGTCGACGGCGATGTCGAGCACGTCGCCGCCGGCGATGCCGCCCGGCGGATGCAGCACCACCGCGTGGCAGGGAGCGTCGCCTTCGGGGTAGAGCGCCTTCTGCACGCGCAGCGGTCCGCGATGCTCGGCGGCGAGCAGCGATCGCCCGCCCGCGTTGCGCACGCGCAGCGCGAGCGAGGCATGCCACGCGGCGGTCGGGCCGTCGAACATCGCCAGGTCTTGGTTCTTCGGGGGCCGCTCAGATCGAGAGCAGTCCGGAAATCTTCTCGTCCTTCATCGTAGCGCCCCGTCCGCGGTGGGTGATCTGCCCGCGCAGCATCACCGCATAGGCGTCGGCCAGCGATTCCGCGAAGTCGTAGTACTGCTCCACCAGCAGCACCGCCATCTTCTTCTCGGTGACCAGCTTGCGGATGACGGCGCCGATCTCCTTGATGATCGACGGCTGGATGCCCTCGGTCGGCTCGTCGAGGATCAGCAGGCGCGGGTCGGCGGCGAGCGCGCGGCCGATCGCCAGCTGCTGCTGCTGCCCGCCGGAGAGATCGCCGCCGCGGCGCTTCAGCATCTGCTTGAGGACCGGGAAGAGTTCGAGGATGTGCTCGGGCACCTTGCGGCCGGCGGCGCCGCGCTTCGGCGCGAGGCCCATCATCAGGTTCTCCTCGACGGTGAGCCGGTTGAAGATGTCGCGGCCCTGCGGCACGTAGCCGATGCCGAGCCGCACGCGCTGGTAGGGCGCGAGCCGCGTGATGTCCTGCCCATCGAACAGGATGCGGCCGGCGCGCGGCCCGACGAGGCCCATGATGCCTTTGAGCAGCGTCGTCTTGCCGACGCCGTTGCGGCCCAGCAGCACCGTGCAGGCGGCGCCGGAGACGTCGAGCGAGACGTCGCGCAGGATGTGGCTGCCGCCGTAGTACTGGTCGAGATGTTCGATGGTCAGCATCGCTTGTCGATCCGGTCAGCGCCCGAGGTAGACCTCGATCACGCGCTCGTCGGCCTGCACGTCCGCCATCGAACCTTCCGCGAGCACGCTGCCTTCGTGCAGGACGGTCACCGTGCGGGCGATCTTGCCGACGAAGTCCATGTCGTGCTCGACGACGACGACCGAATGCGTGCCCGCGAGTTCGAGGATCAGTTCCGCGGTGCGCGCGGTCTCGGCGTCGGTCATGCCGGCCACCGGCTCATCGAGCAGGATGAGTTCCGGTTCCTGCATCAGCAGCATGCCGATCTCCAGCCACTGCTTCTGCCCGTGCGACAGCGAGCCGGCGAGCCGCTGCTCGCTGCCGGCGAGCCGGATCGTGCGCAGCATGCCGGCGATGCGGTCGCGCTGGGCAGGCAGCAGCTGCGCGAAAAGCGTCTGCCGCACCCGCTTGTCGGCCTTCATCGCCAGTTCGAGGTTCTCGAACACGGTGTGGTTCTCGAACACCGTCGGCTTCTGGAACTTGCGGCCGATGCCCAGCCGCGCGATCTCGGTCTCGGGCAGGCGCGTCAGGTCGAAGGTCTGGCCGAAGAACGCAGTGCCGGCGTCCGGCCGGGTCTTGCCGGTGATGACGTCCATCATCGTCGTCTTGCCGGCGCCGTTGGGCCCGATGATGCAGCGCAGTTCGCCGCGCTCGATCGTCAGCGACAGCGCGTTCAGCGCCTTGAAGCCGTCGAAGCTGACCGTGATGTCGTCGAGGTACAGGATCGGACCATGCGAGGTGTCGACCTTGTTCGGGTCGACCGGGTGGCTGTAGCCGACGGCGTCGCCGGCGCTCGACAGCGCGTGGATGGAGCCGTCGGTCACTGGACTACCCTCCGCGCTGTGCGCTCCGGGGCGAGCGCTTCGGAGCGGCCGTGCGCGCTCACGAGCGCGCCTCCTGGCTCGCCGGCGGCTCGGCGGCCGGCGCGGAAAGCCGGGCCGGCAGCCGCTGCCGCACGGTCTGCGCGAGGCCGGCGATGCCGCGCGGCAGGAACAGCGTCACCAGCACGAACAGCAGGCCGAGGAAGTAGAGCCAGAGTTCGGGATACGCCACCGTGAACCAGGTCTTCGCGCCGTTGACGGCGAAGGCGCCGAGGATCGGGCCGACCAGCGTGCCGCGCCCGCCCACCGCGGCCCAGATGGCGATCTCGATCGAGTTCGCCGGGCTCATCTCGCTCGGGTTGATGATGCCGACCTGCGGCACGTAGAGGGCGCCGGCGATGCCGCTCAGCACGGCCGCGATCGTCCAGATCACGAGCTTGTACGAACGCGTGCGGTAGCCGAGGAACATCAGCCGCGACTCCTGGTCGCGGATCGCGGTGAGCACCCGCCCCATCTTGCCGGTGACGATCCAGCGGGCGAGCAGCAGCGCGCCGAACAGGTACAGGCCGGACAGCACGTAGAGCGCGACCCGCATCTCGGGCGAGGTGATCGGCAGGCCGAGGATGCGCTTGAAGTCGGTGAAGCCGTTGTTGCCGCCGAAGCCCATGTCGTTGCGGAAGAACGCGAGCATCGCGGCGTAGGTCAGCGCCTGGGTGATGATCGAGAAGTAGACGCCCTTGATGCGCGAGCGGAAGGCGAAGAAGCCGAACGCGAGCGCGAGCAGCCCGGGCACGGCGACGACCAGCACGCAGGCCCACAGGAAGGAGTCGGTGCCCACCCAGTACCAGGGCAGCTCCTTCCAGTCGAGGAACACCATGAAGTCGGGCAGGTCGCTCTTGTAGACGCCGTCGCGCCCGATCTGGCGCATCAGGTACATGCCGAAGGCATAGCCGCCGAGCGCGAAGAACAGGCCCTGCCCGAGCGACAGGATGCCGGTGTAGCCCCAGATCAGGTCCATCGCGAGCGCGACGACCGCGTAGCACATGAACTTGCCGAGCAGCGTGATCCAGAAGCTGGAGACGTGCAGCGGGTGCGTCGGCGGCAGCGCGAGGTGCAGCGTCGGCAGCACGATGACGAGCAGGCCGCGCGACCAGCAGGATCGCGGTCCAGGCACGGGGCGTGAAGAGTCGGGTCATGCCTCCGCGCTCCTGCCCTTCAGCGCGAACAGACCCTGAGGCCGCTTCTGGATGAAGAGAATGATGAAGACGAGCACCATGATCTTCGCCAGCACGGCGCCGGACAGCGGCTCGAGGAACTTGGCGATCGCGCCCAGGCCGAATGCCGCGATCACCGTGCCGGCGAGCTGGCCGACGCCGCCGAGCACGACGACCATGAAGCTGTCGACGATGTAGGCCTGGCCCAGATCCGGGCCGACGTTGCCGATCTGCGAAAGCGCGACGCCGCCGAGGCCGGCCACCCCGGAGCCGAGGCCGAAGGTGAGCATGTCGACCTGGTGCGTCGGCACGCCGGTGCAGCTCGCCATCGCGCGGTTCTGCGTCACGCCGCGGACGAAGAGTCCGACGCGGGTGCGGTTGATCATCAGCCACACCGCCGCGAGAACGACCAGCGCGAACACGACGATCGCGATGCGGTTGAACGGGATCACGTACCCGCCGGCGATCGCGATGCCACCGGACAGCCACGACGGGTTCTCCACTTCGACGTTCTGCGCACCGAAGAGTGTCCGCGAGGCCTGTATCAGCAGCAGGCTCACGCCCCAGGTGGTGAGCAGCGTCTCGAGCGGGCGGCCGTACAGCCAGCGCAGCACGCTGCGCTCGAGCGCCATGCCGATCACCGCCGTGACCGCGAAGGCCGCGGGCAGCGCCGCCACCACGTACCAGTCGAAGGCGGCCGGCATGTACTGGCGGAACAGGCCCTGGGTCAGGTACGTGGTGTACGCCCCGATCATCAGGAACTCGCCGTGCGCCATGTTGATGATGCCCATCAGGCCGTACGTGATCGCCAGCCCGAGAGCCGCCAGCAGCAGGATCGAGCCGAGGCTCAGGCCGGTGAACAGGGCGAGCCCGAACTCGGTCGAGCGCAGGCGGCGGTTGATTTCGTTCAGGGACAGTTGCGCCGCGGTGCGCACGCGTTCGTCGGCTTCCGCGTAGCTGCCGTCGCTGCTTCTGGCGACGAGCGCGGACAACAGCTGGCGAACCTGCGGATCGTTGCTCTTCGCCAGCGCGGCCGCGGCCCTGGCGCGCAGGGCCGGGTCGGCGTTCTTCAGGGCGAGCGAGGCCGCCGACAAGTCCAGCGCGGCCTTCACCTCCGCGTCGGCCTCCCGGGCGATGGCCTGCTCCACGATCGGCAGCAGGTCCTCGTTGTCCGAGCCCTGCAGCGACCGGGCGGCGGCCAGGCGCTCCGCGGTATCGGGACTCGCCAGCTTCAGCGCCGCCTGCGCGGCGTCGATCTCGCCGCGCAGGCGGTTGTTGACGACGAATGCTTCGAAGTTCGCGGGCGCCGGACCGAGCGGCGCGCCGGTGATGGCGTCGGTCAACCGGCCGTCCGCCACGATGGCGGCGCGGCGGCCGCCGTCGATCAACCCGAGCGCCTCGTTCGACAGCGCGTTGAGGATGTCGGCGACGCGCGCGTCCTGCGTCGCGGTCAGCTTGCGGATCGCCGCTATGCGCACGTCCGCGTCCTCGTCGGCCAGCTGCAGCACGTGGACGGGATCGATCGCCGCCCACGCCGGTGCGACACACAGCGCGAGCGCGAATGCGAGGAAGCGGAGGAGACGGGACATGGACTTCCAGAAGGGCGGAGCGGGCGGCCTCCGTTCCAGGGAAAGGCGCCCGCTCCGGTACTGCAGGATCAGACCGGCGTGTCCGGCCTCTTCTCGTTGCCGGGGATGAACGGACTCCACGGCTGCGCGCGGATGGGACCCTTGGTCCGCCACACCACGTTGAACTGCCCGTCGGCACGCACCTCGCCGATGAGCACCGGCTTGTGCAGATGGTGGTTCTTCTCGTCCATCTTCAGCTTGTAGCCGCAGGGCGCGTCGAACGTCTGGCCGGCCATCGCGGCGATCACCGGGTCGACGTCGGCGGTCTTCGCCTTCTCGACGGCCTGCTTCCACATGTGGATGCCGACGAACGTGGCTTCCATCGGGTCGTTGGTGACGACCTTTTCGGCGTTCGGCAGCTTCTGCTTGATCGCCCAGGCCTTGTACATCTTGATGAAGGCGTCGTTCTGCGGATTCTTCAGCGACATGAAGTAGTTCCACGCGGCGAGATGGCCCACCAGCGGCTTGGTGTCGACGCCGCGCAGCTCCTCCTCGCCCACCGAGAACGCCACGACGGGCACGTCCTTGGCCTTCAGGCCCGCGTTGCCGAGTTCCTTGTAGAAGGGCACGTTGGAGTCGCCGTTGATGGTCGAGATCACGCAGGTCTTGCCCCCGCTCGCGAACTTCTTGATGTTCGCGACGATCGTCTGGTAGTCGCTGTGGCCGAAGGGCGTGTAGACCTCCTCGATGTCCTTGTCGGCGACGCCCTTGCTCTTCAGGAACGCGCGCAGGATCTTGTTGGTCGTGCGCGGGTAGACGTAGTCGGTGCCAAGGAGGAAGAAGCGCTTCGCGCCGCCGCCTTCCTTGCTCATCAGGTACTCGGTCGCCGGGATCGCCTGCTGGTTCGGCGCGGCGCCCGTGTAGAACACGTTCTTCTCGAGTTCCTCGCCCTCGTACTGCACCGGGTAGAAGAGCAGGCCGTTCAGTTCCTTGAAGACCGGCAGCACGCTCTTGCGCGACACCGACGTCCAGCACCCGAACACCACCGAGACCTTGTCCTGCGTAAGCAACTGGCGCGCCTTCTCCGCGAACAGCGGCCAGTTGGATGCCGGGTCGACGACCACCGGCTCGAGCTGGCGTCCCATCACGCCGCCCTTGGCATTGATGTCGGCGATCGTCATCAGCGCCGTTTCCTTCAGCGCCGTTTCGGAGATCGCCATCGTGCCGGACAGCGAATGAAGGATGCCGACCTTGATCGGCGTCTTTGCCTGGCTGAACGCCGTCGAGATCGACGAGCAGCTGAGTGCAACCGCGCCGCCCGCCTGTATGAAATGTCTGCGGTCCATTACCTTTCCCCTGAGTGAGCACCCCGATCGGCGCTGTGCACTGCAATACAAGTTCCATGCCACGGGTCTGCGAGCGCGTTGTGCACTGAGAAGCGGCCTGTCTGCACCAACAACGTGACTTGCGGTCCATTGCCCGCACGTTGGAGCACGCGCGTGGTGCACGACCGAGCGCCTGGTATGCGCGGACTAGACTGCGCTTGCTGCCTGCCTCAC
Organism: uncultured beta proteobacterium; assembly: GCA_963698305.1. Lineage (GTDB taxonomy): Bacteria > Pseudomonadota > Gammaproteobacteria > Burkholderiales > Burkholderiaceae_F > JAOUJD01. The sequence goes on from CAVOQI010000008.1 coordinate 204,620, forward strand.
CTTCAATGACGCGCAAGCCTCCTCCTGCCGCCGTACCCCAGAGCCGCCTCGGTCGCCTCGCCCGCATCGGATTCGCCGCGGGCGAACTCGCCGTGGGCGGCGCCATCGAGGGGCTGCGTCGCCTCGGCCAGCCGAACGACCCGAAGGCCGGCAGCGCGCTCTTCACGGCCGCCACCGCGCGGCGGCTGGCCGAGCGTCTGTCCAACCTGCGCGGCGCGGCGATGAAGCTGGGTCAGCTGATCTCGCTGCAGGGCGAGGACGTGCTGCCGCCGGAGTTCGCGCAGGCGCTCGCGGTGCTGCGTTCGTCGGCCGCGCCGATGCCGGCGCAGCAACTGCACCGCGTGCTCGGGCGGGAGTACGGCAAGGGCTGGCGGGACCGGTTCGCCGAGTTCAGCGACGAACCGATCGCCGCGGCGTCGATCGGCCAGGTTCATCGCGCGCGAACGCGCGACGGCCGTGACCTCGCGCTGAAGGTCCAGTACCCCGGCGTCGCGAAATCGATCGCGAGCGACGTCGACAACGTCGCGGCCCTGCTGCGCATGGCCAATGTGCTGCCGCTCGGCATCGACGTGCGCGGCATCGCCGACGAAGCCAAGCGGCAGTTGCAGCAGGAATCGGATTACCTCGCCGAGGGCCGCTTCATGGAGCAGTACGCGAAGCTGGTTGCGGACGATCCGGACCTGCTGGTCCCCCGCGTGCACTGGGACTGCACGACGGCGCGCGTGATGGCGATGGACTACATCGAGGGCGTGCCGCTGGAGCAGATGGCGCGGGACGACGTGCCGCAGAAGCAGCGCGACAAGCTCGGCGCCGCGCTGGAACACCTGCTGTTCCGCGAGCTCTTCGAGTTCCGCGTCATGCAGACCGACCCGAATTTCGCCAACTACCTGTACCAGCCGGACACCGGGCGGCTGGTGCTGCTCGACTTCGGCGCGACCCAGGAGTTCGCGGCCGGGTTCGTCGAGAACTTTCGCCGCATCACCCGCGCCGTGATCCGCGGGGACCGCCAGGCGATCGCCGGGCAGGCCGAGGCGATCGGCTATGTCGAGCCCGGCGCGCCTCGCGATAAGGTGGAGGCGGCCGTGGATGTGATCCTGCTGGTGTGCGAACCGCTGCGTCACCGCGGCCGCTATGACTTCGCGGCGTCCGACCTGCCGTCGCGCGCGCGCGACCTCGGCTTCGACCTCGCGATCAGGCGGGGGCTGCTGCAGGCGCCGCCTCCGGACACGATGTTCCTGCACCGCAAGCTGGCGGGCATGTACCTGCTGGTCGCGCGGCTCGGGGCGCGCGTCGATGTGCGTTCGCTGATCCGGCCGCTGCTCGACGACGCGCCGGCCGCGCCCGCCAGCCGACCCTGAGTTGCGCCGCCGCCTACGCCGGCGCGGCGCGCGGCGAGGTCGCGATCAGCAGCACGCCGGTGGACGCGAGCGCCAGGGCCGTCGCGTGCAGCACGGTGAAGCTCTCGCCCAGCAGCAGCACGCCGACCGCCGTCGCCGCGATCGGCAGCGCGACCGTGAACACTCCGGCCTGGTTGGCCGGCACGTGCCTGAGGCCGGAGACCCACATCCACACCGAGAACAGGCCCGCCGCCAGCGAGTAGAAGACGAGCAGGGTCCACAGGCCGCCGGTCATCGCGCCGAGGTCGGCGCGCGTCAGCTGCCACAGGCCGAGCGGCGCGGTCAGCGCCAGCCCCCACAGGTTGATCAGCGCCGACACTCGGAGCGGCGTGCGCGACGCGGCCAGCCGCTTGCCGAGGATCACGTAGCTCGCCTCGCAGATGACCGCGCCGAACATCAGCAGATTGCCCAGCCACTGCTGCTGCGTCGTCGCGCCGCCGTCGCCCTTGGCGAACTGCAGCAGCACGATGCCGGCGACCGCGAGCGCGATCGCGAACAGGGTGCGCGGCGTCAGCGCCTCGCGCAGGAACACCCTCGACAGCAGCGCGACGACCGCGGGCAGCGTGGCGAGGATCACGCCCGCGGCCGTGGCCGTGGTGCGCTGGATCCCGGACAGCATGCAGACGGAGAACAGGAAGTTGCCGAAGAACGACATCAGGAACAGCCACCGATGCTCGCTCGCCGTCAGCGGGGCCTCCCCGGCGGCGCGCGGCGTCCACGGCACCATGGCGACGGCGCCGATGGCGAAGCGCAGGAAGGCCAGGGCCAGGACCGGCAGCACCGCCACCAGGGGCTTGGACAGCGCGACGTAGCTGCCCACCAGCGTCATCGACGCCGTCAGCAGCAGATATGCCGTCAGGCGGGGCTGGGTGTGCATCGGCGGCGACGATACCGGAGCCGAGGGGCGGGCCGCCGTGCCGTCCCGATGCGGCACGCGGATGCGTCCTGTGTGATCTGCGTCCTGATTGCCGGCGCGCGCGGCTCTAAGATTGCCGGCTCGCCGGTCCATGGCGGACCGCGCTTTCGGAGCAATGCCGTGAAAAATATCGTCGCCCTGGTGATCGCCGCCGTTTTCGCCGTGCTGGCCGCCACCGCCGGCGCGCAGACCATCGCGCCCGCCAAGGTCCCCGAAGAGATGCGCACCAAGCAGCAGAACTACCTGCTGCCCAAGCAGGCGCAGCAATTCGTGAAGTCGCAGAAAGGCAAGGTCCTGTTCGTCGATGTCCGCACGCGTGCCGAGGCCCAGTTCCTCGGCATGGCCGAGGGCGTGGACGCGCTCGTTCCGTACGTCGAGTTCCAGGAGTTCATGACCGACTGGGACGAGAACCGCGCCTTCTACAAGCTCGAGCCGTTCAACGACTTCGTTCCGGAGATGGAGCGGCGCCTGAAGGAAAAGGGCCTGACCAAGGACGATCCGGTGGTGCTGATGTGCCGGGCGGGGGAACGCAGTTCCCGCGCGGCGGATCTGCTGAACGACTCGGGCTACAAGCGGGTGTACATCGTCGTGTACGGCTACGAGGGCGAGATGTCCGACAAGGGGCGTCGCACGGTGAACGGCTGGAAGAACTCCGGCCTGCCGTGGAGCTACGAACTCGACAAGAAGAAGATGTACTTCCCGCGCTGACGCGCCTGCTCAAGCCGGCTCGCGCGCGTCGCCCAGGGCGGCCGCCGAGCCGTACTCCTTCGCCAGGAAGCGCTCGCCCTCTTCGAGGATGAAGTAGCGGAAGGCCTCGGCAGCCGGCGACAGCGTCTTCGACAGGTTGTTGACGACGTACCAGCGCTTCAGCACCGGCAGGCCCTCGATGTCCGGCACCGCGAGCAGGCCGGCGTTGCGCTCGAGCCCGATCGTGTGCAGCGACAGGAAGCTCACGCCCATGCCGGCCATCACCGCCTGCTTGATCGTCTCGTTGCTCGTCATTTCCATGGCCACGCGCGGCTGCAGCCGGTGGTCGGCGAAGTACTTCTCCATGGCCGCGCGCGTGCCGGAACCGGGCTCGCGGATGATGAACTCGTAGTTGGCGAGCAGGCTGGCCGGGGCGTGGCCGATGCGTCGTCAGCGGATGCTCCGGGGCCGTCACGATCGCGTGCGGGTGCACGGCGAAGGGCTCGGCGCGCGTGGCGAGTTCGCGCGGCGGCCGGCCCATGATCGCGAGGTCGACGTCGTTCGCCTGCAGCAGCGCGACCAGCTGCTCGCGGTTGCCGCCGACGGCGAGCTTCACCTCGATCGCCGGATGCTCCTGGCGGAACTGCGCGAGCAGCCGCGGCACGAAGTACTTCGCGGTGCTGACCATCCCGATCGACACGCGGCCGCTTTCGAGGCCGCGGAAACGGGCGATCGCGTCCTCGGCGTCCTTCAGCGTCGCCAGGATCTTCTTCGCATAGACCAGCAGGTACTCGCCGGTGACGGTGAGCGCGACCTGCCTGCCGGTGCGGTCGAAGAGCGGCAAGCCGACGTGCTCCTCGAGTTCGCGGATCTGCATCGACACGGCCGGCGGCGTCAGGTGCAGCTCCTCCGCGGCCTTGCCGAAGCTCTGGTGCCGCGCCGCGGCCGTGAAGACCCGCAGTTGCCTCAGGGTCGCGTTACGCACGAGGAAGCCGCATGTCGAGGGAGATGCATAAGGAAAACTTAACTGAATCGTCAGAAAAAGTGACTGTACCTTAAATGTTCGCGCTCCCTAGAGTGCCGTCCAACGCGCGCGGTGCGCTGCAGCAGGCCGCTTCACAGGGAGAACTGGCGATGAACAAACCGGTCGAGGGAATGATCCGGGACACCAAGGAGCGCTACAAGGGTGGCGTCCTGAAGTACAAGCAGATGGGGTACTGGCGGCCGGACTACGAGCCGAAGGACACGGACGTGATCTGCGTGTTCCGGATCACCCCGCAGGAAGGGGTCGATCCGGACGAGGCGGCCGCCGCCGTGGCCGGCGAGTCGTCGACCGCCACCTGGACGGTGGTCTGGACCGACCTGCTGACGGCCCACGAGTCGTACCAGGCGAAGGCGTACCGCGTCGACGTCGTGCCGGGCACCGGCACGGGCACCGGCAAGGAGGCGCAGTACTTCGCCTACATCGCCTACGACATCATCCTGTTCGAAGAGGGCTCGATCGCCAACATGACGGCGAGCCTGATCGGCAACGTCTTCAGCTTCAAGCCGCTGAAGGCCGCGCGCCTCGAGGACATCCGCATCCCGGCCGCCTACGCGAAGACCTTCAAGGGCCCGCCGACCGGGATCGTCGTCGAGCGCGAGCGCCTGGACAAATACGGCCGTCCGCTGCTGGGCGCGACGATGAAGCCGAAGCTGGGCCTGTCGGGCAAGAACTACGGTCGCGTCGTCTACGAAGCGCTGACCGGCGGGCTGGACTTCACGAAGGACGACGAGAACATCAACTCGCAGCCCTTCATGCACTGGCGCGACCGCTTCCTGTTCTGCATGGAAGCCGTCAACAAGGCGCAGGCGGGAAGCGGCGAGATCAAGGGCCACTACCTGAACGTCACCGCCGCGACCATGGAAGACATGTACGAGCGCGCCGAGTTCGCCAAGGAACTGGGCTCGAACATCCTGATGATCGACCTCGTGATCGGCTGGAGCGCGATCCAGTCGATGTCGAACTGGTGCCGCCGCAACGACATCATCCTGCACATGCACCGCGCGGGGCACGGCACGTACACGCGGCAGAAGAACCACGGCGTGAGCTTCCGCGTGATCGCCAAGTGGCTGCGGCTGGCTGGCGTCGACCACCTGCACGCGGGCACGGCGGTCGGCAAGCTCGAGGGCGACCCGATGACGGTGCAGGGCTACTACAACGTCTGCCGCGACACGTACACGCAGACCGACCTCTCGCGCGGCCTGTTCTTCGACCAGGACTGGGTCGACCTGCGCAAGGTGATGCCGGTGGCCTCCGGCGGCATCCACGCCGGCCAGATGCACCAGCTGCTGACGCTGTTCGGCGACGACGTGGTGCTGCAGTTCGGCGGCGGCACGATCGGCCACCCGGCCGGCATCCAGGCCGGCGCGATCGCCAACCGGGTTGCGCTCGAAGCGATGGTCAAGGCCCGCAACGAAGGCCGCGACATCGCCAACGAAGGGCCGGACGTCCTCAACGCCGCCGCCAAGTGGTGCAAGCCGCTGGCGCAGGCGCTCGATACCTGGAAGGACGTCAGCTTCAACTACACCTCGACCGACACGCCGGACTTCGCGGTCACCGCGACGGCCAGCTGAGCAGGAGAACCTCCATGCGCATCACCCAAGGCACCTTTTCGTTCCTGCCCGACCTGACCGACGACGAGATCCGCGCGCAGGTCGACTACGCCCTCGGCCGCGGCTGGGCGCTGTCGGTCGAGTACACCGACGACCCGCACCCCCGCAACGTGTACTGGGAGATGTGGGGCCTGCCGATGTTCACCGTGAAGGACGGCGCCGCCGTCCTCTTCGAGGTGAACGCCTGCCGCAAGGCCTTTCCGAACCACTACATCAAGGTCAACGCCTTCGACAACACGCGCGGGGTCGAGTCGATGTGCCTGTCGTTCATCGTCAACCGTCCGCGCGAGGAGCCGGGTTTCGGCCTGCTGCGGCAGGAAGCGGCGGGCCGGATGACGCGTTACACGACGCAGGGCTACGCGGCGATGCGCCCGGCCGGGTCGCGTTACGAGTAGGCCATGAGAGCGCCGGGCCGCCCAAGCTCGAATCCTTCGAGCGCAGCGAGAAGGTTCTTCCATGAACGCCGCCGCCGCGCCGACCGTCGACCTGCAGGCCATCCTGCGCGACACGCACGTGCTCGAGGTGCTGGAGGAGCTCGACCGCGACCTGGTCGGACTGGCCCCGGTGAAGAAGCGCATCCAGGACATCGCGGCGTTCCTCGTGGTGTCGAAGGCGCGCAGCCAGCTCGGCCTCGAGGCCGACGCGCCGTCGCTGCACATGTGCTTCACCGGCAATCCGGGCACCGGCAAGACGACGGTCGCGCTGAAGATGGCCCAGATCCTTCATCGTCTCGGCTACGTGCGCAAGGGCCACGTGGTGAGCGTGACCCGCGACGATCTCGTCGGCCAGTACATCGGCCACACGGCGCCCAAGACCAAGGACGTGCTGAAGCGGGCCATGGGCGGCGTGCTCTTCATCGACGAGGCGTACTACCTGTATCGCCCGGAAAACGAGCGCGACTACGGCCAGGAAGCGATCGAGATCCTGCTGCAGGTGATGGAGAACCACCGCGACGACCTCGTCGTGATCCTCGCCGGTTACAAGGACCGGATGGACACGTTCTTCAAGTCCAACCCGGGGATGAGTTCGCGCATCGCGCACCACATCGACTTTCCCGACTACGGCGAAGGCGAACTGATGCAGATCGCCGACCGCATGCTCGCCGGCCAGCACTATCGGTTCGGAGCGGGCGCCCGGGAGGCGTTTGCGCAGTACATCGACCGCCGGATGCAGCAGCCCCACTTCGCCAACGCGCGCAGCATCCGCAACGCGCTCGACCGCGCGCGCCTGCGCGCGGCGTCGCGCCTGTTCGCCGTGCGTGACCGCGCCCTGACCGAATCCGACCTCACCACGCTCGCACCCGAGGACATCCTCGCCAGCCGCGTGTTCGAGGCCGCCGCCTGACCCACCGGGAATCCCGATGCCGTTGTCCAACCGCCGCACCCTGACGCAGTACCTGATCGAGCAGCGACAGCGCTTTCCGCAGGCCAGCGGGGCGCTGAACGCGCTGATCCTCGACGTCGCCCTCGCCGCCAAGGCGATCGCGCGCGCCGTCGCCTTCGGCCAGCTCGGCGACCCGATGAGCCGCGAGCTCGTTGCCGCGGCGCACGCGCACGCCCAGATCAATGTGCAGGGCGAGGTTCAGAAGCCGCTCGACGTGGTCAGCAACGAGATCTTCATCCGCACCGCGGAGTGGTCCGGCCATCTGGCCGGCATGGGGTCGGAGGAGATGGACGCCCCGTACCAGATCCCGCCGACCTGCAAGCGCGGCAAGTACCTGCTGGTGTTCGATCCGCTGGATGGCTCGAGCAACATCGACGTCAACGTCTCGGTCGGCAGCATCTTCTCGATCCTGCGCGCGCCGCAGCCGGTGATCGACTCGGGCCGCGACGTCACCGAAGCCGATTTCCTGCAGCCCGGCCTGACGCAGGTGGCGGCGGGCTACGCCATCTACGGGCCGGTGACGATGCTGGTGCTGACGGTCGGCAACGGCGTCGTCGGCTTCACGCTCGACCCGAATCTCGGCGAGTTCAAGCTGACGCACCCGGACATCCGCGTGCCGGCCGACACGCAGGAGTTCGCGATCAACAGCAGCAACAGCCGCTTCTGGGAGTCGCCGATCAAGCGCTACGTCGACGAGTGCCTCGCCGGCCGAACCGGCCCGCGCGGCAAGGACTTCAACACGCGCTGGATCGCCAGCATGGTCGCCGAGGCGCATCGCATCCTCATGCGGGGAGGCGTGTTCATGTATCCGCGCGACACCAAGGACCTGTCAGCAAGCCGGGACGGCTGCGCCTGCTGTACGAGGCCAACCCCATCGGCTTCGTGATGGAGCAGGCCGGCGGCCGCGCCAGCACCGGGCGCGCTCCGGTGCTCGAGGTGCAGCCCGAGACGCTGCACCAGCGCATCGGACTGGTGTTCGGTTCGAAGAACGAAGTGGAGCGCATCGAGCGTTACCACCGCGAGTACGACGACGGCACCGACCAGCCGTACGTCTCGCCGCTGTTCAACGAGCGGTCGCTGTACCGGCCTGAAGCTCTCACATGATGCGCTGACCTGACGCCTCCGGTCCGCCAGAACAAACTCGAGGGAGAACCGCGTTGTCCAAGAAGCATCCCATCATCGCCGTGACGGGCTCGTCCGGCGCCGGCACCAGCACGGTGATGCAGAGTTTTCAGCACATCTTCCGCCGCGAGGGCCTCAGGGCGCAGATCGTCGAAGGCGACTCGTTTCACCGCTACAACCGGATGGACATGCGGGCCCGCATGAAGGATGCGGAGGCGAGCGGCAACAAGCACTACTCGCACTTCGGGCCCTATTCGAACCTGCTGGGCGAGCTGGAAGGCCTGTTCAAGGGCTATGGCGAGACGGGCACCGGCCGTGTTCGCAAGTACATCCACGACGCCGGGGAAGCGGCGGAGCACGGCGTCGAGCCCGGTCACTTCACCGAATGGAAGGACATCGAGCCCGGCTCGGACCTGATGTTCTACGAGGGCCTGCACGGCGCCTACGTCGACGACACGATCAACGTCGCGCGCCATGTCGACCTGCTGGTCGGCGTGGTGCCCGGTCATCAACCTCGAGTGGATGCAGAAGCTGCACCGCGACAAGAAGATGCGCGGCTATTCGCAGGATGCCGTGGTGGACACGATCCTGCGTCGCATGCCGGACTACGTGAACCACATCGTGCCGCAGTTCGGCGCCACCCACGTGAACTTCCAGCGCGTGCCGACGGTCGACACGTCGAACCCGTTCATCGCGCGCGACATCCCCACCGCGGACGAGAGCATGGTGATCATCCGCTTCGCCAACCCCAAAGGCATCGACCTGCCGTACCTGCTGTCGATGCTGCATGACTCGTGGCTGACGCGGCCGAACACCATCATCTGTCCCGGCGGCAAGATGGGCCTGGCGATGCAGCTGATCTTCACGCCGATGATCCTGCGGCTGATGGACGTGAAGAAGCGGAGTCACTGATGGCGACCGAGGCGATCGAGATCGAACTCGGCAGTTACGCCCCGGATTTCGTCCTGCCCGGCGCGTGCGGGCAGGTCTGGTCGCGCGACGCCGCGGTCGGTCCGAACGGGCTGGTCGTGATGTTCATCTGCAATCACTGCCCGTATGTGCAGGCCGTGCTCGACCGCATCATCCGCGACGCACGGGAACTGCAGGCGCTCGGCGTCGGCGTGGTGGCGATCAGCAGCAACGATGCCGAGGCGTACCCCGAGGACTCGTTCGGGGCCATGCAGCGGCTGTGGCGCGAGCGGCGGCTGCCGTTTCCGTACCTGTACGACGCCGACCAGTCGGTGGCGCGTGCCTATGGCGCGGTCTGCACGCCCGACTTCTACGGCTACGACCGTGAGCTGCGGCTCCGGTACCACGGCCGGCTCGACGCCTCCGGACGCCAGCCGGCGCCGGTAGACGCGCGCCGTGAACTCTTCGAGGCGATGCAGCAGGTGGTGCTGACCGGTCGCGCTCCGGCTGGGCAGGCGCCGAGCATCGGCTGCTCGATCAAGTGGATGGCCGACGTCTGAGGGCGCCCTAGTTCGAAGACGCCACGCGCTGCGGCGCGGCCAGGGCGCCAAGGTGGCGCTCCACCACGTCGGCCTCGCAGGTCTTCGCGACGAGTTCGGTGCGAGTCCCATGGCTGGCGATGCACGCCTGCAGCTCCCGCTGCCGGCCGTGATTGAGCCACGCCCGTTCCTGCGCCGAGAAGCGCTTCTTCTGCGACGCATCGAGCGTCGACCAGATCGCCGTGTACCGGTCGCTCAGCGTCTGCTGGGCCACGGTCGCGCGCGCATGCGCCTGCTGTTCGGCTCGCCAGGCGGCCGCGCCTTCGTAGGCGGAGGCCGAAGCGGCGGCGAGGCCGAGCAGGGTGGCGATCAGGAGGCGGGCTGGCTGGCGCATGGCGGAACTCGCGGTGGTTGGTCCGGAGGGCGCAGGTTAGGAGCGGGACTGCTCCTTGCAGCAACCGTTTCGTAATGTCCATATAACGCGACGCCGGCGCGGCAAATGCGCCATGAAATGGGTACGGCCCGCGCCTTCGAAGCGCGGCCCCGCCATAATCCGGTCCGCGATGACCACCAAGCTGTTCCGTCAGGAGGCGATCGACGCGCAGCGCGAGAAGCTGCTCGGCGAGGTCTCGCTCGCGCGCCCCGTGCCGCTGTGGATCTTCACGGCGGTGGCGCTCGCGTTCGCGCTGGGTCTGGTCGCCTTCTCGGTGTGGGGCGAGTACTCGCGGCGCGAGCGCGTCGACGGTTTTCTCGCGCTCGACTCCGGCGCGGCTCGGCTGCTCGCACCCGAGGCCGGTGTCGTCGCCGAAATCCTCGCCAAGGAGGGCGACGAGGTGCAGGCCGGCCAGCCGCTGATCCGCCTGTCCTTCGAGCGCGGCACGGCATCGGGCGTCACCTCCGGGGAACTGGTCCAGAAGGAGATCAGCGAGCGCATGGCCGGCCTCGAGCGCGAGCAGTTGCAGGCGCGGCAGCTCGGCGCCCAGCAGGCCGAGATCCTCCGGCGCAAGATCGACGACCTGCAGCGCGAGCTCACGCAGTTCGACGCCGAGATCAAGGCCCAGCAGAGCCGGTTGGCGTCGTCGCGCAACGAGTTCCAGCGCGCCGAGGAGCTCTTCAAGGACAAGTTCTATTCCGAGAGCAAGCTGATCGAGTTCCGCAACAACGTGCTCGACCAGCAGGTGAAGCTCGAAGCTGCAAAGCGGCAGCGGGCGGGCGTCGAGCGCGAACTGTCGGCGGCGAAGGCGGAGCTGCCGACCGTCGAGATGAAGGTGCAGACCCAGATCGACCAGATCCGGCGGCAGATGAGCGAACTGCAGCAGGGCAGCGTGCAGGAAGAGGCCAAGCGCGAGAACGTCATCCGCGCGCCTCTCGCCGGGGTGCTGACGAACATCGCCGCCACGCGCGGCGAGGCGGTGGCCGACGAGGCGCCGCTGGCGGTGGTCGTGCCGAAGGGCAGCGGGCTGCACGCGCAGTTGCTGATTCCCACCCGCGCCATCGGCTTCGTGCAGCCCGGCCAGGAGGTCGTGCTGCGCTACGACGCGTTCCCGTTCCAGCGTTTCGGGCAGTACCGCGGCACGGTCGAGCGGGTGAGCCGCACCGTGTGGTCGCCCGGAGAGAAAGTGGGTCCGGTGACGGTGAGGGAACCCGTGTACCGGGTCGACGTCAAGCTCGACGGGCAGTACGTGATGTCCGGCGACCAGAAGCTTGCGCTGCGGCCCGGGATGTCGGTCAACGCCGACATCCTCCAGGAGAAGCGCAAGGTCTGGGAATGGGTCTTCGAGCCGATCCTGTCCCTGAAGGAGCGGCTGAGCTGATGCTGGGCCGTCGCGTCCCCATGATCCTGCAGAGCGAGGCGCCCGAGTGCGGCATCGCCTGCGTCGCCATGGTGGCGAGCTACCACGGCTTTCGCACGGACCTGGCCGGCATGCGCATGCGCCTCGCGCCTTCGATGAAGGGCGTGACGCTAAAGCACATCGCCATGATCGCCGAGACAATGGGCATGGCCGCACGCGGCGTGAAGGTCGCGCTCGAGTCGCTGTCGCAGATCAAGCTGCCGGCGATCCTGCACTGGGACATGAACCACTTCGTCGTCCTGACGAAGGTCGCCGGCGACACGATCACCGTGCACGATCCGGCGCGCGGCCGCCGCGTGCTCACGCTCCGGGAAGCATCCGATCATTACACCGGCGTGGCGATGGAGCTGACGCCGGCCGCCGGTTTCGCCGCCCGCGACGAGCGCGAGAAGATCAGCGCATGGCAGCTGGTGCGCACGGCGACGGGGTTGAAGGGCGCCATCACGCAGGTCATGGTGCTGTCGCTGGTGCTGGAGGTGCTGGCGATCGCGTCGCCGTTCTTCCTGCAGCTGGTCGTCGATCGCGTGGTCGTGGGCCGCGACCGCGACCTGCTCGCCGTGCTCGGGATCGGCTTCGGACTGCTCGCGGTCATGATCGCGATCATCACGGCCCTGCGGGCGTGGCTCGGCGTGTACATCAGCACGCGGCTGAACCTGCAGCTCCTGGACACTCTGTTCGCCCGCCTGCTGCGGCTGCCCCTGGCGTGGTTCGAGAAGCGCCACATCGGCGACATCGTGTCGCGCTTCCGCAGCGTCGACGCCATCCAGCGCACCCTCACGCTGACCTTCCTCGAAACCGTGATGGACGGCGTGATGGTGCTGGTCACGCTGGCCGTGATGTTCTGGTACAGCACGACGCTGACCGCCATCGTCGTGGTCGCCGCGCTCGCCTACGGCGCGCTGCGCGCCGCGCTCTACGGGCCGCAGCGGCGCGCGATGGACGAGCGGATCGTCCACGAGGCGAAGGCCGCCACGCACTTCATCGAGACGCTGCGCGGCATGATGGCCATCAAGCTGAACCTGCGCGAAAGCGAGCGGCGATCGGCCTACCTGAACCACGTCGTCGACCAGACCAACGCCGACGTGCGGGTGCAGAACCTGGCGCTGCTGCAGCGCGCGGGCAACGTGCTGATCTTCGGCCTCGAGAACGTGACCGTGATCTGGCTGGGCGCCTACGCCGTCCTCGCCAATGAACTCTCGGTCGGCATGCTGTTCGCGTTCATGCTGTTCAAGCTGCTGTTCATCACGCGCGTGAACAACCTGGTCGACAAGACGATCGAGTTCCGCATGCTCGACCTGCATGCGGACCGCGTCGCCGACATCGCGCTGGCGCAGCCGGAAGGCGCCGCCGAGATGTCCGCGGTGGCGCGCGCCGATGCGCCGACCGCGACGTTCGGACTCGAAGCGCGCGGGCTCGGGTTCGCGTACGGCATCGAGGGCTTCGTGTTCCGCGGCCTCGACTTCGTGGCGCGCCCGGGCGAGACCGTGGCGATCGTCGGCCCCTCGGGCGCCGGGAAGACGACGCTGGTCAAGGTGCTGGCCGGCCTGCTCGACCGCACCGAAGGCTCGCTGACCGCGGCCGGGCGCGATGTGCGCGACTGGGACAAGGGCGCGTATCGCAGCCGCATCGGCGTGGTGATGCAGGACGACCACCTGTTCGTCGGCACCATCGAGGACAACATCAGCTTCTTCGATCCGCAGCACGACTCGGAACGGGCGCGCATGTGCGCCCGGCTGGCGATGATCGACGCCGACATCGAGGCGATGCCGATGGGCTACAACACCATCGTCGGCAGCCTCGGGGTCGCGCTGTCCGGCGGGCAGCGGAGCCGCGTCCTGCTGGCGCGGGCGCTCTACCGTGAGCCGCAGATCCTCTTCCTGGACGAGACCTTCGACCAGCTCGATCTGGACCGTGAGCGAGCGATCACTGACGGGCTAAGGAGGACCGGGATTGGGTTGGTGATCGTCAGCCATCGGCCGGAGACGGTCGGGGCTGTGGACCGGATCGTTCGCCTGGGCGCGGTTTCGGAGCCGGAGACACGGCGCGCGGCTTGAGCGATCGAGCGCGGGATGCCGGGCATCCCGTCGGGTTGGCGCAACAGGGGGCCATCACCCAACGCCGGGATGCGCGGACAAAAAAATACGGCGCCCGTCGGCGCCGTGTGCAGGTTGCGGAAACGAATTGTTCTATTCGGGAAATCGGTCTTGCGCGACCAGCGCGCAGTCCGCGAAAGGGGAGGTTTCCGCGCCCCCTTCAGGCCTTCGAGCAGATCTAGATCAGCGCAGCCGATCGAAATACCGCCGCCGACGAGGTCCAGATCGTCGATCGAGAGCGCCAGCAGTTCGATGGCCTCATCGGTCTTGGCAACTTCGGCAACGGCTTTCAGTTCAACGGTTTCGACGTTCATGGCTGTTCCTCTTCCGCAGATGGGTTGGTATCTGTTCTTCTTGTAGGCACGAGAACCGTGCACAAACGAACTTTGAAGGGGTACGCGAGGGTTCGCAAATCCCCCCTTACGGCGCTATTCACCGCTCCCGAGTCAGGGCAGAATCCAGCGGCTTCCACTTTGCCGTCGCCTGGCACGGCCAGCTGATGGACGACTACGAAGCACGACTCGACGAACTCGAACAGGAACTGAAGCAGGCGATCGCGGCACCGCCGCGCCGATCTGCCGAGCTTTCTCGATTCGTGGCTCGGCCGACTTCGAGCGAGTTCCCTTTTCGGTTTCGCCGAAGCGGCGCGTCGCGCTCCTGATCGACGCGGCGGGGCAGTACTACCTGCACGGCCAGCGAGTCTTCAACGCGGTGGAGCCCATCGCACTGGCAGTCATGCTGGCGGAGCAGGAGGGCGAGCAGGCGCAACTACGTCGGGCACTGTCGATACAGGGACTGATCCTCACCGCCACGCGGAACACCCCCGATGCCTTGAGGAGCCTTCTCCAGGCGCTCGAACTCGCGGAGCGGATGGAGGACATGCCTGGCGTGGCGGCCGCCTGGGTCAACATCGCGGTGACCTTCTTCGATGCCACGCTTTATAGCGACGCTCGCGTTTGCTACGAGCGAGGGGCGATTACGGCGGGTTCGATCTCTGATCCAGGTCCTGAGCGTCTACCTTCGATGCCGGGCGCTCTATGGGGCGGCGCAGTGCGATCTTTACCTCCACGAGTACCTGCCGGGAATCGATGCCTGTGAAGAAGCTCTGCTTCTCGTCAAGGAGCCCAAGGACCGGGAGCAGGAACAAGTTCAGAGCGCTGATCGAATCCACGTACGCCCAGTTGCTCCTTGCTCTGCACCGGATCGAAGACGCAGCCGACCCACGCTGCAGTCGCGCGCGAGATGGCGGTCCGCTCAGGTGCTGCACGCGCCAAGATCCTCGGCCGCGACGATCAGCGGTCTTGTCGAGGTCTATCGCGGCAACGTCGATGTCGGAATTTCGCGCATCGTCGCGGTACGCGACCAGTCGAAGATTCTGGCGTCCTCCTATCACGACGCCCTGCGCGCTTCGGTCAACGCCTACGAAAAAGCCGGCCAACCCGACCGCGCTCTCTCCATGAACCGCGAACTGATGATGCACGTGCGCAACCTGCATCGCGAAGCGATCATGCAGCAGCAGCAGCAGCACCTGCAGCGGCTCGGGTTGCCGGACCCGGACGCCGCCAGCCTCCGCGCCATCGAGGACAAGGACGAGGCGCTGAAGAAGAAGCTCGAGGATGCGGCCGCCAAGCAGGGCGAGTTTCTCGAGCACATGGCCCTGACGGTGGAACTGCGCGAGGAAGACAGCGGCGAGCACGCCTTCCGCGTGGCGATGTGGGCGCACCTGCTCGCGCTCGAGCATGGCGTCGATCCGGACGAAGCGCAGCGCATCGAACTCGCGGCGCGGCTGCACGACATCGGCAAGGTCGTGATCCCGGACAGCGTGATCCGCAAGCGCACCGCGTTGTCGCAGGGCGAGCGGCAGTTGATCGAGACGCACGCGGCCACCGGCGCGGACTTCCTCATCCGCGCCAAGGTTCCGTACGCCGCGCTGGCGGAGGAAATCGCGCGCTATCACCACGAAGCCTGGTCCGGCGAGGGCTATCCGGACGGCATTTCGGGCGACGCGATTCCGTTGCCGGCCCGGATCGTGGGCCTGTGCGACTCGTTCGACGCTCTCGTGCACGAGCGACCGTGGCGCGCGGCGTGGCGGGTCGAGGAGACGCTGGGGCATCTCGTCCGCGAAAGCGGCCGGCAATTCGATCCGACGCTGGTCGAGCAGTTCATTCCGCTCGTGCGGCGAATCTACGCGACGCACGAAGACGTCGACGGGTATCTGGCGCGGTCCGCCCAGCAGACACCGCTGTGGACGATGCGGCGGTCGCTGGTCGAACGCCTGTCGCGTCCGGTGGGCGGAGAGCAGGGCGCCGATCGCGCGAACGCGGCGCGACTGCGCAGTCCGATCAGGCCGCGCTAGAGGCCGGCGCCGGTCGCGGGCCGGACCGGCTGCGGCCAGGCGCCACGCTTCCAGGCAGTCCACCCGGCCGCGCGCAACTGGCAGGCCGGGCAGGTTCCGCAGCCGACCCCCCAGTCATGCACGGTGGCGCGTTCGCCCAGATAGCACGTGTGGGTCTCGGCGCGGATCAGTTCCACGAGCGTGTCGCCGCCGAGTTCCTGCGCCAGCTGCCACGTTCGGGCCTTGTCGAGCCACATCAACGGCGTCTCGAGCAGAAAGCGCCGGTCCATGCCGAGCGACAGCGCGATCTGCATCGCCTTGAGCGTGTCGTCGCGGCAGTCGGGATAGCCCGAGTAATCCGTCTCGCACATGCCGCCGACCAGCACGTGGATGTCGCGCCGGTAGGCGATGGCGGCCGCGTATGTGAAGAACAGCAGGTTGCGGCCCGGAACGAACGTGTTCGGCAGCCCCGCGTCCGTCATCCGTATCTCGGCCGTGCCGGTGAGCGCGGTGCGCGACAACTGCCCCAGCTCGCGCATCGTGACGAAGTGATCTTCACCGAGCCGGCCCGCCCACCGCGGGAAGCGGGTGCGCAGTCGGTCCAGCACGAGCGGCCGCACCTCGAGTTCGATGGCGTGCCGCTGTCCGTAGTCGAACCCGATCGTCTCGACCTCGCGGTAGCGGTCGAGCGCCCAGGCGAGGCAGGTGGTGGAATCCTGACCTCCGGAGAACAGCACGAGAGCCCGCGTATGCATGCGGGCAGTGTAGAGGCACGGCCGCGCGTCGCGTGACAGCGACAGCGCGGCCTAACCCAGCAGGCCTTGCTCGGCCAGTGCGCGGATGCGCACGACCGTGTCGAGGTCCGCGTGCTCGTAGGCCTGCTCGCGCAGCGCCACGATCACCGGGTCGCGCTCCGCCTCGCCGGCGGGTTCGCAGGACTCGTACAGGAACCGAAGGAACAGCAGATCCGGTTCAGGTTCTTCGATGGTGATCGTGAGCCGGCTTGCGGGCCAGGTCGGCCCGGCTTCCGTGTGGACTTCGCTGAGGCGATCGCGCACCAGGCGGACGCGATCCTCGACCTGGAACGAGCCGAAATCGAGGGTGCGCGTGAGCTCGTGCACCCCATCGCGGATCTCGTGGCTGTGGATGGTCGCGTTCTCCAGGCCGAGCACGAACTGGGTGGGCTCCTCGGCGCGGAGCACGAGGCCTTGCCAGAGCTGGTTGCGCGTCAGCGTATCCAGCAGCGGCATCAGGGGATCGTTGATCTGGACCAGGTGCTCGTAACGCATCGGACGGTTCGGGAGCCGCAGTCTCCGGGCCCGGGAAAGGCGAGGCGGGGCCCCGGTTGACCCCATTGTGCTTCAACCGCCGTTTACAGGGGCATCAGCCCACCGAGGAGAACACGAATGCTGATGCGAACACTGGCGGCGGCCACCCTGGCCGGCGCAATGATGCTGGCCGGCGGCTGCGCCCACGCGGTCGGCGGGAATGTCGACGTCCGCCTGATCGACCGCAGCACCGGCGAGACGCTGCCCATGTACCGGCAGGGCGGCAAGTGGTGGGTTCCGGGCAAGCCGGGCAGCCGCTATGCCGTCGCTCTCACGAATCGCGGCGGCGGGCGGGTTCTGACCGTGATCGCGGTGGACGGCATCAACGTCATCTCCGGTGAAACGGCGGCGCCCGAGCAGACGGGGTACGTGCTGTCGAGCGGTCAGTCGGCGCAGATCACCGGCTGGCGAAAGGACATGTCGCGCGTGGCCGCGTTCGAGTTCACGTCGCTGCCCAACTCGTACGCGGCCCGCACCGGCCGGCCGGACAACGTCGGCGTGATCGGAGTCGCCGTGTTTCGGGAGAAGGTGCGTCACGTGCCGCCGCCCGCGCCCCAGGTGCTGCACGAGAAGCAGTCGAGCCGGGACGCGTCATCGCCGGCACCTGCCGCCGGCGCACTCGGCGACGCGGCGGGATCGAACGAAGCGGCCCGCCGCAGCGAGCGCGCGCAGGAGTCTCGCATCGGCACCGGCCACGGACGCAGCGAGCGTTCGGCGACGACCTACACGGACTTCGAGCGCGCCTCGGCGACCCCGGACGAAGTGATCACCATCCATTACGACAGCCGCGACAACCTGATCGCGATGGGCGTGATCCCGGTCCCGAGCCCATCGCCGAATCCGTTCCCGGCGGCCGTCGGCTTCGTTCCGGACCCGCCGCGGCGTTGAGCACGCGCGCAACTCCGGCCTTTGGCGGCGCGCGTTCGCGGGCACAATGCCCGCGAATCTGCGCGCCGGGCGGCCTTCAGGAAAGGTCCCCGCGCGCTTCGGGCGAGGGGATCAGTTTGAGCGACGCGGCGAGCGACGAAGCGCTGCTGGCGGCCTACGCGGCCGGGGACGCGCGCGCCTTCGCCGACCTGTACGAGCGGCACGAACGGCCCGTGTATCGCTACTTCCTGCGGCAGGGCGCGACGCCGGCGCAGGCGGACGACCTGCTGCAGGACACGTGGCTCGCCGTCGTGCGCAACGCCGGGCATTTCGAGCCGCGCGCGAAGTTCACGACCTGGCTGTACACCATCGCGCGCAACAAGCTGGTCGATCACTGGCGGGGCCGCGACGACGCCATCAGCCTGGACGATGCGGCCAACGACCCGGATGCCGACACGCCGCTGCAAATCGATGCCGGCGACGCGCACCGTCCGGACGTGCAGGCCCTGTCGCGCGCGCAGGCGCGTGCCTTCGTCGACGCCGTCGAGCAGTTGCCGCCAGCCCAGAAGGAAGCGTTCCTGCTGCAGGCCGAAGGCGGATTGTCGCTGGAGGAAATCGCGGCCGTGACGAACGCCGGCCACGAGACGGTCAAGAGCCGGCTGCGCTACGCGATGGCGAAGCTGCGGACGGCGATGGAGGCATGGCAATGAGCACAGATCGGGACGACGCGACGATGCGCCGGTACCGCGAGGCGAACGCAGCGCTCGACGAGGGCCCTTCGGCGGCCACGCGCGCGGCCATCCTCGCCGCGGCCGCGCGGCATGTCGAAGCGAAGCCGCGGGCGGCCGACGCTCCGCGCGCCGCGCATCGGCGTCGCTGGCCGTTCGCGGCGGCCGCGGCCGTGCTGTTGTCCACGCTCGCCGTGATGATGGCTCAGCGCACCGAGCAGGAAATGCCCACCTTCACGGCGCCGGCGGAGCGGTCGCAGGAGCGGGTGGCCGTGGCGCCGGTGGTGCCGAGGCGCACCGGCTTCGGAGCCGCGCGACCGGCGAGCGCCAGAGCGCTGACGACTGCACCGGCCGCATCAGCCAGCCCAGCCGCAGGCGTCGGCGAAGAACGAGGTGCGTGCAGATGCCCCGCCCGGGCGCCGTCGAGCCCGGTGCGCGAGCGACGAAGTCAGCATCGGTCGCCGCGGCCGAGGAGCCCGGCGATGGCCGCATCGCGCGCGCCGGAACCCGAGGAACGAGCCGCCTCGCCATCGCGGCAGAGGCGGCGAAATCCCGCGTGCAGGCGGCGCGTGAACGCGAAACGGCGAGCACCGAGGCTCGGCGCGCATTTCCCGCCGCGCCCGCGGCAGCTCCTCCTCCACCGGCGGTCGAGAAGCCCGGTGCGGGGTTGGGCGCGGCCGACAGCGCGCGCGACGCCGCGAAGGCGGACACGTCCCCCGCGTACCGCGCGGCACGCAAGGAAGTCGCCCCGGCTCCCGCCGCCGCGCCTGCGGCGCAGGGCGCCGTTCGCCAGGAGATGCAGCGCGACGCCGAACTGTCCGCGAAGGACTGGATCGACCGCATCGTCAGACTGCGCGGCGAAGGACGTCACGCGGATGCCGACGCCGAGCTGAAGCGTTTCCGCGAGCGCTACCCGGACGCGCAGGTGCCGCCGGCCGCATTGCCGCCGGCCGCCCCTGTGACCGGTACGCGCTGAGTCAGACCGCGTTCATCACGCGCACCAGTCGCTCGCGCACTTCACTCGCGACCTTGGCGAGCTCCGGGCTCGAGGACATCTGGCTCATCACGGCGGGGTCCATGAAGTCGACGTGGATCTGGCCGGCCTCGTCTTCGCGCACGGTGACGTTGCACGGAAGCAGGAGGCCGACCGTCGGCTCCGCTTCCAGCGCGCGCTTGGCGAACGGCGGATTGCAGGCGCCGAGGATCCGGTAGGGCCGGACGTCGGCGTCCAGCTTCTTCTTCATCGTCGCCTTGACGTCGATCTCGGTCAGGATGCCGAAGCCCTCCTTCGCCAGTTCCGCGGTGACTTTCTCGATCGCCGCATCGAAGCCGAGGCTGACGGTCTTGCCGAAGCCATACGTGCTTTGCATGTGTGTTCTCCATCTCGAAAACCAGGAACGGGAGACTGCTGCGGCCGCGGCCGCTCGGCGGCCGAGCTGAGCAAGTGGTCGTCTACAGTATGCCGATGGTGCCGCCCGCCGCCGTCGTTCTTCTCGATTCCGTGACCGAGGTCACCGCCGCGCTGGGATACCGCGCCGGCGAGCTCCTGCGCAGCGCCATCGAGCCGCGTCTTTCCTAGAGGGAACCGAGCTCGATGCGCTCGAGCGGCCAGGGCGGCTCGGCCGAGAGCGCGCGCATCGCCAGGCGGGCAGCGTCGGCTTCGAAGGTTCCCGCGCCGTTCGCCGCGATGCGCCCGCGCGGCCTCCAGCGTCTTCACGGTCCCGAGCCAGCACCAGCGATCGAAGACGTGCCAGTCCTCGCGGAAGCGCTCCGCGTTGCGTTCGACGAGCGCGACCGCGCCGCCGTGCGGCCACGCCGGCATCAGCCAGGGCGCCAGCGCTTCGCGCAGGCGCGTCGCGTGTGATTCGCGAGGCTCCACGCCGATGCAGGCGCCGTTGCAGCGGTTCAGCTGGCGGTTGAAGCAGGGCACGCCATCGTCAGGCGCGGCACGCCGGCCTTCCAGCCCCATCGTCTTCAGGCACAGCGTGTGTTCGGTGGCGAGATGCAGCAGGAACTGGCGCGCCGCCGCCCGCGAGGAGAACGGCCCGTAGCTCGCGCCGAGGCGCGCGAGATCGAAGTCGAGCGCGCGCGAGAGCACCGGGCGCTGCCCGTCGTCGAGCTCCATCACCACCTGGTTCTCGCGCCGCCGCAGCGCCACGTTGTGCGCCGGCAGCCGCGTCTTCACGAGTTCGGACTCGCGCAGCAGCGCGCCGAACTCGCCCGCGGCTTCCTCCCACTCGAGCCGATGGATCTCCTGCGACAGCCGCAGGTCACGCGACGTCCGGTGCTCCGCGTTGAAGTGGCTGGCGACCCGGGTGCGCACGTCGACGCTCTTGCCGATGTAGATCGGATGCTCGTTGAGGCCGTAGAAGAGATAGACGCCTGGAGCGTGGGGCAGCGCGTCGAGCGCATCGGGCGGCAGATGCGGCGGCAGGCTCGGGTGCTTCAGCACGGCCTGCACGGCGCACTCGATCTCGCCCGGCGGATGCCGGGCGCACCACTTCTGCAGCAGCCGCCACAGCACCCGCGCATCGCCGAGCGCCCGGTGGCGTTCTTCGCCGGTCAGGCCGAAGCGTTCGATCAGGGCGTCGAGCGTGTGCGGGCTGCGATCCGGATAGAGCGCACGGCTCAGGCGCACCGTGCACAACGTCTTCGCGTGGAATGTCAGGCCCGAACGCGCGAACTCGGCGCGCAGGAACCCGTAGTCGAAGCGGGCGTTGTGCGCGACGAAGACGGCGCCGTCGAGGCGATCGATCAGGTCCTGCGCCACCTGTTCGAAGGGCGGCGCGCCTCGCACCATCTCGTTGGTGATGCCGGTCAGCCACTCGATCTCCGGCGGGATCGGAACGCCCGGATTGACGAGCGTCGACCACTCGTCGATCCGCGTCGACTCGCCGTCGATGTCGACCCGGACCACCCCGATTTCCGTGACGCGATCGCGCGTCGGGCTCGAACCCGTCGTCTCGACGTCGACGAAGGCCAGGCGGGGAGCGAAAGCGGGGAGCGACACGGCGGGCGAACGGCGGGAAAGGCACCGATTATCGGCCGGGTTGTTGATTGCGGCGCGCGGCCGGCATTACCCAGGCCGGGCATACTTGACTTCCGCAGCGCGTCGTCGCTCACGAGGCGTCCGGCCCGCAAGAAGAATCGGAGACATGCCATGACGAGTTCCCCGGAAGCGGACAAGGCCGCCCGCCTGTCCGCTGTGGCGGCATTGATCGAGCAACGCGTCGAACGCGGCGAGCGCAGCGCCCTGCTCACGTTCGCGGCCAGCTACTTCCAGCGGATCGATCCGGAGGACATCGGGGCGCGCGACGTCGAGGATCTCTACGGAGCCTTGCTGTCGCACTGGAAGTTCGCCCAGCGGCGCGAGCCCGGCAAGCCGAAGATCCGTGTGCTGAATCCGATCGCCGGCGAACACGGCTGGTCATCGCGGCATACCGTCATCGAGATCGTCAACGACGACATGCCCTTCCTGGTCGACACGGCCTCGATGGAGGTCAACCGCCAGGGCCTGACGCTGCACCTCATCGTGCATCCCATCTTCGCGGTCGAGCGCGCCGCGGGCGGCGTCCTCAAGGGCCTGTTCCCGCGCGAGGAGAGGCCGGATGCCGCGCGCGAATCGTTCATGCACATCGAGGTCGATCGCCTCGCCGACCCGATGGCCCGCGCGCAGCTGGCCGAAGGTCTCGAGCGGGTGCTCGCCGACGTCCGCGCCGCGGTCACCGACTGGAAGCCGATGGTGGCGCAACTGCGTGCGGTGATCGGCGAGATCGATCGCCAGCCGCCGCCGCTGCCGCGCGACGAGGTCGCCGAGAGCCGCGACTTCCTCCAGTGGCTGGCGGAGGACCACCTGCTCCTGTTGGGCTACCGCCAGCACGACCTCGTCGGCAGCGACGGCGACCTGATGCTGAAGCTGGTGCCCGGGACCGGGCTCGGCATGCTGCGCGAAGTGCCGGGAGGCGCGAACGACGCCTCGAGCCTGGTCGCGCTGCCGCCGCAGGCGCGCACGCTGGCGACGTCGGCGTCGCCGCTGCTGATGGTCACGAAGGCGAACGCGCGGTCGACCGTCCACCGGCCGGGCTGGATCGACTATGTCGGCGTGAAGCGTTACGGCGCCGGCGGCGAAGTGGTCGGCGAGCACCGCTTTCTCGGCCTCTTCACCTCGACGACCTACAGCGCCCGGGTGACGGAAATCCCGCTGCTGCGGGGCAAGGTGCGTCACGTGTCCGAGCGCGCGGACCTGGCGCCGGCGAGCCACCTCGGCAAGGCGCTCGCGCACATCCTCGAAACATACCCGCGCGACGAGCTGTTCCAGATCTCGGCCGAGGAACTGCACGAGATCGCCAACGGCATCCTGCAGCTCGGGGAGCGCCAGCGCTTCCGCCTCTTCGTCCGGCGCGACCCCTTCGAACGGTTCGTCTCCTGCCTGATCTACGTCCCTCGCGAGAATTACACGACCGGGCTGCGGCGGAAGTTCCAGTCGATCCTGCTGCAGGCGTTCGACGGCACGTCGGCCGACTTCGACGTGCTGCTGACCGATGCGGTGCTGGCTCGCATCCACATGACGGTGCGGACCACGCCGGGCCGCATTCCCGCGTACGACCGCCGCGAGGTCGAGCGACGTCTCGCCGACGCGGCGCGCCGCTGGGAAGACGACCTGCGCCAGGCGCTGAACGACGAGGAGGGCGAGGCGCGCGCCGCGCAGTTGTTCAAGCGCTTCGGCAACTCGTTTCCAGCCGCCTACCGGGAGAACGTGTCGGCGCGCGCCGCGGTGGCGGACGTGCTCCGGCTCGACGGCCTGGCGCTCGGCGGCCTGGCCCTGAATCTGTATCGCCCGCTCGAAGCGCCAGCGAATCGTCTCGGCTTCAAGGTGTACCGCGCCGGCGAACCGGTGGCGCTGTCCGAGTCGCTGCCGATGCTCGAGCACATGGGAGTGCGCGTGCTGTCCGAACAGCCGTACGAAGTCGGGCCGGAGCGCGGCGATCCGTTCTGGATCCACGACTTCGAGCTCGATCTGGTCGGACACGACGAAATCGACGCCGAGAACATCGCCCCCTTGTTCGAGGAAGCGTTCCGCCGTGTGATGACGGGCGCGGTCGAGAACGACGACTTCAACCGGCTCGTCCTGCTGGCGTCGCTGTCGGCCGACGAGATCACCGTGCTGCGGGCGTATGCGAAGTACATGCGGCAGATCGGCTTCGCGCTGTCGCAGACCTTCATCGAGGCGACGCTGGCCCACCACGCGCGCATCGCGCGCCTGCTGGTGCAGCTGTTCAGGCTGCGCTTCGATCCCCGGGCGGCGGATCCGGCGGCAGCGACCAGCCAGGTCAATGCGATCGAGCAGGCGCTGGAGAAGGTGAGCAGCCTGAGCGAAGACCGCGTGCTGCGCCAGTACCTCGCGCTGATCCTCGCCACCTCGCGCACCAACTACTGGCGCACGGGACGCGGAGCCGGCGGCGAAGACGGCCCGCGCCGGCCCTTCCTGTCGTTCAAGTTCGACCCCTCGAAGATTCCGGGGTTGCCCGAGCCGCGGCCGATGTTCGAGATCTTCGTGTACTCGACGCGCTTCGAAGGCGTCCACCTGCGCGGCGGCAAGGTCGCGCGCGGCGGGCTGCGCTGGTCCGACCGCCCGGAAGACTTCCGCACGGAGGTGCTGGGCCTGGTGAAGGCGCAGATGGTGAAGAACACGGTGATCGTGCCGGTCGGCAGCAAGGGTGGGTTCGTGCTGAAGAAGGCGCCGCCCGCGACCGACCGCGACGCGCTGCTGAAGGAAGGGATTGCCTGCTACCAGAACTACCTGCGCGGCCTGCTCGACCTGACGGACAACCTGGTGGGCGGCAAGGTGGCGCCGCCGCCGCACGTGGTTCGGCACGACGCCGACGATCCCTATCTCGTCGTCGCCGCGGACAAGGGCACGGCGACGTTCTCCGACTACGCCAACGCGATCAGCCTGGAGTACGGCCACTGGCTGGGCGACGCCTTCGCCTCCGGCGGCAGCGCGGGCTACGACCACAAGAAGATGGGCATCACCGCGCGCGGCGCGTGGGAGAGCGTCAAGCGGCACTTCCGCGAACTCGGCGTCGACACGCAGTCGACCGACTTCACGGTGGTCGGCATCGGCGACATGTCCGGCGACGTCTTCGGCAACGGCATGCTGTTGTCGCGGCACATCCGGCTGGTGGCGGCGTTCGATCACCGCCACGTGTTCCTCGATCCGAGTCCCGATCCGGCCGCCACGTTCGCCGAGCGCGAGCGGGTCTTCGCGCTGCCGCGGTCCTCCTGGGCCGACTACGACCAGGCGCTGATCTCCGAGGGCGGCGGCATCTGGGCGCGGTCCGAGAAGTCGATCCCGATCTCGCCGCAGGTCAAGGCGGTGCTCGGCATCGAGGCCTCGCGGCTGACGCCCGCCGAGCTGATCTCGGCGATCCTGAAGGCGCCGGTCGACCTGCTCTACAACGGCGGCATCGGCACGTACGTGAAATCGTCGCGCGAGTCGCACGCGGACGTCGGCGACCGCGCCAACGACGCCGTCCGGATCGACGGCGGCCAGCTGCGGTGCAAGGTGGTCGGCGAGGGCGGCAATCTCGGCTTCACGCAGCTCGGCCGCGTCGAGGCCGCCCTGGCCGGCGTTCGTCTGTACACCGACGCGATCGACAACTCGGCGGGCGTGGACACGTCCGACCACGAGGTCAACATCAAGATCCTGCTGAACCTGCCGATCGCCGAGGGCGAGTTCACCGAAAAGCAGCGCAATGCGCTGCTCGCCGAGATGACCGACGAGGTGGGCCAGCTGGTCCTGCGCGACAACTACTTCCAGACGCAGTCGCTGTCGGTGGCGGGACGCGCGGGCGGGCGTCTGCTCGATCACCAGCAACGCTTCATCCGCTTCCTCGAGAAGGAGGGCCGGCTGAACCGCGCGCTGGAGTACCTGCCGTCGGACGACGAGATCGCCGAGCGCCGAGCCCGCGGGATCGCGCTGACCGGCCCTGAGCGCGCGGTGCTGCTCGCCTATTCCAAGATGTGGCTGTTCGACACGCTGCTCGCGTCCGATCTGCTCGAGGATCCGTGGGTCGCCACCGGCCTGCACCGCTACTTCCCGGTCGCGCTGCGCGAGCGGTTCGGTCCGACCATCGAGCGGCATCCGCTGCGCCGCGAGATCGTCGCCACGCACGTCCTGAACAGCATGGTGAACCGGGTCGGCGCGACCTTCGTGCACCGCTTGATGGAGGCCACCGGAGCCACGCCGCCGCAGATCGTGCGCGCCTATCTGCTCGCGCGGGAGGTGTTCGCGCTGGTGCCGACATGGGAGGCGATCGAGGTCCTCGACAACGTCGTCGCCGACGAAGTGCAGTCGCAGATGCTGAACGAACTCGGGCGCCGCACGGTACGTGCGACGACGTGGTTCCTGCGCTCGCGCCGTCTGGCCGAGCCCATGGACCGGACGATCGCGCGCTTCGCGCCGGCGGCCACGCAGATGCTCGAGTTCATCGCCGGGGCGCCCGTGGGCGCGGCGTGGCGCGCGCCGATCGCCGAGCGGCAGCAGGCGCTCGAGGCGAACCGCGTGCCGTCCGGCCTTGCGCTGAAGGTCGCCGCCGCCGAGACCTTGCTCGCCGCGCTGGACATCAGCGAGATCGCCGAGGCGGCGCAGCGGCCGTTGCCGGAAGTGGCCGCCGGCTACTTCGCGGTCGGAGAGCTGCTCGGGCTGGCACGGCTGCGCGACCAGGTGGCCGCGCTGCCCGCCGACGGGTACTGGCAGGGGATGGCGAAGACGGCGCTCAACGACGATCTCTCCAGCCTGCAGCGCCAGATCACCGGCGATGCGCTGAAGGCGGGCGGGGCGGCGGAGTGGGAGCGGTCGCAGAGCGGTGCCATCGGCCGCGCGCGCAGGATGCTGGCAGAACTGGCGGACAGCCGGCACGCCGACCTCGCGATGCTGTCGGTGGCGTTGCGCGAGCTGCGCTCGCTCGCCTAGCCGCGCTCCAGTTGCCGCCGCAGCGCGCCTCGGCGCCCGGGCGCATCGGCTCGGCGCCGTGCGTGCGGGTCAGCGGCGAACGAGACAACCGACGCCGCCGACCGCCACGCTGACCGCCTCAGGAGAACCGATGGCCGCCCGCCTCCAGGATCGCTTCACCCCGACCGCGGTCGGTCTCGTGTCGCGCGCCTGGGTGATCGAGGAGGTCGAGCGACGCATCGGCGATCCCGCGCGCCACGCCGCATTGATCGACGAACTGGTGGGCTACGAACCGCCTCGCCAGCACGCGCTGCGCAACATGTTCCTGTTCTGGGCCGTGGCGATTTCCGCGTCGGCGCTCGCAGGTGCGCTCGGTCTTCCCCGCTGGAGCGGTTTCGCCGTCGTCGTCGTTCTGTTCGCGTGGCTCGCCCGCCTGCTCGCGATCAAGGCGTTGCGCTGGCGCCTCGACCAGCTGCTGGACCTCGGGCGCCGTCAGCGACCGGCCTGCTCCCGGTCCGCGCGCGAACGGAAGCGCTTGAGCAGCAGCGCGTTGCTGACGACCGAGACGCTCGAAAACGCCATGGCCGCGCCGGCGAAGATCGGCGTGAGCAGTCCGAATGCGGCCAGCGGGATGCCGACCACGTTGTAGATGAAGGCCCAGAACAGGTTCTGACGGATCTTGCGGACCGTCGCGCGCGATATCGCGATGGCGTCGGCGACCAGGCGCGGATCGGACCGCAGCAGCGTCACGCCGGCCGCGTGCATCGCCACGTCGGTGCCCGAGCCCATCGCGATGCCGACATGCGCGGCGGCGAGCGCCGGTGCGTCGTTGATGCCGTCGCCGACCATCGCCACGATCCTGCCGCCCTCCTTCAGCGCTTCGACGCGCTTCGCCTTGTCGCGCGGCAGGACGTTGGCCTCGTAGTGCTCGAGTCCGAGCTGGCGTGCGACGCAGGCCGCGGCACCCGGGTTGTCCCCGGAGATCATCGTCGTGTGGATGCCGAGCCGATGGAGTTCGTCGATCGCGGCCTTCGCCGTCGGCCTGGCCTCATCGCCGAAGGCCAGCCAGCCGAGCAACTGAGCGCCGGCCGGCGTGCGCTGCGCGAGCCAGGAGACGGTGCGGCCTTCGGCCTCCTGGGCGGCCGCCGCCGCCTCCGCGGGCGACACGTCGACTTTCCAGTCGTCCATGAGCCGACGGCTGCCGAACGCGAGTTCGACCTTGCCGCCCTGTTCGTCGGGCAGGCGCGCGGAGACGCCGCGCCCGGCGAGCGCCCGGTGGTCCCGGGCAGCGGCTGCCATGGCGGTCGGACCCTGCGCCTCGCCGGTGACTGCCTCGCGCACGGCGTCCGCGAGCGGGTGGTTGCTGCCGCCATTGACCGCCTCCGCGAGTGCGAGCACGCGCTCCCGATTGAAGCCGCCTTCGTGTCCGACGGCAACGACGCGCGGCTTGCCGACGGTGAGCGTTCCGGTCTTGTCGAACGCCACCACGTCGATGCGCTTGGCGAGTTCGAGCGCCTCCGCATCCTTGATCAGCACGCCGTGGCGCGCGGCGACGCCCGTGCCGGCGATGATCGCCGTCGGCGTGGCGAGTCCGAGCGCGCAGGGACAGGCGATCACCAGCACGCTGACGGCGTTGATCAGCGCCTGTTCGAAGCCGCTGCCGGCCGCCAGCCAGCCGACGAGCGTGGCCAGCGCGATGAGCAGCACGACCGGGACGAACACCGCCGCCACCTTGTCGACCAGCCGCTGGATCGGCGCCTTCGCCGCCTGTGCGTCCTCGACCAGGCGGATGATCTTCGCGAGCACCGTTTCGGCCCCGATGGCCGTCGTTTCGACCTCCAGCCGGCCGCTGCCGTTGATCGATCCGGTCGTGACCTTGTCGCCGACCGCTTTCTCGACGGGCAGGCTCTCGCCGGTCAGCATCGACTCGTCGACGCTGCTCGCCCGCCACGCGAATCAGGCCGTCGACCGGGACACGGTCGCCGCCGCGGACGATCACGACGTCGCCGAGCCTGACGTCGTCGATCGGCACGTCGACCTCTCCGCCGGAGCGCCGCACGAGCGCCTTGTCGGGCCGCAGTTCGGCGAGCAGGCGGATCGCCTCCGACGTCTGCCGCTTGGCCCGCGCCTCGAGCCACTTGCCGAGCAGCACCAGCGCGATCACGACGGCGGCTGCCTCGAAGTAAAGGTGCTGCATGTGATCGAGCGCCGTGCGCGCGGACGCCGTCCATCCAGAGATAGAGCGAAAGACCGTATGCCGCCAGCGTGCCGAGCGAGACCAGCAGGTCCATGTTCCCGGTGCGGGCACGCACGGCCCTGGCTGCGGCCACGTAGAACCGGCGCGCGCACCAGAACTGCACCGGCGTCGCGAGCAGCCATTGCATCCACGCCGGCATCATCCAGTCGATGCCGACGAGCGCAAGGTGCGACCCGAGCAGCAAGGGCACCGCCAGCGCGATGGCGACCAGGGCGTCGCGACGCAGTCCTGCGGCGGTGTCCCGCACGGCCGCCTCGCCCTGGCGCGCGTCGACGATCGGGGTGGCCTGATATCCGGCCTGCTGGATGGCGGCCAGCAGGTCGCGCACGCTCGCGGCCCCCGATACGAGTTCGACGCTGGCGGTCTCGGTGCCGAGGTTGACGGTCGCCTTCAGCACGCCGGGCACGCCCGCGAGCGCCTGCTCGATCCGTGCGACGCAGGAGGCGCAGGTCATGCCCTGGACCGCGAAGCGCAGCCGCTGCGTCGGCACCGAGTAGCCCGCGCCGCCGACGGCGCCCAGCAGCAGCGCGGCGTCCAGTCCCGCGCCCTCGACGGCCGCCGACTCCGTGGCCAGGTTCACCGCCACCTTGCGCACGCCCGGCACCTGCGCCAGCGCCTTCTCGACGTGCGCGACGCAGCTGGCGCAGGTCATGCCCTGCACGGGCAGGACCATGCGCTGCGCGAGCTGCATGGCGGAAGCGCCGCCCTGGGCGGCAGGAGAGTCGCGGTCCACGATCGTCGGCTCGGTGGGGGCTTCGATCGTATCCCGGTGACTCGCAGCAGGGGGCGATTCGGTCAACATGATCAGGTCGGCTTCACTCTGGAGGAGAGACAGCGGCAGCGTAGACTCCGTTCCCCGGTACGGACTCAACCCCTCGTCGGACCATGGCAACGGCCAAGCCTGCTTCACGGGATTCGATGACGATCGGTGCGCTCGCGCGCAGCGCGGCCGTCGGCGTGGAGACCATCCGTTACTACCAGCGGCGCGGTCTGCTGCCGCAGCCTGTGCGGCAGTACGGCAGCATTCGCCGCTACAGCGCGGCCGATGCGGCGCGGCTGCGCTTCATCCGCCGCGCGCAGGAACTCGGCTTCACCCTCGAGGAGATCGGTGAACTTCTGAAACTGCAGGACGGTGCCGACCGGCGTGCCATTCGCCGTATCGCGCGTACCCGCCTGACGCAGGTCGAGTCCCGTGTCGCCGACCTCCAGCGCATGCGCCGCGCGCTTCAGCATGTGATCGACGACTGTGAACATGCGCCCGGGGCGCCACGCTGCCCGATCATCGAGGCGATCGATCCCGGAATGCCGGACTGATCCCGCGATCACGCGCTTCCAGGCGTGCTCTCGTTCAAAGTGCAACACTCGCCCCCGCCATGGGTAGCGCATTCGGGGAAAGTCCTTGTGGGCCGCATGGCCCGACCGCCACAATCGAATCGTTTCGGCAAAGGGGTTCCTGCAGCGGTTCATGGATGGCAAACAGCCACTCGGCCTTGCGCCTCTGACTGTTGAACCGCCGGTCGCCCTGAAGGCCCGGGCGGTGCGGGACGAAGTTCCGACGCTGCCCTTTCCCGAGAAGTTCGTCGGCACCTTCGACGACAACGGTTCGGTGCGGCTGGCCATCGAGCGTCTCGCCTTCGAAGTGAAGAAGGCGCAGTCCCAGGACGACCTCTTCAAGGCGGTGGCCATCCGCCACGAGGCCTACTCGCGGCACCTGCCCGAACTCGCACGCCGACTGGTGGCGCCCGAGCCTGCGGACACCGCACCCGGCTACACGGTGCTCGTGGCGGAGAACCGCCTTGATCGCGCGCCGCTCGCCACCGTACGCCTGCAGACCAACGAGTTCGGCCCGCTTGCGCTGGAGCAGTCGATCGCCTTGCCGGCCTGGCTGGAAGGCCGCCGGCTCGCCGAAGCGACGCGGCTTGCCGTCGCCGATGGCGTGCGCGGCCGGTTCGTCACGCTCGTGATGTTCAAGGCCTTCTTCCAGTTCTGCCTCGAGCAGGAGGTGGAATGGATGGTCGTCTGCGCCCGGCCGCCGCTCGACCGGATCTACCTTTCGCTGCTGTTCGAGGACGTCGTCCCGGACGGCGCCTATGTGCCCTTGAAGCATTCGGCCAACATCCCTCACCGCGCTCTGGCCTTCAACGTGCAGACCGCGGAACCCCGCTGGCGGACGGCGGGGCACGCGCTGTACGGCTTCATGGGCCTGACGGTCCACCCGGACATCCGGGTCGGCCTTCCCGGCCCAAGTGCGGTCCCAAACACGGCCTATTACCGGGATCGCGAAGCCGCCTAGTCGGCGATTCTTGTCGGCGGGGCAGACTGCCCGGGACGATCCCGTGCCGCCGCATGCCTGCCCGACGACAGGAAGGGGACTAAGACCGTGCAGCTGCGGCGGATCCTTGCGCAGCGGATCGTGCACGCAACGCTTACCGGAGGGCGCCAGGTTCTGAGGCGCACCCTGGCGTTTCTGCAGGGGCAACTCGACGGAGGCCTTGCTGGCCGCGCGCTCCATGCGTTCGCCATCGGTGCGGTGCCGACGGTGATGGCGGCCCTCACCCTGATCTCCCTTGTCTTCTGGCCGGACCGCTACGCGGCCGAAAGCCCCGCTGCCATTCCGCTCAGGGTGATCGAGGCGGAGCACGGGCAGACGCCGGACCGCGTTCTGGCGCAGGTCGGCCAGGCGCCGGTCGCGGCGTTCGTCGACACGCGGCTGTCGACCCGTCCGTTCTGGATGCTGGTCCATCTGGAGGGGGCGGGCGAGCGCGCGACGACCGTGGCGTTCCCCTCGCGGCATGCGCGCAAGGTGACGTGCTGGGATGCGCGCGACCTGAACGCTCCGCTGGCGCGGGCCGACCGCGGGCAGACCGACGGTGTCATGCGACCGGTCAAGTCGGGCTTCGCCATCGAGTTCGCGGAGACGCACGCGCCGCCCGCGCTGCTGTGCGAGGGCCTGTACGAAGGGCCGGCCCGCATCCGGGCGGAGCGCTGGGACTCCGGCGAGTTCGCGACCTCGGCCGCGGCCTTCCACCGCGAGGCCGGTCTGCTCGAAGGCGGAACGCTCGTCCTTGCCGCCTTCGTGTTCCTCGTCGCGCTGGTCAATCGCGAGTGGATCTATGTGGTGTTCGCAGGCTGGCTGGTGGCCAACTTCCAGCTTGCGGCCATTTCCGCAGGTTTCGACTGGACCTGGCTCGGTCAGGCGGTGCCCGAGTCGTTCATCCTGCCCATGCGCAAGGCGGGGATCGCGTTTTACTGCCTGCTGACGATCGGGCTGTTCGGCCGCCTGTTCAGCGCCGACCTGAAGCAGCTGCCGGAGCGCTGGATGCTCGTTCCCGTGCAGTGGTCCGGCATCGCGCTGCTCATCGCCGCCTTTGTCGCGCCCTTCGCGATCTTCCTGCCGATCATGTGGACCTCGGTCGCCTTCGGCGTGTCGGTCATCGCCTACCTGCTGGTGCGCCTGCTCAGCACGGCGCGCAGCCCGGTGGCCATGTGGTACGGCGCTTCCCTCGCTGTCACGCTCGTCTCCGGCCTGTACGAAGTGCTTGCGGCGGCCTCCGGAGTCAAGGTCCTCATCGGCACCGTGAACAGCGTGACGGCGGCGCTGGCATCCAGCCTGCTGGC
Source organism: uncultured beta proteobacterium (assembly GCA_963698305.1). Classification (GTDB taxonomy): domain Bacteria; phylum Pseudomonadota; class Gammaproteobacteria; order Burkholderiales; family Burkholderiaceae_F; genus JAOUJD01. The sequence goes on from CAVOQI010000008.1 coordinate 237,261, forward strand.
GGCGCTGGCCATCGCCGCGCAGTTCCGGGTGGAGCGGGAAAAGAGGGTGGCCGCCGAGGCGGAGTCGCTGCGCGCATCGAGCAAGCTCGAGTCGACGTACCAGGCGATCCCGATCGGCCTGTTCACCGCCGACGAGGGCGGCGCGCTGGTGCAGACCAACCCGGCGTTCCGCGCCCTGGCCGGCCTGTCGGAAGACGCCTGGCGGCCGTTCTGGTCGGACGTCTTTCCGGATCACGACTGGAAGTCCGTGCTCAGCGTGGCCGCCGACTCGCCCCGCGAGCTCGAGGTGCATCGCGGCGCGCCGAACGGCGAGGCGCGCTGGTATGTCGTGCACGCCACGCGGGCGGGGGATGTGATCGAAGGCTCGCTGCAGGACGTCACCGAGCGCAAGACCGCGAACGACCGGCTGCGCTTCCTCGCCGATCACGACCCGCTGACCGGCATCCTGAATCGGCGCGGCATCGAAATGGCGTTCACCAAGCTGCGACGGCGCCGCAACGGGCGCCCCGCGGCACTCGCCTATCTCGATCTCGACCGCTTCAAGCTCATCAACGATCTCTACGGCCACCCGGCCGGAGACGAAGTGCTGCGCCAGCTGTGCTCGCGCGTGCGGTCGCACCTCGCGGACGGCGAATCCTTCGCGCGGGTCGGCGGCGACGAGTTCGTCATCCTCTTTCACGACGCGGCGATTCTGCGCGCGAAGGCCATCTGCGCGGCACTGGTCGAGGCCGTCGAGGAGTCGCCATTCACCATCGGCGACAAGGCTTTCCAGGTCAAGGGATCGATCGGACTGATCGAGCTGGACCGCGAGATCTCGTTCCGCGACGCCGTGGCGACGGCCGACCGCGCCTGCCGCGAAGCGAAGGCGGGCCGTGGGCGCGTCGTGGCGTACGAGCGCGACACCGAGCCGTTCCGGGACCGCATCGACGAACTGCGTCTCATCGAGCGGATCGGGCAGGGGCTGGACGACGACGGCCTGTTCCTGGAGATGCAGCCGATCATGTCGCTCGACCGGCCGCTCGAATCGCTGAACTTCGAGGTGCTCCTGCGCATGCGCGACAAGGAGAACCGGATCATCCCGCCGGGCAAGATCATCAAGGCAGCCGACAACAACGGGCGGATGGCGGTCATCGACCGCTGGGTGCTCGAGCGCACGCTGAGGTGGATCGACGAGCACTTCGAGCGCTTCTCGGCGACGCACTTCATCTGCGTCAACCTGAGCGGCAGTTCGCTGAACGACGAGCGCTTCGTCGAGGACGCGTTTGCGATGCTGTCCTCGCACCCGAAGGCGTCGTCGCTGCTGTGCCTCGAGGTGACGGAGAGCGTCGCGCTGCACGATCTGCAGAACACGGGCCGCTTCATCGACCGCGCGAAGTCGCTCGGCGCGAAGATCGCGCTCGACGATTTCGGCGCCGGCTACTCGTCCTTCAGCTACCTGCGCGACCTGCCCGCCGACGCGCTGAAGATCGACGGCGCTTTCGTCAAGGGCGTCAGCTCGCATCCGGCCAACGTGGCGATCCTGCAGGCGATCATCGAGCTCACCCACAACCTCGGCATGAAGAGCATCGCCGAGTGGGTCGAGGACCTGGAGACGCTGGAACTGCTCGCCGAACTCGGCGCCGACTACGCGCAGGGCTACGCGATCGCCCGGTCCCAGCCGGCCGAGCGTCTGCTCGAAGCGCGGTCGTCGGCGGAGTTCATCACCGACGGGCCGGTGAGCGCCTTCGTGCACGGGCGCAAGGCGATCCGCAAGCCGCCGACGCCGATCCGCTACCTCATCGGCGGGCGCGCGGCCTCCGGGCGCTAGCCGCGGCGGCGGCCCGCGGCGAGGACTGGCCGCGGTTCGATAGAGTATCGCCCAGCGATACGAACCGTCACGAGGATCAACCGATGGAAACGGGCCAGCTGCTGGATGCCTTGAAGCGTGTGCTGAAGAGCCGGCGTGTCACTTACGCCGACCTGGCGCGGCGCATCGGCCTGTCGGAGGCCAGCGTGAAGCGGCTCTTCTCGCAGCAGACCTTCACGCTCAGCCGCCTGCAGCAGGTGCTGCAGGCGCTCGACATGGACTTCTTCGAACTGGCGCGGCTGGCGCGCGGGGCCGGCGATGCGCCGCAGGAGATGAGCGAAGCGCAGGAGCAGGCGCTGGCGTCCGAGCCGCACCTCATGGGCGCGTTCTACCTGCTGTTCAACGAATGGCAGCCAGCGCAGATCCTCGCGCGCTACGAGATCTCCGAGGCCGAGCTCACGCGCTGGCTGACCCGGCTCGATCGCCTGCAGCTGATCGACCTCATGCCGGGCAACCGCGTGAAGCTGAAGGTGAGTCGCCATCTGCGCCTGAAGCCGGGTGGCGCGATCCGCGCCCGCCACGGCCAGCGCACCATGGCCGACTTCCTGTCGGTGGAGTTCGATCGCCACGGCGGGCACTTCCTGTTCGAGTTCCGCGACATCTCGGCCGCGTCGTTCGCCGTCATCCAGCGCAAGCTCGACCGTCTCGCGGCCGAGTTCAACGAACTCGCGGAACTGGACAGCACCCTGCCGCCTGACCAGCGGAAGTCGATCGGCCTGGCGATGGGGATGCGGCCCTGGCGCATCGGCCAGGTGACCGGACTGAAGGAACGGCCGCGCAGGCGCGCGGCACCAGGCGCCTGAGCGGGGCCGCCTACTGCGCGTCGGCCGTGGTGGTCGAGCCGGTCCGGCGCACGAAATCGAGGACGGCTTCGCGATAGACGCTGCCGCCGGTCCGGCTCGAACCCGAGTGCGTGCCGCCCTCGATCTTCACCAGCGTCTTCTCGCGGCTCCCGGCCGCCGCGTACAGCGTGTCGGCCATCGTGTGGGGCACCACGCTGTCCGAGGTGCCGTGCAGCACGAGCAGCGGCGCACGGACGTCGCCGATCTTCGCGACCGAGTCGAACGGCTGCGTGACGGCCAGCCCGATGCCGGGGACCCAGCCCCACTTCATCCCGCGCACCACGTCCGGGATCGATGTGAACGTGGACTCGATGATGACGCCGGCGACGGCGTTCGGGTCCGCCTGCAGCTCGCGCGCGGCGAGGTCGATGGCGAGCGCGCCGCCGAGGCTGTGGCCGTAGAGGTAGCGCCGGGAGGCGTCGGGCTGGCGCCGCTTCAGCTCCTCGAACGCGAGCCGCGCGTCGTCGGCCGCGGTTTCCTCCGACGGCAGCAGGTCGGTGCTCTTGCCGAAGCCGCGGTAGTCCACGGCCAGCACGTTGAAGCCGAGCTCGTGCCAGCGAGCGATGCGGAACACGCTGCCGTTCATGTTCCAGCGGGCGCCGTGCAGGTACAGCACGGTCGGCGCGTCGGCGGCGCCCTTAGGCTGCGCGATGTGCCAGACGTGGACCCGGTGCCCGTTGGGCAGCGTCAGGTCGTATTCCTCGGTGCCGGTGATCGGCTCGGAGAACCAGCGCGGATTGTCGCGGGCCGGATTGAAGATCGCCTGGCGCTGCCATTCGTCGAGCGACGCGCAGCCGGCGAAGGCGCCGCCGAGGCCGAGAGCCACGGCGAGCAGGGCAAGGGGACGGGTCAGGAGTCGCAGCATCGGCGATTTGACCGGGGGATCCCGTCGGAGTTTCGCGCCTCAGACGGGACCGACGAAGTCCCGCTTGCCGAGTTCCACCCCGTTGTGGCGCAGGATGTCGTACGCGGTCGTGAGGTGGAAGTAGAAGTTCGGCAGCACGATGTTCGCGAGGTAGGTCGTGCCGTCGAAGCTCTTGTCCTCGCCGCGCATCTTCATCGTGACCGTGCGCGTTGCCGCATCCGCGAACTGCTCGGGCCCGAAGCTCTCGACGTAGGCGATGGTCTTCGCGATGCGCGCCTTGAGGTCGTCGAAGGTCGCTTCGTTGTCTTCGTACTTCGGCGGCTCGTTGCCGGTCAGCCGCGCCACGGCGCCCTTGGCAAAGTCGCCGGCGATGCGGACCTGGGCCGACAGCGGGAACATGTCGGGAAAGAGCCGGGCGTTCACCAGGACCGCCGGGTCGATCTTGCGGGCCGCGGCGTGCGCCGCGCCCTTGTCCAGCACCGCGTCGAGGTTGCGCAGCATGCGCACGAAGACCGGTGCCGACAGGGTGTACATGAGGTTGTCCACGGCGTCCCCTTATCGGTTTCGTTTTCGCTTGAGGTTGAGCATGGTGCCACGGCAGTCGACCGCGCCGCACCGGCAGGCGTAGTTCTTCTTCAGGGTCGGCGTGATGCGCTCGTCGATGATCAGGCCGTAGTCGTAGTTGAGCTCCTCGCCGCGCTTGATGTCACGCACGGCCTGGATGTAGACGCGCCCGTCGTCGGTTTCCTCGGTTTCGCAGTTGGGATCGCAGGAGTGGTTGATCCAGCGCGCCGCGTTGCCGCCGGAGGCCGCGTCGATCACGGTCTTGCCGTTGGACAGCGAGAAGAAGAAGGTGTGATGCGGATCGTCGGGATCCGAGGGCGGCCGGCGGTCGGCTTCCTTCCAGGTGATCCGCTCGCCCCGGTATTCGATGATGCGTTCACCGGCCTTCAGCTTGCGCGCGGCGACGACGCCGCGCCCGTGGATTTTCGAGTTTCTGACGATGATGCGCGGTTTGCGCGTGGACGGCATGGTGGAGGTCTTGGTTGGTTGTAGTGAAGGATCAGGGGCGCGGCCCGGGACTCGAAGCGCGCCGCTGGCAGTGGACGTGCCCGTTCATTCGACGCCGACCAGTCGCCGGACCTCGGCCATCGGGCTCGACTTCAGCACGTCGAGCAGGTTGTTGAACTGGTCGGTCCACAGCGAAAACGCGGGATTCGGTTCGATCGGCTCGGCGACCTCCAGCAGGGCGTGCCCGAACGGAGCCTCGGTGCGCGCGATGAGCACCCAGTCGGTCAGCGAGGCCGAACCGCTGCCGGTCGGGCTGTCGGTCACGAGCCGCACGGCAAGGCCCGAGGCCTGGGCGATGTTCGCGAGGACCGGTTTGAGGTCGAGGAACCGGTTCGAGATGTGGATGGCGAGGATTCCGTCCGGCGCCAGGTGCTCCATGAAGAGATCGATCGCTTCGCGCGTGATCAGGTGCACCGGGATCGAGTCGCTCGAAAAGGCGTCGATCGCGAGCACGTCGTAACCCTGACGCGCGCCGCGGGCAAGCTCGCGCTCCATCGACAACCGCGCATCGCCGATGACGAACTCCAGTTGCGACGGCGATGAGCCCAGATAGGAGAAGTGGCTCTTCGCGAGCGCGAGCACGTCCGGATCGAGTTCGTAGAAGCGCACCGTATCGCCGGCGCGCCCGTACGCGGACAGCGTGCCGACGCCGAGGCCGACCACGCCGAGCCGCACGGGTCCGGCGGATTGCCTGGCTTCGATCGCGCGCCCGACGCCCGAGGTGCGCGCGTAGTAGGTGCCAGGCTCGAGCCGATCGGCGGCGATCGTCGACTGTTCGCCGTGCAGGATCACGCCGTGCAACAGGCGCCGCACCTGCAGGTCGCCCGTGCCCTGCTCGCGGACCCGCAACGTGCCGTAGAAGTTGCGGTGCATGTAGATGACGTCGTCGCGCAGGAACGTGAAGTAGTCGGCGCCGTACCAGGCGGTCGCCAGGCTGGCGACGAGCGCGGGGCCGATCAGGAACTTGTTGTTCCAGACGACGACCAGCGCCAGCGCGGCCAGTGCCATCAGCGCGAGCGGCAGTTCATAGGTGGTCGGGAAGAGGCGCGGCGCCAGCAGTCCAACGAAGAGGCCGCCCAGCGCTCCGCCGAGCGAAATCGTCAGGTAGAACTGCGTCAGGTAGCGCGGCGCCGGCTTGCGCATCGCCAGTTCGCCGTTGCAGAAGAACACGGCCATGAACATGCCGAGCGCGTACAGCGGCACGGCGAGGCTCACGTCGAGCACGCCCTTGCCCGCCGAGAGTCCGGCCGCCATGCCGACGACGAACAGCAGCATCACGAACAGCATCCACCGCGAATACCAGCCGCGGCCGCCGCGCCCCTCGAAGGCGAGCACGAAGGTGAAGAGGTAGAGCGATAGCGGCAGCACCCAGAGGAAGGGAACCGACGCGATGTTCTGCGTGATGTGACTGGTGGAGGCGAGCAGCATCACCGAGCCGAGCGCCGAGAAGGCCAGCCACATCGCGTAGTCGCGTCCGGTGGGCGCGGGCCCGCTGGGTTCGTCGGAGATCGACGAGCCGGCGCTGACGATATGCGGCGCGCCCGCCGCGCGGCCCGACTTCCACGCGGAAAAGGCGCAGGTCAGCACGAACAGCGCGTAGGCGCCGCTCCACACCAGCGACTGCGTGCGCGAGGTCGCGAAGGGTTCGATGGCGAACGGGAACGCGAGCAGGCCGATCAGTGAACCGAAGTTGGACAGGGCGAACAGCCGATAGACGGTCTTCTCCGGGAAATGCGGCGCCACCCACTTCTGCAGCAGCGGCCCGGTCGTCGACAGGAGGAAATACGGCAGACCGATCGTCGCGGTGAGCAGCATCAGGATGCGCAGCGCCGCGTCGGTGTCCGCCGCCGGCTTGAAGGCGACGCTGGGAATGATCGGCAGGAACAGCAGGCTGACCAGCAGCAGCGCGATGTGCAGCCGGGACTGCTGGCGCGGCGTCAGGTGGCGGGTGATCAGGTGCGAGTAGGTGTAGCCCAGCAGCAGCACCACCTGGAAGAAGACCAGGCACACGGTCCACACGGCCGAGGTGCCGCCGAACCACGGGAGGATCTGCTTGGCGATGATCGGCTGGACCAGGAACAGCAGGAACGCCGACAGCAGGATCGTCGAAGCGAAGAGCGGCATGGATGGGCAGGCCGGGGAGGGCGGCGCGAAGCGCGCGATTGTCGCATGGGGCTCGTGCCCGCTGCGAACGCGCGCATGCGGCGAACTACCGGGACTACTTGCGGAACAGCCAGATCAGCACGCTGATCACGATCGACACGACGATCGAGGTCGCGAGCGGGAAGTAGAAGGAGAAGTTCTCCCGCTCCACGCTGAAGTCGCCGGGCAACCGGCCAAAGGGAAGCTTCGACAGCCACGGCCAGGCGAGCCCGGCCAGCAGCAGGACCAGCCCGATGACGATCAGCGCGCGCTGCATGACCCGACGCAGCAAGCCGCGGCCGCGGGTCAGCTCCGGGCGGACGACTTGCGACCGGCGCCGCCGGCCTTGGCCGCGGCCTTTGCGGTCGCTTCCGGCGGCTGTCTTCCGGGCGGTCGTCTTGCGCGCGGTCGACTTCGCGGCCGTGCGCGTGCTCTTGGCGGGCCGCTTGGCGGCGGCTTTCGCCGGTTTCGCGTCCCGGTCGGACGGCGGCGGTCTTGCCGGCGCTGCGTTTGGCCGCCTTGGCCGGCGCTGGCCGCGTAGTCGGCGTCCGGTTCAGTCGCCTTCGCGGCCTTGCGCGCCGTCTTGGCTGCCCCGCCGGCCTTTGCCGGGCGCGGTTCGAACTCGAAGCCGATCGTGCCGTCGGGCTTCTTCACCAGAAAGGCCGAGAACTTGCGGCGGGTCCGGTTCGACACGAAGGCGCGCAGGACCTCGGTGCGGCCGGTCGACAGCAGCTTTTCCATCTGCGCGCGCTCGATCGGCTGCTGCAGGATGACCTTGCCGGACCGGAAGTCGCAGGTCTTTCCGGCGCCCAGGCTCTTCTCGCATACGTAGGACATCGGCTGCTCGAACACGCGGGCATTGCACTTCGGGCAGGCGCCGACCGGCGTCTGATCCGAGAAGTCGACCGGTTCGTCGCTGCCGTCGTCGCCGTTCGACTGGCCGAAATCGAACTCGAGCTTGAATTCCGGAGTGATCTTCAGCACCGCCGCGAACGGCCGTCCCATCTTGCTGATGAAGCCCTGCAGCGGGCCGACGGTACGGTCGCGCAGCAACTGCTCGACTTCCTCGACTTCCAGCGTGCGGCTGCCCGGGTGCTTGCCGATGGAGAAGTCGCACGAGCCGCAGGCAAAGCGCCGGTAGTTCTCGCTCACGACGCCGCCGCACTTCGGGCAGGGCGTCTTCAGCGTCGCCGGGTCCTCGATCGGCACGGTGTCCGACTGATAGCTCTTGGCCCGGTCGACGATCTTGCTCGTCATGCTCGAGATCTCGCGCATGAAGAGATCGCGCTTGAGCTTGCCGCGCTCCATCTGCGAGAGCTTGTATTCCCACTCGCCCGTGAGTTCCGGAGCCGTCAGTTCCTGGACGTCGAGACCCTTGAGGAGGGTCATCAGGTCGAAGGCCTTGCGCGTCGGCCGCAGGTCCTTGCCGTCGCGCACCATGTAGCGCTGGTCGATCAGGCCCTCGATGATCGCCGAGCGCGTGGCCGGCGTGCCGAGACCCTTGCCGGCCATCGCCAGCCGCAGGTCGTCGTCGTCGATCAGCTTGCCGGCGCCTTCCATCGCGGTGAGCAGCGTCGCTTCCGTGTACCGCGCCGGCGGCTTCGTGGCGGCGCCGACCGCCTTGGCGTCCGTCGTGCGCACGCGCTCGCCCTGCTCGATCTTCGGCAGCGAACCCTGCTCCTCGAGCGCCTCGCGGCCGTAGATCGCCAGCCAGCCGGGCTCGACGAGGACCTTGCCCTCGGTCTTGAAGGTGTGGCCTTCGACCTCGGTCAGGCGCGTCGTCACGAGGTACTCCGCGGGCGGGAAGAACACCGCCAGGAAGCGCTTGACCACGAGGTCGTACAGCTTGGCCTCGACCTCGGACAGGTGATGCGGGGTCTGCAGCGTCGGGATGATCGCGAAGTGGTCCGAGACCTTGCTGTTGTCGAAGATCCGCTTGTTCGGCTTCACCCAGCCCGACTTCGTGATCTTCTTCGCGAACTCGCGGTACGGCGTCCCGTCGGCGAGCACGTCCATCGTCTTCTTCGCGACCGCGACGTAGTCCTCGGGCAGCGCGCGGGCGTCGGTCCGCGGGTAGGTGAGCACCTTGTGCCGCTCGTACAGGGCCTGGGCGATCGACAGCGTGGTCTTCGCGGAGAACCCGAACTTGGAGTTCGCTTCGCGCTGCAAGGAGGTCAGGTCGAAGAGCAGCGGCGACATCTGGGTGCTCGGCTTCGCCTCCTCGGTCGCGGTGCCGGGTTTGCCGAGGCACGCGGCGGCGATCGCCTCGGCGCGCGCCTCGTCCCAGATGCGCTCGGCGCGCGCGTCCGGGTCGTCCCCTTTCCTGAAGTTCGGCTCGATCCAGCGGCCTTCGTACACGCCGCCCTTGGCTTCAAAGCTCGCGCGCACTTCCCAGTAATCGCGCGAAACGAACTTGCGGATCTTGTCCTCGCGCTCGGCGACGATGGCGAGCGTCGGCGTCTGCACGCGGCCGACCGTGGTCAGGTAGAACCCGCCTTCCTTGCTGTTGAAGGCGGTCATGGCGCGGGTGCCGTTGATGCCGACCAGCCAGTCGGCCTCCGAACGGCTGCGCGCGGCGTCCGCCAGCGGCAGCATCGCCTCGTCCGGGCGCAACTGCTCGAACGCCTCGCGGATCGCCGCGGGCGTCATGGATTGCAGCCACAACCGGCGCACCGGGTGCTTCGCCTTCGCGGCCTGCACGATGTAGCGGAAGATCAGTTCGCCTTCGCGTCCGGCGTCGCAGGCATTGACCAGCGCGGTCACGTCCTTGCGCTTGAGGAGCTTAAGCAGCGTCTTCAGGCGCGACTCGCTGCGCGCGATCGGCGCAAGGTCGAAGTGCGGCGGGATCACGGGCAGGTGGGTGAACGTCCATTTGCCACGCTTGACGTCGTACTGCTCCGGCGCCCGCAGTTCCAGCAGATGGCCCACTGCGGACGAGAGCACGTACTCGTCGCTCTCGAAATAGTCCTGCTGCTTGGTGAACCCGCCCAGCGCCCGCGCGATGTCCGCGGCGACGGAGGGCTTCTCGGCGATGATCAGCGCTTTTGACATTGAATCCGTGCAGAAAAAGAAACCGCCGGATCACGGCGGCTTCTCGTTGGTCTCTTTTTCAGGATAACAGCGATGCAGCGTCGCTCGTGTACGCGAATCCCGACGGGGTCGGGATTCGCACGTGCACTCGCTCCGATTAGTTAGACGAGCAGGCTTCGGGCGGCCGGGCGCCTGCTTGTCATCCAACGGCACGACACCCCTCCCCGAACGGCCTCGGCGATTCCAACGAAGTCACGTGCCCTCCCCGCCAGGCGGGGAGGGTGAGGGTGGGGTGCCGTAATCCCTCCCGCGCGGCGGGAGGGCAGGGTAGGTGTCGTTGCCTTTGCCGGTCGGTCGAGCGCCCGGCCGCCCGAAGCTCGGCCGACTGACCCAAGCGAGCGCGAAGCGCTCGTGCCGTCGAGGGTGCACGTGCGATCGGCATAGCCGATCGCGTACACCCTCGACGTCAGTGGATCGAGTGCTCCCCCCCGTCGTCGAGGAGTTCCTCGAGGAGGAGGACGTCGATGTCGGCCTGCTGGCTCCACAGCACCATCAGCACGATGACCTTCAGCATTTCAAGGTCGATCGGCGCTTCGTCGGTGGCCAGCGCGCGCTCGATGACGATCTCGCGCTGCGTCGGCGTCAGTTGACCGGCGTGCTCGAGGAAGCTGAGGAAGTTGATCGCTTCGGTGCCGAGGCGGTCGACCTCGACCTTGGCGTAGATGCGGAACGCGTTGTCGCTCTCGGGGCCGACGGCGATCGATTCCTGGGTGATCTGCTCGAGGCCGGACAGCCAGGCGAGCGCTTCGGAGATTTCCTCGTCGTCGAAGCCGGCGGCGGTGAGGCGTTTCGTCAGCGAGTCGGCGTCCGGGCACGCATGCAGCGCGCCGTAGTTTTCGTAGAGGTAGACGAGGACGTCGAACACGTTCCGCGAAATGTAGGCGAGGGCTACGGGCGTGTAAAGCCCCGGTGTCCGACTACCCCAACCTTTGGTATCTGTTACCCGGCAGACGCTCAATATGTTGGGCCAGCTCCAGCTCGAGCAGGGAAGCCGACAACTCGCTCGCGGCACGCCCGCTGCGCTTCGCGATGGTGTCGAGATCGACGGGATCGTGGCCGATCAGCGCGAGCAGGGGATCGTCCGCCGCGCTGATGTCGGTGCCGGACGCGGCGCGGCGGGGCCGCGCCGCCGGCGCCTGCACGCCGAGGTCTTCGAGCACGTCCTGCGCGGATTCCGCGAGCTTCGCACCCTCGCGGATCAGCCGGTGGCAGCCCTTCGCGAGCGGCGAGTGGATCGACCCGGGGATCGCGAACACTTCCCGCCCCGCTTCCGCCGCGAGCCGCGCGGTGATGAGCGAGCCCGAACGCAGTGCCGCCTCGACGACGAGCACGCCCCTGGCGATGCCCGCGATGATGCGGTTGCGGCGCGGGAAGTTGTGGGCGATCGCCGGCGTCCGCAGCGGGAACTCGGAGAGCACCACTCCGCGGTCCCTGATGTCCTGCGTCAGCGCACGGTGGCTCGAGGGGTAGACGACATCGACCCCGGTGCCGACCACCGCGATCGTGGAGGCGTCGCCTTCTGCGGCGAGCGCGCCGCGGTGGGCTGCCGCGTCGATCCCGAGCGCGAGGCCGCTGACCACCGTGACGCCGGAACGGGCCAGGGCCGAGGCGAACCCTTCCGCGTTCGCGACTCCCTGTTGCGTGGCATTGCGGCTGCCGACGATGGCGATGGCGGGCCGGTTCAGCAATTCGAGCCGGCCGATCGCGAACAGAACGACCGGCGGATCGGCCGTGGTGAGCAGGGCCTGCGGGTAGTCGCGGTCTGCCAGCGTCAACAGGGCGTTCGCGGTGGACGCCGCGAGCCAGTGCTCGGTGGCGTCGGCCGCCGACAGCGCTTCAGGGCCGGGTGGCTGGGCGAGTTCCCGTGCGAGTGGCTCGGGAAGGACACGCAACAACGCCGGCAGCCCGGCCGCGAAGATCGCGTCGGGCAGGCCGAAGACGGACAGGAGTTTGCGTGCGGTGCGCGGCCCGAGGCCGGGCGTCAGGATGAGGCGGATCCATGCGGCGCGCTCGGCCGCCTGCATGTCCGCCCCGGCCTTACTGGACGTTCATCGGCCGCAACGGCTGGCGCAGGATGCGGTCGGCCTCGGTCTCGCGGGGCACGTTCACATTGACGGTCAGGTTGTCGCCCGGGTTCGATGCGCGGTCGCCGACTTCAACCGGCTGGGTGCCGCGCTGGATCAGCGCGTACGAGATCGTCGGGAAGACGCGGAAGACGAAGGCGAGTCCGATCTGTTCGTCGGGGAGCTTGACGAACTCGCGCCCGGGCGCCGTGCGGTCGAGGCGCGTGTCGCCGACCCGCCACAGTTGCAGCACGTCGCCGACCGTCAGGCCGTCATTGGTGCCGCGGCTCAGCGTGATGATCTGTCCGCCGCCGCCGTAGCGCACGCCGTCGTAGATCGAGATCACGCGGGCGTCGACGGTCGAGCCGGGACGCTTGGGTACGTAGCTTTCGAGGGTCTGCCTTTCGACCGGCAGCATGCGGTCGCCGATGCCGATCTCCTGCTTGCTGGTGTCGATGCGAACCTTGGCGACCTCGCCCGGGCGAACCATGTTGGCGATGCCGAGATAGAAGGCCTCGTAGGCGATCGGGTTCTTGCGCACCGTGTCGTCCGGGTCGTACAGCGGACGCAGCGGGCGGAAGACGTTGTAGCTCACGGCGGGGTCGCCGGCGATGCCGCGCGCGTAGGCTTCATCGCCGCGGCCCACGAACACGCGGCCCTCCTGCGTCGCGATGATCCGCGGCGCGCCGTCCATGGCGCCGCGCTCGAGCACGAGCGGCTGCGACAGGAAGGGCTCGATCAGGCTGTTCGGAATGCTCGGGATGGCCAGCCGCTGCGCGTCCAGGTCGCGGACGCGCGGTTGCAGCTTGCCGGCCGCCGGATCGCCGTCCGGCGCTCCACCGGCTCCCGCGACCTGCAAGCGGGCCCGACCGGCTTCCTTGATGAGCAGAAGCTCCTGCCCCGGATAGATCAGGTGAGGATTCTTGACCTGTTCCCTGTTCATGCCCCACAGCTCGGGCCAGCGCCACGGGCTGGTGAGGTACATGCTCGACAGATCCCAGAGCGTGTCGCCGCGCTTCACGGTGTAGCGCTCCGGCGCGTTGGGCGCGAGTTCCGCGAGCGGCACGCCCGCCTGGGCGACCTGTTCGGCGGTGCTCTGCTGTTGCGGGGTGATCGGGTAGCGGCTCGTGGCCGACTGAGCGAGTGCAGAACCGGTGCCGGCCGCGAGGCTCAACACGGTGAACGCCAGAACGCCCGTCTTAGTCTTGTTCATCCATGCTCCGTTCATGTCGGCTCCCGCCCGGCCGCCCCGTGTTTCGCGGCCTGCCCCTTGAAGTTCGAGGGGCACGCTGATATCTAACACAGGGCATCAGATTCTGACCCTATCGTCTTGATATCGCAACGGATACATCCCGACAAAGGGCGATGCCAAACGGCTGTGCGGGGGCCGTCAGGCCCGCCGGTACGAAACGCAGTGTGGCCCCAAACCGCCGCCGGCCGGGGGCCAAAAAGCACCGTGAGTACGGGGGATTAAACCGAATTGCTGCGCCGCGCGGCATCATTGAGGCCGAGGAGACCTGAAGTGGCCTTGCTATCCATCATCGAGTACCCCGATCCCCGGTTGAAGACCGTCGCCAGGCCGGTGACCCGGTTCGACGAGCGGCTGCGACGACTCGTCGCCGACATGGCGGAGACCATGTACGACGCTCCCGGCGTCGGGCTGGCCGCCACCCAGGTCGACGTCCATGAGCGCCTCGTGGTCATCGACGTTTCGGAGACCAAGGATCAACTGAAGGTCTTCATCAACCCGGAGATCATTTGGGCCTCCGACGAGCAGGTCGAGTGCGAAGAGGGCTGCCTGAGCGTCCCGGGGGTGTACGACGCGGTGACGCGCCCGGCACGCGTCAGGGTGCGGGCGCAGGACGAGCACGGCGAGCCATTCGAGCTGGATTGCGAAGGTCTGCTCGCGGTCTGCGTGCAGCACGAAATGGATCACCTGCTCGGCAAGGTGTTCGTCGAGTACCTGTCGCCGCTGAAGCAGGACCGCATCAAGACCAAGATGCGCAAGCGCAAGGTCAAGGCGGCCTGACGTCGCACTGCCGGCTCTGCCGACGCGCTGCCCGATGAAGTCCCGTCATCGCGGGCACGCCTGGCGTTGTGCGCCCGCGACGCGCTCTGCCTCGCGCCTCCGCTGGTCTCGGTTCAGACCGAGGCGGCCGCCGCGTCGGACAGCCGCGTCGTGCCTGGCCGCGCGACGTCGATCTCGTTCAGGATCGGCGCGCGCCGGGTGTGAGCGGCGATGGAGTCGGCGATCATCGCCTGCAGCGATGGCGCGAAGTCGTGCCCCATGCCCGGAATGATCTTCAGCTGCGCGCCGCGGATGTGGGTCGCGGTGTCGATGCCCGCCGCCACCGGCACCAGGGGATCGTCGGCCCCGTGGATCACCAGCGTCGGCGCCGTGATGCGCTCGAGCAGAGGCCGGCGGTCGCCGGAGGCGAGGATCGCCAGCAGCTGGCGCTCGGCGCCGGCCGGGTCGTAGCCGCGCCGGGCGACTTTCGCCATCTGGGCGCGCATCGCGTGCGGCTCGGCGCGGAAGCCCGGGCTGCCGATGACGCCGAACACGTGCATCAGGTGCGCGGTGATCGACTCGACGTTGTCGAGCCGGCCGGGCCGCCTCAGCAATGCGCGCAGCGCGCGGCCGCTGCCGAGCGCCACCCGCGGACTCGGGTTGCCGGAGGACGACATGATCGAGGTCAGCGTGGCCACGCGCTCGGGACGGCGCGCCGCGAGCACCTGGGCGATCATGCCGCCCATCGACGCACCGACCACGTGTGCGCGGGGGATGCCGAGCGCATCGAGCACGCCAGCCGCATCGTCCGCCATGTCGTCGAGCGTGTAGGCGGCGTGGACGGGCAGGCGCATCAGGGCCCGGGCCATGGCCACTTGGACGTTCTGTCGACGCACGGCGCGCACGCGGGCCGAACCGCCGGCGTCGCGGTTGTCGAAGCGGATCACCCGCAGCCCGTGCAGCCGCAGGCGCTCGATGAACTCGTCCGGCCACGCCGCCGCCGGCATGGCGAGGCCCATGATCAACAGCACCGGCGGTGCGGCCGGATCCCCGAACTGCTCGACGTCGAACGTCAGGCCGTTGGCGGCGACCTCCACGGTCAGAACCAGCCCTTGCGCTTCGGGTCGCGGTACAGCCACTCGCGCCAGCCGGAACCCCGCTCGAATGGCTGCCAGCGCCCTTCCGCCTGCGCGAGCCGGTCGGCGACGGCCCACCACGCGAGCGGGTTCAGCCCGAGACCGAAGTGGCTGGCTTCGACCTCGATGTTCTCGTGCAAGGGTCCGGCCTTTTCGACGCTGCACTGCCAGGCGACGATGCCGTCGCTGCGGCTGTAGATCGAGGTGGTCGGCACCGGTGGCGGCGCGCGCAGCGGTTCGTGGATTTCCGGCTCGCCGATGCGATGGCCGGTGACGATTTCGTAGAGCCGCCACGCGTTGGTCGCCTTCGGGTGGCCGGTGAACGGCGTTCCCATCGTGATCACCAGCCGCACGTCCCTGGGAAATTCCTTGGCGAGTTCGCGGGCGTAGATGCCGCCGAGACTCCAGCCGACCAGGCTGACCTTGCGCTTGTGCTGTCGTCGCAGGTCTTTCAGCAGCTTGCGACAGTGGTCGAGCACGCCGTCCCGCGGTCCGAGGTTGGAGCCGAGACCCCAGCCCGCGACGGCATAGCCCTTGGATTCGAGGAACTTCCGCAGCGGCTTCGTCGACGTATCGGAGGCCATCAGTCCCGGGAAGATCAGCACCGGATGGCCGTCGCCGTGCGGCGCCTGCGCCAGGAAGGGCTGGGCGAGCAGCGCCGCGCCGTACTCCCATGGCGCGCGCCATTCCAGCGCGATGCGCAGCAGGCCGGGCGCCCGCATGTTGGGACCGAATTCGTACCAGTGATAAGGGTTGTGCATCGTTGCAGCGGCAGGAGGGGAGGAAGTCGGGGGCATGGGCTCGTGAGCGAAGGGTCAGGCCGTCGGCGGGCGCGCTGCCTCGAGTTCGGCGAAGGCGTCAAGCAAGCCCCGAGCCACGCGATGCACGTCGGGCAGGGCCGAGCGTGCGGCGATGAGTCCGAAGTCGAGTGAGCCGGCGTAGCTCTGCAGCGTGATGTTGAGGCCCACCCCGTGTTCGACGATGGAGACCGGCCAGTAGGTCTTCAGGCGAGCGCCCGCGAGATAGAAGGGCATCGGCGGGCCGGGGACGTTCGACACGACCAGGTTCGCGATGGGCGGCAGGCGGCTCGCGACGCCGAAGCGGCCATACACCGCCGCCGCTGCCGACAGCAGCCACGGCAGACCAAGCGAGGGGAAGTCGGTCGGGACCGCGCCCTTCAGCTGCTTCATCACCGCCTTCGCGGCGGTCGATGCGGCCCGCACTTCCACCAGCCGCGCAGCGGGGTCGGCGACATCGGTCGCCAGGGACGCGAGGGTCATCGTCGCGAGCGTGGTCGCTTCCTCGTTGCCGGCCTCGCGCAACGACACGGGAACCGCGGCGATCAGCGACTTGCGTGGCACGCCGCCGTGAACGTCGAGGTAACTGCGCAGCGCGCCGCCGATCACGGTGAGAACCACCTCGTTGACCGTCGCTCCGTGCGCCGCGGCGACGTCCCTGACGCGATCCAGCGGCAGCGAGGCCGTGGCGAAGCTGCGCGGGGCGTCGATCTGGGCGTTGAAGCGCGTGCGCGGACCGAAGGCGAGGTTGCGGCCGAATCCCGCGCCCCCGCCAGCGACGAGTTTCGCCAGCGCCCTGGCCAGCTGCGGCAGTTGCTTGACGATCTGCACGCCCTGCTTGCCCGTCGCCCGGACCGCCGTGCCGACCAGGTCCCCGAGGCTGGGATGTTCGCCCGGTCGCGGCGGCGCGGCCTGCACCCTGCGGGGCTTCGGCGTGACGTCGAGAAGCGCCTGCGCCAGGGCGACGCCGGAGGCGCCGTCGAGGGTGGCGTGATGGATCTTCGTGTAGAAGCCGAGGTCGCCCGACTGCAGGCCCTCGATCACGTGAAAGGCCCACAGCGGCCGATCGCGCGGCATGCACTTCGCGTGGAGGCGCGCAACGGCGGCTTCGAGCTGCCGCTGGGTTCCCGGCCGCGGCAGTCGGACGCGGACGACATGCCGATCGAGGTCGACCTTGTCCGCGCGGACCCAGACGGGGTTCGCGAAGTTGAGCGGCATGGTTGCCAGCTGACGCGTGAAAACGGGCGAAAGCTGCAGGCGCTTCGCGACATGGCGCCTGACGTCGGCGACGAAGTCGCCGCGGTAGCCCTGCGGCAGTTGCAGCAGGTGCACCGCGCCGACATGCATCGGTGTCGCCGGTGTTTCCAGGTGCAGGAACAGTGCGTCGAGCCCGGACAGCGGCTTCAACCTGCGTCTCCCTTGAGCGCGTTCTGAAATCTTCTTGTTGCCGCATGGTAACCGGGCAGCGATGATTTGCGAGTGCCGCCGCGGCTGCCAGCCCGGCCTCCCTAGAATGTCGGGATGCGCATCGTGTTCGCGGGCACGCCCCCCTTTGCCGCGGCCGCACTGGCCGCGCTGATCGCCGCGGCACCGGGCCGCGGCTGGACGATTCCGCTCGTCCTGTCTCAACCGGACCGGCCGTCGGGCCGCGGCATGAAGCTCACGGGAAGCGCGGTGAAGCAACTCGCGCAGGCGCACGCGATTCCGGTCGACACTCCGGCTTCGCTGCGCAAGGGCGATGAGGCCGCGGCAGCGAAGGAACGCCTGCGCGCGGCGGCTCCCGATGTCCTGGTGGTCGCGGCCTACGGGCTGATCCTGCCGCAGGACGTGCTCGACATCCCCGCGGGACTGCGGCCCGGCTGGTCCCCGCGGCTCACGGCGATCAACATCCATGCCTCGTTGCTGCCGCGCTGGCGCGGCGCGGCACCGATCGCGCGCGCGATCGAGGCGGGCGATGAAACGACAGGCATCACCATCATGCAGATGGACGCGGGTCTTGATACCGGCCCCATGCTGCTGTCGGCCGGGGTCCCGATCGCGCACGACGACACCTCCGCCACGCTGACCGTCACCCTCGGCGCGCTCGGCGCCCGGCTGATCGTCGAGGCGCTCGCCCAGGTGGATGCGCTCGTCGCGAGGCCGCAACCCGACGGCGCGACTTACGCATCGAAGATCGGCAAGGACGAGGCGTGGCTGGACTGGACGCAGTCGAGCGAGGTGCTCGCGCGCCGCATCCGGGCGTTCGATCCGTTTCCCGTCGCGTCCACCGTGCTGAACGAGACTCCGCTCAAGGTGTGGCGTGCGGTGGCCGCGGGACCAGGACTCGACGCAACGCCCGGGACCATCGTCGCCGCGGGCGCGGACGGGGTGACGATCGCCTGTGGGCGGGGAGCGCTGCGCGTCACCGAGTTGCAGCGGCCGGGCGGAAAGCGGATGCCAGCACGCGAGTTCCTGGCGGGGTTCCCGATCGTTCCGGGCGAACGCTGCGGTTCGCCGCCGATGGCGTGATGTCGACGTCCGCGGCATCTCTGGCCGACGTGCTCTGCATCGCTGCCGCGGCCTGGCAGCGATTCCGCGAAGGTCAGTCGCTCGATCGCGCCATCGCGGCCGCGGTCGGCGCGCGCGCGGCTCTGCGGCCGGCGGTGCTCGACGTCACGTACACGGCGGTGCGCCACCTTGCGTTCAGCGAGCACGTCATCCGCACGCTCGCGAGCCGGCCGCCGTCGCCGCCCCTGGCGGCGCTGCTGGCCGTCGCGATCGGCCAGTTGATGCGCGAGCGCCATACCGAGTACACGGTGGTCGACCAGTCGGTCAGCGCCGCCCGCCGACTCCCGGCCATTGCCACCGCCGCCGGTTTCGTCAACGCGCTGCTGCGCAACTTCATCCGCCGCCGCGAGGAACTGCTGCAGGCGCGCGAGCGCAGCCCGGAGATGCGGTTCAACGTGCCCGATTGGTGGGTGAAGCGCGTTCGCGCCGCGTTCCCCGGGCAGTGGGAAATGATCCTCGCCGCGCAGGGCGAGGCCGCCTCCGCTGGTGCTGCGCGTCGCGGCGCGCGTGCCCATGGACGACTACCTCGATCGCTGCCGGCAGGCCGACATCGCCGTGACGCAGGTCGGCGAGCGCGCCGTCCGCGTCCACGCGCCGCGTCCGGTCGCGGAGCTGCCGGGCTTTGCGGAGGGCGACGTTTCGGTGCAGGACGCGGGGGCGCAACTGGCCGCCCCGTGGCTCGGCGCCGAGGCAGGCCACCGTGTGCTGGACGCGTGTGCGGCGCCGGGCGGCAAGACCGCGCACCTCGCCGAGATGGGCGGTCTCGACCTGGTTGCGCTGGACGTCGACAGCACGCGCGCCGCGCGGATCCGCGACAACCTCGAGCGGACCGGCGGCAGGGCCGCTGTGCGCATCGGCGACGCGGCCGATCCGCCGACGTGGTGGGACGCTAGGCCGTTCGATCGAATCCTGCTCGATGCGCCCTGCACCGCTTCGGGCATCGTGCGTCGACATCCCGATATCCCGTGGCTCCGCAGACCCACTGATGTTGCGCAATTGGCAACGCTGCAGGCTGGATTGCTGGACGCTTTGTGGCCGCTGCTGGGGGTGGGTGGTAGATTGCTTTACGTCGTCTGCTCGCTGTTCCCGGATGAAGGGCCGGAGCAGATCGCGCGCTTCACGGAGCGTCATCCCGAGGCGCGCGAGGTGCCCCTGCCGGCCGGCTCGCCGCGCGTGCAGCTTGTGCCGACGCCGGCGGCGGCGCCCGCGTGGGACGGCGTCTCGGCGCTGCCGACTGTGCACGACGGCTTCTTCTTCGCCTTGCTCCAGAAGACCTGATGACCCCGACCCTGGCGCTCCGAGCGTTCCTGCCCTTGCTGGCGGCGCTGGCGTTCCTGCTCGCTCCGCTTCAGGTCAAGGCCGACGAACGGATCGGCGTGATGGCCGCCGCCCTGGAACTCGCCAAGGACAACGGCCCCGGGGCCATCGTCCTCAACGCGACCTTCGAATTCGAGTTGCCACAGGCCCTCGAAGAAGCGGTGCAGAAGGGAATCGCGCTGTATTTCAACATCGAGTTCGAGCTGTTCCGGAAGCGCTGGTACTGGTTCGATCGCCGGGTCGTGTCCGAGACCCTGACCTACCGCCTCTCGTACAGCCCCCTGACGCGGCAGTACCGGCTGGCGCGGGGCGGGCTGTCACAGCCCTTCGAATCCGCTCGAAGAGGCGCTGGCGCTCGTCAAGAGCGTCCGCAACTGGAAGGTCGCGGACCGGGCGCAGCTTTCGCCGCGCGACGACTTCGACGCGCAGGTGCGGATGCGGCTCGACGTGTCGCAACTGCCCAAGCCCTTCCAGGTCAATGCGATCACCAGCCGCGAGTGGAGCCTCGCGTCGGACTGGCGCGAAATCCAGGTGTCGGCCGAGCTGCTGCGCTGAGCGCCCGCGCCCGATGTCCTCGCCCCGCAGGCCCGCCACGCCCGCCGCCCCGGTGGGCCTGATGACTTCCGCCCATGCCTAGAGCGCTGCGCTACGGACTGTTGTTCGCGGTCTCGCTGTCCGGCGTGCTGCTGTTCCTGCTCGCGTCGGCCAGCGGCAACACCGCCTTCTTCGAGCGCAACTACCCGCTGCTGCTCGCCGTCAACGGCGTGATCGCCGGGCTTGCTCTTCATTCTCGTGCTGCTGCTGGTGCGGCGCCTGGTCCGGCGGTTGCGGCAGGGACGCTTCGGCGCGCGAATGATGATGCGCTTCTCGATCGCGTTCGCGCTGATGGGCGTGCTGCCCGGGGTGCTGATCTATGTGGTGTCGACCCAGTTCCTCGCGCGGTCGATCGAGTCATGGTTCGACGTCCGGGTCGACCGCGCCCTCGATTCCGGCCTGACGCTCGGCCGCGCGGTGCTCGACAACATCAAGGACGACGTCACGCGCAAGGCGCGCGACTGGGCGCTGGAACTCTCCGACGTGCCCGAGTCGGCGCAGGTGCTCGAGATGAACCGGCTCCGCGAGCAGGGTGGCGTCCAGGAGGCCTTGCTGGTCACCGGCAACGGCCAGCTGATCGGCGCCAGCGGCGGCCCGATGTCCGAACTGGTGCCGGAGCTGCCCACCGCGGCGCAGTTGCGGCAGGCGCGCGCGCAGCGGGTGTTCGCGACGATCGAGGGAGAGGCGGGCGCGAGCGACGCCCGCCAGGGCCTGCGGGCACGGGTGATCGTTCCGGTGCCCCTGCCCGCGCCGTCCGCGGCGGCGCCGCGCAGCGGACTGCGTCCGTTCGAGTCCGGTGCGAGCGGCGGGCTCGGAGAAATGCGCGACCTCGGAGCGCCGCGCGCCGGCGGGCTGGGCGCCATGCTGCCGCCGAACGAGGTCCGCTATCTGCAACTCGTGCAGGCCGTGCCAGCGTCCATCGCCGCGAACGCCGAGGCGCTGCAGAACGGGTACCGTGAGTACCAGGAGTTGTCGCTGGCGCGCGGCGGCCTGCAGACCATCTACGGTTTGACTCTCACCCTGACGCTGCTGCTGGCGGTGTTCGCGGCAATCGCGTCGAGCGTGCTGCTCGCCAGCTCGATGACGGCGCCCCTGCTCCAGCTGGCCGAAGGCACGAAGGCCGTGGCCGAGGGCAACTACCGGCCAGTGCGCGAATTTCCCGGCAGCGACGAACTCAACCTGCTGACACAGTCATTCAACGCGATGACCCGGCAGCTGACCGAGGCGCGCGACCAGGTGGAGAACAAGCAGCGCGAACTCGAGAACGCGAAGACCTACCTCGAGCGCGTGCTCGCCAACCTGTCCGCCGGAGTGGTGGTGCTCAACAAGGAGTTCCGTCTCGTGACCGCGAATCACGGCGCCTCGCGCATCCTCGGGCACACACTTCTGCAGCGGACGGGGCAGGCGCTCGCCAATGTCGATGCCGCGCTGGCGCTCGCCTTCGAGGCCGCGTTCGCCGACCAGGCGCTGGCGGCGTCGCCGCGGGACTCGTGGCAGCAGCAGATCGAGGTGAAGCGTGCTTCCCCGTCGGGTGGAGAGTCGACGGGCGAGACGCTGATGCTGCTCGCGCGCGGCTCTCGGCTGCCGCTCGACGACGGTCTGGGGTACGTGGTCGTGTTCGACGACGTGACCCAGGTCATTTCGGCCCAGCGGGCCGTGGCCTGGGGCGAAGTCGCGCGGCGCCTCGCCCACGAGATCAAGAATCCGCTGACGCCGATACAGCTGGCGGCGGAGCGGCTGCAGATGAAGCTCGGCGACAAGCTGCCCGCGCCCGACGCCGAGGTGCTCAAGCGCGGCGCATCCACCATCGTCAACCAGGTGGCGGCCATGAAACGGATGGTCGACGACTTCCGGGACTACGCGCGTGTGCCGCCCGCCCGGCTGTCGCCGCTGGACCTGAACGCCCTGATCGCCGAGGTCGGAACGCTTTACGGCGCCGAGTCCGGCAACGGCCCGCTGCACCTCCAGCTTGCGCACGACCTGCCCGCCATCGATGGCGATGCGACGCAGCTGCGCCAGGTGATCCATAACCTGATCGCCAACGCCCAGGACGCACTGGCGGGCCGCGCTGATCCGCGCATCCTCGTGCGCACCGAGCTGGCCGAGATCGACGAGGGAAGCACCCGGGCCCGGGCCGTGCGCATGTCGGTCGAGGACAACGGGCCGGGGTTCGCCGCGAATATACTGAGGCGTGCGTTCGAACCGTACGTCACGACCAAGCCCAGCGGCACCGGACTTGGACTGGCGATGGTGAAGAAGATCGTCGACGAGCACGGAGCGCGGATCGAAGTCCTCAACCGCAACGTCGGAGGTGGTGTGGGCCATGCCGGCGGCGCGGTCGTGACGATCGTCTTTCGCCGGCTCGCCGCGAATGCCGAGGCAACGACGCGTCACGCGGCGTAAGCTTCGTTCCTGTCAACTTGTGCTGCCTGGTGTGCCTTGCCGTCTTCCGCTGAATTCGTTAGCGCCCCGCTGTCGATGTCACCTGCCGGTCCGTGCGGCGTGAAGTGCCATGGCTAACATATTGGTCGTCGACGACGAGATCGGCATACGGGAACTGCTTTCCGAGATCCTGTCCGACGAGGGGCACGTCGTGTTCACGGCCGAGAATGCCGCCGCCGCGCGTTCTGCGCGCCAGCGCGAAGAGCTCGACCTCGTGCTGCTCGACATCTGGATGCCGGACACCGATGGCGTGACGCTGCTGAAGGAGTGGGCATCGCACGGGCAGCTCACGATGCCCGTGATCATGATGTCCGGTCACGCGACCATCGACACCGCCGTCGAGGCGACCCGCTTCGGCGCGCTCGAGTTCCTCGAAAAGCCCATCGCGATGGCGCGGCTGCTCGCGGCCGTGCGCGGCGGGCTGGAGCGGGCGCGCGTGATGCGCAACCTGCGGCCGCTCGGCACCCCCATCCCGCCAGGGGTGCATGCCGAACCCCTGTCGGTGACCCTGCCGGTGGCTGCCCGCGACACCGCGCCAGGCGCCGATGCGGAGCCGCCCCGGCACAACGGAGTGGCGCTCGACCAGCCGCTGCGCGACGCGCGCGACCAGTTCGAGCGCGTCTACTTCGAATACCACCTGGCCAGGGAAAACTTCAGCATGACCCGAGTGGCGGACCGGGCCGGGCTCGAGCGAACCCACCTGTATCGCAAGCTGAAGCAACTGGGGATCGAGCTCGGGCGGGGCCACCGCCGCGGCGAGCGGGTCGAGGATCCGGCGGAAGTGCCGCCCGTGATCGAGCCACGCGTCGCGGCCAACGAGCCGCATGTCTACGTTCAGCGGGACGACTACGACGACTAGGACCTCCTGACGAGGCTGGCGTCAACGGGCCCTCAATGGCGTTGCGGACGCCGCCAACGACCCATTCATGAAGATCATCATCGTAGGCGCGGGCCGCGTCGGTTCTTCGGTCGCCGAAGCGCTGGTGTCGGAGGCCAACGACATCACCGTCATCGATACGGACGTCAATCGCGTCGCCGAACTGCAGGATCGCTACGACCTGCGGGGCCTGGTCGGCAACGCGGCGCTGCCGTCGACGCTGCGGCAGGCCGGCGCGGACGATGCCGACATGCTCATCGCGGTGACCGCCGGCGACGAGATCAACCTCGTGGCGTGCAAGATCGCCGCTGATCTCTTCAACGTTCCGACACGGATCGCGCGGGTGCGCAACGTCGAGCTGCAGCAGCACCCGGCGCTGATCGGCGAGGGCGGGTTCCGCGCTTCGCACGTGATCTTCCCCGAGCAGACCGTCACCGACTACCTGCTGAAGCTGATCGAGTTCCCGGAGGCGCTGCAGGTGCTCGAGTTCGCCGACGGCGGCGCGAGCCTGATCGCGGTGCGCGCCTTTGCGGGCGGCCCGCTGGTGTCGCACCCGATCAAGGATCTGCGACGCCACATTCCGAACGTCGACGCGCGGATCGTCGCCATCTTCCGCAACGAGGCGAGCGTCCGGGTCGACGGCGACACGTTCGTGCAGCCCGGCGACGAAGTTTTCTTCCTCGCCCCGTCGCAGAGCATCCGCGCCGTGATGAGCGAGCTGCGGCGCATGGACAAACCCGTGCGGCGGGTGATCCTGGCGGGCGGAGGCAACATCGGACTGCGGCTGGCGCGCGCCCTGGACACCGGCGAGGGGCTCGATACGCCCGAGCGGTTCAACGTCAAGATCATCGAGGCCAACAAGCGCCGTGCAGAAACTCTCGCTCAGCAGTTGTCCGCCGACGTCCTGGTGCTCCACGGCGACGCCACCGACGAGGACCTGCTGACGCAGGAAGGCGTGCAGGACGCCGACCTCTTCATCGCGCTGACGAACGACGACGAGAACAACATCATGAGCTCGCTGCTCGCCAAGCGGCTCGGCGCCCGGCGGACCATCGCGCTGATCAACCGCAAGAGCTACGGCGACCTCATGCAGGGCGGTCAGATCGACATCGCGGTATCGCCGTCCTACGCGACGCTTTCGGCGCTGCTGCGCTTCGTTCGTCGCGGCGACGTCGTCGCCGCGCACAGCCTGCGGCGCGGGGCCGCCGAAGCGCTGGAACTGATCGTGCACGGCGACGAAAAGAACTCGCGGATCATCGGCAAGCAGATCGAACAGATCGAGATGCCGCGCGGCGCCACCATCGGCGCCATCGTCCGCGGCCGCGGTGAACGGCCGCAGGTGTTGATGGCCCACCACGACACGGTGATCCAGCCGGAGGACCACCTGATCGTGTTCGTGGAGAACAAGCGGATCATCCCGAGAGTCGAGAAGCTTTTCAGCGTCGGACTCGGTTTCTTCTGATTTTGCGGAGGCTGGCTGGTGCGGTGCAGCAGGCCGATCTGGGTGAGAACGGTTACGCGGGGGCAAGTCCTCGGTATCGTCCGGGCTCACCTTTCAATAGAATGACGAGTCGCGGCTTCGCTGACCGGAGTGTTGCTTGCCGCGCAGGGACTCTGCAGCGCGAACAGTCGAGTCACCGATAAGAAAGAGTTTTCAAGAGACCGCTGCGACCTGATCGCAGCCTGACCAAGGAGATGCATCAATGGACTTCCTGAAGAAGAAAGACTCGGCCCCGACGCGCCGCAAATTCCTGTCAGGCGCCGCCGCGGCGACCGCTGGAACGCTGGCCTTCCCGATGATCGCCAAGGGCCAGGCCGGCCCGACGACGATGCGCTGGCAGAGCACCTGGCCGGCCAAGGACATCTTCCACGAGTACGCGCTCGACTTCGCCAAGAAGGTCAATGACATGACCGGCGGGGAGCTGAAGATCGAGGTGCTGCCGGCCGGCGCCGTCGTTCCGGCGTTCGGCCTGCTCGACGCCGTGTCGAAGGGCACGCTCGACGGCGGTCACGGCGTTCTCGTGTACCACTACGGCAAGCAGACGGCGCTGGCGCTCTGGGGTTCGGGCCCGGCCTTCGGCATGGACGCCAACATGCTGCTGTCCTGGCACAAGTACGGCGGCGGCAAGGAACTGCTGGCCAAGCTGTACCAGTCGATCAACGCCAACGTCGTGTCGTTCCCGTACGGCCCGATGGCGACGCAGCCGCTCGGCTGGTTCAAGAAGCCCATCACCAAGAACGAGGACTTCAAGGGACTGAAGTTCCGCACGGTCGGCATCTCGATCGACGTGTTCACGGGCCTCGGCGCCGCGGTCAACGCGCTGCCGGGCGGCGAGATCGTTCCCGCGATGGACCGCGGCCTGCTCGACGCGGCCGAGTTCAACAACGCTTCGTCGGACCGCCTCCTCGGCTTCCCGGACGTGTCGAAGGTCTGCATGCTGCAGAGCTATCACCAGAACGCCGAGCAGTTCGAGATCACGTTCAACAAGACCAAGTACGACGCCTTGCCTGCCAAGATGAAGGCGATCATCGAGAACGCGGTCGAGGCGGCGTCGGCCGACATGTCCTGGAAGGCGATCGACCGCTACTCCAAGGACTACATCGAGATGCAGACCAAGCAGAACGTGAAGTTCTACAAGACTCCGGACGTCGTGCTGCAGAAGCAGCTGACGGCCTACGACGAAGCGGCGGCCAAGAAGGCCGGCGAGAACCCGCTCTTCAAGGAAATCGCCGAGTCGCAGAAGGCATTCGCGGCGCGCGCGGTCCGTTGGGATCTCGACACCAACGTCAACCGTCGCATGGCGTACCAGCACTACTTCGGGCAGGCGGCCGGCGCGCAGAAGGGTGCGGCCAAGAAGGCCTGAGTCACGCTCAACCGGGAACACCATCCGGCGACCCCGGATGGTGTTTTCGTTTTGGCGTCGGCTGATTCACGCTCATAATCGATCAACCGGATAGCGACGACGCCTGAGAAAGCGCGCGCTGCCGGGGAACACCGCCGGGTGTCGCGCGAGACGGGGGCGCGGCAGCGTCCCGGAGTCCAGCCCCATGTTTCGGCCGCAAGCAGGAAGAAAATGCAGAAACTCTTGCTAACCATCGATCGCATCAGCACGTGGGTCGGGCAGGCCTTCGCCTGGCTCATCGTCGCGCTGACGCTGCTGATCTCGTGGGAGGTGTTCTCCCGATACGTGCTGTCGAACCCACACGCGTGGGCATTCGACGTGATGATCATGCTCTACGGCACGCTGTTCATGATGGCAGGCGCGTACACGCTGTCGAAGAACGGCCATGTGCGCGGCGACGTGCTCTACGGCTTCTTCGAGCCGAGAACGCAGGCCACGGTCGACCTCACGCTCTACATCCTGTTCTTCATCCCCGGCGTCGTGGCGCTCGCATGGGCCGGCTACAACTACGCGGCCGAGTCGTGGGCGATCCGCGAGCACTCCAACATCACGGCGGATGGGCCGCCGATCTACCCCTTCAAGACCGTCATCCCGATCGCGGGCGCGTTCCTGCTGCTGCAGGGATTCGTCGAGATCATCCGCTGCGTCATCTGCATCAAGCAGGGCTACTGGCCGTCGCGCGAGATCGACGTGGAAGAGGTCGACGTCGACAAGCTGAAGGAAATGGTTCACGTGAAGGACGAGGACATCGAGAAACTCGACCAGTACGTGCCCCATGAGGAGGAGCCGCGCAAATGAAGAAGGAGCTCTGGTTCGGCTTCTCGCTGATGGCGATCCTCATCGCCGGTTGCATCTACATGCTGGCGACGGCGCCCGTCATCACGAATGGCCACCTCGGACTGCTGATGCTCGGCCTCGTGGTCGTTGCGATCATGCTCGGCTTCCCCACCGCGTTCACGCTGATGGGCATGGGCATGCTGTTCGGCTGGTTCGCCTACGGCTTCGACATCCGGCAGATCCTCGACCTGATGGTCCAGCGCACGTACGCCGTCATGTCGAACGACGTGCTGATCGCGATCCCGCTGTTCGTCTTCATGGGGTACCTGGTCGAGCGCGCCAACCTGATCGAGAAGCTCTTCAAGAGCCTGCATCTCGCGATGGCGCGCGTGCCGGGTTCGCTGGCCGTGGCCACCATCGTCACGTGCGCGGTCTTCGCGACGGCCACCGGCATCGTCGGAGCGGTCGTCACGCTGATGGGCCTGCTGGCGATGCCGGCCATGCTGAAGGGCGGGTACAACATCAAGGTCGCTGCCGGCGCCATCACCGCGGGCGGCTGCCTCGGCATCCTGATTCCGCCCTCGGTGCTGCTGATCGTCTACGGCGCCACGGCTGGAGTGTCGGTCGTTCAGCTCTACGCCGGCGCGTTCTTCCCCGGGATCATGCTCGCGGGACTCTACGTCGGCTACGTGATCATCCTCGCGAAGATCAAGCCGAGCCTGATGCCGCCGCTTTCGGCGGAGGACCGCCGTCGTGGAACTGCCGTCGTTCACGCAGCGCCTGGCGAGCACGAAGGGCAGCGCGCTGGCGTTGCTGAGCCGCACGCTGAAGGGGCCGCGCAACGCCGGCGTGCCGATGGGCGTGCTGTCCCGCCACTTCGTCATCACGCTCCTTCCCGCGCTCACCTTCGCGCTGTTCATGGGGCTCATCTATCAGTCGATGACCGCGCCCCTGGTCGCTCAGGACACCGCTGGCTTGCAGTCCATGGGCATGGGCAGTTCCGTCGGCGGGCAGGACGAAGGCGGGCTGGCCGAACCGTCGGCCGAAGGCGGCGGGCTGCAGGAGCCGCCCGCTGAAGAAGGGGCGGTGCAGGAGCCGCCGGCGGCAGGCGCGACGACCGCGGAACCGCCCGCAGCGAAGGCGGCGGAAGCGACGACGACGGCACCGGCCGCCGCGGACGCCGAAGCGCGCGCAGCGCCGATGGGCTTCTGGATCGCGCTGGCGATCGGTCTGTTCGCGCTCTTCGTTTTCTACTGGCGATTCACCCTGGTGCGTCTTGAGATCTTCAAGATGCTGCTGTCGTCGTTCTTCCCGCTGGCGGTCCTGATCATCGCGGTGCTGGGCTCGATCGTGTTCGGCCTGGCGACGCCGTCCGAAGCGGCGGCGGCGGGCGCCCTGGGCGGCCTGCTGCTCGCCGCTGCGTACGGCCAGCTGAACTTCAGCGTCGTGAAGGACTCGGTGTTCCTCACCGCGAAGACGTCGGCGATGGTGTGCTGGCTGTTCGTCGGCTCGTCGATCTTCTCGGCGTCCTTCGCGCTGCTCGGCGGTCAGGAGATCATCGAGAAGTGGGTCCTGTCCCTCGGCCTGTCGCCGGTCGAATTCCTGATCCTCGCGCAGTTCATCATCTTCATCCTCGGCTGGCCGCTCGAGTGGACCGAGATCATCGTCATCTTCATGCCGATCTTCATTCCGCTGCTGGCCCAGTTCAACATCGATCCGCTGTTCTTCGGGCTGCTGGTCGCGCTGAACCTGCAGACGGCCTTCCTGTCACCGCCGGTGGCGATGGCGGCCTTCTATCTGAAGGGCGTCAGTCCGCCGCACGTGACGTTGAACCAGATCTTCGCGGGCATGCTGCCGTTCATGGGCATCCAGATCGTCGCGATCGTGATCCTGTACGTGTTCCCGCAGATCGGACTGTGGCTGCCGAGCGTGCTGTACGGCAATTGATGGACTGAGACGCCGACCACGAGCCGCCTCGCGCGGCTCGTGTTGTTTCGGGTGTCGAGCGGCGCTGCGCCGGCCGCTGCCCTGCGCTGCCCGGGCGCATAATCCGCGCGGCTCGTGCCGTCCGCCATTCATGAACGCCTTCGCCCGCTCGACGCTGCCCGTCCTCAACGTACTCGGGTACGTGGTGATGATCTTCGCCGCCACGATGCTGGTGCCGCTCGGATTCGCGCTCGTCGGCGGCGACAAGGCGCTTGAAGGACTACGACCTCGCGGTGCTGATCACCGCGGGCGCCGGCCTGCTGCTGGTGCTCGCTCACCCGCAGGCATCGCCGCGAACTGCAGCCGCGCGACGGCTTCCTGCTGGTGACGCTGGTGTGGACGGTGCTGCCCGCCTTCGCGACGCTGCCGCTGATGCTTCATCTGCCGGGCATGACGTTCACCCACGCCTACTTCGAGACGATGTCCGGCCTCACCACGACGGGCGCGACCGTACTTTCGGGGCTCGACAGCCTTCCGCTGTCGATCAACATCTGGCGCCATCTGCTCGTCTGGATCGGGGGCATGGGCATCCTCGTGCTGGTCGTGGCCATCCTCCCGCTGCTGGGCGTCGGCGGCTCGCAGGCGTTCAAGGCGGAGACCGCCGGCCCGTTCAAGGAGTCGAAGCTGACTCCGCGCATCGCCGACACCGCAAAGGCGCTGTACGCGGTGTACTTCGGCATCTCGCTCGCCTGCTTCTTCGCCTACCGGTGGGCGGGCATGAGCTGGAGCGACGCCTTCATGCACATGTGCTCGACGATGGGGCTGGGCGGCTTCTCGTCGCATGACGCGAGTTTCGGCCACTGGAACTCGCCGCTGATCGAGTTCACGGCCGTGTTCTTCATGGTGCTTGCGGGCTTCAACTTCTCGATGCACTTCCTCGCGTTGCGCCGGCGCTCGCTGCTCGTCTACCTGCGGGACCCGGAGAGCAAGGCGTACTTTCTCACGCTGCTGGTGGCGTGCCTGCTGGTGGCGGCCTTCCTGCTGGCGCGCGACGTGTATCCGGACTGGCCGACCGCCCTGCGCTATCGCGGCCTTCAACGTCGTGTCGATCGCGACGACGACCGGGTACGCCAGCACCGACTACAACCAGTGGCCGATCTTCGCGCCGGTGCTGATGCTGTTCCTGTGCGGGTTCACGACCTGCGCGGGATCGACCGGCGGCGGCATCAAGATGATCCGCGGCCTGATCCTGCTGAAGCAGGCGCGGCGCGAAATGACGCGCATCATCCATCCGCGCGCCATCAGCCCGGTCATCGTCGGTGACCAGGTGATCGAGAACAACGTCATCTTCGCCGTGCTGGCCTTCATGCTGGTGTACGGGGCTGCGCTGACCTGGCTGACCTTCCTGCTGATGCTGTCCGGGCTGGACGTGATCACCGCGTTCACGGCCATCGTCGCGTGCCTGAACAACACCGGCCCGGGGCTCAATCAGGTCGGACCGGCAACGACCTACGAGGTCCTGAACGACTTCGAGACCTGGGTCTGCACCTTCGCGATGCTGATCGGCAGGCTGGAGCTGTTTTCCGTGCTGGTGCTGTTCACGCCGGCGTACTGGCGGCGCTGATGCGTGCCGCCATCCGCGTGGCGGCGCCGGTCGATCAGCAGGCGCAGCTCGACGCCTGGCTGGCGCAGACATCCGGGCACCGGCGCGCGGTGATCGCCGAGAGCGGGTTCGCGCCGCTGGAAGCGCCGGTGGACGTGCCGCTCGCGCGGTTGGCCCCCGGCTGCGTCTGCTGCGTCGGCCAGGTGCCGCTGCGCGTCACGCTGACGCGCACCGTGCGGGCGCACCGGCCGGACGACATCCTGTTGCTGCTGGCATCGGCGCAGCACCTGGCCCGCGTGCGGGCGTTGCTGGCCGATGGCAGCCTCGGCGTGCGCGTCGACGTGCGCCTCGATGAACACCTGACGGAGTGACCATGCAGACCATCGATCGCGACGGCGTTCGCATCGCCTACCGGACCGAAGGGAGCGCTGATCCCGGCCGGCCGTGGCTGGTATTCAGCCACTCGCTGGCCTGCGACCACACCATGTGGGACCCGCAGATGGCAGCCTTCGCGGACTTCCGCATCCTGCGCTTCGACACGCGGGGGCATGGGCAGTCGAGCGCCCCCGCGGGCGACTACCCGCTCGAACACCTCGCCGACGATCTGAAGGCATTGCTGGACGCGCTGGCGATCCGGCGCTGCCACTTCATCGGATTGTCGATGGGGGGAATGCTCGGGCAGCAGTTCGCGTTGAAGTACCCCGGCCGCTTCGCATCGATGACGCTCGCAGACACCACCAGCCGCTATCCGGCCGAGGCACGCGGCGTGTGGGACGAGCGCCTCGCGCTGGTGCGCAGCCGAGGCATGGACGCCATCGTTCCCTCGACGCTCGAGCGCTGGTTCACCGCCGCGTTCCGCGAGCGCGAACCGGCGGCGGTCGCCCGGATCGGACAACTGATCCGCTCGACCCCGGTGGCTGGCTATGCGGGCTGCGCGTACGGCATCTCGCGCATCGACCTGTCGGCTCGGCTGGGCGCCGTCGACTGCCCGGCGTTGGTGATCGTCGGCGACTCGGATCTGGGCACGCCACGCCCCATGGCGGAGGAAATCGTCCGCTCCCTGCCGGGGTCCCGGCTGCACGTGATCGAGCGGGCCGCGCACCTGTCGAACGTCGAGCAGCCCGCCGAGTTCAACCGCGTGCTCAGGCGGTTCCTGGCGGACGTTGGTTAGTATTTACTACGGTTGGAAAGCGCGTATTTACGAGGCTCTTCCTGGTGCACTTGAATCGGGGTGGCGGGTACCGATATTGCAGGTAAGCCGTCCGACGCACCCCTCCCAGCGGTGGGCGGCGGCACCGAAAGGACCCTGCGATGTCAGTCACCATGATCTACAACAGCCCGCACTTCTGTGTGTTCGAGTTCGACGGTTCCGCGCCCGAGTCCGAGCGTGGGATCGGCGGCTACGAGATCATGGACAAGCAGCTGCGCCGCGAAATCTTCCTGGGCGGGCGCGATGCCGAGGTGTTCCGGCGCAATGTGCAGGAACTGATCGAGCAGGGCCCGACCTCCGACGAGGTCGACGAGTTCCTGCAGGGCTTCTCGGGCCTGATGAATCAGCCGGTCGTGCTGCACTGACGATTGCCGTTCCGGCTGAGCGGCGCGCCATGGCGCGCCGTTTTCTTGTGTGCGGCGGCGCGCGCTTTTTCGAGGGACCGTACTAGGGTCCTCGCGCCAGGCGCCCCATGGGCCAAGGGACAATTCCTGTCATGACGAACGGCGCGTGATGCGCGTCGCGGGCAAGGGAGAACGTCGTGGAAGTCGACTACATCGTCGTCGGCGGTGGTTCGGGCGGATGCGTCCTGGCAGCGCGGCTGAGCGAGGATCCCTCCGTCTCGGTGGCGCTGCTCGAGGCCGGTGGGAACAACGATGGCGTGCTGAACCGCGTGCCGACCGGAGCCGCGGTGCATATCGTCGGGCGCAACGCCTACAACTGGGCGTTCTCGACGGTGCCGCAGCCCGGGTTTGCGGGCCGGCAAGGCTATCAGCCGCGCGGGCGCGGGCTGGGCGGTTCGTCGTCGATCAACGCGATGGTCTACCTGCGCGGCCAGCGCGAGGACTACGACGACTGGGTCGCCGCTGGCGCGACCGGCTGGGGCTGGAACGAGGTGCTGCCGTACTTCCGCCGCTCGGAGAACAACGAACGGACCGGCGTCGACGACCATCACGGCCGCGGCGGGCCGCTGAACGTGGCGGACCTGCGTTCGCCGCATCCCTTTGCCGCGATGTTCATCGAGGCGGCGCAGCAGGCGGGCCTGCCGCGCAACGACGACTTCGCGGGCGAGACCCAGGAGGGCGTCGGCTGGTACCAGGTCACGCAGAAGAACGGCGAGCGCTGGAGCGTCGCCCGCGCGTACCTCGACCCCGCGCGCGGCCGGTCCAACCTGACGATCGAAACGAACGCCTTCGCCACCCAGGTGCTGTTCGACGGCAAGCGCGCGGTCGGCGTGCGCTTCGAACAGGGCGGGCAGACGCGCGAGCTGCGCGCGCGCCGCGAAGTGCTCCTGGCGGCCGGTGCGCTGCAGACGCCGCAGCTCCTGATGGTGTCGGGCATCGGGCCCGGCGAACACCTGCGCGAACTCGGCATCACCACGATCGCCGACCTGCCGGTGGGCGACAACCTGCAGGACCACCCGGACATCATCGTCAACCGCCGGGTCGACAACACCGACCTGCTCGGCCTGTCGCCGGTGGGCGCATGGAAGCTGATGCGCGAGATCGGCCGCTGGCGGCGCGAGCGGCGCGGGGTCCTCACCTCGAACTTCGCCGAAGCGGGCGCGTTCGTCCGCACCTTGCCCGACCAGGCGCGGCCCGACCTGCAGCTCCACTTCGTGATCGGCATGGTCGACAACCACAACCGCACCTTCCACTGGGGCCACGGCATGAGCTGCCACTCGTGCCCGCTGCGCCCGAAGAGCCGCGGCACGCTGCGGCTCGGCTCGGCGAGCATGCGCGACGCGCCGCTGATCGATCCGCGCTTCCTGTCGCACGAGGACGACGTCGAGACGCTGGTGCGCGGCTTCAAGCTGGTGCGGCAGGATCTTCGCGCAGCCGGTGTTCGCGCCCTTCGGTGGCGGCGACCCCGCGCGCGAGCTGTACTACGCCGACGTCCGGACCGACGACGAGATCCGTGCCGCGATCCGCGCGCATGCCGACACGATCTATCACCCCGTCGGCACCTGCCGGATGGGAACGGACGAGCGCGCCGTCGTCGATCCCCAGCTGCGCGTTCGCGGCGTCGAGGGCCTGCGCGTGATCGACGCCTCGGTCATGCCGACGCTGGTGTCCGGCAACACGAACGCGCCGGTCGTGATGATCGCGGAGCGCGCGACCGACCTGATCCGCGGGCGCGCGCGCTGATCGCCGGCGCGACGGGCACGGGGAGCGCGAAGACCGCTCCCGTACAATCTCGCACCTTCCAAAAGGCCCGCGATGAACACGCGTCTCCCTGACGGGGGCAGCCCGCCAAGAGCATCGGCGGCGACCTCCCGTGCCCCCGCTCCCAGTGTTTCCGCCACCGAAGCGCGCCTGCGCGACCTGCTCGCGCGCCGCATCCTGATCCTCGACGGCGCGATGGGCACGATGATCCAGCGCTACATGCTGGACGAGGCCGCGTTCCGTGGCGATCGACTGATCGACCACGCGGTCGACTTGAAGGGCAACAACGACCTGCTGGTCCTGACGCGTCCGCAGGTCGTGCGCGAGATCCACGAGGCCTACCTCGACGCGGGCGCGGACCTCGTGGAGACCAATACGTTCGGCGCGACGTCGATCGCCCAGGACGACTACAAGCTCGGTCATCTGGCCTACGAGATGAACGTCGCCGCGGCGAAGATCGCGCGCGAGGCCTGCGCGAAGTTCTCCACGCCGGACAGGCCGCGCTTCGTGGCAGGGGCACTCGGACCCACGCCGAAGACCGCGTCGATCTCGCCCGACGTCAACGACCCCGGCGCGCGCAACGTCACGTTCGATCAGCTCGTGGCCGCCTACGGCGAGCAGGCGCGCGGGCTGCTCGACGGCGGCGCGGACGTGCTGCTGGTCGAAACGATCTTCGACACGCTGAACGCGAAGGCGGCGATCTTCGCCATCGAAGCCGAGTTCGAGCGACGCGCCGAGCGGGTCCCGGTGATGATCAGCGGAACCGTGACCGACGCCTCGGGCCGCATCCTGTCCGGGCAGACGGTCGAGGCGTTCTGGAACTCGGTGCGCCACGCGCGTCCGCTCACGGTCGGCCTCAACTGCGCGCTCGGCGCCGCGCTGATGCGTCCCTACATCGAGGAGCTGGCGACCAAGGCCGATGTCTTCGTCAGCGTCTACCCGAACGCCGGCCTGCCGAATCCGATGAGCGAAACGGGGTTCGACGAGACGCCCGACGTCACGTCGTCGCTGCTGCGGGAGTTCGCCGAGGCGGGCTTCGTCAACGTCGCCGGCGGCTGCTGCGGCACGACGCCGGATCACATCCGCGCGATCGCGCGCGCGGTCGAGGGCCTCGCGCCGCGCGCGGTGCCGGAACTGCCGAAGCCGCTGCGCCTGTCGGGCCTCGAGCCGGTCACGGTCGCCGACGACTCGCTGTTCGTCAACGTCGGCGAGCGCACGAACGTCACCGGCTCGAAGGCGTTCGCGCGCCTGATCCTCAACGAGCAGTACGAGGAAGCCGTCAGCGTGGCGCGCCAGCAGGTCGAGAACGGCGCGCAGGTCATCGACGTCAACATGGACGAGGCGATGCTCGACTCGGTCGCCGCCATGATCGCGCTTCCTGAACCTGATCGCCAGCGAGCCCGACATCGCGCGCGTGCCGATCATGATCGACAGCTCGAAGTGGAGCGTGATCGAGGCCGGCCTCAAGTGCGTGCAGGGCAAGTCGATCGTCAACTCGATCTCGCTGAAGGAAGGCGAGGAGGAGTTCCTGCGCCAGGCGACGCTCTGCCTGCGCTACGGCGCCGCGGCGATCGTGATGGCCTTCGACGAGCAGGGCCAGGCCGACACCTTCGAACGCAAGATCGGGATCTGCGAGCGCGCGTACCGACTGCTGGTCGAGCGCGTCGGCTTCCCGCCGGAAGACATCATCTTCGACCCCAACATCTTCGCGATCGCCACCGGCATCGAGGAGCACAACAACTACGCGGTCGACTTCATCGAGGCCACGCGCTGGATCCGCGCGAACCTGCCGCACGCCAAGGTGAGCGGCGGCGTGTCGAACGTGTCGTTCAGCTTCCGCGGCAACGACCACGTGCGCGAGGCGATCCACACGGTGTTCCTGTACCACGCGATCCAGGCCGGGATGACGATGGGCATCGTCAACGCCGGCCAGCTCGGCGTCTACGAGGACATCGAGCCCGAACTGCGCGAGCGCGTCGAGGACGTCGTGCTGAACCGCCGGCCGGACGCCACCGAGCGGCTGGTGCAGTTCGCCGAGCAGGTGAAGGCGGGCGGCCGGAAGAAGGAGGAGGACCTCGCGTGGCGTGCCGACCCGGTCGAGAAGCGGCTGGCGCACGCGCTGGTCCACGGCATCACGCAGTTCGTCGTCGACGACACCGAGGAATGCGCGCGGCCATCGCGGAGCGCGGCGGCCGCCCGATCGAGGTGATCGAAGGCCCGCTGATGGACGGCATGAACATCGTCGGCGACCTGTTCGGCGCCGGCAAGATGTTCCTGCCGCAGGTCGTGAAGAGCGCGCGCGTGATGAAGCAGGCCGTCGCCCACCTGATTCCGTACATCGAGGCGGAGAAGGCGGCGCACGTCGCGGCCGGCGGCGAGGTCGCGGCGCCAAGGGCAAGGTCGTGATCGCGACCGTCAAGGGCGACGTGCACGACATCGGCAAGAACATCGTGTCCGTCGTGCTCCAGTGCAACAACTACGAGGTCGTCAACATGGGCGTGATGGTGCCGTGCGGAGAAGATCCTGCAGACCGCCCGCGACGAGAAGGCCGACATGATCGGGCTGTCCGGCCTGATCACGCCGTCGCTCGAGGAAATGGCGCACGTCGCGCGCGAGATGCAGCGGCAGGGCTTCGACATGCCGCTGCTGATCGGCGGCGCGACGACCAGTCGCGTGCACACCGCGGTGAAGATCGCGCCGCATTACTCGCGCGGCCCGGTGGTGTACGTGTCCGACGCCAGCCGCTCGGTCGGCGTCTGCCAGAACCTGGTGTCGGACGACGCCGCCGCGCGCTTCATCGCCGAGGTGACCGCGGAGTACCAGCGGGTGCGCGAGCAGCATGCGGCGAAGAAGGGCCCGGAACTGGTGTCGCTGGCCGACGCCCGCGCGAACGCGACGCGGATCGACTGGACCGGCAAGGACGGGCAGAAATACGGGCCGCCGAAGCCCAAGTTCATCGGCCGGCGCCTGTTCCGCAACTACGACCTCGCGATGATCGCCAAGTACATCGACTGGGGCCCGTTCTTCCAGACCTGGGATCTGCACGGTCCGTTCCCCGGCATCCTCACCGACGAGGTGGTCGGCGAGCACGCGCGCCAGGTCTTCGCCGAAGGCGAGAAGATGCTGGAGCGCGCGGTGCGCGAGCGCTGGCTGACGGCCAACGGCGCGGTCGCGTTCTTTCCCGCCAACGCGGTGGGCGACGACATCGAGCTCTACACCGACGACACCCGGCGCGAGGTGCTGTTCACGTGGCACGGACTGCGCCAGCAGACGCAGAAGCCCGTGATCGATGGCCTGCCCAACCCGAACCAGTGCCTGTCGGATTTCATCGCGCCGAAGGAATCGGGCATCGCCGACTACATCGGCATGTTCGCCGTCACGACGGGCGTAGGGGTAGAGGAACGCGCGGCGCGGTTCGTCGCGCAGCACGACGACTACGCGGCGATCATGCTGAAGGCGATCGGCGACCGGCTTGCCGAGGCGTTCGCCGAGCTGATGCACGAGCGCGTGCGCAAGGACCTGTGGGGCTACGCGGCCGACGAGGCGCTGACCAGCGAAGACCTGATCAAGGAGAGCTACCGCGGCATCCGGCCGGCGCCCGGCTATCCCGCCTGTCCCGAGCACGCGGTGAAGCGCGCGCATGTTCGAGGCGCTTGGCGCCGACGAGATCGGCATGACGCTGACCGAGAGCTACGCGATGTCGCCCGGCCTCGAGCGTCTCGGGCTTCTACTTCTCGCACCCGCAGGCGAAGTACTTCAACGTCGGCCGCATCGGCCGCGACCAGCTCGAGGACCTCGCGCGCCGCAAGCGGGAGTCGGTCGACGAACTGGAACGCTGGCTCGCTCCCAACCTCGGGTGAGCGTCCGCGCGGTCGCCGTCGGCTGCGCGCTTGCGCTCGTGTTCGTCGCCGGGTGCGGCCGCAGCGATCCCGAGCGGGAGATCCGTTCGACGATCGCGTGGATGGCGGAGTCGGTCGAGAAGCGCGATCCGGCGGTGTTCCTCGACGCGGTCGCCGAGGATTTCAGCCGCGAGTCGGGCGCCTTCGGCAAGCAGGACGCGAAGCGGACGCTGCTCGCCGCCTATCTGCGGAACGAGAAGATCATCGTCAGCGCGGTGGTGACCGATGTGCGCGTCGAGGGCGACCGGGCCCTCGCAAAGGTGCGCGTGATCGCCACGGGCGGCGCCGGGCTGCTGCCCGAGCGCGGGCAGACGTGGGACTTCGACTCGGCGTGGCGGCTCGAGGGCGGGCGGTGGAAGGTCTTCAACGCCGAGTGGCGTGAAGGCCTCTAGCGTCTGAGTTCCCTCAGGGGGCGGCGGCGTGCAGCGACCGCTCCTTCGCTGGCGTGCGTTCCGCGCGCTTCGGGGACGAGGCCGGCGCGAACAGGAGCGGCTGCATCGCCCAGCGCTCGCGATCGCGCTTCGGCCAGTCGCGCATCTGCATC
The DNA here is from genome assembly GCA_963698305.1 of uncultured beta proteobacterium. Lineage (GTDB taxonomy): Bacteria > Pseudomonadota > Gammaproteobacteria > Burkholderiales > Burkholderiaceae_F > JAOUJD01. The sequence goes on from CAVOQI010000008.1 coordinate 275,925, forward strand.
AGGACCTGCCTGGGGCGCGCGCGGTCCGGCTGCCGTGCGACGAACTGCGTCTCCCACGCGATGTGCGGGTTGCGCAGCACACTGGCGAGCCAGGCCGACTCGAGGGCGGTCAGGCGCGCCGGCGCCTTGTTGAAATAGGCGCGCGCCGCCGCCTTCGCGCCGCAGACTCCCGGCCCCCAGTCCACCGTGTTCAGGTAGAGCTCGAGGATGCGGGCCTTGCCGAGCGTCCGCTCCATCTCGATCGCGTACAGCAGTTCGCGCAGCTTGCGGACGGCCGTTCGATCGCCGCCGGTGAACAGCGTGCGCGCCAGTTGCTGCGTGAGGGTGCTGCCCCCGCGCCGCAGCCGGCCATCCGGATCCCCGAGGATTTCGGCGATGGCTTGCTCGTCGTAGCCGGCGTGCTGATGAAAGCGCTGGTCTTCCGCCGCGAGAACCGCCGCGGCGAGATACGGGCCCGTGGCATCGACAGCGACCCAGGCTCTTTCGCCATCGCCGGTGATCACCAGTCTGCCGCTGCCGCTGCGCCGATCGCACGCGAAGCGAAACCAACCGTATTGGAGAGGTTCGGTCCCCAGTCCGCCGACCTCGAGCGACTCCGCGTTCCACCGAACGCTGGCGCGACGCGATGGCAGCGACAGCGTGCCCTCGGCGCGCACCGTCCCTTCGATCCGCGCATAGCCGGCTTCCGGCACCGCTGCACCGAGCGCCCGATAGATCGATGCCAGTTCGGTGGCCGGCAACTGCCACTCCAGTTCGATGGCAGCCGGGCGGAGGCGTCCGGTGAACGGCAGCCGGACGGTGTCGACCGTCAGCGTGCCGTCGAGCGCGTCGTCGTCGCGGCGGACGTCGAGCGTGACCGTCCGGATGTGGACCGGCACCGACGCGAGGTCGGGATGCTGAAGGCGGCATGGCGCGCACGTGGCGCTCAGCCGCGTGCCATCCCGCTTGAACCGGACGGCTCCGCTGTGCGTCTGCACCGAGCGGCCGTCGAGCAGGTGGGCAACGCCCGGCAGCGTGGCGAGGCGCACCAGGCCGACGACATTGACGCGCACGCTGGCGCCACCGACGGCCAGGTCCGCCGTCCAGGCGTCGCGCGAGGTCGCGAACACACCGACCGCCGCCAGTGCCAGCAGCAGCGACGACGCGGCGAGCAGCACGCCCGCGCCGAGCGCCAGGCTCGAGCCCAACGGCGATGCGAACGTCACGCGTCATGATCCACCGTCCAGTCGGGGTCACGACGGTGATGGCCCACCACGGGCCGCCGCCGTACTGCGCGGCCCAGAACCACGCCGAGGTGTCGGCCCACCGTCCTTCGCCGCCGTCGTGTATGCGCTCGCATACCTTCACGCGCCGGCCTTCGCGCTCGGCGAAGAAGCACGTCCAGCGTTCGCCGCGGTCGTCCGCCATCGGCTGCGGCCGGTCGAGGCGGTAGCCGGCGGCGCGGAAGCAGTCCTCGGCGGGGTGGAGCTGGCGTGTCGGGCGCGTCACATGGCGGACGATGAGCACGTGCCGGCCGTCGGTGAAGCGTGCGATCGCGCCGGGAAAGCGCCGCGCGAAACGCTCTTCGAGCGCGCCGAGCGGCAATTGGGTCAGCGGCTGGTCGCGGAAGTGGGTGGGCCACGCGACGGTGGCCGCCCGTTCCGGCGGGTCGCCGTGCTCGCTTGCGCGCAAGGGCACGAAGTGACTCGCCAGAGGAAGCGCTCCCGCGACCAGCAGGGCGCCGACGAAGAAGGTGCGAACGTTCATCGCGATTGCCTCGCGGTGATGAACACGATGGGGACGATGGCCAGCGCCAGGGCGGCGAGGCCGATCGCCTCGTGCGACCACGCGGGCCAGTGCACGAGTCCGGCCTCGGGGAAGAACAGCGCCGTGTTGCGAGCGACGTTGGCCGCGAGCACGAGCAGGGCGGCAGCGGCGCCGTTCAGCACCGTGCGCCGTGGCCGTTGCGCGCTGCAGGTACGACAGCAGCGCGGCCGTGTAACTGCCGACCCACAGCATGCCGATGCCGGCGCAGGGAGCGTCGACGAGGACCGTCGTCCCCTGATGCAGGATCGCCGCGCCGTCCGCACTGGCGTCGATGCCGGCGAGCGCGAGCAGCACCGTGCTCGCGTGCGCCGTGAAGGCCCGCAACGGATAACCGAGGTAGAACTGCAGCGACGCGATGATGGGCAGCGCGAGCAGCAGCAGCGCGACCAGCGGCGTCGCGGGCCGGCGCGGCAGCGCGTGTGCGAGGAAAAGGCCGAGCGCCAGCATGGCCAGCGCCGCCGCGGCGAGGTCGGGCAGCGTGAGGCTCGCGATGGCCGCCAGCGCCGCGAGCATGGCGCTCGACACGAGGGCAGACCGGGTCGGTATCGCGAGTTCCGCACGGTCGCGCACCACCAGCGCCAGCGCGGTCAGGAGGGCGAGGAGGCCCCACGGCTCGTCGGAGCCGTCGACCGTCCGGCGCGCCATGTAGAGCCAGTGCGGCCACAGCGCCAGCACGAGGGCGCCGAGCAGCGGCATCACCGGCCGCGCGGCGCGCCAGCGGGCGACGACGTCGACCACCGCGTCCGTGGTGCGATCGTGCTCGCCCACCAGCACGCCGAACATCGGCGACGGCAGCGTGCGGCCGATCCGCGCGTTCAGTTCACTGGGCATGGCGAACTCCGTCGCGGCGGCGGCGCAGCCACCACGCGAGACCGCCGGCCAGCAGGGTCATCGACAGGAACTCGGGCTCAGGCGTGCTCGGGACTTCGCCGAGGGCGAGTTCGCTCACGCCCTGCGGCAGCGGCTGGGGCTGATCGACGGTGGTCTGCGTGCCCTCGGGATTGCGCACGATCTTGTCGACGGCGATGAACGAGGTGTAGTCGGTCAGCAACCGGTACTTCAGGCCGAGTGCGGTGATCTCGTTCTGCACGGCCGAGTCCGGCGCGATCTTCTGGTAGTCGCCGAGCGTGGCGATGCGGCCCCGGGCCCAGAGCGTCGCGAGCGCCTTGGTGTCGGCCGCCGGGAGCCGGCTGCCCGCCATGTCGACCGACTGGAAGAAGCTGCCGGTCGCGGTCGTGCCGCGGACTTCGATCGCGCCGGTGGCAGGGCCGCGAAACTTGCCGGAGATCACGAGCGGGCGCTGGGCGAAGAGGTCGGGCACCTGGGGTGGATCGACGTCGTACGCATCGATGCCGCGGAAGGCGACGGCGATCCTCGTCAGCACCGGCGACTCGATGTACGCGCGGAAGCGGTCGGCTTCCACGGTGGCCTCGCGTTCGTTCAGCACGACGAACGCTTCGCCGCGTCCGGCGCGCGCCAGCCCTTCGATCAGGAACCGGTTCACCGAGGAGCCGATGCCGAAGGCGAAGACGTTGGCCTGGCCGAGATTGGCGCGGATCATGTCCATCGCCTCCTTCTCGATCGTCACGTAACCGTCGGTGATGATCACGAAACTGCGCGCGCGCTGCTCGTCGCTGGGCATGGCGAAGGCGCCGCGCAACGCCGCCAGCAGCTCGGTGGATCCGTTCCCGCGCTGGCCGTTGATGAACCGCACCGCGGCGTCGACGTTCGCGCGCGTGGCCGGCACCGAGCGCGGAGCGAACAGCGAGTGGCCGCCGGCGAAGGGAATGATGTTGAAGGTGTCGGTCTCCCGAAGGTTTCCGACCAGGCCGCGCAGCAGCGTCTTCGCGGTCTCGACAGGGAAGCCGTGCATCGAACCCGAGACGTCGAGCACGAACACGTATTCGCGCGGCACCACCGCGCTCGACGGGACCCGCGCGGGCGGTTCGATCATCGCGAGGAAGAAGTTCTCGTCACGACCCTCGTGGACCAGGACGCCCGAGGCGATCTCCCTGCCCGCGAGCCGGTACTCGAGCACGAAGTCGCGGTTCGCATGCTCGGCCGCCGCGGGCAGCGCGCCGCGCGCCGTGCGCGACCCGAGCCCGTCGATGCCGAGCGGGTGCGACGGCGAGCCGATCGCCTGCACCGGCAGGGGCGCGTTCACTTCGACGTTCACCGCGACCGTGTGTTTCGCGGGCTGGCCGGCGCGCAGCGTCGGCTGCGCGACCCAGCCCTCGGCCTGGTGGCTCTCGCGTCCCGGCGCGCCGTTGTAGCGCGGTCCGACGACCGTCGGAAAGACGAAGCGGTACGTGCCGTCGGTCGGCACCAGGCTCTCCGTGTAGAACAGGTCGACCGCGATCTCGTCGCCGGGCATCACGTTGGCGATCGCCATCGAGAACACGTTGGGCCGCTGCTGCTCGAGCAACGAGGCGTTCCTGCCTTCGCGCTTCGCTGCCTCGTAGTCGCGGCGGGCGGCCTGCTTCTCGCGGATTTCGGCGTCGACCGCGCGCTCGCCGATGCGCATGCGCATCGCGTAGACCGCCGCGCGGGTGGACGCCGGAAACACGTAGCGCGCCTCGAGCGGCGTGGTGCCGGCGTTGCGGTAGACCTGCGTGACGCGAACGTCGGCGATCACGCCGTTCACCTTGACGTCGACGCGGGTCGTCTTCAGCGGCAGCGCGTCGACGCCCGGTTCGGTCTTGTCCACCACGAAGTAGGGCGACAGCGACCGGCTCAGGTCCTGCGGCGCGCGCTCCTGCGCGTACACCGGGGTGAAGAAGGCGTGGCCGGCGGCGCACGCGAGCACGGCGGCGAGACGAGCGAAGGTGCTGGACATGGTTCGTTCACTCCGCCGCGCGAGCCTGGATGGCCGAGCCTGCTTCGACGCGGTCGGCCACGACCGTCGTCCAGTCGGTCGATGCGCCGTCGTCGAGTTCGAGTTCGATCGCTCCATTCGCCAGGGCGTCGAGCTGCGCGCGGGTGGCCAGCGGGATCAGGAGCGCGAGCCGGGGATCGACGGCGCCGAGGTGCAGCACCTGAGACGCGCCGGAGGCCGGTCGCAGCACGAGCGTCGACCGCGACGCCCGGCGATGGGGCATCACGAGCAGGAAACGCGTGTCGCCCTGGTCGACCAGGGTTGCCCGTGGTGCGTCGGCGTCGACCGCCAGCGGCAGGGCGACGTGGTACGCGCCTCCGTTGCGGACGAGCGTGGGCGTCGCGATGACTTCGATGACCGCGTCCGCGCCGGGCGCCAGCTGCAGCGCGTCGGCGATCGCTTCGTCATCCGACAGCCGGGCGTGACCGCTCGCGGGCGCGTCCCCACAGTCGCCGCTTGCCAGCAGTTCGACGGCGTGGGCGGCGCGGACGATGCGCAGCGAATCGACCTGCTCGTCGATGGCGGGGAGGTGCGGCGCGAGGTCGGCGGTGGTCGTAGTGTCGTTGCGCAGGCGCTGTGTGACCCGCACATCGGCCAGCGAGCCGAGCAGGCGGACGTCGACGGCGGTGGAAAGCCGGTGGAGCTGCACCGGGCGCTCCAGTGCTGCCTGCGCCTCGGTGGGGGGCGGCTCGGCTGCGATGGCCGCGGGCACGAAGAGGAGGGCCAGCATTTCGGCGGCGGCGAGCGCGCCGTCGATCATCAGGTGCAGCACTGTCATCGTCATCTCCAGAGGCCCGTGGCGGGCTGACGGAGCGAACGATCGACGGCGCGTGCGAAACGCGGTTGAACGCGCGGGGAAGGGAGTGTGAAGAAACGGTGAAGGCGGAGGAAATCCGCCAGGGCTGCAGCGCGGCGAGACTGAAGCAGCCGGTCAGCGCGGGTCGCCGAACGGCCCGGGACAGGGCCGCACGCTCGCGGGACGCGGGTTCAGGCGCGCGGGATCGACAAGGTGGCGACGGCGCCGCCGTCAGGATGGTTGGCCAGCCGCGCCGAGCCGCCGTGCAACTGCGCCACCTCGCGCACGAACGCAAGTCCGAGCCCCGTGCCCTTGCGTCCCCCGGGCCGCGCGGTGGAATAGAACTTCTCGAACAACCGGTCCGCGGCGTAGGCCGGAATCCCCGGCCCGTGATCGCGCACGGTGATGTCCACCCGGCCCCTCGCCGGATGCGCATCGACCGTCACCGCGGACTCCGCGGGCGCGAAGTCGATCGCGTTGAGCACCAGGTTCGACAGCGCCCGCTGCAGCAGGAAGGGATCGCCGCCGATCACGAGCGACGGATCGGCATCGATGAACAGTTCGACGTTGCGCTGCGCGGCGACGGTGGCCAGTTCGTTGCGAACGGCGTCCGCCATCCTGGCGACGGCGACCGGCTCGCGCTGCGCCAGCACGGCCCGCCGCTCCAGACTGGACAGTTCCAGCATGCGGTCAACGAGATCCTGCGCCCGCGCCACCTGCTCCTCGATGTTGCGCGTGAAGCGGATGCGCGCGTCCTCGGGCACCGGCTCGCGCAGCAGTTCGGCCGCGCCGCGGATGGCCGCCAGCGGACTCTTGATCTCGTGGGTCAGCGTGGCGACGTACTCGTCGACGTAGCTCTTGCCGGCGAGCGCGTCGCGCATGTCGTTGAAGGCCACTCGGAAGGGATTCAGAACGCGGCCGGCGCCGCCCGGCTGGGAGCGCAACGCGCGCCAGAGGTCGGTGACGAGACCGAACGGGCGCACGAGCCACACGGTGACGGTCAGCAGCAGCAGGGCGAAGGCGGCGACGGCAATCGCGCCGGCGATGAACAGCTTCTGCCGCGCGTTGGCGATGAAGGGCGAGAACGCGGACACCGGCTTGCCGACGCTCACCACGCCGACGATCGCCTCCTCGGCGTCAGGGCCCGAACGCTCGCGGATCGCCGCGCCGACGTACATCACCGCCGACGCGGGGTCGTCGGGATCCGCGAGCGTGGTGCGCGCGCCGTACTGCCCGGCGAGCGTCAGGGTGACGTCGCGCCAGCCCCGGTAGTCCTTGCCGTTGTCGCGGCCTGCCGAGTCGTACAGCACCGTGCCCTGGCTGTCGGTCACGTAGACATGCAGCACGACCGCTTTCTTCTGGATCTGGAAGATCTGCGCGTCGAGCGGCCGCATGCCGAGGTGCGCCAGCGTCCGCTCCAGTTCCTCGGTCTGGATGATTCCGGCGTATGCCTGCCGCTCGAGCAGCGTTGCGAGCAGGTTGGCGGTGTCGACCAGCGATTCCTCGGCCGATTCCCGGTAGCGCGGGTCGATGTCGAGGCTCACGCGGTACAGCAGCAGCACCGCCGCCGCGATGTAGACGACGACGATGCCCGCGAAGAGCCGCGAACGGCGGCTCACTGGACTACCCTCCGCGCGGCGCGCTCCGGGGCGAGCGCTTCGGAGCGGCCGTGCGCGCTCATGGAACTAACCCGCGCGCTACGCGCCCGGGGATGAGCGCTTCGGAGCGGCCGTGCGCGCTCATGCGGGCCGAGGCGCGCCGCTCACCGCACGTCCTCGCGCAGGGAGTACCCGAGACCGCGGTGCGTGACGATCGGATCGTCGTCCGGGGCAACGTCGCGCAGTTTCGCGCGCAGCGTCTTCACGTGCGCGTCCACCGTGCGGTCGAACGCGGACGCCGGGTCGTCCCACGCGCGCTCCATCAGTTCGTCGCGCGAGAACACGCGACCCGGGCGCTCGATCAGCACCTTGAGCAACCGGTATTCGGTGCGTGACAGGTCGAGCGGACGGCCGCGGAAGCGGATCGCCTTGCGCTCGTCGTCGACTTCGAACGGCCCGGTGGACTGGCGGCGCGGCCGCCACCGGCGGACCGCTGCACGCGGCGCAGCACGGTGCGCACGCGCGCCGCCAGCTCGCGCGGCGAGAACGGCTTCGCGATGTAGTCGTCGGCCCCGAGCTCGAGCCCGACGACGCGATCGATCTCGCTCGAACGCGCGGTCAGGAAGATCGCCGGCAGACCGCGGTCGACCTGCTGCAGCTGCTTGAAGAGTTCGAAGCCGTTCATGTCCGGCAGCCCGACGTCGAGCACCGCGAGGGCGCATGGCTGCGCGCGTCGCCGCTTCCAGCGCCGCACCGCCGGTCGCGCACCAGTGCGGCTCGAAGCCGTCCGTCGCAAGTGCGTAGACGATCGTGTCGGCGATGGCGGGTTCGTCTTCGACGACGAGGATGCGCGGGCGGGACATGGGTCACGAATGGTAGCGAACGTTCGGTCGCCCCCGGTCGTCGTTTCGCCCGCGCCGCCGCGCACATCGCGGGCGCTCGACGGCGCGACGGATGGCTAACCCGCTCCGCCGACGAGCGGCAGCGTCCCCTGCGGTTCCGCGACTGCGATGAGGGTCCGGTTGCGGCCCGACCTCTTCGCCTTCAGCAGTGCAGCGTCCGCGCGTTGCATGAGTTCGTCGGTCGTTTCGGTGCCATTCCACGTCGCAATTCCCGCGGAAAAGGTCTGGTGATCCGGCATCACCGACCGCAGCCGCGAGACCAGCATCGCCGCCTGGTCACTGCCGCACGCGGGCAGCACCAACGTGAACTCCTCCCCGCCGTAACGCGCCAGCATGTCCGTGGGCCGCAACTGCTTCAGCCATCCCTGGGCCGCGGTGCGCAACAGCGCGTCGCCCCCCGCGTGACCTTGTCGATCGTTGTAGCGCTTGAAGTGATCGAGGTCGATCATGACGACCGTCAGCGGTTCGCCCGAGCGCGCCGCCCTCGCGCGCTCATGCGGCAACGTCTCGTCCAGCCCGCGGCGGTTGACGGTGCCCGTAAGCGGGTCCTTGAGGGCGTTCTGCTCCAGGCGCTGCAGGAGTTCCCGATTGGCCTGCAGCGCGCGCAGCGTAAGGGAGGACAGAACTGCAGCCAGCACCGCCGTCAGTACGGCGAAGCCAACGACAGCGATCCGGGCGACGCCGAGGAAAGCCTCTGCATTCCGCGCGGCCTGAGCGGTCCGGGCGCGCGCCATCGCATTGAGTCGCGGCAACAACCGCTCGATCCCTTCCGCCTGCTCCGCGAGCGCTGTCGGCAAGGTGACAGTGCCAGGGAGCCGCCCCGGCGTTTGCCCGGGCCTGTCCTGAAGCGTTGACCTGATCGACACCGCCACGCGCTCAAGCTCTCGGGCTACGGCGCGCTCTTCGGCCGTCGGGTCGAGTTTGCCGATCCGTTGGAGCTGGCTTTCGAGGCGCGCGACGTCGTCGAGCAGGGTCGTTCGCGCGGGGAACAGGTTCGCGCCGGCACGGACGCTCGCGGCCTGCAATTCGTGTAGTGCAGCGCTAACCTGGCTGGCCTCGAGCGCGAGTTCGACGAACGGGTGTGCATGGTCATATCGCCGATGCACCTCGCGATCGACATCCATCGCGCGCGCGGCCAACAGGATGCCACCGCCCACCACGGCGGCCAGCAGGCCGATCACGAGCGCGCGGGCGGAACCGCTCTGGAGCGACGGGAACGGGAGCGTCTGCACGGTCTGATCCGGAGCGGCTCCGGCACTATTGCGGTTTCGACCTGAGCGGCCAGGCGATCGGTATCGCAAGCAGTGCGGGGCTAGACACCCCAGGTCACATCGACCTTCATCTTCTGCGCTTCCCGCAGCATCTCGATCAGCGGAAACGCCCGCTGTCCCAGCGTGATCGGACGCTGCTGGGCAGGGACATCGCCCTGCTTGTCCGCAAGGTCGGCCTCTTGCTGCGCCGCTTTCAGTTGCGCCTTCTCCTCTTCGACAGCGTCGACGAGCTTGCGCAGCGCGTCGGGCACCTGCTCGGCGGTGATGACGCCGCGCGGGGCTTCCTGGCGGCCCAGGATCTCGAACAGCCGGCGTGCCGTTTCCGCGAACATGAAGATTTCGCCGGCAGCCTTGGAGCGGAATACGACGAGTGCCATGGGCCGAAGTACTTCGTGTGGAAAGTGGAATTCTAGGCCTGCGGCCTGAAGCGTCGTTGAGCAAGGACTGTGCAAGGGACGGCGCGGGTGGCGTCGATATACTCGAGCGAGCAGCATTCCGGATCCAACCAGGCACGAGGAAGAGCATGGGCAAAGGCGATAAGCGGACGCGGCGCGGCAAGATCTACAACGGCAGCCACGGCAAGAAGCGGCCGGGCCGGAAGAAGGCGGAGAACGCCAGCCCGACGTCTCCCGCGCAAGCCCGTCCGGGCAGGGGCCGATAGCGGCCGCAGCCGGCGCGGTGTGCCGGGCTGCGAGCCGGCGCCTGCCGGCTCCTTTCTTTCCGTCGGTTCCGGACCATGACCCTTCGGGCGGCACTCTTCGCTGCCACGGTGCTGCTGGCGCTTGCCTGCAGTCCCCGCTTCGACTGGCGCGAGGTGCGGACAGACGACGGCGCCGTCGCGTCGCTGCCCGGGCGTGCGCAGAGCGTGACGCGCGAGGTCGACGTCGCCGGCCAGCGTGTGTCGATGACCATGTGGTCCGCCGGCGTGGGACCGACGATGTTCGCCGTCGGCTCCGCGCGCCTGCCGGCGGCGCTCGTGGCCGACGCGACGGCACGGGCGCAGGCGATGGCCTACTTCCGCGACGGGCTCGTGCGCAACATCGGCGGCACCGTGACGTCGAGCGCGCCGGTGCCGCTCCCGTTGCCGGGCGCTCGCAGGCTGCTTGCCTCCGAGGCGGTGACGGCGGCCGGCCGGACGGGGCCGGACGGGCGCAAATCGCAGCTTGCCGCCCGATTCTTCATCGTCGATGATCAGTTCTTTCAGGTCGTCGCGCTCGGCGCCGAAGGCGAGATTCCGCCCGAGGTGCTCGAAACCTTCTTCACGTCATTTCGGCTGGCGCCGTAGCCCGGTCGATTGCAAAGGACCCCGCCCATGAAGCTCGAAAACCCGACGACCCAATCCACCTCCGCCCAGGCACTCGCGCTCGAGCACTTCTGGATGCCGTTCACCGCCAACCGGCAGTTCAAGCAGGCGCCGCGCCTGCTGGCCGGCGCGAAGGACATGCACTACACGACCTACGACGGCCGCTCGATCCTCGACGGCACGGCGGGACTGTGGTGCGTCAACGCCGGCCACTGCCGCGCGCCGATCGTCGAGGCGATCCAGCGGCAGGCGGCGACGATGGACTTCGCGCCGACCTTCCAGATGGGCGCATCCGCTCGTGTTCGAGGCGGCGACCGCCGTCGCCCGGGTCACGCCCGAGGGCATGGACCGCGTGTTCTTCACCAACAGCGGTTCGGAGTCGGTCGACACGGCGATGAAGATCGCGCTGGCGTACCACCGCGCGCGCGGCGAGCCGACCCGGCGCCTGATCATCGGCCGCGAGCGGGGCTATCACGGCGTCAACTTCGGCGGCACGGCCGTGGGCGGCATTCCAGGGAACCGCAAGACCTTCCCGCAGCTGATGGCGATCGTCGATCACCTGCGGTCCACGCACGACATGGCGCGCAACGCCTGGTCGCGCGGCATGCCCGCGCACGGCGTCGAGTTCGCCGACGAGCTGGAGCGCCTGGTGACGCTGCACGACGCGAGCAACATCGCCGCGGTGATCGTCGAGCCGGTCGCCGGCTCCACCGGCGTGCTGCTGCCGCCCAAGGGCTACCTCGAGCGGCTGCGCGAGATCTGCACGAAGCACGGCATCCTGCTGATCTTCGACGAGGTCATCACGGGCTTCGGCCGCCTCGGCACGCCGTTCGCCGCGGACTTCTTCAAGGTGCGGCCGGACATGATGACCGTCGCCAAGGCGATCAACAACGCGGCGATCCCGATGGGCGCCGTGATCGTCGACAACCGGATCCACGACGCCGTCATCGAGGCGACGCCGGTCGGCGGGATCGAGTTCATGCACGGCTACACGTACTCGGGCCACCCGATGGCGGCGGCCGCGGTCGTCGCGACGCAGAAGCTCTACCAGGACGAGCAGACCTTCGCGCACGCCGCCGCGATGGCGCCGTACTTCGAAGACGCGGTCCACAGCCTGCGCGACGCGCGGCACGTCGTGGACGTGCGCAACCTCGGGCTGGTGGCCGGCATCGAACTGGAGCCGCGCGCCGGGGCGCCGGGCAAGCGCGCCTACGAGGCCTTCGTGAAGTGCTTCGAGATGGGCGTGCTGGTGCGCACCACCGGGGACATCTTCGCGCTGAGTCCCCCGCTCATCATCGAGAAGTCGCACATCGACCAACTGGTGTCGATGTTGCGCGACGCGCTGAAGACGGTCGACTAGCACCGGCGGCCGGGCCGCCAGGGAAAGGCAGGAGAACAGCATGGGCAAGCAGGAAACGGGAGTCGCGCAGATCGGCCACTGGATCGGCGGCGCACGGCACGCGGGTGCGGCGGACCGCACCAGCGAGGTGTTCAATCCGGCCACGGGCGAAGTCAGCGGCCTTGTTCAACTGGGCGGCGCGCCGGTCGTCGATGCCGCGGTCCGTGCCGCGGTCGCGGCCTACCCCGCCTGGAGCGAGACCTCCGCGCTGAACCGCGCGCGCGTGATGTTCCGCTTCAAGGAACTGCTGGACCGGCACCACGACGACCTCGCGCGGATCATCACGCGCGAGCACGGCAAGGTGTTCACCGACGCCCGCGGCGAAGTGCAGCGCGGACTGGAGGTCGTCGAGTTCGCGTGCGGGGCGCCGCAGCTGCTGAAGACGCAGTTCTCGGACAACATCGGCGGCGGCATCGACAACTTCTCGCTGCGCCAGCCGCTCGGCGTCGTCGCCGGCATCACGCCGTTCAATTTCCCGGTCATGGTGCCGATGTGGATGTTTCCGCTCGCGCTCGTCTGCGGCAACACCTTCATCCTGAAGCCGTCCGAGCGCGACCCGTCGGCGAGCCTGCTGATGGCCGAACTGCTGAAGCAGGCGGGCCTGCCCGACGGCGCGTTCAACGTGGTCCAGGGCGACAAGGCCGCGGTCGACGCGATCCTGCAGCACCCGGACATCGCCGCCGTCAGCTTCGTCGGCTCCACGCCGATCGCCGAGTACATCCACAACGAAGGCACGCGGCGCGGCAAGCGCGTGCAGGCGCTCGGCGGCGCGAAGAACCACATGGTGGTGATGCCCGACGCCGATCTCGACCAGGCCGCCGACGCCCTCGTCGGCGCCGGCTATGGCTCGGCCGGGGAGCGCTGCATGGCGATCTCCGTCGCGGTGGCGGTCGGGCACATCGGCGACGAGCTGGTCGCGAAGATCGCCGAGCGCGTGAAGAAGCTGCGCATCAAGGACGGCATGGAGCCCGATGCCGACATGGGCCCGGTCGTCACGGAGACCCATCGGCAGAAGATCCTGGGTTACATCGAGCAGGGCATCGCCAGCGGGGCGAAGCTGGTGTGCGACGGTCGCCGGCACAGCGTGCCGGGACGCGAGAAGGGCTTCTACCTCGGCGCCACGCTGTTCGATCACGCGAAGGCCGGACATGTCGATCTACCGCGAGGAGATCTTCGGGCCGGTGCTGACGGTCACGCGCGTGCCCGATTTCGCGGCCGCGCTGGAACTCGTCAACGGCCACGAGTTCGGCAACGGCGTCGCGTGCTACACCACCGATGGCGGCACCGCGCGCGAGTTCGCGCGGCGCGTGAAGGTCGGCATGGTCGGCATCAACGTGCCGATCCCGGTGCCCATGGCCTTCCACTCGTTCGGCGGCTGGAAGCGATCGCTGTTCGGCGACCATCACGCCTACGGTGAGGAAGCCGTCCGCTTCTACACGCGCTACAAGTCGGTGATGCAGCGCTGGCCCGACGCAGCGTCGAGCAAGGGACCCGAGTTCACGATGCCCGTGAACAAGTGAATAGATGGCGCGGGCGGGCTGAGGCGCTGCCCGCCCGTACACTAACGTCCGAGCCGGGCAGTAAGACCCGGCGTCCAGGACGTCCCATGCTGCTGTCACTTCCGGCGCGCGCCGCGCGCCTGTTCGCTGTGTGCCTCGCTCGCCGTTTCGTTTTCCGCGACGGCGCAGCCTGCCTCCCCACCTCGACCGCGGCCGCGCCGCCGGCCCAGCCGGCGCAGGGCCGACCGAAGATCGGTCTCGTGCTGTCCGGCGGCGGCGCCCGCGGCGCGGCGCACGTCGGCGTGCTGAAGGTGCTCGAGGAACTGCGGGTGCCGGTCGACCTGATCGTCGGCACCAGCATGGGGTCGATCGTCGGCGCGTCGTATGCCTCCGGCAATTCGGTCGCCGAGATGGAGCGGGACATCGCCACCATCACGACCGCGAACCTGTTCACCGACCGACCGCCGCGTGCCGACCTGCCGATGCGTCGCAAGGAAGACGACAGCACGCCCTACATCATTCCGGAACTCGGCGTCACCGGCGACGGGATCGCGCTGCCGAAAGGGATCATCACCGGCGTCTCGGTGGAGGCGCAGCTGCGCAAGCTGGTGAAGTTCAGCGACGGTGAGCCGCTTCGATCAGTTGCCGATTCCCTTCCGGGCGATCGCCACCGACCTCGGCACCGGCGAGATGGTCGAGCTGAAGGATGGCAGCCTGATCACGGCGATGCGGGCGTCGATGTCGGTGCCGGGCGGCATGGCCCCCGTGCGGGTCGGCGACCGGCAACTGGTCGACGGCGGACTGGTGCGCAACCTGCCCGTCGATGTGGCGCGCGCGATGGGGGCGGACATCATCATCGCCGTGAACCTCGGCACGCCGCTGATGAAGCCGGAGCAGATCACGTCGGTGCTGAGCGTGACCGGCCAGATGATCAACATCCTCACGGAGCAGAACGTCCGGCGGTCCCTGGCTGAACTCAAGCCGCAGGACGTCCTGGTGCTGCCGGAGCTCGGCGACTTCTCGGCGGGCGACTTCGACAACCTGCCGAAGACCGTGCCGATCGGCGAGGCGGCGGCGCGCAAGGTCGCGGATCGGCTGCGCGATCTGTCCCTTGCGCCCGAGCAGTATGCCGCGCTCCGGCGGCGGCAGGGTCCGGCCAGCACCGAGGCGATGATCACGGTCGTCGACGAGATCCGGGTGGAGGGCACCAAGCGCATCAACGCGCAGGTGGTGCTGCAGTCGATGCAGACGGAAGTCGGCCAGCCCATCGACCGCGACACGCTGGACCTCGACATGCGCCGCATCTACGGCCGCGGCGACTTCGAGAACGTCGGCTACACGGTCCAGGAGGTCGATGGAAAGCGTTTGCTGACCGTGAAGGTGCAGGAGAAGCCGGAAACCCATTACTTCCGGTTCGGCCTGGAGCTCGAGGCCGACCTCGGGCAGCGCTCCTTCTTCAACGTGTACGGGTCGCACCGTGCCAAGGGGCTCAACCGCTTTGGCGCGGAATGGAAGAACGACGTGGTGCTCGGTCGCAACGTGCTTCTGGCCACCGAGTTCTACCAGCCCCTGTCGGCCGGGCAGTACTTCTTCGTCGCTCCGCAGTTGCGCTACCAGAACCGGCCGTTGGACCTGTACACGGACGACCTGCTGTCGGCGGAATACCAGGATC
The DNA here is from genome assembly GCA_963698305.1 of uncultured beta proteobacterium. Lineage (GTDB taxonomy): Bacteria > Pseudomonadota > Gammaproteobacteria > Burkholderiales > Burkholderiaceae_F > JAOUJD01. Next base: position 291,046 of record CAVOQI010000008.1, read on the forward strand.
AGGCCGGAGTGGTGCAGTTCGACGTCGGCGCGAACTTCCTGCAGTACGGTCAGGCGCGTCTCGGGCTGGCGATCGGCGAGCGCAGGTTCAGCCAGCAGAGCGGATCGGTCGCCCTTCCTTCCAGTGGAACGACGAACATCCGCGCGGCCGTGTTCGACCTGAAGCTGGACCAGTTCGCCGGAGTGAACTTCCCGACCGGGGGCTGGGGCGCCGATGCGAAGCTCTATTCGCAGCTCGATTCGCTCGGCGGCGACAACCCGTACAACAAGTGGCGGGCGGGAGCCGGCGCGGCCTTTTCCGCGGGGCGCCACACGTTCGAAGTCGTGGCCTCGGCCGGCGGCAAGCTGGGGTCGCGCGTCGATTCCGGTGTACGACCAGTTCGAACTCGGCGGCTTTCTCCGGCTGTCGGGCCTCGCGCCCGGCCAGATGCGCACCGAGGATTATCAGTTCGCCCGCCTCGGATACCGCACGAAGCTCGCCGACATCCCGCTGTTCGAAGGCATGTACTTCGGCGCTTCACTGGAGGCGGCGCGGGCGAGGCCGGTGATTCCGGTGTGGCAGGGTGAACTGGTGGATGGCAAGGTCACGATCCCGGCAGGATCCGTGTACGTCGGCGTCGATTCGCCGCTGGGCCCGCTGTACCTCGGCTTCGGGTACTCGAGCCGCGACAACTCGGCCGTGTACCTGTTCCTCGGACGGCCCTAGGTTCCCGGGATTCCGCATCGCTGCCTGCAGCAACTGCGCGGTTTCGCAGAAGTTGCGCGCGGTCTCGCGCATGAAGTCCCGCATCTCGGGCGACATCGACGCCGCGACCACGTGCCAGCGGCCATCTTCGTGGCGCTTCACGCGGCCGCCCGACTGCAGGCGCTCGAGCTTCCGACGCACCGTCTCGCGCGGAATGCCGGTGATCTGCGCGAGATCGCTGGACCGCAGGCCGTTGGCCCGCAGCAGGCTGTCCGGGAACGTGCCATCGGGCTGCAGCGGGGTGAGGGGCCGGACACCGGGCCCGAGCAGTCCGGCGGTGTTCTGCAAGGCCAGCGAGCTCCAGATCACGAGGCTCTCGAAGTCCCCGTTCATCTGCCGCGCCATGCGCAGCAGGTGATGCACGAGGAACCGGTTCAGGATGAAACCCGCAAGCGCGTAGTTGCGGTCGAATGCGGCGTCGAAGTCGCTGCCGCAGGGGGAAACGTTGCTGTCCATCGGTCTGCGGGAAAGTCCGCGTTGGGTATTCTCGGAATCCGCGAATTGTCGTCCAGGTCGCGGCCGCTCGTCGAGCGGAATGTCGCAAAGGCGACAGAGTCCTAGCTTTGGCGCAACGTCCGGCGGTACTGGATTGCCTCGGCGACGTGCTTTGTCGCGATGTCGTCCGCTGCCGAGAGGTCCGCGACCGTGCGGGAGACGCGCAGCACGCGGTGATAGGCGCGCATCGACCAGCCCAGTCGCACCGCCGCGGCATGCAGCAGGGATTTCACTTCGCCGTCCACCTTGCAGACGGCCTCCAGTTCGCTGCTCAGCAACTGATCGTTGAGCTTGCCCTGGCGGGCGATCGCCCGGTTGTAGGCCTTGCGCACGCGCTCGGCGACGTAGCGCGTGGGCTCGCCGTCCGGCATCGAAGTCAGTTCCTCTTCCGTGAAAGACGACACCTCCACGCGCATGTCGATGCGATCCAGCAGCGGCCCCGAAATGCGGTCCTGGTAGCGCGCGACGAGGTCGGGCGTGCAGCGGCAGGCGATGGTCTTGTGGCCGTAATAGCCGCAAGGGCAGGGATTCATCGCGGCGATGAGCTGGAAACGCGCCGGGAACTCGACCTGGCGGGCGGCGCGCGAGATCGTGATGCGGCCTTCCTCGAGCGGCTGCCGGAGCGCCTCCAGCACGCGGCGCTCGAACTCCGGGAGTTCGTCGAGAAACAGCACGCCGTGATGCGCGAGCGAGATCTCGCCCGGCATCGGCGGGCTGCCGCCACCGACGAGCGCCACGGCGCTCGCGGTGTGGTGCGGAGAGCGGAAGATCCGCGTCGCCCAGCGCTGCGGTGCGAACTGCCCGGCCAGGCTCAGCACCGCGGCGGACTCCAGCGCTTCATCGGTCGTCATCGGCGGAATGATTCCGGCGAAGCGCTGGGCCAGCATCGACTTGCCGGTGCCCGGAGGGCCGACGAGGACCGCGCTGTGGCCGCCGGCCGCCGCGATTTCCAGTGCCCGCTTCGCCGCGAGTTGCCCCTTGACGTCGAACAGGTCCGGGTAGGTCGGCGGCGTCAGCCGCACCATCGCGGCGTGCGCGTGGATTTCGCGTGTGCCCTCGTCCCCCGCCTGGTGGCGCAGGTGCTCCACGACATCGAGGAGGGTCCGGGCGGGGAAGATCGGGATCCCGCCCACCAGCGCCGCCTCGTCGGCGCTTTCGAGCGGAACGACGAAACCCCGCGGCGTCCGGCTCGTGGTCGATCGGGTCACGGCGTAGGCCATCGCCAGCGCGCCGCGCACCGGTCGCAACTCTCCGGACAGCGACAGCTCGCCGGCGAATTCGTACGACTCCAGGGCGCGTGCCGGGAGCTGCCCGCTGGCGGCCAGGATGCCGAGCGCGATCGGCAGGTCGAAGCGGCCGGACTCCTTCGGCAGGTCGGCGGGCGCGAGGTTGACGGTGATCCGCCGCATCGGGAATTCGAAGCGGCTGTTGAGCAGGGCGGCCCGCACGCGCTCGCGCGCCTCGCGGACCTCGGTATCGGGGAGGCCGACCAGCGTGAACGCCGGCAGGCCGTTGGCGAGATGGACCTCGACCGTGACCTCCGGGGCGGCCATGCCGCTCAACCCGCGGCTACGGACAACAGCCAATGTCATGCGCGGATTCATCGGTAGGAAGCGGCCGATTCTACGGAGCGACGGTCAGCCGAAGGACCGGATTAGAGGGGGGAAAGAGCAGGGGGAGAGGGGGCAGCCTTCCGGCGTGGATCGGGGCGGCCCCGGAACCGCGCAGTGCCCGGAAAGCGGGCGCGATCCAGCGCGGCGAAGCATTCCATGAACATCGACGGCGACGAGCCCTGCTGGAAGCAGCGCCCCCGAATACGTCCGTTTTTGGCCCGGTATTCCGACGGGGTTGGGGCGATCCGCGTGGCACGATACATTGCGAAATCGGGTTCGCGACCGCGGCTTCGCGACCTCAAACGAACGAACCACACGTGTCATCACTCCTGTTCTCCGTCGGCGTCCTCCTCACCTTGATCGGCCTGCTGTTCTGGGCCAGGCGGCGCGCCTCCGTGATTCGCGAGCGTTCCGCCGCGCGCGAGCAGGAGGCGATGGCGATGCTGCTGGCCGCGGGCAGCCGGCCCGCGGAAGCGCCTGATGAGCAGGCCCCGATGGATGGCCTGCCCAGGCCGATCGGCCGATTGCTCGAGGACGATGCCAGCGCGAAAGCGGCCGCGGCTGCCCGCGAGGCAGCGCGCATCGCCCGGGAAGAAGGGCGTGTGAAGGATCTGCCGCCGCTCGAACTGCACGAGGCGAGGGACACGCCGCGCGCGCCGACCCCCGCGGAACAGGCAGCCGCCGACCTCGATCCGATCGAGGACCTGATTTCGCAGATCATGGTCGACCCGCCGCGCGCGCAGAGAGCCATGCCGGCGCGCCCCCGGGCGGCCGAACGCAAGCGGCCCGCCCCGCCGGTTGCCGAGAGCTCGCCGAAGCCGGATTCCATCGGATTCGGCGTCCCGCTGCGTGAACTGGCGCTCGCCTGGTACGAGTCGCGCGGTTATCGCGGCTCGCCGGCATCGCCCGCGGTCTGGCCCATCGAACTCGTGCTTCGGCATCGCGACGATGCGGCGCGCGCCTACGCGTTCGTGGTGCAGAACGATCACATCTCGGTCGATCGCATCACGGCGTTGATCGAGCAGGCGCGCGAAATCGGAATGCTGCGCGTGGCCGTCGTGGCCGAAGCCGGCTACGAACAGGGCGCCAAGGAAGTGGCGCGCAAGCGGCACGTCCGCCTGATCGACCGCTCCACCATGGACGCCGAACTGACGGCCCTGGAACTGCCGACCGCGGCGAAGATCATCGCCGTCGCGCGCACGCGTGCCGCGGCCGAAGCGTCACCCGCCTCGGCCTGAGACCGCGGGTTCAGGCGCCTCGCGCCAGCCGGACCGGAATCCGGCGCGATCCGAAACTCCCCTCGTAGCGCCCGAATCGCCCCGCCAGCGGCGCGGTGCAGTCCGGGCAGCGGCCATCGTCCGTCACCTCGTAGCGCAGGATCCGGTGCCAGTCGCGCACGATCAGCGCGGCATGGCACTGCGGGCAGAACGTCGTCCCCCCCTCGGTGTCGTGCACGTTGCCCGTGTACACGTGGTGCAGCCCTTCCTCCTGCGCGATGCGGCGCGCTCGCATCAGCGTCGCGCCGGGCGTGGCCGGGACGTCGTCGAGCTTGTAGTCCGGATGGAAGGCGGTGAAGTGCAGCGGCACCTGTGGACCGAGTTCCGCCGCGATCCACGCGCTCATGCGGCGCAGTTCATCGTCCGCATCGTTCTTCCCCGGGATGAGCAGGGTCGTGATCTCGGTCCAGCACCCGGTCTCGTGGACAAGGTACTTCAGCGTGTCGAGCACGGGCTGCAGGTGCGCGCCGGTCAGCTTGAAGTAGAACTCCTCGGTGAACGCCTTCAGGTCGACGTTGGCCGCGTCCATCACGTCGAAGAACGCGCGGCGAGGTTCGGCATGGATGTACCCCGCGGTCACGGCCACCGTCTTCACGCCCCGCGCGCGGCACGCGCGGGCCGTGTCGATCGCGTACTCGGCGAAGATCACCGGGTCGTTGTACGTGAACGCCACGCTGCGGCAGCCGCTGGCCGCGGCCGCGTCGGCGATCGCCTCCGGCGCCGCCCGATCCATCAGGCGGTCCATGTCGCGGCTCTTGGAGATGTCCCAGTTCTGGCAGAACTTGCAGGCGAGGTTGCAGCCGGCCGTCCCGAACGACAGCACCGCCGAGCCGGGATGGAAGTGGTTGAGCGGTTTCTTTTCGATCGGGTCGACGCAGAAGCCGGAGGAGCGTCCGTACGTCGTCAGGAACATGGCGTCGCCGCTGCGCTGGCGCACGAAGCACTGTCCGCGCTGGCCGTCGTGCAGCTTGCAGTCACGCGGGCACAGATCGCATTGCAGGCGACCGTCCGGCAGCGCATGCCACCACTGCGCGGGGTGCAGATCCGCGGCGGTCATCGTTCGCTCCACTTGGCCACGGCGTAGTGCGAAACGCGGATCGTCGACGACCAGTAGTCCGCGGCCAGGCCGGCCTTGGCCTTCAGTTGCCGCAGAAAGCCGCGCGCATCGGGCAGTTGTTCCCAGACCTGTGGAAGGAAGGTCGCGCGGCGATGGCCGGCCTCGAGCAGCACGCCTGCGCGCGCGGCGTCGAGTTGCCGCACCAGGTCGTCTTCGTCGACGAAAGTCATCGGCTGTGGCGAGGACAGCAGTGACACTTCGATCGACAGGCCGTGGAGCTCGGCGTGCGTCAGCGGCGCGAAGCGCGGGTCGCGCAACGCCGCGGCGCGGGCGTTGGTCGCGACGTCCTCGCGCAGCGGCCGGTTCGCCTCCAGCGACCCGATGCACCCGCGCAGTTTTCCGTGCCGGCGCAGCGTGACGAAGGTCGCGCCGGGTGTATCGAGGAAGGCGGCGTCCGGCAGCCCATGCCCGTGGCGCGGTTCGAACAGCGTCTCGATCGAGTGGCGTGCATGGGCGAGCAACACGTCGCCGCGACGGTCCTCCTGCTCGCCGGTCGTCGGCGGCGCGGCCGCGAAGGCCAGTGCCGCGTAGCCCACCACGCGATCGCGGTCGCCGGCCGTGTCGCCGGAACTGCACGCGGCGAGCAGGCGAGGCCGCAGTTCGCGGCGGCGTGCCACGCGCATCAGCGCGTTGATCGGCGTCGCCCCGCAGGCCTGCTGGTGGTCGAGTTCGGGGCCGAGTTCGAGGACCTGGGCGAGCGTGGCCGCGTCGACGCGGCGCGCGGTGTCGTACGGCAGGTAATGCGAGAGGTCCGAGCTGACGACGATCAGCGTCTCCGGCCCGCCCCAGACGCGCTCCAGCACGGCTGCGACTTCCTCCGGCGTCGCGTCGCCGACCACCATCGGCACCAGCGAGAAGTCGCGCAGGACCGACTGCAGGAAGGGCAACTGGACTTCGAGCGCGTGCTCGGCCGCATGGGCGCGGTCGCTGACCACCACGCAGGGCGTCGCGGCCAGCGCGTCGATCGCGCGGCGGTCGAGGTCGACGGCGCCGACCGGCGTTTCAAAGCGATCGACCGAGGGCACCGCAACGCCGCGCACGGCGACACGATGCGCCGGCCCGATCAGCACGACGCGGCGGACCTGCTCGGCCGCGCCGCGCAGCGCCGCGTAGGCGTGCGCCGCGGTCGATCCGGAGTACACGTACCCCGCGTGCGGGACGACGAGAACCTTCGGCGTCGGGCCGGGTGCGGGACCGACCGCATCCAGATATTCGCGCACGCTGGAACGCAACGCCTCGGGCGCAGCCGGGTAGAACATGCCCGCGACCGCCGCGGGTCGCGTCACTGCAGATGGTGAATTCACCGGCGGCCTCCCTGCTTGCCGCGGAAGTAGAGCAGCTTATGACTTCCGAAGTGAGGGCCGCGGTGCGGGTTTCAACCTGCGCCGCCGCCTGCGGGACAGCCGGCCGAGCCGACGCTCTAGCGCCGGCCTTCGAGCGCCGCCAGTCGCGCCTCGAGTTCTTCGAGCTTCGCGCGGGCACGCGCGAGCACGTTCGCCTGCGTGTCGAACTCCTCGCGGGTGACGAGTTCGAGCCGCGCGAACTGCTGCGTGAGCAGAGCCTTGAGGTTCTTCTGCAGGTCGGCCGCGGGGGTCGCGTCGACCAGCGCCGACAGGCGCTGCTGCAGATCGTCGAGGAAGGGGGCTTTGTCCATCATGAATGCGCGCCGTCCGGGCGTCGTCTACGGCGTCGTGCGAGGGTGGCAGTCAGTCTAGCAGCGCATGCGCGCGCACCCGCCTGCTCCGCTCCTGTGCGCGGACGCACCGCCGTAGTGCGCCGCCACCGCAATCGACCACTCCATTGCACCGTCGCGACGCAATTCTGGCGTCGCAGCAATTGGCATGCATGTTGCGTTGAGGTAGCCCGAGCCAATGCTCCGACCAACAACTCCACGGGAAGGAATCATGAAGAAAACCCTTAGCGCTGCCGCCGTTGCCGCCGCTTGCTGTGCCCCGTTCGCCGCCTCCGCGCAGGCCGCGGCGGCGCCTGCGAAGGCCGAGCCCGAGTTCACCATCGCCGGCAACGCCGGGCTGTTCAGCGACTACCGGTTCCGCGGCTACTCCCAGACCGACTACAAGCCGGCGTTCCAGGGCGGGGTCGACTTCGCGCACAAGTCGGGCTTCTACGCCGGCAACTGGAACTCGAACGTCTCGTCCGTGCTCTACAACGGCGCCAGTCTCGAGATGGACTTCTATGGCGGCTACAAGACCACGATCGGCGATTTCGGCCTCGACGTCGGGACCATCTACTACTACTACCCGGGCACCGGCGCGTACATCCCCGAGTTCGAAGCCAAGAACTGGGAGGTCTACATCGGCGGTTCGTACGGCCCGGTGTCGTTGAAGTATTACTACTCGTTCACCGACTTCTTCGGACTGAACAGCGAGGCGCTTGGCCTTCCCGGCGGCATCGATACGAAGGGGTCGCAGTACCTCGACCTCAGCGGCACCTACGACCTCGGCGGCGGTTGGGGTCTGGTGGGCCACGTCGGCTGGCAGTCCATCTCGAACGCCAAGGATCTCGGCCTGCGCGAAGACAGCGTCTACGACTACAAGCTCGGCGTGACCTACGACATCTCCGGCTCGGGCTGGATCGCCGGCGCCGCCGTCATCGGCACGAGCGAGAAGGAACTGTTCCTGAAGTCGGATCTGTCCGAAGGCGCCGGCAAGACCAGCGTCGTCGTGTCGGTAACGAAAACGTTCTGATCGCAACTCCAGGAACCGTTCATGAAACTGATCACTGCAATCATCAAGCCGTTCAAGCTTGACGAGGTGCGTGAGGCGCTGTCCGCCGTTGGCGTGCAGGGCATCACGGTCACCGAGGTCAAGGGATTCGGACGGCAGAAGGGCCACACCGAGCTGTATCGCGGCGCGGAGTACGTGGTCGACTTCCTCCCCAAAGTGAAGATCGAGGCGGCCATCGCCGACGACATGGCCGAACGCGCGATCGAGGCCATCGAGGGCTCGGCGCGCACCGGCAAGATCGGCGACGGCAAGATCTTCGTCTATGACCTCGAGCAGGTCGTCCGCATCCGCACCGGCGAAACCGGCAAGGATGCGCTCTAACCCACGATGAGGATGAAGATGAAGAAACGCCTGTTAACGATCCTCGCCGCTGGAGCGCTCGCATTCGGCGCCCTGACATCGACGGCCTACGCCCAGGGCGGAGGCGCGTCGCACGGTGACGGCAAGACGATGGAAGCCGGCAAGGCCGACGCACCGAAGGCCGAGCCCGCGCCGGCCGCCCCGGCACCCGCAGCGGATGCGAAGGCCGAGGCCGCTCCCGCGGCGGCGGCTTCAGCCGCCTCCGCCAAACCTGCCGAGGCCGCGGCGGCCGACGCGCCCAAACCGCCCAACGTCAACAAGGGCGACACCGCGTTCATGTACGTCGCCACGATCATGGTCATCCTGATGACCATTCCGGGCCTCGCGCTGTTCTACGGCGGCCTGGTCCGCTCGAAGAACATGCTGTCGGTGCTGATGCAGGTGTTCGTGGTCTTCGCCCTGATCACCGTGCTCTGGGTGATCTACGGCTACTCGGTCGCGTTCACCGGCGGCTCGCCGTTCTTCGGCGGCCTGTCGAAGTTGTTCCTGTCGGGCGTGACGCCGGAGTCTGCGGCGGCGACGTTCAGCAAGGACACCTACATCCCCGAGTTGCTGTTCGTCGCGTTCCAGGGCACGTTCGCGGCGATCACCTGCGCGCTGATCGTCGGCGCCTACGCGGAGCGGATGAAGTTCTCGGCCGTGCTGCTGTTCATGGTCATCTGGTTCACGTTCAGCTACCTGCCGATGGCGCACATGGTGTGGTACTGGGACGGCCCGGACGCGATCAAGGACGACGCCACGCTGAAGGCGGTGGGCGAAGCCGCCGGCTGGCTGTGGGCCAAGGGCGCGCTCGACTTCGCCGGCGGCACGGTGGTGCACATCAACGCCGGTGTCGCCGGCCTGGTGGCGGCGTACTTCCTCGGCAAGCGGATCGGTTACGGCCGCGAGTCGATGGCGCCGCACAGCCTGACGCTGACCATGGTCGGCGCCGCGCTGCTGTGGGTGGGCTGGTTCGGCTTCAACGCCGGTTCCAACCTGGAAGCCAACGGCGTCGCCGCCCTTGCGTTCGTCAACACCCTGCTTGCCACGGCGGCGGCGGTCCTTTCGTGGACCTTCGTCGAGTGGATGATCAAGGGCAAGCCCTCGATGCTCGGTGGCGCGTCCGGCGCGGTCGCCGGCCTCGTCGCGATCACCCCGGCCTGCGGCTTCGTCGGCGTGATGGGCGCGCTCGTGATCGGCCTGGTGGCCGGCGCGGTCTGCTTCTGGGGCGTGACCGGGCTGAAGAAGATGCTCGGCGCGGACGACGCGCTCGACGTCTTCGGCGTGCACGGTGTCGGCGGCATCGTCGGCGCGCTGCTGACCGGCGTGTTCGCCTCGCCGTCGCTCGGCGGCCTCGGCATCTGCAACTACATCACCAACAAGTGCGGCGATGCGGCGGACTTCCCCGGCATCGGCGCCCAGTTGTGGATCCAGTTCCAGGGCGTCCTGACCGCGATCGTGCTGTCGGCGGTCGTCTCCTACGTCGCCCTGCTGATCGTCAAGGCAGTCACCGGCGTGCGGGTGACCGAGGAAGAGGAACGCGAAGGTCTCGACACGACGTACCACGGCGAGTCGGCCTACAAGATGTGAGGACCGGCCCGGCGGCCGCCGGGCCACTGTTTTTGGTTGTGTCTCCCTAGCTCGCCGGACTGCTTCACCGTCCACAGAGGCGAACTTTCGACGGGCACCTTCGGGTGCCCGCTTTTTTTGATGCCTCGCTCGTGTACGCGATCCCCGACGCAGTCGGGGATCGCACGTGCACTCGCTCCGATTAGTTGGTCGGTCGAGCTTCGGAGCGGCCGGGCGCTCGACCGATCTACAAAGGCAATGGCACCTACCCGGCCTCCCGCCAGGCGGGAGGAGGTGGCACCCCTCCCTATGCCCTCCCCGCCTGGCGGGGAGGGAAAGGCGTCCCAGTGCCTGCCGTGGTGCGCCGGCGGACGGGGCGTGGCGGGCCCGATTTCCGGGGCGGCGAGCAGCGGAGGCCCGAGGTCGGCGCGCGCATGCGCGCTTCGTCGTCTGACTCGCCGCGGCCTGTCTGAGCGGAGTTCGCGCAGCGAACGCAGCGAGTTCCGCGGCGCGACCTCGGGCCGAGCAGCGCAGCGAAGTCGGCGCGCAGCGACGACCGCCACGGTTGAGGGCCCGCCACGCCCCGTCCGCCGGCGCGGACGAGTACATCGAAACGATGGGTTGGACCCGGATTCCCGCCGCCAAGGCGCAGGCTAAACTCCCCGTCCCAATGGCTCAGTCCCGCGGCGGTTGCGCGGGGCGCAGGCGAGCAGATGTCCCATCCTGCCGTTCCTCACCTGGTCACCGCCCAGTCCGGCCCGCTGCAGGACCTCGAGCAGCGCATCCTGGACGAGATGCCGACCATCGAGCGCTGGTTCCGGCTGCAGTGGCAGGACCACACCCCGCCCTTCTACGGCTCGGTCGACCTGCGCAACGCCGGCTACAAGCTGGCGCCGGTGGACATGAACCTGTTCCCCGGGGGCTTCAACAACCTGTCCGAGGAGATGCTTCCGACCGCCGTGCAGGCCGCCGGCAACGCGATCGAGCGGCTGTGCGCGGACGCGCGCAACCTGCTGCTGATCCCGGAACGGCACACGCGCAACCTGTACTACCTCGCCAACGTCGCTCGCCTCGCCCGCATCCTGCGGCAGACCGGCGTCGTGGTCCGGATCGGCACGCTGGCCGAAGACGTCAAGCAGCGCACCGCGATCGAGTTGCCCAACGGCGAGGAACTCGTGCTGGAGCCGCTGGTGCGCACCGGCGATCGGCTGGGCGTCGACGGGTTCGACCCGTGCGTGGTGCTGCTCAACAACGACCTTTCCGCCGGCATTCCGGCCGTCCTGCGCGGACTCGACCCCGACCAGGTCCTTGTGCCGCCGTTGCAGGCCGGCTGGGCGGTGCGCCGCAAGTCCAACCACTTTGCCGCCTACGACCAGGTCGCCGCCGAGTTCTCGCAGCTGATCGGCATCGATCCCTGGCTGATCAACCCGTACTTCGGACGCTGCGGCCAGGTCAACTTTCACGAGCGCGCGGGCGAGGAGTGCGTCGCCAGCAACGTCGACTTCGTCATCGAGCGGATGAAGGAGAAGTATCGCGAGCACGGCATCACCGACACGCCGTACGTCGTCGTGAAGGCGGACGCCGGCACCTACGGCATGGGCGTGATGACGGTGCGCGACTCCGAGGAGATGCGCGGTCTGAACCGCAAGCAGCGCAACAAGATGGCGGTGGTGAAGGAGGGCCTGGCGGTCAGCGAGGTCATCATCCAGGAGGGCGTGCCGACGCGCGAGGATGTCGACGGCGCCGCTGCCGAGCCGGTCGTCTACATGGTGGATCGCTCCGTCGTCGGCGGTTTCTACCGCGTCCACACCGAGCGCGGGCGCGACGAGAACCTCAACGCGCCGGGGATGCATTTCGTCCCGCTCGCGTTCGCCGGCAGCTGCAGCCTGCCCGACTGCCGCGCCGAAGCGGCTGGCAGCGCGCCGAACCGCTTCTATTCGTACGGAGTGGTCGCGCGACTCGCGCTGCTCGCCGCCGCGATCGAACTCGAGGCGACCGCCTCGCGGGTCCAGGAGGCGCCGTCGGCGCCGGTGGCCGCCGCGATCGCCGGCTGAACGCCACCATGCCGCTGTCGCTCCTGTTCATCGTCGACCCGCTGGCGAAGCTCAAGGAGTACAAGGATTCGACGGTGGCGATGATGCGGGAGGCGGCCCGGCGCGGGCACGCCATCTTCGCCTGCACGCTCGATGAGCTGGCCTACAGCGCCGTGGTGCGCGCCAGCGCGCATCGGCTCCGCATCACCCAGGAGGCCGAGCCCTGGTACGAGGATCTCGGCAGCGACGTCGCGCCGCTCACCGCGTTCGACGCCGTGCTGATGCGCAAGGATCCGCCGTTCGACGTCGAGTTCCTGAATGCGACGCTGCTGCTGTCGCGGGCCCGGGCCGAAGGCGCGCGCGTGATCAACGATCCGCAGGCGCTGCGCGACCACAACGAGAAGCTGGCGATCGCGGAGTTCGCGCAGTTCATCGCGCCCACGCTGGTGACGCGCGACATCGGCCTGATCCGGCAATTCCATCGCGAGCACGGCGACATCGTCGTCAAGCCGCTCGACGGCATGGGCGGCAGCGGCGTGTTCCGCCTGACGGCCAGCGACCCGAACCTCAATTCGATCCTCGAGACGATCACGGCGCAGGGCCAGCGGACCGTGATGGCCCAGCGCTACATCCCGGAGATCGTCGACGGCGACAAGCGGGTGCTGCTGATCGCGGGCGAGGCCGTGCCGTATTGCCTCGCGCGGATCCCGGCGCCCGGCGAATCGCGCGGCAACCTGGCGGCCGGCGGCACCGGCCGCGCGCAAGCTCTCTCGGACAACGACCGGCGCATCGCGGCGGCGCTGGGCCCGGTGCTGGCGGCACGCGGTCTGCTGCTGGTCGGGCTCGACGTCATCGGCAACAACCTCACCGAGGTGAACGTCACCAGCCCCACGTGTTTCGTCGAGATCACCGAGCAGACCGGTTTCAACGTCGCCGGGATGTTCATCGACGCGCTCGAAAAGGAGATCGCGGGCGCAGGCCGCGCGATGACATGACCGGAATCGTCGTCATCGCGCATGCGCCGCTGGCCAGCGCGCTCGGCCAGTGCGTCGAGCACGTGTACAGCTGCGAGCCGGGGGTCACCCAGCGTGAAGTGCGCCTGCTGGATGTCGAGGCGGGCGAGGCGTTCGAAGTCACGCTGGCGCGGGCGCAGGCGCTCGTGCGCGAGGTCGACGCCGGCAACGGTGTCCTCGTCCTGGCAGACGCCTTCGGCGCGACGCCGGGCAACATCGCCAGCCGCCTCGTGGATCCGGGTCGCGTGGCGGTGGTGGCCGGGGTGAACCTGCCGATGCTGCTGCGCGCGGTCTGTTACCGTGCCGGCCCGCTGGCTGACCTCGTCACGAAGGCCATCGCCGGCGGGGAGCAGGGCATCGTCCAGTCCGAGTCCGGCAGCGGCACGGCGGTCCAGAACCAGGCGAACAAGCGGGCCGGGGATGATCAGCAGAGAATTCAGGATCAGCAATAAGCTTGGTTTGCACGCACGGCCATCCGCGCAGTTGACGCAGGTCGCCGGCAAGTTCGCGAGCGAGATCTACATCGCGAAGAACGGCCGCCGCGTCAACGCCAAGTCCATCATGGGCGTGATGATGCTGGCGGCGGGCCCGGGGTCGACCGTGACGGTAGATGCCGACGGACCGGACGAGGGGCAGGCGATCGACGCCATCGCGGCGCTGATCACATCGCGATTCGGCGAGCACGAGTAGTCGGGCGGGCGCTCAGAGAGATCCGGTCGCACGGACGACCGGCAGGCGGGAGAGCATGGCGCAAGGGCGGAGGGAGTCGCTGGCGGGGAGCGGCGTCGCGCACGGGATCGCGATCGGCCGGGCGCACCTGCTCGCGCGCTCCGAGCTCGATGTCCGCCAGTACACCATCGAGCGACGCGACGTCGTCCACGAGATCGGCCGCCTCACCACGGGCTTCAACGCGGTCCGCGCGGAACTCGATCAGCTCAAGTCCAGCATTTCCGCCGACGCGCCGTCCGAGGTGCGGGCCTTCCTCGACCTGCACCGGATGATCCTCGAGGACGAACTGCTCTCCGAGGCGCCGCGCGACCTGATCCGCACCCGGCTGATCAACGCCGAGTGGGCCTTGACGATCCAGCTCGAGGAAGTGTGCCGGCAGTTCCAGGCGATCGACGACGAGTACCTGCGCGAACGCTCCACCGACGTCCGCCAGGTGGTCGAGCGCGTGCTGGCGGCGCTGGCCGAGGGCCGGCCCACGCGGATAGCGCTGCCGCGCAAGATCGCTCCCGGCGAACGGCTGGTCCTGGTCGCGCAGGACCTCGCGCCCGCCGACATGCTGCACCTGAAGGACCGCGCCGACATCGACCTCGCCGGCTTCGTGACGGAACTCGGCGGGCCGACCTCGCACACGGCGATCCTCGCGCGCAGCCTCGGGCTGCCCGCGGTGGTGGGCGCGGACAACGCGCGCAAGGTGATCGAGGAGGGCGACCTCGTCGTCATCGATGCCGACTCCGACGTCGTCATCGTCAATCCGACCGCCGAGGAAATTGCCGACTTCCAGCGGCGGCTGCGGGAGGAGTCCGAGCACCGCGTGCAACTGCGCAAGCTGAAGGGCCGGCTGTCGCGCACCATGGACGGAGTGGCCGTCGAGCTGCTCGCGAACATCGAACTGCCGCGTGACGCGCGCGACGCGCTCGAGGCCGGCGCCGACGGCATCGGCCTGTTCCGCTCCGAGTTCCTGTTCATGGACCGCAACGAGTTGCCGTCCGAGGACGAGCAGTACGAAGCCTATGCCACCGTCGCCCGGGCCATGAAGGGCAAGCCGGTCGTGATCCGGACGCTCGACATCGGGGCCGACAAGGTGCTGACGGCGTCCGCGCGCGACAGCCTCGGCATGGGGCGCGGCGCGCCCCGGCCCGAATCCAACCCGGCGCTCGGCCTGCGCGCGATCCGCTACTGCCTCGCGTATCCCGAACTCTTCCTCACGCAACTGCGCGCGATCCTGCGGGCGTCCGAAGTCGGCACGGTGCGCATCCTGGTGCCGATGCTCGCGCACGCGCACGAAATCGAGCAGGCGCTGGCCTTCGTCGCGCGCGCCAAGCAGCAGCTGAAGGAGCGCAAGCTGAAGTTCGACGGCCGGGTGCAGATCGGCGGCATGATCGAAGTGCCGGCGGCCGCGCTGTGCGTGCCGCAGTTCGTCGAGAAGCTGAAGTTCCTGTCGATCGGCACCAACGACCTGATCCAGTACACGCTGGCGATCGACCGCTCGGACTCCAGCGTGGCTCACCTCTACGATCACCTGCATCCGGCCGTGCTGCACCTGATCGCGCAGACGATCAAGGGCGGCGCCCGCGCCGGCGTGCCGGTGTCGGTGTGCGGCGAACTGGCGGGCGAACTCGAGATGACCGAGCTGCTGCTCGGCATGGGGCTGCGCCAGTTCTCGATGCACCCGTCGCAGATACTGCCGGTCAAGCAGCGCTTGTTCGATCTGTCCACCAAGGATGCGGTGCGGCTGGCGGGCCGGGTCCTGCGCGAATCGGATCCGGTCAGGATCCGGGCGGCGCTGGATCACAGAAATTCAAGCGAGCCGGCACCGTCGACGGTGCGGTCGGCGGCTTAGGTTGCGGCGTACGCGGTGGCGCCTGGCGGGTTGGCGGTTGCGCCGGCGGCTGCCGGCAAGCGCCGCGGGCGAACATGACGAGTCCGTTCCTGCAACTTCAACGAGGGCACCATGATTGGATACGTAACCATCGGCACGAATGATCTGGAGCGAGCCACGAAGTTCTATGACACCCTGCTCGCCGAGATGGGCGTCACGCGATTGATGGAGTTCGGTGGCCGCGGCCACGGCTGGGCAGCCAGCCTGGACAAGCCGATGCTCTGCGTCTTCAAGCCCTACGATGGGCGCCCGGCGACTGTCGGCAACGGCGTGATGGTGGGGCTGTCCGCGGATTCCCGCGAGACCGTGGACAGGGTCCACAGGAAGGCGCTGGAACTCGGAGGTGTCGACGAAGGCAAGCCGGGCCCTCGCGCCGAAGGCGGCGACGGCTTCTATGCCGCCTACTTTCGGGACCTGGACGGCAACAAGCTCGACGTCTTCTTCTACGGCTGAGCGCACGCGAACCCTGTCACCCCGGCTCAGCCGCGGCCTCGTCACTCGACTGCCGGCGTGCGCGAGACTCCGAAGGCGACCGCCTCTTCCTCGCGCCGACGCAGCTCGTCCCTGATCGCCGGCGTCTCCACCGCTTCCATCAGCGCCGGGCCATCGAGGCCGATCGATTGCGCGATCTGCGCGACGACCGCCGCATCGGAGATGTCAGTGGCGACCCTCCTGAAGCGGCCCTGTCGTGATTTGCAAGGACGCTTCGCCGCGCTGCGCCGCATGGTGGCGCATGGGCATCGTTCCTGTCACGAGTACGCTGAAAAATGGCCTGATGGTCACCCTGCGTGAACTGCGGCCCGACGATCGGGAGCGCATTGCAAGGGCCGTCCGCGGCCTGGACGCGGAGTCGATCTACACACGGCTTTTCTCGCATCGCAAGGAACTGACCGACGCCGGACTCGATCGGATCATGCGCGTCGATCCGCGCAGCGAAGTCGTGATCGTTGCGACGACGGGATCCGGCGCCGATGAGACGATCATCGGTGCCGGCCGCTATGTGGTGACGGCGGACACGCCGGTCCGCAAGGCGGAGATCGCCTTCACGGTCGAAGAGGACTATCACGGGCAGGGCATCGCCGGGCGGCTGCTGGAAGCGCTGGCGGCGGTGGCGCGCGATCGTGGAGTCGCGGCGTTCGAGGCCGACGTCCTGTCGGAGAACCCGTCAATGCTGCGCGTGTTCGAGCGCACTGGGTGGCCGCTGCGCAAGCGCAGCGCGGGCGGAGTGGTGCATCTCGAGCTCGCGCTCGAGTAATTCGATACCAGGACTTCAGCATGGCAGCCGCGGTGCCCGGCGACGACGGTTTCGTGTTCGAGTCGAAGCGACTGCTCGATCCGATCGACCGGATCTCGGAAATCCTGTTCGGCCTGCTGATGGCGGTCACGATCGTCGGTTCGCTGTCGATCGCCACCGCGGGCCGCGACGAGGTGCGTACGGTGCTGGTCGGTGCGCTTGGCTGCAACCTGGCGTGGGGCCTGGTGGACGCCGTGATGTACCTCGTGCGGCAGTTGACCGAGAAGACGCGCAGGCACTCGCTTGCGCGGCAACTGCAGAGCGCGGACAGCGCGACGGCGCAGCGGATCATCGCGCGCGCACTGCCGGGCGGATTGGCGTCGCTGGTCGGCCCGGAGGAGATCGACGCGATGCGAGCGCGCTTGCTGTCGCAGCCAGTCGGCCGGCCAAGGCTGGACGGTGAGGACTACCTGGCGGCGTTCGGCGTGTTCCTGCTCGTTGTCGTCGCCACGTTTCCGGTCGTTCTGCCGTTTCTGCTGGTGGACGACCTGGCGGCAGCGATGAAGTTCTCGCGCTACATCACGGTCGCCATGCTCTTCGCGGCCGGCCACGGACTTGGGCGCTATGCGGGGCATGCCCGCCCGTTCGCGACCGGGGCGCTGATGGCATTGCTCGGCGTGGCGCTGATCCTCGCCATCATGGCGCTCGGCGGTTGAGTGTGCGTCGTTTCCTCGGGATAGCAATCGGCGAACTGCTCGTGCTCGCTGCGGGCGGCGCCGGGCCGCGGACGACGCGCCGGAGCAGAGCGCGCTGTCCGGCGCCATCACTGCGTACGGACTACCTGCTTCCCGACCAGCCGAACTACGGCATGGCCGTCGGCTCCGTGAACTACGGCGCGCTGCATCTCGAGGCGCGCTACAACTACGAGGCCCGCGCGTCGTCGTCGGCGTTCGTGGGCTGGACGTTCGCGGGCGGCACGGAACTCACGTGGGAAGTGACTCCGATCATCGGCACGCTGTTCGGCCGCGCCCGCGGGCTGGTGCCGGGCGTGGAAGCCAGCGCCGGCTACGGGGCGTTCGACCTGTACGTCGAGGCGGAGTACGTGTTCGACCGCCAGCAGGCTAGCGACGACTACTTATATGCGTGGAGCGAACTGGGCTGGCGGCCGTTGCAGTGGCTGCGCGTCGGCATCGTGGGACAGCGCACGCGGGTCGTGGACAACGATCGGGACCTGCAGCGCGGGGTGCTTCTGCAGGTGTTCGCGGGCAGGGCGACGATCAGCGCGTATGCGTTCAATCCCGACAATTCGAACCGGTATGCGACGCTGGCGGTCGGGTTCGAGTTCTAGACGAGTGCGGCTGCGGAAGACATCCGGCTAAAAAGGCCCGCTCGCCAGCCAGCGCTCGATCTGCGGCAGCCGGTCGTTGCCCCAGAACACCTCGCCGTCGACGACGATCGTCGGCGCTCCAAAGACGCCGAAGGCGACCGCCTCTTCCACACGCCGACGCAGCTCGTCCTTGATCGGCGTCGTCTGCGCCGCTTCCATCAGCGCCGGGCCATCGAGGCCGATCGATTGCGCGATCTGCGCGACGACCGCTGCGTCGGAGATGTCGCGGTCGTCCTGGAAGAAGGCGCGGAACACCGCGTGCACGAACTCATTCGCCTTCTCCGGCCGCTGCTGCTGCAGCCACAGCACCGCGCGGCTGGCGCCGACGGCGCCGATCGGGAACTTCGACGGATGCCGATAGCGCACGCCGGCGAACCGCGCCGAGCGCTCGAAGTCGTGCACCGAGTAGCGCGCCTTGGGCCCGTACTGCTCGGTCAGCGGCGCGCTGCCCGCGGTCTTGAAGACGATGCCGAGCAGGATCGGCCGGAACGTCACCGTGCGGCCATGGCGCGCGGCAAGCGCCTCGATCTGCTCGGCGGCGAGGAAGGAGTACGGCGACGAGAAGTCGAAGTAGAAGTCGATCGGGCTCGGCATGGTGCAGGCTCTCAGGCGAGGGGTCCGTAATGCATGCGGGTGCGGTAGTGCACGGCGACGCGGCCTTCGACCGCGTGCGCGTCGAAGAGGCTTCTGAGCGCGGCCGACATCGCGGGATGCCGCGGATGGCCGGGAGGCGGCATGTACGACGCCGAGCCGACCAGCGCGGCGAGGTCGTCCCAGGCGAGCGTGCGCGGGTTGTCGAAGCCGGCGACGCGCGGCGCGACCGGCGCGAAGTAGCGCTCGATGGACGCGCTGTCGACGTGCCGGTGCGAGATCTTGTCGTAGTCGATGCCGTAGGTCTTCAGCAGCGCCTCGTAGCCCTCGAGAAACGGCGTGCCGGTCGCCGGGCGATCGTTCCAGATCAGCGCGGCCCAGCCGCCGGGCTGCAGGATCCGGCGCGCTTCCGCGGCCGCCAGGGCAGGATCGAACCAGTGAAAGGCCTGGCTGGCGATCACCAGGTGCGCGCAGCGCGCCTCCAGCGTCGTTGCCTCCGCGCGGCCGTCCACGCTGCGATAGCGGCCGGTGGGTGCGAGCCGCTCGTCGCCGATCGGCGCGCATCGGTCCGTTGGGCTCGACGCCGATCACCGTATGCCCCGCGCGCAGGAAGGGCTCGGCGGAGAGCCCGGTGCCCACGCCGATGTCCACCACCACGCCGGATGCCGGCAACGCGCCCTCGCTTCGCAGGTGCGCGACGAGCGCATCGGGATACGTCGGCCGGCCGCGCGTGTAGACCGCGGCGCGGTCGCTGAAGCGCTCGGTGGGCTCCATCGGCATGCCGCTCAGTCGTCCATCACGCTGTCGAGCCCGCGGTGCACGCCGAGCGAGCGCGTGCACCCGGCGGATGGCCAGCAACGCGCCATCGACGTAAGGCTCCGCGCTCGCCCCCGCCTCGTGCTTCAGGTGCAGGCGCTGGCCCGGGCCGCCGAAGATCGCCTCGACGCCGATCACGTAGCCGGGCAGGCGCAGCGGAGTGCACCCGCACGCCGTTCAGTTCCGCGCCACGCGCCTCGCGCGGACCGCGCATGGCGTCGATCGGCACCGCTTCGTGCGGCCTGCGCACCGCCCCGAGCCGGAACGCGAGTTCGCGCGCCGTGCCCGACGGCGCGTCGACCTTGTCCTCGTGGGCGTAGTCGATGACCTCGAAGTGCTCGAGGTAGCGCGCGGCCGATCGCGCGAATTTCTGCAGCAGCACGGCGGTGATCGCGAAGTTGCCGCAGGCGAGCACGCCGCGCCTCGCGCCCGCGCGCGCTCGTCGATGGCTCGCGATAGTCGGCATCGCCGAGGCCCGACGTGCCGACCACGACGTGGGCGCCGGCGTCCAGCGCGGCGAGGATGTTGCCCTTGGCGCTGTCCGGCTTTGTGTATTCGACGAAGACGTCGGCGCCCGCGGCGAGCGCCTCGCTGCGCCGTCGCGAACACCGGTGAGGTCAGCGTCGGTCACGCCGAGCGACGTCGCCGAGCGGACGGCCGGCGGCGCTCCGCGCGACGGCGGCGACGAGTTCGAGGTCCGGCTGCCGCGCGATGCCGCGCGCGAGCGCGGATCCTGCCCAGCCGGTGGCGCCCGCCAGCACGACACGCGTCATCGACTCGATCTCCCTTCGTTCGCCGTGGACTGCGCGCGTCAGAGGTTGCGCGCGATCAGGATGCGCTGGATGTCGCTCGTGCCCTCGTAGATCTGGCACACCCGGACGTCGCGGTAGATCCGCTCGACCGGGAAGTCCGCCACGTAGCCGTAGCCGCCGTGGATCTGGATCGCGTCGGAGCACACGCGCTCGGCCATTTCGGAGGCGAACAGCTTCGCCATCGCGGCCTCCTTCAGGCACGGCTGCGCCGGCGTCCTTCAGGCGCGCCGCGTGGTGGATCAGCTGCCGCGCGGCCTCGAGTTGCGTCGCCATGTCGGCGAGGCGGAACTGCACCGCCTGGTGTTCGTAGATCGGCTTGCCGAAGGCGACGCGCTCCTTCGCGTACTTCAGCGCCGCCTCGTACGCCGCGCGGGCCATGCCGAGCGACTGCGACGCGATGCCGATGCGGCCGCCTTCGAGGCCGGACAGCGCGATCTTGTAGCCGGCGCCCTCGTCGCCGATCAGGTTGGCGGCCGGCACCCGGCAGTTCTCGAGCAGGATCTGCGCGGTGTCCGACGCGTGCTGCCCCATCTTCTCCTCGAGCCGCGCGACGATATAGCCCGGGGTCGACGTCTCGACGACGAAGGCGCTGATGCCGCGCTTGCCCGCGCTCTTGTCGGTCACGGCCATCACGATCGCGACATCGCCGTGCTTGCCGCTGGTGATGAACTGCTTGACGCCGTCGAGCACGTAGACGTCGCCGTCGCGGCGCGCGGTCGTGCGCAGTCCGGACGCCTCGGAGCCGACGTGCGGCTCGGTCAGGCAGAACGCGCCGAGCATCTCGCCGCGGGCCAGCGGCACGAGGTAGCGCTGCTTCTGCTCCTCGTTCGCCCACGCCATCAGGATCGAGCACACCGGGCAGTTGTTGACGCTGATGATCGTCGACGTCGCGCCATCGCCGGCCGCGATCTCCTCCAGCGCGATGGCGAGCGCGAGGTAGTCCATGCCGGCGCCGCCGTAGCTCGTCCGGCACCGCGATGCCGAAGGTCCCGAGTGCCGCCAGCTCCGCCAGCGCCTCCCTGGGGAACGTCGCCTTGCGGTCCCACTCCGCCGCAAACGGCGCCAGCCGCTGCTGCGCGAAGTCCCGCAGGGAATCGCGCAGCAGCCGGTGTTCGTCACTCAGCATCGGCGGTCTCCCCGACGCGGCGCGGCGGCCGGGGCGCTTCATAGGTCAGCCAGCCGACCCGCCGCTTCAGCACCAGCCCGACCACGAACCCGGCCACCAGCACTCCGGCGAGCAGCGGGCCGCCGCCGATGATGCCCGTCACCAGCAGCACGTCCGACGAGCACCGGAGCATCCGGTATCCCGGGCACCACATGAAGCTGATCATCGCGGTGAGGGCGATCCACGTGATGATTCCCACCAGCAGCGCGCGCGTCATCGACTCGGCGACCGTGCTGGATGCGCGCGGCCGCGTTCTGGTAGAGCAGCAGGCGAACAGCATCGCGAGCAGGCCCGGCACCGCGACGAACACCCAGGTCTGCATGCCGACTTCGGCGGCGAAGTCGCGCATCACCGTCTCGAGCATGCCGGCGCCCAGCCACGTGCAGATGGCGAACAGCAGCATCGCGAACACGGAGACCGGCATGGCGCGGCTAGTTCCAGTGGCGGCGGCGCGCCGTCACTTCGATCTCGATCTTCATGCGCGCGTCCACCAGGCCGCACACCAGCGCGGTGGCCGCCGGCCGCGCCTTGCCGAGGTGCTCGCCGAAGATCGGCGCCAGTTGCTCGAACAGCGCGGCGTCCACCAGGAAATAGCGCACGCGGATGATGTCGTCGAGAGAGCAGCCGGCCTGCTCGAGCGCCGCGGCGATGTTCCGGAAGCACTGGCGCGCCTGGGCCGCGGGATCCGCGTCGATCGTCATCGTCGCGTAGTCGAACCCCGTGGTGCCCGATACGTGCACGTAGTCGCCCTCGACCACGGCGCGGCTGTAACCGGCCACCGCCTCGAAGCTGGAACCGGACGAGATGAGCCTGCGCTCCGTCATGCGTTCACCATGAAAGTTGTTCGCCGCTGTAGTTGAGGAACTTGCCGTTGTGCGATTCGTTGGCCGCCGCCAGCACGCGGCGCATGCCGGCCACGCTCGTCGCGACGTCGATGTCGGCATCGGCGCCGCCCATGTCCGTCTGCACCCAGCCGGGATGGAAGGCCACGCACACGACGCCGCGCGGTCCGAGTTCGAGGCTCGCCGCCTTGACCGCCGCGTTGACCGCCGCCTTGCTGGCCCGGTAGAGCCAGCCGGCGCTGCTCGACATCAGCGACACCGAGCCCATCTTGCTCGACATCACCGCGACCTTGCCGCGCGATGCCGCGAGGATCGGCGCCAGCGCGGAGAGGAGCTGCATGGGCGCGCGCACGTTGGTCCGCATCACCAGGTCGAACTCGTCGTTGCCGGGCGGAGTTACCGAACCGACGCGCGGCCCGTACACGCCGGCGTTGATGATGGCGACGTCGATCGCGCGGCCGCCGAAGCGCGCGCCGAGCGCGGCGACCGCGGCGTCGTCGAGCACGTCGAGCGCCAGCGGCTCGCCGCCCGCTGTCACGCACGGCCGCCTGGCCCGCCTCCGAGCGCGCGGTGCCGATCACCGTGGCGCCGTCGGCGGCGTACTGCCGCACGCACTCGCGGCCGATGCCGCGCGAAGCGCCGATCACGAGGACGGTCGTCATCGTGCCGGCGCTCGCCGCGGCATCGGTTCGTGCATCAGAGGATCTCGAGCGCGAGCGCGGTCGCTTCGCCCCCGCCGATGCACAGCGCGGCGACGCCGCGCTTGCCGCCGCGTCTTGCGCAGCGCGCCGAGCAGCGTGACGACGATCCGGGCGCCGGACGCGCCGATCGGATGGCCGAGCGCGCACGCGCCGCCGTGGATGTTGACCTTGTCGTGCGGCAGGTTGAACTCGCGCATGGCGGCCATCGTCACGGCCGCGAAGGCCTCGTTGACTTCCCACAGGTCGACGTCGCCCGCCTTCCAGCCGGCCTTCTTCAGCGCCTTGTCGATGGCGCCGACCGGGGCCGTCGTGAACCACTCGGGCGCCTGCGCGTGCACCGAATGCGCGACGATGCGGGCGATCGGCTTCGCGCCGACCTGCTGCGCGGTGGACGCGCGCATCAGCACCAGCGCCGCGGCGCCGTCGGAGATCGACGAGGCGTTGGCGGCGGTGATCGTGCCGTCCTTCTTGAACGCGGGCTTCAGTCCGGGAATCTTGTCGAGCTTGGCCTTGAACGGCTGCTCGTCCTTGCCGATCTCGACTTCGCCGCCCTTGCCGGGCACCTTCACCGGCGCGATTTCCCAGGCGAAGCTGCCGTCGGTGTTGGCCTTCAGCGCGCGCTCGGTCGACGCGATCGCGAACTTGTCCTGCTCCTCGCGCGTGAAGCCGTACTTGGTCGACGCAGTCCTCGGCGAACACGCCCATCGCCTTGCCGCGCTGGTAGGCGTCCTCGAGGCCGTCGAGCGCCATGTGGTCGTACGTGGTGACCGCGCCGTAGCGGTAGCCCTTGCGCGCGTTGACCATCAGGTGCGGGCGCGTTGGTCATGCTCTCCATGCCGCCCGCGACGAGGATGTCTGGCGCTGCCGGCGACCAGCATGTCGTGCGCGAACATCATCGTGCGCATGCCGGACCCGCACATCTTCGACAGCGTGACGGCGCCGGCGGACTGCGGCAGGCCGGCGCGCGAGCACGGCCTGGCGCGCCGGGGCCTGGCCCTGGCCGGCCATCAGGCAGCAGCCCATCAGCACTTCGTCGATGGCCTCGCCCTTGACTCCGGCGCGCTCGACGGCGGCGCGGATGGCGGCGGCGCCCAGTTGCCACGCCTGCAGGCCGGCGAAGTCGCCGAGCAGGCCGCCGATCGGCGTGCGGGCGGCGGATGCGATGACGATCGGATCGTTCATGGTGATCTCCCGTGTTCCGTGTTGGATTGTGGCGCATAGCGCCGACGGAAACGGCGCTCGGTCGGATACGGAAAGACGTCCTCCAGATGGCCGGCCTGGATGCGCGCCTTGCGCGCGTTCCAGAAGGCCGGCGTGAGCAGGTCGGCGTGGTACTTCATGAAGGCGGCGCGGATGCGGTCGTCGCCGAGCAGGAAGGGCCCCCACTGCTCGGGGAACATGTCGCGCTTGTCGACGAGGTAGTGCACCTCGTCGCCCATGTCGTCGTCGTCGTGCAGCGCCTTCGGCACCGCGCGGAAGGTGCAGTCGGTCATGTACTCGATCTCGTCGTAGTCGTAGAACACCACGCGGTCGAGCCGCGTCACGCCGAAGTTCTTGTACAGCATGTCGCCCGGGAAGATGTTGGCGGCGGCGAGCTCCTTGATCGCGTTGCCGTACTCCAGCACGGCGTGGTCGAGCTCGGCGTCGGTGGCGTGCATCAGGTAGATGTTCAGCGGGGTCATGCGACGCTCGATGTACACGTGCTTGATCACGACCTGCTCGTCGTCGATCTCGATCATGCTGGGGCACATCGCCAGCAATTCCTGGATCAGCGCCGGCGAGAACCGCGCGCGCGGCAGCGTCACCTGCGAGTACTCCCAGGTGTCCGCCATGCGGCCGACCCGGTCGTGCAGCTTGACCAGCTGGTACTTCGCCATGATCTGCTGGCGGTCCGTGTCCTTGGGATGCGGGATCACGTCCTTGATCAGCTTGAACACGTACGGGTACGACGGCAGCGTGAACACGGTCATCACCAGACCCTTGATGCCGGGCGCGATGATGAACTGGTCGGTCGAGTGGCGCAGGTGGTGCAGGAAGTCGCGGTAGAAGAGCGTCTTGCCCTGCTTGGCCAGGCCCACCATCGTGTACAGCTCGGAGGCCGGCTTCGACGGCAGGATCGTCCGCAGGAAGTCGACGTACGCCGACGGCGCTTCCATGTCCACGAGGAAGTACGCACGCGTGAACGAGAACAGCGTGGCCAGCATGTCGCTCTGGAACATCACGGTGTCGATGTACAGGTGGCCGGCCGCGTTGCGCAGGATCGGCACGGCCACCGGCGTGATGCGGGTGCCGTTGATCACGCGGCCGACGATGTAGGCGCCCTTGTTGCGGAAGAACAGGCTCGACAGCACCTGGATCTGGCAATCCGGCTCCGCGTGCCACGGCCGCCTGAAGGCTTCGCCGCTGCGGTGGGATTCGCACATCGCGCGGACCACGAACCGGATGTCGCGCTCGACGTTCTCCCAGCGGCACGCCAGCCCGAAGTCGATGATGACCTGCCGCAGCGCCCTGCGCAGGCCCCGCGTGGCCGGGTAGTAGCTCCGGTAGGAGGGCGGGTCCGAGTCCATGTAGTCGGTCGCCACGCCGGGCCGCACGAAGATGAACTGGTTGCGGAAGTACTCCCGATGCAGCAGCTTGGTGCACACGGAGTTGAAGAAGGTCTCCGCGCACTCGGGCTGGCGATGGTCGGCGAGGAGCGCGATGAACTGCTGCTTGACCGCCTGCCACAGCGCGTCGCGTTCGACCTCGGTGAGCGAGACGAGGTCGAACTCGCGCTCGATCCGCGCGACCGCCTCGAGGACGCGCTTGTCGTAGAAGTCGATGCGCTCGCGGGCATTGCGCTGCATCGTCAGCCAGTCGCCGTTCTCGTACAGCTGCTTGGCCTGCTGCGCCACGTAGCGGAAGCGCCGGTAGTGACGGTTGAAGCCGTCGAGGATGGCCGCCGCGATGCGTGCCGGCGACGGCATCGACCGGTCGAACAGCACTTCGGTGGGGACGGCGGACATGTCAGGACGGAGTGTGGCGAGGCGTCAGGGCGAGCCAGACCGCCAGCGCGCCGAAGGCGCCGCCGAGGAACCAGCGCTGCACCAGGAGCCAACCCGGCCTTCGGGCGAGCCACGCGGCGAGGGCGCCGGCGACGGTGACGAGCGCCCCATCGACGAGCGTGGATACGGAGATGTGCACGACACCCAGCGCCAGGCTCTGCAGCAGCACGGGGCCGGCGGCTGGATCGACGAACTGTGGAAACAGCGACAAGTAGAACACGGCCACTTTCGGGTTGACGACCGATGCGGTCAAGGACTGCCGAAACAGGACCCGATCCGGCACCGGGTCCAGCCGCTGGGGGCGAAGCTGAAGCCGCCCCCGCGCAAGGTGCTCCACGCCAGCCAGAGGAGATACGCGGCCCCCGCCAGCTTGATGGCGTCGAAGGCGGCCGGCAGCGGCGAGCAGCAGCGCCGACAGCCCGAGGGCCGCGGCGCAGAGGTGGACCAGCACGCCGACCATGACGCCGATCAGGGAGAAGTAGCCGGCGCGGCGCCCCTGCGTGAGCGTGCGCGAGATCAGGTAGATCCAGACCGGCCCCGGGGTCAGCGCGAGCAGCAGCACGGCCAGCGCGAACAGGGCCAGCGAGTCGACAGGGAGGCCGAAGAGGGACATCGGAGGGGCAGGACGATCAGGTGCCGATTGTTCCAGATTGCAGCGACTCGCGCCGCCACTCGAAGCCCTGGTCGACGATGGTCGGACCGTAGCCGGAGTAGCTCGACTCGGCGCCGATCTGCGCGAATCCGAACGCCTCGTACAGCCGACGGGCGCCGGTGAGCGCGCTGAACGTGTGCAGCACGACCCGCGGATGATGGCGGCGCGCGCACCAGTGCATCGCGCGGGCGAGCAGGCGGCGTCCCCAGCCCTGGCCCGCCAGCGCCTCGGCGACGATGAACCAGCGCAACTCCGGCGTGTCGCCGCGGCAGTCGATTGCGATCGAGCCGTGCACGCGGCCACTGTCGACCAGCAACCAGACGCCGTCGCGCGCGCCGTCGTGCTCGTCGAGGAAGCGCGCGATGTCCTGCCGGCGCTCGGCCTCGAACGCCGGACCGAACCCGTGACGCCGCGCGTAGTAGTCGATCTGCAACTCGGCGCTCTGCAGCAGGCCGCCGGGCAGGCAGGCCGGCACGATGCGCGGTCCGCAGTCGACCGGGTTCATCGCGGCGTCGAACGGGTAGAGCAGTTCGAAGCGCTCGAGGTCGACCAGCATGCCCTCGTCGAACGTGCCGTCCGGCGGCGCCCAGTTCGCGGCTGAAGAAGCGCCGATGACCCTCCTTCCAGTCGGCGAGCGTGCGGTCGCCTTCGCCTTCGTCCCACGCGAAGGCGGCGTCGACGTCCCGAAACGCGCGCCGGTCGACGCTGGTCGTGCGGATGACGGCGCGCGGCGTGCCGTCGAATTCCGTCACGACGGAGTAGCCGTCCACGCTCGGGCTTCAGGAGCGGTTGTTCGTCGTTCGCGGCGGCCAGGCCCGCGGTGGCGCGCTTGGGGCCATGCAGCACCAGTTCGACGAGATCGTGGGCCAGCGCGGGCGTGTCGCCGAAGTACCAGGCCTGGTACGGCGTATCGACGGGCAGGCGAACTCCCGCGCAGAACTGCGCGCCAGAAGCGCTCGACGCGACCGTCCTCTGGCGACCGAGTTGTCGAACGGCTCCATGACGGCCTGTCGCGTCGGCGAATCGCCGGTGCCTTACATCGTGTCCGCGAACAGTTCGCGACCGATCAGCATCCGCCGGATCTCCGACGTGCCGGCGCCGATTTCATACAGCTTCGCGTCGCGCCACAGCCGGCCGGTCGGGTAGTCGTTGATGTAGCCGTTGCCGCCGAGCGCCTGGATCGCCTCGCCGGCCATCCAGGTCGCCTTCTCCGCCGAGTACAGGATCGCGCTCGCCGCGTCCTTGCGCAGCTGGCGCACGGTCTCCGCGGTGGCGGCGTCGCAGGCGCGGCCCACGGCGTAGACGTAGGCGCGGCAGGCCATCATCGTCGAGTACATGTCGGCCAGCTTTCCCTGCATCAACTGGAACTCGCCGATCGGCTGGCCGAACTGCTGGCGGTCGTGGACGTACGGCACGACCGCGTCCATGCAGGCCGCCATGATGCCGAGCGGACCGCCCGACAGCACGGCGCGCTCGAAGTCGAGGCCGCTCATCAGCACCTTCGCGCCGCCGCCTTCCTCGCCCAGCACGTTGTCGGCCGGCACTTCCACGTCCTCGAACACCAGCTCGCCCGTGTGCGAGCCGCGCATGCCGAGCTTGTCGAGCTTCTGCGCGACCGAGAAGCCCTTCATGCCCTTTTCGACGATGAAGGCGGTCATGCCGCGCGCCCCCATCTGCGGGTCGGTCTTGGCGTACACGACGAGCGTGTCGCAGTCGGGGCCGTTGGTGATCCACATCTTGGTGCCGTTCAGCACGTAGCGGTCGCCCTTGGCGATCGGCGCGCATCCGCATGCTGACGACGTCGGAGCCGGCGTTCGGTTCGCTCATCGCCAGCGCGCCGACGTGCTCGCCGCTGACCAGCTTCGGCAGGTACTTCGCCTTCTGCGCGGCGCTGCCGTTGCGCTTGATCTGGTTGACGCACAGGTTGGAGTGCGCGCCGTACGACAGGCCGACCGACGCGCTGGCGCGCGAGATCTCCTCCATCGCGACGATGTGCGCGAGGTAGCCCATGTCGGCGCCGCCGTACTCGTCGCTCACGGTGATGCCGAGCACGCCGAGGTCGCCGAGCTTGCGCCACAGGTCCATCGGGAACTGGTCGGTGCGGTCGATCTCGGCCGCGCGCGGCGCGATCTCGGCCTGGGCGAAGTCGTGCACGGCCTCGCGCAGCGCGTCGATGTCGGCGCCGAGCTGGAAGTCCATTCCCCGCAGCTGCATCGTGATCTCCTAGATCCGTTCGTCCGCCATGCCGTGCATCACCATGAGCGTCTGCTGCATCGCCGCCACCCGCGTTTCGCGGTCGCCGCGCCGCGCCCAGACGTCCGCCCGCACCACGCTCAGCGAGCGTCCCGGCTTCAGCACTTCGCCGCGCGCGATCAGCAGCTCGCCTTCGGCGGGAGCGAGCATGTTCACCTTGTATTCGACCGTCAGCACGCTCGCGTCGGCGGGCATCAGCGTGAACGCGGCGTAGCCGCCGGCGCTGTCGGCGATCATGCCGACCACTCCGCCGTGCACATAGCCGTGCTGCTGGCCGAGGTCGTCGCGCACCGGGAGCTCGATCTCGACCCGGCCCGCCTCGACCCGCGTCATCCGCGCCCCGATGAGGCCCATGGCCGCCTGGCGCGCGAACGAGCCGCGCACGCGGGCTTCGAAGTCGGGATTGCGGATCTGGAAGGTCATCGCCGTCGCCACTGCCGGGTGGGGAGGGAAATCTTACTGACGTTGACGTTAACGTCAACTGCCGCCGGGCGCCGCCGCCCCGGTCAGGGAACGGCGCGGCCGTCGGACAGGCGCAGGATGCCGCGCGTGTAGCGGTAGACCGTCCAGAACCAGACGATCGAGATGCCGAGGCCGCCGAGCACGCCGGCGGCGATGAGCTCCCACGGGATCGACAGGTAATCGCCGGTCCGCGCCAGTTCGCCGATCCGCACCGCGTTGGGAACGATCACCCACAGCATGGCGCCGATGATCAGGACGCCCCACAGCGCCGACCACCAGAACGTGCGGATCAGCCACGCGTAATGCGAGGCGAGGATCGTGTCTTCGACATCGCGCCGCTTCACGTAGTCGAGGAAGAGGCCGAACAGCGCGGGCCAGAAGAGGAACAGTCCGGTCACGTGCAGTCCGTAGGCGATGCCCACGAACGTGAACTCGCGCGACGGGGGAACGGCTTCGCTGGCGACGGGCTCGCTGGCGTTCATGGGGGCTCCGCACATGGCAGGGGGACGGGAGGCAATGGTATCGCTGCAGGTCCGCTGGCCGGCATCGCCCGACGCCGGCCGCGCCCGCGCGACTCCGCAATTCGCTACCCTCCGCCGATGAATTCCGGCAGCGCGCAGCACATCCTCAAGCACACCTTCGGGTACGACAGCTTCCGCGGCTTCCAGCAGCAGGTCATCGACCACGTCGTCGGCGGGGGCGACGCGCTGGTGCTGATGCCCACCGGCGGCGGCAAGTCGGTCACGTACCAGATCCCGGCGCTGATGCGACGCGGCGTCGGCGTCGTCGTCTCGCCGCTGATCGCGCTGATGCAGAACCAGGTGGCGGCGCTCGAAGAGGTCGGCGTCCGCGCCGCCTTCCTCAACTCGACGCTGAGCGCGGCGCAGGCCACGGCCGTCGAGCGGGCGCTCGGCGCGGGCGATCTCGATCTCGTCTACGTCGCGCCCGAGCGTCTGGTGACCGATCGCTGCCTGCGGCTGCTCGCGGACCTGCAGCGCGGCCCCGGACTGGCGCTGTTCGCCATCGACGAGGCGCACTGCGTGTCCCAGTGGGGGCACGATTTCCGGCCCGAGTACGGCCAGCTGGCGCTGCTGCGGGAGCGGTTTCCGGCCGTGCCGCGGATCGCGCTGACGGCCACGGCCGACGTGCCCACGCGGACCGAGATCGCCGAGCGACTGCTGGTCGAGCCGACGGTCTTCGTCGCCAGCTTCGACCGCCCGAACATCCGGTACCGCGTGGTGGAGAAGCGCGAGCCGCGCGAACAGCTGCTGCGCTTCGTGCGCGACGAGCACGCGGGCGAGGCGGGCATCGTGTACTGCCTCGCCCGCAACACGGTCGACGAGGTCGCCGCCTTCCTCCAGGGCCATGGGGTGCAGGCCCTGCCGTACCACGCCGGCATGGACGCGGCCACGCGCGCCGGCAACCAGCGCCGCTTCCTCGCCGACGACGCCCAGGTGATGGTCGCCACCATCGCCTTCGGCATGGGCATCGACAAGCCGGACGTGCGTTTCGTCGCGCACATCGACATGCCGAAGAGCATCGAGGGCTACTTCCAGGAGACCGGCCGCGCCGGCCGCGACGGCGAGCCCGCCGACGCGTGGATGACCTACGGCCTCGCGGACGTCGTGCAGCAGCGGCGCCTGATCGAGATGTCGGAGGGCGACCCGGCGTACAAGCGGCTCTCGGGCGCCAAGCTCGACGCGATGCTCGGGCTGGCGGAAGCGGCGGATTGCCGGCGCGTGCGCCTGCTCGCGTATTTCGGCGAAGCGAGCCAGGCCTGCGGCAACTGCGACAACTGCCTGGCGCCGCCCGAACTCTTCGACGCGACCGAACCCGCGCGCAAGCTGCTCTCGGCGATCTATCGCTGCGAACAGGCGAGCGGCTTCGGCTTCGCGGCCTCCCACGTCATCGACGTGCTGCGCGGGAAGGCGACCGAGAAGGTCGAGAAGTTCGGTCACGCGCGCCTGTCGACCTTCGGCATCGGCCAGGAGCTCGCCGAGGCCGAGTGGCGCCTGCTGCTGCGCCAGCTCGTCGCCGAGCGGATCGTCGAGGTCGATTACGACACGTACAACGTGCTGCGGCTCACGGACGCGAGCCGCGCGGTGCTGCGCGGCGAACGGACGATCCGGCTGCGACGGCCGAGCGCGGCGCCGGCGCGGCGCGGCAGGCAAGAGCAAGGGCAAGGGCGCCAGCGCTGCCGAGGCGACCGTTGACTCGCCCCTGTTCGAACGGCTGCGGACCTGGCGCGCGGCGGCCGCGAAGGAGCACGGCGTGCCGGCGTACGTGGTGTTCCACGACGGCACCCTGCGCGCCATCGCGGCGGCGCGGCCGTCGAGCCTCGACGAACTGGCAGGCATCTCGGGCGTCGGCGAGAAGAAGCTGGAGAGATACGGCGCGGAGCTGATCCGGCTGGTGGGTGCGGGGGGCTGAGGTACTGCAAGTCCTATCTCGGCCACTTGCCGACATCAAGTTCGCGCCGCACAATTGCCCGATTGCGGACGAACTGAACCGATATGCGCTGGACCCACTTCACACTCCCCGTTAGCGATTTGAATGCATCCGTTCGATTTTTCACCGAGGAGTGCGGCCTGAGCGTTGTTCGTGATCGACGCAACGAGGGAGGTACAACCGTCTGGCTAGGTCCGAAGCCTGCCGAAGGACTCGATCCGGAGTTTGTTTTGGTCGCCTTCGAGGGCGACGTCAAGGAACCGCTAGATCACTTCGGGTTTCAGTGCGACAAGCGCGATGACGTGAGCGCGATCGCGGACCGCGCGCGCGCCCACGGAACTCTCGTCGAGGGGCCGACAGACTATGGCGGCAGCGTTGGCTACTTCGTGGTGGTCCGCGAGCCGAGCGGCCATCTCGTCGAATTCACTTTTGGCCAGCCGTTGCGTGGTTTGCAGGCGTAGGTCCAATTTCAACAGTCGGCCATCAGCGGTCATCGATGGCGACCGATGCAAATGCAAACGGACGCCAGGCATGCGTAGCAGGGAGGGCTAAGCGTGCGGGTCGACGACCTTTCGTCGCAGCGTCTCCGACGGCGCCTCGCCGAAACAGGCCTTGTACGCGCGGGAGAAGTCGCCGAAGTGCCAGAAGCCCCATTTGAGAGCCTCGGCTGAAACCGTCGTGGATCCATGGGTCGCTGCCACCAAGGCCTGCCGAACGCGATTCAACCGCAGTCGGATCACATAGGTCAGCGGTGTAAGCCCCATCACCTCCTTGAACGCGTATTGCAGGGTGCGCTCGCTCACCGCGGCGACTCCGCAAAGGTCCGTGACGCTGAGACGATCACCGCCATGCGCCAGGGCGTAGTCCTCCACGCTTCTCACAATGTGGCTGTAGACCTGCCGCGTCCGGTCGCTGCGATCGGGTTCGAAGTCACTGGCCACGCTGAGGGCCGCCAGCAGCGTCTCGAGCAATTCGGCCTCTGCGGCGCACCGCTCGCTTCTCCGCTCGTCGAATAGCGAGGGCCGCCTCTCCGCAGTGTCCACGAGTCGCTTCCCCCAATCGAACAGGCTGCGAGCGCCTTCGGTGGTCACCTGCAGGGTCTCGACACCACGTGGCAGGTGAAACTCGCTCTCTCGTTGACGCTGGGTCAGATGCCCGCGGACTTCCGTCGGCGCAAGCAGCAAGGTGATGCTCTCCCAGCCTGTGTCGGTCACGAACGTGACTTCCGCTCCGGGCTCCACAGCCAGCATCAATCCGGGGCGGACCTGCAGTCCGTTCACCGACCCGCGCGCTCGGGCGCCGAACGTGACGTAAGCGACCAAGTCCTTGCGAGCATGCGTGCGAGTACGTATGCGAAGGTTGGTCGAGTGGAACACGACCGAGGACGCCTCGAGGCGAACCATCACCCGCCGTGCTCGAAAGGGCGTCGACTGAAGCTGGACGGCATCGAGGTCGATCAACTCGATGCCGGCGTTCGCGTCTGTCGGATCGGTGATCTCGACGACCGTGACTCTTGGCGGCTTGATGGCCCTGGCGGAATTCACCGTTGGCTCGCTGTGCGAAATCCTGATGGAGGCCTGGCGCGCCGCCGAAATCGGAACCCGTCGCAAAACCGGCGAGCTTCACGCCGAGAAGTCAAAGCTGCTGCAGATCAACGCAGAGTGTATCTGGCGGTCCGACTGCGGAATTCCGATAGACGCTTCCGGTGCGCGGTCGGAGTCTTGCCACGAGTTGCGTCCAGTCGTAGCGAGGACAAGAAACCACAGGCTCGATGGGGGTGACTACGCAGGGTCGCCAATGTGGGCTGATCTCCTTTCGACGTCCGGCCGAGCACCCGAAACATTCCGAACTGGTATCGCATCATGAAGCCGAAGCAAGTTAGTGGCGACCGTTTCGCAGGGAATCTGCGCCCCATGCAGAAAGCGCTCTGTGCGGCCTTCGTGGCCGCGGCGCTCGCCGCACCCGCCGCGGCGGTGGCCGCCGACGCGCCGCGCCGGCCGAACATCGTCGTCATCCTCGGCGACGACCTCGGCTTCGCCGACCTGGGCGCGTACGGCAGCGAGATCAGGACGCCGGCCATCGACGCGCTCGCCAAGCAGGGCGTGCGCTTCACGAACTTCTACACGCACGCGAGCAGTTCGCCCACGCGCTCGATGCTGCTCACCGGGGTCGACACGCACCTGAACGGCCTCGGCAACATGGACGAGTGGACGGCGCCCAACCAGCGGGGCGCGGTCGGGTACGAGGGCTACCTCAACGACCGGGTGGTCACGATGCCGCAGCTGCTGAAGGCGGCCGGCTACCACACGTACATGGTCGGCAAGTGGCACATGGGCAAGGCGCCCGACCAGATCCCGGCGGCGCGCGGCTTCGAGCGCGACTTCTCGCTGCTCGACGGCGCCGGCAGCTACTGGGACATGACGAACTTCACCGGCGCGTCGCCGAAGTCGGTGTTCACCGAGGACGGGCGCTATCTCACCAAGCTGCCCGACGACTACTACGCGACCAAGACCTACACCGACAAGCTGATCAGCTTCATCGACGCCAACCAGCGGCGACGGCAAGCCGTTCTTCGCGTACGTGGCCCACCAGGCGCCGCACGATCCGTACCACCTTCCCAGGGACTGGCGCAACCGGCACGTCGGCGAGTACGACAAGGGCTGGGACGCGGTGCGCCAGGAGCGGCTGAAGCGGCAGGTCGAGCTCGGCATCATGCCGCCCGGCACCGAGCTCGCCGAACGGATGTGGTTCCTGCCCGATCCGATCGTGCTCGCGCCGGCCAGCCGCGCCGTCCTCGGCAAGAAGATGGAGCTGTATGCCGGCATGGTCGAGAACATGGACCATCACGTCGGCCGGCTCATCGACCACCTGAAGAAGATCGGCGAGTACGAGAACACGATCTTCATCGTGTTCGGCGACAACGGCGCCGAGGGCACGCGATCTCTTCCAGATGATCGCGGGCTCGCCGGGCTCGCGCGACTTCCTCTTCGCGGCGATCAACTGGTCGCAGACGCATCCCAACGCGTGGGGCGATCCGGGCTCGTACGTGGGCTACGGTCCGATGTGGGCGCAGGTGTCGATGACGCCGTTCAGCCAGTACAAGGGCTGGCTGGCCGAAGGCGGCATCCGCAACGCGCTCATCGTCAGCGGCCCGGTGGTCAAGCGTCCGCAGGGCAGCCTCAACCACGGCGTGCTGCACGTGGCCGACCTGATGCCGACGTTGCTCGACGTCGCCGGCGCGAGCTATCCCAAGACCAACCAGGGGCGTGACTTGCCGCCGCTGATCGGCAAGTCGTGGATGCCGATTGCTGGCCGGGAAGGCGGACGCCGTGCGGACCGACCAGGACTATCTCGCGTGGGAAGTCTTCGGCAACCGCGCGGTGCGGCAGGGCGAGTGGAAGCTGCGCTGGCAGTTCAAGCCGTACGGCAAGGGCGACTGGGAACTGTTCAACGTCGCCAAGGATCCCGCCGAGCGCAAGGACCTCGCGGCACAGAATCCCGACAAGGTGAAGGCGTTGTTGGCGGTCTGGGACGGCTACGTCAAGGCCAACAACGTGATCCTGCCGAGCCGCGGGCCCTTCGAGACCCTGGAAGACCAGTTGCCGCAGCGGGTTCCGGTCGAGGCGGGCTTCCCGCCGCTGATCTACAAGCGGCAGTTCGTCCCGCCGAAGGACATGCTTGCCGATCCGAAGTGAACGTTGCTGGCCGGGCAGCAATCGCGAACAAACAGAAATTCAGAAAGTCGACGGAGGTCTGATGAAAATGCCTGCCTGGTTGCGGATGGTCGCAGCAACGGTGCTCGCCATGGGAGCGCTCTCGTCCGCCGCAGTCCCTGGCGCAGGTGCCGGGACGCTTCTACTGGAAGACGCTGTCCGGCGCGAACGCCGTGCCGGTCATCTCAACTCGATCAGCGGCAACACGAATCCGTTCGACATGGGCCACACCGTGACGCCGGGCGCGAACTTCGACGCCACGCTGACGATGACGGGATACGCGCACACCTTCACGTTGTGGGATCGCTCCGCGATGGCGGCGATCATCCTTCCCATGGGCCGCATATCCGGCGACGTCACCGTGGCCGGGAAGACGGCCAACCAGTCGGCCAGCGGCTTCGGCGACCCGATGCTCGAGTTCAACCTCAACCTCATCGGCCCGAAGGCGCAGAAGAACATTCCCGACGTCGCTGCGCTACGAGCCCGGGTTCTCGGTCGACCTGCTCGCCGATCTCGCGCTGCCGATCGGCGAGTACAACAGCGACCAGCCGCTGAACGTCGGCCAGAACCGCTGGTACGGGCGCGTGGGCTTCCCGGTCATCTGGCAACTCGGCGACTGGGTGCCGGGCCGGCGCACGACGCTCGAATTCCTGCCCGCGGTCTGGATGTTCGGCGAACAACACGGACTACGTCGGGCAGACGCTGAAGACCGATCCGCTGTTCCAGCTGGACGCGCACCTGACGCGCGACTTCACCGAGAACTTCTGGGGCGCCATCGACGCCTCCTGGTACAGCGGCGGCCGCGCGACCGTCAACGGCGTGCCGGGACAGAAGCTCAACAACGTCGGTGTGGGCCTCACGCTCGGTTACACGGTCAACAGCAACCTGAACCTCACCGTCGGCTACAAGTCCACGATCGGCGACAGCGCGCCCGACGGACCTGCGCATGGACGGCTTCATGGTCACGCTCGTCTACGGGTGGCACCCGCTCATCGAGGGGTCGAAGCGGTTGAAGAGCGGCGAGAAGTAGCGCGCAATTCAAGAATCGTGAGGCGCGCCTTGGTGCGGGAACAGCACACGGTGCAATCGATTTTTCGCGAGCGCCTGACGGCTACACCGGCCCGGTGCTGCGCCACCGCCGCCGTGGCGGCCTTCTCGCTCGACGCACAGCGGCAACCCGCGGGCATCAACCCCGAGGTGCGGCGACTGCTCTAGGCCTCGACCTGGAGTGCAACGCAACGAAGCCGGGCCTGCACTACCTGTGCGCCGGCTACAAGAAGTTGTTCCGCCACGTCCGCAGGTACATGCGGGCGATGACGACGCTCATGGAGAACGACCTGCCGGTTTCGCTGGTGATGAAGGCAATCGACGGCCCGCTGATCGTCCCGCGCAAGAGCCCCGGCCCATAAGGGGTCGAAGTTTCGATCGAACGCGTGACTTGGAATGGAAGCGGGCAAAGCGCGCTGCTCGCCGATCCCTGCGATGTCCGCATAGGGTCGACAGCGGTCCTTCGGCCACTCAGCGCTTGGACCGCCCCGCGCGCCCCAGCAGCCGCCGGCACTCCGCCTCGTGCTGGCCGATTTCCGCCAGCGTCACCTGGATGTCCTCGCGCTGCTGCTCGAGCGCGCGACGGTGCTGCTCGAGCACGGCGAGGAAGCGCTTCGCCTGCGCGCTCGCGTCCTTGGGCGTCTCGTACATGTCGATCAGCTCGCGCACCTGGGTCAGGGTGAGCCCGAGCCGCTTGCCGCGCAGCGTCAGCTTGAGCCGGGTGCGGTCGCGGTTCGAATAGACGCGCGTGAGCCCCGAGCGGCCGGCGCGGTCGGGCTGCAGGATGCCCTGGTCCTCGTAGAAGCGGATCGCGCGCGGCGTGACGTCGAACTCGCGCGCGAGCTCGGTGATGGAGAACGTCGTTCCTTCCTTCGGTTCGCGCGCGGTCGCCATGACGCCTAGAATCGCGTCAGTTTCCGTAAACGTCAAGCTGGCGCGGTGACTCCCAGTGAACCCCCACGAGCACGAACTGAACTACCCGTGGCCCGACGTGCCGGCGCTCGGCACGTGGGTGACGCTTGCGGCCCGGCGTGCACTGGGTGCGGATGCCGCTGCCGTTCGCCCTCGACCACATCAACCTCTGGGTGCTGGACGACGAGATCGACGGCCGCGCCGGCTGGACCGTCATCGACAGCGGCATCAGCAACGACGTCACGAAGCAGGCGTGGGAGCAGCTGTTCGACGGCGCGCTTCGGCGGCCGCCCGCTCGTGCGCCTGCTGTGCACGCACTTCCATCCCGATCACTTCGGCCTGGCCTGGTGGCTGGTCGCCGGCGGCGACAAGGCGCGCTGGACCGCGCCGCTGTGGATGTCGGCGACCGAGTACGCGTTCGGCCGCTTCCTGTCGCTCGGCGCCGACCAGACCACCGGCGACTCGGCCGCGAACCACTTCGCGCGCAACGGGCTGGACGATCCGCGACGCGCTCGCCAAGGTGCGCGCGCGCGGCTCGGGGCACTACCCGAAGCTGGTGCCGTCGTTTCCGTCGAGCTTCCGCCGCGTGCAGGACGGCGACGAGATCGCGGTCGGGCGCACCGAGTACGCGTTCGGGCGTTTCCTGTCGCTCGGCGCCGACCAGACCACCGGGGATTCGGCGGCGAACCACTTCGCGCGCAACGGCCTGGCCGATGCGGATTCGCTGGCGAAGGTGCGGGCGCGCGGCTCGGGGCACTACCCGAAGCTGGTGCCGTCGTTTCCATCGAGTTTCCGGCGCGTGCAGGACGGCGACGAGATCGCGGTCGGGCCGGCGCACGCGAAGCGCGTCTTCCGCGCGATCGTCGGCTTCGGCCACGCGCCCGAGCACGTGTCGCTCTACTGCGAGCAGGACAGGCTGCTGATCTCGGGCGACATGGTGCTGCCGCGCATCTCGACCAACGTCAGCGTGTTCGACCTCGAGCCCGACGGCAATCCGCTGCCGCGCTACCTGCACTCGCTCGACCGGCTGTTGCTGCTGCCGGCCGACACGCTGGTGCTGCCGTCGCACGGCAAGCCGTTCACCGGGCTGCACGCAGCGCATCGCGCAGCAGCACGCGCACCACGCGGAGCGGCTGGCGGAAGTGCTGGACGCCTGCGCGACGCCGCAGACCGCCGCGTCGATCGTGCCGCTGCTGTTCAAGCGCGCGCTCGACCTGCACCAGACCACGTTCGCGCTCGGCGAGGCGCTCGCGCACCTGCACGCGCTCTGGTACGAAGGCAAGGTCGACGCGCCGCCTCGACGAGGCAGGCGTCTACCGCTTCACGACGGCATGACGAACGACAACCGCAAGCCGCGCCGGCGCGGCACCACGCTCGTGACCGGCGGCCGCGACCGCGCGAAGAGCTTCGACTACGTCAATCCGCCGCTGGTGCGCGGTTCGACCGTGCTGCACGACAGCGTCGCCGACATGAAGGCGCGCGTGCAGGCCCGCCTCGCCGGCAACGACGACGTCTCGACCTACGGCGTCTACGGCACGCCGACCCACCACGCGTTCTACGCCGCGCTGAACGCGCTCGAAGGCGGCTACCGCAGCTGGGCGCTGCCGTCGCGGACTGGCCGCGTGCACGATGGCGCTGCTCGCGTTCGTGCGCGCCGGCGACCACGTGCTGATCCCGGACTCGGTCTACTGGCCGACGCGCCGCTTCAGCCGGCAGACGCTGGCGCGCTTCGGCGTCGACGCGACGTTCTACGACCCGTGCATCGGCGACGAACTGGAGAGCCTGTTCCGGCCGACCACGCGCGTGCTCTTCCTGGAGTCGCCCGGGTCGCTGACCTTCGAGATGCAGGACGTGCCGCGGCTGGCGGCGATCGCGCGCCGCCACGACGCCTTCAGCGTCGTCGACAACACGTGGGCGACGCCGCTCTACTTCCAGCCGCTGGCGCACGGCGCCGACGTGTCGCTGCACGCGGCGACCAAGTACATCGGCGGCCATTCCGACCTGCTGATGGGCACGCTGACCGTCAACGAGCGCGCCTGGCCCGCGATCCGCGAGGCGATGCACTTCTACGGGCTCACCACCAGCCCGGACGACGTCTACCTCGCGCACCGCGGCCTGCACACGATGGCGGCGCGGCTCGCGCTGCATCGCGCGAACGCCGAGCGGCTGATCGCCTGGCTGCGCGCGCAGCCGGAGGTCGAGCGCGTGCTGTATCCCGGCGCTGCCGGACGATCCCGGCCACGCGCTGTGGAAGCGCGACATGAGCGGCGCCTCGGGCCTGTTCGGCATCGTGCTCAGGCGCCGGGCTGCCCGGCCGGCGCGCTCGAGGCGCTGGTCGATGCGGCGGAGCTGTTCGGCCGCGGGTATTCGTGGGGCGGCTACGAGAGCCTGATGATTCCGGCGTTTCCGGAACGCACCGTGGCGAAGTGCCCGTACGACGGGCGGCTGTTCCGCATCTCGGCGGGACTCGAGGACGCGGACGATCTCGTCGAGGACCTCGAACGCGGCTTCGCGGCGCTACGCGCGGTGCGCTGACGGGCCCGAACGGGGGTCAGGCGACCGCGCGCGGTTTCTGTTTGCGCCGCGCCGTGGCCCGGTCGAAGAGCCAGCGCGGAAGCATGCGCAGCAGGATCGCGACCACGCCCATCTGCCACGGAATCGTGCGGTAGCGCACGCCGGCCACGATCGCATCGGCCGCGCGACGGGCGAAGTCGTCCGCGTTCATCAGGAAGGGCATGCCGTACGGGTTCTTCGCGGTGAGCGGCGTGCGGATGAAGCCCGGCGAGATCGTGACGACCTTCAGGTGATGCTTGGCCATCTCGACGCGCAGGCTCTCCAGGTACGTGATGGTCGCCGACTTCGATGCGCAGTAGGCCTCCGAGCCCGGCAGCCCGCGGATGCCGGCCACGCTGGCGATGCCGACCAGCGTGCCGCGCCGCACCGACTTCATGCGTGCGATGAACGGATGGAAGGTGTAGGCCATCGCGAGCACGTTGGTCGCGAACACCTTCTCGAACTGGGCCAGGTCGTCGTAGTGCTCGGTCTTCACGCCGACCGAGATGCCGGCGTTGGCGATCACGATGTCGACCCCGCCGGCCGCCTGCTCGAACGCCTTCGCGGCGGCGATCAGGGCATCCTTGTCGGTGATGTCGACCCCGTAGACGTGATGGGCGCCGGGCAGCGATGCGGCGAGCGCCTCGAGAGCTTCCCGGCGCCGCGCGACGAGCCCGAGCGTCGCGCCGCGCGCCGCGAACTCCCTGGCGAGAGCTTCGCCGATACCGCTCGAGGCCCCGGTGATGAAGACGTTCATCGGCCATGCGGGAAGTGTACGTCGCTGAACACCGGCGCCGGCTTCGACGCCGCTGCGGGACAATCGCGTTGACCGGAGCGAGTCACCCTTCCGCGGACCCCACCACGATGAACGCGTCTTCCACCTACTCCACCAGCGACGGCGAAGGCTACGAGCGGATCATGGGCCGCTGGAGCCGGCGGCTCGTCGGCCCGTTTCTCGACTTCGTCGGCACCGCCGACGGCGAGGACGTGCTCGATGTCGGCTGCGGCACCGGCTGCCTGGCCTTCGCCGTGGCGCAGCGCTCGCGCGCCCGGAGCGTGCTGGGCGTCGACCTCTCGCCCGCGTATGTCGCCCACGCCCGCCACCTGAACCGCGACGCCCGCGTGAGCTTCGAGGCCGGCAACGTGCACGCCCTCACGTTGCCCGACCGCGCCTTCGACCGCGTCCTCGCGCTGCTGGTGCTGCACTTCGTGCCGAAGACCGCGCAGGCGATCGCCGAGATGAAGCGCGTGGCGCGGCCGGGCGCGGTGGTCGGCGCCGCCGTGTGGGATGCGCGTGGCGGTTTCGTCGCGAACCGGATCTTCTTCGACACGGCGGCGGCACTGGATCCCGCCGCCAACGAGCGGCGCGCCCGCAACTACACGCGACCGCTCACACGGCCGGGCGAACTCGCGGCCGCCTGGCGCGCGGCCGGATTCACCGACGTCGTCGAGACCACGCTCGCCATCCGCATGGAGTTCGAGTCGTTCGAGGACTACTGGGGTCCATACAGCGCGAAGGACGGGCCGCAGTCCGACTACGTCGCCACCCTGGACGAGGCACAACGCGAGCGCCTGCGGGAGGCGCTGCGGCGCGCTTACCTCGACGGCGAGGCGGACGGGCCGCGCTCGTATGCGGCGCTCGCGTGGGGGGTCAAAGGTCGAGTGCCGTAGCGAGGCCTCGTCCTTCGCCTCCGGCCGCGCGACCGGGATGCCTCTGGAATGAAAACGGCCCGCCGAGGCGGGCCGTCGTGCGAACGGAAGTGCGGCCTACTTCTTCCCGCCGCGTTCCGCGCGGGCGCGCTGGATCAGGTAGTCCATCACCTGCAGGCTGCCCTCGCGCGAGCCGACCATCGACGGCGCCGTCATGAACTTGCCGTCGATCGCGACCGCGGGCGTGCCGTCGACCTTGTAGGCCTTCCACACCTGGCCGGCACGGCTCGCGCGCGTGTTCACGGCGAACGAGTTGTAGGTGTCGAGCCACTGCTTGCGGTCGATGCCGTTCGCCGCCATGAAGTCGGCGATCTCGTCGGGCTTCAGCAGCGGCCGCCTGTCGACCTGGATGGCCTTGAACACCTTGCCGTGCATCTCTTCGGTCTTCTTGAGCGCTTCCAGCGTGTAATAGATCTTCACGTGCGGCAGCGTCTGGTCGTTCCACGCGATCGGGTTGCGGCGGTATTCGACGTCGGCCGGCAACGTCTTGCGCCAGCCGGCCAGGACCGGGTCGTAGGTGGCGCAGTGCGGGCAGGTGTACTGGAAGAACTCCAGCACCTCGATCTTGCTGCGCCTCGGTCGGCTGCGCCGGCTTGACCAGCGAGTAGTCCTTCAGTTCCTGCGGAGTGCGCCCCTGCGCGTGGGCAAGGCACGGCGTGAGGGCGGCGGCGATCAGCAGATGGCGGCGGGTCAAGGACATGCTTTTGTTCTCCGGGAAGGGTTCTCGATACAACGCGATTCTGACAGCCCCGGCTGACACGGGTTCGGCTCGGGTAAACCCCGGCCGCCGGGAGGCTACTTCAGCCGGATCAACTGCACGTCGATGCCGTTCTCCGCCATGGTCTTGCGGATGCGGTTGACGTCGTCGAGGTTGCCGTACGGGCCCAGGCGGACGCGATAGAGCGTGGTGCCGTCCTGTTCGCGCGGGAAGATCTTCGAATCGAAGCCGAGCAGCGCGAGCCGGGCGCGCATCGCGTCGGCGTCGTCGGGCGACCTGAACGCTCCGGCCTGCAGCAGGAAGCGCGAGCCGTCGTCGACCGCCGCCGTCGGCGGCGTTCCCTTTTCCGGCGGCGGGGGCGCGGCCTTCGGGTCCGTGGCGGGATTGGCCTTGGCGGCGTCGGTCGAGGCGGAACCGGTGCCGCCCTTGAGCACCGGCGCGGGCGGGCAACAGCGGCTTGTTCGGATCGCCCGCGGTCGCCGGGTTCACCGCCTCGCTGGCCGGCTTCACCTTCGTCACGAACGGAACCGGCGCGTTGGTGATGTAGAGCGCCACCGCGACGGCGATGCCGAGCCCGATCACGAGCCCGAGGATGAAGCCGAGCAGGGTGCCGCCCGACTGACGGAATGCAGGGTAGGTCATCGGCGTCAGTGTACTTGCCGCAGGGTACGAGGATCGGGACCGGGCCGCGGCCGCTCGGCATCTTCGCGCGCGACGGTCTACATCTTCTCCGGCGCCGACACGCCGAGCAGCGCGAGCCCGTTGCGCAGCATCTGGCGCGTCGCGAGCAGCAGCGCCAGCCGCGCCTCGCGCGTGGCCGCCTCGTCGACGAGGACGCGCTCGGCGTTGTAGTAGCCGTGGAAGTCGGCGGCGAGGTCCTTCAGGTAGAAGGCGAGCTGATGCGGCGCGAGTTCGGCGGCGGCGGCTTCGAGCACCTCGGGGTACTCGCGCGAGCCGGTTCATCAACGCCTGCTCGCGCGCGCTGGCGAGCGGCGACAGGTCGGACTTCAACGCGGCGGCCTCGTCCGGCACCGCGTAGCCCTTGTCGGCGGCCTGCGCGAACACCGAGCAGATGCGCGCGTGGGCGTACTGGACGTAGTAGACCGGGTTGTCCTCGCTCTGCGACAGCGCGAGGTCGACGTCGAACACGAACTCGGTGTCCGGCTTGCGCGACACCAGGAAGTAGCGCGTGGCGTCGGGACCCACCCACTCGAGCAGGTCGTGCAGCGTCACGTAGGTGCCGGCGCGCTTGCTCATCTTCACTTCCTCGCCGCCCTTCGTGACCCGCAGCATCTTGTGCAGCAGGTAGTCCGGGTAGCCCTTCGGGACCGCGACGCCGAGCGCCTTGGCGGCCGCCTGCAGGCCCGCGCGGACGCGCGCGACGGTGCCGTAGTGATCGGAGCCCTGGACGTTGATCACCTTCTCGAAGCCGCGCTCGAACTTGGTGAGGTGGTACGCGACGTCCGGCACGAAGTACGTGTAGCTGCCGTCGGACTTGCGCATCACGCGGTCCTTGTCGTCGATGGCCGGGCCGCCCATGCCGCCGACGTCGCCGAGCTCGGTCGTCTTCAGCCACAGCGCGCCGTCCGCTTCGAAGGTCATGCCGGACTTCACCATGGCCGCGACGGCCGCCTCGACCTTGCCGTCGCTGTACAGCGACGATTCGAGGTAATAGGTGTCGAAGGCGACGCCGAGTGCGGCGAGGTCGCGGTCCTGCTCGTTGCGCAGGTAGGCGACCGCGAAGCGACGCACCGCGTCGATGTCCTCCGGATCGCCGCTCGCGGTCACCGGCGCGCCGTCGCGTGCGGTGACCGATGCCCTTCGCGAGGAACTCGCGCGCGATCTCGACGATGTACTCGCCGCGGTAGCCGGCCTCCGGAAATTCGATCGCCTCACCGCGCAGTTCGCGCGCCCGCGCCTGCACCGACAGCGCGAGATTGGCGATCTGCACGCCGGCGTCGTTGTAGTAGAACTCGCGCGACACCTGCCACCCCTGGGCGCCGAGCAGGTTGGCGAGCGCGTCGCCGAGCGCCGCCTGGCGCGCGTGGCCAAGGTGCAGCGGCCCGGTGGGATTCGCCGAGACGAACTCCACCATCACCCGATGGCCGGCGTGCTGCGACGAGGTGCCGAAACAGTCGCGCTCGCGCAGCGCCTGGCGCACCACGTCGCGCTTGGCGG
Source organism: uncultured beta proteobacterium (assembly GCA_963698305.1). GTDB lineage: Bacteria > Pseudomonadota > Gammaproteobacteria > Burkholderiales > Burkholderiaceae_F > JAOUJD01. The sequence goes on from CAVOQI010000008.1 coordinate 335,836, forward strand.
CGGCGGCGATGCGCAGGTTGATGAAGCCGGGTCCGGCGACTTCGGCCGACTCGATCAGTTCGGCCGCGGCCGGGTTGACCTTCAGCGCGTCGACGATGGCCGTGGCGACGTCGCGCGGGTTCTTCTTCAGGCCTTTCGCGATCTGCAGCGCGACGTTGGTGGCGACGTCGCCGTGCGCCTCGACCTTCGGCCGCTCCAGCACGATGTTCGCGTCCGGCACGCCGAGTCCGGCGAGCGCCTGGCGGAGCAGGGCGATGAGCTGAGTTTCTGTTGAGCGAGCATGCGTCGGGAAGCGCGGCCAAAGCCGCGAATTCTACCGACCGGCGGGATTCGAGAGCGGAACGCGCGCGGGCCAGGGCGGGCGTCCGGCGGCGTCCTTCTATGGCCGGGTGCGCAGCTCCTTCGTCCGCTGCGCGCGCATCACGCCCAGCACGCCGTCGATTTCCTCGCCCAGCGCCTCGAGCAGGTTGTCGAGCGCCAGCATCCCTGACAGCGCGCCGTCCGGGCGCACGACCGGCAGGCGCCGCACGCCGCGCTCGCGCATGTGGGCGAGCGCATCCAGCAGGTCGTCGTCCTCCTCGACCACGGCCGGCCGCTCGCTCATCACGTCGCCGGCCGTCATGGTGGCCGGGTCGAGGCCGAAGGCGACGACCTCGATCGCGATGTCGCGATCGGTCAGCACGCCCACCGGGAATACGGTGCCATCGCTGTCTTCCACCACCACCAGGCAGCCGACGTGTTCGTCGTGCATGCGCCGCGCGCAGGTGCCGACCGACTCGTTCGGCCGCGCTGTCACCGGCTCATGCACGGCCACGTCCCTGATCTTCAGGCTCGACGATCTCATGGGAGGGTCTCCCGCACTTTCTGGATACTGATAGCTTCAGGCTAGGAAGCGATCCCGGCGCTTTCGTGACCGCGGTCAAAGCGTCAGCCCATGACGCGCGTCGACAGCGAACGAAAGCGGACGGCGATGCCGAGGGGATTGGCTAATGTGACGTCACGGCGTCCTGATCCTCGGAGGGGAGCATGAAGATGCGGAAGCGCGCGTTGCTCGTAATGGGCATGGCTGCTCGTGACCGGTGTGGCCCACGGCCAGGGGACCAAGGGACCCGCGCAGGTGGTCAAGCCGCCGGTGTCGCAGGCATGGATCGACGTCGCGACGTTCACCGGATTCGGCATGCCGGGCATGGGCGGCGGCGCGGCGCGAACCCGATGTCGATGATGGGCAGCATGTTCGGCGGCGGCCAGGCCGCGAAGAACACCTTCGGCAACACGCAGACGAGCAGCGCGGGCAGGTGGGTCGACGTCACGCTGTACACGAGCCGCAACCCGTCGCTCGCCGAGGCGCTGCAGGCGGTGCCGGCCGGGACGCAACTCGCGCCGACGCTGAAACTGGTGTCGCCGAAGATCGAGAAGGCGGCTCCGGCGCCGCACGACGAGTCGGTCGTTCCGCACGAGTACGAACGCCCGAAGGGCAAGATGTATCTCTACTGGGGCTGCGGCGAAACGGTGCGTGCCGGCCAGCCGCGCGTGCTCGACATGGCCACGGCGAAGCCGGAGGACTTCGGCAAGTTCTTCACGTCGCGGCGCGCGACGCAGCGTGGCGCGCACAGCGCCGCGGGCCGGCCGCTGTGGCCGAACGAGCCCGACTCGCGCATGGTGCCGGCCGAACGCTTCGCTCGTCGGCGAACACGCGTTCAGCGGGCAGGGCGTTCCGGAAGGCTTCAAGTTCGGCATTCCCGCCGCGCAGGACCTGATGCCGGAGATCGCGCTGAAGCAGAGCGACGTCGGAGGATCGACACTGCTCGAGTGGGCGGTGCTGCCGACGGCGCGCGCGTACTTCATCGCGGCGATGGGCGCGAAGGGCGGCATGACCGGCGGGTCGGACGCGGAGATGGTGTTCTGGACCTCGAGCGAAGTGCCCGGAACTCGGCTCGGGCCTGATCGACTACCAGACCAACCCGGCGGTCGATCGCTGGCTGCAGGAGAAGGTCCTGCTGCAGCCGAACGTGACGCGCTGCGCCGTGCCGAAGGGCATCTTCGGCGAGGGCGGCGGCGCGATGCTGCGCATGATCGCCTATGGAAACGAACTCAATCTCGCCCACCCGCCGCGGCCCGCGGATCCGAAGATCGCGTGGGAACCGCAATGGGCCGTGAAGGTGCGCGTGAAGAGCGTCGCGAACGCCATGCTCGGCATGGACATGAGCGAGATGCAGCGCGGCTCCGGCGGACGCTCGCAGCCGCAGGCGCCGTCCGAGAGCCGGCCGCGCCGCCGCCCCCGCCGAGAAGAAGCAGGAGGAGAAGTTGCCCGACCCGGTCAACATCCTGAAGGGCATCTTCGGTCGCTGACCGGCACGGAATCCGCTCGACGCGCACGCCGCGGCGGCGCGCCGTGCTCTCGTACCAGGTGCAGATGGAACGCAGCGAACTCGACCACATCGTCATCGGCGCCGCCTCGCTCGAGGCCGGCGTCGCGTGGGTGGAGCAGCGCTTGGGCGTGAAGCCCGTGCCGGGCGGGCAGCACGTGGCGATGGGCACGCACAACGCGCTTGCTGCGCCTCGGCGCCGCGCTGCTATCTGGAAGTGATCGCGATCGACCCGGAGGGGCAGGCGCCGGCGCGCGCCGCGCTGGTTCTCGCTCGACGAGCCGGACATGCGGACGCGGCTGGCCGCCGCGCCCGCGCTGATCACCTGGGTCGTCCGCACGCCGTCGCTCGCCGGTGCCTGCGCGCGCGTCCCGGATCTCGGCGAGATCATGCCGATGACCCGCAATGCGTTCCGCTGGAAGATCTCGGTGCCCGAGCAGCGGCTCGCTCGCCTGGGGCGGCATCCTGCCGACCGCGATCCAGTGGGAGGAGGGTGACGACGGTGTCGTCCATCACCCGTGCGATGTGCTGCCCGAGAGCGGGTGCGAACTGGTGTCGCTGCAGTTGTCGCATCCGGCGGCGGTGCTCGGCACCAGCGGCATCGTCGCGCTGTTCCGCGAGCTGCGGATCGCGGGGCCGGTGGACCTGAAGTCGGGGCCGAAGAGCCTCGCTGCCGTGATTCGCTCGCCGCGCGGGCGAGGTGGTGCTGAGCTGAATCGCGCTAGACGCTGCGCAGCTTGAACACCGGCACCACGCCCGCCGGTTTCGATCCCGCGGTAGTTGCGGATCGGCGGGCAGTCGTAGACCGCGAGCGGCGTGCCGCTGGGATCGTCGAGCACGCCGAGCTGCTCGAGCGCTGTCGACCGTCGCCGCGTGCAGCGCGCGCGGGTTGCCGTCGGCGATGCGGATGGCGATGCCCGAGCCCCTTCGACCGCACGCCGATCGCCTGCATGCCGTCCGCGCCGGCCTTGCTGACCCAGTCGCCGCCGCCGGTCTGCATGATCGCGAGGTCCATGCGGCGCGTGCCGGAGACGAGGTCCGGGTGGCGCGTCATCGCGAAGAAGAGCGCGCGCAGTTCGGGCGCGTCGCTCGGCGGCGATGCGCGCATACGTCTGCGCCAGGCGCTTGAGCGGCATCGCGCAGTTGGGCGCGCTGCAGCCGTCGATGCCCCAGGCGAGGGTGTCGCCGTTGGTGAAGCGCGCGACGGTGGTCCGGATGCGTTGCTGCAGCGGATGACCGGGATCGAGGTAGGTCTCGAACGGGTGCCCGTGCATGCGGCAGTACGCGAGGAAGCCCGCGTGCTTGCCCGAGCAGTTGTGGTGCAGCGCCGACCACTGCGCGCCGGCGGGCGGCGTCGTTTCGGTCGCCGTGAAGAAGCTCGGCGCATGGCAGCCGCACTGCAGCTGCGACACGTCGGCGCCGGCCTTCGCCAGCATGCGCTGCACGATGCCCACGTGCACCGCTTCGCCGCTGTGGCTCGAGCACATCAGCGCCAGTTCGTGCGAGGTGAACCCGTAGCGCTCCATGCCGCCATCTTCGACGAACGGCAGCGCCTGCAGCGGCTTCAGCGCGGAGCGGGTGAAGTTGAGCGAGTCGGGATCGCCGGTCGCGGCGACCAGGCGGCCCGAGGCGTCGGTGACGGCGATCGAGCCGTAGTGCACGCACTCGGTGGTGCCGCCACGCGTGGTTTCGACCAGCGGGACGTGGCGCGGAATCATCGGGCGACTCCGCGCGGAGGAAGGGGCGAGGCTAGGCGGACTGCGGCGCGGCGCCCGGCGACTGCAGGCGCGCGGCAATCTCCTTGCGATAGCGATTCAGATCCTGGACCGAATTGAAGGTGCGCTCGAACAGCAACGACAGGTTGTGCAGGATCCGCTCGACGACCTTGGTCTCCCATTCTTTGTCGAACCGTATTTGTTCGTCGAGCCAGCGTTCCAGCCAGCCCGGATCGGGGAGGCGCGATTGTACGGTGTCGTTCGGGAAAAGCGACTGGTTGACGTGCAGGTTGGTCGGGTGCAGCGCCTTGTCCGTCCGACGGGCGGAGGCCATCAGCACGCCGATCTTGGCGAACGCGGCCCGGGCCTGGTCGCCGACCTCGCCCAGGTACTTCTTCATGTACCGCAGGTAGGCGCCGCCGTGGCGGGCTTCGTCCTGCGACAGCAGCTTGTAGATCGCCTTGATCACCGGTTCGGTGTGCCATTCGGAAGCCCGGCGATACCAGTGGTTCAGCCGGATTTCCCCGCAGAAGTGCAGCATCAGCGTCTCGAGCCGCGGCGCCGGATCGAACTCGAAGCGCACGGCGTGCAGTTCGTCCTCGGTGGGCACCAGGTCGGGCCGGAAGCGGCGCAGGTACTCCATCAGGACCAGCGCGTGCTTCTGTTCCTCGAAAAACCACACTGACATAAAGGCCGAAAAGTCCGAGTCGCCACGGTTGTCCCGCAGGAACATCTCGGTGGCCGGCAGGGCGGACCACTCGGTGATGGCGTTCATCTTGATCGTCATTGCCTGGTCCTCGGTCAGGAGGCTGGCGTCGAACCGATCCCAGGGGATGTCCGTTTCCATGTTCCAGCGGACGGATTCCAGCGACCGGAACAGGTCCGCATACAGCAGTCCAGGCATGAAATTTCCCTCATTTAGTGCCGGGCGCGGCGCTTCAACCAGCGCATCAGCGAGCCCAGCAGCGGCAGCTTCTCGTACAGCTCTTCGGCTGCATCCCAGTAGTCCCGATGCAGGGCCACCCGGCCATCGGTATCGAACAGTATATGAGTCGAACCGCGGATCGTCTGTTCCCGCGTTTTGTCGCCCTTGAAGAAAAACAGGAAGTCCCAGGCAAGAAAGGCATCGTCTCCCTGGCAGAAGGCGCGCGTCACCACGAAGCGCGGACGGTCCACCTGCCGGTACATGCCCTCGAAAACCGCCCGGATCGCGGGAATTCCCGCGACGTCGTTGAAGGGATCCTTGAACCGTGCCTCGGGCGCGTAGATCTCGTCCAGCCGCTGCAGCGCCATCGGCGACAGCGACTCGAAGTAGCTCGGTCAGTCGCGCCAGTCGCCAGTCCGGCTTGTTCGCATCGTTCACCGCTCGACTCCCGTGAAGCGCCGGACCGCCCAGAAGTAGGCGGAATACGGCAGCAGGCGCATCAGTTTCAGCCAGAACGTGAAGCGGCGCGGATAGTGGATCTCGAAGCGGCCGGCGGCGATGCCGTCCAGCGTCCGGCGCGCGGCCTTGTCGGCGGTCATCAGCGCCGGCATCGCGAAGTCGTTGCGCTGGGTGAGCGGCGTATCGACGAAGCCGGGGTTGACCAGGTAGACGCCGATGCCGTGCCTGCGCAAGTCGAGGTACAGCCCTTCGGCGAGATGGATCAGCGCGGCCTTGCTCGGTCCGTAGATCAGCGCCTGCGGCAGGCCGCGGTAGCCGGCCACCGACGCCACCAGCGCGATGCCGCCGTGGCGCTGGGCGAGCAGCGTCGGCAGCACGGCGTCGAGGCAGTTGAGCGGACCGTGCAGGTTCACCGCGAGCAGCTGCTCGGCGCGGGCGAGATCGAACTGGTCCGCGCTCATCGGGCTGTGCGTGCCGGCGACGACGATCACCAGGTCGAGCGCGCCGAGCGCGGCGCGCACCGTCGACGCCGCCGCGTGCACGGCCGCGCGGTCGGTGATGTCGACGGGCGCGACGATCGCGTCGGTGCCTTCGGCGATCGCTGCGAGCCGTTCGCGCGAGCGGGCCGACAGCGCCACGCGCGCGCCGGCGTTGATCAGTTCGCGCGCGAGCGCCGCGCCGATGCCGGTCGACGCGCCGATCACCCAGACCCGGCGGCCCGACCAGCTCGCGGATCTTCGGGTTCAGGCTCACGGCAGCTTCCGGAACGAGATCAGGACTTCGCCGACGCGCACGCCGAAGAACGACATCACCGCGCGGTTGAGCATCACGCGCTCGTCGATCAGGAACATCCAGTCGTCGAAGCGCGATCTTGTAGCGGCCGCTGTCGGTGGCGAGGTCGAGCGTGTAGCGCCAGTTCAGCGCGTTGCCCGCGACGACGCCCTGCGCTTCGCCGATCACGTCGGGCGCCGTGCCGATCCAGCGCGAGCCGTCGGGCGCCGCGCGCCGCAGCGTCCACACGCGCCGCTCCTTCTTGCCGTCGGACCACGTGAAGTCCTCGTCGAGCGTGCCGACGTCGCCGCTCCAGGTCGCCTGGATCCGCACGACGAAGCGCCGCTGCACCTGGCCGCCGCGGTCGAGCACCATGCCGTGGCCTTCCAGGGCGCCGGCGAAGTAGCGGGTGAGGTCGAGCGCGGGCTGCTCCGCGCGATACGACGACGGATCGACTCCGGCACACCCGGCGAGCAGCGGCGGCGAGGAGGACAAGGGCGAGGCGGTTCACGAGTCTGAGCATGGCGGGTCCTAGCAGCGTTCGGCCGCGCCAGGCGAACAGCAGCAGCGCGGCGGCGGCGAGCTTGAGCAGGCAGGGCAGCACGGCGTAGGCGACGGCGAGCGCCTGCAGTGCCGTCGGATCGCGCGCGCCCGGCGTGTAGCCGAGCGCCTGCGAGCACCGGCAGGGCAAGGCCGGCGGCGAGCGCGAGGTTCATCTTGTTGGCGAAGTTCCACAGGCCGAAGTACGCGCCTTCGTGCGCCCCGGCGTGGCCGCTGCGCGCGATCACGCGCGCGAGCAGCGCCGGGGGGAGTGCGAGGTCGGCGCCGAGCGCGACGCCCGACAGCGCGCAGATCAGCGCGAAGGCCGCGAACTCGCCCGGTCCGACGCCGTACGCCCAGACGAACACGGCGATCGCCAGCGCCATGCCGGCCAGCCAGGTCGCGTGCAGCCCCCAGTGGCGCGCGAGGCGCGCCCACACGCGGCATGCTGCAGGCGCCGGCGACGAAGTACAGCGCGAGCAGGACACCGGACTGCGCGCCGAGCTGCAGGCGATCGTCGACGAAGAACAGCACGAGGGAGGCCGGCACGGCGGCGGCGATGCCGTTGGCGACGAAGATCGCGAGCAGCCAGCGGAAGCCGGGCCGCGCCAGCGGCGCCCGCAGCGCGCGCCACGGCGAGACGGCGACGTCGCCGCGGCGTTCGGTCGCCCGCGGCGCGCGGGTGACCAGCACGAGCAGCGCCAGCGCCAGCGTGCCGAGGAAGAGCGCGATCAACGTGGGCGGATCCCCAGGTCGACAGCAGCGACGCGAGGATGACGCCGACGAGGCCGAATCCTTCGCGCCAGGCCGTGACCCGGGCGCGGCCGGCATCGTCGTCGGCGAGCCGCGCTCCCCACGCCTGGTAGGCGATGGAGGCGAGCGAGTAGCCGAGCGTGGCGGCAACGAGCGTCGAGCCGAGCCAGAGCGCCGCGCCGGTCGCGTCCAGTCCTGCGGGCGGCGAGAACAGCAGCACGAAGCCCGAGCGCGAGCGCGGGCACGGCGAACAGCACGGGCCGCAGGTAGGCGCCGCGCGAGCGGTCGACCCAGGCGCCGAGCAAGGGATCGACGACGGCATCGAGCACGCGGGTGGCGAGCAGCACCGCGCCGATCGTCGACAGCGCGAGGCCGGTGGTGGCCGCGTAGTAGGGCGGCACCAGCACGTACACGGGCAGCGCCATCATCGTGAGCGGCAGCGCGAACAGGCTGTAGGCGGCCAGCGCCCACGCCCCGAGCAGAGCGCGGCGTCTCGCGGCCCGCCGCGGGCCGCCCGGCCTCGACGGCCGCGCTCATGTCAGAGCGCCTGCTTCAGCAGGCCGGCCCGCAGTTCGGGCGCGGTGGTGCGGGCGTCGAGCCAGATCGCGAAGAACGCGGCACCGAACTCGGGATCGTCGATGCCTCCGAGCCGCCGGCCATCGAGGTAGAAATCGACCCCGCGCCCCGGGCACGTTGATGCCGGCGAGTTGCTGTCCCGGCCAGCACGTCCGGGAAGAGCGCTGTCATCGCCTTCAGCCAGCGCGCGCGCTGTTCGCGCGCTGCCGATCCCCAGCCGTTCGATCTCGCTGTCGCTGCGCTCGGCGATGGCGCGGCCGTTCAGCTTGCGGGCGTAGGTCAGTTCGAGCGCGAACGGATGTTCGGCGTAGCGCCGCGCGTCGAAGCCGGCGCGCGGCACGAACAGACGCGCGTCGTAGACGTGCAGCCCGAACCACGTCAGCCGACCGCTGCCGGCCGGCCGCGCGTCGCCGAGCGCGCGGCCGACGTGCGAGGGCACGTCGGCCTTCGCGGGAGCGGCGAGCGGCAGCGCGAGGGCGAGCGCGACGGCGAAGGCGGCGCTACGCATGCGCGAGCGTGTACTGGACCACATCGGTGCTGCGGCGGGCGAACGCCGCCTCGCAGTAGGCGAGGTAGAAATCCCAGATGCGGACGAAGCGCTCGTCGAAGCCGAGCGCGCGGACGGCGTCGCGCTGCGCGTGGAAGCGCTCGCCGCCACGTCGCCAGCGTGCGGGCGTAGTCGTAGCCGAAGGCATGCTGGTCGACCACGGCCAGGCCGGCGCGCTCGGCCGCCTGCGCGGAAGGCGGACGGCGACGGCAGCATGCCGCCCGGAAAGATGTACTGCTGGATGAAGTCCGTGCCCACGCGATAGCGGTCGAACAATTCGTCCGCGATCACGATCGTCTGGACGCACGCGCGTCCGCGGGGCGCCAGGCAGCGCTTGAGCGTCGCGAAGTACGACGGCCAGTAGGCCTCTCCGACCGCCTCGAACATCTCGATCGAGGCGATGCCGTCGTACTGGCCATGTTCTTCGCGGTAGTCCTGCAGCCGCAGGTCCCAGCCGGCGCCGAGCGGCGCGAGCCGCTCGCGCGCGTACTCGAGTTGTTCCGTCGACAGCGTCAGGCCCGTGACCGCGTGGCCGGCGCGCAGCGCGGTCTCCGCGAAGCCGCCCCAGCCGCAGCCGATCTCCAGGATCCGCGCGCCAGCGCCGAGCTGCATTTCATCGAGGACGCGGCGGTACTTCGCCGACCTGGCCGTCGACCAGCGCGCTGTCGGACAGCGGGGCGTGTGGCGCGGAGTGCGTCGGCAGCAGCGCGCTCGAGTACGACATCGTGGGATCCAGCCACAGCGCGTAGAAGTCGTTGCCCAGGTCGTAGTGCGCGTGGATGTTCCGCTTCGCCTGCGCCCGGGTGTTGCGGTTGAGCAGGTGGCGGAGGCGGTGCACGAGGCGACCGGCGAAGGTGCCGTAGATCAGGCGGTCGGCGGTTTCGCGGTTGCGCAGGAAGAAGGTGAGCAGCCGGGCGAGATCGTTCGTCGACCAGTCGCCGGCGATGTAGCTCTCGGCGAAGCCGATGTCGCCGCTCGCCAGCGTCGAGCGGATGACGTTCCAGCTGTTCAGACTGGAGATCCGCTGCGTGGCCGTCGCGGGCCTCGCCGAAGCTGGCGCGCTGGCCATCGGGAAAGCGCACGTCGAGGCGGCCGTGCTGCAGGTTCTCGAGCAGTCGCAGCGCGAGGCGGCCGTGCGCCGGAAAGTTGGAGGCGTCGACGCTGCCGGCGTAGGGAAGGACGAGTTCGTTCATCGATCGGATCAACGGGTCAGGGGTGATGACGGGGTGACGAATTGCGCCGGCGGCGCCGGCTTCGAAAAGAACGGCACGCGCTTGACGAACAGCCTCAGCGCCTGCCAGTGGATGCGCGCGATCACGCCGAGCGTGAACGCCGGATAGCCGAGCAGCGCGCGCAGCAGCGCGCGGTCCGTGAGCGGCTCCAGCGTGCCGGACAGCGCGGTCTGCAGCAGCGGTCCGTCGCTGGCGTCGTGATCGATGCGGCCGACGAAGCGGGCTGCGTCACCGCCGCTGAGCATGAAGCGGAAGCGGTAGCTGCCGTCGATGGCGCAGAAGGGCGAGACGTGGAAGACCTTGCGCGCGGCGAGTTCCTCGCCCCACGCGAGCGGCCGGCCGTCGTCGTGCGCGAGGAGATAGCAGTGGCGCTCGCCGAAGGTGTTGTTGACCTCGCAGACGATCGCCCGCAGCGCGCCGTCCGGGCGGTGCGCGAACCAGAAGCTCACCGGGTTGAAGACGTAGCCGAACACCCGCGGGAAACGTGTGGAGCCACACCTCGCCGGTCGCGTCGGTGATGCCGTGCTCCGCCAGCAGGCCGTCGATCCACGCGAGCAAGGGGCGGCCGTCGCCGTGATCGCGATCGAGCACCGCCATGGGCGCCCGGCGATTGATCCCGAGCATCCGGGACGGCCATGGCCGCGCCGCCAGCGACCGCAGCGGCAGTCGCAGAAAGTAGGCGCCGTAGCTGAAGCGGTTGACCGCGGGCCGAAGGCGGGCATGACGCACCTGGCCGAAGCCGATCAGCGGTGGGGATTGCGTCGTGGGCATGGTTGCGTGTTTCGATCGAATCTCGCGCGCTGCGCTACGCGGCCAGGCGACGCGACGCGTTCAGGCTGCGGATCGCGTGCGCCACGGCGAGTCCCGACTTCAGGCCGTCTTCGTGGAAGCCGTAGCCGGTCCAGGCGCCCGCGAGCCACACCTGGCGGCGCCCCTGCAACGCCGCCACGCGGCGCTGCGCGGCGATGGCGGCGCCGTCGAAGATGGGATGAGCGTAGTCGAACTCCGCGATGACCGTGTCGGGATGCGGCTCCGTCACCGGGTTCAAGGTGAGCAGCACCGGCGTGGCGAAGGGCAGGGGCTGCAGCTTGTTCAGCAGGTACGTGACCGAGACGTTGGGCTCGGCGCCGCCGTCGCTCATGTAGTTCCACGACGACCAGACCTTCCGCAGCCGCGGCATCAGCGCGGCGTCGGTGTGGAGCACCGCGCGATTGGGCTGGTACTTCACGCCTTGCAGCACCGCCCGCTCGCCGGCGTCGGCGTCGGACAGCAGGGCAAGCGACTGGTCGCTGTGGCAGGCGAGGATGACGTGGTCGTACCGCTCGGAGCGCGTGCCGGCTTTTCACCAGCACCTGGCCGGTGACGGTGTCGCGGCGGACCGAGACGACGGCGTCGCCGAGCCGCACGTCCGGGATCCGGCTCGCGATGCGGCGCACGTACTGGCGCGCGCCGCCGCGCACCGTGAACCACTGGGGCCGGTTCTCGACCTGCAGCAGCCCATGGTTGTCGCAGAAGCGCGCGAAGGTGGCGAACGGGTAGGCGAGCATGGTCGCCATCGGGCACGACCAGATCGCCGCCGCCATCGGCAGCAGGTACCAGCGGCGGAAGGCATCGCCGTAGCGGCCGCGGTCGAGGAACTCGCCGAGCGACAAGCGCGCCGTCGAGCTCGGCGCCCTGCGCGATCGCGCGTGGCTTCGCGGTTGAAACGCAGGATGTCGCGCAGCATGCCGATGAAGCGCGGCGACAGCAGGTTGCGCCGCTGCGCGAACACCGCGTTCGAGGTCGGTGCCCGCCCACTCGAGCCGGCGGCCGCCGCGCTGCGCGACGCTGACGCGCGAACGACATGTCGCTCTTGACGACCGGGATCGCCAGTTCGTCGAACAGCCGGATCAGGTTCGGGTAGGTGCGCTCGTTGTAGACGAGGAAGCCGGTGTCCACGCCCGGCGGTGACGCCGTCCAGCGTCACGTCGACGGTGTTGGTGTGGCCGCCGAGGCGCGGACGCGCTCTCGTAGAGCGTGATGCGGGCGTCGTCACGCAGGGCGTGGGCGGCGCCGAGTCCGGAGATGCCGGAACCGATGATGGCGATCTTCATTCGCAAGGCCAGGTCGAGTTGTCACGGACGAACGCCAGCGGCGCCGTCCGGCCAGCTCCCTCACGGATGTCCGCCGTCGGTTTTTCCGGGCATGCCCGGTGGCGGTTGGCGCGGGGCTCTCCTCCCCGCCGCGCGACCCTCTGCGGGGTCAGCGCGTCTTGCGCTTGTCGTGTTCGATCAGCGCGTAGGCCGAATGATTGTGTATCGACTCGAAGTTCTCGGCTTCGACGATGTAGCTTGCAATGCGGTCATCCGCCGTCAGCGCGAGCGCGACGTCGCGCACCACGTCTTCGACGAACTTCGGGTTCGAGTACGCGCGCTCGGTGACGTACTTCTCGTCGGGCCGCTTCAGCAGGCCCCACAGTTCGCACGACGACGCGTCCTCGGCGATGCGGATCTGGTGCTCCACCGGCATCTCCGCGGACAGCTCGGCGGTGATCGAGATGTGGGCGCGCTGGTTGTGCGCGCCGAAGTCGGCGACCTTCTTGCTGCACGGGCACAGGCTCGTCACCGGCACCACCACCTTCTGGCGGAAGCGCGTGCCGCCGTCGGTGCGCTCGGCCAGGAAGCGTCAGCTGGTAGTCCATCAGGCTCTCGACGCCCGACACCGGCGCGGTCTTCAGCACGAAGAACGGCAGGCGGAACTCGATCATGCCGGTGGTGGCGTCCAGCCGCGCCAGCATGCGGTCGAGCAGCGTCGATCGCGGTGTTCATCGCCAGCGGCTGCTGATGGGTCTGCAGCACGTCGATGAAGCGCGACATGTGCGTGCCCTTCTGGTGCGCCGGCAGGCCGACGTACATGTCGATCGACGCGACCGAAGGCTGCGGGCCGCGCGTGGTCGCCACCATCACCGGGTGGGCCAGCGACTTGACGCCCACGCGCTGAATCGCCAGGTTGCGCCGGTCGGCGCTGGCCTGGACATCCGGCAGGTACATGTTGTCGGGTGCGTTCATGGTCAAGGGCGCATTGTCGCGCAACTTCGGACGGGTCTTCCTCAGTTGGCGCCGAGCGCGGCCTCGATCTCCTTGGTCAGCCGGCCGTCGAGCGGTTCCACCTGGCTCGGGAACGCCTTGACCGCGCGACCCTGCCGGTCGATCAGGTACTTGTGGAAGTTCCACTTCGGGCGGCTGCCCGGTCGACGCCGGCCAGCGCGGCGAAGAACGGGTTCGCCTTGTCGCCGCGCACGGAGGTCTTGGCGAACATCGGGAACTTCACGCCGTAGGTGTTGAAGCAGAACTCGGCGATCTCCTTGTTGTTCGCCTTCTCCTGGTTGCCGAAGTCGCCGGACGGAAAGCCGAGGATCGACGAGTCCCCTGGCCGCGTACCGCTCGTGCAGCTTCTCCAGCCCCTCGTACTGGGGCGTGAAGCCGCAGTAGCTGGCGGTGTTCACCGCCAGGAGCGACCTTGCCCTTGTACTGGCAGAGGTTCTGCGGCGACTCGTCCTGCAGCTTCGGGAAGGTGTGCGACAGCAGGGCCGGGCACTCCTGCGCGGCGACCGGTGGGCCGATGGACGCGACCGGGACTCGCGAACAGGGTGGCGACAGTAGCCAGCCAATGAACGTGCGACTGAAGTTGGGTGTCATGGGAGATCTGGACGAAAGTAGGCACTGACAAAGGGCTGGGAGCGATCGGCTGGAACGTCGGCGGGTCAGGTGGGCGCTAGGCCGCATTTTGTACTTGAGTCGAGCGTTTGTCTAGGACAAAATGCGGGATGCGTTCAATGGCACATCCCGTGATTTCCCGCCCCGCTCGTCCGCTCCCGTCCTCCCGATCGCCGCCGTGGAGCGGGACACCGGCCTGTCGAAAGATACGCTGCGGGTCTGGGAGCGGCGCTACGGCTTTCCGCAGCCGCCCGCGACGCCAACGGCGAGCGCGTCTACCCGCAGGACCAGGTCGACAAGCTCCGCCTGCTCAAGCGGCTGATGGACCAGGGGCACCGGCCCGGCAAGATCGCCGAGCTGCTCGATCGAGCAACTGCAGGCCCTGGCCGAAGCGGGCAATGGACGCGACCGGCGCCGCCGCGGTCGGAACCGCCGGCGGACGACGTCCTGCGCGACGTTCCTCGGGCTGGTCGACGGCGCATCGCGTCGACGATCTGCGCCGCGAACTCGCGCTGCTGACCGTCAAGGTCGGGCTCGCGCGCTTCGTCACGGACGTGATCGCGCCGCTGACGGCGCTGGTCGGCGACCGCTGGGCGCGGGGTGAACTGGCGATCTTCGAGGAGCACCTGTACACGGAGTCGGTGCAGGCCGTGCTGCGCAATGCCATCGCCTCGATTCCGCACCCGGGCGACTCGCCGCGCGTCCTGCTGACCACGGTGCCCCAGGAACCGCACGGGCTGGGCGTGCTGATGGCCGAGGCGATGTTCGCGCTCGAGGGCGCCCGCTGCGTTTCGCTCGGCGTGCGCACGCCCGGTGATGGAGATCGTGCGCGGCGCGGAGAGCCAGCGGGTCGACATCGTCGCGCTGTCGTTCTCGCCGGTCGTGAATCCGTACCAGGTCGATCGAGAGCCTGAAGGAACTGCGGGCGCAACTGCCTGCTGGCGTGGAACTGTGGGCCGGCGGGTCGAGTCCGGTGCTGCAGCGGCGCCCGCCGGCCGGCGTGCGCGTGCTCGGCGGCCTGGACGACGTCGGCCCCGCGGTGGCGGACTGGCGCGCCGAGCGCCGGCCGGCCTGAGCACGCCGCGCGCTCTTTGCCCGACAATCCCGCGGAGCCACTCGCGGAGAACGTCATGAAGCTTGCCGATCGTGTCGCCATCGTGACCGGCGCGGCGCAGGGCATCGGCGCGGCCTGCGCCCGCGCGTTCGCCGAGGCCGGCGCGCGGGTGGTCGTCGCGGACGTCAACGAAGTGGGCGGCAACGCGGTCGTGAAGTCGATCGCGGCGGCCGGCGGCTACGCGCTCTACAAGCAGGCCGACGTCGGCGACCGGGCATCGTGCGCCGCGCTGGTCGAGCACGCCGTGACGCACTTCGGCCGTCTCGACATCCTCGTCAACAACGCCGGCATCGTCCATGCCGCCGAGTTCCTCGACCTCGCCGAGGAAGACTTCGACCGGGTCCTGCGGGTCAACCTGAAGGGCGCGTTCCTGTGCGCGCAGGCCGCGGCGCGGCAGATGGCGAAGCAGGCGCCGCGCGCGGAACGGCGAGCGCGGCGTCATCGTCAACATGTCGAGCGTGAACGCGGTGCTCGCGATCGCGAACCAGGTGCCGTACACCGTGAGCAAGGGCGGCCTGAACCAGCTGACGAAGGTGATGGCGCTGGCGCTCGCGCCGCACGGCATCCGGGCGGTGGCGATCGGGCCCGGGTCGATCGCCACCGAGATGCTGAAGACCGCCGTGATGACGAACGAGGCGGCGCGGGACCGCATCCTGTCGCGCACGCCGCATGAAGCGGCTCGGCGAACCGGAGGAGATCGCGCGCATCGCCGTCTTCCTCGCGAGCGACGATGCGTCGTACGTCACCGGCACGACGGTCTACGCGGACGGCGGCCGCCTCGGCCTCAACTACACCGTCTGAGCGACGCCGGGCCGCGGCGGGACGGAGCCACGGCGTCCGCTCGATCAGTTCGACTTGCCGGTCTTGCCGGGTCGCCCGCTGGGCTCGGGCTGTCCTGGCCGGCTTCTTCGCGGGCGTCGCGGCACCGGCCGCGGCCGTCGCGGCGATCTTGGTGAACTGATCCTGCAGCGTGTTCCACCAGGCGGTGGGGTTCAGCGGCGCCTCGGCGACAGTGGGCGGATGCGGAGGCTTCGCCTTGTGGCGCTTGTGGCTGCTCTTGCGCGCGGCGGGCGGTTCCTCGGGCGCCGGCATCGGCGGCATGGCGAACGCGTTGGGTGGCAGTCCGCTGACGTCGGGCTTCTGGCCGGATTTGGTCAGCGGCGCCAGCATCGCTCCGCTGATTCCCTTCAGCGTGGCGATCGTGGCGCGCTGGACTTCGAGCGTCTGGATCGTCGTGCGCAGCATGCTCGAGTTCAGTTCCAGCCACGCCTCGACCGCGCGCAGGTCGGCGATCCGCTTGTCGAGTTCGTTCACGTCCAGCGTCGGCGCGACCATGCTCGGCAGTTGCTGCGGCAGGCGCATCGCCATCGACGCGAGGTTGCCGGCGTTGGGCATCCCCGGCAGGCCGGCCATGCCCCACATCTTGCTTCATCAGGTCGAAGCTGTCGCCCATCGTGTTGGCGAACGGCAGGCCGGCGGCGGGTCCCTTGTTTTTCATGGTCGTCTCCTCGTTGCCCGCAGTCTGCTAGCGCCGGGCAAGCGGCGCAACCCTTTGCTCGATGGCGCCGAAGATCGAGCGGCCGCGATCGTCGAACATCTCGATGCGGACGGTGTCGCCGTACTTCATGAACGGCGTCGTCGCGCGATCCCGACTCGATCATCTCGAGGCTGCGCTTCTCGGCAATGCAGCAGTAGCCGCGGCTGCGATCGAGGTTGGAAACGGTGCCGGAGCCGATGATCGATCCGGCGCGCGCGTTGCGCGTCTTCGCGACGTGCGCGATCAGCTGCGGGAAGTCGAAGGTCATGTCGTCGCCGGCGTTCGGTTCGCCGACCTTCACCTGGTTCCAGTGCACGACCAGCGGAAGGTGCACCTTGCCGTCCTTCCATGCCTCACCGAGTTCGTCCGGCGTCACGGCCACGGGCGAGCAGCCGGTCGCCGGCTTGCTCTGGAAGAAGCCGAAGCCCTTCGCCAGTTCGGCCGGAATCAGGTTGCGCAGGCTGACGTCGTTCACCAGCATCAGCAGGCGGATGTGGCCGTCGGCGTCCGCGCGCCGGGTGCCCATCGGCACGTCGTCCGTGATGACGGCGACCTCGGCCTCGAAGTCGATGCCGAAGTCCTCGCTCGGGCAGACGATGTCGTCGTGCGGGCCCAGCAGTTCGTCGCTCGCGCCCTGGTACATCAGCGGATCCTTCCAGAACGACTCCGGCATCTCGGCGCCGCGCGCCTTGCGCACGAGTTCGACGTGGTTCACGTACGCCGAACCGTCGGCCCACTGATAGGCGCGCGGCAGCGGCGCCATCGCGACCCGGGGATCGAACGGGAAGGCGTGGCGCGCGCGCCCCTCGTTCAGCGTCTGGTAGAGATCGTTCGAGCTGCGGCGCGAGGAAGTTCCAGTCGTCCAGCACCGTCTGCAGGCGGGGAGCGATGCCGGCGGCGTGGTGCGCGAGCGGTGAGGTCGCGCGACACGACGACCAGTTGTCCGTCACGCGATCCGTCCTTCAGCGAGGCGAGTTTCATTGTCTTCTGGAATCCGACGGACCCGGGCCTTTGACGATCTCTGTATCTTAGCGACCGGGCTACAGCGTTCTGTTCAGCCCGCCACCCGATGCCGCTTACGTTCCTCGGACAGCCGCTGCGATCCGCCACTGCGTGGCGCATCGCGCTCGTGCTCGCGGCGGTCCTCGGCCTGCATTCCTGCGCGCTGTACGAAGTGGCCGCGGGGCTCAACACGCTGAAGCCGGAGGACACGACGCAGACCACGCTGACGGTCGCGCTGATCGCGCCGCCGCCACCGCCGCCGGAGGCGGCGCCGACGCCCGGCCCCCACGCGCGCCACCGCGCCCGCGCTCGCGAGCCGCGCCGTCGCTGCCTGCGCCCGCCCGCCGCCGCCGCCGCCTCCGCCGCGCCCGAGCCCGAGCCCGAGCCGCCGCCGAGCACTCCGCCGCCGGTGGTCGAGCCGCCGCCGCTCCGCCGCCGCCGGTCGTCGAGGAGCCGCGCTTGCCGCCGGGTGTGAACGATCTGCCGAAGACCGGCCGGATCGCGTATCGCACGACCTACACGCGCATGCGCGGAATACGCGCGCTGACCTTCGTCGACTGGAACGTCGATCCGGCGCGCGCGCCGCTACGAACTGTGGCTGCGCACCGTGGATCCGGCGGGCCTGCTCGACCTCAAGTCGAGCGGTTCACTGCAGGCGTTCGGCATTGCGCCGGAGAAGTACGTCGAGCGCGTCGAGATCGCCAACCGCGAGTTGCGCGCCGAGTTCGACTGGACGTCGCGCGTGGTGTCGTTCGCAGGGCGCGGCGCCGGGCAGCCGGCCGGCTTTCTCGAAGGCGTCCAGGACCCGCTGTCCCTGCAGTTCCACCTGCCGCTGATCGCGCAGGCCTATCCGTGGCGGTTCAGTCCGGGCGCGGAGGTCACGTTCCAGGTCGGGCGGCGGAATGTCGAGAACTACACGTTCCGGGTCGGAGGCGTACGAACCCGTGCGCATCGGCGAAAAGGACGTGCAGGCGCTCAAGCTGGAACGGCCGCGCAGCCCGACGGCGAGCCGGCGGGTCGAGATCTGGATGGCGCCGGAGTATCAGTGGCTGCCGATCCGGCTCCGCTTCACGGACACGAACGACGAGGTGTGGGACAGCGTGCTGGCGGCGCTGCCCGGAGAAGAGCAGCCGCGCGACCCGGCTCAGGAGGAAGTGATAAAGCCCTGAGTGCGTGCCCGAGTCCGGAAGATCAGGCGGCGAGCGGCGAGGGCGGCGCGAGCACGGTGCTCAGCACGCGCATCTTCATCGTGCCGAGCACGCCATCGACGTCGACTTCGCCAATCTCGGCGGACAACTGCATGCCGGCCGCGCGGGCCCCGGTCAGGGCCTGCTCGAGCTCGCGTTGCGCGGATTCGGCTTCGTCCGGTCCGTCGGCGTCGATCGCCAGCTCGAGCGCGCGCTGCAGCCGGTCGCCGATGCGGCGCGACTCGGCGTCCTCGCCCTGAAGCGAGAACTGCAGGAGCCGCGCGTCCTGTGCGAGCATCGACGAGGTACTCGGCCTGCTTGGCCGGCTCGAGCCCGATGAAAAGATTGCCGCCGCAGCAGCCGCCGTCGTTGCCCATCGCCTTCGCCTCCATCATTGCCTGCACGCTAGACCACCTTGGGAGCCTGCGCCGCTCGAGAAGAGTGGCCGCTTGATCTTGGTTCAGTGTTCCATCAAAGAAAAAGGGGCGCCAGTGGCGCCCCTCTGCGTTCATGGGTCTTTTCGTATGGCGCTATGCAGCCTTCGACGGCATGCGGATCACCTGCGCGACCTGCTGGCCGCGGAATCGCGCGAGCAGTTCGGACCACTTGGCGCGCGCCGTCTTCAGGTTGTTCTCCTTGACGTGCCGAAGCCGCGGATGTCCTCCGGCAGCGCCGCGAGCTGCAGCGCCACCGCGTGGTTGTCGCGGTCGAGCTTCGCCAGCAGCTCGTCGACCAGCGCCTCGTACTCGCCGATCAGCTGCCGCTCGGTGCGTCGCTCGGCGGAGTGGCCGAACACGTCGAGCGGAGTTCCCCGCAGTCCCTTCAGCTTCGCGAGCGATGGTGAACGCGGTCATCATTGCGCGGGCCGTAGCGCTTCTTCCGCGGATGACCGGTGTTCGGGTCGATCTTCGCCAGCAGCGGCGGCGCGAGGTGGAAGTTCAGCTGGTAGTCGCCCTCGAACTGCGCGGCGATCCTCGCGCGGAACGCCGGGTCGGCGTGCAGCCGCGCCACTTCGTACTCGTCCTTGTAGGCGAGCAGGCGGAAGTAGTTGCGGGCCACGGCCTCCGCCAGCTTGCTCGACTGCAGCCGGTCCGATTCGACCTTGCGCACGCGCTCGACCAGGTCGGCGTAGCGACGCGCGTACTTCGCGTTCTGGTAACCGGTCAGGAACTCGACGCGCCGGGCGACGAGTTCCTCGAGCGAGCTGGAGAACCGCTTCAGCTCGACCACGTTGTCCGGGAACGCCGTCGCGCCGGACCGCGTCGAGGTCGTGCGCGGCATAGCGGCCCCACTCGAACGCCTTGCGGTTGTTCTCCACCGCCACGCCGTTGATCTCGATGGCGCGCACCATCGTCTCGTAGGCCAGCGGCAGCCAGCCCTTCTGCCAGGCGTAGCCGAGCATGAAGGGGTTGGTGTAGATCGCATCGCCCATCAGCGCGGTCGCCAGCGCCGTTGGCATCGACGAACGCGCAGTCGCCTTCGCCCACCGCCTCGCGCACCTGCTGCGCGAGATTCGGGCTGCCGAACTGCCAGTTCGGGGTTGCGGACGAAGTCCGCGGTCGGCGACTCCGACGTGTTCACCACCGCGCGGGTGCGGTTCGCGTGGACTTTCGACAGCGCCTCGTTCGACGACGTCACGATCAGGTCGCAACCCAGCAGCACGTCGGCCTCGCCCATCGCGATGCGGGTGGCGAAGAGGTGCTGCTGCGTCGGCGCGATCTGCACGTGCGAGAACACCGCGCCGCCCTTCTGGGCGAGGCCCGCCATGTCGAGCACCGAGACACCCTTGCCTTCGAGATGCGCGGCCATGCCCAGCAGCTGCCCGATCGTGACGACTCCGGTGCCGCCGACGCCGGTGATGACGATGCCGTACGCGCCGTGCTCGCGCAGCGACGGGGATGGTCGGGCGGCGGCAGATCGGGAACCGCCGCCGCCGGACGACTTGCCCTTGCGCGGCTTGCCGCCTTCGACGGTCACGAAGCTCGGGCAGAAGCCGTTGAGGCAGGAGTAGTCCTTGTTGCACGACGACTGGTTGATCTGCCGCTTGCGTCCGAACTCGGTTTCGAGCGGCTCGACCGAGAGGCAGTTCGACTTCACGCTGCAATCGCCGCACCCTTCGCACACCAGGTCGTTGATGACGACGCGGCGCGCCGGATCCGGGAACGCGACCTTCTCGGGCGTGTTCTTCTTGCGGCGACGCCGCTTTTCGGAAGCGCAGGTCTGGTCGTAGATCAGCACCGACACGCCGGGGTACTCGCGCAGTTCGCGCTGGATGCGGTCCAGCTCGTCGCGGTGGTGCACGTTCACGCCCGCTGCGAGCTTCCACGCGTCGCCCGTGGCGCCATGCGCGTTGACGGCGGTATGGACGAGTTCGCTGGTGGCGTCGTACTTCTCCGGCTCGTCGGTGACGATGACGATCTTCTCAACGCCCTCGGCCGCCATCTGCTGCGTGATGCGCGGCACGGTGATCTGCCCGTCGGTGGGCTGCCCGCCGGTCATGGCGACGGCGTCGTTGAACAGGATCTTGTAGGTGATGCGCACGCCGGCGGCGACGGCGGCGCGCACCGCCAGCGAACCCGAGTGGAAGTACGTGCCGTCGCCGAGGTTCGCGAAGATGTGCTTCTCGTTCGTGAACGGCGCCTGGCCGATCCAGGGCACGCCTTCGCCGCCCATCTGCGTGTAGGTGGACGTGTTGCGGTCCATCCAGACCACCATGTAGTGGCAGCCGATGCCGGCCACGGCCCGCGAGCCTTCCGGCACGTTGGTCGACGTGTTGTGCGGGCAGCCGGAGCAGAACCAGGGCTTGCGCTCGGCGACCACGCGCGGCCGCGCCAGCGCCTTCTCCTTGGCGTCGATGATCGCGAGCCGCGCCTGCATGCGGGCGCGGATGTCGGCGGGCAGTTCGAGCTTGCCGATCCGCTGGGCGATCGCTTTCGCGACGATCGCGGGCGAGAACTCGTAGGCGGCCGGCAGGATCCAGTTGCCCTGGGGCACGGCCCATTCGCCGCCGTCCTTCTCGTCGAACTTGCCGATCACGCGCGGAATGCGCTTGCCGGTGCCGATCCACGAGAACAGTTCTTCCTTCAGCTGGTACTCGAGCAGCTGCCGCTTTTCCTCGACGACCAGGATTTCCTCGAGCCCCTCGGCGAAGCCGCGGATCGCGGTCGCCTCGAGCGGCCACACCATGCCGCACTTGAAGAGGCGGATGCCGATGTCGGCGCAGGTCGCCTCGTCGAGGCCGAGGTCGGCGAGCGCCTGGCGCGTGTCGAGGTAGGCCTTGCCGCTGGCGACGATCCCGAAGCGCGCATGCGGCGAGTCGATCACCGTGTGGTTCAGCTTGTTCGCGCGGCAGTAGGCGAGGGCGGCGTACAGCTTGTAGTCGAGCAGTCGCGCTTCCATCTCCAGCGCGCCGTCGGGCCAGCGGATGTTCAGCCCGCCCGGCGGCATGGCGAAGTCGGCGGGCATCTGGATGTCGACGCGCTCGGGATCGACGATCGACCGAGGCGGAGGCTTCGACGACTTCCGTCACGGTCTTCATGCCGACCCACACGCCGGCATAGCGGCTCATCGCGAAGCCGTGCAGGCCGAGGTCGAGGTACTCCTGCACGGTCGCCGGGAACAGCACCGGCATCATGCAGGCCTTGAAGATGTGGTCCGACTGGTGCGGCAGCGTCGACGACTTCGCGCCGTGGTCGTCGCCCGCCAGCGCCAGCACGCCGCCGTGCCGGCTCGTGCCGGCCGCGTTCGCGTGCTTGAAGACATCGCCGCAGCGGTCGACGCCCGGGCCCTTGCCGTACCACATCGAGAACACGCCATCGACCTTCGCGCCCTCGAACATGTTCAGTTGCTGCGTGCCCCACACCGACGTGGCGGCAAGGTCCTCGTTCAGTCCGGGCTGGAAGCGCACGTTGTGCCGCTCGAGGTGCTTGCGTGCCTTCCACGCCGTCTGGTCGACCGCGCCGAGCGGAGAGCCGCGATAGCCGCTGATGAAGCCGGCCGTGTTCAGGCCGGCGAGTGCGTCGCGCTGGTGCTGGAGCATCGCGAGACGGAGCAGCGCCTGCGTGCCGCTCATGTACGCGCGGCCGCGGTCCAGGGTCCACTTGTCGTCGAGGGTGACCTCCGCCAGGGCGCGGCGGACGGCTTCGGAGAGAGGGGCGTTCATGAGGCTCCTGCCAAAAATCGTGTTCTTGGGAGCGCGGCAGTCGAGCGCGGTTCGCTGCTGCCGGCGGCCGGGGCGCGCCTTGTGGGCCCGCCCGGCGATCGCCCGGTCAGCCCGGGCGTTTGAGTGGGCGCGAGAGTAGCACCGCACCCGCTCGACTCTCAATCATGCGGTGCGTCAGTGCTCCGCCATGCCCGCAGCCGGCAGCCGCGGACGAGCCGGGTGCTCCCGGCTCAGCCGGCATCGGCTGGCGGTCCTTCAGTCGCAGCCAGCCGCGGGCGATCCGATAGATGGCCCAGATGCCGAGCGCGAAGAAGCCGATGATCCAGATGGCGAAGCCGACGAGGACGATCGCGAACACCGTGCCGACGATGACGATGATCAGCGGCCCACAGCAGCGCCCACCAGAACGTGCGGATCTGCCACGAGAAGTGCGAGTCGAGCCAGGTGCCGCGCACCTCCGAGCGCTTCACGTAGTTGATGATGACCGCGATGATCGACGGCCAGCCGAACAGGAACGCGCCGATCACCGAGGCGGTGCCGAAGGCGCCGATCACGAGGCCGAGCGTGTGCAGCGCGTAGACGACGTGCGTCGTGGTGACGAGCGAGTCGGAGGGGGCGGCACTGGCGGGGGGCAGCGGTGCGCTCATCGGTCGGCTCCTTGGGTCAACGCATGTGGCAGCATAGCCCGTGCCTCGGCGACCCCTGCGCCGCGCGTTCGACCCACACCGCGGTGGGAGCGAGGTCGATGCGGTATCGTGTCCGGTCCCTCCGCACGAGTCCGACCGATGCTCCAGCACGTCAATCCCTTGCTGCAGCCATGGGAAACACCTTTCCAGCTGCCGCCGTTCGACCGGATCCGCGTCGAGCACTTCGCGCCGGCGTTCGAGGTGGCGATCGCGCGAGCATCGCGCGGAGATCGCCGCCATCGCGGACAGTCCGGCCACGCCGACCTTCGAGAACACGATCGCCGCGTTCGACCGCAGCGGCCGCCGCCTTGCGCGCGCCGAGCACGTGTTCTTCAACCTGACGTCCTCCGAGACGTCGCCCGCGCTGCAGGCAGTCGAGCGCGACGTTGCGCCGAAACTCGCGGCGCACGAAAGCGCGACCTACCTGAACGCCGAGTCTGTTCGCGCGCATCGACGCACTGCATGCGCGCCGGGATGCGCTGGGCCTTGACGACGAGCAGCGGCGCCTGCTCGAGCGCATCCACCTCGACTTCGTGCTCGCCGGCGCCAGGCTGGGCCCCGAGGCAAAGGCGCGCTGGGCGCAGATCGTCGAACGCCTCGCGCACCTGCACACGGCGTTTGCGCAGAACGTCCTTGCCGACGAGTCGAGCTGGGTGCTCTGGCTGCGCAGCGAGGCGGATCTCGCCGGGCTGCCGGCCTCGGTGCGCGACGCGGCGAAGGGCGTGGCGGTGGAGCGCGGCGAGCCCGACGCCTGGGCGATCACGACCAGCCGGTCGCTGGTGGTGCCCTTCCTGACCTTCTCCGACCGGCGCGACCTGCGGCAGCAGGCGTACACGGCGTGGAAGGGCGCGCGGCGAGCACGACGGCGAACACGACAACCGCCCGATCGCGCGCGAGATCCTCGACGTTGCGCGGCGAACAGGCCCGGCTGATGGGTTACGCGAGCTATGCCGATTACGCGCTCGTCGATCGCATGGCAGGCACGCCGGCGGCCGTGCAGCAGTTGCTGCAGCGGGTGTGGGAGCCGGCGAAGGCGCGGGCTCGCGAGGAGTACGCCGCGCTGCAGGCGCAGGCCGCGGCGCTTGGGCAACCCACCGCCCTCGAGCCATGGGACTGGCGCTACTACGCGGAGAAGGTCCGCCAGGTGCGCTACGACGTCGACGACGCGCACGTGAAACCGTACTTTCCGCTCGAGCGCATGGTCGAGGCGGCGTTCGACTGCGCGCATCGCCTCTTCGGCGTGCGCTTCGTCGCCCGGCCGGACCTCGAGGCTCTACCACCCGGACGTCCGCGCGTACGAGGTGCAGCGCGACGGCAAGTCGATTGCCGTCTTCCTGCACGACAACTTCGCCCGGTCGACGAAGCGCAGCGGCGCGTGGATGAGCGCGTACCGCTGGCAGTCGCGCATCGACGGCGAGGTGCATGCCGATCGTCGTCAACAACAACAACTTCGCCAAGGCGCCGGCGCGGCGAGCCGACCCTGCTGTCGCTCGACGACGTGCGCACGCTGTTTCACGAGTTCGGCCACGGACTGCACGGCATGCTGTCGGACGTGACCTACGAGCGGCTGTCCGGCACCAAGGTGCTGCGCGACTTCGTCGAACTGCCGTCGCAGCTGTTCGAGCACTGGATGCTGGAACCCGCGGTGCTGAGGAAGCATGCGCGGCACGTGCAGACCGGCGAGCCGATCCCGGACGACCTGATCGACCGAATCAAGCGTGCGCGCCGCTTCAACCAGGGATTCGAGACCGTCGGCTACACCGCCTGCGCGCTGCTCGACATGGCGCTGCACGCCCGGACCGACGCCGACGGCGTCGACATCTCCGAATTCGAGCGCACCGAACTGCAGAAGATGGGCATGCCGCCGGGGACGTATGCGTACCACCGGCTGCCGCATTTCCAGCACCTGTTCTCGGGGTCGGGCTATGCGGCGGGTTACTACGTCTACATGTGGGCCGAGGTGCTCGACGCCGACGGTTACGGCGCCTTCACCGAGGCGGGCGATCCGTTCGACCCGCCGACCGCCGCACGCCTGCTGCAGCACGTGTACTCGGCCGGCAACCGTGTCGAACCGGCGGCGGCGTACCGCGCGTTCCGCGGCCGCGATGCGGCCGTCGAGCCGATGCTCGCGAAGCGCGGGCTGGCGACGGACAGCGCGACCGTCTAG
>CAVOQI010000009.1:0-92929 GCA_963698305.1 uncultured beta proteobacterium
TTTTTTTTCATGGCCGATCGCCACATTGTTAGACGATGGTGGACCGGGCGGAAAGCGAACCAGAGACCGCCGAGGCGATCAACGCCATTGCCCCGGGCCTGCTGGCCCGCACATGTGCTCGACTGGGTGCCTTGTTCGTGCACTACAGCAGTGACTATGCGTTGACGGTAGCGGTGACCGGCCATGGCGCGAGGTAGGACCGCACGGCACCGCTCAACGTCTACGGACGGACCAAGCTGGAAGGGGAACAGCGGGTACGCGCCAAGCGGCTGCCGCCACCTGATTCTCCGGACCGGCTGGCTGTATTCGACGCGGGGAGCGAACTTCCCGAAGACGATGCTTCGCCTGGCCTGCGAACAGGACGAATTGAGCGTGGTCAGCGATCAGTTCGGAGCGCCCACCGGAGCCGACCTGCTCGCTGACGCCACGGCGCATGCGGTGCGGACGGTCGCGCACACGCCCGGAACCGCCGGCACGTACCATGTCGCAGCGCACGGAGAGACGAGCAGGTTTGACTATGCGCGTGTCGTTATCGAGGGAGCACGCGCACGCGGCTGGCGACTCGAGGTCCGGCCGGAGGCCGTGCGGCCCGTGTCGACCGGTGACTATCCGACAGTCGCCCGCCGGTCCCGGAACTTCCGCCTCGAGTGCACGGCATTCCTGGAAGCGTTTGACCTTCGGCTGCCGCCCTGGCAGCGCGGCGTCGAGCGCCTACTCGAAGAACTCGCGCCACGGGACCTTCATTAGCTCGGCGGCGGGAAGTGCACGCGCGAAGTCCGTTGACGTCCGCGTGGTGAATCTGAATGCGCTAACGCGGCCCGCACTTCCTCAATTGAAGCTTTCCTTCACATCCTTCTGTGGGTGCTCGCGGACAGCAAGAGCCGACTGTACTACTGCGACGAACGCGTCCGCGAACGCTTGCACTCTCTCTTGCGCTGCCCGTGCAACTGCAAGTTCGTCGACGTTCGATCTTGGAGGAGTTGCTGCCAGTGCCTCAGCCAGTGACTCCGCTGAGTGAGGATCGAAGTAGCGTGCCAGATCCCCTGCCTGCTCCCGATGGACCGCCAGGTCAGACAGGAGCATTGGAACGCCGGCGGACCGTGCCTCTTCAACGCTGGTACTCCAGCCCTCGAACAGCGACGGGTTGAGCAGCGCGTCGCTTGCGCGCATCAGTGGGGCAAGCTCGTCGTAGGGGACCAATCTGAGGATTCGAAACTGCTGCTCCAGGCCCAGCTCGGCGACACGTGCCTTCAGGGCAGGAAGGTGTGCCGGCAAGCGGGGATCGAGGGTCTTGCCGGACGCAGCGACAACGATGTCGTCCCGGCTGCGAGCTTTCAGCAAGGCCAGTGCTTCAAGGACGAGTGCGTGGTTCTTGTTGCCCAGAACTGATTTGGCATGAAGAGGTAGCGCAGCGGAAGCCCGTGTCGGTCCGCGATTGCCCGAGCATGGCCTGCCTCGATGGCGCGGGGGAGCTGGCACCGCAAACGAAACCACGTAAGTGCGGCCGACTGTCTTCGGGTATAGCCGCTCGCAGATTCGGCGCGAGTCCTCGCTGCTCAGCATGATGGTCCGGCCGGCCAACACCTGAGCGCGGAAACCCAGCTCACGCTTCCAGAAGCTGGCGGTCGAGAAGAGGTGACGTAGGAAGCGATGCTGGAAGTCCGGAATCCATGCGATTGCTGGCTGCGGCGCGCGCCACCCGTGAAAGGCGGCGTTCTCGAAGAGCACATCGATTCGTGCCCTTGCAAATGCAGCCTGGGTCTCGGAATCCCGGCCGAGCAACAGAGCGCGCGCGAGGGCCTGTGAGCGCCGCAACATGTCAAACGCAGGGTCTCGAATCACCTCGACCCCTGGGATCCGCTCGAAGGCAAAGGCGTCCGTAGGGTCCGTATCCGTTCCGAGAAACAAAACGGGCGTTAGTGCTTCGGGCCGACAGTCAGCGAGCGTGCGAATGAGGTTCAGAAGGTAGTTGTAACCACCGGTCCAGTCGCGACCGCCGATCAGGTTGAAGCCGAGCCGAATCACGACAGGGCTGGCCGGTATCGGTGGAACCACCCGACGTATTCTGCGAGTCCGGTATCGACGTCGCGTTCACATTGCAGGCCTATCCCTGCTAGCTTTCCCACGTCTGCCACCAAGCTGAATGGGTCGCCGGGCCTCGTGCTGCCGCTGAACTCCACTCTTGTGACGTTGCGATCTACCTTATCTCGCCATGCACGCGTTAGCCCCTCGGAAACCCGAAGAATGGAAGTGCCGACTCCGGTCCCGACATTGAATACAGGGACACTGGTCTCGGCATGGCCGGGGAGGGCCACCAGAACTTTGGCTACATCCTCGACATGAACCCAATCTCGCACTTCTCGTCCTGTTCCGCCAAGACTCAGCCGGTCTGATCCTGCCGCAAGCTTGGAGCAGGCGTCCCACAGCAGTTGCTTTCTCAGGCCATCGCCGTACACGGAGAACAGTCGGGCCACAACGGACCTCACTCCGAAGCTCTGTCCGTAGGAGCGGCAGAGCGACTCCATCATCAGCTTGTGGTAGCCGTATGGCGAGAACGGTTCAAGCGAAGCCGATTCAGGGATCAAGCCCTCGTGCCCTGCGCCATAGACTGCCGCGCTCGATGCGACGGCAAGCGAGGTTGCGGGCGAGGCAACCCTCAGCCAATCGAGCAGTTCAACCGTCGTGGCAACGGTGCGGAAGAAGTCTCACGCGGTTGCTGGATCGCCGCGCTTACGGTCGAGCCTCCGGCAAGATGAACTATTACATCGGGGAGGCCGGTGACGTTGCCAAGGTGCGACAGATTGCTCGCAGTGACGTCGCCGTTGATCCAGTAACTCACGCCCCATAGCTCGGCTTCGATCTCCCGCCATGCGCCGTGACCCAAGCCCGCAACTCGGGCACCGCTGGCCATGAAGCGGCGCGCGACACGACGACCGATGAAGCCGCGGGCGCCGGTGATCCAAACGGTCGGCGTCGTCACGGTCGGACGGCTATGAAGGAGTACAGCCGGCCCGGTCTATGGTCGACAAGTCGTAGGGCGCGTCGAAGCACCTCCCAGACGGGCGGCAGCGCGAGGATGGAGGCCAGCATGGTCGCGAGCTGAGGGACACGTCCGAGCGTACGCTCGCTCAGTTCCTTGCAGAAAGTTGTGGACGTGTGAGGCGCCATGTTGATGGGGCTGTCGAGAGGGGCCAGCACGGCCCGCGTGTTGAAGCCTGCCGCCTCCAAAGCCGCGCGGTACTCGCTTAGAAGAACGCATTCTCCCCTCCGTAAAGCGAATGAAGCGGATGCCTGGAGAGGAACGCCTCAAGGTCTTCAGGTCTCGAGATGACGTGTTCACGCAAGGCCAGAAGGAAGCCACCGGGCTTGAGTACTCGATGGAATTCCCGGCACGCGGCACTTAGGTCTCGAGTATGGTGGAGAACCGCCCTCGCCAGTACAACATCGAAACTCGCGTCGGCGTAGGGCAACTGTTCAGAGAAGTCCCTTGCCACTTCTATTGGCAACCCTGTCTCACGTGCAAGCGCTTCGATGGCGCCGGCGCCCACGAGGACACTGGGGTCGGGCTCAAGCGCAGCCACTTGGAACCCTTCACATGCGAGGGCGTAACTCGCGATTCCGCGGCCGGCGCCAACGTCGAGAGCATGACCGGGCGAGGTGGGCAACCAAACGCGCACCGCCTGCCACTCGTCACTGCACCGATAGCGTTCGGCAGCATTCAGAAGTGGGTCGTCGTAGTATCCGTCGTGCACTAGAGCCTGTTGGTCAGGCTGCGCGCGCAGCCATCGAACGGCATCCTCCCAAGTGGTGAATCGGTTCGTCGGCTTAGTCATTTTTCAAGACCAGGATTGAGGTGCCGGACCAGCCTTGCTGGATTGCCAACGACAACGCCAAACGGCGGTACGTCATGAGTGACGACGGCACCCGCGCCGACAACCGCACAGCGGCCAATCCGAACGCCTCTCAATATTGTCGCTCCAGCGCCGACCCACGCGTCGTCTTCTATGCATACCGGTTGCTCGTCCAGGTCGAGCAACGCGGGGTGACCCCTGGTCATGATCGTCTTGAATTGTCTGTGACGTTCTCGCGCATCCAAGGGGTGAGTCAGCGAGTCCATCACGTTGCAGTTGTGCGAAATGAGCACTCTGTGACCTATCGTTAGTTGGCGTGCTGACCACAATCGTGAGCCGGGACCGACGAAGCACCAGTCACCGAGGGTAATTTGACCGCCGTGGGCAAACACAAACAGTTCACCTTCAATTCGAGAATGCTCTCCGATCTGAATGCAATCGCTACTGGCTCCCGCGTTGAGGATGCGAGCCCCCGGGGCTATCGATGACCCCGCGCCCATTCGCAGGGTCGGTTTCCTGCGCAAGCGGCGGAGCAGCGTCTGAAAGTGCGGGAGCCGCATCAGATCGCATCCACAATGTTCACAAAGGCTGACCACTGAACGTCCTTTGAGAACCTTGTGCGCATCTCCGCATGGCCCGCAAGGGCGATGCCGCGAGCGTGCTGTGGTCGGGTGAGCGCAGCCTCGATCACGCTGGCGGCATCCTGGCTGCTCATGTAGGTCAACATCGTCCGCCCTTCATCCATTCCTCCGGGGTAGCGACCGCGGTCAGAGACCAGAGTGCTCCGCTCCCCATGGCTTCGAAACATCTCATGTTGCCGCGGTCTTCTCCAGCCATATCGATGGCGGCGTTAAGTACGATCTTCGCGCGCGAAAGGACACGGTAGAGGTCACGGCCGAACACGGGCTCTCGGCTGACGCTCCGGATGTCCTCCGGGCGGCGGAATTTCGCTACGGCGGGCACCAAGCGGCCCACTTTGCTCTCGGCCCACCGAGTCGCGCGCGAGCAGTCCAGATGGAAAGCAACTGTTCGCGTGCCCCGCAGTTTCGCGACCGCTTCCAGAATCGCCGCGCGCTGCCGGTGATGCCGCGTATAGCCTCCGACAAAGACCACGTCCACTGGACGATCCTCGTTCGCTGCGTAGGCGTCCATTTCGGGATCATGCGCGGGAAACAGGGCGGCGGTCTTCCAGCCGGCATCCTGATAAGAGCGAAGGATCGAGGGAAAATTGCAGACTACCCTGTCGTAGGCGGCGAAGTCCGCGCCAGGAGACGGAGCGGCGCGCCAGGCAATCGTTACCTTTACGCACCCCGGGAGCCTTCTGACAAAGTCGCTCCCGTAACGCATCGGATCGAGGTTGTAAAAGACCTCCGTACGATGGTGCTCGATCTGCGCGAGGAGGATCTTGTCGAGTGCCACGGAAGGCATGCCTTGCTCCGCTGCCCAGCGACGCTGTGCATCTTCGTCATCGCCGTTGGCGAGGAACGCATCAGGAGATCGCGTCAAGATCGGCGACAAGAAGTGGCATGCACCATATCTATCCGCCGAAAAGACGTCCATCATCCCCGCGAAGTCATTGGCAGCACGGCGAAGCGAGCGAAGTCGTGGCAGTAGCCGGGGTAGATCCCGGAGTTCTGGAAGAGCCTCATTGCGAGCAAGCGCGAGTCTCGAACTGCTTCTCCCTATCTGGCGCAAGCACCATGATCGCTGCGAGTACCCAGAAGTCGGCCGAGGCGAACAGGGCGCCGGACAACTGCGACGCGACCAAATACTGCAAGGCAAGGAGCGGGACGAGACGATCCCCGCGAAACAGTCGTCGCACAATTTCTACCAAGATGCCTATCAAAAGTAACCCAAAGAGCGCGACTCCGATGACTCCAGTAGCCATCGCCGCCTCGAACACGGTGTTGTGAGGATAGGTCAGTGACTCCAACTCCACGTGTGCAGATCCAGTCAGCGGATTTTCTAGGAACTGCCTCAGGGCGCTTTCCTGCAGGAGTATTCGCTCGACCGAGGAGGGGTCCTCTCCAATGCTCCCAAAGCGACCTAGAAGTTCGGGTTCTTCGGCAATAAGTGTGGCGCCGAAGCTCACGGCGAATGTGCCTATTGCGATGACGGCCATCCGAGCAGCGGCGGATGACGCAAACAGAGCCCAAACGAGCAGAACTAACGCAAGAGCGACAACTGGCCCCCGAGATGCAGTCATGTGAAGCACCTGTAGCGCTGCACCTCCAACGATCAGCCACGGCATGTCCGTTACGTTCCGTTCACGAACCAAGACAGATACCGCAATCAGCGTGCTAACCGCCACGTGGCCTAGCGTTATCGGATTGAGGATGTCCAGTGAGAGGCGTCCGGTGGCATCAAGCAGGGAACGCTCGACGTCAACCGATGCGACGTCTCCCAGAAGCGTTGCTCCCAACGCGACTGCACCTAGGCCGGCAAGGTATTTTGCAACCCTTGCCTCTTCGAAGTACTCAATCGGCAACCTCGCAACAGCAATGGCAGGCACCAGGGCCGCAACCAAGAAAAAGGACGCATTGAAGATCGTGCCAGGGACATTTGACGCGAGGTCGAAAGCAAGTCGCAGCAGGTAGATGCCGACAAAGGCGATAAAGCAGATGGCCCAGACGTTGCGCGGCGGACGTGGTAGACGATACGGCGTTCGCAGTATCAGCCACAGTGCGGACAAGAAGACAATTGAGCGGACCGGAATAGATGCGGCCTGACTCGGTAGATCCGTATGGGCCACAAGTGCTGCGAGTGCCGGGTAGCCTGCCAGCGTCCAGATCAGGATCCCGGAGGTGGCGGCTGTGTGTGGAGAGTAACGAGAGCTCGGGGAGCGTCGCATCATGGGAGCTTTGCCGGGGCCGTCGCCCGTTGCAGCAGCCATTTGAACTGCAAATAGGGCCACAGCCGACCAACATTGTCCCAATTCCAGGAGCCCGACTCTCCTAATTCCCTCACGCGCGCTTGAAGAGCCCGTCGATCCACGAGTTCGTCGAAAGCCGCCTGGGGGGTGGCGAGGGTCGAAGCTGCCCAGTCGCGAAGAGGGCCGTTTAGCCAACTCGGCATTGGAGAATTGAATCCGACCTTGCGTCGATTCATCCGGATTCGCTCCGGCATCCGGCCCTCCAGAGCGAGGCGGGCAATCCACTTTCCTAAGCCGTGGGAAGACTTCCAAGCATCGGGAAGCGCCATCGTGAAGGTGACCAGGCGCCAATCCATGAAAGGCATCCGGACCTCGATGCCGTGAGCCATCGAAAGGCGGTCGAAGTTACGGAGGATCGTCGGCAGAACCGTCGAATGGAACATCCGGTACAGACGGCGGTTGAGCGGGCCCCAATCCGGCGGCAGTAGGTCTTCGTCGGATGGCAGACGAAGTGCAGCCGGAGCCTTGAAACGATAACCGCGCAAGAAATTCAAGCCCTTCGCGCTCAACCACCCTGACTTTGCCGCCTCAAGTGAGACTGCGCCCGCGGTCGTCGCCGACAGGCGCGCGGCGGCGTTGCGGATCGCGAAGCCGAGGAGGTCGCCTTGATTACGATAGGCACCCATCAGTTCGTCGGCACCGTGGCCATCCAGCGAGACAGTCAGCCTGTGCCGACGCAGTTCCCGGTAGATCATCCAGGGGGCGGTCGGCAGGCTGATGTAGATGTCGTCCAGGTCGTTGAGGACGGTCTCAAGGCCTGGGATCGCGTCATCCTCGTTGACTGAAATGAAGTGCGCATCGACAGCGGCAAAATTCGCAGCTTCTGTCGCTTCCGGGGTTTCGTCATTCGGCTGGCCGGGGAACGTAGCCACAAATGCATGGCGCCATTCGCGGGCATCATGCAACTGGGGCCGGCCGCCAGCTGCCACGGCTGCCATGGTGCAGACAATGGCACTCGAGTCGAAGCCTCCGCTGAGACACGTACCGATCGGGACGTCGCTGCGCATGCGCAGGCGAACCGAGTCGTAAAACAACTCGCGCCAGCGAGTGGCAGCCTCGTTGAGGCTTGGCGGGACGGTCGGCAGATGATCAACCGTACGCCACCAGCGGCGCACCTCAAGGCGACCCCGGCGAAGCAAGGCGCAGTGACCGGCCGGCAGGCGGCGCACGGCCGCGAACAGGGTGCGGTCCGAGGCTTCGACCGAGAATGGATCGAACAAGATTCGCCTCGCCACTTCGATGTCGATGTCCGCCGGTACACCGGGCAGGGACCGCAGGGCTCGCAGCTCCGAGGCGAACGCGAAACGCCTTGCATTGTGGGTGTAGTGCAGAGGCTTGATGCCGAAACGATCACGCGCGAGAAATGCCTCACCGCTCTCATAGTCGAAGATCGCCAGCGCCCACATGCCGTTGAACCGCTCGAGCATCTCCGCGCCCCAGTGACGCCAAGCGTGCAGTATTACCTCTGTGTCGCTTTCGCTCCGGAAGGTGGCTCCAAGCGCTTCCAGTTCGCGCCTCAGCTCTAGGAAATTGAAGATCTCACCGTTGTAGACGATGGTGTACCTGCCGTCCGCAGAGTGCATCGGTTGATCGCCCGCGGCACTCGTATCGATGATGGCCAAGCGTCGATGCACCAGCCCGACCCGCCCGTCAGGCGAACGCCAGCGCCCCTCGCCGTCGGGCCCGCGATGCGAGAGCGCAGACCCGAGCGTCGCAAGATCAGCGGAATCCAAATCAGAGGGGTCCTGGACGATGATGCCCGCGATGCCACACATTTGAGTTAGCGCGATCGGAGATGCCGACGGCGAAGCGAGTCGGCTACTCCAAGTAGCAGCCTTCTCGATCCGTTCTCAGTCAGTCCAGCGAGGACGCAAGCCAGGAGCGTTGCCCCGGCCAGCAGGAAGTAGAGCGCACCTAGACCAAGCCAGCTGGACGCCGTGCTGAAGAACCCGGGCCACGGCGCCCAGGCGAGCATCAGCCCGGCAGCTATCGGTGTCTGTGTGCCTCGCGCCATCGAAAGGACTGACGCGGTGCTGCCGGTTATCGATGGCATTTGAGCCACGAGGAACGTCAGGCGCAGCACGTTGGCGACGAGGATCCCGAAGCCAGCCATGGCGGGTCCGGCACTGAGAAGCAGGGCTGTACTCAGAAGCACAACCAGGAGAGCGTGCATTACATTGACTCGGGCAAGGACGTCACTCTGCCCTTGGCTCAACATGTAGTAGAGAAGCGCGTTTGTCCCGCTTCCCACCAGTCCGGCCGTTGCCAGGGTGCGCAGGATTGGCGCGCCGGCAGGAACTGCGTCCGGCCCGACCCAGAGCTCGATCAAGGATGCGGCGAGCGGAACCAGGGGCGCCAATGCTGCCGCCGCGAGCGCGTTGGTAAGCCAAGAGCTTCCGACAAGAAGAGGTAAACGTTCGTGAACCGGGCGGTCGGCGGTCGCCGCGAAGTGGGGGAACAACACCTCGGTGACCTTGAGCACGCCCATATAGACGACTTCCTGGAGCCGGGTGGCGACGTTCAGCTGACCGACGATGTGAAGTCTCGACACCGCGCCGAGTACGAACCGGTCTGCCTGCAACGCTACCGACCCGGCAAGGTGGGCAGCCGCCTGCCATCGTCCGAAGGCCACGATGCGGCCCAACGCTCTTCTCTCAAGACGCGCTGCCGGAAACAGCATGGGTGCGCACCGCCGCACCTGAAACAGGCTCAGGCACGCGGTCACGCCGAACCCGATAGCCGTACCCATCAGGAAACCGTCGACGGTTTGCCAAACCGCGGTTGTGGCCAGCAAACACGCCGCTGACAAGAGGGCGGACGCTGTGTTGAGAAGTGCGAGCACGCGAAAGGCTTGCGTGGCGGTAATGCCCGCCTGAAGCACGTTGACGACCTGCTGTGCCGACCAGCCAGCCGCGGCTATGAGGCACAGTCGGCGCAGGACTTCGTCGGATGTGTCGCGTTCGCCAAGAAAGTGCGCGACGACCCAGGCACCTGTTCCCGCAACCAGGACCACCACAATCGCACAACTGGCGGCGCAGACCCACAGTGCCGTCCAGAATACATGGCGTGCATCTTCGGTCTGCCCGCGCGCCAGCGATGCCGAGACCTCGCGAATGCTGGCTTGTCCAACGACCGTGCCGACTAACATCAGCGGCGCGAACAATCCGATGAAGATCCCCGCAGCGCCGAACTCGTCGATGCCTATCCGGGCAATGACCACCGGCAGGGTGACGAAGTTCACCAGAACAGCAACCAGGAACGCGGCGGCGTTCCAGTTGGAGTTCCTTACCAGGCGCAGGCCTCCGGCAGTTGAATCGGCATCACCGGGCGGCATTTGGGTCAGACCGAGCAGCTCCCAACTGCTTGAACAACGGCATCAATCTGTTCATCGGTCATCTCAGGGAACATCGGCAGCGAGAGTATCCGGGACTGGTGATAGTGCGCGTTTGGAAAATCGGACGGCCTGTGCTCTAGGTGCGCGTAGGCGGGCAGAAAGGGCAGCGCGACCGGGTAGTTGATGACTGTCTGCACGCCATGGGCGTCAAGGTGCCGCCGCAGTTCATCGCGGTGCTCATGCTGGATCACGTACAAGTGCCAGACGTGCTCTCTGCCGGCGGCGACGGCAGGAACGGTGACGCCTGCCATGCCGTCCAGTCGCCTCGTGTACTCGGCCGCGATCTCTTGCCGGCGCTTGGTCCACGAGACCAGGTGCGGCAGCTTGACCGACAGAACAGCCGCCTGAATGCCGTCCAGCCGGCTATTGATCCCTTCGATGCGGTGCTCGCCCTTGGTCAGACCGCCGTGGCGCGCGAACATCGCCATTCGCTCCGCCAGTTTCTCGTCGTTCGTGACGAGCGCGCCTGCATCACCCATCGCCCCAAGGTTCTTCCCCGGGTAGAAGGAAAAGGACGCCGCCTCCCCGAAGGTCCCGACCAGTCTCCCCTTGTAGCGAGCGAGGTGAGCCTGAGCGCAATCCTCGAGAACCCACAGCCCGTGCCGTTTTGCGATCTCGATGATCGGGTCCATGTCGGCCGGTTGCCCGTATAGATGGACGGGAATGATGCCAACGGTATTGGGGGTGATTTTCGATTCGATGGCTCGCGGATCGATCGTGAACGTCCCGGCGTCCGTGTCGCAGAAGACGACTTTCCCGCCAGCCTGGGTAATGGTCTCGGTCGTCGAAATCCAGGAATGAGCAGGGGCTATGACCTCAGCGCCGCGCTCCAGGCCCAGCGCGACCATGGCGATATAGAGTGAGTCGGTTCCGTTCGCGCAGGAAACGCAGTATCCGAGCCCGAGCAGGTCCGCGAACATCCGTTCGAACTTTTCGACATAAGGGCCGCGAACGAACAGAGACCGGTCGATGACGTCCTTCATGGCGGCGTCAATCTCGCTCTTGATGCCGACGTACTGTGAGTACAGGTCTGCGAACGGAACGGTTGTCTTCATGACTGCTCAGTCGATGGGTCTTAGGCGCCGGGCCGGATTGCCAGCGTAGATGCCTGGCTCGGTAATGTCTTTCGTGACTACGGAGCCTGCCCCAATGACTGCCCCATCGCAGACAGAGACCGGCAGGACTGTCGCGTTGCTCCCGATGGACACCTTGTTGCCGACTTTCGTGGCTTTCCACAGCGACTGGTTGCCCCGAGCCGGACCCCCGGTAGCGAACAAATCGTTGATGAACATGACTCCGTGTCCGATGAAGCAGTCGTCGCCGATCTCCACAAGCTCGCACACAAAAGTGTGGGACTGGACCTTCGTGCGCTTGCCGACTCGAACGTTACGCTGCATCTCGACGAAGGGTCCGATGAAAGAGTCGTCCCCGATAGTGCAGCCGTACAGGTTGACCGGCTTCATGACGGTCACATTTGTTCCGAACGCAACATCAACCACCCCGGACTCCAATAACCGCGGCGTGTTCAAGTCGCTCCTCCAAGCCGGCAGTGCTTTGGCCGAAAGCGCAACTGGATCTCCTTGTTCGTCTCGATCGATTCGTAAATGGCATTGATCAGTTCAAGACTCTTGCGACCCTCGAGTCCGTCGACTAGATGCCTTCGATCGTTCTTGATGCAGTCCACCACGTGCTCGTAATACGCCTGGTGCCCGAAGCCATAGACGTTCGGTGGGTTGACCGAAAATCTCTCCATGACTTCGTCATCGCCACGCATGGATTCGGCGAAGTGCCAGACCTTCATCTGGTTGACGGCAAATCCACCGATTTCGACCGTGCCGCCTTCGCCTAGTATCGAAATCGACCCTTCCAGGTCCTTGGGGCGCGCGGCCGTCGTGGCTTCAATGACGCCCAGGGCGCCACTGCGGAACTTCAGGGTAACAACAGCGGTGTCCTCTGCTTCGATTCTCGCCAGAGCCGTGGAACTGCGACCGAACACGCTCTCCACCTCGCCCATCATCCATTCGAGCAAATCCACGTGGTGGCTCGCCTGGTTGGTAAGCACCCCTCCATCCATTGCCCAGGTGCCGCGCCAAGGCGCTTCGTCGTAGTATTTCTGCTCGCGGCACCACCGGACTCGGACGGTCCCCAAGACGAGCTTTCCAAAGCGGCCCTGTTCAAGCGCCTCCCGTAGCTTCACGACAGGCACGTTGAAACGGTTCTGCTTGACCACGAACAGCTTTACTGCCGCACTGTCACACGCGCGGATCATGTCGTCCGCGTCGTCGAGGGTAAGGGCCATCGGTTTCTCGACGACTATGTGCTTACGGTATCGTGCTAACTCCACCACATTCTTGGCGTGGTTCCCGCTTTCTGTCAGTACAACGATGGCGTCGATGCTTTCGTTTTGCATCATTCGATGCATGTCGTCATAGTACGGAACACGGAACCTCTCTCCGATCGACTGGGCTTTCGCTTTATCGATGTCACAGACAGCATGCCAGCTGGGCACCTTGAATCTGCTTGAGCCCGAGCAATTCCGAATGCCTCTTGGCAATGCGTCCGCATCCGACCAATCCGAAGTTCAGCACTTCGATTCCTCTGAAAGTGAAACCATAGAAGGTTAGCAGGCGGGCGATGCCGTCGCTGCAACGGGAGGGTCGACTACTGGGCGACCGGCGACCGCCATGCGTACCCGCAACCCTCGCCCTCTTGCGCCATGACCGACATAAAAGTATCCATTATTACGGTTGTCTATAACAGGCATCGAACCATCGCGGCTTGCATGAGCAGTGTCAAGGCACAGACGTATGGAGATGTTGAGCACGTTGTCGTGGATGGCCAGTCAACCGATGGCACCTTGGACATCATCAGAAGCAACGTGTGCGGGAATTCAGTTCTCATTTCCGAGCCGGATGCCGGCATTTACGATGCAATAAACAAGGGAATAAAGCGGTGCAGCGGGGAGGTGATCGGGCTGCTGCATTCCGACGACATCTTCTTCAGTAGCGAGACTATTTCTCGTGTCGTCCGCGTATTCCAGGAAAACCCGCTTGACGCCGTCTTCGGAGACGTTGAGTTCTTCCGGGGCTCGCCGTCCAACGTCATCAGGCGGTACAGATCGCGGTTCTTCCGTCCGTCCAGGATGAAGTGGGGATGGTTCCCTGCACACACCTCTCTGTTTCTGAGGAGGTCAGTGTTTGAGAAGTTTGGCCTCTACAAGACGGACTTCGAGATTGCCGCCGACATCGACTTCTTGATTCGAATCTTTCGCCACAACGAGCTCAGATGGAAGTATCTGCCCGAGGTGATCGTCAAGATGGGTGTCGGAGGCGTAAGCACATCGGGTGTCAGGGGAACGATTCTTCTGAATCGGGAGGTTCACCGCGCGCTGCGCGAAAACGACGTTCCCGCCAGCTATTTCCGCATCCTGTCCAAGTATCCGTTGAAAGCGCTCGAATTCGTTCTCAAGTAGCGGTTTGGGCATTCGTGGCCAACCAAGGCGACGTCATCGAGAAATCTGGATCTCGCTGCCTCGGAGAATCGGCTCGCCTCGCTCGGCCCACTAGCGCGCGAGCAGCGAGGTCAGCTTCTCGCTGTTGACGCCAACTCTCTGGCGGGCTCCGTGAAGGTATCGACCTCCATCTTGAGCTGGCTCATCCCGCACGGAGGAATGATGCGACGAATAGCTCTGTAAAATTCGAATAGCTCTGGCGCGACACTGAGGTCAGTCGCAGTCGTGCCTGCTCCGGAATTGGACGCATTGGAGAAGAGGTGCTCGGAAATTCCGCAAGTCGGGTTGTGGCAGTGACGGGAACTACCGGCTTCATTGGAAGCACATTGGTTCGTGAATTGACGACTGCGGGCTTCAAGGTGCACCCGATTGGTCGTAGCGCCCTGGAGACCGCGGCTTCCGATCGTGCTCGCTCGGAGTTGTCCGGCTGCTGTGCGGTCATCCACCTGGCCGGCCGCGCGCACGTCCTCGACGAGTCGGGGGACCGTCGACATCAGCTTGAGGTCTATCGTCTTGCCAACCGCGAGACGACGATACGTTTGGCGCGAGCAGCCGTTGACGCTGGTGTGCCACGTTTCCGTGTTCGTCAGTTCGATACGCGTCAATGGGAGCGAGACTGCCAGGCCGTTCCGACCTCACGACGCCCCAAACCCTGACGAGCCCTATGCCGTCTCGAAGCTCGAGGCGGAACTGGGATTACGGAAGATCGCCGCAGAGCGGGGCCTTGAAGTAGTAGTAGTTCGACCTCCCCTCGTCTACGGCCCGGGCGTCAAGGCAAATTTCCGGCGGCTAATGCGGTTGGTCTCGCTCGGAGTGCCGTTGCCGCTTGCCTCGGTGCGAAGCTCGCGATCCCTTGTGGGTGTTCGCAACCTCTGTGATTTGCTAAGGGTATGCATCGACCACCCCGCCGCCCCAGGCAAGACGCTTCTTGTCGCCGACGAGGAGGACGTGACGCTGCCAGACTTGATGCGTTATCTCGCGGAGGGGATGGGCGTGCCTCTGCGTCTGTTTTCGATGCCTGCCTCCTTGCTGGACGCCGCCGCGAGCGTCCTGGGGATACGTTCGACGCTTCGCAAGCTGACGGCATCTCTGCGGGTCGACGCAAGCGAGACGTACCGCATCCTCGGCTGGCGTCCTCCATTCTCCCTGAGGGATGGGCTGGTCGAAACCGGCAGGTCTTACTCGGCTCGTCAGTCGCAATCGAGGGATTAGGGTACATGTCCCAGTGGTACGAAAACCTCAAGCGCGGATTCGATCTCGCGGCCGTTCTCGTGCTGGCGATCGTCCTCGCGTTCCCCCTGCTCATCATTGCCGTTCTGGTGTGCGCATCATCGCGCGGCCCCGCGCTTTACTGGTCCGATCGCGTGGGTCAGCAACAACGCGATCTTCCGCATGCCGAAGTTCCGCTCGATGTACGTCGGCACGCCGCCGGTGGCGACCCACCTGCTGACGAACGCCGACGCGCTACATCACGCCGGTCGGCAGATTCCTTCGCAAGTCCAGCCTCGACGAACTGCCGCAATTGTGGAGCGTGCTCAGGGGAGACATGAGCCTCGTGGGCCCGCGTCCGGCCCTGTTCAACCAATACGACCTGATCGAAGCTCGGACCGCGGCGGGCGTGCACGTCCTGCGACCCGGGCATCACCGGCTGGGCCCAGGTCAACGGCCGCGACGAACTGCCGATCCCGGACAAGGTGGCGCTCGATGCCGCCTACCTGCGCAACCGCTCGTTCTTGCTAGATCTGCGAATTCTGTTTCTGACAGCCTGGAAGGTCGTGAAACGCGACGGCGTGTCGCCACTGATATCGTCGCCCGCCGGACATCTTTCCGACGGGCCTTCGGTTAGTATCACCCGTCGCACGTCACACGCGGTGAACTAAGTGTTTCCCCGTGCTATCGGCGACCAGGTTGCGCGCATGTGCAGCCACCCACCGATGAAGACGAAGCGTCCTGAAAACTCCACTTACCGTGCGCCTGCTGGCTCTGCCGAGGCGAGGCAAGCAGGCGATCGTGATCGCCGTCGACGTGCTGATGGCGTGGCTCGCGATGTGGGTCGCGTTCACGTTGCGACTCGAGGTCTGGCACGTCCCGACTGTGCAGCAGGCTGTGGATCTACATCGCCGCGCCGCTCATCTTCCTGCCGTTGTTCATACGCTTCGGTCTGTACCGCGCCATCTTCCGGTACACGGGACTGGCGACGATGCGGACCT
The DNA here is from genome assembly GCA_963698305.1 of uncultured beta proteobacterium. Taxonomy (GTDB): domain Bacteria; phylum Pseudomonadota; class Gammaproteobacteria; order Burkholderiales; family Burkholderiaceae_F; genus JAOUJD01. Next base: position 15,899 of record CAVOQI010000009.1, read on the forward strand.
TGTTCCAGGCGTCCGCCATCTACGGGTCGGCGCTGCTCGCGCTGGTGCTGCTCACCTTCCCCGCTGGAGTGCCGCGGTCGGTCGGCGTGTTGCAGCCGCTGATATTCCTCCTCTTCGTCAGCAACTCGCGAGCGTGGGCGAGGTTCTGGCTGAACCGGACATCCCGCGGGACGCAGAAGCAGAGACTGCTGATCTACGGGGCGGGGTCCGCGGGCGCGCAGACGGCGGCCGCCGTCGGCAATACTCGGGAGATCGAACTGGTCGGGTTCATCGATGACGATGAGAGCAAGGCCGGTCGTCACATCAATGGAGTTCCGGTGTTCCGTCCGTCCGAAGCGGCCGCAGCGGTGGAGCGACTCGGCGTGACCGACATACTGCTCGCCGTGCCTTCCACCAGCCGGCAGCGCCGTAACGAGATCATCGAAAGCCTGCGCGCGCTTCCTCTGCACATCCGCACGCTGCCGGGCATGGCGGACCTCGCCGCGGGCAGGGTGCACGTCTCGGATTTTCGCGAACTCGATGTAGAGGATCTACTGGGCCGAGAGCCAGTGCCGCCGAACCCGGCACTGCTTGCTCGCGATCTTTCTCTGAAGGTCGTCTTGGTCACGGGCGCCGGGGGAAGCATCGGGTCCGAGTTGTGCCGGCAGATCTTGAGCGAGCGTCCACAGCGCCTGCTGCTCGTCGACCACAGCGAGTTCGCGCTTTACGAAATCCACCAGGAGCTGGAGGCGCTGCTCCGGGCCGATGACGGAGTGGCCGGGCGCACCTTGCGTGTCGACACCGAACTCGTGCCGCTGCTCGGCGACGTCCGGGATTACGGCCGCATGGTCGACATCTGCCGGGCCTTCCGCCCGGACACCGTCTACCACGCGGCCGCGTACAAGCACGTGCCGATGGTCGAGCACAACCCGTGCGAAGGGGTCGAGAACAATGCGCTCGGCTCCCTGCGAACGGCGCGGGCGGCGATGGAAAGCGGCGTGGCCAGCTTCGTCCTGGTTTCCACCGACAAGGCTGTCAGGCCGACCAACGTCATGGGCGCGAGCAAGCGCGTTGCCGAGATGGTGCTGCAGGCCTTCGCGGCGGAAAGCATGGTGCGCTTCGACGACGCCCAGTTGACCGGACTCGTGCGCAACAAGACCCGTTTCAGCATGGTGAGGTTCGGCAACGTGCTGGGATCCAGCGGGAGCGTCGTGCCGCTGTTTCGCCGGCAGATCGAATCGGGCGGGCCGGTGACCGTCACGCACCCCGATGTCACCCGGTACTTCATGACGATCCCCGAGGCAGCCCAGCTGGTGCTGCAGGCCGGCGCGATGGGCGAGGGCGGTGAGGTGTACGTCCTCGACATGGGCGAACCGGTCCGGATTGTCGAACTGGCTGCGCGCATGATCGAGTTGAGCGGCCGATCAGTGCGCGACGAGGCGAACCCCGGTGGCGAAGTCGAAATCGCGATCACCGGACTGCGGCCGGGGGAGAAGCTGTTCGAGGAACTGCTGATTGGCGACAACCCGTCGCCGACCGCACACTCGCGCATCATGAAGGCGCACGAGTTGTACCTCGGGTGGACCGAGCTGCGCCCGCGGTTGGCGGAACTCGAGGCAAGCATCGAGCGCAACGATGCCGACGGCACCCTGGCGATCCTCCGTGACCTCGTGTCCGGGTATCAGCCCACGACCAAGAACGTCGACTGGGTGTCGGCCGCTCGCTGATCGGGAGTCCCGGTCAGCCTCGCGCGTCCGGCTTCAGCCGCCGGACCGAATGCGGGTCAGCAGCGACGTCGTCGATCGTTCGTGTTCGAACGGGATCGCGATGCAGGCGCCGCCCCAGGAGCGGACGACCGCGCTTTCCGGAATCGCTGCGATGTCGTAGTCGCCGCCCTTGACGTAGATCTCCGGCCGGACGGCACGCAGCGCCGTGAGCGGTTCGCGCTCGCCGAAGATCGTGACGAGATCGACGCATTGCAGCGCCGCGAGGATGGCCGCCCGATCGTCCTCGCGATTCAGTGGCCGGTCGTCTCCCTTGCCAAGCATCCGTACCGAAGCGTCGCTGTTGACCGCCACCACCAGCGCGGCGCCCAGCGCGCGCGCGCGGGCCAGATACGTCACGTGACCCCGGTGCAGGATGTCGAAGACGCCATTGGTGAACACGAGCGGCCGCGCCAGTTGCATCGCCCGGGCGTCCAGTTCGCTGCTGCCGACGATCTTGCTCTCGAATCCGGGGGGCTGGAGATTCATCGTGTCTCTGCGGACGCTCGCGCGCCGTGGCCGCAGTTCCGACTCGACCGCCAGATCCAGGCGGGCTGCCTGTCCGGTGGCGAGTCCCTCGGGGACCTGCACCGGTGCCCCCTGTCCGTCGGTCGCCAGCAGGACGCGGCGCGCGACCCCGGCCGACTGCGCCGCTTGCAGGTCGGATGCACGGTCACCGAACATCACGGAGGCGGGCAGATCCAGCCGCAGTTCCGCGGCCGCCTTGAGCAGCATGCCCGGGCCAGGCTTCCGGCACTGGCAAGCCACCTTGTATGCGCCGATCGCCTCGGTGGGATGGTGCGGGCAGAAGTAGACCCCGGCGATCTCCGCCTCCGCCGCCTTGAAGGCCTGCACCATCCACTCCGTGAGTCTGCGGAAGTCATCCTCGGTGTACAGGCCCCGCCCGATGCCGGACTGGTTGGTGACGACGACCAGCACATAGCCGAGTTGGCTCAGCCGCCGCGCGCCTTCCAGTACGCCCGGCACGAAGTCGAAATCCTCGCGTCGGCAGACGTAACCGCGGTCGACGTTGATGACGCCGTCGCGATCGAGGAACGCGGCCGGTCGAAGCGCGGGCCGTTCGCTCGTCATTGCGGCTGGGCGAGCAGCCAGTCGACGTAGCGTGCCGTGCCCTCTTCAACGGTCAGGAAGGCGGCCTCGTATCCCGCCTTCCGCAACGCAGTCGGGTCAGCCTGCGTGAACGCCTGGTACTTGCCCTTCAGTGCGTCCGGGAACGCGACGTACTCGATGAGGCCACGGGCTACCGCGTCTGGAAGAGCGAGCTTCGCCGCGCCTCGTCTGCGCCTGCATCGTGTTCACGACGGCGAGCGCGACGTCGTTGAATGGCTGCGCGCGGCCCGTTCCGAGGTTGAACACGCCCGAGGCGCCGCGGTCGAGGAAATGAAGGTTCACCTTCACGACGTCGTCGACATGGATGAAGTCGCGCCGCTGCTCGCCGTTCGCATAGCCGTGGCTGGCCTTCGAAGAGGCGCACCTTGCCGTCCGCGCGGAACTGATTGAAGTGGTGGAAGGCGACCGACGCCATGCGACCCTTGTGCGCTTCGCGCGGCCCGTACACGTTGAAATAGCGCAGTCCGACCACGGGGGCGGTCACGTTCGGCAGACGGCGCCGGACGACCTGGTCGAACAGGAACTTGGAGTAGCCGTAGACGTTGAGCGGGCGTTCGTTGGCCGGGTCTTCGCGAAACACCGGTCCCATGCCGTACACCGCGGCGGACGAGGCGTAGATGAACGGGACTTTCCGCTGCTGGCACCAGTCGAGCAGATCCACCGAGTAGCGGTAGTTGTTCTCCATCATGTAGCGCCCGTCCGTCTCCATCGTGTCCGAGCAGGCGCCCTGGTGCAGGACGGCTTCGATCGGGCCGAAGGCGCCGGCGGCAAGACGCGCGCGAAAGTCGCCCTTGTCGACGTAATCCGAGATTTCACAGTCGACGAGGTTGCGGAACTTCGCGGCATTCTCGAGATTGTCGACGGCGACGATGTCGCGCATTCCGCGGTCGTTGAGCGCCTTGACGAGGTTCGAGCCGATGAACCCGGCTGCTCCGGTCACCACGATCGTCATTCCGGATCTCCGCTGAACAATTCGTCGTAGCTGACCGTCGCCGTGCCCAGCTTGCCGACCACGATGGACCCGGCGCGGTTCGCGAGCCTGACGGCGTCGCGCAGGTCCAGGCCCGCGGCCATCATCGCCGCCATCACCGCGATGACAGTGTCGCCGGCACCCGAGACGTCGAACACCTCGCGCGCCTGTGCCGGGACGCTCCACGCGCCATCGTCGGTGAAGAGGGTCATGCCCTCCTCGCTCCGGGTCAGCAGCAACGCGCGGACTTCGAGGCGCTGGCGCAAGCGCTGCGCGCGCTCGGTGAGATCCGCTTCGCTGCGCCAGCGGCCCACGACCTCGCGGAGTTCCGCGCGGTTCGGCGTGAGCAGTGTCGCGCCCTTGTAACGGTCGTAGTCGTCGCCCTTCGGGTCCACGAGGACGGGCTTCCCGGCCGCGCGCGCCAGGCTGATCATGCGTTCGATGTGAGCCAGGCCGCCCTTTCCGTAGTCGGAAAGCACGACCAGACCGGTCGTCGTCAATCTGGCCGAATAGGAGTCCAGCAGCGCGGCGAGGACTTCAGCCTCGGGCGTTGTCTCGAAGTCGATCCGCACCATCTGCTGCTGGCGGGCGATGACGCGGAGCTTCACCGTGGTGGAAAGGCGCGCGTCCGCCTGCACCAGCGGCTCGATGTGCGCCTCCGTCGAGCAACCGCATCAACGTCCGTCCCGGTTCGTCCTGCCCCAGGGCCGTGAGCAGCGCCGTGCGCGTGCCGAGCGACGCCACGTTGCGGGCGACGTTGGCCGCGCCGCCCAGCCGCTCTTCGCGCCGCTGCACGCGGACGACGGGAACCGGCGCCTCCGGGGAAATGCGATCGACGTCGCCGAACCAGTACTGGTCCAGCATGGCGTCGCCGACCACCAGCACCTGGCAGGCGGCAAGGTCCGCGCGCGTCGGATGATTCATCGTGCCAACTATGCGGCCCGCGGCCTGCCGGCCGCGTCCGCATCCGCGGGCGCCCGGCCATAGACGTCGTCGAAGCGGACGATGTCGTCCTCGCCCACGTAATCGCCGCACTGCACCTCGATCAGGATCAGTGGCACCTGTCCGGGGTTCTCCAGCCGGTGCCGGGCGCCGAGCGGCACGTAGGTCGATTCGTTCGGTGCCAGCAGCACGACCTTGTCCTCCACCGTGACCCTGCCGGTTCCACGCACGACCACCCAGTGCTCGCTGCGGTGGTGGTGCATCTGCAGCGAGAGGGATGCGCCGGGCTTCACCTCGATCCGCTTGATCTTGAAGTTCGGGCCTTCCTGCAGCGTCGTGTAGGTGCCCCAGGGACGCGCGACCGTGCGGTGCAGCTTGTGGGTATCGTGTCCGCGCCGCTTCAGTTCGTTGACGACGTCCTTCACTTTCTGCGATGACTGCCGGTCGCATACGAGCACGGCATCGGGGGTGTCGACGATCACGACGTTGGTCAGGCCGACGGCCGCCACCAGTCGGTCCTCGGTCTGCACATGAACGTTGGTGCAGTCCGACAGGACGACGTCACCGCTCGTCGTGTTGCCCTGCGCGTCGTGCTCGAACTCTTCCGCGACCGCCTTCCAGGAGCCGATGTCGCTCCAGCCGAAGTCGCCGGACAGCACGACCACGCCGGACGCGCGTTCCATGACGGCGTAGTCGATCGAGATGTCCGGCGCCACCTGAAATGCGCTCTCGTCGAGATTCAGGCGCTCGTTGCCCGCATCCTTGCCGCGTTCCACCGCGTTCCGCGCAGCATCGAGGACGGCCGGCGCATGCTGCGCCAGCGCCGCCATCATGGTGCTCGCGGTGAAGCAGAACATTCCGCTGTTCCACAGGTAGTTGCCCGCCAGCAGGTACTCGGCCGCCTTCTCCGGCGTCGGCTTCTCCACGAAGCGACGCACCAGCTGCGCCTCGTCGCCCTTCGGCACGGCCGCGCATTCGATGTATCCGAATCCGGTCTCCGGCAAGGTCGGCTGTATGCCGAATAGAACGATCTTTCCCTCCAACGCCAGGCGAGCCGCGTTTGCCGCGACGGCCGCGAAGCGCCCCTCGTCCTGAATGAGGTGATCGGCAGGCAGGATGATCAGCGGCTCGTTCTCCCGACCTTGCCTGGCCAGGAGAACGCAGGCCGCGGCGATGGCTGGCGCCGTATTCCGGCCGGTGGGTTCCAGCAGCAACTGGACATGTGCCGGCCCTTCCTTGCCGAGCGCTGCGAACTCCTCCGCCGTCTTGAACGTGTACTCGGCATTGGTGACGACCAGGCAGTCCTCGGCGCCTAGCGCCCTCGCACGCAGCGCTGTCCGTTGCAGCAAGGAACGGCCGGCGCCGATCTTCATGAAGGGTTTGGGGACGGCTTCCCGCGACACCGGCCAGAGCCGGGTGCCGGAACCGCCGCACAGTATTACCGCGAGCATTTGGGGTCTTCCAGGACGTCCGTTCGACGCAAGCTGCGCAACCGAGCCATTCTATCGGCACCGACCGGACGGTTCCCCGGGGTAAACGGCCATCGTCGCTGTCTTTTCGGTCGGATCCGGCTCCCTGCGCGGAAGGTACGGCTGTCGAGCGAGCCAGGCCGCCTTGTCGCGCCGTCTTGGCGGCGAAGTTTCTCGTCGCTACCTTCTGCGCCGCGAGCTTCTTTCCCAGTTCCACGCCGGGCTGATCGAACGGGTTGAGCCCCCACAGCCAGGCCGACACCGTCGTGGCGTGCTCGAAGGCAGCCATGAGCGCTCCCAGAGTACCGGGGCGTCAGGTCGCGCAGGCGAAGGTGCGTGACCGAGTTGAACGCTGGTCCGCCCTCGTGCGAACTCAGGGCCTCGGCCTGCGCTTCGGCTTGCCGGGCGAGCGCAACGGCGTGCTCCGGGAAGGCACCCGACGCATCGTCCACCGTGAGCAGCGTGATTGCATTGCGCTGCGTTCCTTCGCGCAGCAGTTGGTAATACGTATGCTGGCCGTCGTTGCCGAGACCGCCCCAGACGATGGGGGCGGTCGGGTAGTCCACTCGTCGGCCGTCGTCGGTCAATCGCTTGCCGTTGCTTTCCATCTCCAGTTGCTGCGCCCAGGACAGGAACGCGGACAGCCGGTTGTCGTAGGTGGCGATGCAGTGCGACGGACAGTCGAGGAAGCTGGAGTGCCAGACGTTGTTGAGGGCGAGACGCACCGGCACGTTCTCTTCGAGCGCGGCAGCGGCATGGTGTTCGTCCATGTCCGCGCCGCCGTCGAGCCACTCCTGATACACCGGCCAGCCGAGGTAGAGCGCCGCGGGCAGGCCGACCGCGCCCCAGGCGCTGAAACGGCCGCCGACCCACTCGGGGACGTTCAAGACGTTCGGCGGCGAAATGCCCAGCCGTTCTGCGGCGGGCGCATTTCCGGTGACGGCAAACCAGTGGTCGTCGACGTTTAGCGCGCGAGCGCGGAACCATTGCATCAGCGTCTTCGCGTTGAGCAGCGTCTCGACCGTACTGAAGCTCTTGCTGGAAACGATGAACACGGAACGGCTCGGGTCGAGGAATCGGCAGAGCCGCTCGATCTGAAGTCCGTCGACGCCGGAGACGAAGTGGACGCGCAGGTGAGCCGGAGCCCGATCGCGCAGCGCGTCGCAGAGCAGGCGGCTGCCGAAGTCCGATCCGCCGATGCCGATGTTGACGATGTCGGTGATCGCCTCGCCGGTGCTGCCCTTCATCGTGCCGGCGTGCAGCGCCTGGGCCATCGCGCGCATGCGGTTTCGTGCGGGCAGCACCTGACCGGCGATCGCAGCTCCCTGACGGAGCGGTTCCCGGGCACGCAGCGCGACGTGCAGCGCGGCGCGCTGCTCCGATCGATTGACGATCGCGCCCGAAAACATCGCGTCGCGCTGGCCTTCGACGCGGCGAGAACGCGCAAGCGCGTACAAGCCGCCAAGGGCTTCGGGTGTCAGGCGGTTGCGCCGCCCGTCGACCTCAATTCCGCAGGCTGAAAGCGGGTGGCTTTCAAGATGACGCAGGTCGGTGCCCTCGCTCAGTGCGCGACGGACATCAGCGGCCAGCGCGGCCAATTTCAGCCACTCAGGCGAGGCGCTTGGAAGAAGGGGTTTCTGGGTGGACACGGGCGACATTGGGGAAGGGAGGTGAGGTGATCCAGGGAACCGTGAACGAGGCGCATGCGCGGTGTTCGGTACACTGCCCGGAATCTACGCGCAAGCCAGTCGGGTCAAGTTGGGCAAGTTGAGTGCCTTTGGCCGGCCCTCCGGCTCGTCACCCGCTTTGCCCACAACCACCTCACTATCGGATTCCAGATGTTGCGTTGGCTGGACAGAATCTGCCGGGAAAATCTGTTGATCGGGCTCTGGCAGGCCCTGGCGTTCGTTGTGGTCCTTGGGATGGCAGGTGCGGCGGTCGGCCTGGCTTTTCCGAAGTGGAACGCCGAAGCCTTGCTCGAAACGCCCGGAATCGCGATTCCGTTCGACGAACAACGCGACCGGAACAGGGACGCGGAGCCCGCAGTCAAACTCCAGTACGTCACCTTGGCAGAGTATCGCCGGGTGACCGCGGCCTACTCAACCGAATCGGCGCTGCGCGATTTTCTCGGCGCGGCGAAGAAGCAGGGGCCGGCAGCCGACCGCCTCCTTGCCCAGTCGACCAGTTCGGAATTCTGGAGTTCGGTCGCGGCGCCGGTCCTGCCGTTCAACCGTCGTGACGCCCGGGAGTTCGGCGACCTCAAGGACGCGGCCTCGAATTCGTTGGTGGGGGTCGACCTTGCGACGAACGCTCGCACGCCGGCCCTGGCCAACGAGATGCTCGGCACGATGAGCGGCTACTACGCGAACGCGCTGATCCGCGAGCGGATCCGCGGCTGGATTCTGAAGCACAGCGGGGAAGCACCGGCCAAGCAGAAGGCGCTGCGGGCGGAAGTGGTCGAGGCCCAGATGAGAATCGAGACCATGGGCCGTCGCATCCAGGATCTGAAGGGAATCCTGGCACGCTACCCGGAGGCGGGGAAGCTGGATTCCCGGCAGGTCGTCACGATCACGGAAGGCCAGGACCGGTTCCTGCCGCCGTTGGCGCAACTGGTGGCAGCGGAGACGTCCATCACGCAGCAGCGCGAGACCATCGCGCGCAAGGAACGCCAAGCCCGACAGTTCGACTTGATGGAGCGCTACTTCGCAGAAGCAGACAAGAAGTTGCAGTCGACGACGCTCGCTTCGGAACTGATCCCGACTCTCGCCGCGCTGGCCACGGCCAAGTACGAGGGCGTTGATCCCGAGGCCGAATGGGTACGGGAAGTGGTCCTCCGACTCCAGGCCGATATCGCGAGCTTTTCCTCGGCTCTCGCTTCCTTTGGGATCAGGAACGAAGCCCGGGTGGCCCAAGCTCCGTCCCGCGATCCGGCCCGCCTGGCGGCATTCGGCGCGGGTGGCGCGATTCTTCTCCTGGGCCTGATCGCGTTCGTCCGCGCGTCGCTGCGCACATCCCGATCGGAAGTCGAGGAAGCCGGGTAATTGCGCGGTCGTGAGGGGCGAGCACGGCGCTTGCCCTCCGGATCGGCATTGCCGGTTGTTAGACTGCCCGGAGCCGCGTTGTCAGACTGCCCGTCCTCTTCCTGCTAACCCCCGATCTCTCCATGATCAGCCCCGGCATCTTCAAGGCCTACGACATCCGCGGCGTCGTCGACTCCACGCTCACCATCGAAGCCGTGCGCGCGATCGGCGCCGCGGTCGGTTCGACCGCGGCCGAACGCGGCGTGTCGCAGGTCGTCGTCGGCCGCGACGGCCGCCTGTCCGGCCCGAAGCTGTCGGCCGCCTTGATCGAAGGCCTCCGCTCCACCGGCATCGGCGTGATCGACATCGGCATGGTGCCGACCCCGGTCCTGTACTTCGCCACGCATCTGCTCGGCACCGGCACCGGCGTCGAGATCACCGGCAGCCACAACCCGCCCGAGTACAACGGCCTGAAGATGATGATCGCCGGCGAGACGCTGCACGGCGACGGCATCCAGGCGCTGCGCCAGCGGATCGAGCAGGGCAAGCTCACGCGCGCCGAGCGGCCGGGCGAACTGAAGCAGGCGCAGGTCGTCGACGAGTACCTGACGCGCATCGTCGGCGACGTGAAGCTGGCGCGCCCGATGAAGATCGCGATCGACTGCGGCAACGGCGTGGCCGGCGCGGTGGCGCCGCGGCTGTACCGCTCGCTCGGCTGCGACGTCATCGAACTCTTCTGCGACGTCGACGGCACCTTCCCGAACCACCATCCCGATCCCGCGCATCCCGAGAACCTCCAGGACCTGATCCGCTGCCTGCGCGAGACCGACGCGGAGCTCGGCCTGGCGTTCGACGGCGACGGCGACCGCCTGGGCGTGGTGACCAAGGACGGCCAGATCATCTATCCCGACCGCCAGATCATGCTGTTCGCGCAGGACATCCTCGCGCAACCGCAAGGGCGGCGAGATCATCTTCGACGTGAAGTGCACGCGCCAGCTGGCGCCGTGGATCCGCCAGCACGGCGGCACGCCGACGATGTGGCGCACCGGGCACTCGCTGATCAAGGCGAAGCTGAAGGAGACGAAGGCGCCGTTCGCCGGCGAGATGAGCGGGCACCTGTTCTTCAACGACCGCTGGCCGGGCTTCGACGACGGGCTGTACGCCGGCGCGCGGCTGCTCGAGATCCTGAGCCGTGCCGCGGACGCGTCGGCGGTGCTGAACGCGTTGCCCACCGCGGTGAACACGCCGGAGCTCCAGTTGAAGACGGCGGAAGGCGAGAACTTCACGCTGGTCGAGCGCCTGAAGGCCGAGGGCAAGTTCGACGGCGCCACCGAGGTGATCACGATCGACGGCGTGCGCGTCGGAGTACCCGGACGGCTTCGGCCTCGCGCGCCCGTCGAACACGACGCCGATCGTCGTGATGCGCTTCGAGGGCGACAACGAGGCGGCGTTGCAGCGCATCCAGAAGGCGTTCGCCGCCGAGATCCGCAAGATCAAGAGCGACGCGCAGCTGCCCTTCTAGATCGACGCACATCCCGACCATCCTCGTCACCGGCGGCGCGGGCTACATCGGCTCGCACACCATGGTCGAACTGCTGGCGAGCGGTTACGACGTCATCTGCGTCGACAACTTCAGCAACAGCTCGCCGGAGGCGGTGAAGCGCGTCGAGAAGATCGCCGGCAAGAAGGTGACGCTGGTGAACGGCGACGTGCGCGACCGGCTGGTGCTGTCGCGCGTGTTCCAGCGGCCGGTCGACGGCGTGATCCACTTCGCCGCGCTGAAGGCGGTGGGCGAGTCGGTCGAGCGCCCGGTCGACTACTACGACAACAACATCGGCAGCGCGCTGGCGCTGCTCGATGCGATGGACGAGAAGGGCGTGCACCGCTTCATCTTCAGTTCGTCCGCCACCGTCTATGGCGACTCCCGACGCGCTGCCGCTGACCGAGGACGCGCCGATCCGGCCGGCCAATCCGTACGGACAGACCAAGGCGATGGTCGAGCAGATCCTGCGCGACTGGTGCAAGGCGAAGGCCGAGCACACGGCGGTGGCGCTGCGCTACTTCAACCCGATCGGCGCGCACGAGAGCGGCACGATCGGCGAGGACCCGCAGGACATCCCCAACAACCTGTTCCCGTTCATCACCCAGGTCGCCGTCGGCAAGCGCGAGCACCTGAACGTCTGGGGCAACGACTGGCCGACGCGCGACGGCACCGGCGTGCGCGACTACCTGCACGTGACCGATCTCGCGCACGGCCACGTCGCCGCGCTCGAGTACGCGAAGACACATCCCGGATTCGTCGCGATCAACCTCGGCACCGGGCGCGGCACCAGCGTGCTGGAGATGGTGAAGGCGTTCGAGCACGCGTCGGGCAAGCCGATTCCCTACGTGCTCGGGCCGCGCCGCGACGGCGACATCGCCGAGTGCTACGCGGATCCGTCGCTGGCGAAGCGGCTGCTCGGCTGGCAGGCGGAACTGTCGATCGAGCGGGCCTGCGCGGATGGCTGGCGGTGGCAGCAGCGGAATCCGAACGGCTATCGGCACTGACGAGTTGCCGCCACGGCGACCAGAGGTTCGCAAGCATCGGTCGGGCAAGGGCGTGAGGCACAATCCCGCCCCGTGCGCCTCCTGATCGTCAAGACGTCGTCCATGGGCGACGTCATTCACGCCCTGCCGCTGGCCGCCGACATCGCGCGGGCGAGGCCCGGCGCGCGGATCGACTGGCTGGTGGAAGAGAGCTTCGCCGCCATCCCGGCCATGAGCCGGCATGTCACGCAGGTCCATCGAGTCGCGCTGCGTCGCTGGCGACATGCGCCGTTTTCGCCCGAAACGCGACGCGAGACGGCTGCGGTCAAGGAGGCGCTCCGGGCTGCGCGCTACGACCTGGTGATCGATGCGCAGGGTCTGCTGAAGAGCGCCTGGGTCGCGCGCTGGGCCGGAGCCGCCGGTCGCCGGGTTTTCCTCGATCACCGCCCGCGAGCGGCTCGCGGCAATGTTCTATCGGAAGCGCTTCGATGTGCCGCGAACGCTGCACGCGATCGATCGCTGTCGAATGCTGGGCGCGCAGGCGCTCGGGTACGCGGTGGAGGGACCGCCCCGCTTCGACCTCGGTTGCGAAGCCAAGCCGGCCGTCGTCGTGCATGCGCCCTACGCCGTGCTGCTCATCAATGCGAGCCGCATCACCAAGCTGTGGCCCAACGAGCGCTGGATCGAAGTCGAGCGCGCGCTCGCCGCGCGCGGCCTGCTGAGCGTGTTGTTCTGGGGCTACGGAGCAGGAAGGCCAGCGCACGCGCGAGCTCGCGGCGCAGATGCAGCGGGCGGTCGTCGCGCCGCGCTCGTCGCTCGACGCCATCGCGGCGAGCCTGGCGGGCGCGCGCGTGGTCGTCGGTGTGGACACCGGGCTCTCGCACCTGGCCGCCGCGCTTGGGCGTCCGACGGTCGCGATCTACTGCGATTACGACCCGGGACTCGTGGGCCTGGTGGGCGATGGACCGGTGGCGAGCCTGGGCGGCGCCGAGCGTGCAGACGGCGGCGTCGCGAGGCGATCCAGGCGATCGAGCGCGTGATGGCGGACGCGCCATGAGCCCGGCGCGCCGCGGCTTACACCGCCTTCGTCTGGTTCGCCGCGCCGTTCGCGGCGCTCTACCTGCTCTGGCGATCGCGCAAGCAGCCCGAGTACCGCAGGCACTGGGGCGAGCGCTTCGGCTGGGCGCGCTATGCCCGAAACTCCACGCGCCCCGTGCTCTGGCTGCATGCGGTGTCGGTCGGCGAGACGCGCGCGGCCGAACCGCTGATCGCCGCGCTTGCTCGAGCGCTATCCGCAGCACGACCTGTTGCTGACCCACATGACGCCGACGGGCCGGGACACCGGCCGCTCGATCTCCGAGAAGTGGCAGGGGCGCATCACGCAGGTCTACCTGCCGTACGACCTGCCGTTCGCCGTGCGCCGCTTCCTGCGCGCGTTCCGGCCGGTCGTCGGCATCGGCATGGAAACGGAGACCTGGCCGAACCTCCTCGCGATTGCCCGCGAAGAGGGCGTGCCGATGGTGCTGGTCAATGCGCGTCTCTCGGAGAAGTCGCTGGCCCAGGCGCAGCGCACGCCGAATCTCGCCCGCGAGGCCGCGCGAAATTTCTCGCTGGTGCTCGCGCAGACGGAGGCCGACGCCGAGCGGATGCGGCGCGTCGGTGCCGAGCGGGTCGAAGTCGTGGGCAACCTGAAGTTCGATCACACGCCCGCGCCGCACCTGGTCGAGCAGGGGCGCCGCTTGCGCTCCGCGCTCGGGCAACGTCCGGTGCTGCTGTTCGCCAGCACGCGCGAAGGCGAGGAGCCGCTGATCCTCGATGCCTTGCAGGCGCTCGGCTCGCGCGCGCGCATCCTGCTCGTGCCGCGCCATCCACAGCGCTTCGACGACGTGGCGCGCCTGCTGTCGTCGCGCGGCCTGCGCTTCGCCCGGCGCTCGCAAATCGGAAGATCTCGACTTCCTGGAAATCGGGGTCAGACCCCGATTTTCTGCTCGGCGACTCGATGGGAGAGATGGCGCTGTACTACGCCGCCGCGGACGTGGCGCTGATCGGCGGGAGCCTGCTGCCGCTCGGCGGGCAGAACCTGATCGAGGCGTGCGCGGTCGGCACGCCGGTGGTGGTCGGTCCGCACATGTTCAACTTCGCGCAGGCGACGATGGATGCGATCGAGGCGGGGGCGGCGCTACGGGCCGCGACGCCGGCCGAGGCCGATCGCGCAGATGCACGCGATCGCCGAGGATGCAGTGCGGCGTCAGGCAATGAGCGAGGCCGCGCTGCGATTCGCCGCGCAGCACCGTGGCGCGACGGAGAGAACCTTGCAGAGGATTACGACGTTCGTTTCGTCGTCTTCTGCGCCGCGGTCTTCTTCGTCGCCGGCGCTTTCTTTGTCGTCGTCTTCGCCGATGTCTTGGTCGACGTCTTCGTGGCCTTGGCCGGAGCGGCTTCCTTCTGCGCCGCCGCCGCTGGTGCGTCCGTGGCCGCGGTGGCAGGTGCCGCGCGCGAACTGCGCGGCGCCGGCGCCCTCACGTCGGGCACTGTCGGCACCTCGATCGGCTGCGCGGGATCGAGCAGGCCGTTGATCGCGACGAGGTCTTCCTCGTTCAGCGTGCCGGTCGACGCCTTCAGCTGCAGCGCCGACAGCAGGAAGTCGTAGCGCGCGCGCTTCAGGTCGCGCTGGGTCTGCACCAGCTGCGTCGTCGCGTTCAGCACGTCGAGCTGGATCCGCACGCCGACCTGGTAGCCGAGCTGCGTCGATTCGAGCTGCGTGCGCGCCGACACCTCGGCCGACTCCAGCGCCTGCACCTGCGACAGGCCGAAGTTCACGCCGGTGAAGGCCTGGCGTGCTGCCAACGCCGCCGAACGCCGCGCGCCCTCGAGATCCGAGGAGTAGCGGTCCTGCAGGGACAGCGCTTCGCGCACGCGGCTCTGCGTGAGCCCGCCCTGGTAGATCGGCCAGTTGAGCTGCAGGCCGACGCTGCCGGCGCCGATGCGCGGGTTGAAGTCGCTCGACTGCGTCCCGTTGAACTTGTTGACGTTGTAGCCGGCGACGACGTCGACCGTGGGCTTGTAGCCGTCGCGGGCGCGCTGGACTTCGCGCGACGCGATCTCGTAGGTCGCGCGGGCGACCTGCACGCCGTAGCTGTTCTGCTCGGCGGCACTGACCCAGCTGTTGATCTCGCTGGGCGTGGGCGGCAGCAGGTTGGGGCGCTCGCGCAGCGGCGACAGCGTGTCGACCTCGCGCCCGATCACCGTCTGCAGCTCGCTGCGGCGGACGATCAGCGTGCCGATGGCGACCTGCTGCTGGGCGACGATCTGGTCGTAGCGCGCCTGCGCCTCGTTGGTGTCGATGATCGTCTTGGTGCCGACTTCGAACTCGCGCCTGGCCTGCTGCAGTTGCTCCAGCGTGGCGCGCCGCGCCGCCTCGAGCGCGATCAGCTGGTCACGCGCGGCCAGCACGTTGAAGTACGCGGTCGCCACCCGCAGCGCGAGATCCTGCTGCGCCTGCGCCAGTTGCGCCTCGCTCTGCAGGACCGTGAGCCGGGCCTGTTCGAGCGCTTCCCAGTTCTGCGGGCGGTACACCGGCACCGAGAGGTTGAGGCCGGCGCCGTAGACCTGATAGTTGCTGCTGAGGTCCGGGATCGTCGAGCTGTAGTAGTTCTGGTCGACGCGGCCGGAGAGCCCCACGTTCGGAAGCAGCGCCGAGCGCGCCTGCGGAACGCGTTCCTGCGTGGCGAGCTGCTGCGCGCGGGCGGACGCGTAGGCGGTGTCGTTCTGCAGCGCTTCGCGGTACAGCTGCAGCACGTCGTTGCGGGCGCCGGTATTCGCGCGTTCCTGCAACTGCTGCACCGTCGGGTTCGCCGCGGTCTGCGCGGCGGCGGGCGGAAGCACGGCGGCGAACGAGGCGCCGAGCAGGAGCGCGGCGATCGGCTTCAAGGAAAACCGGCTGGTTCTTGTCGTCATCCGAGTCCCCACCCTCTTCAGTAAGTCGGCATTGCCTTGTCGACCTGGCGCGCCCATGCGTCGACGCCGCCGGTCAGGTTGTACACGTTCGCGAAGCCCTGCCGCTCGAGAAACATCGCCACCTGCATGCTGCGCCCGCCGTGATGGCACACGCAGACGATCTCGCGGTCCGGCTCCAGTTCGTTCGTCCGCACCGGCACCGTGCGCATCGGCATCAGTTCGGAGCCCTTCGATCCGGCAGATCTGCTGCTCCCACGGTTCGCGCACGTCGAGCAGCACGCGGCTTCGGACGCTGCTCATCGGCCAGCCAATCGGCCAGCTCGCGGACCGACAGCGTCTTCATCAGAAGCGGAAGCTCGAGGGGCGCTCGGCATTCTTCAGCGGCTTGACGCTGGTCTCGAACAGCTTGACCACGTCGAAGCTCGTCTCGGTCGCGCGCGTGAGCAGTTCGGCCGTCATCACCGGATCCTCGCCGACGATCGCCGCCATGCGGCCGCCGACGCGCAGCTGGTTCTTCAGCGCCTTCCGGCATGACCGGCAGCGAACCGGTCACGACGATCACGTCGTACGGCGCCTTGCCCGGCCAGCCGCGGCTGCCGTCGCCGAGTTCGACCTTGACGTTGTGCACGCCGGCGCGCGCGAGGTTGCGCTTCGGCGAACGCCTTCAGCCGCGGATCGATCTCGATCGACAGGACGTGATGCGCCTTGTGCGCGAGCAGGGCGGACAGGTAGCCCGATCCGGTGCCGATCTCGAGCACGCGTGTCGTGCGGCTTGATGGCGAGTTCCTGGACCATCCGCGCTTCGAGCTTGGGCGCCCACATGGATTCGCCGGTGTCGACGCCGTCGATCTTCAGCGGGATCTCCATGTCGGTGAACGCGAGCGCGCGGTAGGGCGCCGGCACGAAGTCTTCGCGCCTGACGACGAACAGCAGGTCGAGGATCGACTGGTCGAGCACGTCCCACGGCCGAACCTGCTGTTCGACCATGTTGAAGCGCGCCTTCTCGAAGTCCAGACCAGGTCCCATGATTCCCGTTCTTTCAGCGTCCCTGAAACCGTTCGTAACCAGCGCGAAAGTTTATCAGCGGGTGGTGCGTGTCCCGTCGCGCTTCACCCTGCGATTCGCGCACTCTGTCGCACCGGACTGCTTCGGCGCGCCGCATTTCAGCGAGGTCAGGAACGTGTCCACCGTCGTGTCGATGTAGGCCGCGGCATCGATCGGCCGCTGGCTGCACGGGCCGAACGAGCACTTCCACAGCGACAGCATCACCAGCGAGGCAGCGAGGGTGTGCACGTTCATCTCGACGTCGACCTGCGCGGAACTCGCCGCGCTCGATGCCGCGCCGGATCGCGGTCGCCAGCAGCGCGTGCCACGGCTCGATCACTTCCTCGAGGAAGAAGCGCGCGATCTCCGGAAAGTTGCTGCTCTCGGCCATCATCAGCTTGCTGATGCCGCCCGCCGTCTTGTCGCCGTACTCGGTCCACCAGCGCCGCACCACGTGCTCCAGCAGCGCGTCGCTCGTGCCCTCGAAGCGCTCGATCTCGTCGGCGGTCTCGGTGATCCGCTCGACCACGCTTTCGCGCACGACCGCCTTGAAGAGGTCTTCCTTGTTCTCGAAGTACAGGTAGAGCGTGCCCTTGGAAACGCCCGCGCGGTGGGCAACGTCGTCCAGCCGCGTGCCGGCGTAGCCCTTCTCGACGAAGAGTTCCAGCGCGGCGGCGAGGAGTTCGGCCGGGCGCGCGTCCTTGCGGCGTTCCCAGCGGGGCTTCGAGTGCGAGACGGCGGCGGGACTGCTCATGCGTGAGTCGGTGCCGGGCCTTCTGTCGAGTCCCGGAAAGTAAATAACTGACCGGTCAGTAATATAGGCGGCCGGTTCGCTGTGTCAAGCTAACCCACTCATTTTGTGACAGAAAACACATGTCGAAGCCGATTCCGAACGCCCTCACGATCGCCGGCGTCGATCCCTCGGGTGGCGCGGGCGTCCTCGCCGACGTCAAGGCCTTCAGCGCCCTCGGCGCCTACGCCTGCGCGGTCATCGCCGCGCTGACCGCGCAGAACACGCGCGCCGTGACCGGTGTGCTGCCGATCGCGCCGGAGTTCATCGCGCGCCAGATCGACACGCTGTTCGCCGACGTGCGGATCGACGTCGTCAAGATCGGGATGCTGGGCGAAGCCCCGGTCATTGCCACGGTGGCCGAGCGGCTCACCCACTGGAAGGCGCAGCGCGTGGTGCTCGATCCGGTGATGGTCGCCAAGAGCGGCGACGCGCTGCTTGCGAAGGCCGCCGTCGGGGCGCTGCGCGAAGCGCTGGTGCCGATCGCGCTCGTGATGACTCCAAACCTGCCGGAGGCCGGCGTGCTGCTCGAGAGCCGCGGGCCGGAAACCGTGAAGGAAATGACGCGCGCGGCCGAGCGTCTGCATGCACTGATGGGCAGCGGCGAGCGCTGGGTCTGGCTGAAGGGCGGCCATCTGCCGGGGGGCGATGCAACCGACCTCCTGTTCAACGGCGACCGGATGATCGAACTGTCGCAACCGCGCGTGGCGACGAAGAACACGCACGGCACGGGCTGCACGTTGTCGGCGGCGCTGGCGGCGTTGCTGCCGCGGACAGCCGATGTGCCGACCGCGGCGAAGCGTGCGAAGGAGTACCTGACTAAGGCACTTCGCCATGCGGATGAACTCGCAGTGGGGCAAGGACACGGACCGGTTCATCATTTTCGCGAGCTGTGGGAATTGCGATCGGGCCTTTAGTGCGACTTGCGCAAGTTCCCTTAAACACGTCTGACCTAAGTGATTCTGGATGCGTCGTTCTTCGTTACCCTTGCGCGCTGCTGTCACTTGTTCTAACCAGCGCTCGTGGTTGCACGAGTTAGGAGGAATTGGGCGTGTCGCACCTCGAAGATGCAAGGGACCTGCATGCGATCGAGCGATCCATTTCACTTGCTCCAGTCTTTTCCTCTCTGAAGCCGCACTGGCGCTGGATCGTCGGCTCGGCCCTCCTTGGTGGAATCTTTGCGGCCACGTTGGCGGTCGCAGTGCCGAAGTACGAAGCGGGTGGCTTTTACTACACGCCGGGCTGGTCGCTCGCCGAATACAAGCGGTTCAGGAGCGAGTTTGGTTCCGCAGACGCCGTGCAGGCTTACTTCGCAGCCGTTCAAAACGGGAAGAGTGACGCCGCCGTGTTGCTGCTGGCGCGCTCTGAAGATCCTCGCTTCTGGGAAAAGTCGGTCAAGCCCTTGTATCCGATAACGAAAAAGGACGCGAAAGAGATTTTCGAGACGACCAAGGACAAGGAAACGTCGGCAATCATCGGACTCGAACTCAGCGTGTCAGGGCGGCAAGCCGTCACGGCTCAAAGCGCAGTCGTCACGTTAGGGGAGTATCTGACCCAGACGCTACTTCAAACGACCCTGCAGAGCTGGATATCGTCCGGTCAATCCGCCAGCAACGGTGAGCTCCTGAAGGCGGAAAACCAGGTGCTGCAGACCCGCTACGCGCTCGAACAGACCCGTCAACGGATCGACGAGTTGAGATCCCTGCAAACCAAGTATCCGGAGGCGCAGCGCATGGAGACGCGACAAGTCGTCAGCGCGGATGCCGCCTCGGCTCGCTATCTCGCGCCGATCACCCAGGTCATCGCGCTCGAGTCGAGCGCGGCGGAGATGAACGAAGCGCTGCGCCGCATGGAACGTCGTGCGCGGCAGTTGAACTACGAAGTCGCTTTTTTCGACAAGGCTGCATCCGCTTCACGGTCAGTCCGTCAGGGTCTGTTGTTGCTCGAGCACCTGGGCAACGTGCGGGCCGAGGTATTCAAGAGTGCCGAGCCGGGAGACGACGCAATTCGCGAGGTGGCCAATCGGTTTGCTCTTGACCTGAAGGCCTTCAAGGACCAGTTCTCGATCGGTTTCGGCTTCAGGTCGCCCGTGCTCGAACCTTCGCGCTCCCTGCGGAGCGTCGGGCAGTTTGCGGTGGCGGGCATGGCGCTTGGCTTGCTCCTCGGCCTCGCCCTCGCCGGGTCGGTTGCGTGGTGGACGCGCGCGCGCCAGGGATTGGCGGCCGTCCACGTGCATGTTCAACCACCGGTGCTGAAAGCGGCGGAGTAGCGCGGGTGCGAATGGCAGCGTTGCGGACGAGCGTGTTCCGGTCCCTGGTGCTCTTGGCGCTTGCCGCGTCCGTTACTGAGGCGGCTGGCCAGACGCTGACGACATCTTTCGATGTTGCCGTAAGCGTGGATGGCGACAAGGCGCCAGGTTGGCTGAGGGCGGCGGCGAGCCTTACAGGGTCGATCAATGTGGGATCGGCAACCGACAGGATCGTCATCACCGGCGACCGATACCAAGTCGAATCGACCGGTAGGGGCGCGAAGATCCTCACCAGCGTGTTCGACAACCTGCAGGTCGTTCGGAGAAGCGAAGGCGCCTGGGTCGCAGGCGGCCAGGCAAGCGCGAAGTTCTTCGAGAGGAGAGGTTCGAGAGAACCGTCCTCGGCGACATTTGACTACAAGGCTGGAACAGTTCGATTCGCGCGCGGTTCCGCCGGCAGCGCACGAACCGAAAAGCTGCGCTTCGCGACCTCGGATACCGCAGCGTTGCCCTATGTGTTCCTGGGGCGACCGCGGCCGACCGGACCGGTATCCATCTCGTACACGGACGGCCGATCGCTGAAGACGGTGACCTTCGACGGCACGGTCGTCTTCAACCACGCCGTCGCAGGCGCAACCGTTCCCACCATCCGCTACGTCGCTCGCAGAGCCACGCGGGACGATCCGGAAATCGAGCTGTGGACGCGTGCCGAAGACGGCTTCCCGGTCCGGGTGCGACTGGGGCTCAGCGGGAAATACGGTGTCCGGGGGGAAGTGAACCCGACTTCCCTGCCGCCGCCCTTCAAGCGGTCAAGCTGATTTGACCGCGGATGCCTTAAGCGAAGATAATTCGCGCCCGCGGCGGATTAGCTCAGCTGGTTAGAGCAGAGGAATCATAATCCTTGTGTCCGGGGTTCGAGTCCCTGATCCGCCACCACAATTCATTGTCCTCACATGCGCAGCCTGATCGCCCTTGCCGTCGTCGCTGTGCTCGCCGCCTGCGGTTCGTCGAACCGCCTTGCCGACGGCACGATGCTCGGCACCATGACGACCGGCACCGTGCCCCTCGTCACCATCGACGGCAAGGAAATGCGCATGGCGCCCGGCGCCCGCATCATGAACACGGGCAACACCTCCGTCACGCCGAACCAGGTGCCGCCGAACAGCCGCGTCCGCTACAAGCTGGACGCGAGCGGGCAGGTGAGCCAGGTCTGGCTGCTGCCGCCCGAGAAGTAGGTTTCACGTAGTTTCGATTCACGGCACGCGCGGCCGTACAATCGCGCCCCTCGCCACCGGCTCTACACCGAGATCGCGAACCATGAGCGCCCGCAAGCTCTACATCCGCACGTTCGGATGCCAGATGAACGAGTACGACTCGGACAAGATGGCCGACGTGCTCAATGCCTCCGACGGCGTCGTCGCCACCGACAATCCGGAGGACGCCGACGTCATCCTGTTCAACACCTGCTCGGTGCGCGAGAAGGCGCAGGACAAGGTGTTCTCCGATCTCGGGCGCGTGAAGCACCTGAAGCAACTGAATCCCGACCTCGTGATCGGCGTCGGCGGCTGCGTGGCGAGCCAGGAGGGTGCCGCGATCGTCGAGCGCGCGCCGTATGTCGATGTCGTGTTCGGGCCGCAGACGCTGCACCGGCTGCCCGACCTGATCCGCAAGCGCCGGGCTGACGGGCCGGCCGCAGGTCGACATCTCCTTCCCGGAGATCGAGAAGTTCGACCACCTGCCGCCGCCGCGCGTCGAGGGTCCGAGCGCGTTCGTGTCGATCATGGAAGGCTGCAGCAAGTACTGCAGCTTCTGCGTCGTGCCGTACACGCGCGGCGAGGAGATCTCGCGGAGATTCGACGACGTGCTGACCGAGATCGCCGACCTCGCGGACCATGGCGTCAGGGAGGTGACGCTGCTCGGCCAGAACGTGAACGCGTACCGCGGCCGCCTGAGCGACGGCGAGGCCGCCGACTTCGCCCTGCTGATCGAATACGTCGCCGAGATTCCGGGCATCGAACGGATCCGCTACACGACGTCGCATCCGAAGGAGTTCACGCAGCGGCTGATCGACGTCTACGCGCGCGTGCCGAAGCTCGTCGACCACCTGCACCTGCCGGTGCAGTCGGGCAGCGACCGCGTGCTGGCCGCGATGAAACGCGGCTACACCACGCTCGAATACAAATCGATCGTCCGGCGCCTGCGCCAGGTGCGGCCGAATCTCTCGCTGTCGACGGACTTCATCGTGGGATTCCCCGGAGAGACCGCGGAAGACTTCGAGCGGACGATGACGCTGATCGAGGAGGTCGGCTTCGACGCGAGCTTCTCGTTCGTCTACAGCCGGCGGCCCGGAACGCCGGCGGCCGACCTGGCCGACGACACCGCGCAGGCGCTGAAGCTCGAGCGCCTCGCGCGCCTGCAGGCGGCCATCAATGCGCATGCCGAGGGCATCAGCGAATCGATGGTGGGGACCCGCCAGCGCATCCTCGTCGAGGGGCCGTCGAGGAAGGATCCCTCCGAGTTGATGGGGCGCACCGAGAACAACCGGATCGTCAACTTCCCGGGCGGGCCGAACGCCGCCCGGCTGATCGGCCAGCTGCTCGTTCGTAACGATTACGCAGGCCCTGCCGCATTCGTTGCGCGGTTCCGCCATCGATGCGGACGAAACAGGGAAAACCCTCCGCGGGTAGCTCGGTCGTGCGACGAATTCACCGCTGATCGCGCGGTCCAACGGGTACGATTCGTCGCTCTGAAAACGGTGTCCCCGGGTCGGTAAGGCAGGGCACCGGCAATGGTCCAGGAGTCATCCATGAAGCAAGGTTTCCGCGTGGTTTCGGCCGCGCTTGCGGTCGCGGCGCTGTCGGCGTGCGCGACGATCAACGCCAACGGCGACAAGGCGGCCGCCGTTGCCGCCACCTCGGCGTCGGCGATGCCGTCGCCCGTGGCGCCGACTCCGGCGGTGAGTGGCGGTGCCGCGCGTCCTGCCGGGGCCGGCGCTGCCCCGGCGGCGGCAGCGAACGCCGCAGCGGCCGCACCGGGCTCGCCCCGCCCGTTCGCCGACGTCATCAAGGACGCGAAGCGCACGGACGGGCTTTTTCCGCTCTGGCAGAAGGACGACAAGACCTGGATCGAGATTCCGGAGAGCCTGCTCAACACGCCGTTCTTCCTGTCCGTCAACATGAGCCGAGGCATCGGCGAGCGGTTCCTGTTTGCCGGGTTGATGGGGAACTCGTGGTTCGGCGCCGGGGGCGAGTACGTGGCCGAGTTCCGCAAGGCCGCGCGGCAACATCCAGCTGCTCGCGCGCAACACGACCTTCATCGCGAAGGCGGGCAGTCCCGAAGAGCGCGCGGTGAAGAAGTCGTTCTCGGACAGCCTGCTCGGTTCGGCGCCCGTGGCGAGCCAGCCGCATCCGGAGCGCAAGTCCGTGCTGATCGACGCCAATGCGCTGCTCATGACCGACATCCCGCGCGCGTCGAACCTGATCGAGCGGATGTACCGCAACTCGTACCAGTTCGACGCCCGCAACTCGTACATCCAGTCGGCGAAGTCGAATGCAGACCGCATGGTCATCGACGTGACGGCGCACTACGCCCAGCCGCGGATCCCGGTCCAGGCGCCGACGCAGCCCGGCGCGCAGCCCGGCCCCTTCTACCCGCCGCCGGCCGTGCTTGAAGACCCGCGCAGCATGTTCCTCGGTTTCCTGTACACCTTCACGAAGCTGCCGGAGTCCCCGATGGCGCCGCGCATCGCGGACTCGCGCATCGGTCACTTCGCCACCGCGAAGGTCGACTTCAGCGACGAATCCAGGTTCAGTCCGGTCCGCTTCTACGTCAATCGCTGGCGCCTCGAGAAGAAGGATCCCGGCGCCGATGTCTCGGAGCCGGTGAAGCCGATCACCTTCTGGCTGAGCAACGAGATTCCGGAGAAGCACCGCGAGCCGATCCGCCAGGGCATCCTCGAGTGGAACAAGGCGTTCGAGAAGGCCGGCTTCAGGAACGCGATCGTCGTGAAGCAGCAGCCTGACGACGCCGACTTCGACCTCGGCGAGACGCAGTATTCGTCGATCCGCTGGATGCCGACGGCCACGCCGTCGTTCGGCGCGATCGGGCCGTCGCAGGTCGACCCGCGCACCGGGGAGATCCTCGACGCCGACATCGGGTGGGACGCGAACATGGTCCGGGGCGTCCGATCGCTGAAGACCGACGGCGTCATCGCCTACCAGCCGATGTACGACGAGGCCACCGGCCACGTGCACAGGGATGCCGCAGGCGCGGACAGTCGTCTGTGCTCATACCGCGATCTGGCCGCGCGCGAGGTCGGTTTCGCGCTCGCCCTGCTCGAGGCGCGCGGCGAACTCGATCCGGACAGCCCCGAGGCCGACAAGCTCGTGGCCGACTTCCTGCGCGACATCACGATGCACGAGGTCGGGCACACGCTCGGACTGCGTCACAACTTCCGCGCATCGACGGCGGCCACGCAGGCGCAGCTCGCCGATCCGCTGTACGCCGCGAAGAACGGGCTGACCGGGTCGGTGATGGAGTACTCGCCGGTCAACCTGGCACTGAAGGGCGAGAAGCAGGGCGCGTACTTCACGCCGACGCTCGGCGCCTACGACTACTGGGCCATCGAGTACGCCTACAAGCCGATCGCGCCGGACCGGGAGCAGGCCGAACTGGCGAAGATCGCCAGCCGTTCGAACGAGCCGCAACTCGCGTTCGCCACCGACGAGGACATCGGCTTCTCGATCGACCCGCTCGTCAACCAGGGCGACCTCGGCAACGATCCGCTGGCGCTTCTACAAGCGCCGGGTGAAGCTGTCCCAGGAACTGTGGCAGCGGCTGGAGCAGCGCCAGTTGCCGGCCGGCGAAAGCTACTCGGTGCTGCGTCGCCGCTTCCTGACCGGGTTCGTGCAGCTCGGCGGCGCGATGGCCTCGGCGGCCAAGTACGTCGGCGGCGCCGAGCTCGTCAACGACTACGCGGGCAGCGAGCGGATGCCGGTGACGCCGATATCCGCGAAGAAGCAGCGCGAGGCCCTGGCGACGATCACCGAGGGTCTCTTGAAGAGCGACAGCTTCAAGGTGTCGCCGAGCTTCATGCGCAAGCTGGTCGCCGATCGCCTGGAGCGCGACGCGTTGTCGGTGTCGAATCCGCAGGCGGCGATGGCCACGGTCGAACTCGCGCTGCCCGATCGCGTGCTCGCCGTGCAGCGCGATGTCCTGAACCGATTGATGAGCCCGGTGGTCGCCCGGCGCGTCGTCGAGAACAGCGTGCGCGGCGTCGACGGCGACGTCTTCACGCTGTCGGAGCTCTTCGGCACCGTGCAGAACGCCGTCTGGGACGAGGCGCGGCGCGGCGTCGAGGCGGATCCGCTCCGCCGCAACCTGCAGCGCGAGCATCTGCGTCGCATGACCGCAGCGGTGCTGGGATCGTCGGCCGGCTACCCGGCCGATGCGCGCGCGCTGCTTCGTCGCGACGCGCGCCAGCTCCGCGACTGGCTGGACGCCGCGGCGAAGAAGCCCGGGCTGTCCGCCGAAACGCGCGCGCACTACGCCGAGTCGGCGGACACGCTGACGAGAGGCGTTGCGAGCGCCGATGCTGCGGTCCGGCGTGTAGCTGTTCCTGCCGGGTCCCGCGCGGGAACGCGGGACCGAGGATGGCTACACTGGAGGAGTGGTGAGCCGCCGATCCCCTGCCAAGAAAGTCCTGACGTTCGCCGCCGACGCGGACAACGCCGAACTGGCGAACCTCACCGGCGCCCTCGACGCCAACCTGCGGCAGATCGAGACCGAACTCGACGTCGCGATCGCGCGTCGCGGGCACCAGTTCCGGATCGAGGGCGAGCAGGCGAACGGCGCAGTCGGCCATCGACGTCCTGGAACACTTTCTGGAGCGCACGCGGCGGAGCCGCCGCGCGGTGTCCGTGGACGACATCCAGCTGTACTTCGTGGAACTGCGCGGGCGCACGGGCGCGCCGCGCCGCGGTCGACGCCGACGACGGCGAGACGCTGCCGCAGCTCCACACCCGGCGCCCGGACCTGCACGGGCGCACGCCACGCCAGCGCGATTACATCCAGGCGATCCTCAACCACGACATCACGTTCGGCATCGGTCCGGCCGGCACCGGCAAGACCTATCTCGCGGTCGCCGCCGCGGTCGACGCGCTCGAGCGCGACCTCGTCAAGCGCATCGTGCTGACGCGGCCGGCGGTCGAAGCGGGCGAGCGCCTCGGCTTCCTGCCCGGCGATCTCGCGCAGAAGGTCGATCCGTACCTGCGGCCCCTGTACGACGCGTTGTTCGACCTGTGCGGGTTCGACAAGACACAGAAGCTGCTCGAACGCCAGACGATCGAGATCGCGCCGCTGGCGTACATGCGGGGCCGCACGCTCAACGCCGCCTTCGTCATCCTGGACGAGGCGCAGAACACGACGCGCGAGCAGATGAAGATGTTCCTGACCCGCATCGGTTTCGGATCGAAGGCGGTGGTGACCGGCGACGTGACGCAGATGGATCTGCCCAAGGGCGTGGCGAGCGGGCTGGTCGAAGCGCAGCACGTGCTGGCCGAGGTGCGCGGCATCGCCTTCACCTACTTCACGGCGGCCGACGTCGTGCGGCACCCGCTCGTCGGCCGCATCGTCGAGGCCTACGAGGCGGCGGACGAGCGCGCCGAGCGGGAGCGATCCGAGCGCGGCCGGCGCGGGCGATGCGTCCGGCCGCGAGGCGCACCGCGGCCTGATGGCGCTGACGCTGTCGATCCAGGGGCAGAGCCGGTTCGACGGCCTGCCGGCGCGAAGCACGCTCGTGCGCTGGATCACGGCGGCGCTCGAGCGCGACGCCGAACTGACGCTGCGTTTCGTCGGCGCGGCCGAGGCGCGCAGGCTGAACCGCGAGTTCCGGGGCAAGGACTACGCGACCAACGTGCTGACGTTCGACTACGCGCACGCGCCGGTCGTGCGGGCCGACATCGTGCTGTGCGTGCCGGTCGATCAAGCGCGAGGCGCGCGAGCAGCGCAAGGCGTTCCGGGAGCACCTCGCGCATCTCGCCGTGCACGGCGTGCTGCACGCGCAGGGTCACGAGCACGACCGTGCGGTCGACGCGCGGAAGATGGAAGCCCGCGAGGTCGAGATCCTCGCGGGGCTGGGGATCGACGACCCCTATCGGGCCGGCGGAGGAACGGGCGGCTGAGCGGGCGGCCGGCGCCGGACGTTCGGCCGCGCGGGTTGTAGCCCGGCGGCAGCACCAGCTTCACCTTCGGATCCTTCGGCGCCCGTTCGCGGAAGGTCTTCACCTCGCCGTGCAGGTTGCCGATCATCTGCGTGACCGCTTCCTCGAAGCTCTTCAGCCGCG
Source organism: uncultured beta proteobacterium (assembly GCA_963698305.1). Classification (GTDB taxonomy): domain Bacteria; phylum Pseudomonadota; class Gammaproteobacteria; order Burkholderiales; family Burkholderiaceae_F; genus JAOUJD01. Next base: position 43,081 of record CAVOQI010000009.1, read on the forward strand.
CTTCGCGCGACTGGCCCGGAGAATCCGACCAGCGTGGCGCTGCCTTTCACGTTCGACGTGCCCGCGGCGCGCATCAGCAGCCGGCGGCTCTTGATGTCGAAGACCGCCGTTTCGACGACGGTCAGCACGTCGTAGCGGTCGCCCGGAACGATGTAGGCGCCGATCCCGGTCCAGTACAGGAAGGAGATGGGCAGTCGGCGTCCGCGTGCTGCACCTGGTCGTAGGAAACGAGCGCGATCGCGTCGAGCCGCAGCAGCGCGGCGATGCGGTCGATGTTGGCGAAACCGCCGCCCGGTCTCGAGATAGACCGACGGCACGGCCTCGATCTCGCGGATGAACGGGTACTTCGCGAACGCGTTGCGCACCTGGCCGGCGAGGTTCAGCCGGTCGGCTTCGGACAGGCGAAACTCCGAGCCCGTCGAGTTGTCCGGAACGAACGCGACGCCGATGCGGAACGGCACGTTGATGCACCGCGACCGCGTCCGGATGGAGCGGGCAGCTCGGCCGTGCCAGGAAACAGGTACGCGAGCATCGACGCGACCTGCCGTTGCCTCGACTCCTTGTACATCCCCGCGCAACCCGCCACCCCGACCGCCAGCAGGACGGCCACGACGACCAGGGCAAGCCGTTTCATATCTCACCTCCGAACGTTAGGCTTCCTTCCTGAACCCCTTCAACCTAGCACCGGACGCAGGAGTTAGCGGCCACTTACCGCAACCGGGGATCGTCGTTTGCTGCGCAGGAAGATCGCGTATGTCGCTGCCCTTTTTGCCTCGTGTATTCTGGATTCGTCTCTCACTCAGGATCCGTTGCCGCGACTGCCGGCCACCGGTCCGCTGCTGATGTCAGAACCTCCGTCTGCCCGCTTCATCCCCTCGCAAAAGCACAAGAGCCTGCTCGAACGCCTGACGGCGTTCATCTTCCGCGAGCCCGAGAACCGGGAAGAACTGCTCGAAGCGCTGCACGACGCGCACGAGCGCAACCTGCTCGACGCCGACGCCATGTCGATGATCGAGGGCGTCCTGCAGGTGTCCGAACTGCGCGCGCGCGACCTGATGATCCCGCGCTCGCAGATGGACGTCATCGACATCGCCGAGCCGCCCGAGCAGTGGATCGACTTCGTGATCGAGACGGCGCACTCGCGTTTCCCGGTCATCGAGGGCAGCCGGGACCACGTGATCGGCATCCTGCTGGCGAAGGACCTGCTGCGGTACTACACGGAGAAGGACTTCGACGTCCGCGGCAGCCTGCGGCCCGGCGGTCTTCATCCCGGAGAGCAAGCCGCTGAACGTGCTGCTGCGCGACTTCCGCGCCAACCGCAACCACATCGCGATCGTCGTCGACGAGTACGGCGGCGTGTCCGGGCCTGATCACGATCGAGGACGTGCTGGAGCAGATCGTCGGCGACATCGAGGACGAGTACGACTTCGACGAAACCGACGACGCCATCATCGCCGAGGACGACGGCAAGTACCGGGTCAAGGCGCTGACCGAGGTCAGCCCAGTTCAACGAAGCCTTCGCGACGCGCTTCCCGGACGACGAGTTCGACACGATCGGCGGCGTCGTCACCGACCGTTTCGGCCGCGTGCCCAAGCGCGGTGAAGCGGTCGAGATCGACGGCCTGCGCTTCGAGGTGCTGCGCGCCGACGCCCGCCAGGCCCACCTGTTCCTGGTGAACCGGGTGCCGAAGACCGTGGTCCGCGAGTTCTTCGAGGACGACGAACATCGCCACCCGGCCTGACCGCCGATAAGGGCGCTCGGCTCGTTCGCTGCTAGCGTTTCGGCTTCCATGAGACGCGCCGTGCTGCTCGCGGCAGCGCTCGCCGCCGGCGCCGCGCACGCGCTGTCCTTCGCGCCCTTCAACCTGCCCTGGCTGCAGCTGCTCGCGCTGGCGGTGCTGTTCGCGCTGACGACGCGCGTCGACGGCTGGCGGCGGCGGCCGCTGCTCGGCTTCGCGTTCGGGCTCGGCTGGTTCGGCGTCGGCGTCTCGTGGGTCTACATCAGCATGCACGTCTACGGCCTGATGCCGGCCCGCTGGCCGGCGGTCGCGACGTTCGCTGTTCTGCGCCTTCCTCGCCTTGTATCCGGCGCTCGCGCTCGGCGTGTCGCAGCGCCTGGCGCCGTCGCCATGGCTCCGACTGGCGTTGGTGCTGCCCGGCCGCCTGGACGCTGACGCGAGTGGCTGCGCGGCACGCTGTTCACCGGGTTTCCCGTGGCTTGCGCTCCGGCTACGCGCACACCGACAGCCCGCTGGCGGGATTCGCGCCGGTGGCCGGCGTCTATGGCGTGACGCTCGCCGCGGCGCTGCTCGCCGGCGCGCTCGCGCTGATCGCGCTGCCGCTGCGCGGTGCGGGGGCGTGCGGGCTACGTCGTGGATCGCCGGCGCGTTCGATGCTGCTGATCGGCGGCGGCGCGGTGCTGAAGGGACGCAGTGCTGGACGCAGGCCGGCCGGCGCGCCGATCACGGTCCGCCTCGTGCAGGCCAACATTCCGCAGGACACCAAGTTCGGCCCGGAGGGCCTGCAGCGCGCGTTCGACGCGCACTGGGCGCTGATGCAGGGCCCGCGCGTCGACCTGGTCGCGCTGCCGGAGTCGGTGTTCCCGGTGCCGCTGCAGTTCGTTCCGCCGCAGTTCGTCGAGGCGTTCGAGCAAGCTTCGCGCGCGACCGAGGACAGCGGCCTGGTGTTCGGCGTGTTCCTCGAACAGCCGGCGGGCGCGTACTTCAACAGCGCGGTCGGCATCGCGCCGCGGCGACGCGCCGCTCGCGCGCTACAGCAAGCGTCACCTGGTGCCGTTCGGCGAGTTCATCCCGCCGGGCTTCCGCTGGTTCGTCGACCTGATGCAGATGCCGATCGGCGACCAGCAGCGCGGCAACGCCGTGCAGCCGCCGATGGAACTCGCCGGCCAGCGCGATCGCGGTCAACATCTGCTACGAGGACCTGTTCGGCGAAGTGATCATCGACGCGTGGAAGGGCGACGCGGCGCCGACCATCATGCTGAACATGTCGAACCTCGCGTGGTTCCAGGACTCGCTGGCGCTGCCGCAGCACCTGCAGATCTCGCGCATGCGCGTGCTGGAGACGCAGCATCCGATGCTGCGCGCGACGAACACCGGCGCGACCGCGATCATCGATGCGCGCGGCCGCGTGACCGGCGCGCTGCCGTTCCTCACGGCCGGCGCGCTGACCGGGCAGGTGCAGGGGATGCGAGGGCACGACGCCGTTCATCCGCTGGGGCAACGGCCCGGCGGTGGTCCTGGCGGCGGCTGCTGCTCGCCGTGCTCGGCGGCTCTCCGTGGCCCGGCGGCGGTAGGTGCCAGCCGTCTGAGCGGTACGTAATGAGAATGATTGTTATTTAGCTTGTCGCAGGTCAAAGTCGCTCCGCGCCGCCGAGGTCTACTGGCGACATTGACGACGCACGAAGGGAGCAGGACGCGATGGGCGTGGTGGCGGCAGTGATGGCACTGGTGAAGTTGCCGCGAGGCCGCCGCGCCGCGGTCGCCGAGGTCCGGCGCGTCGCTCGCCGCTGGCCCGATCTTCCGGCGCGCCTGCGCGAACTCGGGTTTCCTCGACGGCGAGGAAGTCGAAGGTGCTCGCGGCCGGCTTGTCCGGCGGACCGCTCGCGGTCCGCGTCGGCGAAACGACGTTCGCGCTGCGCGCGCCGCGAAGCGGAGTGCGTGACCGTCCGCGCCATTCCGTCGTAAGCCATGTCCTCAGCCGTTGCCGGCGCGCCGCGCATCGCGCTGGTCGGCCAGCCGAACTGCGGCAAGACGTCGCTCTTCAACCTGCTGACCGGCGCGCGCCAGAAGGTCGCCAACTACGCCGGCGTCACCGTCGAGCGCAAGGCCGGGCAGTTCCAGACGCCGCGCGGGCCGCACCGTCCAGATCCTCGACCTGCCCGGCACCTATGCGCTCGAGCCGCGCTCGCCCGACGAGGCGGTGACCGCGCAGGTGCTGCGCGGCGAGATGGCGGGCGAGAGCCGTGCCCGACCTGATCGTCTGCGTGCTCGACGCGACCCAGCTGCGGCGGCACCTGCGCTTCGCGCTGCGCGTGCGCCGCATGGGCCTGCCGATGCTGGTCAGCCTCAACATGAGCGACCTCGCGCGCAAGCGCGGACTGTCGGTCGACACCGCGCCGGCTCGCCGCCGAACTCGGCGTGCCGGTCGTCGAATCGGTCGCGCGTGCGCGGCAACGGCGCGCGCGCGCTGGCCGACGCGATCGACGCGCACTGCGAGCAGCGGCGTCGCGGTCGCGCGTGCCGGCGCCGCCCGACGAGGCGACGTCGTGGCCGAGGCCGACCGCATCCTGCGCGCGCTCGGCATCGCGCGGATCGAGGCCGACCGGACCGAGCGAAGCGATCGACCGCGTCGTGCTGCATCCGCTCGTCGGTCCGCTCGTGCTGGCGGTCGTGATGTTCCTCGTGTTCCAGGCGGTGTTCGCGTGGTCGCAGCCGCCGATGGAGTGGATCCAGGCCGGCGTCGAAGCGCTGCGCGCGGCGCTCGGCGGCGCGATGCCCGAGTCCGCGCTGAAGAGCCTGCTGATCGACGGCGTGCTCGCGGGCGTCGGCAGCGTGCTCGTGTTCCTGCCGCAGATCCTGATCCTGTTCTTCTTCATCCTCGTGCTCGAGGACTCGGGCTACCTGCCGCGCGCGGCGTTCCTGCTCGATCGGCTGATGGGCAGCGTCGGGCTGTCGGGCCGCTCGTTCATTCCGTTGCTGTCGAGCTTCGCGTGCGCCGTGCCCGGGCATCATGGCGACGCGCACGATTCCCGAATCCGCGCGATCGCTGGATCACGATCATGATCGCGCCGCTGATGACGTGCTCGGCGCGCCTGCCGGTGTACGCGCTGCTGATCGGCGCGTTCATTCCGGCGCGGCTCGTCGGCCCGGGCATCCAGTTGCAGGGCCTCGTGCTGTTCGCGCTGTACGTCGCCGGCATCGTCGCGGCGTTCCTCGTGTCCTTCGTGCTGACGCGCACGACGCGCGGGCAGGCCGCGCCGCTGCTGATGGAACTGCCGGCGTACCACTGGCCGAACGCGCGCCACCTCGCGCTCGGCCTGCTCGAGCGCGCGAAGGTGTTCCTGCGGCGCGTCGGCACGACGATCCTCGCGCTGATGGTCATCCTGTGGGCGCTCAGTTCCTTTCCCGCGCCGCCGCCGGGCGCCACCGGTTCGGCGATCGAGTACAGCATCGCCGGCCAGATCGGCGCGCTGCTGGCCCACGTGCTCGAGCCGGTCGGGTTCAACTGGCAGATCTCGATCGCGCTGGTGTCCGGCCTCGCGGCGCGCGAAGTGGCGGTCGGCGCGCTGGGCACCGTCTACTCGATGTCGGGCGGCGCCGAGCAGGCCAGCGAGGCGCTGCTGCCGGTGATCGCGGCGCAGTGGAGCCTGGCGACCGGCCTCGCGCTGCTCGCCTGGTACGTGTTCGCGCCGCAGTGCCTGTCGACGCTGGTGGTCGTGAAGCGCGAGACCGGCGGCTGGCGAACGCCGATCCTGATGGCGTCGTACCTGTTCGCGCTGGCCTACCTTGCCGCGTTCGTCACGTACCGCGCGGCGCTCGCGCTCGGCGCCTGACATGGAGTGGCTGCTCGACCTGCTGGCTCGTCGCCGCGGTGATCGCGGCGGTGGTGTTCCTGCTGCGTCCGCGCCGCAGGAGCGGCTGCGCCGACTGCGCGCCGGCGGGCAAGGGGGCCGAGACGAAGGTGTCGCTGGCGCAGTTGCGCGCGAGCGCGCGGCGGGCGTCGGGACGCGATTAGCGCGGCAGGGATTCGCTTCTTTGGCGCGTCGGTCCTTGCGCGACGGCCGCGGCACGGGGCGCCTCGCTCCGCGCGGCTCGGCGGCGGGCGCCATCGCCGATGATGACTCGAGCGGGCCCGAAGCTTCGGCATCTGAGCGCTCGCCTCGGAGCAGCCGTCGGCGTCCGGGATGGCGAGGTCGTGCCCGGCCCGCCGTCGGCGCGGTCGCATGCGCGAGCGCGCCGGCGCGCTACCGAGCCGCGGCGTCCGCGATACACTGCGGCCCGCATCCACGGTCGCGATCGCGCCGCGCTCTGATGGTCACGCGTGCAGCGCAATGGCGCGACCGCAGCCCGCCGCAGCGCCACGGCGAGTCAACCAGCCCGTCCGGGATCGCCTCGTCCAGTCCGTACAATCGTCGGTTCGCGAAGTTCGCCACACCGGGCCGGACCGATGATCACCTTCCAGGAAGCCATTCTTCGACTCCAGACCTACTGGAACCAGCAGGGCTGCGCGCTGCTGCAGCCGATCGACCTCGAGGTCGGTGCCGGCACCTCGCACACCGCGACGTTCCTGCGCGCCATCGGTCCCGAGCCCTGGCGCGCCGGCTACGTGCAGCCGTCGCGCCGGCCCAAGGACGCGCGCTACGGCGAGAACCCGAACCGGCTGCACCAGCATCACCAGTACCAGGTGGTGCTGAAGCCGTCGCCGCCGGACATCCTCGAGCTCTACCTCGGCTCGCTCAAGGCGCTCGGCATCGACACGAAGAAGAACGACATCCGCTTCGTCGAGGACAACTGGGAGAACCCGACGCTCGGCGCCTGGGGACTCGGCTGGGAAGTGTGGATGAACGGCATGGAGATCACGCAGTTCACCTACTTCCAGCAGGTCGGCGGGCTCGAGTGCAAGCCGATCACCGGCGAGATCACCTACGGGCTCGAGCGCCTGACGATGTACCTGCAGGACATCGACAACGTGTTCGATCTCGTCTACACGCGCTGGCGCGACCGCGGCGTCGAGAAGGTGCTGCGCTACGGCGACGTGTTCCACCAGAACGAGGTGGAGCAGAGCAAGTACAACTTCGAGGCGAGCGATCCGGCGATCCTGCTCGGGCAGTTCGGCCTGTTCGAGGCGGAGGCCAAGCGGCTGATGGAACTGCAGCTCGCGCTGCCGGCCTACGAGATGGTGCTGAAGGCCGGCCACACGTTCAACCTGCTCGACGCGCGCGGCGCCATCAGCGTCACCGAGCGCGCCGGCGTACATCGGCCGCATCCGCACGCTGTCGCGCGCGATCGCGCAGAGCTACTACGAGTCGCGCGAGCGGCTCGGCTTCCCGATGCTCGACAGGCGCGAAGGGAGGCGGCATGAAGGCGCGTCGCAGGCGAATCCGGCCGTTCGCGAGGGAGCCGATGAAGCAGTCGCTCCTCGTCGAGACTGAACACCGAAGAGCTGCCGCCGAAGGCGCTGAAGAGCCTGTCCGAGGCGTTTGCGGCGGGCATCGCCGAAGGGCTGCGCGAGCGCCAGTTCCTGTCGGACGACAGCGTCGTCACGGCGTTCGGCGCGCCGCGCCGGCTGGCGGTGCACATCACGCACGTCCTGAACCGGTCGCCGGACAAGCCGTTCAAGCAGAAGCTGATGCCGCTCGCGGTGGCGCGCGATGCGGCGGCGAACTGGACGCAGGCGTTCCTGAAGAAACTCGAGGCGCTCGGGCGCGGCCACATGGCCAAGGTCCCGGTGGGCACGCAGGACGGCTCCGATTGCCTCGTCGTCGAAAGCGACGGCAAGGCCGATGCGGTGTTCCTGCACGGCCGTCGCAGCCCGGGCAGAGCCTGATCGTCGCCCTGCAGTCCGCGCTGGAGGAAGCGCTCGCGGCGCTGCCGATCCCGAAGGTGATGAGCTACCAGCTCGAAGACGGCGCGACGACGGTGCAGTTCGTGCGTCCGGCGCATCGACTGGTCGCGATGCGCGGTCACGAAGTGCTGCCGGTCACGGCGCTCGGCCTGACCGCCGGCACGACGACGCACGGCCATCGCTTCATGGCGCCCGGGCGACCTTCCCGTGCACTCGGCCGACACCTACGCCGAGCAGCTGCGAGGAGGAGGGGCTGATCATCGCCTCGTTCGCGCGAGCGCCGCGCGCGCATCGCTGAGCTCGTGCAGGCCGCGGCGGCGACGCTTCGATGCCACGCCGATCATGCCGGACGAGCTGCTCGACGAAGTCACGGCGCTGGTCGAGTGGCCGGTGGTGTACGACTCGGGCTTCGAGAAGGAATTCCTCGAGGTGCCGCCCGAGTGCCTGATCCTGACCATGCAGCAGAACCAGAAGTACTTCGCGCTGCGCGACAAGACGGGCCGCCTGATGAACCGCTTTCTGCTCGTGTCGCACATCGAGGCGACCGATGGCGGCAACGCGATCCGCGCGGGCAACGCGCGCGTGGTGCGCGCGCGCCTGGCCGACGCCAAGTTCTTCTTCGACCAGGACCGCAAGGAGCCGCTCGAGAGCCGCATCCCGGGCCTGGCGCACGTCGTCTATCACAACAAGCTGGGCTCGCAGCTCGAGCGCGTCGAGCGGATCACCGGCATCGGCGTGGCGCTGGCGAAGGAACTCGGCGTCGACCGCACGCACGTCGAGCGCGCCGCGCGCCTGGCCAAGGCGGACCTGCGCACGCTGATGGTGGGCGAGTTCCCCGAACTGCAGGGGATCATGGGCGAGTACTACGCCCGGCACGATGGCGAGACGACGGACGTCGCGACGGCGGTCCGCGAGCACTACCAGCCGCGCTACGCGGGCGACGCGCTGCCGGCGACCAAGGTGGGCCTGTGCGTCGCGCTCGCCGACAAGCTCGAGACGCTGGTCGGCCTGTTCGGCATCGGCGAGAAGCCGACCGGCGAGCGCGATCCGTACGGCCTGCGCCGTCACGCGCTCGGCGTGCTGCGCATGCTGATGGAGAAATCGCTGCCGCTGCCGCTGCCGCGCATGCTGGCGCTGGCGCAGTCCGAGTTCGCCGGCGTGAAGGGCTTCAAGCCCGCCGAGCCCGAGCTGACCGAGTTCCTGTACGACCGCCTGCGCGGACTGCTGCGCGACGACGGCTACACCTCGAACGAGATCGAGGCCGTGGTGGCGCAGGCCCCGGCGCGCATCGATCTCGTGCCGAGCCAGCTCGCGGCCGTGCGCGCGTTCATGGACCTGCCGGAAGCGGAAAGCCTGGCGGCGGCCAACAAGCGGATCGGCAACATCCTGAAGAAGGCGGACGGCGTGCCCGGCGTCCTTCGACGCGGCCCTGCTGATGGAACCCGCCGAGCGCTCGCTGGGCGATGCCTACGCCGATGTGCAGCCGGCGGCCGAGCGGCTCTACGCGCGCGGCGACTACGCGGGGATGCTGAAGGCGCTGGCGCCGCTGAAGCTGCCGGTCGACCGTTTCTTCGACGAGGTGATGGTCAACGTCGACGACGCGCAGCTGCGCAACAACCGGCTCGGGCTGCTCGCCGCGCTGCGCGCGACGATGAACCGGGTCGCCGACATCTCGAAGCTCACGGCCTGATCGGTGGCATTGCTCCGCACCTGTCCTGTTCTACCTGTTCAACGTGATCACGGTGACGCCGTGGTCGTTCGTGGTGGTCGCGAGCAGGTTGTTCCCGGTGCACACGCGCTACAAGCTGTGCACGCTGTGGACCCGGTCGGCGATCTGGAGCGCGCGCGTCATCTGCGGAATCCGGTGGAAGGTCGAGGGCTGGGAAAACCTGCCGGATGCGCCGGCGATCGTGCTGCCCAAGCACCAGTCGACCTGGGAGACCTTCTGGCTGCCGAGTTTCCTGCCGCGTGACCTGACGTTCGTCTACAAGCGCGAACTGAATCTGCTGCCCTTCTTCGGCTGGGGGATCGCGTCGACGGAAATGATCAGCATCGATCGCAGCAAGGGGCAGGACGCCTTCGAGCAGGTCGTGGAGCAGGGCGCCAACCGGCTCGGGCGCGGCTGGTGGATCGTGATCTTTCCCGAGGGCACGCGCACGCCGCCGGGATCGACCCGCCGCTACAAGACGGGTGGCCCGCGCCTCGCCGTTCGCACCGGGGCGCTGGCGCTGCCGATCGCCGTGGATTCGGGCGAATGCTGGCCGAAGAACGGATTGCTGCGGCCGGGCGTCATCACGGTGTCGATCGGCAAACCCATCGATCCGCAGGGCAAAACCGCCGAGGAGGTCGGAGCCCTCGTAGAATCGTGGATCGAAACCGAGATGAGGCGCCTCGCGCCGCATCGCTACAGCGGGCCGTACGTGCCTGCCACGCGCGGCGGCCCGGTCCCCACACCGCAGGTTTGAAGAAGCTCAGGGCCTCCCACGCCGAACAGCTGACGCTGGCGCTCGATCCCGCGCCCGCGGCAGCTCGCCTCCACCCCCGGCCCGCGAGCCTGACCCACGTGCGCGGCGCGCGCTGGCGGGCAGCGAAGTCATCGAATACCACCTGCGCCGCGCGCGCCGGCGCACCATCGGGTTCCAGATCGACGACGACGGACTGACGATCCGAGCGCCGCGCTGGGTGACGCTGCGCGAGATCGAGGCGGCGATCAGCGAGAAGTCGCGCTGGATCCGCACCAAGCAGCGCGAGTGGCACGCCTGGCGCGAGAAGCGCCGTTTGCCGCAGGTCGTGTTCGCCGACGGCGCCGCACTCCCGTATCTGGGCGGGTCCGTCGCACTGCGGCTGCGCGGCGAAGTGGGCGCGACGCGGCTCGATGCCGCCGGGGTCGAGTTGCACCTGGCGCTGCCCCACGACGCCGCCGAGGGCCAGATCCGCGATGCCGTGCAGGCGTGGCTGCAGGGCGAAGCATCGCGGATCTTCGCCGAGCGGATCGAACGCTTCGCCGACCGCATCGGCCCGAAGTTCACCGGCTGGAGGCTGTCGTCCGCGCGCTCGCAGTGGGGCTCGTGCACGCACGACGGTCGGGTCCGTCTCAACTGGCGTCTGGTGCACTTCGCGCTGCCGGTGATCGACTACGTCGTCGCGCACGAACTGGCGCACCTGCGCGAGCTGAACCACAGTCCGCGTTTCTGGCAGGCGCTCGAGCAGCTGCTCCCCGGATTCGAGGCCGCGCGGGACGCGATCAAGGGCGTGGATATGAGGAGCCTGCCGCTGTAGCGACGGCCCCGCCGCTCATCCGGCGGGCGCGCCCGGAGGCACGGCCAGCACCTCGCGCACGACGTCCGCGGCCGCCTTCGCGAAGACGTCGTACAAGGCCTTGTGCGTCACCTTGCTGATCTCCTCGCCGGGCGACGTGTTGAGCATGTACGCCGGACCCTCGACCGGCCCCGAGGCATAGCTGCGCTGCCAGCGTGTCGCGCCCTTGGCATCCAGCACCCGCACGTCGACGTTGACGACGGCGGTTGGCGTGATGGCGAACCCGATGTTCTTCAACTGGTTGTATTCGTAGGAGAACGTGACGAGCTTCGGGGCGACGATGACGAGGTAGCGCGTCGGATCGGTCACCTGGCTGGCGGCGTCGACGCCGCCCTTGAACGTGTCCGTGAACGCGGCGATCGCGGTCTCCCGGACGATCGAGCCGAGGGGAATCGTGAGTGTTGTAGCGCTTCCCGTGAAGCTCGTCGGATTGCCCGTGTAGACGTAGGCGTCGTCCTGCTGCGTCGTGACGAGCAGGACCTTGCCGTCCGACAGGACCGTTGCGGGCCGGCGCGCGGCCGCCAGATAGGACGGGTTGTAGCTGCTGGTCGACGAGCAACCGGCAACAGCGAGCACCGCGAGCACGGCGCCAACGAATCGGACAAAGCGCGGTTTCATCACGTCTCCTTCAGGGCGTCCTGATCTTTGCAGTCTGCCGTTGCGTTTCGATGCGCGCGAGTCCCGACTTCTCCTCCTCGTCGGCCTGGCGCAGCTGCGCGCTGCAGTCGGGCGGGGTGGCGACGCCGAACGACCCGGCCCCGGATGCCCGCCCTCCGGAACTGCACATCTCGACGATGCGCTGGCGCACCTGTCTGGCCTGCGCGACGAAGGTGTCGCGCTGCTGGGCGAAGAACGTGTCGCGCGCGGCGGTGTCGGCGAACTCGCTCGGTGTCAGGCGGATGGTGATGGTGGGCTCGTACTCGGCCGTGGCTCCGCTCGCGGCATCGACGGCGATGCCGATGATTCCGCCGAACAGGATGTTGCCGAAGGTCATCGCCTGGAACTTCGACCCTACCGTTCCCGCCGCGTCGACATAGCCTTCCTTCACGCAGGCCACGTCCAGCGCGGAGTGGCTCTTGCTGACCGTCAGGCTGCCAGGGGTTGGATTGACGATGCCGACGACCTTGCCTTCGCGCTTGAACGTGCAGGCGGCTCCTGCTGGTTCCGTCGTCAGGGTCACCGTCTGGCTTGAACTGGTCGCAAGGGTCGCGCAACCACCGAGCAGCAGGGCAAGGGCGAGCAGGAGCAGGCGGGCGTTGGAACTCGTCATTGTCGACACCGGCACGATGCTGAAGTCGCCGCGATCGAGGTTGCCTTCAGAATCGTTCACTCGCGCCGGTGCGTATTGACTCCGGGCAAGCGCGGGAAGGCCGTCCGGTGCGTTACGCTTCCTCGAGGAGGAGCCACGATGCGATTACTTCACACCATGCTCAGGGTCGGCGACCTGCAGCGCTCGATCGATTTCTACACGAACGTGCTCGGCATGAAGCTGCTGCGCACCACCGACCGGCCCGACCAGAAGTACACGCTCGCCTTCGTCGGCTACGGCTCGAACCCGGAGCACGCCGAGCTCGAGCTGACCTACAACTACGGCGTCGACAAGTACGAGCTGGGCACGGCCTACGGCCACCTGGCCATCGGCGTGGACGACGCCTACGCGGCGTGCGATCGCATCCGCGCGGCAGGCGGCACGATCACGCGCGAGCCCGGGCCGGTGAAGGGCGGCTCGACGGTGATCGCCTTCGTGCAGGATCCGGACGGCTACAAGATCGAACTGATCCAGGGCCGCAGCGTCGGTTAGGCCGCTGGCCGCGAGTCGGCGACGGCGCGCGCAAGGCGCACGAAGTCGTCGACGGCGAGCGTTTCGGCCCGCGCCAGCGGATTCACCGCGGCGGCCGCGGAACACCGCATCTCCCGCGAGTTCGCCCAGCGCATTGCGCAGGATCTTGCGGCGCTGGTTGAAGGCCGCGGCGACGACGCGGACCGAACAGCGGCAGGTCGATGTCCGGCAGTTCGTCCGCGGCGCTTCGGCACCATCCGCACGATGCTCGACGTCACCTTCGGCGGCGGATTGAAGGCGCCGCGCGGCACGTCGAAGAGCTTGCGTCATCCGGTAGCGGACCTGCAGCATCACCGACAGCCGGCCATAGGTCTTGCTGCCCGGCGGCGCGACCATCCGGTCGACCACTTCCTTCTGCAGCATGAAGTGCTGGTCGATCACGCGATCGGCGAACTCCACGAGCCGGAACAGCAGCGGCGACGAGATGTTGTACGGCAGGTTGCCGACGATGCGCAGCGGTCGCGAGGCGAGCGCCGACCAGTCGAGCTTCAGTGCGTCGGCTTCGATCAGGGTCAGCTCGTCCGGCGTGAACTGCTCGCGCAGCCAGGCGGCGAGATCGCGATCGATCTCGATGGCGGTGATGTGGCCCGCGCGCCGGACGAGTTCGCGCGTCAGCGCGGCCTGCCCGGGGCCGATCTCGACGATCGCCTGGTCCTGGCGCGGCTCGATCGCATCGACGATCCGCTCGATCACGCGCCGGTCATGCAGGAAGTTCTGGCCGAAGCGCTTGCGCGCGCGGTGCTGCAGGTTCGCGGTGTCGGTCATCGGCGTCGCGCCGCGCCAGCTCGACGGCCAGCGCGATCGCGGCGCGCAGGCTGCCCGCGTCCGCGCGCCCGCTGCCGGCGATGTCGAGGGCGGTGCCGTGATCGACCGACGTGCGTATGAACGGCAGGCCGAGCGTGACGTTGACGCCGTGACCGAAGGTCGCGTACTTGAGCACCGGCAGGCCCTGGTCGTGGAACATCGCCAGCACCGCGTCGTAGCGCTGCACGATCGACGGCACGAACAGCGTGTCCGCCGGCAGCGGACCGTCGACGATGGCGCCGGCTTCGCGCATGCGGGCGATGGCCGGCGCGATCACCTCGATCTCCTCGCGTCCGAGGTGCCCGCCTTCGCCGGCGTGCGGATTGAGCCCGGTGACCGCGATGCGCGGCTGCGGCGATGCCGAAGTGGTGCGTGAGGTCGTGCGACAGCACCCGCATCACGGCGACCAGGCCGTCGACCGTCAGCGCTGCCGGCACGCGCGCGAGCGGCAGGTGCGTCGTCGCCAGCGCCACGCGCAGCGCGCCGTGCGGCGTGTCCCCGGCCAGCATCATCACCACCTGCGGCGCATGCGAGCGCGCGGCCAGGTACTCGGTGTGGCCGGTGAACGGAATGCCGGCGTCGTTGATCACGCTCTTCTGGACCGGGGCGGTGACGACTGCGTCGTAGTCGCCGGCGAGCGCGCCGTCGATCGCGAGATCGAGCGTCGCCAGCACGTAATGCGCGTTGCGCACGTCGAGGTGCCCGGCGCGCGCCTCGACGGCGAGCGGCACGTGCCGAATCCGCGCGGACGTCGGCCAGGCAACGCCCGCCGTCGCGTGCCCGCGCGGCGAGCAGCGTCTCGTCGCCGATCAGCGTGATGTCGGCGTCGAGCGCGTCAGCCAGCGCGAGGACGGAGATCTCGGGCCCGATGCCGGCGGGCTCGCCGGTGGTGATCGCGATGCGCGGGCGGGTCATCGCGCCGCCCGGTTCACGAGCTCAGCCGCGCTCGTCGAGGCGCAGCTCGACATACGTCTTGTCGCGCAACTGGCGCAGCCACTCCTGGTAGGCCTCGTCGGCCTTGCGCTCGCGCAGCGCCAGCCGCGCCTGCATGCGCGCGCGGTCGCCCGACGCCTGCTCGGTGCGGCGCTCCAGCACCTGGATCAGGTGCCAGCCGAAGGGCGAGCGCACGGGCACGCTGACCTCGTTGAGCTTCAGTGCGTTCATCGTCTTCTCGAACTCGGGCACCGTGTCGCCCGGATAGAGCCAGCCGAGGTCGCCCCCGCGGCTGCCGGACGGATCCACGGAGTGCAGGCGCGCGATGGTGCCGAACTCGACCTGGCCCAGCTCGATGCGGCCCTTGAACTCCTCGAGGCGGCGCTTGACCTCTGGCTCCGGCGTGAGGTCGGTGACGCGCAGCAGGATGTGCCGCGCGTGCGTCAGCTGAACGGGGCCGGACGCGAGCTTGGCGTCGAGCGCGCTGCGGCGTCCGAGCACCTTGAGGATGTGGAATCCGTTGGGACTGCGAACCACGCCGCTGACGTCCCCGGTCTTCAGGTCCTTGATCGCCTCGACGAACAGGGTCGGGATCCGGTCGACGCTGCGCCAGCCGAGGTCGCCGCCCTGCAGCGCTTCGCTCGCGTTCGAGTAGCTGGCGGCCACGCGCGCGAATTCGGCGCCGCCCTTGAGCTGGCCCAGCAGCTCTTCGGCGCGCTTGCGGGTCTCCTCGATGCGTGTCGAGTCGGCGTTCTCGGGCACCCGCAGCAGGATCTGCGCGAGGTTCACTTCCTGCGCGTCGGCGGACACGCCGGCCTGCTCGGCGATGAAGTTGTCGATCTCCGAGTCGGAGATCTGGAGGCGGTTGTCGACCTCGCGCTCGCGCAGGCGGTTGAGGATGATGTCCTGGCGGATGTCTTCGCGGAACTGGTTGAACGACATGCCGTCGGCTTCGAGCCGCTGCCGTAGCGCGGGCACGGTCAGGCCGTTCGATTCGGCGACGCGGCCGACGGCGGCGTTGACGGTGCCGTCGTCCACGCGCACGCCGGTCTCGCGCGCGAGCTGCAACTGGGCGCGGTCGACGATCATGCGCTCGAGCACCTGCCGTTCCAGGACTTCGCGCGGCGGCGGCTGGATCTTCTGCCGGCGCAGCTGGGCGTCCGCGATGGCGGCGCGCATGCGCAGCTCGTTGGCGGTGATCACTTCGTCGTTGACGACCGCGACGATGCGGTCGAGCGAACGCGACGTGCGGGGCGTCGTCGACTGCGGCGCGGGGGCCGGCGCCGGACGCGTGGCCGTGCTGCCGGACGGCTGCGGCGGGTGCACGCGCGGGCTCTGCGCCAGCGCGAGTCCGCTCGCCGCGACGAGCGCGACGAGGATGGCAGTGCGCGGTCGCGCGCAGGAAGACAGCGGACATTCGGGATTTACTCGTAGTAGTCGAAGCGGCCAGGCTGGCGCGGCAGCGGGTTCAGCATCTGGTAGCCGGGGATATTACGCTGCAATTGTTTGGCGGCGTTCGTTCCGACACTGGTCAGCCCGCTGAGTTCCAGCTGGACGTAGATGTTGGTCGTCGTCTGGTCCGTCGCCGTGGCGAAGCGTTGCGCGGCGACCCGCAGGATCCAGCAGTCGGCCTTGTATTCGAACCCGGCCAGCGCATCGATGACCTGGCTCGTCCTTCAACGAATAGTTGAAGCGTCCCACGGCGTACCAGCGGTCCGACAGTGGCCACTGCGTGGCGAGGTCGATCTGGTCGATGTCTCCCGCGCGGTAACGGTAGTACGCGCTGATCACCGACGCGCGTCGTGGCTGCCATCGTGCCCCGGCGGTCGCCCGGACCAGCTCGCTGCTTTCGGTGGAGTACTGCGCGGCGAGGTCGATGGCCCACGATTGCCGAGCAGCGCGGTCACGCCGCGCGAGCAGGTCGGTCGCGTCGCCCGTGCGCGGCGTTTCGCCGGGCAGCGTCACGCGCTGCGAACTGAAGTAGTAGCGCTGGCCGACGGCCGCGCGCAGTCGTTCGGCGCCGGTTTCGTCGTCGAGTATGCGGGTGGCGAGCGCGAGCGTGAGCTGGTTGGCCTCGGCGATGCGGTCGTAGCCCGAGTAGATGTTCTCGGAGAACAGCTGCGAGTAGTTCAGTTCGACCAGCGCGCTGTCGAAGTTCGGCAGGTCGTTCTGGTCGCGGTACGGGATGTACGTGTAGAAGAGCCGCGGCTCCAGCGTCTGCTGCGCCCCGCGCCCGAACCACGCGACGCGGCCGTTCGAAGATCAGGCCCGAGTCGAAGCTGAGGATCGGCGTGGTGACCGTCGGGTTCGCGTCGCCCGGGTGCAGGACGGGATCGAGCGAGTAGGCGCGCGAGATCACGCGGGCGCGCGGAATCGACGAACCAGCCCGGCGCCAGCCACGGATAGGCGACGCGCGGCCGTCCACGACGTAACGGTCGCCCTTCTCGAGCGTCGGATGATCGAAGCGCGTGCCGTCGACCAGCGCGCTCGCCTCGAAACCGCGCCAGTCGGCGACGTAGCCGTTCAACGTGGCCTGCGGCACCCGCTCGTAGGGCGGCGTGACGGGCGCCAGCGGATCCTGCAGCGTCTGGTTCTTGGTGACGCGCACGCGCCGAGTTCCAGTACGCCTGGGCGTAGGCTGACGAAGGCGTCCTGCGGCAGCACCTTGTTCGACGAACCGAGGATCGACTCCGAGAAGTCGACGAAGAAGTTGTCGTCCGACACGCGGTTGTAGTTGATGCCGCCGGCGAAGCCCGTTCGGGCGACGCGTACTCGTAGCGGACCGAGGTCTGGTCGCGGCTGCGGTCGAACTCGCGATCGTTCGGGATCATGTTGTAGACCAGCGTTCCGCGCATCGTCGGCTGCAGGAAGCGGAACTCGTTCTCGAACAGCACGCCGCGCTTGGTCATCACCCGCGGCGCGATCGTGTAGTCGTAGTTGGGCGCGATGTTCCAGTAGTACGGCGTCCGGATGTCCGTGCCGAGCGTCGAACTCAGGCCGAAGCTCGGCGTCAGGAAGCCGGAGCGCCGGCGGTCGCCGACCGGAAAGCCGAGGATCGGCGAGGCGAGGATCGGCACGCCCTGGAAATAGAGCTTCGCCGTGCTCGCGGTCGCCGACTCCTCGAGACCGTCGAACTCGATCTTCTCCGCCTGGATCCACCACGCGTCGTCGCCCGGGCGCGCAGGTCGTGAAGCGCGCCTGCGTCATGCGCGCCTGCTGGTTGCCGAGGAACTCGATCAGCGAGGCTTCGCCGCGCGCCGCGGCGCGGCGCGTAGCGTGAAGTTGGCGTTCGGCATCGCGCCGGTCTGCGCCTCGATCCGGAAGTCGAGCCGCGGCCCGGCGAACACCGCGCCCTCACGGTAGACGCGCGCGTTGCCTTCGACGTTCACCTCGTCGGTGGCCTGCGTGTACGTGATGCGGTCGCCGCGCACCACGCTGCCGTCGCGCCGGATCTCGGCGTCGCCCTCGAGCACGATGCGGTCGTCGATCGTGCCTTCGATCCTGCTGCGCGCGCGCGAAGGTCGTGCCCGCGGGCTGCTGGCCCGCCGGCGGCGCGCTCGCTCAGTTGGCGGTCCAGGCGCAGCCGCAGCGGCGGGCCCGCTGGATGGCGCGGACGCGCCGGCCGGGGTCTGCGCCGAGGCCAGCGACTGGAGCGCGAGCAGGACGGCGGCCGCCAGCGGCAGACAACGGCGAGGTGACGACGCTGCGGTCGCCGGCGGACGCGGCATAGAATCGGGTGGGAAACGGGCGAAACGGGCCGGAAAAATCATCGGGCCCGGAAGGCGAATCGATTATAGGCGTCGGTTTGCTCGTTCCCGCCGACCCTTGTCACGCCATCCCACTGATGAGTTCCCTGCCTCCATCGACGCCGGACACCGCGCTGCCGGACACCCGCCGCGCCGCGCTGGCGCAGTGGCTCGGCGCGCTGCGTCCGGAGTACGCGCTGCGCCCCGAGACGTTGCGCCCCGCCTCCGCGGACGCGAGCTTCCGTCGGTACTTCCGCGTCGACGCCGGCGACGGCAGCCTGATCGCGATGGACGCGCCGCCTGACAAGGAAGACAGCCGGCCGTTCATCCAGGTCGCCGGCCTGCTGACCGCCGCGGGCCTGAACGCGCCGCGGGTGCTCGAAGCGGACCTCGCCCAGGGCTTCTGCTGCTGACCGATCTCGGCACCACCACGTACCTGTCGGCGTTGAATGACGACAGCGCCTCGGCGTTGTTCGACGACGCGCTGGAAGCGCTGGTCCGCTGGCAACTCGCCAGCCAGCCCGGCGTGCTGCCGCCGTACGACGACGCGCTGCTGCGCCGTGAACTCAGCCTCTTCCCGGACTGGTACGTGGCGCGCCATCTGGGCCATGCGCTGAGCGACAAGCAGTCGCAGGTGCTGCAGCGCATGTTCGACCGGATCGTCGCGTCGAACCTCGCCCAGCCCCGCGTGTACGTGCACCGCGACTACATGCCGCGCAACCTGATGGTCGGCGTCGCCGAATCCCGGCGTGCTGGACTTCCAGGACGCGGTGATGGGCCCGATCACGTACGACGTCGCCTCGCTGTTTCGCGACGCCTTCGTCAGCTGGGACGAGGCGCGTGTCGTCGACTGGGTGGTGCGCTACTGGCAGAAGGCGCGCCGCGCGGGCCTGCCGGTCGATGCCGACTTCGGCGCGTTCTGGCGCGACTTCGAGTGGATGGGCCTGCAGCGGCACCTGAAGGTGCTCGGCATCTTCGCGCGCATCAACTACCGCGACGGCAAGCCGCATTACCTCGCCGACACGCCGCGCTTCGTCGGCTACGTGCGCTCGGTGACGCGACGCTACGACGAACTCGCGCCGCTGGCGCGGCTCTTCGACGAACTCGAAGGCGTGGCGCAGCGCGTCGGCTACACGTTCTGATGACCCCGGGCTCCGCGTTGAAGCCCTGATCCTGGCCGCCGGTCGCGGCGAGCGCATGCGGCCGCTGACCGACACGACGGCCAAGCCGTCTGCTCGCTGGCCGGCGGCCGGCGGCTGATCGAGTGGCAGATCGACGCGCTCGCGCGCGCCGGCGTGCGCGAGATCGTCGTCAACACGGCGCACCTGCCGGCGCAGTTCGAGGACGTGCTGGGCGACGGCTCGCGTTACGGCGTGCGGCTCGCGTACTCGCGCGAAGGCGAACGCGCCGAGGATGCGCTCGAGACGCTCGGCGGCATCGTGCGCGCGCTGCCGCGGCTCGGCCCGTCGGCCTTCATCGTCGTCAGCGGCGACATCGTCACCGACTACGACTACGCGGCCCTGCGGGAGCGCGCCGCATCGCATCGATGCCGGCGAGGCCGACGCGCACCTCGTTCTCGTCGACAACCCGCCGTTTCATCCGCGCGGCGACATGGCGCTCAGCGCGACGGTCGCATCGATCCGGACGGCGAACCGCGCCTCACGTACGCCAACATCGGCGTGTTCGCGCCGCGCCTGTTCGCCGGCCTCGCCGCCGGGCGCGCGAAGCTCTTCCCGTGGCTGTATGGCGCGGCCCGGGCCGGGCGCGTGACGGGCGAGCACGCGCGCGCGCGGTGGTTCAACGTCGGCACGCCCGCCGAACTGCAGCGCGCCGACGCCGAGCTGCGCCGGTGCCCGCCGTAGAATCGTCCGATGAACGTCGATCGTTACCGCGAGCGCAGGGCGCGCGTGCTGCAGGCCATGGTCGATCGCGGCGGCGGCGTCGCCGTGCACTTCACGGCGCCCGAGCGGATGCGCAGCCGCGACAACGAGTACCCGTACCGCTACGACAGCTCGTTCTGGTACCTGACCGGATTCGCCGAACCCGACAGCGCGCTCGTCCTCGTGGCCCACGGCGATCGCCGGCAGGCGCTGCTGTTCTGCCGCGAGAAGCACGAGGAAAGCGAGATCTGGAACGGCTTCCGCTACGGGCCGGAGCTCGCGCAGGCGGCCTTCGGGTTCGACGCCGCGCATCCCATCGAGCGCATCGACGAGATCGCGCCGGAACTGCTGGCCGATTGCCCGGCGCTGTTCCACGCGCTGGCGGCCGACCCCGAGCTCGACGCCCGGATCCAGCGGTGGCTGCAGAAGGTCCGCGCGCAGTCCCGCACGGGACGACGCGCGCCGGCGGCCGTGCACGACCTGACGACCATCGTCGACGAGATGCGGCTCGTGAAGGACGCCGCTGAACTCGAGACCATGCGGCGCGCCGCGCGCATCTCGGCGGCGGCGCACGTCGCGCGCCATGCGTGCCTGCCGCGTCGGCATGCGTGAGTACGAGCTGGAGGCCGAGCTGCTGCACGAGTTCCGCAGACAGGGCGCGCAGTCGCCTGCCTACACCTCGATCGTCGCGGCGGGTCCCAACGCCTGCGTCCTTCACTATGCCGCGGGCCATGCCGAGGCGAAGGACGGCGACCTGGTGCTGATCGATGCGGCGTGCGAGGTCGACGGTTACGCGGCCGACGTCACGCGGACGTTTCCGGCGAACGGCCGCTTCAGCGCCGAACAGCGGGCGGTGTACGACGTGGTGCTCGCCGCCCAGCAGGCGGCGATCGACGCCGTGCGGCCCGGGCAGCGACTTCAACGCGCCGCACGAGGCGGCGACACGCGTCCTGACGCAGGGACTGATCGACCTCGGCCTGCTCGAAGGATCGCTCGACGGCGCGCTCGAGTCGAAGTCGTTCCGCCAGTTCTTCATGCACAAGACCGGGCACTGGCTCGGCCTCGACGTGCACGACGTCGGCGACTACCGCGAGCCGACCGCGGTGGCGGAAGGGCGGGGAACGTCCGTGGCGCCGCCTCGCGCCCGGCATGGTGACGACGGTGGAGCCCGGGCTGTACATCCGCCCCGCGCCGAACGTCGACGAACGCTTCCACCACATCGGCATCCGCATCGAGGACGACGTCGTCGTCACCGCGGACGGCTGCGAAGTGCTGTCGGTCGATGCGCCGAAGTCCGTGGCCGACATCGAAGCGCTGATGAGACGCCGGCCGCTCCGAAGCGCTATCCCGAGCGCGCAGCGCGACTCCATGATCGCCGATCCTCGGCGGCGGGCCCGTCGGCCTGACGCTCGCGCTGCTGCTGGCGCGCCGCCGGCCGTCCCGTCGGTGGTCGTCGATGCCCGCAGCGTCGACGACGCGAAGCGCGACCGCCGCCTGCTGGCGCTGTCGCGCGGCACGCTCGACACGCTCGGCACCGTCGTCGAACTGCCCGCCGCCGCGCTGGCGCCGATCCGCACGGTCGTCGTGTCGTCGCGCGGCGAGTTCGGCCGGGCGGTCCTCGACGAACACGAGAATGGCGGCCGGGCCCTGGGCGCCACCGTGCGCTACGGCGACCTGCTGGCCGCGCTCGACGCGGCCTGCGCGGCGCAGCCGCTGGTCGAGGTCCGGCGTCCCTGCGCCGTGAGTTCGATGCGCCAGACGGCCAGCGGGGTCGAGGTCCGGCTCGCCGGACGACCGCAACGCTGGTGGCGCCCATCGCCGTCAACGCCGAGGGCACGCGTGAGTCCGGCGCTCCGCCGGTGGCGCGACAGACCGCGCTGACCGGCGATGTGGACGTCGAAGGGCCGGCGGCCGGGATGGCGTTCGAACGCTTCACGCGCGACGGCCCGCTTGCGCTGTTGCCGCTTCCGGGGCCGGCCGTCGGCGCGGCGCGCACGATGTCGCTCGTCTGGTGCATGCCGTCCGCGAGCCGCCGACCGCCGCGAACACCTGTCGGATGCGCGACCTGCTCGCGGAACTGCAGGCGGAGTTCGGCGAGCGCAATGGCCGGCTGCGCGCGATCCGGGCGCGCGGCCGCTATCCGCTCATCGAGCAGGCGCGCGACGACGTGCGTGAGCACCGCGTCGTCCACGTCGGCAACGCGGCGCAGACCTTGCACCCGGTGGCCGGCCAGGGTCTCAACCTCGGCGTGCGCGACTGCGTGGCACTCGCCGATGTGATCGCGGCCGCGGCGGCGCGCGGGCAGGACCCGCTCGCGCGGCCTGTCCGAATACGAGCGGTTGCGCCGTGTCGACCGACTCGCCATCCGGACGTTGACGCGCACGGTTCCCGGGATTCTTCGCGACGCGGTTCGGGCCGGTCGCGGCCGCCCGCTCGCTGGGTTTGACGATGCTCAGCATCTTTCCCGATTTGCGCGCGGAGTTCGCGCGGTTCCTGATGTTCGGCGTACGCTCGTAGGCCTCCCCGAGGCCTTCGCTACAATCCGCGCCCTTTTTGAACCGGACTTCCGCTGGCGATGCGCCTAGGCCCTCACGAGTTGCCGAACAACGTGTTCGTCGCCCCCATGGCGGGTGTGACCGATCGTCCGTTCCGGCAACTGTGCAAATCGCTCGGCGCCGGGCACGCCATCTCGGAGATGGCGGCGTCGAATCCGCGGCTGTGGGCCAGCGAGAAGACGGCGCGTCGCATCAATCACGATGGGGAGCGCGCTCCGGTGGCGGTGCAGCTCGCCGGCGCCGACGCCGGCGATGCTCGCCGAGGCGGCGCGCTTCAACGTCGAACGCGGCGCCCAGATCATCGACATCAACATGGGCTGCCCGGCGAAGAAGGTGTGCAACGTGGCCAGCGGCTCGGCCCTGTTGAAGGACATGGGCGTGGTGCGCCGCATCCTCGAGACGGTGGTCGGACGCGGTCGACGTGCCGGTGACACTGAAGTACCGGACCGGCTGGGACCCGGACAACCGCAACGCGGT
The DNA here is from genome assembly GCA_963698305.1 of uncultured beta proteobacterium. Classification (GTDB taxonomy): domain Bacteria; phylum Pseudomonadota; class Gammaproteobacteria; order Burkholderiales; family Burkholderiaceae_F; genus JAOUJD01. The sequence goes on from CAVOQI010000009.1 coordinate 66,218, forward strand.
TGAAGTCGCGCGGCTTGCGCAGTCCTGCGGCATCGCCGCGCTGACCTTGCATGGACGCACGCGTGCCTGCGGCTTCACCGGGCGCGGCGGAGTACGACACGATCCGCGCGGTCAAGCAGTCCGTCGCGCATTCCGGTCATCGCCAACGGCGACATCGACACGCCCGAGAAGGCGCGGTCGGTGCTGCGGCTACACGGGCGCCGACGGCGTCATGATCGGCCGCGCCGCGCAGGGCCGGCCGTGGATCTTCCGCGAGATCGTTCACTACCTGAGCACCGGGCGAGCACCTCGCCGCTCCGCGCGTGGAGGAAGTGCGCGAGCTGCTGCTCGCGCATCTCGACGATCACTACCGGTTCTACGGCGATGCCGTCGGCGTCCGCACCGCCCGCAAACACATCATCTGGTACACGCGGCGCCTCGAGGGGGGCGAACGCTTCTGCGAGCGCATGAATGCCATCGACGATTGCGCGGGACAGGCGCGCGCGGTCGACGGCTTCTTCCGTGCTCACGCGGAGCGCCACGAGCGCCTGCACTACGAAGCGCGCACGCTGCACTGAGGACAACAGGAATGGTCAAGACATCCACGAAGTCCGGCGCGCCGGCGACCGAGCGCGCCAGCCGGGCGCGCAGCGGCGAGACGCTGGAGCAGTGCGTGCGCCGCAGCCTCGAGCAGTACTTCTCGGACCTCGACGGCGCGCGTCCGCACGCGCTCCACGGCATGGTCATCACCGCGGTCGAGCGGCCGTTGCTGCAGTTCGCGATGGAGCGCAGCGACGGCAACCAGTCGGCCGCCGCCGAACTGCTCGGCATCAACCGCAACACGCTGCGCAAGAAGCTGCAGGAATACCGGCTGGTCTGAAACGACAACGAGGAAGACGGTCATGGTGAAGCAGGCGCTGATCAGCGTGTCTGACAAGACTGGCGTCGTCGAATTCGCGGCGGCGCTCGCGCAACTCGGCTACCGGCTGCTGTCGACCGGCGGCACGGCGAAGCTGCTTGCCGACCGTGGGCTCGAGGTCACCGAGGTCGCTGACTACACCGGCTTTCCCGAGATCCTCGACGGCCGCGTCAAGACGCTGAACCCGCGCATCCATGCGGGACTGCTGGCGCGCCGGCCCGATCCCGCGCACATGCAGTCGCTGCAGGAACACGGCATCGACCCGATCGACCTGCTCGTCGTGAACCTGTATCCGTTCGAGCAGACGATCGCGAAGCCCGGACTGCACGCTTCGACGACGCGATCGAGAACATCGACATCGGCGGCCCGGCGATGCTGCGCGCGGCGGCCAAGAACCACGAGAGCGTGGCGGTGGTCGTCGATCCGGGCGACTACGGCTGCATCGTCGAGGAGCTGAAGGACAAGGGCGCGGTCGGCGCAGCGACCCGCCTCGCGCTGGCGAAGAAGGTCTTCGCCCACACGTCGCGCTACGACGGCGCGATCGCGAACTACCTGACGGCGCTGGACGACCACGGGCAGCGCGGCGCGTTTCCGGACGTGCTGTCGCGCCAGTGGGTGAAGGTGCAGCAGATGCGCTACGGCGAGAACCCGCACCAGCACGCCGCGTTCTACCGCGAGCGCGACGTCGCGCCCGGGCTGCTCGCCGGGCTACACGCAGTTGCAGGGCAAGGAGCTGTCGTACAACAACATCGCCGACGCCGACGCCGCCTGGGACTGCGTGCGCAGCTTCGACGAGCCGGCCTGCGTCATCATCAAGCACGCGAACCCGTGCGGCGTGGCGGTGGGCGGCAGCGCGGCCGAGGCGTATGCGAAGGCGTTCAAGACCGACCCGACCTCGGCCTTCGGCGGCATCATCGCCTTCAACCGCGCGGTGGACGCGACCGCCGCGCAGGCCGTCGCGAAGCAGTTCGTCGAGGTCGTGATCGCGCCGGCGTTCGACGAGGCCGCGCGCGGCGTCTTCGCCGCCAAGCAGAACGTGCGCCTGCTGACCGTCGCCCTCGGCGCCGCGCAGAACGACTTCGACTTCAAGCGCGTCGGCGGCGGCCTGCTGGTGCAGACGCCGGACGTGCACGTGCTGCAGCCTGCGCAACTGAAGGTCGTCACCGCCAAGGCGCCGACGCCGGCGCAACTGGCCGACCTGATGTTCGCGTGGCGCGTCGCCAGGTTCGTCAAGTCGAACACGATCGTGTTCGCCCATGACGGCATGACGCTCGGCGTCGGCGCCGGACAGATGTCGCGCATCGATTCGGCGCGGATCGCGTCGATCAAGGCGAAGGAAGCCGGGCTGACGCTCGCCGGCTCGGCCGCGGCGTCCGATGCGTTCTTCCCGTTCCGGGATGGACTCGACGTGGTCGTCGATGCGGGCGCGACCTGCGTGATCCAGCCGGGCGGCAGCGTGCGCGACGACGAGGTGATCGCCGCAGCGAACGAGCGCGGCATCGCGATGGTGTTCACGGGAGTGCGGCACTTCCGGCATTGACGGGATCGGCGGAAAGCGCGAGGCGAGCAGAGCGACCGGAGCCCGGCGCGCGCCTGCGAAGGCGCCCTTCGGGTTCCCTGTGCTGCTCGTCCTGGGGTCGCGCCGCGGAACTCGCTCTGCGCGCTGCGCGCGCGCCGCTGCACACAGCCGCGGCGAGTCAGCAGCGCAGAGCGCGCTGCGCGCGCCGACCCCAGGACTGCGCTGGGAACTCGAGGGCGCCTTCGAAGGCGCGCGCCGGGCTCCGGTCGCTCTGCTTCAACGCTTGCGCGGCCTTGCAGCGCAGGACGAAGCCTGAAGCACTCGCCGCCTCGCGCACCCGCAGTGGCACAATCGCCACGTGCCTACTCCCCTCCGCATCCTCGGCATCGACCCCGGCCTCAATCGCACCGGCTATCGGCGTCATCGATGTCAGCGGCTCGACGCTCGAGTGCGTGGACTCCGGGATCATCCGCGTGCCGGCCGGCGATCTCTATCAGCGGCTCGGCGCGATCCTCGAGTCGCTGTCGTGACGTGATTCGCGCCACGCAGCCGCATGTGGCGACGGTCGAGAAGGTGTTCGTCAACGTGAATCCGCAGTCGACGCTGCTGCTCGGCCAGGCGCGCGGCGCGGCGATCTGCGCCGCGGCGTCGAGCGGGCTCGTGGTGCACGAGTACGCGGCGCTGCGGATCAAGCAGGCGGTGGTGGGATTCGGCCAGGCCGACAAGAAGCAGGTGCAGACGATGGTGCAGCGGCTGCTCGGCCTCGCGCGCGCGCCGGCGGCGGATGCGGCCGATGCGCTGGCCTGCGCGATCTGCCATGCGCACTCGTCGACGTTGCTGGCCGCGGTGCGCGCACGTCGGCGAGCGCCCGGCTCGACACGGCCCGGCGCGGCGCCGCGGTGCCGCCGCGGGCCGTCGCGCGTGGACGGTGCGACTGCAGGGCGCGAAATGATCGGGCGCATCGAAGGGCCGGCTGCTGGAGAAGAATCCGCCGGCGATCCTCGTCGACGTCAACGGCGTCGGCTACGAGATCGACGTGCCGATGAGCACCTTCTATCAGCTGCCGGCGGTGTCCGAGCGCGTCGTGCTGCTGACGCATCTCGCGGTGCGCGAGGACGCGCACCAGCTCTACGGTTTCGGCGACGGCCGGCGAGCGCGCGGCGTTCCGCGAGCTGATCCGGATCTCCGGCATCGGCGCCCGGACCGCGCTCGTCGGTGCTGTCCGGGCCTGTCGGTCACCGAACTGGCGCAGGCCGTCACGCTGCAGGAGAGCGGGCGCCTGACCCGCATCCCGGGCATCGGCAAGAAGACGGCCGAGCGCCTGATGCTGGAACTGAAGGGCAAGCTCGGCGCCGAACTCGGCACCGCGGCGACGCCGGCGGCGGGCGACAGCCACGCCGACGTGCTGCACGCGCTGCTCGCGCTCGGCTACAACGAGCGCGAGGCGGCTTCCGCGGTGCGCACGCTGCCGGCCGGCACCGGCGTGTCGGATGGCATCCGCCTCGCCCTGAAATCGCTGGCCAAGGGCTGAGGGAAGGCCGTCCGTTGATCGAATCCGACCGCATCGTCGCTGCCAGCCCCGCATCGCCGAACGAGGAGGCGATCGAGCGCGCGCTGCGCCCGACGTCGCTCGCCGAATACGTCGGCCAGGCCAAGGTGCGCGAGCAGCTCGGGATCTTCGTCACGGCCGCGCGCAATCGCGCCGAGTCGCTCGACCACGTGCTGCTGTTCGGGCCGCCGGGCCTGGGCAAGACCACGCTGGCGCACATCATCGCGCGCGAGATGGGCGTCAACATGCGGCAGACCTCGGGTCCGGTGCTCGAGCGGCCGGGCGACCTCGCCGCCATCCTGACGAACCTCGAGAAGAACGACGTCCTCTTCATCGACGAGATCCACCGGCTGTCGCCGGTGGTCGAGGAGATCCTCTATCCGGCGCTCGAGGACTTCCAGATCGACATCCTGATCGGCGAGGGCCCGGCGGCGCGCTCGATCAAGCTCGACCTGCCGCCGTTCACGCTCGTCGGCGCGACCACGCGCGCCGGCATGCTGACCAACCCGCTGCGCGATCGCTTCGGCATCGTGGCCCGGCTCGAGTTCTATTCGCACGACGAACTGACCGCCATCGTCACGCGGTCGGGGCGCCTGCTGAAGGCGCACGTCACGACGAAGGGCGCGCGCGAGATCGCCCGCCGCTCGCGCGGCACGCCGCGCATCGCGAACCGGCTGCTGCGCCGGGTGCGCGACTACGCGGAAGTGAAGGGCACGGGCGAGATCGACCAGAAGGTCGCCGATGCCGCGCTGGCGATGCTCGAGGTCGACGCGCATGGGCCTCGACCTGATGGACCGGAAACTCCTGCTCGCCGTGATCGAGAAGTTCGGCGGCGGGCCGGTCGGGCATCGACAACCTGGCCGCGGCCGTCGGCGAAGAGCGCGACACGCTCGAGGACGTCGTCGAGCCGTATCTGATCCAGCAGGGCATGCTGCAGCGCACTCCGCGCGGCCGGGTGGCCCCGGTCGCGGCCTACCGGCATTTCGGCCTGACCGAACCCCGTCCGGCCGGCGCGCCCGAGTCAATTGTTCTAGCGCCGAGGCTGTTCAGCCTCCGGCCGGGGGCATGGGCACTGCCCACTAATGCAAGTTTTGCGTAAGCGATTCGGTCGGGACTAGAATCGCGGGTTTTTCGGCGGAAGCGGACCCAGGGAGGATACGACCCCATGGCCATGGACTTTGCCCAGCAACAGCGCGATCCGACGCGGCACCTGATCGGCATCGGCGCGGTCGTGATCCTCCACGTCCTCGTGGTGTGGGCGCTCGTCAGCGGCCTGGCGCGCAAGGTGGTCGAGGTCGTCAAGGGTCCGATCGAGGTGAAGGTGATCGAGGAGATCATCAAGAAGCCGCCGCCGCCGCCCGACGCCGTGCCGCCGCCGCCGAAGGTGCAGGCGCCGCCGCCGCCGTTCATTCCGCCGCCGGAAATCAACATCGCGCCGCCGCCGACGCAGGCGCCGACGATCACGGCCGTGACGAAGGACGCGCCGCCCGCGCCGCAGGCGCCGGTGATCGCAGAAGGTGCCGGAGACGCCGATGGCCGCGCTCCGCGCCGGCGGTTCGCAGCGCGCAGGTCGTGTGCGCGAACTACCGCGACGTGATGTCCAACGATCGTCTACCCGCGCGAGGCGCTGAAGGACGGGATCGAGGGCGACGTCGTGATCGAGTTCACCGTCGCCGCCAACGGCCAGATCAAGGACGCCGTGATCAAGTCGTCGTCGAATCGCGTGTTCAACCGCTCGTCGATGGCGGCGTTGAGCCAGTTGCATGCCAGTCCGGAGGACAGGACATCCGGGTGCAGGCGCCGATTCAGTTTCAAGATTCGTTGATTTTTGGAGCGAAGCTGACCGGAACCGGCGCCACCGCGCCACGCACACTCCGATCAGCGTTCGTTTCATCTTCCACCAGGAGATAGCAAAATGGTCCGTTTCATCCGTCGCCACGCGGCCGTTCTGACGGTGATCCTCACCGTCGCCGGGCTCGCCGCGCCCGCGCCCACCTTCGCGCAGGCCGACGCGCCGAAGGCGGCTCCGGCCGACGCGCCGGCCCCGGCCGCCGCGCCCGCGGCTCCGGTCGCGCCCGCCGCCGCGCCGCCATCGCGCCGACCGTCACCAAGGAGACGATCGACAACCCGTACGGCCTCGAAGCGCTCTGGAAGCCAGGGCGACTGGGTCTCCAAGGGCACGCTGATCATCCTGGTCATCATGTCGATGGGCTCCTGGTACATCATCTTCGTGAAGCTGTGGGAGCAGAGCAAGCTGCTGCGCGAAGGCCGCGAGATGCGCAGTTCCTTCTGGAAGGCCCCCTCGCTGCGCGACGGCGCCAAGCGGCTGAAGGAGGGCAGCGCCTACCGCTACATCGCCGAGCAGGGCATCGACGCCAACGAGCACCACGAGGGCGCGCTGACCGAGAACATCGACCTCAACACCTGGGTCACGATGTCGGTGCAGCGCGCGGTCGACGGCGTCCAGAGCCGCACGCAGGACGGCCTCGCGTTCCTCGCGACGGTCGGTTCGACCGCCCCGTTCGTCGGCCTGTTCGGCACGGTGTGGGGCATCTATCACGCGCTGACGGCCATCGGCATCGCCGGCCAGGCGTCGATCGACAAGGTCGCCGGCCCGGTCGGCGAGGCGCTGATCATGACGGCCATCGGCCTCGCGGTCGCGGTGCCGGCGGTCATGGGCTACAACTGGCTGGTCCGCCGCAACAAGACCGTGATGGAAACCGTGCGCACCTTCGGCGCCGACGTCCACGCCGTTCTGCTGGGCCGCAAGGCGGACGTCACGAAGTGCCGCGGCGGCGCGCTGACGCGCCCGACTGCAGGGAGTTCGCCATGGCGATGAATGTCGGGCCGTCGGAAAGCGACGAAGACGAAGCCATCTCCGCCATCAACACCACGCCCCTGGTGGACGTGATGCTGGTGCTGCTGATCATCTTCCTGATCACGATTCCGGTCGTGACGCAGTCGGTCGGCGTGAAGCTGCCGGAGGAGACCAACGTCGCCCGGCAGACCAAGCCGGAGAACATCGAGATCGCGGTCACGCGCGACGGCGACGTCTACTGGGGGATGCAGCTCGTCCGCGACAACGAGGAGCTGGTCAGCCGGCTGAAGAAGATCGCGACGCAGCAGCCGCAGCCCGAAGTGCACATCCGCGGCGACCAGACCGGGCGCTACGAGTTCGTCGGCCGGGTGGTGTTCGCGGCGCAGCGGGCCGGCATCCAGAAGGTCGGATTCGTCACGGAGCCGCCGGCCAAGTCCGGCGGTCGTTGAGTGAGATGCGCCGCGGTCGACCCCGGTCGGCCGCGCCAACGTAGGAGAGCACCATGGGCATGAATGTCGGCCCCGGCGGTGGATCGAAGGAAGCGGAAGTGATGGTGGAGATCAACACCACGCCGCTGATCGACGTGATGCTGGTCCTGCTGATCATGCTGATCATCACGATCCCGATCCAGCTGCATTCGGTGAACCTCAACATGCCGGTCGGCACGCCGCCGCCGCCGACCGAGCCGCCGCAGGTGGTGACGATCGACGTCGACTTCGACGGCACGATCTACTGGAACGGCGACATGATCGCCAACCGGCCGGCGCTCGAAGCGAAGATGATCGACGCGGCCGCCCGTCCGGTGCAGCCCGAGATCCACCTGCGCCCCAACAAGCTGGCCGAGTACAAGGACGTCGCCGCCGTGATGGCTTCGGCGCAGCGCCTCGGGCTGATCAAGCTGGGGCTGGTCGGCAACGAGCAGTTCGTGAAGTAGCCGCGCCGGGCACGTAGCGCGCCACTGGCGTCACGCTGCCCCGCGTTTTCCCTGTCGGTTCCGCACCCGGCGCAACCGTTGAGCGGTCAGCGCGAGGTGCGCGGCGAGGTCCGCCGCACCCGCACGCTTTCAGGCAGGAGCAAGGCATGACGCATTCCATGGCTGGGTTCGGCAGGACCGTGCGGCTGACCGCGATCGCGGTGGCCGTCGCCGCGGCGTTCGGCGCCCAGGTGACTCCGCAGGGCGAGGTTCGCTGGTCCGCGGCCCAGGCGCAGGAGCAGGTGCGCGCCGAGGTCGGCCGGCCGCTGCAGGCGGCGCGCGACCTCATCAAGGGCCAGAAATTCAAGGAGGCGCTGGCCAAGCTGAAGGAAGTCGAGGCCGTGCCGAACCGCACCGCGCACGAGAACTTCCTGCTGGAGCAGATGCGCGCGTCGGCGGCCATGCAGGCGGGCGATCTCGCCACGGCGTCCAAGTCGACGCAGGCGCTGATCAGCTCCGGCAAGCTGCCGGCCGCGGACCAGGGCCGCTACGCCGCCGGCCTCGCGTCGCTCTACTACCGCGACAAGGACTACACCAACGCCGCTGTCTGGGCGCAGAAGGCCGCGGCCGCGAATCCGGGCGACAAGACGATGCGCGGGCTGATGATCCAGTCGTACTACCTGGCGGGTGACACCGCGGCGGCGCAGCGCGAGGCTCTCGCCGACGTGCAGGCGGCCGAGAAGGCCGGCCAGGCGCCGCCGGAAGACCGCCTGCAGCTGCTCGCCAACATGGCGTCGAAGGGCGCCGACCGCCAGGCGTACATCAGCGTCGCTGGAGCGGCTGGTCGCGTACTACCCCAAGAAGGAATACTGGAACGACCTGCTGCGCCGGATCGAGTCCAAGCCCGGCTACAACAACCGGCTGGCGCTCGACATGTACCGCCTGCGTCGCGCGACCAAGACGCTGGACTCGGGCAACGACGTGTTCGAGATGGCGCAGCTCGCGCTGCAGGAACGCCAGGCGGCCGAGGCGAAGAAGATCCTCGACGACGGCTTCGCCGCGGGCCTGCTCGGCAAGGGCAACGACGCCGAGCGGCAGAAGCGGCTGCTCGCGCTCGCGACCCAGCGCGTCGCGGAGGCCCCGCAGCAGCTCGCCACGGCCGAAGCCGAGGCCCGCGAGCAGAAGGACGGCGAGGCGCTGGTCCGCATCGGCATGGGCTACTCCGGGCTGGGCCAGCACGACAAGGCCATCGCGCTGATCCAGCAGGGCGTGGCGCTGCTGCAGCAGAACCCGGGCAAGGGCAAGGGCCGCCTCGATGAGGCGAACCTGCATCTGGGCATCGCGTTTCTGCGCGCCGGACAGAAGCCCAAGGCCGCCCAGGCGTTCAAGGCCGTGGTCGGCACGGACGGCGCGGCCGACCTGGCGCGGCTCTGGATGCGGGTCAACGGCAACACCTGAGTCCTGAACTCCGATGACAAAAGGGGCCTGCGGGCCCCTTTTGCTTTGGTCGACCGTACGCGCCTAGGGTCGCTGCGGAAGGCCAGTGCGCCGCGCGAAGGACGAAAAAAAGCCCGCCTTGCGGCGGGCTTTGATTTGAAGCGACCTTCCGATCAGAAGCGGTAGCGCGCGCCGAGCGTGTAGAAGCGGCCCACCGCGCCGGCCTGGTGATAGGCCTGGTTGTAGTTGATGCCGTACGTGAGAACGAGGTACGGATCGAACTCGCGCTTCCTTGCCGAAGAGGTTCTGGACCGAGAAGTTGATGTCCCAGTTCTTCGTCGGCGACCACTTGGCGAACAGGTCGAACGTCGTGAACGAACCCAGTTTGCAGTTGCCGTTCCACACGTCGCCTTGAGCGGTGAAGACGCCGCAACCCAGATTGCCGCTGCCGTTGTCCGGATAGTCCACGCCGGTGTTGCTGTTGTGCACCGTCGTGCCGTCGGTTTCCGACAGCTCGCCCTCATGGTCGACCATCGTGATCGAGCTCGTGTAGTTGATGGCCAGCGTCAACGCATACGGCCCACGGTCCCACGTCAGCGTTGCGGTCGCGCGGTCCTTCGGTGCGCCCGTGCCCGAGCTCTGCACCAGCGGGCCGTGCGTGCCGGCGTATTCGAACGTGTTGCCGAATGCGTCGGTGCGCTCGAGCGAGTTCACGTGCGTCCAGAACACCTGGCCCGACAGCCGGCCGTAGTCCTGCAGGCTCATGCGGTGCTGCGCCGAGAAGTCGAAACCGTCCGTCTTCGTCTGCGCCGCGTTCTGGTAGAAGCCGGTCACCGTTCCGATGTTGCCGTCCGACGTCGTAGTAGATGAACGTGCCGGGCAGCGCGCCGTTGATTCTCGAGAGCGGCACACCGGTCGTCGGCGAGTTGCCGATGATCGTGTTCGGATCGGCCTGGACGATCTCGTTCTCGCGATCGATCTTCCAGTAGTCCAGCGTGAAGCTGGTGCCGGCCCACGGCTCGAAGACGACGCCGATCGTGTAGCTCTTGGCCTCTTCGGGCTGGATGTCCGGATTGCCCTGCGACAGGATGCCGTAGCTCGTGAAGCCGAAGCTCGAGCCACCGACCTCGGCCGCTCCGGGCGCGCGGAACGCCTCGGAGTACGTGCCGCGGATCGCGAACATGTCGTTCGGCCGCGCCTTGAAGCCGATCTTCGGGTTCACGGTGCTGCCGAAGTCGGAGTAGTCGTCCCAGCGCAGAGCGGCGTTCAGTTCCAGCCACTTCGTGACGGGGGCGACGACCTCGCCGTACACCGCGTAGATGTCGCGGTTCATGGCGAACTTCGAGTAGCCGAGGCCGACGATCGAGCCGGTCTCGGTGCCCGGGACGCCAGGATCTTCCGCTTCCTCGCGGCGGATCTCGGCGCCGAGCGCCAGACCGAGCGGACCGCCGGCCAGGGTCATCAGTTCGCGCGACGCCTTGAAGTCGAGCGAGGTGACCGAACTGGTCGGCTCGCTGCTCAGCGTCGGCGAAACCCGGGCCAGCACGGCCGGGTCGGTCGGGCTCGGCGAGGTCAGGCTCGGACGCGTGATGCGATAGGTCCCGTTGTTCAGGGCCGCCTGCATCTCGTTGTAGATGATGAAACCGAAGTTGTCGTTCTCCAGCGTGCTCTTGACGTAGAGCAGGCCGGTATCCCAGTCCCATCCGTAGTTGGAACCCGAGAGTCCGATCAGGCCGCGGAAGACGGTGTTGTTGGTCTCCTGGTCACGCCCACCCAGCTCGGCCGGAACATAGAACAGGGCCCGATCGACGCCGAACGGGTTGTCCGGATGGCTGGCCGGCAGGTTCATCGGGCCGTGCACGAGGAGCGGATTGAACGGATCGCCCGGTACGTACACGCCGCCGTCGTTGTTCGCGCCGAACGTGCCCTGCGACTTCGTCTTCGTGTTGAAGTAGCCGAGTTCCGCATAACCGGTCAGGGTCGGCGAGAACTGCATCGTGCCGCGACCGTAGAGGTTCAAGCGGTCGGTCTCGGGCTGGATCTCCTGCTCTTCCCGCGCGTTGTAGCGGCACAGGCCGGTCGACGGGTCGATCAGGCTCGCATCGCACGGAATCAGGTTGGTCCGCACATTGCCGACCGGGTTGCGAATGACGGCGTGCGGCGAGTTGGCCGGTCGGTCCGAGGCTGAAGTACGGACGGTTCGCTCCGTTCGTCGTGTCGTAGTAACCGCGGGAACGGAAGTCGAGTTCACCGAGGAAGCCACGGTCCGTCGACTTAGATGTTGTTCGTCTTCGACGCCTCGAGCGTGAAGAAGACGTTGTACTTGTCGGTGTCGAGGTTGCCGAAGCCGTAGGAACCGATAGGCGCGAATGTCTTTGCCGTCGCCGTCGCCGGTCTGGCCGTACGAGGCCGCCGATCGATGCGCCGGTGTAGTTCCGGCGCAGGATCACGTTGACCACGCCGCCGACCGCGTCCGCGCCGTAGATGGCCGACGCGCCGTCCTTCAGGATCTCGATCCGGTCGACCGCCTCGAGGGGCAGGGAGTTGAGGTCGACGAAGTTGCGCGTGCCGTCATCGGCCAGGCCGTAGGTCGACATGCGGCGACCGTTGACCAGGACCAGCGTCGAGTTGACGCCCAGGCCGCGCAGCGACACGGCGGCAGAACCCGAGGCGAAGCCGTTGGTGAACGACGTCGGAATCGTGCCGTTGCTGTCCGCGGTGACCGTGCGCAGGATTTCCTGAATGGATGTCTTGCCGGTCCGCTCGATGTCTTCGCGGGTGATGGTCTGCACCGGTGCCGCGGTTTCGGCATCGACGCGGCGGATGCGCGAACCCGTGATCTCGACTCGTTCCAACTGCTGTTGCTGCTGCGCAAGCACCTGCGAAGCAGGCAGTGCCGCAGCCAACCCGCCGAACGCGAGAGCAAGGCCCCGCGCCATGGGACTGATTCGTAGCTTCATTAAAACGCCCCCCCAAAGGATGTTCGTTCGAGGCCCGCGCCAGATCGTGGACTTGGGCCGGAATCTGCAGCCCGGGGCGTCTTTCCAAGCGGAATCGCGCCCCGGACAAGCGGATCGATTCTCGACATCGCGTCATGCATTGGCAACATTTGGGAGACCGGCCGGTCTAGCCTGTTGCAAATTTTGGACAGTCGGAATTGCGCGCCAGAAGCGGGGCTGCGCTGCACCAATCCGTCAAGAGGGAGTTCGTGCAGCCGGCGGCGATGGCGTCCCTTCCATTGCCCGCCTGCGGGCGAGGCAACGCGCCGCGCTATCGAATCTTCGGAACGGCGGCCAGCAACGCCCGCGTGTACGGCTCGCGAGGGATCGGACAGGACGTGTTCCGCCGGGCCCGCCTCCACGATCCGGCCGTCCTTCATGACCGCGATGTCGTGCGCCATGTACTGCACGGCGCCGAAGTTATGGGTGATGAACAGGTATGCCACCCCCAGCTCGTCCTGGAGCTGCCGGAGCAGGTTGAGGATCTGCGCCTGGACCGAGACGTCGAGGGCCGAGGTCGGCTCGTCGCAGACGATCAGCCGCGGCTCGACCGCCAGCGCCCGCGCGATCGCGAGCCGCTGCCGCTGCCCGCCCGAGAACTCGTGCGGATAGCGGTCGATCGCATCGTCCCGCAGCCCGACCTTGCCGAGCAGCGCCCGGATCCGGTCGTCCCGCTCGTCTGCGCTCACTTCCGGTCGAAGCGACTGCAGGCCCTCGGCCAGGATCTCCGACACGCGCATGCGCGGATTGAGGGACGCGAAGGGGTCCTGGAAGATGATCTGCATGGTGCGACGTGCCGAAAGCAGCGCCTCGCCTTGCAGACCGGCGAGCGGCTGGCCGTCGAGGCGGGCTTCGCCGCCCACTTCCGCCACGTCCCGCAGCAGTTGCAGCAGGGCCTTGCCCGTGGTCGTCTTGCCGCAGCCCGATTCGCCCACCAGCGCGAGGGTGCGGCCCGCCTGCAGGGAAAAGGAGATGCCGTCGACCGCCTGCACGTACCCGACCGTCCGCTTCAGCAGGCCGCGACGGATCGGGAAGTACACGCGGTAGTCGCGCACTTCGAGCAGTGGAGCGTGACCGGGAGTGGTTGGCGCCCGTTCTGGGCCGGGCGCGGTTGCCGGTCGCGTCGGCAACTCGACCCGGGTCAGGCCGCGGCGGTACAGCACGCAGCGGACGGCATGGCCATCGACCGGCAGGTCCAGCGGTGGCGCGTCCGCCATGCAGTCAGGCCGCACGGCAGGGCAACGGTCGGAGAAGCGGCAGCGCTGGAAGGCCTGATCGAGCGGCGGCACCGTCCCGCCGATCGCTGCCAGCGCTTGCCCGCGTTTGGCGGTGTCCGGCAAGGCGTCGAGCAGCATGCGGGCGTACGGATGGAGCGGGCGGGCGAAGAACTCGGCCGTCTCGGCCACTTCGACGATCTGGCCGGCGTACATCAGCGCGATCCGGTGCGCGACCTGCGCGACGATGCCGAGGTCGTGCGTGATCAGCAGCATCGCCATGCCGTTCGCCCGCTGCAGGTCGAGCAGCAGGTCGAGGATCTGCTTCTGCACCGTGACGTCGAGCGCCGTGGTGGGCTCGTCGGCAATCAGGACGTCGGGCTCGGCGGCCAGCGCGATCGCGATCATCACGCGCTGCTTCTGCCCGCCCGAGAGCTGGAAGGGATAGCTGTCGAAGCGCCGCTCGGCGTCGGGCAGTCGCACCCGCTTCAGCCAGTCGAGCGCCCGGGCGCGCGCGTCGGCGCCTTTCAGCGGCGTGTGGCGCTCGATCACTTCGACGATCTGCGCCCCGACCGGCAGCACCGGATTCAGGCTGGTGGCCGGCTCCTGGAAGATCATGCCGATGCGGCGGCCGCGCACGTCGCGCATGCGCGCTTCGGGCAACTGCGTGACGTCGGTGCCCGCCAGGTCGATGCGCCCCTTGGCGACGCGACCGCTTTCGGGCAGCAGGCGCAGGATCGACAATGCGGTCATCGACTTGCCGCAGCCCGACTCGCCGACCAGCGCGAACGTCTCGCCGCGTTCGATCGTCAGCGACAGGGCATCGACCGCGCAGCACCAGTCCGCTGTCGGTGTCCAGCACCGTCTGCAGATCCTCGATCCTCAGCAGCGGCGCGTTCACGTCGCTTCCTTGAGCCGGAATCGGCGCGGACGAAACGCGCGGGCGCGCGGATCGAAGGCTTCGCGGACGGCGTCGGCCACCAGGTTGGCGGACAGCACCAGCGCGAGCATGAAGGTGAACGCCGTCGCGAGGTTCCACCACACCGCGGGGTCGCGCGACATCTCGCTGCGGGCGAGGTTGATCATCGAGCCGAACGACGCCGAGTTGGGGTCGACCCCCACGCCGACGTACGACAGCACGGCTTCGTAGAGCACGAGCGCCGAGAAGTCGAGCACGGCCACGATCAGCACCAGGTGCATCACGTTCGGCAGGATGTGACGCCGCATGACGCGCCAGTGGCTGACGCCGAAGGCATGCGCCGCCTGCACGTATTCCAGTTCGGCGATCTTGAGCGTCTCGGCGCGCAGCAACCGGCACAGCGTCGCCCAGCCGGTCACGCCGAGAATCAGCGTCAGCAGGAACAGCCGGAACTCGGCGCGTTCGACGCCCGTCTCGAATGCATCGGCGTTCTGGTCGATGTAGACGTTCACCAGCAGCACGAAGGCCGCGACCAGCAGGATCGGCGGGATCGACGACAGGACGGTGTAGAAGTACTGGATCAGGTCGTCGACCCAGCCCTTGAAGTAGCCGGCGAGGATGCCGAGCGCGATCGCGAGCGGCAGCGTGGCGATGGTCGCGAGCGAGCCGATCACCACCGCGGTGCGGATGCTCTTCAGCGCCTGGTACAGCACGTCGTTGCCGGTGCGGTCGGTGCCGAACGGGTGGTACCACGGCCACAGCGCGGCGATCCAGCCGATCGCCATGGCCATCAGGAGCACGGTGACGAACATCGGACGCCAGGGCAGGTCGGTGCGGCCGCGCACGATGTCGCGCGCCGAGGCGACGAAGCCGCCGTGGCGACGGCCGCGCAGCGCGGCGATGCCGGCGACGAGGCCGAGGCCGGCCAGCAGTCCGACGATCAGGCCGGTGGCCGAGCGGCGGACGAGATCGGGGATCCACTCACGTTCCGGGTCGGCCAGATGCGCGCCGCCAAAGACCAGTCGCGGGAAGCTGCGTACTTCGACCCCGTCGACGACCTGCGCCTCGCGCTGGAATGACCAGTACGCGAGCGGCACCGAATACGTCTTCTCGCGGGCATCGATGGCGTGGGCGAGCAGCGTGTCGAGGACCGACACCGTGCGGGTCGCGTAGGCGACGGACGCGTCGGGCGCGGCGCCTTGCGCGGCCGGCAGGCGCGGGCGGAAATGCACGGAATCGAGCAGGGCGATGACGATGAACACGCCGAGGACCACGGCGGCCGACATCGCCGACGCATCGCGCGCCACGTGGCGCCACGTGGCCAGCAGGTGGCGGTCGTGGCGCACCCGCGCCGCGTAGACGACCGCGCCGAGCACCACCAGCCACAGCACGAGATCGGTCCAGAGGAAGACGAACTTCGGCATCGTCGGGCAGCCGTCAGGTGAGCCGCACGCGCGGGTCGACGAACGTGTAGGCGATGTCCGTCAGCAGGTAGGCCAGGATGTACAGCAGCGACCCGAGGAACACCATCGTGTGCACGATCGCGAAGTCCTGCCCGCCGATGGCTTCGATGACGTACGTGCCCAGTCCCGGAATGCCGAAGAACGACTCGAACACGATCGAACCGAGAAAGGCATACGGGAGCAGCGCGCCGATGTGCGTCAGGACCGGCAGCCAGGCGTTGCGCAGCACGTGGCGGAACAGCACGACCGCCTCGGACAGCCCCTTGGCGCGCGCGGTGCGCACGTAGTCCTTGTTCGTCTCCTCCAGCAGCATCGCGCGGAACAGCCGCGCCTCGGAGCCGAGCTGGAACACGATGCCGACGATCAGCGGCAGCGCGAGGAACTTGACGAGATCGAGCCCCGGCACGAAGCCGGACAGCGGCGCCAGCCGCAGCGTCTTGCCGAAGAGCCACTGGGCCATGATGATGTAGAAGAGGCTGGAGATCGACATCATCACCACGCACAGCACCGTGCCCCAGAAGTCGAGGTAGGTGGCGCGGAAGAACACCAGCAGCAGCGAGAAGGCGATGCTGACGAACACCGTCAGCAGCAGCATCGGCCCCGCGAGCGCCAGGCTGGCCTGGATGCGGGTGCCGACCTCGTGCCGGATGTCGCGTCCGCTGTCGCTCGAGCCGAAGTCGAGCGTGAACAGGCGCAGCGAGCGGTCGTGGAAGATCGTGTTGGTGATCCTGCGCCGGCCGTCCTCGGCCGCGTTGAACCACAGCGGCTTGTCGTAGCCGCGCTCGGCCTTCCACTTCTCGATCGCGTCGGCCGTCACGCGCTTGGCGCCGATGTTCAGCCGCGCGATGTTGTCCGGGCGAGTTGACGGCGAAGAACAGCGTGAACGTCAGCAGGTTCACGCCGATCAGGATCAGCACGGCATACAGGCAGCGGCGCGCGATGTAGGCCAGCACGTCAGCGCGACTCCGCCGTGGCCACGCGCCGCCCGGCCGTCTCGCGCTCGCGGCGCTTCCACGCGCGGAACGCGGGCACGACCGCGACGACCAGCGCGAGCACGATCAGCGCGACCGGCCACCAGATGGGCCGGTTCCACTCCGCGATCCTCGCCGCGCGCAGCGCCGGATCGACCTTCATGAACATCAGGCGGTCGTTCACCAGCGGCCCGGGCTTGGCGTTGCCGACCCACTGGTGATGCACCGAGCCCGCATACGGGTTGTAGCCGAAGGTCCACGGCGCGTCGTGCTGCGTGATGGCGATCATCCGGTCCATCACCTGCTGCTTGCGCTCGCCGTCGTCGAGGTACTTCAGTTCGTCGAAGAGCCGGTCGAACTCGGGATTGCTGTAGTTCGCGGCGTTCTCGCCGTTGCCGCCGGTGAGCGCCTTCGAGTTCGGGCCGTACAGCAGGAACAGGAAGTTCTCCGCGTCCGGGTAGTCGGCGAACCAGCCCCACCAGAAGATCTGCAGCGATCCCTTCTCGGCCTTCTCCTGGAAGCGGTTGAAGTCGGTCGCGCGGATCTCGAGCTGCACGCCGATCTTGGCGAACTGGCGCACCATCCATTCGACTTCCGCCTTCAGTTCCGGCGTCAGCGTGCGCTGGTAGTCGTAGTTGAGGACGAGCGGCTTGCCCGTCTTCGCATCGCGCCCGTCCGGGTAGCCGGCCTCGGCCAGCAACCGCTTCGCTTCGTCGATCGACTTGCGCCTCGGCTTGCCGTCGACCGCGTCGTAGACGATCGGGTTGACGCTGCCCGGCCGAAAGCCGAACACGCCGGGCGGCACCGGCCCCATCGCCGGCTCTCCCGCCGCCTTGCTCTCGAACACGCGGACGAACTCTTCCCAGTCGACGGCGATCGACAGCGCCTGGCGCAGCTTGCGGTTGCGCTCCTGCTCCGCCGGCGTGCTGCCCTTGCCGACCACCGGATCGAGCCAGTTGAAGCCGACGTACCAGTTGGAGATCTCGAGCGTGCGCGGCAGCTGGATGCCGCGTTCGCGGAACAGCCGCGCGACCTCGCTCCGAATTCCTGACGTCGTACTCGAGGTCCTGCAGCCAGTCGAAACGGAAGATCTCCGGGTTGTCGTAGTAGCCCTGCATGAACTTCGCCTTGAGCGGGATCCGCTCCTTCTCGATGGAGAAGACGATGCGATCGATGAAGGGCAGCGGCTTGCCGCAGTCGTCGAGCAGCCCGGCGCCTGGTCGGCGGGCTCGCCCTCGCACGGATACGTCTCGCCGGCGAAGTTCGGATTGCGCATCGAGGACGTGGCGCCGGTTCTCCTCGTACTCGGTCAGCATGTACGGCCCGGTGCCGACCGGCCAGTAGTTGAGCGACAGGTTCTTCTCGGCGAATCCCGGCTGCGCGTAGAACTTGTCGGCTTCCCACGGAATCGGGGCGGTGAACACCATCGTCAGCCAGTACTTGAACTGCGGGTACTTGCCGTTGAGCCGCACGCGCAGCGTGTGGTCGTCGAGCGCCTGCACGCCGGTCAGGTCGAGTTGCCGGAAGTCGAGGAAGGGCAGGTCGCGGCTGGTCGGATCGAGCCCGGCGCGCAACTGCTTGTCGAACTCGGCCACCTTGTCGCCGTACTCCTTCAGCCCGACCACGTGGTCGGCGAAGGTCGAGAACGACGGCGACTTGATGCGCGTGGTGGCCAGGCGCTTGAACGCGTACACGTAGTCGTGCGCGGTCAGCTCGCGCGTGCCCGTGTGCTCGAAGTCGAGGGGGGTGCGCTTGTCGGCCGCCTGCTCGCGCGTCAGCGCGTGGTACAGGTAGTTGCCGCTGGCGTCCCTGCGCGAACGCCGGGTGCGGCGCGAACCGGATTCCCTTGCGGATCGGGATGTCGTAGACCGACTCCGCGATCCGGTCGCCCGGCGTGTCGGCGGGGAGCTCGCGCCCGTCCTTGTCGTAGTAGCGCGGCTCGACGACGGCGGTCGCGGCGCGCGGCACGACTTCATACGGCCGCTTCAGGTAATGGAAGCGGTAGAGCGGCTCGTAGACCGAGTACGTGTACGGCGTCTCGTCGATCGCGTACGACGCGGTCGGATCGAGGTACTTCGGCGACCGCTCCTGGAACGCCGTGAAGAACGTGTTGGTCTTCTCGTCGCCGGCGGCGTGCGGGCTGTTGGTGATGCGGTCGCAGCCGGCGAGTGCCAGCAGCAGGGCGCTGATCACGCCGACCCACCAACTTCCGAACCCTGTACGCATTGCATCCCTCTTGCCGACCCTCGGTGCGGGGGCGGGCGGCCGGAACCGTCTTTGGGTGGTCCGGCGAAAGGCGGCGATTGTAAGGGGGAGGTGTTCTTTGTCGCAGGCGCCAAGAAGCCTCGGCGCGCCCGCCTATCGCGTAGAAGGCAACCGCTCCCGCGCGATCTTCGCCGCCTCCGTCTCCGGAAACTCCTTGATGATCCGGGAGAGGGTCGCGTTCGCCGACTTGCGGTCGCCGAGCTGCACCTGGCTCTCGGCCATCGACAGCAGCGCGTCCGGAACGCGCGGAGAGTCGGCGTAGCGGTCGATCAGCGTGCGGTGCGCGGCGATGGCGGACTTGTAGTCCTTGAGCGCGTAGTGCGCGCTGCCGATCCAGTACTGCGCGGCCGGCGCGTAGGCCGAGGACGGATACCGCCCGACGAACTGCTGGAAGCCCGGCAGCGAGCCCTTGAAGTCGCCGGCGCGGAACTGCGCCAGCGGGGTCTCGTACGCCGCGAGTTCGGCGCGGTCGATCGCCGCCGTCCGGCCGTCGACGGTCATGCTCTGCGGCTCCATCTTCTTCAGCCGCGCGTCGAGGTCGGTGTACAGGTCGCGATTGCGCTTCTGCAGCGTCGCCACTTCGTTGGTCAGCGTCTCGAGCTGCCCGCGCAGCCGCGCGTTGTCCTGCCGCAGCGTCTCGAGCTGGTTCACGAGTTCGAGCTGGTTGCGCTGCGCGCGATTCGAGGCGATCGAGCTGCGCCGTGATCTCGGTTTCGCGCTGCTGCAGCACCGAGATCTGCCCGCGCAACTGCAGGATCGCCTTGCGGGCCTCGTCGTCGCCCCCGAAGAGCTGGGCGTGGGCAGGCAGCACGATCAGCAACGCCAGCGCCGGCGCAAAGTGGTCGAAAACGCATGGCTATCTCCAAATGCGACGAGGCGACCGCATGACGGTCGCCTCTGCGTTGCCCTTATGAAGGGTCGGGCGCCCGGCCGCTCCGAAGCCCGACCTTCAAACTAGTCGCTGCGAGTGCACGTGCGAGCCGAAGGGTCGCGTACACGAGCAGCGCCGCTACTTGTACACGATGTCGGCGCGCCGGTTCTGCGCCCACGCTTCCTCGTTCGAGCCCACCGCCTTCGGCTTCTCCTTGCCGAAGCTGACGGTCTCGATCTGCGCGTCGGAGGCGCCGAGCAGCATCAGGCGCTGCTTGACCGCTTCGGCGCGTTTCTGGCCCAGCGCCAGGTTGTACTCACGCCCGCCGCGTTCGTCCGTGTTGCCCTCGACGACGATGCGGCGGTTCTTGGTCGACGCCAGGTACTTGCCGTGCGCCTCGACGACCGACTGGAACTCGCTCTTGACCACGAAGCTGTCGAAGTCGAAGAACACGCTCTTCTTGTAGAGCGGGCTCGCCGGGTCGTTGAACGGGTCGAGGCCGCGCGACGACTGCGCATCCACCGGCGCGACGCCGCGCGGGTCCGTGCCCGTCGTCGGCTTGCCGTCGGTCGACGCGTCGACGATCGGCGCGGGCTTCTGCTCGTCCAGGTTCACGGAGGAGCAACCCGCGAGAGCGAACGCGAAGACGGTGCCCGCCATGGCGGCGCGAATGAAACGTTGAACGGTCATGTGATCCTCCTGCTTTCCTGAACTACTTGATGAACGGGCCCCAGGTCGGCTCCCGGATGTCGCCGCTCGGACCCGACAGCCGCGTGCGAACGCGCCCATCGACCGAGGCCGACGCCAGGATGCCGCGGCCGTTGACTTCGGTCGCATAGAGCAGCATGCGGCCGTTGGGGGCGAAACTCGGTGATTCATCCCGCACGGTGTCGGTGACGGGCGTCTCCTGCCCGCTGGCGAGGTCGAGCACCATCACCTTGAACTGCCCGCCGCGGCGGCCGACGTACGCGAGCAGCCTGCCGTCCGGGCTGAGCCGCGGGCTGATGTTGTAGTCGCCGTTGAACGTGACGCGCTGCGCGGCGCCGCCGCTGGCCGGCATGCGATAGATCTGCGGGCCGCCGCCGCGATCGGACGTGAAGTAGATCGACTTGCCGTCCGGGCTGTAGACCGGCTCGGTGTCGATGCCGGACGAGCTCGTCAGCCGGCGCACGTTGCCGCCGTCGGCGTTCATCAGGAACACCTGCGAGTTGCCTTCGCGCGTCAGCGTCACCGCGAGCGTCTTGCCGTCCGGCGACCATGCCGGCGCGCTGTTGGATCCGCGGAAGTTGGCGACCGCGCGCCGCTGGCCGGTCATCACGGTGTGCACGTAGACGACCGGCTTGCCCGTTTCGAACGACACATAGGCCAGCCGCGTGCCGTCCGGCGACCACGCGGGCGAGATGATCGGTTCGCGGGAGCGCAGCGCCGCCTGCGGATTGGCGCCGTCGGCGTCGGCGATGTGCAGTTCCCAGGAGGTGCGCGAGGTCTGCACCACGTACGCGATGCGGGTCGCGAAGACGCCGCGTTCGCCGGTGATCTTCTCGTAGATGCGGTCGGCGATGCGGTGCGCCGGTCAGGCGCAGGTCCGACGCCGGGCTCACGATAGGACAGGCCGTCGAGCTGGCTCTGCTTGACCGTGTCGTACAGCCGATAGCGCACGTCGAAGCGGCCGTCGGCCAGCCGGCTGCACGCTGCCGATCGCCAGCGCATCGGCGCCGCGCGACTTCCAGTCGGCGAACGCGACCGCGGCGTTCTCGGGAATCGGCTGCGTCCCGGCCTCGACGATGCGGAACAGGCCGCTGCGCGCGAGGTCGGCGCGCACGACCTGACTCGATCTCCAGCGGAACCTGGCCGTCGCGCGCGAACGGCGCGATCGCGATCGGAAACTGCTGGCTGCCGACGCCCGTGATCTCCACGCGCAATTGCGCGAGGGACACGGCGGGGAGGGAGACGAGCGCGGCGCACACGGAACGGCGCGCCGCAGACGGTCGATCGATTTGTATATCCGTCATCGGGGGTCGAGTATAGACAGCGCAAAAGCGCGATTTTCCCTCAGCGTTCCCTTAAACGCGCGAGGTCGGATGATGGGGTTACAACGTAGTCGCCGATCGGGTTCAGCGCGTGTCCACCGGGTCGAACGTCAGCCGCAGGGAGCGCGGCATCGCGCCTTCGCGCGGTCGCGGGAAGGGATCGCAGCGGCGGATGGCGCGCTCGACCGCCTGGTCATAGGCCGCCAGTCCGCTCGCCTTGAGCAATTTCGGCACCGTCGCCTGCTCGCCGGTGGGCAGCAACTGGACTTCGAACTCGGCCACGTGCTGCTTCGGCTTCACGCCGTCGGGCACGTTGAAGACGATGTGGGGCCGGATGCAGCCCACCACCTGGCCTTCAAAGCCCGGGGAAAGACCGCCGCCGGCCGGGCCGCCCGAGATCCCGGTCGCGCCGGCCGGCTGCTGCCCGCAGGGCCCGCGGCCGCGGCGATGCGCTGCAGTTCCTGCTCGCGCCTTCGCGCGCGCGCCTGCGCCGCCTCGGCCTTCGCGGCGGCCGCCTTCGCGGCCTCGGCTTTCGCCGCCTCCGCCTTGGCCGCTTCGCGCTTCTGCGCTTCGATCTTCTTCGGATCAGGCTTCGGCGGCTCGATTTTCTTCGGCGGCTCGACCTTCTTCGGCGGTTCGGGTTTCTTCTTCTGCTCGAGCACGATGTCGGCCTTGCGCTCGGGCTCGGGCTCCGGCTGGCTCGACCTTCGGCGGCGGAGGCGGCGGCGGTTCGACGATCGGCGCCGGCACAGGCACCGGCACCGGCGCCGGCGCCGGCGCGGGCGCCGGCGGCCGGGAAAGCCCGCCCCACAGCTCCGCGCTCACCGTGCCCACCGGTTCGGTCTTCCAGCGGACGACGAAGGCGATCGACAGGAACAGCAGCGCGTGCGCGAACAGCGACAGCGCGAAGGCCGGGCCGGTCCCCTTCTCCGGGGCGTGCCAGTGCGGCCGTTCGTCGGTCGGGGATCGCCGGTGCGGTCATTCAGCGCTGGCTGACTCGCACCGAGAGGCCGACCCGCTCGATGCCTGCCCTCTGCAGTTCGCTCATCACCTTGAGGACCGACTCGTACCTCACCTGCTTGTCGCCTTCGATGACGACGGGCGTCTGCGGGCTTGCCGTGCTGGCGCTGGCGCACCGCGCTCACCAGTTCGCCGGCGGCGATGGCCTGCTCGCGCTTCGTCCGCGTCGAGCAGCGAGATCCGGCCATCGGACCGCGGACGATCACCCGGACCGGGCGTCGTCCTTCTGCTGCCCCGCCCTGGCCACGGACGGCAGGTCGACGACGCTGGGATTCACGAACGGCGCGGCCACCATCAGGATGACGACGAGCACCAGCATCACGTCGACATACGGCACGACGTTGATGTCCGCCATCATCCGGCGGCGGCGACCCGTGCGGCGACCGACGAGCGCCATCGATCAGGCCGCCCGGTGGCGCTGCAGGATGTTCAGGAACTCCTCCATGAAGCTCTCGAAGCGGTTGGCGAGGCGGTCGATGTCGTTGGCGAAGCGGTTGTAGGCGACCACCGCCGGAATCGCGGCGAACAGGCCGATGGCGGTCGCCACCAGCGCTTCGGCGATGCCCGGCGCCACGCTCGCCAGGTTGGCCTGCTGCAGGTTCGACAGACCGGTGAACGCGTGCATGATTCCCCAGACCGTGCCGAACAGCCCGATGTACGGGCTGACCGAACCGACGGAGGCCAGGAAGTTCAGGCGCGCCTCCAGCCCGTCCATCTCGCGCTGGTACGACGCCCGCATGGCGCGCCGCGCGCCGTCGAGCGTGGCCTGGGCGTCGCCGCGGCCACGCAGCTTCAGGAACTCGCTCATGCCCGGCTTCGAAGATGCGCTCCTGCACGCCCGACTTGCGGCGCGGATTCGAGGCCTGCTGGTAGAGCTGCTGCAGCTCCGCGCCGCCCCAGAACTGCCGCTCGAACTCCTCGGTCTCGCGCTTGGTCCGCTTGATCGCGAAGCCCTTCTGGAAGATCGCCGTCCACGAAGCGATCGACAGCAGCGCGAGCAGCAGCATCACGAACTGCACGACGATGGTCGCCTTGGTGATCAACGAAAGTATCGAGAGGTCGCCGGTGGGATTCATTGTGAGTTTTCGTCGAAGGCCATCATCGTTTTCATCGCCGCCTGCATCGGCGCCGGCATCGCGCTGGGCGCCAGCGTCTTCGTGTCCACGCAGCCGGCCCGCACCAGCGCCGTCGCCAGCACGTCCGCCCCGCGCCGCGCCGTCTGCTCGAACACGACCGAGACCCGGCCCGCCTTGATCACGCGCACGTCGAGCTCGATCACGTCGTCGAGCCGCGCCGGCCGCAGGTAGTCGCACTCGATGCGCGCGACCACGAACTGCAACCCCTGCTCCGCCGCCAGCGCCTGCTGCCCGAAACCCGCCGCGCGCAACCATTCGGTGCGGGCGCGCTCGAAGAACTTCAGGTAGTTGGCGTAGTAGACGACGCCGCCGGTGTCCGTGTCCTCGTAGTAAACGCGGACCGTCCAGGTAAAGGGTTGACCGGGCACTTAAGGTAGGTGAGATGCGGGTAGGTGAGATGCGCTGCGCGCAGTATACGAGGCGCATCGGTGGCGGCCCTCCACGTTGGTGGGTCGACCGGATAGGGGAGGTTGCGTTAGAGCCCGCGCCGCAGGCGCACCCGCCGCGCTAGCCGCCGACCTGCAGCGGCGTAAACTCGCGCCCCTCCCCGCAGGCCGCCCTCGCAGGTCTCGTGAACCCCGAAGCAACGTTCGCCGCGCTGTCCACGCAAGTGGTGCTGGCCGCGTTCGCCCTCGGCATCGTCTTCGGCGCGATCATCCATCGCTCCAACTTCTGCATGATGGGCAGCGTCGCCGACATCGTCGGCTTCGGCGACTGGACGCGTATGCGGATGTGGGCGCTGGCGATCGCGGTGGCGGTGGTCGGGCACGCACGGACTGGCGGTGGCGGGGCTGATCGAACCGGCTGCCAGTTTCTACACGACCAAGCTTCCGCCGCTCGCCTACGTGGTCGGCGGGCTGCTCTTCGGCTTCGGCATGGTGCTCGCCGGTGGGTGCGGCTCGAGGGCGCTGGTGCGGGCCGGGGCCGGCAGCCTCAAGGGGCTCGTTGTCGTCTGCGTCCTCGGACTCGTCGCCTACATCTCGCTGCGTGGAGTGCTCGGCGTGCTGCGGGTGAACGTGCTCGAGGCCGTGAGATTCGAGTTGGCGACAACGCAGGACCTGCCGGCGCTGCTCGGCGGTGCCGGTGGTTCGCTGGGGCGCGGTTCGGCTCGCGGTCGCCGCGGCGGTCGCGGTCGCGCTGCTCGTCTTCGTGTTGCGCGACCGGGCAGCCATCACGGGCGAGGTCCTGCTCGGTGGCATCGGCGTCGGCGCGGTCATCGTCGCGGTCTGGTTTGTCTCGGGGCACCTCGGCCATGTGGCTGGAGCATCCGCAAACGCTGGAGGAGGCGTACCTTCGCACCAATTCGGGACGGATGGAAGCGCTGTCGTTCGTCGCGCCCGGTGGCCTGGACGCTCGACTACCTGATGTTCTTCAGCGACACGAGCAAGGTGGTGACGCTCGGCATCGTCGCCGTGGTCGGCGTGCTGGTCGGCTCGCGGCTGGCGCGCTGCTGTCCCGTCGCTTTCGCTGGGAAGGATTCCGCGACACCGAGGACACGGCGAACCATCTGGTCGGCGGGGCGCTGATGGGATTCGGTGGCGTGACCGCGATGGGCTGCACGATCGGCCAGGGCCTGTCCGGCGTTTCGATGCTGGCGCTCGGTTCGCTTCATCACGCTGGCGGCGATCATCGGCGGCGCGGTCGCGGGACTGCGCTATCAGTCGTGGCGCATCGAGCGGATGGCATGACCGCGCTTGCGCCGCGCGGAGAATCGTCGACATCCTTGCCTGCAGTGATTCGAGAGGAATGACCGTGGAAAAGAAGTTCGCCTCCCAGGCCGACCTCGAGGAGAAGAAGATCAGCTTCGACAAGCTGTCCGAGCACGCTTACGCCTACACCGCCGAAGGCGACCCCAACACCGGCATCGTGATCGGCGACGACGCCGTGATGGTGATCGACACGCAGGCCACGCCGGTGATGGCGCAGGACGTGATCCGCCGCATCCGCGAGGTCACCGACAAGCCGATCAAGTACGTCGTGCTGTCGCACTACCACGCGGTGCGCGTGCTCGGCGCATCCGGCTACGAGCCCGAGCACGTCATCGCCAGCCGCGACACCTACGACCTGATCGTCGAGCGCGGCGAGCAGGACATGAAGAGCGAGATCGAGCGCTTTCCGCGCCTGTTCCGCGCGGTCGAGTCGGTGCCCGGCCTGACCTGGCCGACGATCGTGTTCGAGAAGCGCATGACGCTGTGGATGGGCAAGCTGCAGGTGGAGATCATGCAGCTCGGGCCGCGGCCACACCAAGGGCGACACGGTGGTGTGGCTGCCGCAGGAGAAGATCCTGTTCTCCGGCGATCTGGTGGAGTACGACGCCACGCCCTACACCGGCGACGCCTACCTGACCGACTGGCCGGCGACGCTCGACGCGATCGCGGCGCTCGAGCCGGAGAAGCTGGTGCCGGGGCGCGGCGCGGCGTTGCAGACCCCGGCCGAAGTGGCGGCGGGTCTGGACGGCACGCGCGCCTTCATCACCGAGATGTTCGCGTCGGTCAAGCGCGGCGCGCCGCGGGGCAAGGATCTGCACGCCGTCTATCAAGGAAACCTACGAGCAGCTGCAAGCCCGAAGTTCGGCCACTGGGTGATCTTCGATCACTGCCTGCCGTTCGACGTGACGCGCGCCTACGACGAGGCCACCCGTACCCCGATCCGCGCATCTGGACGGCGCAGCGCGACAAGGAGATGTGGGA